>NZ_JBUYSX010000006.1:0-393714 GCF_055231775.1 Flavobacterium niveum
GTTAGTCTTGCTTAGCAGCGTCATACCCCCGCCGTAGCGGGGGCATATACTGCTTGGCTTTTATTATTATTTTATTTCCCTGTTGATGTAAATCCAGCCGGTTTTGTTTTCACCGTTAGCGCGCTGGTACATGTAGAAGTAAGTACCCGTAGGAAGCTCATCACCACCGGCAGACTGTCCGCCCCACTGGTTAGTGTAAGCTCCGGTAAAGCTGTAAACCTCTCTACCGTAACGGTTAAATATTTCCAGTTTCCTTACATCAAGGTTAGAAAGGTCGAAGCTGTCGTTATCGCCATCATTGTTAGGCGAAATACCACGCTGTACTGCACAGCTTGTGTCGTCAATAGGCACTGTAGCCGATACCGCACAAGCAGCATTGCCGTTAGGCGTTACAACCACTTCGTAAATACCATCCTCAGTAATTACTATAGACTCACCGGTTCCGGCAGCAGCACCGGTGGTAGTATTAGTCCATGTGTAAGTAACATTATCAGGGGTGTACAGTTCTTCGGCATCATCAAATACCGCAGTAAGTACAAAGTTCAGTCCGTCACACTCGCCGGTAATAGGCAGTTCTACAGAAAGCAGTGGTGTAGGCGTTACCGTTACATCGAAGCTGTCTTCTTCCACACAAGTACCGTTAGTAGCGTATACGTAGATGGTTTGCGTTTCATAGATAGTAGTACCCGCAGCTATAGGTGATGTACCACCGGCAGCAGCATAGTAGCCGCCTACTGTAAGTGCAGGAAGCACATACTGGTCGCACACCGTTTGGTCGCCAGGGGTAGTTACCACAGGCAGTGTATCTATAGTTACAGTGAAGCTTCCTTCAGCAGTACAGCTTCCGCTTGTAGCTACCACATAAATGGTTTGCGAAGCAGTTAGCACATTGCCTTGTACCAGTTGTGTACCAGTAGCACCGGCACCGGTCCAGTACGCATTACCGGTAGGTATAGCACCTATGGTATAGCTGTTACAAGCTGCAACATTAGCAGGAACCGCAGGAACCGGGGTAGGAACGATTTCGATAGTGAAACTATCTTCATCATTACATATACCGTTTGAAGCATATACATATACTGTAGTAATACCGGCAGCGCTAAACACTTCACCATCTACTATTTGTAGACCTGTACCACCTGGATTTGTCCAGTAAGTATATTCGGCAGGTGAACCTGCAAGCGATAGTGTATAGCTATCGCATTGAATTACATTAGCAGGAGGAGTAACTACCGGTGTTTCTAAGATGGTAACAGTGAAACTGTCTTCACCAAAACATCCGTCAGGAGTTGTGTATCCTACATAGATAGTTTGCGTAGCAGTAATTGGCGTACCAACAGGAATTTCGTTAACACCAAGTGTTTCAGCATAATACTTATAATCTGCTACTGTAAGAGCAGGTAGTGTATAGCTATCACAAGCTACTTCATCATCCGGAGCAGTAACTTCAGGAGCAGGAGTAATTGTTACTATGAAGCTTGTTTCAGCTGTACAGTTTGGTAACGTACCACTTGAAGCAAGTACAAATATTTCATTAGCACCTACAGTAGTTATAGCATCACCGGCAGCAAGCTGTGTACCACCACCATTAGTTTCAGTATAGTATGCATTACCGGCACTTAGTGCAGGCAGTATGTAGTGACCACAATGTGTCTCATCGGCAAGGTCATCAGCTACCGGGGTAGGTATTACAGTAACGTTTACTGTAGCTGTACCCACACATCCGCTCTTGTTTACAACAACTTCATAAGCACCACCATCGGTAACAGTGATTTCAGGAGTAGTGTCAGCAAGGGTTTCACCATCGTGTGTCCATGTATAGGTTACTTCTTCAGGAAGGTAGTTACCAGGAGTTACAACGATTGTAGTTGAAGTACCTTCACAGATAGAAACATCTGGCGATACGGTAAACTCAGGCGATGTAGTCTGTACGATAAGATCGAACGGAGCTACGCCATCACAACCGGTTGTAGTATTAAATGCCCTTACATATACCGTTTGCAGGAACTGTGTAGTGTTAGTATACAGTGATGGAAGCGGGCTTGTACCCTCTTCTGCATCTGCTTCAGTAAGGTAGTAGCTTACCTGGAATTGTTCAGCATTCGCTACACCATCCAGTACTACAGCGTCATTCAGCGTAAGGTCGAATTCATCGTAACCTGAAGCATCACACTGGGTAAGGTCTTCCGGCTCGTTTACAACAACCTCTACCGGATCGTAGAACTCTACAAGGATAGTATCTGAAGTTTCGCAGGTAGATGAGAAGTAGTGTGCTACTACTGTATATTCACCTTCTTCGGTTACAGTAAGTGTAGGGCCTGTTTCACCTTCAATTTCAACATCGCCATTGTACCATGTAAATGAATACTCTTCAGGGTCAAGGCCGGCATCGATAGTAGCAGTACCACCAGAACATAGTGCAGTATTGCTATCTACAGTAAGGTCGGCACCAAGGTCTACATCACCGATATCAAACGGACCGATGAATACAGCCGAGTTAAGTGCGGTATCGTTCCTGTCGGCAATTACCAGTTTTATGTGGTACGTTTCACCTACAGTTACATCACTTTCTGCAAACATTTTCTTGGTAACACCATTGTAGTTAATAGGTGCAGATGCTGCAGGCTCTCCCGGAGGAAGGTAGTAAGCATCAAACCACTCTGGGTTTACAGAGGCACAGCCTGTGTTATACAGGTTATTACGTATGGTAAGTACCGATACGGCATCACCCGTACCCGGAACTACTGCAAGGTTTGTAGTGTTGTTAGACGCATCTGTAAGGAAGAATGCAAATGCATCTGAGAACGAACACTGGAATCCGCCGTATTCTTCTGAAGCGAAGATGAATGGGAACTTAATGTGTGTTGTAAGCGGTACAAAGTCAAACTCCAGTACGGTAGCATCGTTGTAATTCCATAATCCCGGGTCGATACCTTCAGCCTGAATGTAGTTAAACAGGTCGGTATCACCACCCCATCCGCCGCCGCTTAGCGAGGTAAGGTTAGGGCCTGCAGAATCCATGGCATTACCTGTAGCAAGTAACACACCTTCTTCTATACCGAATTCGCTGTTGCCTTGTCCAAACTTGGCAATACCTGTAGTAAGGTTGTTGCTGTCGCCACCTGTACTCCATGTAATGTTACTTACCGTAGCACAAAGTGAGCTTACAAGTACTTCAGAAACAAGTTCCGGTACAGTATATGTACTGTTATCAAGCTCTATAACCGCAGGTGTGGCCACACAAACATCAAAACTGTTGATGGCTGTAGGGTCGTTCATCCAGGTTACATAGGTCATTATATAGTAGGTTTGTCCAGGTACAAGGCCGCTTACGCTGGCGCCGCTGTCAAAACCACAGTATATTTCTTCGAATGTACCACACTCCCCGCTGTACACGGTAAAGTAAGGGAATATGTTTCCAGACACGTTGTTTATACTAATAGAATGGGTGCTGTTTGTAGCAGTGAAGCTAAACCACGCATCGTACTCTATAGTAGACCATGAGTTACAGCTTGGCGTAAGGCCTGAACCTGTAGAGCCAAGTAGTGTACCCGACACAAACTCGTCGCAATCTGCACCTGTGTTTACAGGTACTGTTACAGCGCCTTCACAATCGTCGTTAGCAAGGTCGGTCACAAAGTTTATAGGGCCGGCCCAGTTGCTGTTGCCGTTATCGCCGCCACATACCGCACGTACGTATACAGTGTATGGTGTACCCGGTGTAAGCTCGGTAATTGTATATGGGTTGTCTGAAGTAACAACGCCTGTATCTGTAGCTACCGGGAATGGCGAACCGTAAGGCAGTACAAGTACTTCCCACTGGGTAGCGCTGCCCATTTCTTCCCAACCAAATTCTGCAGATGTAAGTTCTATGTTATCTACAACAAGGTTTTGCGGCATAGGACACAGAGGAGGGTCACACGAAGGTGTACCTGTAAATATGGTAGCACCCAGCGTACCACCGCTTGCCGGTAGTGTAAAGAATGTTTCGTTGTACGAATCGTGTACCACAAGGCCAATGTTTTGTGTAGACCAGCCTGTGTTGTTCATTACAATGTTTATTTCCTCACCAGGACACAGTGGCACATCGTAGGTCATAGAATAACCCCATGTAAAGTCTGAACCGAAAGTAGCTACCGGTACACCTGCCTGGAATACAGTAAAGGTGTTTCCGCTGTTACCCCAGCCCTGGCTGTTGGTCATTTCAAAAGTATAGGTACACTGGTTCTCTGCCTCACACACCTGGGTGTGGAATGCAAACGGACCTGCCCATGAGCTGCTCTCAGTTTCACTACATACCATCCTTAGGTAGTATACGTAGTTTGTAGCAGGAGTAAGGCCTGTTGCGGTAGTAGGGTTTTCTGTAGTAAGTATACCGGTAGACGCATCTGTAGGTGCAGGATCTCCATCCGGTACTATATAATACTCCCAGTTACCTGTTTCAGGGCCATCCCATGCAAGTTCGGCAGTAGTAGTTGAAGTACTGTTTACAGTAAGGCCTGTAGGAGGCAAACATAGTGGTGTTTCACAATCAGCAGTACCGCTGTAAATTACCGTACCAGGAGTTTCTGTATCGTAGTCCATGGTATAGAACGTCTGGTCGAAGCTGTTTGTAATGCTAAGGCCCACCTGGAACGGCCAGTTGCCGCCATCTTCCCAATATACTTCAAATGGTACATCGTGACATAGTGGTACGGTTACTTCCTGAGACTGGCCTGTAGTAAAGGTAGAACCTATAACAGCTACCGTAGTGCCGTTTTGGGAAATTACCATATTAGCGCCATACCAGCCACCCCACCAGCTGCTCAGCATGGTAAAGGTATAGTTACATTGCTCTTCAGCAGGACACACAAGCGTACTGAAATCGAATGGGCCTGCCCACTCGCTGCTTTCAGTTTCGCTACATATCATACGTACATAGAACTGGTAGTTAGTAGCCTCAGTAAGGCCGGTTACCGTAGTAGGGTTATCAGTAGTTGCAGTACCGGCAGTTTCTGCAGTAGGTGCAGGGTCGCCATTTGGCACTACATAATATTCCCAGCTGCCTGTTTCCGGGCCAGCCCAGCTAATATCGGCAGTGGTTTGTGAAATGTTTGCTACAGCAAGTTCTGTAGGAGGCAAACACATAGGGTTATCACAGTCTACAGTACCGGTGTACAGCGAGCTGTTTTGGCTACCCACACCCGGAGCCTTAGTAAAGAAGGTTTGCCCGTAGTTGTTTTGTATAGCTACACCTACTTCGGCAGCCCAGTTACCACCGGCGTTCCAGTAAAGTTCAAACGGAACGTTGTTACACATCTGCACATCAACCTGTACAGGTCCTGCGCCAGATGGCAACGCAAGGGTTTCTACAACCACACCGTTTTGCAGAACATTCATAGTGTTACCGTTCCATCCGTCGCCAAATGAGTCAGTAAGCACAAAAGTATAAGTACACTGGTCTGCAGCCTCACATATCATAGTGTTGAATTCGTAAGGGCCAGCCCACTGGCTAAATGAACCGTCACCACAATCTGCCCTTACGTAGTACTCATAAGGGGTAGCCTGTGTAAGGCCAGATACGGTAAAGTCAGTGTTTGTAGAAGCAGGGGTACCAGATCCTGAAGGGATACCGCTGTCCGGAGCCTGAACCACTACTTCCCATGCCGTAGCACCTGTAGGGTTAGTCCATGAAAGGTCTGCCGACGTCATACCGATGTTATCAGTAGGAAGGCCTACCGGCGGCGCACATGTTACCTGTTGTATAACAAGGTTGTACGGGTTAGTCTGGTAGATATAGTTAGATATTACTATATAATACGTAGTACCTGCCGTAACGGCAAGTGTAGGTATAGAAGTAGAGTTAAACTGCCATCCTGTTACGGCACCGGCAGTACAGCTTACACCTATATCTTCGCAGCTGTCGTAAACAAATACACCCGAATACGTACCGGCATTGTTAAGGTCTACCTGAACAGTACCTGTAAAATCAGGGGTAAATGAATACACTACATCGTTACCGAAAAGGTAAGTCTCCCAACTACCTGCGGTACCACAACCAGATGTACCCGGTACACCGGTGTAGTTGTTAGCATAGTTACTCGTATTGTCTGTAGTAGAATACGGCAACGACGCTATTTCTATAGGAGCAGTACAGCTTTCGCCAAGGCCCACAGTAGTAAAGTTAAACGGCCCAACCCAGTTACTTTCTGAATCAGAACAAATAGCTTTTACATAATACCTGTAAGCAGTGTTGCTGTCCAGGTTTTCGGCTATATACGGTAGCGCACCAGAATATGGCACACCTGTACCCGTAGGAGTCTGCGTAGCAGGAATTATTTCTATTTCCCAGCTTACGGCAGTACCGTCCCAGCTTAGTTCGGCGCTGTCCAGGCCTACTTCTTCAGCAGTAAGGTTAGTAGGGTCAAGACATTGCTCTACCACACTAACGTTGTCTACCAGCCAGCGGTCGGCATCATCGCCCAACATTACAAATGCAATGCGAAGCGTTTGGCCTGTGTAGGTAGCCGGTATGGCCACCACCTTTTCCTCATACTCCTGCTGCACAGCATTCAGGGTAAGCTCGGTCCACTGTGTTACCTCAGTAAAGCCAGCAGGATCAGAACCGGTACCAATCATAATTTTGTAGATTGAGCCCTGGTCGTTGTTCTGCGTAAGACGCGAGAAGAAGCGCAGCTGCGCATTCGTAGGGATGTTTATGGCAGGGGTAATTAGCCAGTCTTCGGCAAAAGTACCCGACGCCACGTTTTCTTTGTTTAGGAAAGCAGCCTTAACGCCCTCGTAGGCTGGCTGTGCGGCAGAGTTGTTAGCCTGTACCCATTGCTGTACAGGTCCTGTAACGTTTACCACACTCCAGTCTGTAGGAGGCCAGCTGCCTTCAAAACCCTCCATGGCTAACTGGGCATAGCCTGTCAGCGTACAAAGGGCCATGAAAAACATCATAGTAATTTTTTTCATAGGTTTTTAAATTTAGCAGTTTATGTTCAAAATCCGAAAATAGGCAAAAATTCTTAACCTTTTTCAGTAAATATTAACTATAATTTAATTTTTGACTAAAAAAAACAAAATAGATTTCTTTTGTTACGTTTCTGTAAAATTCACTTTCATTTATTAAGAATCTTACAATTTAACATTTTTACTTTTTATATCTTTGCAGGGTCAGTAAAAAAATGAAAAATACACCTATAATATATTTCGCCTCAGACCAGCATTTCGGGGCTCCTACACCCGAAGAAAGCGCCCCGCGTGAACAAAAGTTTATCAAATGGCTGGACGGTATTAAGGAAGATGCCGATGTGCTTTTCCTGGTGGGCGACCTCTTCGATTTTTGGTTTGAATACAAAACCGTAGTGCCGCGCGGCTTTATACGTGTGCTGGGAAAACTGGCCGAACTGAAAGACCGCGGTATAGAAATACACTTCTTTACCGGCAACCACGACCTGTGGATGGACGATTATTTCGAAAAGGAACTGGGTATACCCGTATACCACCGCCCGCAGGAATTCACCTTTGGCAATAAAAGCTTCCTTATAGGGCACGGCGACGGCCTGGGCCCCGGCGACAAAGGGTACAAGCGCATGAAAAAGGTGTTTACCAACCCTTTTTCTAAATGGCTGTTCCGCTGGCTGCACCCCGATGTGGGCGTAAGGCTGGCGCAATACCTTTCGGTAAAGAACAAGTTGATTTCGGGCGATTCGGATGTGAAGTTTTTAGGCGAAGAAAACGAATGGCTCGTATTATATAGCAAGCGCAAGCTGGAAACCAGGCACTACGACTACCTTATCTTTGGCCACCGCCACCTGCCTATGGTGATAAACGTGGGGCCAAATTCTGAATACGTAAACCTGGGCGACTGGATTGTATACTTTACCTATGCCGTTTTTAAGGATGGTAAACTGGAATTGAAGAAGTTTTAAAAAGGGCACCGTAGAGACGTTGCAATGCAACGTCTCTACCAACGCAACCGCTGATTTTCATTGGTTGCAAAACCATCAACCAACAACCGACAACCAAAAAACTAATTTTTCCCCTCCCCGTTAAGGTACTCCTGCAAGCTTATCTTAAAGAGTGTACCCTCTACAAGGTCCTTTATTTCCAGGTATTCGTCATAGCTTACCGCAAGGTCTACCTCAGGCACCGGGGTTTTCAGCAGAAAACGGTGGCAGCGCCCCCTAAGGCGGCAGTTGCAGCAACTACCCTCTTCGCAGGCGGCGATATAACCCGAAAACTCCTCAAGCTGTGCAGGCGTAAGATAAAAGCCGGTTTGCCTGAATACAAGCTGCACGCGCTGCTTTACTACCTCATCATTCTTTTTCCAGTAAAAGGCCACGCCAAAATCGTTATGGTATACCTGGGCTATATCTTTCATACTAATGCTGGTTTTGTGCTGCACAAATGTAATTATTATTTAAAACCATTCTAAATAATATTACTTTTTTTCTGTTAAAAAAGTTTTAGCAAAGAATTAGTGTGTACTTTTGCAACAATGAAAAGAAAAATCGCCATATTAAACCTGGTGCTTATGGCTGTGGTACAGTTTACCATAGCCTATAAATCTTTTCACGCCTTTTCCCACAATTTAGAAAAGCACACCCATACCGAGCATGCCCTGAAAGGTAAGGCCGTTGTTAGCGCCGATACCCATGAAGAATGTAGCGTATGTGATTTCCATTTCGACTTCTTTATCGCGCCGCAGCAATTTTGCCTCAAGCTCGATTTCCCTTACACCCACATCCCTTACCAATACAACAGTATAGAAGGGGCCGCTTCTTTTACAGGAAGCCTCTTTGCCCTTCGGGCGCCCCCGGTTTTGGCATAAATAAAATAACCTGTTAGTTACGGGCGGCTGCACTATGGCTTTAAGCCAATGGTATGCAGTTCTTAAACATGGTGTACTACCACTGCCCTGTTTTATTTACCCACACCGGAAAATTATCATGCAAAAAATATTGCTGCTTATGGCCCTTATGGCCACAGGCTGGTGCATACACGCGCAGCATACCCTAAGCGGTACGGTGCGCACGGCAAAAAACCAGCCGCTGGACGGCGCACACATACACATAGGCGAAAGGCACGCCGCCACCCTGCCCGACGGTTCGTACGCCGTAAGCAACCTGCCTTCGGGCAACATACGGCTCGAAATAACCTACATAGGCTACCAGAGCCTGGACACCATCATAAACCTGCAGCACAACCTGGTGCTTGACGCAAGGCTGAAACCAAGCAGCAGCCAGCTACAGGAAGTGGTGGTTACCCAACGCGCAGTGACATCTGCCGTGGTGCATACCCAAAAGCTCAGCGCCGAAATACTGGAAAAATACAGCAACGCCACCCTGGGCGATGCCCTGCGCGAAGTAGCCGGGGTAAGTTCGCTACGCACGGGCAGCACCATAGTAAAGCCTGTGATAAACGGCCTGCACAGCAGCCGTGTACCTGTAATTACAAACGGCGTACGCCTGGAGGACCAGCAATGGGGTACCGAGCACGCACCTAACCTTGATGTGAATGCCGCGGGAAAAGTCACCGTTATTAAAGGAGCCGGTGCATTGCAGTACAGTGGCGATGCCGTGGGCGGGCTGGTACTGGTAGACCCGCTGAATATAGAAAAGGACACCCTTACCGGGCGCACCATACTCACCGCCGACAGCAACGGGCGCGGCAGCACCATTGCCACACACCTTAATAAAGGCGCCGAAAAAGGCTGGGCATGGAACCTGGGCGGCACGTTTAAATACCTTGGCGACCGTGAAGCCCCCGACTACGTACTGAGCAACACCGGCAACCGCGAAGCCAACTTCAGCGGGAATGTGAAATATATTGGCAATGGCTACACACTGGCCGCATCGTACAGTTATTATAATGCCATTATCGGTATTGCTACCGCTACGCACATCGGCAGCCTGGGCGATTTGGTACGTGCCATAAACAGCGGGAAGCCGAGTGTGGTAAACCCCTTCACCTATACTATAGGAGCGCCAAGGCAGGAAGTGCAGCACCATTTGGGTAAAATAAACTACACCCGTACCCTGGCCGATGCTTCGTCGCTTTCATTACAATATGCTTTCCAGATGAACCGCCGCGAGGAATTTGACCTGCACCGTGGTGCACTTGAAAATGTACCGGCACTGGACCTGACCCTGATTACCAATTCGGTCAATGCCGACTGGAAAAAGGAACAGGGCGACGACACCTACAAAGCCGGGGTGAGCGCCGCCTACCAGCACAACGGCGCAAGCCCCGATACCGGCATACGCCCACTGATACCCAATTACGATAAAATGGACGCCGGGGCTTACGGCATTTACAGCCACAGCTTCAGCCCTACCCTTAGCGGGGAGGCAGGCCTTCGGTACGACTTCAGCCATATAGATGCGAGCAAGTATTACCAGAAATCACGTTGGGACGATCTGGGATACAACGATGGTTCGTTTGACAACATCATCGTAGCCGACCTGGGAACGCAGTACCTTACCAACCCGAAGTTCACGTTCCATAATATTTCGGCAAGTGCGGGGTTGCGCAAAGAACTGAGCGATGCCCTAAGCCTTATGGGCAATGTAAGCCTGGCCATGCGCAACCCTAATGCCAGCGAACTCTTTAGCGACGGCCTGCACCACAGCAATGCCACTATAGAGTTGGGCAGCCTGCGTACGGAAAAGGAACGTTCGGTAAAAACATCGGTTACGTTGCTGAAATCGGCGGGGGCATTTACGTTTGAGGTTACTCCTTATATTAATAGCATCCACAACTTCATTTACCTGCAGCCTACCGGGCTGGAGTATACCATACGCGGGGCATTCCCGGTGTACCGTTACAAACAGACGGATGCCTTTATGGCGGGAACCGACCTGCACATTGATTATGCCATTACACCAAACCTCAGCTATGGGCTTAACGCCGCCTACATTTATGCGCAAAATACCCGCGACGATGTACCGCTTATCGACATGCCCCCGCTGAATGTAACAAACTCCCTGCGCTATACGGCACCGGGCAGCCACCGCTTTTTTGCCGAGCTGCGCAATGAAACCGTGAGCAGGCAGTGGCGCTACCCGGACTATAACTTCTATGCCGATATCCCTGATAATACCGGCACCGTAAATACGTATGTAGACATCAGCACACCGCCGCCTGCCTACAGCTTGTTGCATGTAGCTACGGGTGGGCAGTTTGCACTGGGTAAAACCACGGCATCGGTAAACCTGTCGGTGTTTAACGTGTTTAACACTACCTACCGCGACTACCTGAACCGCCAGCGCCTGTACACTGATGAAGTGGGCAGGAATGTGCAGGTACAGGTGAAACTGGCTTATTAGCTACTGAGCTTCTTAGCTACTTAGCGCATGAGCAATCTGAAAACTCTTAATATTAAAAACACACCCCTAACCCCTCTCAAGAGGGGAAAAGCTTCACTCATCCCGAAAGTCACGAAAAGAACACGGGGCGGTCATTGCGAGGAACGAAGCAATCTCATTATTAATGAATTGTCTTATGAGATTGCCGCGCTCCGTTCCTCCGCTCGCAATGACAGAACGTGCTTGAGGCCCGGGAAAACAAAAAAACATTTAGTAACACATTTTAAATTCCAATACTATCATGAAAAACGTGAAAATGATGGCGCTTACCGCCATAGCCGCAATGGCGCTTGCATCGTGCAGCGACGACAACGCACCTGTTATAGAAAACGAGGTGATTACTACCGTTACGGCTACCTTTACCCCTACTGCGGGCGGCACTGCCGTGGTATTGCAAAGCAAAGACCTGGACGGCGACGGGCCAAATGCCCCTGTAGTTACCGTAAGCGCACCCTTTACCGCCGGTGCTTCGTATACCGGTGCAGTTACTTTCCTTAACGAAGCGGTAAACCCGGCCGAGGACATCACCACGGAGATACACGAGCTGGATACGGAGCACCAGATTTTCTTCCAGCAGAGTGGCCTGGGTACTTTTGCTTACAGCGATACCGATGCTAACGGTCATCCTATAGGGCTTGCCTTTACCTACACAGCTGCACCTGCTGCTGCTGCAGGTAACCTTACCGTTACGCTAAGGCACCTGCCAAACAAATCAGGCTCAGGCGTTGCGGGTGGTGATATTACCAATGCAGGCGGCAGTACCGATGCAGAAGTGGTATTTCCGGTAAGCATACAGTAACCAAATATGGCACATCGGGCAGTACCGACAGCAGTTTGTACGGTATTACTGATGTGCCTTTTTTACTCTTACATCAACATTTCTTAAAAACCAGTGCGTTTTCCATAAAAAGCACAGACCAAATCAAGTTTTTATTAGAATAAATATTCTGATAAAGGAAATTTCTATTTATTTTAACAATTATCATTTTAATAAAAAAATACTGTATTTTTTGTTAATTTATTTTGTAACTTTAGGTATAACATTAAAAATCAGGCCCTAATCCATTACTTATGAATTCAAAATTTACAAACATCACCCGCATTTCCCTCGGACTTATTTTAATGCTTTTTGGCGCCAATAAAATTTACAACTTTATACCACTGCCCCAGCCACCCGCAGAAGCATCGAGCTTTATCAGCTCGCTTACCGATACCGGTTATATGCTGTCGGTCATCGCGATAGCCGAAATATGCATCGGCCTTATGCTGGTCATTAAGCTTTGGGTACCTTTTGCCTTACTGGTACTGGTACCGCTTTCGCTGAACATATTGTTGTTCCACCTTTTCTTAGACGTTCCGGGCATAGCCGCCGCCATAGTGGTAGCCGCGCTTAACTTTATACTCCTCTACAAGAACCGAAGGCGCTATGTGCCGCTGTTCAGAGAAGCGTATTAGTGCATCCATAACTAAAATTTCAGGTCCGGCACGGATTACATCATCCGCCCATTTTATACAAGCACACCCCTCCCGATGTAATCTGTGCCATTTCTTTAATCAGGCTTAGTTCATTACATTTGTACGAAAGCACATCGTATGAAAAAGATTTCTATAGCTTTGGCCACAGCCATAAGCTTAAACGCTACCGCACAAATGAAAGACCTGAAATACCCGCAAACCCGTAAGGACAATACCGTAGACACCTATTTTGGCACCGCCGTGCCCGACCCGTACCGCTGGCTGGAAGACGACCGCAGCGCCGAAACCGCCACATGGGTAAAAGCCGAAAATGAGGTTACCGATGCCTACCTGGCACAGATACCATTCCGAGATGCGATAAAGAAACGCCTGGAGGAACTGTGGAACTACGAACGCATATCGGCCCCGTTTACCGAGGGCAGCTACACCTATTACTATAAAAACAACGGCCTGCAAAACCAGAGCGTACTGTACCGCAAGGGCAAAGACGGCAAGGAAGAGGTATTCCTGGACCCGAATACCTTCAGTAAGGACGGCACCACTTCGCTATCATCCATACGATTCAACAAGAAGGGCAACCTGGCTTCGTACATGATATCGGAAGGGGGCAGCGACTGGGGCAAGGTGATTATTATAGATGCCGTGACCAAAAAGCAGCTGGGCACTATAGAAAATGTAAAGTTTAGCGGCATGGCCTGGCAGGGCAGCGAAGGCTTTTACTACAGCACCTACGATAAGCCCGAGGGCAGCCTGCTTTCGGCAAAGACCGACCAGCACAAGCTGTACTTCCACAAGATGGGCACAGAACAAAAGGACGACAAAGTGATTTTTGGCGACAGCGAAAAAAACCGCTACGTAGGCGGCTCCCTTACCGAAGACGAACGCTACCTTATAGTAAGCGCTGCCAACAGCACCTACGGGAATAAGCTGTATGTAAAAGACCTGAGCAAACCGAACAGCACCTTCCTGCCCATTGCAGACAACTACAGCAACAGCACCGGCGTTATAGACAGCAAAGGCACTACCCTGTACCTGCGTACCGACTATAATGCGCCGAACAACCGCGTGGTAACGGTAGATGCCGCACACCCGCAGCAGGAAAACTGGAAAGACCTTATCCCCGAAACAGAAAATGTACTGTCTGTTACCGATGGTGGCGGCTACCTGTTTGCCACCTATATGAAAGATGCTATTTCGCTGGTAAAGCAGTTTGACTATAACGGTAAGCTGCTGCGCGAAATAAGCCTGCCGGGCATAGGTACGGCTTCGGGTTTTGGAGGGAAACACGAAGAGAAAACACTGTACTATTCGTTTACCAACTATGTTACACCAGGCAACATTTATGCCTTTGACCCAAAAACGGGCAAATCTACCCTGTACCAAAAGCCAAAAATAGGCTTTAACAGCGAAGACTATACCAGCGAACAGGTGTTTTATACGAGTAAAGACGGCACTAAGGTACCGATGATCATCACTTATAAAAAAGGCCTGAAGCGCGACGGTAAAAACCCTACCATGTTGTATGGCTACGGCGGGTTTAACGTAAGCCTTACCCCGGCGTTCAGCATATCGAATGCGGTGTGGCTGGAAAACGGCGGTGTCTATGCCGTGCCGAACCTTCGCGGTGGTGGTGAGTACGGACGCAAATGGCACGATGCCGGCACCAAGCTGCAAAAGCAAAATGTGTTTGACGATTTTATATCCGCAGCCGAATACCTCATCAGCAACGGGTACACCTCGCCTGATTACCTTGCCATACGCGGGGGCAGTAACGGCGGCCTGCTGGTAGGCGCCTGTATGACCCAGCGCCCCGAACTGTTTAAAGTGGCGCTGCCTGCCGTAGGCGTTATGGACATGCTACGCTACCACAAGTTCACCGCAGGTGCGGGTTGGGCTTACGACTACGGTACGGCAGACGATAACAAGGAAATGTTTGATTACCTGAAAGGATATTCTCCGGTGCAATCGCTTAAGAAAGGCACCCGCTACCCCGCCACGCTGGTTACAACCGGCGACCATGACGACCGTGTAGTGCCTGCGCACAGCTTTAAGTTTGCCGCCACACTACAGGAATGCCAGGACGGCAGTGCCCCGGTACTGATACGCATAGAAACCAATGCCGGGCACGGTGCAGGGAAATCTATAGCACAAACCATAGCCGAGCTTACCGACGTGCAGGCGTTTACTTTGTTTAATATGGGAATTAAGGCACTGAAATAACGACAATAAACAGAATACTATTTTAGTAAAAAGGCACACGGTTGTATACTGTGTGCCTTCTGTATTTATACCAAATAATACCTGTAAAAACTTAAATACTTGCTCAGTCTTTTTTCAGGACTATGAGGTTTTTATCCGTATCTATATGTGGGGTATATTTATTACCCTTAAGCATTTCATCAACCTCAGCTTTGCTTAGTACTTTACCATTTTCATCCTGCCAGGTAAAGTTTTTCCCAACCTTAGCCTGGGTACCGTCCGGGGTATGCGTTACCTCAATATTTGAACCCGGCAACACTTCAGCCAACTTAGCATTTAACTTCTCACCTCTTAAATTCTTTCCGATAATGATTCCGTTTTTATCTATCAGTACATTATCAGGGATACCCCGCACCCCATATAGTAATGCCGCTGCGCTATTTGTACCTTTTAAATCGCAAAGGTGCTTCCATTTAAGATTATCCTTCTTAATAGCCTCAAGCCAATCCTGTTTCTTTTTATCTAAAGAAACGGCTACAATTTCAAACCCATTATTATTAAACTTCTCATACGTTTTTATAAGTTCCGGATTTTCCTGCCTACAGGGTACACACCATGAAGCCCAGAATTCCAGCAATACAATTTCCCCTTCAAATTCCGAAAGCTTGTGAGGCAGCCCGTTTTCATCATTCATGGAAAAATCATGGTACCTGCTGCCAATTCCTAAAGTTTCCGGAATGTCTAAACTCAAATAATCTGATATTATCTTACCGTATTCAGACTGTTTATTTTTTAGGGGCATTTTGTCAAACAATGCTTTTGCTTTTACCTTACCGAAAACCCCTTTCATAACAGAAAGGTTATGTGTACTTAAAATACTTCCTAAGTTTGCCTCAATAAATTCCATTTCTATGGCTACAACATCTTCGTAGGATTTAGCCGTCCGTGACTTATTTCGCAACTGCATAAACAAATCATCTGTAACAGAACCCGTTACCACTGCATTTTCAAATTCGTTAACCCGGGCATCAAAAGTCATTTTATTATTTTCTACCCAGATTATTCTTGCTGTAGCGCCATCTTTAAACAACGCTACCCTATAAGGATAAGAAGGTACTTTGGTTGTAAAAACAAAACTGTTATTGACAACTTTCGCAGAATCAATTATAACATCTGATAAAGGATCTGTTAATCGCAGGACCGTACCGTCCTGTATATTTTTGGTAGTACCTTCAAGCCGGAAATTGCTTTTATTTTGTCCAAAACCAACTGCCACAAAAAGAAGGATTATAGCTGTGAATAGATTTTTCATTAATATAATGTAGATTTTAAATTAGTTTAAGCTGGCTATTACTACTAAAATACAACATTTTACAAACAGGCTTACTAAGCCGGTAAAGTTTTTATCTCAGGAAATAAATCCTCACCGCTAAAACATATAACCCAACTGCAATGACCCGTAGCAAAAACCGGTAATAACGTTATTACTGAGTTCTTTGCCGCGGTAATTAAACACGTAGGCATACGTCCAGCGGCCGCGGCCGTATTTAATACCGGCTTCGGCATTAAACCGGAAAGGGATCAGCGGAAAGGTAACCGGGCTTTTATCGTTAAACGGGCTACCCTGTATGGTAGTATCGTAATTCATGTACTGCACTTTAGGGTTAAAGTACAGAAAGAGTTCATTCCGGTTGGCGTAGTTTTTATCTTTTGAAAGCTGCGCCCCGTAGAGTGAACTTTCGTAAAGCGGCAGTAAATTACCCCTAAGGCTCACCCGTGCCATAGCACCTAACGAAATACTGCGCCATATGGTACCCAGCTGCCCTTCGGCCTGCAGGTGGAAATCGGTTTTTTCGTGAAAAGTTCCGGGGAATACTTTATGGCTGTAAAACGCATTGAGCTGCGCCGCTGGTGTAGTAGTTATCTGGTATTGCCACCCTTGTACACCACGGTACCCTAAAGCCCTGTGCAGGAATTTCTGTGCTTCTTCGGCTCCGCTCTCCGGGCCTACTACGCCAAGCTGTATGTTTACCTTCAACAGGCTTTCATCCTTAAAAAACGTATTGATGCCTCCCTGCGCAAACAGGTACCCGGCAAAGGGGCGGTCGTTTACATTAATATCGGCAGCGCGCACGCTTTGCGGGTTGTAGATGTACTGCCCCGCGCGGAACTCCCATATTTTTTTGGCAACTTTTTCAGAGCGGACATTACCGGAATAGCGGTAAAACAGTTCCAGCCCATTGGTATAATACTGGTCGGTAACAGGCGACACGTAGAGGTCGTTATCGCTTACAATACCTGCTTCAGAGGGCTTTTGGGCAAAAGCCACACCCCCGCACAGGCACAGTATCAGCAATAACTTCTGTAGCATCAGTACCTCAGTTTTACGTAGCGCATGTGTTTCAGTATGCGCGATTTTCGCCTTTCAATAAACGCCGATGAGTTTTTGGCCTTGTATTTAAATGGGTTTGGCAGTATGGCCGCTATACCTGCCGCTTCGTATTTGGTAAGGTCGGCAGCAGGTTTATCGTACCAATACTTAGATGCAGCCTGCGCACCGTATACGCCGTCGCCCATTTCTATGCTGTTCAGGTATACTTCCATAATACGCTCTTTGCTCCAAAGCAACTCTATAAGCACTGTAAAATAAGCCTCAAAAGCCTTGCGTACATAGCTACGCCCCTGCCACAGGAACACGTTTTTGGCCGTTTGCTGGCTTATGGTGCTGCCGCCTTTCATACGCTTACCCTTGCTGTTGTTTTTATAGGCCTTGTACATGGCACTGAAATCGAAACCATGGTGGTCCTGGAAGGTGGCATCTTCGCTGGCTATTACCGCGCGTTGCAGGCGTGGCGAAATTTCCTCAATAGGCACCCAGTCGTGCTTGCAGTGCAGGGCTTCGCCGTTGGCTTTCTGTTCGAAGGCCCGGGTTATCATCAGCGGGGTAAACGGCACCGGCACCCAGCGGAACAGCAACACGGAAAACACCGAGATGAGGAAGAACCACATGGCAACTTTATAGAACAGGCGGAGTATTTTTTTAAACATAGGGGTTAGTATGTAAAGGCATTGCGAAATTACGAATTTTAGGATTAGTTTTTAACCGAAATAAGAAAGGGAACACTGATGACACAGATTTAAAGGATTTTCACAGTTTTGAATTTTACTGCAAACCTTTGCAGCCAACAACCGCCGCACGCTAACTTTTAACACCCCTTTCATAAATTTTTCCTTATCTTAGTATCTCCCAAAGACAAATAAACAGAAACTAAAAACCTTTTGAGCTTATGGCATTATTGAAAGAATTTAAAGACTTTGCCCTTAAGGGGAATGTAATGGACCTGGCTGTGGGTGTTATCATCGGTGCGGCATTTGGCGCTATTGTAAAGTCGCTTGTGGAAGACATTATAACCCCGCTTATCCTTACACCGTTGCTTGAAGCTGCCCATATTAAAAACATACAGGAACTTACCATTGGGGCCGGTATTAAGTACGGCAATTTCCTGAGCAACGTGATTTCGTTCCTTATTGTGGCATTTGCACTGTTCCTTATTGTGAAAGGCATTAACGCTACCCGCAAAAAGGAAGCCGAAGCACCTGCGGCACCGCCTGCACCGAGCAACGAAGAAAAGCTGCTTATGGAGATACGCGACGTACTGAAGGCAAAACAATAAAAAGTTGGCCACAGCCAAAACCAGTTATATTTGAAATAATTTGTTTTAATTATAACATTTTGTGATATTAAGTTTCCGCTACACGACATATTCTATTTTCTAACAAAACCGCCCCGCAAGGGCGGTATTTCTTTGTTATAAATTTTAAGTTTGAAACGCTTTTATAACTACTTTTGACCCGAATTAATCTATTAATCACATAAATACTATGAAAGTTGCTGTTGTTGGCGCTACCGGAATGGTAGGCGAAGTAATGCTTAAAGTACTGGCAGAAAGAAATTTCCCTGTAACCGAACTTATCCCTGTGGCCTCAGAAAGGTCGGTAGGCAAGGAACTGGAATTTAAGGGTAATAAATATAAGGTAGTAAGCCTGGAAACTGCCGTAAGCCTGAAGCCGCAGATAGCACTTTTTTCGGCCGGGGGCAGCACTTCGCTGGAGTGGGCACCTAAGTTTGCCGAAGCCGGTGTTACTGTAATAGACAACTCAAGCGCATGGAGGATGAACCCGGCCAACAAGCTGGTGGTTCCGGAAATCAATGCCGACACCCTTACTGCCGAAGATAAAGTAATAGCTAACCCGAACTGCTCTACCATACAAATGGTATTGGCGCTTTCGGGCCTGCATAAAAAATATAACATAGAGCGTGTGGTGGTTTCTACCTACCAGAGCGTTACCGGTACGGGCGTTAAGGCTGTAAAACAGCTTGAAAACGAATACGCAGGTATAGAGGGCGAAATGGCCTACAAGTACCCGATTCACCGCAATGCCATCCCTCAGATTGACGTGTTTGAAGCCAACGGCTACACCAAAGAGGAAATGAAAATGGTGAAGGAAACCAAAAAAATTATGGGCGATGACAGCATCCGTGTTACGGCTACCACCGTGCGCATCCCTACCGTGGGCGGGCACAGCGAAAGCGTAAACGTAGAGTTCAGCAATGATTTCGACCTTGCCGAAGTACGCCAGATACTGAGCGAAACACCGGGCGTGGTGGTTCAGGACGATACCGCCAATGCCGACTACCCTATGCCGCTATATGCCGAAGGTAAAGACGAGGTATTCGTGGGCCGTATACGCCGTGACGAAACCCAGCCAAACACGCTTAACATGTGGATTGTAGCCGACAACCTTCGTAAAGGTGCTGCCACTAACGCAGTACAAATTGCCGAATACTTAGTAGCAAACGGACTGGTGTAATTACTACAGTTTATTTTACGATATTTGAAACCCGCAGGCGGAAGCTTAGCGGGTTTTTCATCTATTATACTTTAACTTCCAAGCCGTTAATAGAACGCAAAAAAAGTATAACTTTGTAGTATACGCTTATATCCATGAATTTAGAAGCCCGTAAAATATTAATAGTCCAAGAGTTCCTTAGGCTTGATAACGAAAAAATTATCACGGCTATAGAAGACCTGCTCCATGAGCGTAAATCGGAGGTTTTTGAGCAAAACCTGAAACCTATGTCTATGGAACAGTTTAACTCTGAAATTGATGCCGCCCTGGAAGACGAAAAGAACAACAGGCTGATAAGCACCCACGACCTGAAGCAAAAGGTAAAGGGATGGCGTTAGAAATTTATTGGTCACAATTTGCCGAAGAAAAATTGCAGGATGTTTTCAACTATTACAAGTTTAAAGCAGGTATAAAAACTGCAGAAAAAATAGTTGACCGTATTATTGAGGATACCATCAGGCTTGAAGGACATCCGGAGATTGGTGTTTTAGAAGGGCTTTTAGCGGACAAGGCACAGAAATTTAGGTATATAATTTCGGGCAACTATAAAATTATATATTACCTGAGTTCGATAGGCAAACGCATTGTTATAGCCAACGTATTTGACACACGACAGAATCCACTAAAGATTGAAGAAACTGGGAGCTAAGCCCTATTCGAAATAAATCATACAACCCGCAAAGCTTTGCTCTTCGCGGCTTTGCGAGAAAAACCATATCATTACATCTTTGGAAGAGATGTCTCCTATCGTCAACATGATACCACGCTCTTCCATTCCGGGCGAAGTGCAACGGAGCCGAGGAATCTCAAAAACACAAGGTTCAGCGAAGCCAAATCTCTAAAACAAAAACATCTTATGAACCCAAGCATAACCATTACAAACAAAACCGAAGGTGAAACCCTGGCTGTAGCCGGTGGCAATTACCGCATTGTCATTTCCGGGGAAGAAACCGGTGGTGCGTATGCCGTTATAGAAATGGTAGTGCCGCCCGGCGGTGGCCCTCCACCCCATTCGCATCCCGAAATACAGGAAATGTTCTACGTGCTGGAAGGCGAACTCACCTTTAAAACCGAAGCCGGAAACCAGCTGGTAAGCAAAGACGGCTTTGTAAACATACCCATGGGTGGCGCTATACACTGCTTTAAAAACACATCAGACGCCTATGTAAGGCTGTTGTGTACCGTGGTACCTGCCGGACTGGAAAACCTGTTCCGCGAAATAGCCCCCCCTGTAACGCTCGGCACGTTTTTGCCCATACCCGAACTGGACGAAAACCGCCGTGCCTTTTTTAAAGAAATAGATATAAAGTACAACCAGAAAACCTACCCGATGGATTTTTTGGGGTGACAGCTAACACCCATTGCGATAATGATTTGTTAGGATAGAAATATTAGACAGGTTGCTTTTTTCAAATCTGTGTAAATCCGTCGAATCAGTGTCATCAGTGTTCCAATTTTTCAGCCTCACGCCACAAAGTTACAACACCATTCCGCACCAAGTACTGAAGGCAATCGTTCAGCAAAATAATTGTAAGTTTTTTCAACCAAAGACAGAAGCTGGTAGCACCCAAATTTTGCTGTGGAATATCTCCCCTTCCGCTGTGGATTATTCGGGGTAAATTGTACGGTGTGTTTTTTAGCGCATCGACATTAATACAATGAAAACCAAAAGCTTAACCCCCATTTTTAAGCTAAAAAGATTTTCCACAACTTTTTGTATTTTTTTATACCAAATGTGGAATATTAATTTGAAACCAAAAACTTACAAAATTATTATTTTTGTAAGCTTATTCTTCTTTTATATCCCTCAGGCGCAACTGCAAACTAACCTCCCCGTTCCATTCATTTTCATCAATGCTGTATACGGCATCAAAAGCAGTGTTTTCGGCAAGGTGTTTCTTTTTGGCAAGGCCAAAGCCAATGGCACTATAACCGTCACTATTACCTTGTTTTACAAAGAGTTTCAGGTGTTCGCTGTCGCTGCCTATGGCGCGTCCAAAGCCCGTGTCACGCAGTCCCTTGGTTAAGAAAACGGGTGTCATATTCCCCGGCCCGAAGGGTTCAAACTGCTTTAGTATACGGAAGAATTTCGGGGTAATATCCGCCAGGTACAGCTCCGCATCTACCTTAATTTCAGGAATTAACAGCTCAGGCGCTATGGTGTTTTGCACCACCTGCTCAAACTTTTCGCGGAAGGTTTCGTACTGTTCTTCCTTCAGCGTAAGCCCCGCCGCATACATGTGCCCACCAAACTGTTCCAGGCAGTCGGCACAGGCCTCAAGGGCATTGTAAATATCAAAATCCCGTACAGAGCGCGCCGAAGCCGCCAGTTTGTCGCCACTCTTGGTAAACACCAGCGTGGGGCGGTAGTAGGTTTCGGTAAGGCGAGATGCCACGATGCCTATCACCCCTTTGTGCCAGTCTTCCCGGTACACCACGGTGCTGTAACGGCTGTGGTCGTTATTGCGTTCTATTTGTCGTAGGGCTTCCTGGGTTATCTGTTTGTCCAGCTCCTTACGGTCGGCATTAAAGGTTTCTATCTCGGCGGCAAATGCCTCCGCCTGCTCCAGGCTGAACTCCGTAAGCAGCGCAACCGCATGCTTTCCGTGGCTTATACGCCCGGCGGCATTGATGCGCGGCGCTATACGGAAGACCACATCGCTTATGTTCAGTTGTTGCTTTTTGGCATTTTGAATTAAGGCCTTTATGCCGGGGCGCGGGTTGCTGTTTATCACGTCCAGCCCGAACTTAGCCAGTATACGGTTCTCCCCTGTTATGGGTACTATGTCGGCAGCTATGGCAGTGGCTACAAGATCGAGCCACGGCAGCAGGTCCATGATCGTCTGGTTACGGTTGGCACCCAGCGCCTGGACTAACTTAAAACCCACCCCACAACCGCAAAGCTCATCGTACGGGTAAGTGCAGTCCTCACGCTTCGGGTCCAGTACCGCAACGGCATCGGGCAGGGTGTCGCCGGGACGGTGGTGGTCGCAAATAATAAAGTCGATGCCTTTCTCCTTGGCGTAGGCCACCTTATCAGGGCTTTTAATGCCGCAGTCCAGCGCTATAATCAGGGTGCAACCGTTGTCATCGGCATAGTCTATCCCGGCAAACGATACGCCGTAACCCTCGGCATAGCGGTCGGGTATGTAAGTATCTACATTCGGGTAAATACTGTGCAAGTAGCCGCTCATCAGCGAAACCGCCGTGGTGCCATCTACGTCGTAATCGCCAAACACCAGTATGTTTTCGCCGTTAGCCAAAGCCTGCTCCACGCGTGCCACCGCTTTGTCCATATCCTTCATCAGGTAGGGATCGTGCAGGTCGGCCAAAGACGGCCTGAAAAACTGCCGTGCCTCCTCAAATGTGCTGATGCCGCGCTGTACCAGCAGGGTTGCTATACGGCGGTCTACCCCCAGTACATCAGTCAGGTGGTTTATAATCAGCGGGTCACGTTCAGGGGCAAAGGTCCAGCGCATGGAGTAGTGTGTTTCTGTAAATGTAGGGTATATTTTTTCGCGGGGCAAGGGCTAGTTAAACAGAGCTGCTAAGCTTCTTAGCTACTGAGCATCTAAAATATTTACCCACCTCCCACCTATCAGTTATTGTGTGGACACATCTTTGCGACTTGGCGTCTTTTCGAGGAATTTTCTACCACAAGGGGCGCAAAGTTTTTCACAAAGTCCACAAAAGACCTAAATTATGCTTAAAACGTACACTAAGGCTTTCCTTTGGAAAGCAAAAAGTCCACAAAGCGATTTGTGTCCATACCATAGATCCATCAGAGAGCAGAATAACTTCGCTCTTACCTAAAACTTTGGGAAACTTAGCGTAATAACTTCCCTGTGAATCACCGCTGTATTTTTCTCGCAAAGCCGCCAAGGCGCCAAGCTGAAAACTGCGGCTGCGACTGAAAACTTAAATCCTGAGCTTATTTCATCACAAAATGTTACAATATAAACAGTGTTTAAAGGGTAAAATTTTCATTCGAAAAAAAATATGCAGGCATAACAATAAAATCTGTAAAAATACTTTTGAATCTTGAATTTATTTAGAATAATTAAAAATAGTATTGCCTCATGTATGTTAGCGGTATACCTTTGTGGCGTTTTTAAAACCACAAACAAAATGAGAAACTCTATCTTTAAACAAACACTAACCCTTGTGGCGTTGCTGTTCGGTATGCTGCTTAGCGCACAAGACCGCGGCAGTGTAAGCGGTAACATTGTACTGAGCGACAACACTCCCGCCGAAAACATCAGCGTAGCGCTTAAAGGAACCAACTACAGCGCAGTGACCAATGCTAAAGGCCACTACGAAATAAAGAACATAAAGCCGGGCGACTACACCATACGCGTGGTATCGGTAGGCGTTAAGCCTGTGGAGGAAACCCTTACTGTTGCTGCCGGTGCTACAACCAAAGACTTTACCCTTAGCGAAAGCCAGGAAGAGCTTAACGAGGTTATTATAAACGGTGGCACTAACAAGTTTACCCGCACTACCAGTAACGTGGTAAGCAAAATGCCGCTTAAGGATATAGAAAACCCACAGGTATACAACACCGTTACTGCCGAACTTATGAAAGAGCAGGTAATAACGCAAATGGACGACGCCTATAAAAACGTACCCGGCCTGGACAGGCTTTGGGAATCTACCGGCCGTGGTACAGATGGTGCCGGTTACTTCAGCCTTAGGGGTTTTGCCGTGCAGCCTACTATGGTAAACGGCTTGCCGTCTATAACAAATGGTAGCGCCGACCCGCAAAACGTAGAGCGTATAGAAGTTATAAAAGGCCCATCGGGTACGCTTTTCGGCAGCAGCCTTATTTCGTATGGCGGGCTTATAAACGTTACCACAAAAAGGCCGTTTGGCGGTTTTAAAGGCAACATTAACTATGTAGGCGGCACCTATAACCTTAACCGCTTTACTGCCGATATAAACAGCCCGTTTGCTAACCCGGCAAAAGGCGCCATACGCATTAATGCGGCTTACCACACCGAAGACAGCTTCCAGGATGCAGGCTTTAAAAAATCATTCTTTATAGCCCCGTCGCTTAACTATAACGTAAACGATAAACTGAGCTTCTTTGTAAATACCGAAATATACAACGGCCGCAGCACTAACACTGCCATGCTGTTCCTGGACAGGAGCTCTGCACTGCACGTAAACAACATAGACCAAATGAAGGCGTTTGGCTACAACAACAAACGTTCATACACCAGCAACGACCTGTATATAGACACCCCTACGTTTAACATACAGGGGCAAATGAACTACAAGATAAACAGCCAGTGGACTTCGCAAACCGTGCTTTCAAGGTCTACGGCTAAATCAGACGGTTTCTATTCATACATTTATGAAGGCACTGCATTTGCAGAAAGCATGCTGCCCGATGGTAACATGGAAGGTTTACTGTTTGCCCGTTATGTAAACAAGCAAAACTCTACAACCTACGCTACTGACATCCAGCAGAACTTTATAGGCGATTTTAAGCTTGGTTCACTAAGGAACCGCCTTATTGTAGGCCTTGACTACTTTAACCGCAATGTGCAAAACAACGGCAGCCCGTATGTAGGCAACGGTTACATATACATAGGTAACAACCAGTCTAAATTTGACATGCTTGCAGCCGCTATGGGCCAGCCTACAGGTACAGACGATACCGGCGTACTTACACAGGCAGGCATGAACGCACTGCTTGCAAACGGACAGGTAACGGCTACCACTACTACAGAAGAAGTATACAGCGCATATGCGTCTGATGTTATCAATATTTTACCATCACTATCGGTAATGCTAAGCCTTAGGGCAGACCGCTTTATAAACAAGTCGGCTAACTATAACCAAACGGCTTACTCGCCTAAATTCGGCCTTGTGTACCAGCCTGTACTTGATAAAGTATCGGTATTTGCTAACTACATGGACGGTTTCAGCAACGTAGCACCGGGCCAGGACCAGATACTTGGTGTACCTGTGGCAAGGAGCTTTAAGCCTGAGCATGCAAAACAGCTTGAAGGCGGTACCAAACTGAACCTGCTGGGTGACAAGCTTAGCGCCACCCTTAGCTACTACTACATAGAAGTAAACGACATGGTATACTCTAAGCAGATACCTAACGAGCCGGATCCTGTAACCGGTGCACCTGTAATGCCAGATACGGTAAACTTCCAGGATGGTAAGCAGCGCAGCCAGGGCTTTGAAGCCTTTGTTACAGCTAATCCTGTAACCGGCCTTAACGTAATAGCAGGTTACAGCTACAACGACAGCAAGCTGGTAGCCGGTGATGCCGATTTTGTAGGCAAAAGGCCTGAGAGCGCCGGTGCGCAAAACATGGTGAACTTCTGGGCGAGCTACAGGTTTAGCAATACCATACTAAACGGTAACCTTGAAGGGCTTGGCTTTGGTTTTGGTGGTAACTATGCCAGCGAAAACAAGATATTCAACCGTAACACAGCAGGTACATTTACCCTGCCTGATTATACAATACTTAACGCCTCAGCGTTTTACAACATAAGCGATGTTACTCTTACCCTGAAACTGGATAACATTTCTAACAAAGATTACTACAAAGGCTGGAGCACCATAAGCGCCCAAAGGCCAAGGATGCTATCTGCAAGCCTGTCTTACAGCTTCTAATTGAAATAGCAGGTGATAATGAAGTGCCCCGCCCCTACCGGCGGGGCATTTTTTTATTAATTCGCTGAAGCAAAAACAGTGATTCACCATTAAAATTTTCAATACCAAAAAAATAAACGGTATTCACCACTACATCCTTAAAAGTAGAATTTCAGCTTAACTTTATTTAGAATAATTAAAAATAGTGTTGACTGATATATGTTAGCCGTGTAACTTTGCGGCTACATAAACAAACATAAAACAAATGATTAACTCTATCCTTAAACAAACATTTACGCTTATAGCGCTGCTGTTTGGCCTGCTGCTTTCTGCACAGGACCGCGGCGGCATAAGCGGAACCGTGGTGCTGAGTGATAACACTCCCGCCGAAAACATAAGCGTAGCGCTGAAAGGCACGGTACACAGTGCCGTAACCAATGCCAAAGGTTACTACGAGATTAAGAACATTAAACCGGGCGACTATACCCTGCGTGTAGCATCGGTAGGTATTAAGCCGCTGGAGGAAACCGTAACGGTAACCGCCGGCAATGTTGCTGCAAAGAACTTCACCCTGAGCGAAAGCCAGGAAGAACTGAACGAGGTGATTATAAACGGCGATGCTAACCGCTACAAGCAAGACAAGCCATCAGGTTCGCTGCGCCTGGACACACCTGTACTGGAAATTCCGCAAAACATACAGATAGTAACCGCACAAACGCTGAAAGACCAACAGGTAATAAGCATGAGCGACGGCCTTATCCGTAACGTGAGTGGCGCCGTACGCCTGGAGCACTGGGGCGACCTGTATGCTAACATAAGCATGCGCGGTTCGCAAATACAGGCTTTCAGGAATGGGTTTAACGTGGTTTCTTCGTTCTGGGGCCCGCTAACCGAAGACATGAGCTTTGTAGACCATATAGAATTTGTAAAAGGCCCTGCAGGTTTCATGATATCTAGCGGCGACCCAAGTGGGCTTTATAACGTGGTAACCAAAAAACCTACAGGCACAACCAAAGGCGAAGCCAGCTTTACACTGGGCAGCTTTGACCTGTACCGTACCACGCTGGACCTGGACGGTAAACTGACCAAAGACGGCAAGCTACTGTACCGCCTTAACCTTTCTACACAAAACAAGGGTTCGTTCCGCCCGTACGAGCATAACGACCGCTACGTTATAGCCCCGGTAATCTCGTACCAGGCTACCGATAAAACCAAGCTTACCCTGGAATACAACTACCAGCGTGCCAACATGACTGAGGTAGGTTCGTACTACGTGTACGGCACCAGCTATGCATCGCTTCCGCGCGACTTTACCCTTACACAACCTGGATTACCAGACACCAAGATAAACGACCACAGCTTCTACGGGCTTTTAGAGCACCAGATAGACGAAAACTGGAAGCTTACCGCACAGGCATCGTACTTCAGGTACATGCAGGAAGGCTACAGCTCATGGCCTACAGGCGTGGGTCCCGGCGATATAGACACCAACTATGACGGTGTTGTAGACGGTACTCTTGGCGAAGGCCAGATAATACGAAACGTGGGGCTTTGGGATGCAAAAAGCACCATGAAAATGGGCCAGGCCTACATAAACGGTAAGGTACAAACCGGCAGCATAAGCCACAAAATACTGGGTGGTGTAGACATGGGCAACAAAGAATACTTTGCTGACTGGAGCCAAAGCCACGACCTTGACACCTTCGAAAACCCATTTGACGTAAACAACCCTACCTACGGGCCTCCGGTAAACGGTTACCCTGTATTTGACCGCAGCCTGTCTATAGAAGAAAGGGCAACGCTTGGTTACGGCCTTATGAGCTCGCGCTACAGTGCCGGTTACCTTCAGGATGAAATAGGTTTCTTTGAAAACAAGCTTAGGCTTACCCTTGCAGGCCGCTATACAAACATCAGCCAGTCTTCATGGGGCGGTGCGCCAATATCAGACAAGCACTGGACACCGCGTGCCGGCCTTAGCTACTCTGTAGACGAAAACACATCAGTTTACGTGTTGCATGACGAAGCCTTTACCCCACAATCCGGTATACTAAGGAACGGTGGCGACGTAAAACCGCTAAGCGGCAACAACAACGAAGTGGGTGTAAAAAGGAACTGGTTTGATGGTAAATGGAGCACTTCGGTTTCTGCCTACATGATAAACAAGAAAAACGAACTGATGAGCGACCCGGGCAATGCACCCGGTGAGCAATACAGCATTATATTTGGCGAGCGCAGGGCGCAGGGTGTTGAATTTGATGCCCGTGGCCAAATACTTCCGGGGCTTAACCTTGTGGCTAACTATGCCTTTACTGAGTCATTTGTAAGTGAAGTAGCACCGGGCATTACCGATACTTACGGCATTAAAAAAGGCGATATAATACCAGGCTACTCTAAACATACGGCTAACGCATGGCTGAGCTATACCGTGCAGAACGGCTTCTTTAAAGGAGTGGGCGCATCGGGCGGCTTTACCTTCCTGGGCAACAGGGAAACCGATACCTGGGCTGTAGGGCGCGAAAAACTTCCGGATTACTTTAAGCTGGATGGTGGCCTTTCTTACGAAAAAGGTAACATGAGGCTTACGGCAAATATGTTTAACATACTGGACCGTTACCTGTACAGCGGGTCGTACTACGGTTCTACAAACGTAAACATTTACTACTGGCAGGCCGAAGCGCCACGCAATGTAAGGTTTGGCGTAACGTATAAATTTTAAGAACCCCACCACTCCGGCCTGTCATTGCGAGGAGGTACGACGAAGCAATCTCATAAAGCAATCAAAAACAATGAGATTGCTTCGTTCCTCGCAATGACTGGACGCTGAGTGACACTCTCTATCCTTTGGAAAGAGGAAAACATACACCCACAGCGGCACCCTTGTAACAGAGGATGCCGCTTTTTGGGCAAAATATAATAACTTAGCTTTTTGAATGGGACAGGAAAAAAAGAAAAAGAAACGCGATTTTAAGCACTGGGTGGGCAAGGCACACCTTTGGCTGGGATTATCATCAGGGCTTGTAGTACTGCTGCTGGCTGTAACAGGCTGTATTTATGCATTTCAGGAAGAAATAACCACCTGGCTGCGCCACGATGCCATTTATGTACAACCCGGCAAGGAACACCTGCCTGCATCGGTACTGTGGGAGAAAACCCAGGCAGCACTGGGGCCTGATATGAAGCTGAACAGCCTTGGCGTTTATAACGACCCTACAAAAGCAGCAGTTTCTTATTCCTATAAGTCTAAGGAAGGGCATTTCTGGTACCTGGACAACATGGACTATTACTACATTGTATATACCAATCCCTACACAGGCGAAGTACTGGGTAAGTATGACGAAGGCCACGGCTTTTTCAACATTGTAAAAATGCTGCACTGGAGCCTGCTGATAAGCCACCCCATAGGCCAGCAGATTATCGGGTGGTCTACCTTTATATTTGTAATAATGCTTATTAGTGGCATTATACTGTGGTGGCCAAAGAACAAGGCCGCACGCAAGCAGCGCTTTTGGTTCCAGTGGAAAGATACTACCAAATGGCGCCGTAAAAACTACGACCTGCACAACATTTTCGGGTTTTATGTAGCATCGGTGGCTATAGTACTGGCCTTTACCGGCATGGTTTGGGCGTTCCAGTGGTTCCAGGCCACGGTGTACGTAATATCGAGCCTTAGCATAACCCCTCCTGTTCCGGTAGAAGTAAAATCTACCCCGGCACAGGCCGATAAAGACAAGGCGTTTAACCTTGCGCTACTGGATGCGAAAAAACGCTACCCTGAAGCCGATTACTACAACATGGGCAGGCCGGAAGACAGTACCGCTGTTATAGAAATGCATGTAAACCTCGTACCCGGTGCCTACTACAAGCACCACCACGCCTACTACGACCAGTACAGCGGTAAATTCCTGGAAGAGGAATTGTATAAAGATGCTAATATGGGCGTAAAGGTGATTGGGGCCAACTACGACATACACGTGGGTGCCATACTGGGGCTGCCGGGTAAAATATTGGCTTTTGTAGCCAGCCTTGTCTGCTCTATACTACCGGTTACAGGTTTCCTGATATGGAGGGGCCGTACCAAAAAAACCAAACCGAAACCGGTGGTAAAACCTACTACAGCTAAATCATAAACCGTTTCGGGAGTTAACCAAAAACGGTTTATACAAACTGCTGGGGCTACCCCAGCATAAAAACAATGCCCTGTTAAAGGGATTTTGAACTGTTAGTTTTATCATGTTCCATATTTAAAGAAAAGCCCCGTAAGCAGTAGCTCACGGGGCTTTCTGTTTTTAAACTTAGAGTTCGGGTTAGTAACAAATTATTTGTTTACGGCCACCGCATCTTTGCTCCATTTTTTCACTTCTGCAACGCGGCTGTCGTTATAATCTACTTCGGTAAGGGTTTTCCCTGTCCAGAAAAACCACTTGCCTACTTTTTTACCGTTTTCATAAGTACCCATACTTTGCTTAGAGCCGTCTTCATTAAAGGCCACCCATGCACCGGTAAGCTTACCGTCTTTGTAAAAGCCCGATTGCTTTACATTACCGTTATCGTAATAATAGGTACTTTTAATTATATTGTTTTCTATTTCGTGTACTGGTTTTGCATTTTGTGCCGATAACACACCTGCCATCAGCAGAAATCCTGCTGCGAATATCTTTTTCATTGCCCTTGTGTTTTAAGGTTATACATTCTATTACAAAACAAATATATAAAATTAATTTACACAAAAAACACATTGAGTTAACAATTTGGTAACATTGAGTAAAACTTAACATTGGGAACACCAAAGTTGTTGGTTAATGGTTGTTAGTTGTTGGCAACACAAAGGTATTATTACCCAAAGTCTTATTGCCTACTCTTTATAAAATACCCGTTTCACCCGTTGCGATATACCGGTGAGTATTTCGTAGGGTATGGTTTCCAGCACATCAGCCATTTCGTGTACGGTAGGGCTTTCACCAAAAACAATGGCCGTATCGCCCTCTTTGCAGTCAATGCCGGTAACATCTGCCATGAGCATGTCCATGCACACGCTGCCCAGTATGGGGGCTTTGTGCCCGCTTATGCTTACATATCCCCTGCCGTTGCCCCACGCCCTGCGGATGCCGTCGGCATAGCCTATGGGCAGCGTGGCCACACTTACAGGCTGGTGCGCCATATAGCGGCGGCCGTAGCCTACGCTGTCACCGGCAGGTACCTGTTTTATTTGCAGTATCACGGTTTTTAGCGTACCCACGTTTTGCAGGAACTTCTGTTCGGTAACATCGTTGCCCACGCCGTAGAGGCCAATGCCCAGGCGCACCATATCGTACTGCGATTCGGGGTAGTTATAAATGCCCGAAGTGTTCAGTATATGGCGTATGGGTTTTATGGCAAGCGCCTCCGTAAGGTGTACCGACCATGTATCGAATTTACCGATCTGTTCCAAAGTAAAATCGCGGAACTGCGGGCTATCTGAAGCCGACAGGTGCGAAAAGATGCTGCGTACCGCCACAAAGTTGTTGTTGCGCAGCAGGGTAATAAGCTCGTCCAGCTGGTTTTCCTGGAAGCCCAGGCGGTGCATGCCCGTATCGAGCTTTATGTGGATGGGGTAATTGCTTAGGTTCTTTTGTTGTGCCAAAGCGATAAAGGCGCGTAGCTCCTTAGCCGAATAAATTTCAGGCTCCAGGTTGTAGGCTATCATCGACTCAAAGGCCGTGTTTTCAGGGTTCATTACAATAATCGGCGTACTGATGCCCGCATTGCGCAGGTCGATACCCTCATCGGCAAAAGCCACACCCAGGTAGTCTACCTTTTCATGGCTCAGGGTTTTGGCTATTTCATAACTGCCCGCCCCGTAACCGAATGCCTTCACCATAACCATTATTTTGGTATCGGGTTTCAGCCTGCTTTTGTAAAAGTTGAGGTTATGTACCACGGCATTCAAGTTGATTTCCAGTACGGTTTCGTGGGTCTTTTCTTCGAGTAGCACCACAATTTCATCAAAACGGAAACTGCGCGCTCCCTTAACCAGTATCGTCTGGTCGTTAAAACCCGAAGGCTTAAAGTTAGCCAGAAAATCCTTCGTGTCTTTATATGGATAGAAGTTTGGGAAATCGGCGAGTTCACGGCTTATGGTTTCCCCTATGCCTATTACGCGGCTTATGTTGTGGCTGGAAAGCAGCTTGGCCACCTTTGCGTAAAGCACCACCGTGTCAAACCCGCTTTGGAATACATCCGACAGTATCACTGTTTTTTCCTGGTGGGTTTTGTGCTGCTCTAGGAAGTCGAGCGCTATTTTAAGCGACTGGTAATCGCTGCTGAAACTGTCATCTATAATGGTGCAGTCGTTAATGCCGTTTTTCACCTGCAGGCGCAACTCTACAGGGTACAGGCCTGCCATGCGCTCGGCTATGGTTTCGGGGCTGTAGTCCAGGGTTAGCATCAGCATGGCGCAGCTTATGGCATTTTCTACAGATGCATCGTCGCTAAACGGTATGTTCACCTCAAAACTGCCACGGTAGTTAAACGTAAGTGTTGTGCCATTGGCTATAGGCGCGCGGTGGATGTTTACCACGGCATTTTCATCGTTAAAACCCCAGGTAAAAGTATGTACGCCATCGGGTACTAAGTCCAGTACTTCGGTATTGTTTTGCAGTACCAGTGTTTTTACATGGGTAAACAGCTTCAGCTTTTCGGCTGTCTTTTGGGTGCGGTTTTCAAAGCCCTCATCGTGTGCAGGCCCTATATGGGTAAGGATGCCGATGTCTGGGCGGATGATGGGTTCCAGCTTTTCCATTTCGCCCATGGTAGAAATTCCCGCCTCGAAAATGCCCAGGTCGTGGTGCTCGTTAATACCGATTACCGAAAGCGGTACACCCACCTGCGAGTTGTAACTCTTAGGGCTGCGTATAATGTTATAATCGGGGCTCAGCAGGTAGTTGAGCCATTCTTTTACTATAGTTTTTCCGTTGCTGCCCGTAATGGCAATCACCGGAAAATTATACAACCCACGGTAGTATATGGCAAAATCCTGTAGTGCTTTAAGGGTGTCGGGAACAATAAAAAAGTTGGCCAGCCCCTCGCCTCCCTGCGGGATGCGGTTTACTACAAAATTACGCACGCCTTTTTCTATCAACGCGGGGATGTATTGGTGGCCGTCGCGGTTTTGCCCGGTAAGGGCAAAGAAAAGGGTGCCGCCGTTGTTTTGCAGCGAACGGCTGTCTATAGACACGTTGTCTATTTCCATATCGGGCTGTATGCCTTCAAAACGGGCATGCAGCGCCGGGGTTATATTGTGGGTGTGGACGCTCAAGGTTTAAGTTTTTTTGGATGTTGCCTTGTGCTGAATACACGTGAAATTGTGATGGTGTTTTTGCCAACAACATAAATTATCTTCATATTCCAAAGTACAGCAAAACGAACATTTGTTTTGCCTGTTTTAGGCTGGAGCGGAAATTTATCAGGAAAAACAGAAAGACTGTCAACCAGTTCATGCACTTTCTCGAACACCATAAGGGCATTTTGAGGGCTATCCTTTTTTATATATTCTATTATGGCAATAAGTTCAGTTGAAGCTTTTTTAGTCCACTGTGTCCTCATTTACCAAAAATCATTTGTTTAACTTCTTCGGTAGTATAGGTTTCAAGGGTGCCTTCGTCCAGCTGTTTTAGCGTGTCTTCAAGATCTTCCATGAACTCTTCATGGGTTATAGGATTACCCTGCACATCATATCCTACAATATTTTCTTCATCTAAAATATCGGATATTCTTTTCAGCAACCTGTCATCTGAAAGGCTGAGGATTCTCTGGGCAACATTTATTTTCAATTTTTCTGATTCCATAGCCATTATAATTTCTATCAAAGTTAAACATTTTTCGATGATAATATAGCTGTTAAAATGTAATAACCTGTCTCTCAATAATGTTTTTATCCTGTTCTAAATCATAAACCTCACAATCTATAATTATGCTGTTTCCTTTAAAAATAAGAGTATCTAAAGGAGCACTTTCGCTGGCTAAAGAAAAGCCCTTATTTTTAAAAGTAACTTTTTTCGTTATATTCCGGTTAAGATCTGTTGCCTCGAAAGACAGCTTTTCATAATCGTCATAATTACGGTATACTACCTGCCCCAAATCAATATCGTAACCTGCAATGGCATCGAAGTCTTTAGCTTCGGCACTGCTGTCTTTTGGTAATGCCAATACCGCCCAGCAACCTGTAGCGCAGCCATGCTCAAGAAAAATATGTGTTTTATTATCTTTAGAAAGTGTAGGTATAAAATAACGGCGTACCAGAAGCACGTCGCTATCTTTATAAAACCGTTTAATCGATCCTTTTTCCCACTGTATATAAAGATCATCATACCGGGTGCTATCGTCCTTCACCAGATAGCTTATCTTCCAACCGTCTTTTGTAATGGTATCGCGGGCATAGCCTGCAACATCAAAATACATGTTGTCTTTAAAATTTATGGGGATTAGCTTACCGGTAGCCGGTTTAGCGGGTGTGGTGTTTTTAGCTGTCTTTTCATTGGTACGGCCACAACCTAAAAGAATAAGCAGCAGCATAAAGGCGGCATGTTTCATAATATTATATGCTTTCCGCTCTGTTTTCCCCATCTTTCCCTGCCTTAGGTGGCAGCGGGCTTCGTACCGCCTCATAATACGCCGCCCTGCTCAGGGGTTCGTATTCTTCGGTTTCGCCCAGTAGTACCAGCTTGTCGTTTTGCGCCTTGCGGAAGCTGAAATGCGCCAGGTTGCCCGTGCGGGTGCATACAGCATGTACCTTGGTTACGTATTCGGCGGTAGCCATAAGGGCCGGCATAGGACCGAAGGGATTGCCTTTAAAATCCATGTCCAGACCGGCTACAATAACACGGATGCCGTTATTGGCCAAGTCGTTGCACACGGCTACAATTTCATCATCAAAGAACTGGGCTTCGTCTATGCCCACCACTTCGCAATCCTGCGCCAGGAGGCGTATCATGGCGGCAGATTCTACCGGGGTGCTGCGTATCTGGTTGCTGTCGTGCGACACCACCATTTCTTCATGGTAGCGCGTATCTACTGCCGGTTTAAAGATTTCTACCTTTTGTTTGGCAAACTGTGCGCGCTTCAGCCTGCGTATCAGTTCCTCGGTTTTACCCGAAAACATTGACCCGCAGATGACCTCGATCCACCCGAATTGTTCTTTATGGTTTACTGTATTTTCAAGAAACATTTTATACCTTCAGCCTGTAATAACAGAAATGTTTTGCGTTACTTTGTGTAGAAACAAAAATATTAAAAAAGTAGTCCGCCACGCCCGAATACGCCAAAAGTTATGAAGAAAAAGTTAGAAGCCGAACTGATAAGCATTGCACACCGCATCCTGAAACTGAAAAACAGGGCCGAACTGGACCAGCTGCAGCAGGAAACGCTGAACCTGTACCAGAAAATATCGGTGCTTAAGTTTGTGGAAGATAATTTTAGCGACGTAAAACCTACTATAGGCTACGGCCTGGCTGAGCAAAAGCTGGAGGAAATTTATAGCATCCCGGCTCCCGAAGCGGAAGAAGCAAAGCCGGAAGCGAGCAACGAAGCTGTAGCCGAAAGTACTGAAGAAACCACAGTGCCGGAAACTGCCGAAACTACTACTGCTACCAAAGAACCATCAGAAGAAAATGATACTGAGGCTGCCGAACCCGTAGCTGAGGAAACCCCTGTGGCCGCTGAGGAAGAAACGGCTCCGGCTGAAGTTGAGGAAACAACACAGGAAGAAGAACCTGCTGCCGAAACTGAAGAGGAAGAGCCTGCCGAAGAACATGTAACTGAAGAACCGGTTGCCGAAGAGACTACCGAAACAGCAGCACCTGAAGAAGAAAAAACTGAGGAGCCTGAAGCGGAGGAATCCGTGGCAGATGAGCCTGCTGTAGAAGAGCCAATTGCAGAAAAAGCTACACCTGAGGAGGAAGTTGCCCCACAGGAAGCGCCTGCCGCAGAAGCCAAACCGGAACATCACCTGGCGGAGCAACCCACCACCCACCACAGGGAGGAAATCACCGCCGAGGTGGGCCTGCATGAAGACGAGCAGCAGCCTGTAACCGAAGTGCCTGATATGCCTGAAGTGGGCAACCTGCCCGAAACAGCTGGCGAAGATACCGAGAACGGTACCGGCGAAGGCATTGATATACCTACCGGCGAACCGGCTGTATCTCAGGAGGAGGCTATAATCACTGAAGAAACTACCGGTGCCGAACCTGATTTTGAACGTAAAGAACCTGCTAAGCAGCGCGAAATAGTATTTGAGGATTTCAGTGGGTTTGTACAGCCTGAATTCGTAAAGAAAGAGGAAGACAAACCAAAAGAGGAACCTAAACAGGAGGAAGCCCCGGCGCCTACGTTTGACGACTGGATGAACTGGGAACCAACAAAGGACGAGCCGAAAGCCGAAGCGCCTAAAGAAGAACCAAAACCCCAGCCTGCAAACCCAATAGACGACTGGATGAATTGGGAACCGTCTAAATCGGCCACTGCTGCCGAGCCTGAAAAGCCGAAAGAGGAGCCTAAGGCCGCACCTGTAGACGACTGGCGCAACTGGGAGCCGTCTAAGCCTGCTTTCAGTGCACCTATTGAACCTGAAAAACCTAAAGAAGAACCAAAACCCGCCCCGGCAGACGACTGGACGAAGTGGGAACCTTCTAAACCGGCATACTCAGCCCCGATTGCTACACCTGAAGTGCCTAAGGAAGCCCCTAAGCCTGCAACGCCTAAGTTTAACGATGGATTTGTGCGTGCTATGAGCCTTGGCCTTAACGACCGCATCGCTTTTGAAAAGCACCTTTTTGGCGGTAGCAGCGAAGACCTTAACCGTGTGGTTTCGCAGCTGAATACCATAAATACCTTTGAGGAAGCCAAGGATTTTATAGCCGACCTTGTAAAACCCGACTATAATAACTGGAACGGCAAAGAGGAATATGAAACCCGCTTTATGGAGCTGGTAGAGAAAAAATTCAGTTAATGGGCAAGCTGTATATAGTACCCACACCCATAGGCAACCTGGAGGATATGACCTTTCGTGCCATTAAGGTACTTAAGGAGGTGAACCTTATACTGGCCGAAGACACCCGAACCAGCGCCAAGCTGCTGAAGCATTTTGAAATCGGTACGCACATGATGAGCCACCACATGCACAACGAGCATAAAACGGTGGAAAGCATAGTGCAGCGCCTTACAGCCGGGGATACCGTAGCCCTGATTAGCGATGCGGGTACCCCAGCCATATCAGACCCCGGTTTTTTGCTTACGCGTGCCTGTGTAGAAAATGGCATAGATGTGGAGTGCCTGCCCGGTGCTACTGCCTTTGTGCCTGCGCTGGTAAACAGTGGCCTGCCAAATGATAAGTTTGTATTTGAAGGTTTTTTGCCGGATAAAAAAGGAAGGCAAACGCGTTTCCTTGCCCTGGCAGAAGAAATCCGCACCATGATATTTTATGTTTCGCCACACAAGCTGGTAAAGACTTTGGGGGAGTTTATACAGTACTTTGGCTCCGAAAGGCCGGTATCGGTATCGCGGGAGCTGAGCAAGCTGCATGAGGAAACGGTACGCGGTACGGCTACGGAAGTTTTGGAACACTTTACCAAAAAAGAACCTAAGGGCGAAATCGTGGTGATAGTGGGTGGCGCTGTTGTGGAGAAGAAGAAACGCGACAGGGAAGAGTGACTGGAACACTGATGACACAGATTTAAAGGATTTTCACAGGTCATTGCGAGGCACGAAGCACCCGAGGGCTATGCCCGAACTGACGGAGTAATCTTATCATTGGTGAAATATACATGAGATCGCCACGCTCCGTACCTCCGCTCGCGATGACGATGCGGATTGGAGCGTGCTTACTCGCAAAGTGATTTAGTCAGCTTTCTTCACGCTCCGTCATTGCGAGGAACGAAGCAATCTCATAAGGTTCCGCAGGGTATGTCCTCCAAAAACATAAATCAAACCAAACCATGAAAACAACCCTCTTCTTAGCAGTATCCCTAACACTATTTTCCTGCCATAAAAGGGAATCCCAGGCTGAAAGTGCCACACAAGACTCAACGATAGCAGATAGCGTTGCTACAACTGTTACTGCCGGAATCGATAAAGACACGATTCACTACGATACCCTTGTTTTTCCAAATAAGGGCGAGGAGGATTACGCTGTAAAAACCCTGCAAACAGGTTGGCATCACGGGGATGAGGTTCCTGATAATGCTGAAAAGTTGCCCTGGCTGGGATTGTTTAAAGGCAAAGACGGGTACTATATTGCCAAAACCGGCATTTCGGTGACCAATGTGTACGACCCTGTTGTTGATGAAACCGAAACTGAAAAAACAGGCCGTGAGGTAAAAACAACAGTTAAGGACAGTGCTATTATACTCATTTCGGGGTGTGATTATATTACGGAACATAAATCGGAACGCGTTCTCCCGATAAGGACTGAACTACGTCCGGGTTCGAAAATCACAACACCTTTTAAAGGGAAAAGTTTTTCGTTTTATGCGGAAAGCAAGATTAAAAACGGAGAAATAACGGATTACAAGGCATACATTACAGGTGAAAAAAACGGCAAAACAATAACTTCCCTGCTTGTATCTGTACCGCAGTTTGATGATTCCATGATACAGGTATTGTTTATTGGCGACATAGACGGCGATGATATCCCCGACCTGATACTCGACACTGCGGCACACTTCAATGCCGAATCCCCCACCCTGTACCTTTCTAAACCTACCGGAGATAAAGAGCTTTTAAAGCCTGTTAGTGTCCACACGTATACAGGGTGTTAAGGTAAATTTCATACCTTTAACCAAAAACCAATATCCATGAACCGTAACCTGAAACCGCTGATGCTTCTGCAAAGAGCCTTACTTGCTTTAGTGTTTTTTACCACAATTAACAGTAATGCACAATCGGTGGAGGGCAGGCTTCAGGCGTTACTGGATTCGGTTTATACAGCCCATCCCGATGCCGTGGGGATTGCAGTGCATGTAGAATCTCCGGGAAACAAACTGTCGTGGACCGGCAGTGTGGGTTACGCCGATAAGGTTTCTAAAACACCCTTGGGCAAAGACCAGCCCGTACTGATTGCCAGCAATACCAAAACCTATGTAGCTGCTACCATACTAAAACTGGCAGAAGCAAAAAAGATAACTTCGGGCCAATCCATAAAAGGGCTGATAACCGATAAGTCGGCTAAGTTGCTTGAGGGAAGCGGGTACAACCTGGGTGCCATTACGGTAACGCACCTGCTTTCGCATACATCGGGCATTGCCAGCTATACTGACGATAGTTATTTTGATTTTGTAAATACCAACCCAAAGCATCAATGGACGCGCGACAGCCAGATAGCGCTTACGGCATCTAAGGCCAATCCGCATGTAGCGCCCGGCGAAAAATACGAGTATGCCGACATCAATTACCTGTTGCTGACCGAAATTATAGAGAAGTTCACCAAAAAGCCTTTTTATACTGCCATCCGTGATTTGCTTGGCCTTAAAAAGCACAACCTTAATGCTACCTGGTTTGTAAACCTGGAAAAGAAGCCTGCTAACTCACTGCCCCTTGCACACCAGTATTGGAACAAATACCCTTGGGATTCGTATGACCTGGACCCGTCGTGGGATTTATACGGCGGCGGCGGTCAGGCCGCAACGGTAAAGGATATGGCGCTCTTTTTCCAGTTGTTGTTTGAAGGGAAAATCGTGCAGGATAAAACCCTGTTAGACTCCATGCATACGCTGGTATTGCCACGCGAACAATCTAATTACTGCCTGGGCTTAAGGAACCTGCTGTTCGGGGGTACCACAACGGCGTACTACCATGGCGGTTTTTGGGGTACCGATGTTATGTACATACCGGAAGCCAACACCACAATAGCGGTAGTTACGCTGCAAAAGGACGCACGCGACCTCAATGCGGCACTATCCCAAAAAATATTGGACCTGCTGAAAAAACAGTAAGCTTTGGTTATAAAACGTATCTTTGGTAATCAACAATAACAAAACCTATGACCCCAAAAGTAAAATCGCTACGCCCGTTTATAGGCTCTAAAGATTTTGAAACTTCACGCCGCTTTTACCGCGACCTGGGCTTTGAAGAACACGAGCTTGACAAAGGCTTTTCGGTATTCCACATGCACCAGCTGTCGTTTTACCTCCAGGATTACTATGCCGAAGAATGGGTAAACAACACCATGTTGTTTATGGAGGTGGAAAGCGTAACCGAATTTTGGGCCTACCTGCAATCGCTTAACCTTATAGAGAAATATCCGGAAGCTAAATTGGTGCCGCCCCGCATTATGCCTTGGGGAAGCGAGTGCTTTGTACACGACCCGGCAGGTATACTGTGGCATTTCGGGGAGTTTAAGCAGGAATAAATTAAATCAAGACTAACTAATGGAAGAATATACAGCTGATAACATTGATGCATTTTCACTAAGCGAGCATGTAAGGCTACGGCCGAGGCTTTATTTTGAAGATTATTTTAAAGAAGGCAACATAAACAGTTACATCTTTGAAACACTGTGCCATGCGTTCGATGAATATTTCGATGATAAGTGTAATCAGATTACAATACAACTCAAGCCTGATGATACATTTACTATAAAGTATGATGCCGGGATGCCACTTGATGTACTATATGAGGATGGAAGAACCTCAGCGGAGTTGATGATGACAGCGTTAATGGCTTGCAAAAATCATAAAAAACACCTGTCCGTAGGTGAAGAATTTTGCAGACTCGGGATTGCAACTGTTAATGCTGCGGCTTCATACTGGACTGTAACCACTGTGAATCGTGGCCAAAAAGCCATTTTTGAATACAAAGATGGGAAATTGGCGTCAAAAGAAATCAATCCAAGTGATGAGGCAGATTACACTGAATTTCTTGTGAAGCCCAATCCCGAAATATTCACAGGTTTAACTTTTGAGCCGGAAGGGATTTATGAGAAAGTATTGGAAATCCGTACAAAGTTACCCGGACTGGAAATAACGTTAATCTAAACCAAATCCCCCAGTTCCTGCCCTATAAGGCTGCCAATGGCTACACCCATGCCGCCAAGGCGTACGCCGCAGTATACGTGGTTTGATATTTGCTCTACAATAGGGCGCTTGCTGCCGCCCATACCCATAATGCCACTCCAGCGGTGGGCTATGGCCACATCGGTATTTGGGAGTATGGTTTCGCGGAGGAGTTGTTCCAAACGGTTTTGGATGATATCAGTTGTACCAAATTCGGTAGTGGTTTCCCCTTCAAAGTCGAGGTTGCGCGCACCGCCAAACAGTATGCGGTTGCCAATATTCCTAAAGTAATAATACCCCCTGTCAATATGGAAGGTGCCGCGTATGTCCAGGTTGGGTATCGGTTCGGTAATAAGCACCTGTGCACGGGCGGGTTTTACGGCACCGTTTGTCAGTTGGCCTGCAAAGGCATTGGTAGCAAACAGCAGCTTTTTGGTATGGAAAGAAAAATCGCCCAGGGCTACTTCTACGCCGTCGGGTTTTTCGGTGAAACCGGTTACAGTCTGGCTGTTCAGTAGTAGAATGTTTTGCGCATGGGCTTCCTTTAATAAAGCCTGCATCATTTTGCCGGTATCTATCTGCCCTTCGTAAGGGTTAAATACGAGGTATTCATTTATACCCTTAAACTCAAAACGGTCTACTTCCTTGCTAAATACATCGGCACGGAATAGCGGTCGCAGTACATCATTTACAAACGGCATGCGGCGCAGGCAGCTTTCGTAGCCAGCGGTGTCGTCTTCAAGAAACAGCTCATAGCCTCCATGCGGCCGGAAGTCAATTGTGGCATCGCCCAGGCGTTTGCGCAGCAATTGCAGCCCCTGCCAGCGTTTTTGTATCAGGGAAATAACTTCCTCTTCGGTATGGGTATTCAGGTCGTCTATAACCTCGCTAAGGCTGCCGAAACAGGCAAACCCTGCGTTCTTGGTACTGGCGCCCTGTGGCAGTGGGCCGCGTTCCAGCACCAGTATTTTTGCCTCGGGGAAACGTTCACGCAGGCACAGTGCCGCGTGCAGGCCCACAATGCCGCTGCCCACTATGGTGTAGCTTACATTGCTGAACCAACTGTCTATTTCCCACCAACTGAGGTTCATGGCTTAGTTAGGGAAAATTTTAGTATCGCCGTGGTCGTTGTCCTTAGCTTCATCAATGGCTTCCTGCTCGGTAACTTTCTTGCCTTTCAGCATGTTCAGCAGTACCGGGAAGGTAGTTATCAGTACGATGCCCAATACTATTTTTTCGATGTGCGCTTTCAGGTCAATGTCAAACTGCTTCATGAAAAGCTCGTTCAGGTAATGCCCTGCAAAAATCATGGCAAATGCCCAAAGGATAGAACTCACAATGTTGTAAAGCATGAACTTCTTCTTATCCATCTTTACGATACCCGCTATAATAGGTGCAAACGTACGTACAATAGGAAGGAAACGTGCGAAGATGATGGCACGGCCACCGTGTTTTTCGAAAAACTCGTGCGCCTGTATCAGGTATTTTTTACGGAATAAAAAGGTGTCTTCTTTTTTGTACAGGTAGGTGCCGCTTTTGTAGCCAAACCAATACCCGAACATATTACCCACTACACCGGCACCAGCCACCAAAAGAGCCAGTACGGTAACGTTTACAAAGCCATTGCCAAAATCGCAGATGGTAGACATCAGTTGGTCACTATATATACCCGCAAGAAATAAAAGGCTGTCGCCCGGCAGGAAGAAGCCTGCAAAAAGACCGGTTTCCGCAAATACAATAAACAGCACCACATAAAGGCCAATAGGTACACCAGCGATATGCAGGTTAATGTAAAATTCTGGGTTGATTAACTGTAGCCAGTCAAATCCTTTTTCCATAATATTTTCGTTTTTCGATGATTATCAGTTTTTATTCTCCCACTTGTCTATGGCCGATGTAGCCAGTGCATTGCCCAGTACATTGGTCATACTGCGGCCCATATCGCAAAAATGGTCTATAGGCAGTATTAGTGCGATACCTTCGGCCGGGATGTCGAACATGGCACAGGTAGCCACCACTACAATTAGCGATGCCCTCGGTACGCCCGCCACACCCTTACTGGTAAGCATAAGTACCAGCAGCATTACCAGCTGTTTTTCTATCGGCATATCTATATGGTATACCTGTGCTATAAACAGGCTGGCAAAGGTCATGTACATCATGCTGCCGTCCAGGTTAAACGAATAGCCCAGCGGCAGGGTGAACGATACTATCTTAGGGTCGCACCCAAAACGCTCCAGCTCTTCTGTTAGCTTCGGGAATACCGCTTCGCTACTGGTAGTACTAAAGGCTACAAGGAGCGGCCCGGCAAGCCTTTTTAGTAACGTAAAAAGCCTGTTGCCCAGTATAAAATATCCCACAAGAAGTAGCAGTATCCACAGCAGGAGTAGACCCAGGGCAAAATCGGCAAGGTATCCCGCGTATAATTTCCAGATACCAAAGCCGTATAGTGCCACGGCGCTGGCTATAGCGCCAAACACGCCCAGCGGCGCCGTCCACATAATGTATGATACCATTTTAAGCACTACGTGTGCCACGGTATCAAGCCCTTTTATAATGGGTTTTGTTTTTTCTTCGCTAAGGGTAGAAAGCGCAATGCCGAACATTACCGAGAAGAGTACTATTTGCAGTATCTCGTTTCCGGCCAGCGCTTCAAAAAGGCTCTTGGGTACTATATGGGTTACAAAGTTTTCCAGTGAAAATGTAGCGGTGCCTTTTACAAGGTCGCCCGCCGAATCGAGCTTCGACATGTCTATGGCCGAATTAACACCCGGCTTCAGCCAGTTTACAAGCGCCATGCCCAGCACCAGCGACAGCAATGATGCCGTAAGGAACCACGCTATGGCTTTACCGCCTACGCGGCCTACCATTTTTACGTCGCCCATTTTGGCAATGCCCACTACCAGCGTACTAAACACCAGCGGCGCAATAATCATCTGCACCAGGCGGATGAAAAGCGTGCCCAACAATTTTATGTTTTTTGCAAAACCCGCAGCGGTTTCGGTATCGTAGCCGGTGTGGATAAAATTACCCAGAATACCGCCCAATACCATTGCGGCCAGTATTGCGAAAAATAATTTGTTGTTGCTTTTCAAATTTGCCAAAATTTAGAGTGCGTGAAATTACTGATATTTTTTCAATACTGGTTTAGATAATAATTATTTAAAGCGAAGTGGATGATTTTTAGCATTACCCCCTAAGACTATCGTATGAATATTTAAGTCGTCGGTGAGGATTATTTACCACAAGGGGCACAAAGTTTTTCACAAGGGGCACAAAAGCTATTAAACAACCTGGTTGCCCCCACTAATTTGGTCACAAAGGCTTTCCTGCGGAAAGCTAAAAGCACATAAAGCGATTAATCCCGCAATAATAGTTTCCGGTATTGAACTTTCCGCAGGAAAGCCTTTGTGTACTTTTATCAAGACCCTTACAGAAACGCATCGGGTACTTTGTGAAAAACTTTGTGCCCCTTGTGGTAAAATCTTTATAGGAAGGAGCACTACGTTTCGCAGACCCTTCTTTTATGAAACACGATCCACAAAAAAGGGCCACCCGAAGGCAGCCCCACAAATACAGGTTATATATACTTTATTTTTTGATGAAACGCAGCGTAGTACGCGTGGCCTCATCGGATACTTCTATAAGGTAGTTGCCCGGTGCAAGCTGGGTTACATTGGCAGTGCCTTCGGCTAATGCCCCTATGGCTACCTGCTGCCCCAGCATGTTAAAGATGCGGTAGCTTGTTTTGTTACTTACGTTAGTTACGTTAAGCACATCGCTTACCGGGTTCGGGTAGAGGGTAATGGCAGGTTGTAGTGCCGCCCCGTTGCTTTCGCCTTTTGCGGCTGAGCCAATCACCACGGTATAATCTTCTACTTCCCCATAGCTGAATGCCTCGCACGATGTAGGTACGGCATTGTACTTCATAGATACCCGCATGCGTGTGCTGCCGGTTGTGGCAGTCGTTGGTATGGTAAAGGTGCCGCTTACCGGAGTGGTAGTACTCGCCGTTTTACTCCAAACCAATTCACCTGTATCGGCAAAATCGCCATCGCCGTTGTAATCTATCCACACGGCATAACCTTCGCTGTAGGTAGAACCCGTCCATGTTGGCGTTACGGTTATGGTATAGGCAGTGCCTTTGGTAACATTCGTAGAAATTGAGGTAAAGTCACTATAACCCGTACCACCTGTAGAGGTATTGTTTATAGTGCCAAACTGTACTTTGCCTATGTACTCGTCCGCAACACTGTTTCCTTTGCTGGCGCAATACGCTGCCGGAGGTGTAGTGCCGCCTGTGGTAAGGTTCACAGTATAGTCTTCCACTTCACCATAACTAAAGGTTTCGCAAGATGTAGGTACGCCGTTGTATTTCATAGACACCCTCATGCGAGTAGTAGCCGTAATTGCCGTTGTAGGTGGGGTGAATGTACCCGTAACCGGGGTTGTGGTACTGGCTGTTTTACTCCAAACCAATTCGCCTGTATCGGCAAAATCGCCATCGCCGTTATAGTCTATCCACACTGCATAGCCTTCGCTGTAGCTTGAGCCCGTCCACGTAGGCGTAATGGTTATGGTATACGCCGTGCCTTTGGTAAGACTGGTAGATATCGACGTGAAATCACTGTAACCCGTCCCCCCCGTAGAGGTATTGTTTATGGTGCCCAACTGTACTTTGCCTATATATTCATCGGCTACGCTGTTTCCTTTGCTGGTGCAGTAGGTTACCCCGCCGCCGCTAAGGGTGGTTACGCTTACGGCATTACTGGCTACTGAGGTGTTACCCGCCGCATCCTTGGCCCTTACGGTAAACGAGTACGTAGTAGCCGGTGTAAGCCCGGTTACGGCATAGGTAGTAGTGGTTACGTTGCCAAGAAGCGTTGTACCCCGGTACACGTCGTAGCTTGTAACGGCCACGTTGTCGGTAGCGCCACTCCAGCTAAGGTTGGTTGTGGTACTGGTAGTACCGCTTGCGGTAAGTGTGGGGGCTGTTGGGGCTGTGGTATCGGTAGAACCCGACGTTATAGTAAAATTAGTATTGCTGATATCAAAGAATATATGGTTGCTGCCCTTTACCATAATACGGTTTTGTGTACCGATATTGTTCGGTACGGTGATGGATTGCGAGCCATCATTTGGCGTACCTGCCAAAATGGTTATCGGGTAGGTATTACCCCCATCGATAGAAAGCAGTATGTCTACATTGGCAGCGTTAACGCCGTTTGCGGTAGTCCCTGCTACGTTCCAGGTTACGGTTTGGGTGCTTCCGGCAGCCCAACTCACAGCGGTATTCGGTGCGCTTACGGTAAACGGCCCCGCAGTGCCGTTAACGGTAATCACAGTATCGTCGCTGTTGTTTGCTGGCCCGCCCGCACGGTTATCGCGCACGGTAAGGCGGAAGTTCAGTGTACGGGCTACGTTTGGCACGGCCTCCCATTGCCATGAGGTTGCCCCGGTTTTTATGGTTGCCAGCCTCGGGAAATAACGCACCCCGCTGGTAGACGGCACAAACGAACGGAACGCCGGGCCGCTGGTAGCGGTAGTACTCGGATTTGTGGTAGATGAAGTACCTGAGTTCATTTGTTCCCAGTCATAGGTTATGGCATCGCCGTTAGCATCGCTGCCCGTGCCGGTAAGCATAAACGGTGTGCCTTTCGGTATGATATAGTCCGCTCCTGCATTAACCGTTGGCGTAGTGTTTCCGGTAGCGGTATTGGTTTGGCACGATGTGCTTTTTATATAGTTTGTTACCTGCTGTATGCTGTACGCATGGAAAAACGGGTCGCTGTGCGCCTGCACGTCGGTGCTGCCGGTAATGCCCGCGTAACCCATAATGGTGCTGCCGCTGCCGGGTTCCATCTGTGCACCTGTACCTTCGTTGCTAAACGTAAAAGTATGGTTCGCACCAAACTGGTGCCCCATTTCGTGGGCTACGAAGTCAATATCAAAGTTATCGCCTACCGGTGCGGTGCTGGTGGTGTAGCCGCTGCCTTTTCCGCTGGCGCAGACACAGCCGATGCAGCCCGCATTACCGTTATTACCAATGGCCGACATAAGGTGGCCAATATCATAATTGGCATTGCCTATCACGCTGGTAAGGGTGCTTTGCAGTTCGCTGTTGTAGTTGGCATCGGTACTGCCGTACGGATCTGATGATGCACTGGTGTAAATCACGCTGTCGGTATTGCTTATCAGCACCATGTTTACGCCAAAGTCTTTTTCGAAAACACCGTTTACGCGGGTAAGCGTGGTGTTTATGGCGGCCAGTGCCAATGCTTTGGTACCGCCGAAGTAAGCGGTATACTCTCCGGTAACGCTCATGGCCAGGCGGTAGGTACGCAGGGTACCGTCGTCGGCATTAGGACGTGCGGCAAGCGAATTTTTGGGCAATTCCTGTAGGGCGTTATCCATAACCGAACAGTCAAATTTTGTAAACGCCTGCTTTTTATCGGCGCGCTTATATACGGTGTAGGTTTTAAGGTCGGTAGTATAGGGTTCTATAAATACGGCAGGCTTATCGGCCGAGGTAAGCATGGTATGCACACCCAGCGGCGACACGCTAAGGCGGATGGTAGCGCTGCGGTCGTCTATGCCAATGCCTATGTACGATTTAATTTCAGGGTAGCGGGCAGCCAGTTCGGCATCCATGTTCGGGGCTTCGTAAATACGGTAGCGCTGCATGGCACCATCGCTATCGGGGAATGCTACAATAACATTCGATTTTACAGCCCCACGGAGCGGTGCCGCTGCCAGGGTAAGCTTTATGCCCTCTGTATCCAGTTCGTACAGGTTTTTTTCGGGCAGTGCCTGGCGGTTGGTAAACGTGTTTTGGTTGGTTTTGGTTGAGGCGGCAGTCCAGAATTGCTTCCCGCTTTGCGCGAAAGTAAAACCGGTAACGGCAGCCAGAGCCAGCGTGAGTAGGTTTTTGTTCATATATTATATTTTCGGTTTAGAGTAAATGTAAGTTTTATATTTAACAATAGTTAATCACATTGTTAAATATCTGTGTAAATGCAATTATTTTCGATAAAATAATCACAAACAAGAAAAGTCTTATTTTTTCTAGTGTAAATGTCAGTTTGGATTAACAAAAATTTATGGAGTAATGCCTTTCGTTACCGGTATTATCAAATCGTGTTAAAATTGGCAATCCTGACAAGTATTGGTTACTTTTGGGAAAGTTTTACAAAAACAAACAGTGACGAGGTAATGAAAAAAATTTTACTATTAGCAGTGAGCATGTTAGGACTATCGGCTGCGGCGCAGCAAACCATGACCCCCGAACTGCTGTGGAGCCTGGGCCGCGTAAGTGCGGTGGGCATCAGCAAAGACGGGAAATCGATAATATACAGGGTAAGCACGCCAAGCATTACCGAAAACAAGTCGGCTTCTAAATATTACAAAGTTCCGATAGCCGGTGGCAAGGGCCTTGAAATAAAAAGTACTGACGGACTGGTAAACGATAAAAACCTTTCGCCGGACGGTAAACTGATGCTTACCAGCAAAGAGATAAAAACCGAAAAAATACTGGGCAGCGACATATATACCGACCTGGAAAAAACTACCGTACAGGTATACGACGGGCTGGATTACCGCCACTGGGACACCTGGAACAACGGCTCGCACAACCATGTAGGCTTTCATCCGGTAGCCGATAAAAATGCCTTTACCGACATTATGCCAAACGAACCTTATGATTCGCCACAGAAACCACACGGTGGCGATGAGGATTTCATTTGGGGGCCAAACGGTAAAACGATTGTATACGTTTGCAAAAAGAAATCGGGCACTGAATATGCCGTGAGTACCAATACCGACCTGTACGAGTACAACCTTGAGACCAAGCAGACCAAAAACCTTACACCCGAAAATCCGGGGTATGATACCCAACCGGCTTATTCGCCGCAGGGCTACCTTACCTGGCTGCAAATGAAGCGCGACGGTTACGAAGCCGATAAAAACGACCTTATAGTACGCTACAACGGCATTGATATGAACCTTACTGCCGCATGGGACGGCACCGTAGACAGCTTTACCTGGAGTGCCGACGGCAAGAAGATATACTTCCTTGCCCCTGTAGACGGCACCAAGCAATTGTTTGAAGTAAACTTCCCCGGAAAAACCAAGGTATCGCTTACCGTGAAGCAACTTACTGATGGCGTATTTGACGTTACACAGATTGTAGGTTTTGTGGGCGAGAGCGTTATTGTAGAACGTACCGACATGAACCACGCTACCGAAATATACAGCTATGGCTTCAAGAAGAAAGACTGGAAACAGCTTACGCATGTAAACGATGCTACGTATAAAAAACTTGCCCTTGGCAAAATAGAAAAACGCTACGTAACCACTACCGACGGCAAAAAGATGCTGGTATGGGTAATGCTTCCGCCGAACTTTGACGCCAAAAAGAAATACCCTGCCCTACTCTACTGCCAGGGCGGCCCGCAGAGTGCACTGAGCCAGTTTTACAGCTTCCGCTGGAATTTCCAGGTTATGGCAGCACAGGGTTATATAGTAGTAGCGCCAAACCGCCGCGGCATGCCCGGCCATGGCGTACAATGGAATGAGCAGATAAGCAAGGACTGGGGCGGCCAGGTTATGGACGACTACCTTAGTGCTATAGACGATGTAGCCAAAGAACCATACGTAGACAAGGCAAGACTGGGTGCCATAGGCGCCAGCTACGGCGGCTACTCGGTGTTCTACCTTGCGGGTATACACAACAAACGTTTCAAGACATTCATATCGCACTGCGGGGTATTTAACCTGCAAAGCATGTACGGCACTACCGAAGAGGTATTCTTTACCAACTGGGACAGCGGTGGCCCGTATTGGGATAAAAACAACGCAGCAGCGCAAAAAACCTACACCCAGTTTAACCCCGCTAATAATGTAGACAAATGGGACACCCCTATCCTTGTCATCCAGGGCGGTATAGATTACCGTGTGCCTATAGGACAGGGCCAGGAAGCGTTCCAGGCGGCACAGCTGCGCGGCATTAAGAGCAGGTTTGTGTATTTCCCCGATGAAAACCACTGGGTACTGAAACCGCAGAACGGCCTTGCGTGGCAGCGCGAGTTCTTCAAATGGCTGAAGGAAACATTATAAGATTTTTCGGATAGATAAACCGGATTATTATTTGCGTTAATCCATGAAATTCGCTGTAAAACCAAATTGCTCTTGTAGAATTTATTACAAAAATTGGCGTTTTATAAAAAAACTGTAATTTAGCAGTCCGATAACATAACCCTAACAATAACGATGAAAAAAGTTATAACCAAATCTCTTGTAGCAGCACTGATTGTAGCAGGCGGATTGCAAACTGCTGTAGCGCAGGACTACCTTATAAACTCGGTTAAAAATAACCAGAGCGCTAACAGCAAAGACTCTTTTGTTTTTAAAGATGTAATAAACATAGAGAATACCCCGGTAAAAAACCAGGGATCAAGCGGTACCTGCTGGAGCTATTCGGCAAACTCGTTCCTGGAAAGCGAAATGATACGTACAGGCAAAGAGCCTGTAGAAATTTCGCAAATTTATACCGCACGCAATGCTTATATAGAAAAAGGGCTTAACTATGTGCGTATGCACGGTGCCATAACCCTGGGCGATGGTGGTGCACTGCACGATGTTATAAACATGTACCGTAAGTACGGTGCGCTTCCGCAAACGGCGTATACCGGCCTTAACTACGGCACTACAAAAAACAACTTCGGCGAAATGGCTGCCATAAACGAGGCGCTGCTTGCCGCTGTGGTAAAAAACCCTAATGGCGAACTTACACCGGCCTGGCAAAAAGCCTATACCGGCGTTATAGACAGCTACCTGGGCAAAGTGCCTGAAACGTTTGAATACAAAGGCAAAAAATATACCCCGCAAACTTTTGCAAAAGAAGTTGTAGGCCTTAATGCCGATGATTATGTAGAGCTTTCATCATTTACAGACCACCCATACTATACGCAAATGGTGCTTATGGTACCGGACAACTGGAGCCTGGATCTTATCTATAACGTGAAGATGAATGAAATCACAGACATTATAGACAACGCCCTTGCAAAAGGCTATACTGTAGGCTGGGCCGGTGATATTACTGATAAAGGCTTCAGCTGGAAAAACGGTGTAGCATATGTACCCGGCAAAAACTTTAACGACATGACCCCTGAAGAAAAAGACGGCATGTTTAAAGGCCCTCAGGATGAGCTGGATATTACTGCTGAAATGCGCCAGAAAGCTTTTGACAACTACCAGACTACCGATGACCACGGTATGCACATTGTAGGCCTTAGCAAAGACCAGAACGGTAAAGAGTACTACATTATAAAGAACTCTTGGGGTGCCAGCAACGACTACAAAGGCTACCTGTACATGACCAAGAACTTTGTAAAGCTTAAAACTACGGCGATACTGCTTCACAAAGGCGGCATACCTAAAGACCTGGCTAAAAAACTGAACATTAAGCAATAACAATTTGCCGATTGCTGTTATATACATTCCTGCCCTTTACGGGGCGGGAATTTTATTTTTTACACAACCTTATATCAATTATTAATGAAAAAACTTTTATTCGGTGCGCTGGCAATGCTGTTAACCGCCAATGCCTTCGCGCAGGAATCGCAGGAGGCCACAGTTGAAAAATCTATGTTTAATGTGCAAACCGGTTTTTTAGGCGCTTATGTAAATAACGAGTACGGCCTTAGTCAACGCTGGGCATTACGCACTGAGATAGGCCTTGATGCCGGGTTTTCTGTAAACAGCAGCGAATCTGACTGGGGGCTTGCGCCGGTAATAAACCTGGAGCCGAGGTATTACTACAACATAACAAAACGTGCCAATAAAGGCAGGAATACCGAAAAAAACGCAGCAAATTTCCTTACGCTTTCAGTGCGGTGCAATCCGGGTGTTTTGGTGGTTTCGTCTAACGACGATATGAAAATGGCAACACACTTTTTCCTTATCCCGAAATGGGGAATAAGGCGCAATATCGGTAAAAGTAATTTTAATTATGAGGCCGGTATAGGTATAGGCTATTATGCCTTACTGGGCAATGATAAAAAGTATTATGAAAACAAAGAAGGTGTAGCCTTAGACCTGCATGCGCGGATAGGCTACAGCTTTTAAATTTCGGCGGTAATATGGTTTACGGCTCCGGCAGCATGCTGTTCGGGGCCTTTTGTTTTATCAGAGTGCACCATTTTTTCTATCTCTTTGGCAAACTTTCGGGCATCCATAATATTACCGGCATGTATGCGGTTTCGGCGGGTTTTTCCGTTTGCAAGATGGATTATAAGCGTATGCTTCCTCCTTGCCTTAAACAACAGCAGTACAGTAGTGGCTACACCCGCTACAATAAACAGCCACCTAAGTGTTGTTTCTTCGGGGTTTAATAAGAAAGACAGTGCAGGGAATATAAGCGGCAGGCAGGATAGTATGATTTCCTTTGGCACAAGGCTGCTTTTTACTTCTGCACCGGCCAGTTCACTACGGTACAGTACACTGTCGCCCCTGTGTGAGGCAAGCTCTATACGGTCGCGGAATATTTTCCCACACGTATTGGCAAACAGTGGATTAAGGATTGATTTCATGGCAATTTATTTTTCTGGTAAGGACGAAATTAGTAAGTCCTTACACCTTAAACGAAACATTTAACAACAAAATAACAAATGTTCCCCTTCACAAATGAAGGGAAACTATATTTTATATAAAAATTCCAATATCAGTTAATTGCAGTAAAATCAAGGCTTCCCGTTAGGCTATAACCGGTTTTCCGGCATACTCCTTTTCAGGTTTTGTTTTGGCATTACGTATCATTGATGTGGCCTTGTCAATAAACTTCTGGGCTTCTTTCTTATTACCTTCCCATACTTTTATCTTCACCGTACGTCCGTTATTGGTCTTCAGGTACAGGCTGTAAGCAGGCCTGATTTTTATGGCGCAAATGGTAACACCCAGTGCACCCAGCACAGCAAACCCAGCACGTATGGCAGTGGTTTCATTGGTAAAAATAAACGGGAGTGCCAATAATGTGGCAGGCAGGCAGGTAAACAACAGCCCGGCCTTGTCGTATTCTTTTTTAAGAGAAATACTCTTAATGCTTCTAAAAGGGATAATGGTCTCCTTGTGCGTAGCAAGGATGATGCGGTCTTGGAAGATTTTTCCGCAGGTATTCGCAAACACCTCTTTGTTGTCAGTATACATTTTCTATTTTTTGGGGACTCAAATTTAATAATTTTTTTAATAATTAGTTAACAATTAACTTTTGTTGAACGTTTTTTCTGCATAAAAAAATTTATTTTCCTGAAATTCAACACTGTAACACTTAATCAAACATTAAAAAAACAACAAGGATAAATCCCTATTTTTGTAGCAAAGACTACGCAATCAAATCGACATGAGAAAAATTTTCCTGCTATTTACCCTAACCAGCCTTTCGGTAATTGCCTTATTAACGTTTATCGACCGTAAGTCGGCACTGCTGCTGCTGATTTTCGGGCCGCTTATCGTTATGGGCTTTTACGACATGTATCAATCCAAAAAAACCATCAGAAGGAATTTTCCGCTACTGGGGCGCCTGCGCTACGTACTGGAATCTATTGGCCCCGAAATACGCCAGTACTTTATAGAAACTGACCTGGAAGGCAAACCCTTTAACCGCCTGCAGCGCAGCCTTATTTACCAGCGCAGTAAAAAAGAAACCGACACTAATCCCTTCGGTACCCAGCTCGATGTGTATAATGAGGGCTATGAATGGATAAACCACAGCATACGCGCCCTGCCTTTCAGTAAGGTTAACGACAACCCGCGCGTGCGCATAGGTTCGGCACAGTGTACCCAGCCTTATGAGGCCAGCCTGTATAACATAAGTGCCATGAGCTACGGCTCACTAAGCAAAAACGCTATTATAGCACTAAATACCGGTGCTAAAATGGGCAAGTTTTTCCACAATACCGGTGAGGGCGGGCTATCGCCTTACCACCTGGAACCGGGCGGCGATGTGGTATGGAACATCGGTACCGGCTACTTTAGCTGCCGCGATGGTGAGGGCAACTTCAGTTATGATGAGTATGCCAAACGTGCCGTACTGGACAAGGTGAAGATGATTGAGATAAAATTCAGCCAGGGTGCCAAACCGGGCCACGGTGGTATTTTGCCAAAAGAAAAAGTAACCGACGAAATTGCCGCTATACGTATCGTGGGCAAAGGCAAGGATATTGTATCTCCCCCATTCCACTCGGCATTCAGTACCCCGCTGGAATTGATGGATTTTATACAGCTGCTGCGCAAAGGATCGGGTGGCAAGCCTATCGGTATCAAAATATGTATTGGTAACAAATCAGAATTTATTGCTATTTGCAAAGCCATGGTGCAGACCAAAACCTACCTCGACTTTATTACCGTAGACGGTGGTGAAGGCGGTACCGGTGCTGCCCCTCAGGAATACAGCGACCACGTGGGTATGCCGCTGCGCGATGCCGTAGCCTTTGTATACGACTGCCTTGTGGGCTTTAACCTGAAGGAGCAAACCAAGATTATTTGCAGCGGTAAGGTTGTTACCGGTTTTGATATTATAAAATCACTTTCTATAGGTGCCGACCTTTGTAACTCGGCTCGTGGGATGATGTTTGCCCTGGGCTGCATACAGGCGCTGGAATGCCACCTGAACACCTGCCCTACCGGTGTAGCAACACAGGACCCTGAACTGGTAAAAGGCCTTGTCCCTGAAGAAAAAAGCGTACGCGTAGCACGTTTCCAGCACGAAACAGTGAAGGCCGCCATGGAACTTATGGCTTCGGCAGGTATAGCACACCCCGACGATGTGGGGCGTGATGTGGTGAGTATGCGTACCGACCGTACTACCATAAAAACCTATGCACAAACCTACCCAGAACCTGCTGTAGGCTGCATGCTGGAAGGCCACAGTGTACCTACCGATATGTTTTACTTCTGGAAAAAAGCATCGGCCGAACGTTTTTAATTAGCTGTAGTAAGCTGTTTGTTTAGCTTTGAAATGAACTGGCGGGTATCTTTCTGGTTGCCCTGCCACACATTCCATTGCAGGGTACGCCCGCTTTTAAGCACAATGCGTAGCCGATATTTTCGCCTGACGCTATATGCCGAGAAAAGTACAAACAATGCACCCAGCAGGCAGATGAGGATTTGTAATCCCCTGTCTGATTCTGGAAAGTGGAATGGTATAATGAATAACGGCAGCGGCAAAAACATAAATGCCAGCCCTGCACGTGAAAAATGCCATGAAAAGCGTGCCTTTTTAATATCGGCAAGCCTGATTTCGGTTTCTTTAAAAGCCGTGGCAAACACTACACTGCCTGTAAACAGTTTGCCACAGCTGTTACTGAAAAGTAACGGGGTATCTGTAGTGTCCATAGTAAGGTTGAGTTATAGGAAACTACATACGTAAAAAAAGTTAAGGCGGTTTTGTTAAAGCATAAAAAAACCTTGAATACAGTCATGGCGACGCACGAAGCCATCTCATAAGGCAAATCCATTATCAATAATGAGACTGCTTCGTGCCTCGCAGTGACGGTACCTGAAAAATTCTATAATAAAACAAAGCGATATATAATTGGGTTCAGCCCGACTATATATCGCTTTGTTTTTGTCACGAGATACTTACCCCCGCTGGTCTTTAAAATATTCTTTCAGCTTCTGGCGGTTTTCTTTTTTATGTTCCAGAAAAGAAGCGTACTGATCTTTACTCAGTATACCTTTCAGCTTTTCGTCACGTTTGGCATCAAGGTCTTTAAACTGCTGCATTTTTTCTTTCCTGCCTGCGCCGGACTCTTTCATAGCCTTAGCCTGCGTAAGGAAGTCTTCGTTTACGGCATATACTTTCGCGTACTGGTCGTTGCTCAGCTTCAGCTGCTCCTTCATCATATCGGTTATTTTCTGTACACCTTCCGATGTTTTTTCCTGTGCATTAGCCGCACACGCTGTGATCAAAAAAGCCGCTACAAACAGCTGTATGGTCTTAAATAGTTTCATAGTGTATTGTTGTTATTGTTAGTTTACGTTTATAGAGTAGCTGGTGCCGTTTATAACAAGGGTAGCTGTGCCACCACCGTTAAAAGTAATACTGCCGTTATAGCTGAATGTGCCGCCCAGGCTGCCGGTACCGGTCATGGTTACGCTGGCCGTACCGCCGCTTATGGTTTGGGTTTCCTTATCAAGGGTTACGTTACTAAGGTTGATGGTAATTACACTGTTAAAGTGGCGCATAAGGCGCACCTTGCTTTCCTGGTAGCCGTTCCTTACGTAGTTACCGTTTATGGTGGCTGTAGCCGATGAAGGCGCCAGGCCGGTTACTGTAAGTGATGAAGTGGAGTTGTCATCACTCAGCATGCGCGGGGTTTCGTAAGTACCTTCAAGCGAAGCCGAGTAGGCAAATGTTTCAGGCACACCGGCACCGGTACAGCTTATAAGGTAATTGCGTGTACCACTGTAGTCATATGTATAATTGGCCCCGGTGTAGGTAGGGTTATAAGACACAGTATATTGCTGCCCGCATTCCAGCTGTGGCGAATAGGTATACACATCCTGGTCTTCGGCAACAGTGCTGGCTTCGGTAGCCATTTTCGCCACACCGTTACTGCTTGCCGAAACAGATGCCTCAATAGCATCGGCAGCATCGGCCTGGGTTACGCCGGTACTTTTGTTTTCATCGTCGCTGCACGATACCATGGTAGCCGCCAGTATAAGGCCCACAGGCAACAGGGCTTTCTTCGTAAAATCTTTTAACTGTATCATAATTGTTTATTTTTTTTAATTGTTATACCCAAATGTACCAACTATATCTCGCCATTTTAACAAAAACAACACCAGTAGGACATTTACCGATATGAACGGGACACAGGCTACTATGGATAACCTCAGGCTTCCATCCACATCAGGAATGCCTGCACACGTGCCTTGCTTACTATAATATCGCAAGGGGTGGGCACATTCATACGTACCAGCAGCCTGCGCGAAAAATAATGCTCGGCGCCGTCCATAGCCTTACGGTTGATGATGAACTGGCGGTTCACCTTAAAAAACAGCTGTGGGTTCATCATGCCTTCCAGTTCTTCAAGGGTATGGTTTACATGGTAGCGCATACCGCCCTTCACGTACAGGGTAACAATCCCGGCTTCGGCATGCACAAAGTTTACATCTTCCAGCTTTAGCGGGATGATGCGTTCGCGGTGGTGAATCAGCAGGCTGGTTTTATAGCTGCCTCCCATTTTTGCCAGGGTGTCGCCCAGCCTTTCGGCATAGTTGTCCTTTGGTACAAAAAGTGCTTTCATATCCCTGAACTTTTGCAGTGACTTTTGCAGCTTTTCTATTTCAATGGGTTTCAGCAGGTAGTCGATACCGTTGGTTTCAAAAGCATTAATAGCATACTGGTCATAGGCCGTACAGAAAATTACCGGGGCCTGTACCGGCACCCTCCGGAATATCTCAAAACTAAGCCCGTCGGCAAGCTGTATATCGCTAAATATAAGCCCGGGCGTATGCTGTTGCAGCCACTCCCCTGCCCCTTTTACCGACGGCACTATGGCAGCCACGGTAAAATCGCCGTCGGCTTCTATAAGCCGGGCCAGGTGGCGTGCGGTTTTTACCTCGTCTTCAATAATGAGTACGCTTGTCATAGCAGCGGCAGTTTTACGGTAAAATGTGTATTGGTTTGCTCTATAATAATCTTCCCGCCCGAAAGCAGCCTGTAACGTTCGGCTATGTTGTACAGCCCCGTACCGCCTTCTTCAGGCGACTCGTTCAGCTTGGGGTTTAGCGTATTGGTTACCACAATATAACCTTTTTCGGTGTAAATGTGTATGGCCAGTGGCTCGGCTTCTGAAACCACATTGTGCTTTATAGCATTTTCTATCAGCAATTGCAAAGCAGCCGGGGGCAGTTTTTTATCGAGCAATGTGGGATTTACATCCAAATTAACTTGCAGGCCGGTTTCAAAACGTTCCTGCACAATGTACAGGTAGGCATTGATAAACTCCATTTCCTTTTGCAGCAGCGCCAGATGGTTTTCGTGCCCTGCCAAAAGATAACGGTATATGTGCGACAGCTGTATGATGTATTTCTGCACGGCGGCATCGGCAGTAAGGGTGTTAAGGATGCCAAGTGAGTTGAACAGAAAATGTGGGCTGAGCTGCTGCCTGAGTACAAAAAGGCGTGCTTCCAGGTTTTCGTGTTTTAGTTTTTCATTTTCAATGAGGGCCAGCTGGTTTTGGGTATTGAGGTGCAGGATATAACCCAAAAAGTACAGGAACGCATTTACAAAACTGCCCCTGAACATGGTGGCACTAATAAGGCGGCGCGGGCGGAAGTTTTGCCGGAGCGAAAAAAGCGTATCAGGCCCGAAGTGGTCGCGCACTACATACAGCAGCAGGTAAGATGCCATGAATGCCACAGCAAAGCTGATAAGCAGCTTAAGAACGGTATTGTTGAGTTCTTTCGGCAATTTGCCCGATGCTATAAGGAACATGTTAAACACCCAGCAGCAAAACGAGTACAGGAATATGGTAATCACGTTTACCACTATGATTATGGTGCTGATATCACGCTCCTGTGCCACAACCGGCAAAAAAGCCAGCAAACCCATAAAAAGCGAGATAACAGCCCCGGTGCCTAACCTGTATTTTTCCATATCCCTTATTACGATACTTTTTTATAATGTTTTTTCACCACTAAGTCCACAAAGGCTTTTCACGAAGACCACGAAGCTAATACTTAAAGCTTTCACAAAAACTACAATCCCAATTATTGTGATTGAAGTACACAAAGCTTTGTGTGCTCCCGCCTACGGCAGAACAGCCCCTTACTTTGTGTTTCCTTGTGAGTAAACTTTGTGCGCTTAGTGGTAAAATTTAAACAACAATTGTATGTAGCCTTTGTAAAAATAGCTATTATGTAATTCAGCCTGCGCAACTTTTTACATGAAACTGCCAATATGCGAAATGAGCAGGCACAAAAAAGCCCCGCCGGTGGGCGGGGCTCATCTTCTTGGGATTTAGCTAAACTTAAAAAACAGCCGTATTAAAATACTATGCGTTTGCTTACTTTGCCATTCACCGTGTCAACTTCCACAATAAGCACCTGCTGCTCAGCAGTAAGGTTACTTATCTTAACCTGTGTATTGTTGATACCGTTCTGGGCATAAAGCCTGCGCCCTCGTATGTCGTAAATCGTTACATTGTTCATCATGGCATTGCCGCTGTTAATGCCTATCACATTACCTTCAGTAAATACCATTACTTTATTAGCATCGAGTACAGGGTTTTCTGCACCAAGGGCCTGGGTAGTGTATATCACATCAAAACGCCCTTCAAACGTACCGGCCTCACTACTGAATGTATAGCTATTGGCCATGTTATGGATAATGCCCTCCTGGTTATCCCTCAGGTATATTTTTTGCCCGTCGGCAAATACACCGTCTACATGGTCAAGGGCTACCGTAAATGTACCCGCTTCCGGCACAGTGAAACCCATTGGCACCACATCTGCCGTTTCAAAGCCCGGCCTTGCCTGTATGGTAAGGGATGCTTCTTCAGCTAATGAATAGAACGCCAGTATACTGTTGTCCGTCAGTTTTATGGCATCGTAGCCGTAGTCAAGGCCAAGGGTACCTTGTGTAAAATAGCCCACCATAGTTTGGCTGGCAGTACCGTTATCGGCAGTAAGGTTCAGCCACAGGCGCGATGCCGTATTTCCACCCGACTTAAAGAAGCCCTGGGTAGTACCCGTAGCACCTGTACGCATGCTGTTAGTAAAGGTAAGCGTAGCCGATGACAGGCCGGCTTGTGTCCTTACTAAAAAGCCCTGCCCCGGTGCCAGTGTCCAGTCTGCACTGTCTCCGGTAAAGAAATTTGCCTGGTTAGCGCCTCCGCCTGTTGCAGGGTTTGCCACAAAGCCCGAAAGGTTAATCGTAGCATAAGACGAGCTTGCACTGTTGTTGCGCTTCCTCCACAGGTAAATGCCCGAGGTTATGTCTATAACCGTATTGTTTGCCGCAAAAAATTCTTCAATACTTACAGGTGACGGATATGGGTTACCTACCGCTGTATAGCGTTTGCTTTCGGTATTTAGCGGGTAGGTTATAGTACCGTTGTGCGGGGCGCCGTTAAAAGTACCGTCAAAATAATAGTCGTCTGTACCCTCTATGTATTCGGCAGGTGTTGTAGCGCCATCGTTAGTGCTACCGGTTACATCTGCACCAAGTACGTTTGGCATACGGATAAGGTAACCCTTAGCAGCATCAAACACTGTTGACGAAGCTATAGGCCAGTAGGCATCCATACCATCCTCGTACTTGTATTCATAGAAACGGTTGCTTGCCGTAGCAGGAGAAAAATCATAAAGCGACCATCCACCTACCGGGGACGACCACATGGTATAATCTAACCTGTACAGCGGGTTGCTCTTTTTATGGAAGGTAATGGCACCGCTGTTGGCATCGGTTACCGTACCTTCACCCTGTAATAGTGCAGCATTATCCTGTACGGTTAAAGCACCTGCAGGGTTTACAGACAGTATGTTGTCTACACTAAGGGTAGCGCCCGTATTTACAGTAAGCGTAGCACCCGCACCCACTGTAAGGTTGTGTGCATAAGCCGTACCCGATGAAATAACAGGGTTGTTATCGGTTTCAGAAACTGTAATATCTACAGCACCTGTAGGTATAGCACCACCACACCAGTTGCCCGGGGTATTCCAGTCGCTGCTTACAGTACCCGTCCAGTCGAAGCAGGTAGGCGCAGTAAAGCTCCAGTTAAGGGTAAACATACCTGAAAAGCTGAAGTACCCATCCTCTATCCAGTACAGGGTTTGGTCTACACCTGTTGTATTTATCCAGTTTACTGTGGTTTCATCCGGGTCGTCAAAACAGGTTATCAGGTTCAGTGCATTGCAGCTGCCGTAGTATACCGTTACAGCCGAGTCGAAATTGTTGCTCTGTTGCAGGGTAATGCCATAGCCCGCCGGCACGGTCACTGAAAGGTACATATCAGGGGCCGATGACATGTATGCACATGCAGGCGTACTGTTGTTGTTAAGGCCTGTTGTAACATTGCTGTAAGGGCTTGTTAATCCGTCAAGGCTTATGGCCGACTGGCAAACATCGCCCAGGATATATGAAAATGACTGTGAAGCCACCCAGTCGCTATAGCCACCGGTGCCGCAGTCTGTCCTTACAAAAAGATAGTAGTTAGTACCACCTGTAATACCGGTATAGACAGCAAAAGGATCTGCTGTAAAGGTACCGCTGCCGGTAGGCATGGCCGAAGATGTGCTTACCACATACTCGTAGCCTGCAGGGGTATTGCCATATTGCGGGGCAGTCCAGCTCAGTTGCGCAGTGCCATCGACATAGCCTATACCCACAAGTGCCGATGGGGTAAAGCACGCAGGGGCTTCGGTAACCACAAGGGTATAGTCTTCAAACGAACCCCACGAACCCGAATAGCACGGGCTGTCCGGACCTGAGTCTTCGTCAGTACCGCCTATCCTTAAACGGTGCGCACCCAGTGTGGCATCTATAGGCACGGTTATGGTTCCGTATAGCGATGAAGGGTTTGGCGCTGCCGAAAGGGCATAATATAACTGCTCTCCATCGTCGTCAAAATCGTAGTCGTTATTCCAGTCTACCCACACTTTGGTACCGTAGCTGAAACCGGTTCCGTACGTAATGCTAAAGTTTTTAGCAGTACCCTGGTTTATTTCCGCAGAAAGCGAAGTATAGTCACCATAGTAACCACTTTCGGTGCCGGTACTGTTATTTATAGTACCCAATGTAAAGTTGATGATACCCATATTGTCCTGGCTGGTAGGCGCAGGCGTGCAGTAACCCAGTATTTTGCTTACCGAAGCCCAGCCGCTGCTGTACTCTTCGCTGCAATTGGTTTTCACCCAAAAATAGTAGGTAGCACCCGGCGTAAGCCCGCTAAAGCTTGCCGACGTACCGGTAGTGGTATCGGTTATTGCCGTATCTACATCATCGGTTTCAGAATAGGCGTAAGTGTATGATTCCACAGTACCCGAAACTGCATCCCATGAAAGGGTTATGGCATCGGCTGATGTCGAATTTGCCTGGAGCCCCGAAACCGTATCACACGAAAGGGTTGTGAAATTTACAGGTATCCAATCGCCCCATACACCGCCGCTACAAAATGTACGCACGTAGGCGGTATAGTTAGTACCCGGATTCAGCGGCATAAAGCTGGTGCTCGAAGCGCTGGTGGTAGTGGTTACCGGCCCGGCATTTGGCCCGTTACCTTCCTCGGTGAAATAATACTGGTAGAAATATACCATGGTGCCACCGGTTACGGCATCCCAACTTATGGTAACACTTGTATATGTAATATCAGATACGCTAAGGTTAGCTACCGGTGCACAGCCTGTAGTGGTAAAGGTAGTGCCTACCCAGTCTCCCCAGGTACCGCTGCAAAATGTGCGTACATAGGCAGTATAGGTAGTACCCGGCGTAAGCGGCATGTAGCTGCTGCCGGTAGTGCCGCCCGTAGTAGGGCCCGGCACCGCTGCACCCGTACCAGCCACAAAACAGTACTGGTAAAACTGTACCGTGTTGCCATCGGTTACGGCATCCCAACTGATGCTTGCGGTGGTATTGGTAATATCTGTCATGGTAACACCCGTTACGGTATTACAGGTCCACGGTTCTATAACAATATCGTCTACAAGCAGGTTGCCCTGCCCTCCTTCCGACTGCGCATGGAAACCAAAATAGTAGGTACCCGTTGCGCCTATGTATATGGGCCCGTTTGATGAATTTGCAGCGCTTGCTCCTGTGATATTGTTAAGGGTAATAACAGTATTTGTCATGGCACCGGCATTGGTATCCTGCCCGAAGGCTACCCGAAGCTGGCCCGTAGCCGAAGCGGTATCATTACCGTACTTAAACGAAACTTTATATGCCTGTCCCTGTGTTAGCTGAACGCCTTTGGTAAAAAACCAGGCATCGGCAGTTTCCTCTGTACCGGTATATTGCAGGGTATTGTTGTCAAAGCCGTAGCCGGGTGCGGCAGTAGTGGTCCATGCGGCATCGCCTGTGGTACACTCCGGTAGTGCGGGCAGCGAAGCCGATTCAAAATCTAAATAATAAGGCGGAGAACCGGGGGAACAGTCCTGCGCCCGCATACTTGTGCAAAAAACAAGCAGCAAAAACAAAGCAGTAGTAAATTTTTTCATTATTATGGTTTTATTTAACAGAAAGAATGTTTTTTATTCGACAACAATGTTAAATAAAATACAAAAGAAGCATTAAAAACCGGGGTTTTAAATAAAGCGACAGCTACACTAATTCATGTGACGTTGTTTTTACAATATTTTGATTTACTGATAATTAACACTAAAAAACCAATACTTTTTACGCCTCTCAACAGCCTATGTTTTTAACAGTTATTTTTTCGATTTTTAAGAATGAAGAATGCAAAAATCTAAGGAAGTATATCGCCAAAACGCGAAAACACAAAATGCATTCATTTTCAATGCTTTACGAAATCGGTTGAGTATTTTTTGTGACAGTATGTGACAAACGGCCCATTCAGGGTAAAAAAGAAGCCCCACGCATCGCGTGGGGCTTACTTATGGATTTATACTTTATTTTGCTTTACGCAAAACTGTATTAGAATACAATACGCTTGCTTACTTTGCCGTTTACGGTGTCAACTTCCACAATAAGCACCTGCTGCTCTGCGCTAAGGTTGCTTATTTTAACCTGTGTATTGTTGATGCCCGCTTGGCTGTAAAGCTTGCGGCCTCGGATGTCGTAGATGGTAACGTTGTTCATCATGGCGTTACCGCTGTTGATGCCTATTACTTTATCTTCGGTATATACCATTACGTTGTTGCCCTCAAGTGCAGGGTTGTCTGTACCAAGCGCCTCTGTAGTGTATATCACATCAAAACGGCCTTCAAAAGTACCTGCTTCAGCACTGAAGCTGTAGCTGTTCTCCATGTTGTGGATGATACCTTCCTGGTTATCCCTCAGGTATATCTTCTGCCCATCGGCAAATATACCGTCTACGTGGTCAAGGCTCACAGTAAAAGCACCTGCATTTGGCACAGTGAAGCCCATTGGCACTACGTCGGCAGCTTCAAAGCCCGGCCTTGCCTGTATGGCAAGCGGTGTAGCTTCAGCAACCGAATAGAAGGCAACGCTGTTACCATCGGTAAATTTAGCAGCATCATAACCGTAGTCAAGGCCAAGGGTACCTGCATTGGTATACGCAACCATGGTTTGGCTTACAGTACCGTTTTCGGCTGCAAGGTTTAGCCACAGGCGTGAAGCGCTGTTACCCGCCGACTTAAAGAAGCTTTGCGATGCACCCTGTGCTCCACGACGCATGCTGTTTGTAAAGGTTACAACCGGATTTGTAAGCCCCGGAAGTGTCTTCACGAAGAAGCCCTGTGCCTGAGATAGTGTCCAGTTGCTACTTTCACCTGTAAAGAAGCTTGCCTGGTCTGAACCACCGCCTGTGGCAGGGTTAGACACAAAACCTGCAAGGCTAAGTGTAGCGTAAGATGAGTTAGCGCTGCTGTTGCGTTTCCTCCAAAGGTAGATACCTGTAGTAAGGTCCAGCACCGTGTTGTTGCTTTGTATACCTGCTGTAGCAGCATCTATATCGCCGTTAAAGAACGCCTCTATATTTATTGGCGATGGATAAGGGTTACCCACTGCGGTAAACAGGCCTCCCTGTGTGCTTAGCGGATAGGTTATGGTACCGTTGTTAGGAGCACCTGTAAAACCACTGCTGAAAGAAATATTATCAGTACCTGCTATGTATTCGGCAGGGGTGGTAACAAGGTCATTGGTAGTACCCGGCAGGTCAGCGCCAATTACGTTTGGCATACGGATCAGGTAACCTTTTGCTTTGGCAAACTGTGTAGATGAATCTACCGGCCAGTAGCCCTGGAAGTCGTTTTCAAACTTGTACTCGTAGAAACGGGTGCTTGAAGTAGCCGGAGAGAAGTTGTACAGTGACCAGCCGGTTACCGGAGACGACCATAGTGTATAGTCTAACCTGTAAAGCGGGTTATTGGTCTTATATAGGGTAATGATACCACTGTTAGCATCGGTTACTGTAGCAGCACCCTGTACAAGGGCTGCATTATTCTGCACGGTTAGGGTAGCAGCTGCATCTACATCAAGTACGTTATCTACATTAAGTGTAGCACCTGTGTTTACGGTTACTGTAGCGCCTGGCTCTATCACAAGATTATGTGCATAACCGGTACCAGTACCAATTACAGGATTGTTAGCTGTAACCGGTATGTTTACATCAGAAGTAGCTGTAGGCACTTCGCTACCACACCAGTTAGCCGTATCGTGCCAGTCTGTACTAACAGCACCGGTCCAGTCGTAGCATTTTGTAGCAGTACCAAATACTGTAACATCGTCTATACGGAAGGTACCTGAAGTTGCAGAACTACCTGTACCATCTACCCTTTGTGTACCGTATGGGTATAACCTGAAGGTTACTGTACCGCCCAGCTCAGTGCTGAAGTCGGCAAAATCCCAAAGTGTGTATGCTGCAGGCGCAGTAGGAGCATTAGATGAAGTTATTGACGGAGAAGCTGTAAAGCTGCTGTACGTAGCAAAATCATCAGTACTGTAACGTATTTCCAGTTGGTTTGGCGCAGAGTTACTTCCCTGGCGCATCATGTACAGCGATGTAAGGTTAAGTTTATAACCGGCATCGGCCACAACGCTGAATTCTATATACGAAGTTTCGTTTACAGCTGCTGTGTTGTTTAGTGTTGTAGAGTTAAACACGTTACCTGTAGACTGGCACGTAATTGTAGTACGAGACACATCTGAACCTGTAGTATTATCGGCAGTAACAGCTATGTTACCGTTTGTAGGACAGGCAGAAGCACCTGTAAACTGGTTAAGGTATATACCCTCTTGTATAGTCAATGTCTGGGCAATGCTGGTAGCATTGTAGTTTGCACTTTCAGCCTGAGAAGCCGTAATGGTAACAAAACCAGGGCTTACAATAGTAAGTGAAGTTCCGCTTACTGTAGCAACAAGCGGGTTGCTGCTGGTGTAGGTAACCGGGTTAACAGCTGAAGTTGTAGAGAACGCAGTAAGCGTCATAACCGGCTCTATCGTAGATTTCAGCGGGAACGTAGCAAACGTTATGGTTTGGTTCGCCTTAGTAATTGTACCTGTTAGTGCAGGCTGTACTACGGTGTAACGGTCAGACTGTGGACCGGTAAGTGTAAAGTTTGAAGTAACTGGCTTATCTGTACCGGCATTTGCATCGGCAAAAGTACCACCGTTGTTTACAAGGGTTACTGCATCCGGTGATATAACACCTTCAAGGGTACCGCCTGTTATGGTGGCTGTAACAACGCCACTGCTGTATGCCCTTGTGGTAACGGCGGCACCGGTTACGGTAAGCGGTTTGGCAAGGATAGTAAGCGGCTGTACCACATCTATAGCAGCGTTATAAGTACTGTCACCACCCTGAGAAGCTGTGATGTTTACCGTACCTACGTTTAGTATGGTTACTACGTTTCCTGTTACAGAAGCGATAGTAGGGTCAGCACTTGTATAGGTTACGTCAAGGCCAGAGCTGGCCGTAGCAGTAAGTTCAAATGTTGGGTTACCATATACCTGGTCTGTAAGGGCATCAAAAGTAATGGTTTGGCTTGTAAGGCTCGAAGAAGTAACCACAAGTGTTTGCTGTACCGAAGGTGCAGCATTGTAGTCGCTGTTAGCAGCCTGCGAAGCAGTAATTACTGTAGAACCAACGCCTACAATGTGTACTGTACTACCTGTTACGGTAGCCACGGCCTCGTTAGAGCTGGTGTACGTAATAGGGTTTATGGCCGAAGTAGCCGAAGTAGCTGTAAGTTCGAAATCAGCATCGTCAACGTCCTTAGCAGGAAGCGCATCAAATGTTATTAGCTGGTCGCCTTTGGCTACGGTAAGTGTAAGTACCTTAGTATCTGTACCGGCTGTGTTAGTAGCCGAAATGTTAATTGTATAGGTACCTGCATGCTGAGGGGTACCGCTTATAACACCGGTTTGGGTGTTTACGGTAACACCGTCAGGAAGGCCTGTAGCATTATAGCTTGCAGGGGCGTTAATTGCTATAATAGCATAATCAGCTATAGGCTGGTTAAGTGCACCTGCAATTTCCAGGTTGGTATTGGTAACCACCGGGGCAACTAATGTAGGAGCGAAAGCGATACCACGGAATACAGTGTTTGTAGCTGCAGTGGCAATTGCCGTAAATGAAGCTGTAATAGTACTGTCAAAAGCAGTACCGTCTATTAATTTACTAATTGCTGAGGGAGCTGAAACATATATTTCTACCTCAGTGCCTACAAGACGTGCAGCAAGGCCGGTACCATCTGCAATAGCTACAGTACCCTGGGCACTCCATGTGGCTCCACTGTCGGTAGATGAGTATTTACTAAGACCTGCCCCTGAGTCTATAATATACATGTTCCTGTTATTACCGCCACGATTTATAAGCACGTAAGCATAAGGGCTGCTGCTTCCAGACGTTGATAGTGTATTTGTAGAAACCGTAGAAGCTGCAGTAGGCAAACCTGTACCTACCTTATATATACCACGGCTACCGCCAGAACCTGTACTGTAATACAGTTGGTTATCAAAAATTGATACCATACGGTTATTTGTTGTTGTAGAGGAAACCAATGTTGCCGCAGTACTACTACCGTTTTCAACAGTAAAAATACCACCGTTTGCACCGGCAGTCCAGTAGCGTGAACCGTCTTGTGTGGTTACCGAACGTATGTTGTTTCCTGAATACGCTGAACCACCAAGTGAAGTGAATGCAATTTGTCCGTTTGCAGCAACACGTGCCACAACGCGGTTTGTAGCTGCGGCTGTTGTATTTACAACACCGGTAATACCTGCTTCAGCATCATAACCACCAATGGTTAGGTACTGGCCATTACCTGAAAGGTTAAGTTGCCCTTCAGATGTAGCAGTACCACTCATTACTAAACGGTTACCCGCTGTAGCAGAAGGCACCGGTAGTGTATATACTGCTGCACCACTTGTAGTATACTCAGATAAGTATACCGGTGTTGCAGCATTACTAAGCGTTGCACTTCCTGTACCAACCTTTAGTACAACAATGTTACCCACTGTAAACTGGAATGGCGCAACCGTACTTGAAGCAGTAGCAATGTTTACATTGCTTGCACCTGTACTTGATGCAACGATGTTGCCTGAATATGTACCTACTGGGGCAGAAGCCGAAAGGCGAACATATATAGTAGTAGAAGCCAGTGTACCGGCAGCACCTACAGTAATAGGTGAACCATTAGTGCCTACGTTTGAAGAGAAATCAGCTGTAGTAGAAACCTCAAACCCTGCAGGAGGGTTGATGCTGATACCTGCTGTAAGGTTTTCACCTGAAACAGCAAAGGTAGTTGTTGTAGAAGCCACACCCTGGGTTGTAGTAAGGGCAGCAAGTGTACCTGTATATGAAATAACCGGAACAACTTCAGGAACAATTTCACCTGTGCTTAGTATAGCCGCGTGACCCGGATAACCTGTGAATGATATTTTTCCCAGTTGGGCAGCAGTTAATCCGCTTTCAGAACTACCTACAAATATTTTACCCGCAGTACCAGTCGCACCCGCAGTACCTGTCCAACCTGTTACAGTAAGTGTTGTACCATCCCATGTTGTGCCATTGCTTGCTGCAAAGGTAAGAGTGTGTGATGCAGCGCCAAGTGCAACAGTTGAATTAGCACTTAGTGTAAGTGTACCTACAGATTGTGTAAAACCTGTAGCAGTACCTAATGTTCCGCCGTTTAGCACAATATTAGTAGAAGCTGAAAGAGCATTGGCAACACCAAGGCTTAGTGTACCACCCGATACTGTAGTAGTACCTGTATATGTGTTAGCACTTGTAAACGTTAGTGTACCTGTACCGTTTTTAACAATACCACCGTTTCCTGCAATCCTTGCAGCAAGAGTACTCACTGCACCGGCGCCAAATGTTGTATTTATTGACTGGTTTACAGTAAGTATATGGCCTGTAGCCAGGTTGAGTGTTTGTGCTATAGTACCGGTTGTTGCAGTCCATGAACTAGATAGCGCACTTATAGTTTGTGCAGTATTGTTCAGGTTTACTGTAGTAGCATTTGTAGAAGTCTGCGCCAGGCTAAGTGCGCCTGTACCCATAGATGAACCATTTGCTACGGTAAAGATACCGTTACCTATTGTAGTTGCACCTGTTAGATTATTTCCTGTACCAGACAGTAACAGTGTACCGGCAGCCGCTTTAATCAGGTTTCCTGAACCTGTAGCGTTACCTGAAAAAGTAATCTGGTTGCCGCTTCCTGAAGGCTCTATACGTGTATCTGCAAGTAAATTTACAGTACCCTGCCATATTGCAATGCCCGACCCGCCTAAATCAAGTGCAGGTGTCGCAACCTGGCCAGGGTTAAATTCAAGCGCCTGTGAAGTACCTCCATAGGTACCCGACACGTTAAAACGCATTACACCGGCAGTATTAATCCTTACAGTACCTGTGGTAGGAAGAGCCGTTGTGGCATCTATCCTAAGCCTTCCCGTACCTGTAGAGTTTACAAAAATACCTCCCGTAAAAGTATTTGTACCTGACAAACGCAAATCTCCCGAACTGCCTAAATTAACAGTCATTTGCTTGCCCGTACCTATAATATTACCCGAAATAACTATATTACCCGTACTGCCTATATTAACTACGTTAGTTGTAGCGTTACCCAGTTCCAGGACCATACCCTGAGCACCCGAAGCAATTGTAAAGGTTGAAGTACTGTTATTTGTAAAGATGGTGTTAGCTATGCCATTAACCGTAATACCCAGGGGACGAAAAGTACCTGATGCACCTACGGTTCCTGATGAGTTACTGACTGTAAGGCCTTTCGTCCTTGCACTGGTTAATTCCACAGCCCCTACTTCCTGAATTTTCTGTCCATTTGTCTGAACACCTGCATTTGTAGTACCATTAAAATTAATCCCTACAGTTGCGTTTGAATCCGGAGCTAACCCAAACTGGGCAATTTGTGAAGCTGTTGGCACAGCACCACCCGTCCAGTTGCCCGCAGTTAACCAGGCAGTACTTGATGCACTGGAATACGTAACCTGGGCAAATGCCCCGGCAGACATAAAAAACAAGGCTGCAAACAACACCCGTAAAACTGTGTTGGTTTGTATGCCCCGCTTCTTTCTAAAAAAAGTAATCGTTTTTTCCATATTGAGCGATGTTAAGTTCCTTGGTCTTTGGCAATCCTAAGAAAACAAATCTTAAAATTTCATGCGAAGGAACGACCGCTATATTACATGTGGCTTAATTACTATTTAACTAATTATGAACAAACACACGGAAACGAAAACTTTGATTTACTTTAACTTAACAAAAAAGCCCTGATAGGTCAGGGCTGGGCAACTTATTGGTAATATTCCGATATCTTCTTGCGGTCCTGCGCCTTAGTGGCTACGTACAGCTTATACTGGTCATCGCTAAGCACTGACTTAAGCTTGGTATCTCTTTCTTCTTCAATCGCCCTTTGCTTTTTAAGCTTCTCTACTTTATTTGTCTTAGTATTATTTTCAAGGGTCTTTTGCATGAACGCCAGGTTAACACTAAGCACTTTGGTATACTGCCCGTCATTCAGGGTGAATTTCTCCTTCATATACGATGTAAGGGCCTTTGCACCGTCTTCCGGCTTAGCAGCTTCCTGGGCCGAAACGGTTACTGCAAACAACAATGTAAGTATGCCTGTAAAAAGGGCTTTCTTAAACAATTTAGTATTCATAATTATTCTATTGGTTACTGTAGGCATAGATACAAATTTTTCACGGGTAAACAAAGCATCATCACAATTGGCCAGCATATTTTACCAAAACATCATACATACCATACGCGCGGGCTACACCCATCGTCACTGCGAGGAACGAAGCAGTCTCATTATTCGGTAAATCAGATGCTACATTATGAGATTGCTTCGTTCCTCGCAATGACAGCACGTGAGTAAAGCTCCGTAACATCATAAAAAAAGCCCCTGCTTTCGCAAGGGCTTCCTGTATTATTCTTCCTCTTTCGGGTTCATTTTAAAACCTTCCATGAACTTAGTGGTGTAGTCACCAGCTACATAAGCCGGTTCGTCCATAAGCTGGCGGTGGAATGGTATTGTAGTTTTAATACCCTCAATGATAAACTCATCAAGAGCACGTTTCATTTTGCTTATCGCTTCTTCCCTTGTTTGGGCAGTGGTAATAAGCTTTGCAATCATAGAGTCGTAGTTTGGCGGAATTGTGTAGCCGCTGTATACGTGGGTATCAAGCCTAACGCCGTGGCCACCCGGCATGTGCAGGGTAGTGATTTTGCCCGGAGACGGACGGAAATCGTTATACGGGTCTTCAGCATTAATACGGCATTCTATAGAGTGCAGCTGCGGTAGGTAGTTTTTGCCTGAGATAGGCACACCGGCAGCAACAAGTATCTGCTCGCGGATAAGGTCGTAGTCTATAACCTGCTCGGTAATAGGGTGCTCTACCTGTATACGCGTGTTCATTTCCATAAAGTAAAAGTTGCGGTGCTTATCTACAAGGAACTCTACCGTGCCGGCACCTTCGTAGCTGATGAATTCTGCGGCCTTAATAGCAGCAGCACCCATTTTCTCACGCAGGTCATCGGTCATAAACGGTGAAGGGGTTTCCTCAGTAAGCTTCTGGTGACGGCGCTGTACAGAACAGTCGCGCTCACTCAGGTGACATGCTTTACCGTAAGCATCACCCACAACCTGTATTTCAATGTGGCGGGGCTCTTCGATAAGCTTCTCCATATACATACCGTCGTTACCGAAAGAAGCACCGGCTTCCTGCTTGGCACTATCCCATGCCTTGCGAAGGTCTTCCTGCTTCCATACGGCACGCATACCCTTACCACCACCACCGGCAGTGGCTTTAAGCATTACAGGGTAACCTACTTCTACAGCAAGTTTCTCGGCCATTTCATATGATTCTATAATACCGTCAGAACCCGGTACGCAAGGTACACCGGCAGCTTTCATGGTAGCTTTGGCAGTAGCCTTATCTCCCATTTTATCGATCATCTCTGGCGATGCGCCGATAAATTTGATGCCGTGTTCTTTACAGATTTTAGAAAAACGGGCGTTTTCCGAAAGGAAACCGTAACCAGGGTGTATAGCATCGGCATTGGTAATTTCCGCAGCCGCTATAATATTAGATATCTTAAGGTAAGAAAGGTTACTTGGCGGCGGGCCTATACATACGGCTTCGTCGGCAAATTTTACGTGCAGGCTTTCCGCATCGGCAGTAGAGTATACCGCTACGGTTTTTATGCCCATTTCCCTACAGGTACGTATTACGCGCAGCGCAATTTCACCCCTGTTGGCTATTAGTATCTTTTTAAACATCTCTTTTTTATTTTAAATGATGAATTATAAATTTTAAATGTTCTGAATGACGTAATTCATCATTCAAAATTCAAAATTTAAAATAATTAAGATGGGTCTACCAGGAATAGTGGCTGGTCAAACTCTACCGGAGAGGCGTCGTCTACCAATACTTTTACTATTTTACCCGATATTTCGCTTTCAATTTCGTTGAATAGTTTCATTGCCTCGATAACACAAACCACGTCACCTTTGCTTACAGTGCTGCCTACTTCTACAAAAGAAGGCTTATCTGGTGATGGTTTCCTGTACAGGGTACCGATAATCGGCGACTTAATGGTTAGATACTTAGAGGTATCGTCAGCCGGTGCAGCAGCTGGTGCGGCAGGCGCAGCGGCGGCAGGTGCCGGGGCAGCTACAGGGGCAGCAGCAGGCTGTGCTACAGGAATGTGCTGAACGTAAGCAGTAGCTGCTTCAACGGCACCTTCGGTAGTAGTTTTTATGGTGATCTTAAAATCATCCATCTCCAGCTTAACTTCCGTGGCTCCGGACTTTGCCACAAACTTGATTAGGTTTTGAATTTCTCTGATATCCATACGTTCCGATTTTTATTTTAATATAAGTAGTTTGTTTTAGTTTTTATCGTAAGCCCACTTAAGGTAGATAGAACCCCATGTGAAGCCACCGCCAAAGGCAGCAAATACAATATTATCACCTTTTTTAAACAGGTGCTCAAAGTCGGCCAGTACAAGCGGAAGCGTGGCGCTTGTGGTATTACCGTACCTTTCTATGTTCACCAGCACTTTACTGTCTTCTACACCCATGCGGTGCGCCGTAGCATCTATAATACGGCGATTCGCCTGGTGGGCTACAAGATAAGCAACATCGTCATGGGTAAGGTTGTTCCTCTCCATAATTTTGGCACTTACATCGGCCATGTTACTCACAGCATATTTAAATACCGTTTTACCGTCCTGGTACACAAAGTGCTTGCCCTGCTCTACCGTTTCGTGGCTTGCAGGCAGTAATGAACCACCGGCTTCTATACGAAGGAACTCACGGCCTATACCGTCGCTCCTCAGTATTTCATCCTGAAGGCCAAGGCCCTCATGGTTCGGTTCAAAAAGTACAGCACCGGCACCGTCACCAAAAATGATGCAGGTAGCACGGTCTTTATAATCTATGATAGACGACATTTTATCGGCGCCTATAAGCAATACTTTTTTATAGCGGCCGGTTTCTATAAGCGCTGCACAGGTACTCATACCGTACAGGAAGCTTGAACAAGCAGCCTGAAGATCGTACCCGAAAGCGTTTACAGCACCTATATTAGTAGCTACATATACAGCAGTAGCCGCTACCGGCTGGTCTGGTGTGGCAGTGGCCACAATAACAGCATCTATATCTTCGGGGTTTATACCCGCTTTTTTAATAAGATCTTCAGCAGCTTTAATAGCAAGATAAGAAGTGCCCTTATCTGCATCCTTAAGTATACGCCTTTCCTTAATACCTGTGCGGCTGGTTATCCATTCGTCATTGGTATCAACCATAGTTTCCAGTATCTCATTTGTAAGCCTGTATTCAGGCACATAAGACCCCACAGCGGTAATGGCGGCTGTTATTTTACCCATAATCTTATAATAAGTATATACAATACTTTTCAGCCGCAGCAAAGCTGCCACCGAAAAGCGGTGGAAATTACAAATTTTTTTACAAACAGGGGCTAAAAAAAGCCGCCTCTGTTAAAAACGGCCGTTTAACAAAAAAACTCCCACTAAGTGAGAGTTTTACCCTATACTTTCAGCAATTATGCTTCTGCTAGTTGCTTGTCTATAACTACCTGGCCCCTGTAGTACATTTTGCCTTCATGCCAGTAAGCCCTGTGGTACAGATGCGCTTCGCCGGTTACCGGGCATGTAGCAATCTGAGGTACAGCAGCTTTGTAGTGCGTCCTTCTCTTATCTCTTCTGGTTTTCGAGGTCTTTCTCTTAGGATGTGCCATTTTGCAATATTATTTATTATCCGTTAATAGTTTCTTTAAGCCGTCCCACCTGGGGTCGGTATTTTTTTCTTCTTTTACCTGTTGTTGTTCTTTCGGGGCCAGCGCATCAAGCTTATCCAGCACGCCACCGCCCACGCTTCCGTCCTTTACACCCGGATGTATACGCTTTGTAGGAACCGAGAGCACAATCATTTCGTAAATATACTGAGACACATCAACCTGGTATTCACCATGCGGCAGTATCAGTATTTCATCGTTATCATTATTAAACTCATCGCCAAACTTCACTACCAGAAACAACTTGCCTTTTATCGGCAGGTCAAAATCCTCATTAGTTATGTCGCAAGGCACGTTTACAAAGCCCTTGTGCTTAAAGGTAAGCTCCATCATGGTGCTTTTCTTTTCAAGGACAAGGTTAACTTTTACATTGACGTTATTATATTCGTCAAATTCAAAGTGATCAAAGAACGTTTTATTAATATCAAACTCAAACTGGTGTTTTCCCTGCTTTAACCCCACAAACGGAATTAAAAACTCTTTGTTCAGTTTCATTTTTTGCCAGTTTTTACTGTTATACTTCCTGTAACTGCGGCTTAACAGTGCCGCAACCTGTTAGTAATAACAGTTTTGAGCGTGCAAAGATATAAAATTATTGCAAATCCAAAACCGTTATGAATATTTTTTTTCTTCTTGCTTTTCCCTCACTTTCAGCGGGTTTCTGCTTATTTCGCTATATTCCTCCCTGTTATGGTAAATATCCAGTGCCAGGTATACCGCTTCTTTAAACGAATTATGGTCGGCTTCACCCTTACCCGCTATCTCATAAGCAGTTCCGTGATCGGGCGATGTACGTATGCCCGAAAGCCCCGCAGTATAGTTAACCCCATTGCCAAATGACAGCGTTTTAAACGGTATAAGCCCCTGGTCGTGGTAGGCTGCTATTATAGCATCATATTTCTCGTATTGCCCTGTACCGAAGAAACTGTCGGCACTAAACGGCCCGAATACCATAACACCTTCCTCGAACAGTTTTTTAAGCGCAGGCTTTATTATATCTTCATCCTCACGGCCTATAACACCGTTATCGCCACTGTGCGGGTTAAATCCAAGCACAGCAATCTTAGGCTTATTAAGTTTAAAATCCTGCTTAAGGGTCTTATTAATCGTATGCAGCTTCTTAAAGATAAGCGCCTCGTTAAGGTGTGCCGAAACCTCATTCACCGGAACATGGTCTGTAAGCAAGCCTACGCGCAGGCCGTCATTCACCATAAGCATCAGCGCATCGCCATCGAGTTCCTTATCCAGGTAATCGGTATGCCCCGGGAATTTAAATTCCTCGCTCTGTATATTGTATTTGTTTATCGGCGCGGTAACCAGCACGTCAACCTGCTTATGCTTCAGCGCATCTACAGCAGCCGTAAACGATTTTATGGCATACGACCCCACTGCATCATCGTTTTTACCGAATTCGAGGTTCACACCTTCCTTCCATACGTTAAGCACGTTTATCTTGCCCACAACCATCTGGTCGAGCTTATCAATCCCATGGAGGTTACACTCCAACCCTAACGCTTTTTTTATGAAGGAAAGTATCTTTACGTTGGCAAAAATAACCGGCGTACAAAACTCCAGCATACGGGCATCTTCAAAAGTCTTCAGGAGCACCTCTGCCCCCACCCCGTTAAGGTCGCCTATAGAAATACCCACAATAACATTTTCAGCCTTTTTTGCCATGATAATAGTAATGCTTAATTTTGGTGTTACAAATTTAGAAAATAAATCAGCATGTTTACAGGAATAATTGAAAGCGCCGCCACAATTAAGCACATAGTGCGTGAAGACGACAACATACACTTTACTTTTACCTCTCCGATTACCCACGAACTGAAAATAGACCAGAGCCTGGCACACGACGGCGTATGCCTTACCGTGGTGGCTATTGATGCCGACAGCTATACCGTAACCGCCATAAGGGAGACCCTGGAGAAAACCAACCTGCGCAGCTGGGACACCGGCACACAGGTAAACCTGGAGCGCGCTATGAAGCTGGGTGACCGCCTGGACGGACATATCGTTCAGGGCCACGTAGACCAGACCGGCACCTGCGTAAGCGTAGAGGAGGCAAACGGCAGCTGGTACTTCACCTTTGAGTACGACCCGGCCAAGAGCAACATTACTATAGAAAAAGGTTCTATAACCGTAAACGGGGTTAGCCTTACTGTAGTGAATTCTAAAGAGCATTCATTCAGCGTAGCGATAATACCGTACACGTACGAGCATACCAACTTCAAGCATTTTGAAGTGGGCACTACCGTAAACCTGGAATTTGACGTGGTGGGGAAATATGTAGCAAGGCTGCATGGTTTGAGGAAGTAATTTTCAAAGCCCATTAAAAGAAATTAAAGTCTGTAATAGCCGACTTCGACAAGCTCAGCCTTACTATTACAGACTCTAATCTCATCAAAAAATTCATCCCAATTTATAGTCAGACTGAGCTTGTCGAAGTCGACTATAAATTGGGATAAATTTTAACCACCAAGCCCCTTTGAGCATAATCATTTGTAATCTTAAAAGAGATTTAGCCATGGAAATTTAACTCCGCAGCGCAGCGTTCGAAATGCAAGGTACACTAACAAAAACAACAAAGGCTGCCCGTAGGCAGCCTTTGTTTATTACTCGATATTAATTATCGTTTCATTGCGAAGTGAGACTTGAACTCCCTGCGTACACCCAGTGCATCCGGGTATTCTACAGTGAACCAGTAGTCGTCTGCCGGAAGCGGGTTACCGTTGTAGGTACCATCCCATCCGTCGCTATCAGGGCTTAGCTGTTTGATAAGCTTACCGTAGCGGTCGAAGATGAAGATTTGCGTATCCGTATCCTGTAAGCCTACAATGTTCCAGTAATCGTTGAAACCGTCACCGTTAGGCGTAAAGAAGTTCGGGTAGTCTATGATGCTTACACCGTGGATTGGCACCATATCACATGGGTTATCCGTTTTGGTATCACGCACCCATACTGTGAAGCTGCCTGTAGGCATGTTTTCAAATACGTTTGAATTTTGCCATGGGCCTACCGGATCTTCACCCTCAGGGGCTATTGCATATTGGTACTCACCGTAACCTTCTACAAGCACAACCACAGTCTGGTCGTCAGAGAACGCGTTGCTTACCGCATAACCGTTTCCGATTAGGTTTGCAGGACCTGACTGTATTACTTCAAACTGAGCAGACGGGTCGCTTTGACAAGCAAGTGCCGTATCGCTGGTAGCAACTACGGTATACATACCCGGAGCCACTGCGTTGAAGAAGTTTTCATCAGGGTCTACCGTAACCAGTACACCATCAAGGTACCAGTCAAACGTATAACCTGTAGCAGGCACACCACTGTTCAGTACAAGCGGGCCATTTGAAGGCAGGTTTGTTTCAAAGTCAATACATATTGTATGGCTACCATCTGCAGTGCTTATTACCGGCTCTGCAAGAAGTTCTACCTGTACATCAAAGCTTGTTACATCGAAGCAACGGCTTAGTGTACCTTCGTTTGTAACACGTATCCACAGTGTTTGTGGGTTAGAAGTGTTAGTAAACGCCGTTGGTGCAGTAAGGTCGCCTATATACTCTGCAGCAGTAGTGTCGCCATCTATAGCAGCAGCCTGAGTTGTATAGTACTGTACGCTGTATGTAGCAGCACTTTGCGAACCAAGCGCCTCAGTACCCGCAGGTGTAAGATCGAATATGGTAAAGCCATCGTTAGTGCCGTCATAGTCACACATTGTAAGCGGGTTGTTAGCGCCCGTTACAGGGTTAGCTATAGCAGCAAGCTCAGCATAAAGATCCATTATCGCAGTTATAACACAATCTGTCGCATTGTTTGTAACCACTACGTAGATAGCCTGGTGGCCCGGAGACGATGTATTTGTATATACATGCGGCATTGCGGTACCGTTGGCAATATCAGTTGTACTTGCATAGAACCTTATATCAAAGTCCAGTGGGTTTTCACCGGCTTCAGTAATCAGGTTGCTTACAAAATCCATCAGGTAGAATGTTTCTACACCTGTACTTGGTGAGTTACAGATAGCATAGTATGGCGTATGCGTAGGGTCAGCCGGGTCATAAACCGGTGGCAGCGGATCTACGTGAAGCGGTAATACTACCTGCTCAGCACATCCAGGTGAACCCGGTTGTGTATCGGTACGTGTAACTACTACTATTACTGAATCATCCCAAGGTGTTACGTTAGAGTATGCAGCAGGGTTAGCTATAGGAGTACCTGCAAGCACATCAGCAGCAGTAGCATAGTACTGTACTACCGATTGTGTATCGCCATCCAGTATATCAGCAGCAGCATCTGTAAGGTCGAACACCTCTATACCGTCGCCAATAGTTACAGCATCACATAGTACAAGGGCATCAGGAGTAGTATCCGGCGTAGGACGCGGTGTAACTACTATAGTAATAGTTTCCTCGCTCCTACAACCTTCCGGTGTAAGCACAAGTATGTACAGTGTTTGCGGGTTAGTAGCGTTTGGATACTGTGTAGGATCTGCAATCCAGTTAACATTAGCATCCCTGTCGGCTTCCAGCACAAAGTACCTCACCTCATTACCTTCACCTATACCGGTTGGGGTAAGTATTTCATCATTCCTTATGGTAAGGTCGAAAATGGCAACACCGTTATTTGGCAATTCATCATCACAAAGTATAATGTTAGCCGGGTGTGCAATAGCCTGAGGCTCATTAATACGCAGTATGAAACTTGTTATGATGAAACATTCAGTAGCAGGGTTTTCTATCCTCACCCATATCTCCTGGTTGTCTGCAGCAAAGTACGCAGAAGGAACAGTTATCCTTGGCATACCGTTCTGTGCATTATTAAGGCTGGTGAAGTAATGTATGGTATAATCACCTGCCACACCGCCAAGCTGGTCTAATATCTCAGCATCCTGAACGGTAAGGTCAAATATCATATGTAAGTCACTACCGCTGTTGTCTATGTCATCACATTGCACAAGGTCGTCAAGTATTACTACTGCCGGTGCAGGGTCTACTACCAGGTTAATAGCATATACGTTAGACCTACAACCTGTAAGCGTATTGGTAGCTACCACATACAGCGTTTGGTTAAACTGTACGTTGTTCTGGAAGTTAGCCGTACTTGTTATCGGGCTGAAGTTGTTCACCGCAGCTACATACGTATAGTAGAACTGTACCGTCATGTTAGCACCACCATCTATCATTTGGGTAGCTATCTCATCCAGGTCAAAGTTACCGTAGCCGGTATTGTTAGTGCTACATACTGTAAGCTCGTCTACTGTAGGCGGCGTAAGTATAGGTAGTGGCTCTACCCTTATATCCAGCAGCACTATGCGGTAACAGCCGGTAACAGCGTTAGTAACCCTTACAAATATTGGCTGTACACCCGGAGTAGTATTTTCATACTCGGTAGGGTTTGTAATAGCACCTGTATTCGCTTCAGCATCAGCAAGCGTAGTGTGGAAAGTAACATCAAGACCAAACTCACCACCTGTTATTTCGTTAATTTTAGACGTAAGGTCAAACTCTTCAATCTCATCACCCGAAGCATTAACGTCACACAGCGTAAGCGGTGTAGGGTCTGCAACCACCGGCTTAGGATTCACTATAAGGTTTAACGGCACCACATCATAACATCCGGTAGCATTAATAGTTACCTTGATGAATACAGTAGTAGTAACTGTGTTAAATGTAGCAGGCGTACCTATTATAGCAGTACCGTTTTCAAGGTCTGCCAATGTAGGGTAGAACGTTACGGTATGCAGTGTAGGATCCAGGCCACCAAGCACTGTAGGAATGTAAGACGTAAGATCGAATACACCTATAGTATCAGTATCATCTACACCGTTATCACATATTTCATAATCAGCAAGCGGGTCTGTAGCTATAGGCCTTGGGTATACAACAAGGCTCAACGGAACCACTGTATAACAAGAGCCTGTAAGCGTAGAGTACAGCCTTATGTATATCGTTTGGTTAAACGCATTTACGTTTTGGTAGTTTGTAACATCGCCTATCGCATTTACACCAAAGTCAGCATCTGCCTGGGTTTCGTGTACTGTAGCAGCAACGTTTGGCTGTGTACCTATAGCCTCTGCAATTGCAGCAGTAAGATCGAATAAACCTATCATGCCGGCATCGTCTGTAGAACACGTTGTAAGACCTGTAGGAACTATACCCACCGGCCTGTCTACCACTTTAACATGGAACGGCTCTTCGTCAGTACAGTCTGGCGTAGTGTTAGTATGGTGCCATACGTAGAAGTCATAATCACCCGGAGGCAGTATTTCGCCACCGAAATGTTCTGTCTGTCCGCCTGCGTTTGGTCCGCCCGGCAGCTCAAAGTAGCGCATAGGCACTATTTCAGGCAGGGTATACTCGTCACAAGACACAACATCGGCCTGCTCCGGAACATCAATAGTGTTAATGGTCAGCAAGAATGTATGCTCATCGCTACATATGTTGTTAGTACCGGTTTCCGCGTAGATATATACCTGTTGCGTAGCGGTAATTGTAAGGTCTGTTATAGGGTTGTTACCACCCGGGCTACTGTAGTAGTTACCTACTGCAAGTGCAGGAAGCGTATGCGTGAAACAGTCAGAGAAATCAGCCTGGCTGTCGTCTACCACAGGGGTTTGGTTAATAACAATATCTATCTGTGCTTCGTCTTCACAGTTTACCCTTCCAAGTAGCCTTGCATAAAGGTATAGCGTAGTACTTGTAGTTATAGTAGTTGTATCAGCCACTTCTACCTGTCCGGCAACATCAGGGCCACCAGGCAGCTGGTAGTAGTGTTGCGTAAAGGTATCGTCGCCTTCGTTAATATCCGGCAGTTCGTAAGAATCACATTCTTCTACATAACCCCAAGGATAATCTTGCATTATATCATCATATACGCTGTCTACCTCAATAGAGTAAACAATTACGTTGAAGCTGGTTTCCATGAAACAGTCAGGGTTAGCAGCAGCAGCCGAATAGATGAATATGTTAGTACCATCCGGCGCGTTTGGCGCTATAGGACCTGTAACAACAGATTGTCCTACTGCGTTAGGGCCACCGCTCACGGCATAGTACGTATAACCGGCAGGAAGTGCAGGTAATACGTAGGTATCACAAACTTCCACATCAGAACGTGCTATAATAGTAGGTGTCGCCGTAATATTTACATTAAAGCTTGCCTCAGCAGTACAGTTAGGGAAGGTAGTTGTTTCGGCATATACAAACACATCTTGTGTACTTGTAAGTACATCACCGGCCTGTAGCATTTGTCCACCACCCGATGGGCCACCGGCAAGTGTATAGTAGTTACCTACAGAAATTGCAGGAAGTATATACTGGTCACACAGTACTACATCTGCCACAGCATCAAGTACCGGTGTTTCATTAATGGTTACTTCAAAATTAGTATCCTGCGTACAAGCCGCAGCAGAATCTACAAAGAAGTAGATAACATGCGTTTGATCACCGTCAGTATCGGTAGCGTAAGTACCGGTATAAGCAGGCAGGTTAGAAACCTCAGTTCCTGCAGGTATTTCAATACCGGCTCCGGTAGATCCTCCAGGTTCAGTGTAATAGTGCTGACCGGCAGGAAGCGCAGGAAGTGTATACGTATCACAAGACGAAACATTTTGCGGAGGCTCAGGGTTTACAAGTACCTGTAATTCGTTTTCTGAAGTACAGTTTGGAGTACCACCCGATTGCGCAAAAATGTACAGCGTCATAGAGTTGGTTATCGTTTGCCCTTCAAACATTGGGGTACCTGTACCACCAGGGCCTGTAAAGTAGTTACCACCTGTAAGAGCAGGAAGCTGTATAGAGCCACAGTCGGCTATTACTCCCGGATCATCAATTAGCGGAGGGGCTACTGTAGTTACGGTAAACGACTCTTCTGCATAACACGTAGGTGTTATATTTGTAAGTGCGCCGTATATATATATTGTAGAATCTGTAGTGATAACCGAACCCGGGGCAAGTGACGTACCACCGCCAGCAGGGCCACCCGGTGCATTATAATATGCATACGAAATGTTTGTTGCCGAAGGCAGATCCGGCAGCGTATATCCTACGTTAGCACATACCGTTTGGTCTGCAATATCATCTACAGTAACCTGGTTAATAGTAATTTGGAAATCACTTTGTGCGCTACAGCCCGGGTTAGCATTGTAGATGTACATCAGCATAGATGATGTAACAGCATCACTTGGGTTGTAAGCAGTTCCTGTACCGTTAGGACCGGTAAAGTAGCTACCGCTGGTAAGCGCAGGAAGTATGTATTCGTTACATGCCACCACATCCGGAAGGTTATCTACCGTAGGAGTAGTGGTAATGGTTACAGTAAAGGCATCGTCATTTGTACAGTTTGTACCGCTTGTTACAGGCACATACCTGTATATGGTTTGTGTAGTAGTAATTACTGTACCGGCCGCTATAGCGTTACCACCACCATTCGGCTGGTCACGGTAAGAACCTACACTAAGTGCAGGCAGGGTATAGCTGCCACAAGCCGTTACATCTTCAGGCTCATCTGTACTGTCTATGATAGTTACAGTAAACGGATCTTCACTGAAACATACCGGTGTGGTGTTTGAAGCCACATAAGCATATACCACCTGTGTAGAGGTAATAGCACCACTTATAGGGCCTACACCGTTAGGGCTTGAATAGAATCCGCCTGTAGTAATGTTAGGCAGCGTATAGCTGTTACAAGCTATAACATCATTATAGGTGGCACCTAAAGATGGTATAGGAAGTATTGTTATAGTAAAAGGAGTATCGGCAGTACAGGTAGTGCTTCCACTGGTTAGTGTAGCATACACATATAGTGTTTGTGTAGCTGTAAGCACGTCACCGGCAAAACGCTGTACGTTACCCGCAGTAGACGGGCCACCGGCCATAGTATAGTAGTTACCCACTGCAAGTGTAGGAAGCGTAAAGCTACCACATGCAGACTGGTTACCCGGAGTCTGGGCACTGCTACCCAATACTGTTACTGTAAACTGCCTCCAGCTGCGACATCCCTGCGCGTTAATCGCTGCAGGATAAAGCACAGTAGTAGCCGTTATAACTGTAGTAGGCGCTAACAAAGTACCACTACCGTTAGGACCTGTATAATAACCTTCAAAACCTGCAATAGACGGCTGGGCTGGCAGCGTATAGCTGTTACACACCGTTATATTCTGGAATGAAGGCATCGGCGGGTTAGGAACAATTGTAATTGTGAAATCGTCTTCACTTACACACTGTGTTACAGGATCCAAATAATACACATAAAGCGTTTGACTGGTAGTGATGTTTATAGGAGTTGTAAGCATAGTTCCTGTACCTCCTTGCCCGGTATAAAAATTACCCACCGGTGGCTGCACAAGTACAGTACCTCCACAAGAGGTTATGTCTGACCTTGGAACAACATTTGGTGCGAAATACACATCAAAGCTGGTTTCAGCAAAACAGCTTCCGTCAGGATGTGCGTTATATATGTATATAGTCTGGTTAGTAGTAATGTTACCATTCAGCTGGGTACCGCCACCTGAAGGGCCTCCCGCTGCTGTCCAGTAAGAACCACCTCCTGTAAGTGCAGGCAGGGTATACGGCGGGTCACATTGTGCCACATCAGCCTGGTCAGGAACCGAAATAAGCGTTACCGTAAACGAGCTGTTACTGGTACATGCATCTGCCGTAGGTATGTAGAAATAAATTACATGCGAGCTGTTTCCGTCAGGGTCTGTAAGAGCAGTATACGGATATGTATTGCTTACTACGGTACCACCAAATATCTGGGTACCTGTACCACCCGGACCTGTCCAGTACTGCTGGCCTGCAGGTAGCGATGGTAGCGTGTAACTGTTACACACAGTTACCGAAGACGGGGTTACAGCACCCGTAAGTACGGTAACTACGAAATCGCTCTGGTTGCTACAGCCACCGGCATTAGTATTGTATATGTAAATAGTTTGTGTAGTAGTTACAGTATAAGGGGTTGGCAGCGGGCTGCCTGCACCACCCGATACAGCATAATAAGCGCCGCCACCTGCAGGAAGTGCCGGAAGCGTATAGCTACCACACACTTCTATATCGCTTACTTCTGTAACAGCAGGAAGTGAATTTACCTGTATGGTAAACGATGTTATAGCATAACAAGTAGTATTAAACGAACTCTGCACCCTTGCATAGATAGTTTGAGTAGGAACAGATGTTGTAGTAACACTTTGGTAGCTTGTAGGGCTTGTTATAGGGTTAGTGCCGGCATTGGCATCAGCCGATGAAGTATAATAAATTACACTATACTGATCAGCAGCCTGAGAGCCTAAAATTGTAGCAGTTTGCGCCGTAAGGTTAAATACAGCAGAACCTGCACCTGCCGAAGTTTCACACGCCTGAAGCGTAGGCGCAGTACTAGCCGTAGGAGGCGTTACAGGTATCAGGTTAAACGGCACTACAGAATAACAGCTGCTGCTGGTACTTTTTATACGCGCATATATTGTTGTAGTAGTAGCGCTGGTTGTTGTGTAAACAGGGTTAAGCGGGCTGGCGCCGGTATCGGCATTGCCCTGGGTAGCATGGTAAGTAACTGTAGCCGTAGCACCGTTTAAAAGTGTAGTAGTATTACTGCTTAGGTTATATGTATATACACCTCCTGCACCCGGACACGAATAAAGGTTTGCAGGGGTACCCGGCGTAAGCGGTGCCGCAAACTCTAAGGTTACCTGTTCTGAAGTGTTACAACCTGTAGTAGCATTATTTATAGTTAACGTATAAGTACCGCTTTGTGTAGCAGTGTATGACGCACCTGTACCCACAGTAGAACTACCAAGAGCCCAGTTAAATGTAAAGTCAGCAGGGTTCAGTTGTGTGTTTATGGTATAAGACTCTCCCTGGCAAAGCGCAGTGTTTGTAGCCGCCACCATGTTTTGACCTACAACTGCCTGGCCCAGGTTAATACCTCCTGCCGGTAAAAATACTGCCGAGTTATAACGGCCGTCTGTCGGGGCCGGGTTAAGCGGGTTAGCATTACCGTCATCGGCTACTACTATTTTAAGGTGATAGGTAGTACCCGGCACCAATGTATACGTAGCAGTAAGCTGCACAGTCTGGCCTTCAAAGTTAGTAGCGGCAGTAGAAGAGTTACCACCACCGTTAAAGGTACCGAAGTAGGCAACGTTTTGGCTGCTACAGTTAGTATTATAGGAATTACTGCGGATGGTAGAAACCGAAACCGGGCTGCCGTTTGGCAGCGTAGCTATATTGGTATAAGTACCTCCTACAGGTTTTATAAGTATAGCCATACCGTCTTTAGAACTACACTGGTACTGGCCATATTCTTCTGAAGCAAAAAGATACGGAATTGAAAGCGTAGAAGTTACAGCAGTAAAATCAAACTCCAGCACTGTAGCATTCATAGAGTTAATACCGCCTATACCTGCAAAAGCAGCCTCAAGGTCGGCATCGCCCAGCCATGACTGCGAAGCAACACTGTTATCACTTGAAATACTGGTGTTTGGCCCTGAAGCAGTGTTTGCATCTCCCGAAACAAGTACCACACCGGCACTCATAGGGAAAGCAGTATTGCTGTTTGTAAAGGACCCGATACTATTTCCCTGGGCATAGTTATAGGCACTAAGCCCGGTTGTTTTGGTAATGTTTGCCGTCTGTACAAGACAGTTGTTATTCACCAAAACGTTGTTCACCAACTGGGTGGCGTTTGCGTTACCGTAAGCGGTCGTACTTACAACAACGCCTTGCGAATACCCTGCTAAACAGCACAACAGGGTAATCAGAACGAGTAGATTTTTTCTCATAAAACTTCCAACTAATACTAGCAATCCAATAATTTTTCGGGTTCCGCTTTAACGCGCTATGATACAAACGCTTAAAACGGGCAGGCAAATATAGAATATTTGTTTTTCGTCAATAATTATTTTCCAACAAATTTCCTATAAATCCTATATTTTTTTAACCTTTGAAAAAAAGAAGCCTATTTAACAAAAAAGACACATTAATGTCATCATTATTTAAAACTTCTTTCAATTTTTTCAGCATATCTGTAAGGACTGCCCTTTTTCTCCTGAACGCAAAAATACACGAAATTTTTATTTATCCCAGTATTCATGCAATTTTAATCGATACATAAACAATTTACTCTACGAACACCCTACCTTATTAACTTTTGTTGAACCATTTCTTAATATAGTAATGTGTATTTTTGTGAAAAAGCAGGAGATTTATGTACGACAGAATAAGGGAAAAGCTAACTATACTGGCCGATGCCGCAAAATATGACGTATCCTGCTCTTCCAGCGGCGGAAACCGAAAAAATAACAATAAAGGCATAGGCGACAGCAGTGCCAGCGGCATATGCCACACCTATACCGAAGACGGCCGCTGCGTATCACTCCTTAAGATACTGCTTACAAACCACTGCATATACGATTGTGCCTTTTGCGTATCGCGCCGCAGTAACGATGTAAAGCGCGCCGCCTTTACCGTAGAGGAAGTGGTAGAGCTTACCATGAGTTTTTACCGCCGCAACTATATAGAAGGGCTGTTCCTGAGTTCGGGTATTTTTAAAAATGCCGATTTCACTATGGAACGCCTGGTGCGTATTGTGAAAAAACTGCGCCTGGAAGAGCGCTTTAACGGTTACATCCACCTGAAAACCATACCCGGAGCCAGCCAGGAACTGCTTACCGAAGCCGGCCTGTATGCCGACCGCATGAGCATTAACCTGGAAATGCCTACCGAAACCGGCCTGAAGCTTCTGGCTCCCGAAAAATCGCATGAAGAGGTAAAAAAGCCGCTTGGGTTTATCCAAAACACTATTACCCAGCTTAAAGACGAAAAGAAAACCGGGCTTATAAAGAGTGTGCCCAAATTTGTCCCTGCCGGGCAAAGCACCCAGATGGTAGTGGGTGCCACCCCCGAAAATGACATGGAAATAATGTATACCGCCGATAAGTACTATAAAGACTTTTCGCTGAAGCGGGTATACTATTCGGGTTATATACCTATAAGTAACGACAGCCGCATGCCGGGCATAGGCACCCAACCTCCCCTGCTGCGTGAAAACCGACTGTACCAAACCGACTGGCTGATGCGCTTTTACGGTTTTGAAGTACAGGAACTGCTGAACCCCAAGAACCCCAACCTGGATACCGACATGGACCCTAAGCTGGGATGGGCGCTGCGCAACCTGGAACAATTCCCCGTAGACCTGAACACTGCTGATTACCAAATGATACTCCGCGTACCGGGCATCGGCGTACAATCTGCACAGAAGATAGTGCAGGCGCGCCGCTTCGGCAGGCTGTATACATATCAAATTAAAAAAATGGGTATTGCCTACAGCAGGGCAAAGTTTTTCATTCGCTGTGCCGATACGCCGTATGCCATACAGGAACCTGATGCCCCAAGGCTGAAAGGCCTGATACTGGCCGAAAGCAGCAGCAAATACCTGAAGGTACCACAAAACCAGCTAAGCCTGTTTTAATTATGGTTACCTATATTTTTGACGGGTCATTTGAGGGATTGCTTACCTCCGTTTTCGAAAGTTACGAGCGCAAACACAGGCAGGTGGATCTGGTTTGGGATATACACCACCAACCGTCTATGCTGGGCGAAGAGCTGGTTATCATTAATGCTGAAGAAAAAGCGCAAAGAGTGTGGAAGGGCCTCAAAAAGAAACTGGACACCAAATGGGTAAACAACTTTTACACTACTTACCTCAGCGAAGACCCGCAGGCATTGCAACACCTGTTTTATTTTGCCCAGTACATTTTTGACAACCCGCCCGGTGCCGAAAAAAACTTTGGCAACCCACACGTTATAGCCGTAGACCAAATGGCACACAAGGTAAGCCGTGAACGCCACCGGATGAAAGCGTTTATCCGTTTCCAGAAAACTGCCGACGGTATTTACTACTGCCCGGTAGAACCCGACTATAACGTACTGCCGCTGATAGCCAAATTCTTTAAAGACCGCTATGCCGACCAGCAATGGATAATATATGATGTGCGCCGCCGCTACGGGCTATTCTATAACCTTAATACTGTAGAAGAAATCACTTATGATTTTGTAAGCGAAATAGATACCCGCTCCGTAACGCTGCCCACCACCCTTACCGATGAAAAGGAAGAACTGGCTACACTGCTGTGGAAAGACTATTTTAAAAGCACCAACATACCTGCCCGCAAAAACATGAAACTGCACCTGCAACACGTACCGAAACGCTACTGGAAATACCTTACGGAGAAATTTTAGTTTTAGCTTTCAGACAAAAGGGATAAGGCAAAAGGCATAAGTGTAGTAAAACTTATCCCTTTTGCCTTATCTCTTTTGCCTCATTTTTTCTTCCCCAGCCTTATTTTCACCTTCCCTTTTTCATCGTCTTCGGCTACAAGGTGCACTACTATACCGCGGTTACGGCGTTTGGCCAGTTCTTTTTTATCGGTAATATCTTTGTCTTTTTCGGGGTTACGCAGTGGAACATTTATATATATAAGAGTGCCTTTACCAAAGGAATACACTCCCTCAATATCCATATTCAGTACCGAACTGCTTATCTGCATGGGCGACACCTGCACCTTTTCGCCCTGAATATCAAAGCGGCCTTTCAGGTCCTTAAACTCAATATGCTTCACATCCCTGAACGGAAAAGCAAACTTACCCACACTCACCACCGGATCAAAATTCACCAGCTTACCATCAGCCAGGTTAAAGGCAACCCCTCCGTTTACAGAACGTGGCAACACCGCCCCACTCTGGGTAATGCCACCGGTAACATCTGCCTTTGCAGAGAACTTGCCACTAATGTTTTTATGCGTAAGGCTTTCCAGCCCGAAGTTGTCAAAGGCATACATAAACTTCGGCAGGTTCACATCCTTCACCTCTGCCGAAACCGCATAGCGTGTTATATTTCCGGGACTCACCGTGCCACTCAGTTTCAGGCTGCCGCCCGCGTGGTACAACCCGGCATGCTTCACTACGATATTACCCTTATCGGTAAGCAGTACATTAGCTGTGGCATTTTTGGCCGCGAATTTTTTATAATAGAGGTTATCCACCTTCATTTTCATGTCTACCGTACATTTTTCAAACAGCTCATCAAGATCTGTAGTAATACCCTGCCCCCCGCCCGAAGCCTTTTTACGGATGGTATACTGTGTTTTTTTACGTGTTTGCAGGAACGCCATAAACTCACCCAGGTGCAGTTGCGGGCTGTATACATTCCAGTTCAGCACCAGCTTTTCGGGGTCACTGTAATACAGGTTCAGGAAGTTACTAATGCTGCCGTTCATATTAATAACGCTCTGCTTCGTTTTTAAGACCACCTTGCTTATATATAGGTTGTCCCGGTTAAACCGCAGCGCCACCGACACATTATTAAACCGCAGCTTACGCGGCACGTAGGTAATATCGGCATCTTTGATGTTTATTTCACCCTGGGCTATAGGCTTCACAAGCTTAAAGTTCTCCACATCTGCCCGGAAACGCAGCGATGCATCTACAGTACCCTCGCCCAGCTTCAGCAGATTGGCATCAATAAGCCCAGCGGCATCGGCTACTTTAAAGGCCGAGGTAACACTACCCACCGCCAGCGGATGGTCCAGGTCCCGGATTTCCACACGCGGCATGGCAAAGGAGATCCCCTCATATTTACCCATAAGCCCAAACAGCTTAATGGCTGAGTTGGCATCGTCATACGCTTTTCCGGCCAACCGGTTATTGGTAAACACCCCGAAGAAGTTACAATCTTTAATTACTCCACCAGGGGTAACGAGTTCGTTGTCTGCTACACGGGCATTCACCTGTATCAGCGGGTCGCCGCCGGCATTAAAATCGCCTACCAGGTCACACGCCACTTTTATGGGCTGCTTAATATCAAACATCATCAGCTTTTTGGTAATGTTTGGCGATAGTAACGCAGCAGCGTCCTTCCACAATATTTCATTATTTTCTATCGTAAAGTGGAATATCGGCGTTTCACCCAAACCAAGCTTCCCGCCTATCATAAAATGTTCGCCGCCTATATCCAGCCTTTTTTTATTGATGACAAGTTCCTTTTCTTTCTCCTTATATAGAAGGTCGAATGTCCCTTCAAGGGTTTTGTTTTTTATAAAACTGCCGCGTATCGTATTAAACGCCATACTTTCGGCAAGCGCATCCAGGCTTACATCAGCCTGAAATCCCCCGCCATTATAATCAACCGCTGCCTTCAGGGCATTTACCTTAAATTTATACAGCTTGTTGGTTTTGCGGTTATCGGCAGTAAACTGCACATCGTCCAGCAGCAAGCGTTTCAGTTCGGGAAGCCCTCCCCCGCTGCTTTTGCCGTCGACAGTGGTTTTCTTCTTCCGGAAAACATCGCTGTTAGTATAACCATTGGCATCGGTATACAGGTCTATGGCAGCATTGGCAAGGCGTATCTTTTTAATCTGGATAGTACCACGGAGCAAGGCCATGGTATTTACAGCAACTTCGGCAGTACCGGCTTTCAGGAACGTATGCTTGTGGATGTGGTATAAACTGTCGGTAAGGGTAAGCCCGGAAATGCGCAAACCCACCCGCGGGAAATCAGACACCAGGGTTACGTCCATTTCCTTCATGGTAAGCGTGCCCGACACCGACTGGTTAAGGCTTTCGGTTACCGATTGCTGCACCTCAGCCTTGTGGGTATACACATACAGGGCCAGCCCAAGGTAGGCCGTAACCAGGAGCAGAAGCAGTACCATAAAAACTTTACCGGCTATTTTTAATACGCTGCGGCGTGGGGGTTTGGGGATTTGCATAGTGGTGACTGATTATCAATCCCATAAATTTAATTAAGAAAAAACTGAAAAGTTTTTAGTATTTGTTAAAATGTTAATCTCTGTAGCTGGCAAAGTTTCTACCACTAAGGTCACGAAGTTTTTCACGGAGTTCACAAGGCAACCTACGGATGAATTTTACACAAAGGTTTCAATCCCGAAATCGGGATTGACGGACACAACGATGGAACGTAAAACTTAGTGAACTTCCAAGCCTGGAATAAGCCTTACTTATATACTTTGTGAACTCAGTGAAAAACTTTGTGGGCGTTGTGGTAAAAATATCGTAGTGTTTAACAAAACTATATAAAATGAGTGCGGACGCTCTCGCGTCCGCACTGCCCCCAGAAAATAAACGCACCAAAATCGACATTAGTGCATTGTAAAAACAACTGTATCGTGTCGAAAAGACAGAAACCATTTCGTTTAGATACGCTGCAAAAATAACGCTATAGAAGCGCTTTATTGCCGTTTACGTTATAGACAAAATATAGACAAGTTCCATTTTCAGGATGTTTTTTTCATAGAAATGCAGGCTTAACACATAAAAATACCTTGTTCCTTTTTAAAACATTTACGAATATCAACACTAATCATTATATAATAAAATACCTACAAAATATAAAATTGGTGTTATTTCCAATACATTGTCTCTATACTAAAACCTACCGTAAAAGCACCTTCTTTTACCCACTCGCCCTGGCTGGTATTACGCGCCACTACAGATGGCCCTAAAAGCGCCGCCGAAAAACGGATTTTTGCAGGGTCGCTTTGGAGCCATTCCAGTGTTACAAAAAAATCGTCTTCCACCATCAGGTTGTATTTTGCCAGGTCCACCACCATAGGGCCGGGGTCTTTCGGCAGGGTTACAAATATATTTTGCGATGTAAGCGGCTTATCGGGCAAGCCTTTTTTCACACTGTAAAAATTAAGCCTCATCTTCACCGGCGGGTTGTCCTGGCTTGTTACCTGCGCGGTAAACTTCAGCAGTTTTGCCTGGCTGCCGTTCATACGGAGCAATACCCCGAGTTCGTTACCAAGGTCATTAGACGTAAAACCCAATACCATACTTTTAGAAGTAGTATTGCTGCCCAGTGTTTTCAGCTTTGATTTCCTGTTTGAAACTACCACCTCCTCCAGGTTTATGGATTCTGTAGAAAGCTGTATCGTATTATCTGCCGAAAGCTTTTTCAGGAAATCCTTCACCAAAAAATTTTGCGTAGCATAGCCAATAGATGAAATGCGCAGCGTATCGTTATCATACCCTTGCGGTATTACAATACTAAAACTACCGTCTTCGCCCGAAACGGTACCGATGCCTTTGCCGGCGACACCTATATTTACAAACGGCACGCCTTCGTTAGTCGCGGCGTCTTTAAGGATGCCTTTTGCCTGCTGTGCATGTACCACAAGCCCTGCAGCAAGCACCAATAGCGTAATGATTTTTTTCATGATGATTTTGGTTTTAACAAATATAAGATTTTAACAAAAAATTAAAGGCATGACATTTATCATAATTTGCCCGAAGGTTACACTGTTTCTTTGCCTTTTATCTTACCCAAACTATGCTGTAAAATGCAGCCTTGCTTTATGACACACTACAACAACTCCGCACACACCTTCCACATCCCCGTTATGGGGCTGGCGTATACTATAGATACGCCCATAAGGCTGGCACACTTCGGTATATCGTCGTGCATTTCCATAACCGACGACGACCTTTGCGAAAAGATGGCCGCCTACTTTTCTAAAAAGTTCAGCCTGCCGTACCAGGCCATTTCTGCCAAAGCGATTGACCACAGGGCGCAACGCATAAAGCAGTACCTTAACATGTTGGACACCATAGTAAAGCAGAAGTTTGAGGATTTTAAGGCAGAACTGGCTGAAAGCAAGCCCACGCTGGACAGATTTCTGGAAATGCTGCCCAACAAGAGTTCGCTTAAGGAAGGCCTGGAACAGATAATGGCCGAAGGCAGCCAGATGGCAGAGAACATTAAAGCCTACCTGGAACAGCACTTTTCGCCGGGCAATATTGATGTGAACATCATGACCAAAGTGGACAAGGAAAACCGCGACGAAAAAAACAACCTGTTACCGGTGGAATATAACGATGCCCATGCATCACTGCGTGGTTTTGCGGAAAGCGGACTTACCTCATCGGTAGTGCTTTCGGCAGGGATGAACCCGAGGCTGTACAGCTACTTTGAAAACTTTGAAGATTTTTACCCCGATGAAAACGGCAACTTTAAAAAGAAGATCGTACTCAAGGTAAGCGACTTCCGTTCGGCATCCATACAGGGGGCATTTTTGGCAAAAAAAGGCCTTTGGGTATCAGAATACCGTATAGAGTCAGGGCTGAACTGCGGCGGCCACGCCTTTGCTACCGACGGTTTGCTTTTGGGTCCGATATTAGAAGAATTTGCCCAAAAGAAAAATGAACTGGCAACATCGGCGTATACGCTTATAGTAAAAGCTTTGGAACAAAAAGGGCTTACCATACCCGCTAATATACCCGAAATGTTTATCACAGTCCAGGGTGGCGTAGGTACCGCCGAGGAGCACGATTTTTTATTAGAACATTATAAGGTAGCTTCTGTAGGCTGGGGTTCGCCTTTCCTGTTGGTACCAGAAGCCACTGCCGTAGACGATGCTACCCGAAAACTATTAGCCGATGCCGGTGAAGACGACCTATACCTGAGCAACATGTCGCCACTGGGTGTGCCTTTTAATACCGTACGCGGCACCACTAACGAGCAACTGAAACAGGAACGTGCCGCCAAAAACCGCTACGGCAGCGCCTGCCCCAAGAAATACCTGGCCCTTACACCCGGCGAAGATGGGTTGGTTTGCACAGCATCGCGTAAATTTCAGGAGCTGAAATTAAACGAACTGCTTACCGAAAATGACATACAGGCCATGATGGAAAAATCGTGCCTGTGCGTGGGGCTTTCATCGCCTGCATTAATGGAAAAAGGCATCCCCGTAAAAGGCGAACAGCAGGGTGTAGTGGTATGCCCCGGCCCGAACATGGCCTACTTTACCGAGGAAGTTTCGCTGGGCCGTATGGTGCGCCACATTTATGGCAACGATAATGTAATTACCGTACAGCACCGCCCGCATATATTTATTAAGGAGTTGGATTTATACGTAAACCATCTGGAAAAGGAAGTTGGCCTGCTAACCGAAGGCAATGCCCAACAACTGAAAAAGCTGAAAACCTTTAAGCAAAACCTGCTGGAAGGTATACGTTATTATGTGAATCTCTTTGCAGAAAACAAGAGCTGGTTTGCGCCTGAAAGGGAAGCCATAAACACAGCACTAAGCACCTACAGGCAACGCGTTGAAAACCTGCTTGCTGAAGCACCGGCACAACCTGCCGATGCGTATATTTGCAGTAAACAATGTGCTGCCTGCAAATGCCAAACACAAGCCTCTACTTTATAGCCATAATACTGCCGGGGGATATCTCTGCTGAGATAATCTCCTTTAAGCAGGAAGTGGCCGATACATACAACTCAAAAAAGGCGCTCAGGGTGATGCCGCACATTACCCTGAAAGCGCCTTTTACGGTTAACAGCAACGAAGACGAAACCGTGCTGAAGTGGTTTACCAATATAAAAACCGACGCCGTACCATTTGATGTAAAACTGGATGGTTTCGGGGCATTTGACAATGCAAAGAATCCCGTCCTCTTTGTAAAACCCGAAGCTTCTGAAGAAATGGCGGTATTGCAAAAACAGGTCATAGCCGCTTTTAAAGGGCAATTTTCAGGCATACCTGTGCATTTCCATGAAGAGGAGTTCCACCCGCACATTACTATTGCATACCGTGACTTAGAGTATCCTGAATTTGAAAAAGCATGGACAGTTTTTAAAGGCCGGGGGTATAAAGCAGGTTTTGTTGCAAGTGATTTTTCGTTGTTAAAGCATAATGAGGAGCGCTGGGAGGTTGTTACTGTTTTTAACCTAAAAGCTAAGTAACTAAGCGGCTCAGTAGCTAAGCTGCTTAAAAAGAAAACCCCACCAGTTGGCAGGGCTTACACATATTATAGTATCTTTTAAAAAACTACAGGAACATACCGCCTGAAGCTTCTATACGTTGGGCTGTAATCCATCGGGCATCGTCAGTGCACAGGAAGGCAACCACGCCGCCTATATCATCCGGAAGCCCTACCCTGCCCAGGGCAGTTTGCGATGCAATGAAGCTGTTCACCTGGTCGTTATCGCGCACTACTCCCCCACCGAAGTCGGTTTCTATAGCTCCCGGCGCTACAATGTTTACACGGATGCCCCTTGCGCCAAGCTCCTTAGCCTGGTATTTGGTCAGGGTTTCCATACCGCCTTTCATGCTGGCATAAGCCGCATAACCCGGTGTGCTGAAACGTGCCAAACCTGTAGAGATATTGATGATACCGCCACCATCGTTAAGTATGGGTAGTGCCTTTTGCGAAAGGAAAAACGGTGCCTTAAACTGTATGTCTACAAGGGTATCAAACTGTTCTGTAGTGGTCTCCGCAAACGAAGCGTGTATACCTATACCGGCATTGTTCACCAGGAAGTCGAATTTCTCCGCACCAAAAACATCTTTAAGCGTAGTGGTTACATTAGTAAAAAACGCATCAAAGCCATTAGCATCGGCTACGTTTAGCTGTAGTGCAGCCGCCTTTTGCCCAAGCGATTCTACCGCTGCAACTACTGCATCGGCTTCTGCCTTCTGGCTGTTATACGTTATGAGTACGTCAAGGCCTTTTTTGGCAATGGCTATTGCCATGTTTTTGCCAAGGCCACGGCTTCCGCCGGTTATTAGTGCAATTTTAGATTGTGCCATAATGTTGTATATTTTGTTATTTAACAAGACAAAGTTAGGCAGCAGATAGCGCTAAAAAATGGTGGACTCTTCAGTATTTAGCCTTAGTAGTTTCAGGCTTAAAATTTCAGGTGTTGAAAGAAACGGCTACCCCAGCTTCACCTCCCCGGCGGGGCTAAAAAGCTTATCGGTACCGGCCAGGCGGCGGCGGATGATAACGCGGTCGCATACCCATTCGTTTTCGTATTCAAACGCGGTGAAATCGATACGCTCAAAATCGGTATCGCTTATGTTTCGCGCTATGGTAATGTGTGGCACCATCGACAGCTTTTGCTTGCGTTCGGGCTTGTCTACAATACTCGTTTGGCGGTATTTTGGCTTGGGTGCGCGTTTTTTTGTTGGGTTCTTTATGGCTACGGCCAAGCGGTCTATCGGCTCTGGGTTTTCCGGTTTCAGGTACAGGGTATATTCGGCACCATGGTGAAAATGCCCATAGCCGTTTAGCTTTATGGTAAACTTACTTTCGCCTGCCAGTGCTTTCTTTACCAAATCCCTCATATTGGACGATTCAAAAGCCTCGGTTTTCAGCAGGGTTATGTGCGCTATGCTGGTGCGGTCGCGCCCGGTTATGCCTATCTGTTCGTGCAGCTGTTGCTTCAGGCTGTCTACATCGTCCTTAACGGCATCGCTGGGCGAAAGCAGTATGTGGTATTCATACAGCGTTTCCGGGAACAGGGTAAGCTGGGTGGTATTTGCGCTTCGTTTTGCCATAAGTGCTGCAAAAATAATAAGTTCTTACTTAACTTTATAACATACAATACCTGTTAAAACTATAATATGTAACATCCGATTTTAAATTTGATGTAGTATATTTACAATGCGCATATGTTAAAATGAGAACCGGCTATGGATAATTCCCCCCAAAAAACCAAACTACAGCTTAGCGAAGAACGCTACCAGAAGATGATAGCCGAAGTGCAGGATTACGCCATAATCCTTATGGATACCGAAGGTAACATCCAAAACTGGAACCTCGGTGCACAACATATTAAAGGCTATAACGAAGATGAGATTATAGGGCGCAACTTCAGGTTGTTTTACCGTGACAGCGACCGTAAGACATTACTTCCGGAAAGACTTATAGACGAAGCACGGAGGACCGGCCGCGCCATGCACGAAGGTTGGCGTGTGCGGAAGGATGGTTCTACGTTTTGGGGCTCAGTGGTTATTACGGCGTTGCATAATAAGGACGGCGCTGTTACCGGATTCAGTAAGGTAACGCGCGACCTTACCGAACGCAAACTGGCCGAAGACCAGATAAGGGACTATGCCCGCGATATAGAATACCGCAACCGCCAGCTGGAGGAGTTTGCCTATATAGCATCGCACGATTTACAGGAACCGCTGCGCAAGCTGCAACTGTTTGCCGACCTGCTGCAAAGCAATATACACAACCCCGAGAGTGCCGTGGTGTACAGTGGCAAGATAGCGCAGTCGGCTAACCGTATGTCGAACCTTATTAAGGGGATATTACAGTACAGCCAGCTGAGCGCCGACAGTGAATACTCAGACTGTGTAAACCTTAACAGCACCTTGCTGGAGGTACAGGAAGACCTCGACCTGCTGCTACGTGAAAAAAATGTGGCCATAGAGGTACTGTCGCTGCCGTGTATAAAAGGAAATTCTACGCAAATGCAGCAGCTGTTTACCAACCTGATAAGCAATGCCATAAAATTTTCGGGACAGGTACCGAGGATAAGCATAAGCAGTACTGCGCTTACCGATAAGGAAACGGCTTCGCTTGGCGCAAAGGCCCCCGGCTATATTAAAGTTAATGTTACTGACAACGGTGTGGGTTTTGACCAGCATTATGCCGAACAGGTATTTAAAATATTTAAGCGCCTTACCGATAAGCCCGGCACGGGGATAGGCCTGGCACTGTGCAAAAAGATTGTGGAAAACCACCGCGGTACCATTGCAGTAGCAAGCAAGCCAGATATGGGGACTACCTTTACAATATTATTGCCTGCTTTTTAGTTAACCTGAAAAGACAAACCGTAACCACCCCATGAAACCGTACTGTATTTACCTTTCGGTAATGGCCTGTTTTATATTTTGCATAAGCTGCCACAGACAACCTGCATTGGCACAAAAGCCTGTGTTTTATTATTACATCTACGATTTTGAATCCGATGGGCCTACAGATTCGCTTAAAGCCTACAGCGATGTGCCGTGGGAGGAATCATTGGAACTCTATACTGATACCGATACGCTGAACAAAACGGTGAGCATGATGGTGCATATGGGCATCTTTAAGCTGAACGGGCAACGGTTTGCTGTGATAACCGACACCACCGGTACGGCATTTTATAAGTTCAATGGAAAGCAATACAAGCGTATTTTCAAGGATGCGCCTTCCATTGCTTTTATGATAGATCCTATGAAGTTTGCCGACTATAATAAAGATGGCTATACCGATGTGCTGTATGCGGTGTCATCGGGTGGGTCGTATGGCGATGATTGCTTTTTACTGTTTTATGACCCGAAGACAAAGAATCTTATTTATAACGAAGAACCAGACCTGCGCAATGCCGAAATACACGACAGCATAGTGCGTTGCGGTAGTAATATTTGGGCTACCGAGTATGTTATTGACAGAAACAGGCTTTGGCTGTACAAAGATGAAGCTGTAATACAAACCGATACGGCCTGGATTCGCAAAAGCGTGATTACCTATAATAAAGCCGGGCTTGAAGTAAGGCGCGATACCCTTCCAATACCTGATGATGGTGAAGAATAGCGGATTAAAAGGTTTTTTAAAATAGCTATATTTAGTATCTTGCGGCACGCTATAACGTTTTACATTAACCTTCATGAAAAAAATTACCTTACTGCTTTTTGTCCTGTTGTGTTTTATTAGTAGCAATGCCCAGGAAAAGAAAACCCTGACCTATTTTGTAAACGACACCACCAAGCTGCAGCTCGACCTGTTTTTGCCTAAAGCGAATAAAGCCAAGGGCAAAGAAAAAACACCGTTGCTTATACACGTGCACGGCGGCGGGTTTTCGTCAGGATCGCGGGAGTATGGGTATGCCATTTGCCGTGAGGCGGCCAAAAACGGCTACGCAGCAGCAACCATAAGCTACAGCCTGTACATGAAGGATAAGAAATTCAGTTGCGACGGCATCCTGACCGAAAAAGTAAAGGCATTCCAGATTGCGGCCAACCAGCTTTGGCAGGCCACGTTATATTTTGTAAAGCACAATAACGAGTATAATATAGACATCAGTAAGATATTTATTTCGGGCAGCAGTGCCGGTGGAGAAACTGTGCTTCATGCCGCCTACTGGGACCGCAGCCTTATGAACCTGTATACGGCTAAGTTGCCAAACGAGTTTAAATATGCAGGTGTAATATCGGGTTCGGGTGCTATTATGGACCTTAACCTTATCACTAAACAAAATATGGTTCCCATGATGCTGTTCCACGGCAGCTGCGATAATGTGGTGCCGTATGCCACTGCCGCCCACCACCTGTGCCCTACTAACAGCAGCGGCTGGCTAATGTTTTTCGGGTCATATTCGGTATATAACCGTATAATTGCCCTAAACGGCAGCGCACACCTGTATACGTTTTGCAACGGCGGGCATGAGTATAGCGACGAACTGTTCAGCAAGCAGCCCGAAAAGACCGTAGCGTTTATGACGGCGGTACTTGCAGGCGAAAAAATGCAGGCACATACCATTATAAGCACCGGGAAAACCTGCCAGCGCGACACTTATGGTTTTTGCGAGTAAATCTAAACTATTCGTTATTGCAATTGTAGCCGTAATTGCATTGGTAAATATTATTGCCCTTTTCTTTTTTACAGATGATTATTGGGTAAATTCAGGCCATAAAAGCATTAGCTGTAAAGATATTACCACACTTTTGATTGCTGATTTTATTGTCATCACCTTGCTCATTCTGAGAAAGCAGGTGCAAAAAAGACATTAATTTTCAATCGTTTAGACTCCCCAATGTTAAGTTTTTGCTGAAAATGAAAGACTTAACATTGGAAATCCGTATATTTATTTCAACAATGTTAATTTTGCGTTACTTAATTGTAAAATAAAATACACCAAGTGTTATGAGCCGAGAAGAACTAAGAGTTGTAGAATTTGTAGTTACCGAAAAAGGTAAAACAAAAAAGGGTAAAAAACCATCTAAGAAAGAAGTAAGGAAACTGGGCTTTTTCCATGTATGGGCTACTACAGGCAAAGGCACCAAGAAATTTACCGGCCTTGTGGAAGATGCCGAAACCGGCCTGCTGGTTGAAATTGGCTACAAAAACATCCGTTTCCTGAGCGAAGCAGAGCTTGATACGCTTACCGATGCGGCTATTGAAGAAGCGGAAGCGCTTTTCCTTGCCGAAGAAGCTGCTAAAGAAATTTTAGAAGCCGATACTGAAGCAACTGCCGAAACCACTGAAGCCGAAGCTACAGAAACTGAAGCTCCCGCTGAAGCCCCTGTTGCCGCAGCTAAGTCAAGGCGTACCAAAAAAGCTTAACACTAAACTACTATACACTACTTTTCAGGCATCCTTTCGTTTTTACGGAAGGATGTTTTGTTTTTAGAGATAATTTTTTAACACCAAACATAAATAAGTTAAAATTATTATAATAATAACAAAACCTCTATATTTGGAAATTCTTAAACAACACTAAACAAAGATATATGTCTATTTGGAGAAGGAAACCACTGGCCCAGTTACTGGCAGAAGCTTCTGAATCAGAGAAGGGATTAAAAAGAACGTTAACCGCATGGTCGCTCGTAGCGCTGGGTATAGGTGCTATTATAGGTGCCGGACTCTTCGTGCGTACAGCTACGGCTGCCGCCCAAAACGCCGGCCCATCGGTAACATTCGGGTTTATTATAGCGGCTATTGGCTGTGCCCTTGCAGGGCTTTGTTATGCCGAACTTTCTTCATCTATTCCTATTTCGGGTAGTGCATACACCTATACCTATGCCACTATGGGCGAGTTCCTTGCGTGGATCATCGGTTGGGACCTTATCCTGGAGTATGCCGTAGGTGCTGCTACCGTGGGTATTGCCTGGAGTGAATACCTCAATAACCTCCTGGTCAACGTCCTCCATACTAATCCGATTCCATACGAATGGTGCCACTCACCATTCCAGTCATCAGGTGATTTGCACGGTATTATCAACCTGCCTGCTTTGGGTATTGTTGCTGCCATAAGCCTGTTGCTTATAAAAGGTACGCAAGAGTCGGCGTTTGTAAATGGCCTTATCGTATTGGTAAAAGTTACAATCGTTGTGCTTATCATTATACTTGGCTGGCATTTTATCAACCCGGTTAACCACGAAAATTATATTCCTGCTGCTACTACGTATATGGATGAAGCAGGGCTGCCGCACAACTTCGGTGGTATTATGGGTATACTTGGTGCTGCCGGCACGGTGTTCTTTGCCTTTATTGGCTTCGATGCCGTTTCTACCGCTGCACAGGAAACCAAAAACCCTAAGCGCGATATGCCTATAGGTATCCTTGGTTCGCTTGCTGTGTGTACTGTGCTTTATATTCTTTTTGCTCACGTACTTACAGGAGTTGCAACTATCGAAGATTTCCGTACTACAGGTAAAGAAGCCTCAGTAGCATTTGCAATAAACAAATACATGATAGGCTATGAGTGGCTTGGCCAGTTTGTAACCGTGGCTATACTTTTCGGATTCTCATCGGTTATCCTGGTGATGCTTCTGGGCCAAAGCCGTGTATTCTACGCTATGGGTAAAGACGGCCTGCTGCCAAAATACTTTGGCGACCTGCACCCTAAATTCCAGACTCCTTATAAAGCCAACCTTGTAATCCTTGTTATCGTAGGCTTATTCGCTGCGTTTGTTCCCGGCGATGTAGTGGGTGATATGACGAGTATCGGTACGCTGTTCGCATTCATCCTTGTATGTATCTCAGTTATCGTACTCCGTAAAAGGGAACCAAACATGGTGCGCGAATTTAAAACGCCGTGGGTGCCTGTAGTGCCTATACTAGGCGTAGTAGTGTGCCTTGCCATGATCTACGGCCTTGGATGGGCTAACTGGCTAAGGCTTATCGGCTGGATGGCACTGGGCTTTATATTCTATTTTGGCTACAGTAAAAAGCATAGTAAACTGGGCAAGGAAGATGCCTCTGCTTAAACAAACAAACACATATTTTTTCAGTCAAAATCCTGCCCTTGCGGCAGGATTTTTTATTAGATGCCAATTGCTATATTTGTGTATGGAAAAACGTGAACTGCGCCAAAAATACAAAGCCCTGCGTGCTGCCTTGTCGTTAGAAGACGTAGCGGCAAAAAGCCTGGCTATAGCCAATAATTCACTACAGCTTGATATTTGGGATAAAACGTATTTCCACCTGTTCCTTACCATGGAAAACCAAAGGGAGGTGCATACCGACCTTATACAGCACATACTATGGGGCCGTGATAAAGATATTGTGGTGTCTAAATCGGATTTTGAAAGCTGCACCCTGCAACACTACCTGCTTACCGAAAGCACACGCCTAATAATAAGCCCCTACGGCATTCCTGAACCCGCAGACGGTATAGAAGTACTTCCCGCCAAAATAGACGTGGTTTTTGTGCCCCTGTTGGCTTTTGACGGCAAAGGCCACCGTGTGGGCTACGGCAAGGGTTTTTATGACCGTTTCCTGGCAGCATGCAGGCCCGATGCGGTTAAGGTTGGACTGAGTTTTTTTGGTGTGGAACCAACTGAAATACCGCATAACGACACAGACATACCACTTGATTTTTGCATAACCCCGAATAGGGTTGTTTCTTTTTAAAAATCACTGAAAGGCACAGAACAAAAAAGCCTCCACATTGCTGTGAAGGCTTCTGTAAAATCTGTGGTCCCACCTGGGCTCGAACCAGGGACCACCTGATTATGAGTCGCAACCTATCTATTTTCTTTAATTTTCTCGCTTTTTCATTTAGCTTCTAAAAGCTTAGAAACAAAGGGCTAAGGTAGAAATTATTTTTCACTTCGTTTCTTCAATTTTCCTTTTTCTGCTATTTTTGTGTGCAAATTGTGTGTGCAACACTTTATAAAATCTCATTACTATGTTTAGCTACTCCAAAGACGGAATTACTGTTGCCTCAATGTTCGACAAACGAAAAGTAAACCAAAAAGGAACATATCCGGTCAAAATTCGTGTAACATACAAAAGGAATAGACAGTATTACTCCACTGGTTTAAGTTTAACACTTGAACAGTGGGAAGCATTACCTTCCAGTAAATCAAAATTGCTAAAAGAAATTCGTGAAAGCGTAGAGAATAGTTTTGGCTTGGTCAAAAAGAATGTAGAAGCACTTGCTGAAAAAGGGGGCTTCTCTTTTGACACGCTTAATTTAAGATTGAGTAAAGCAACTGGAGACACAGTTAACAGCGCCTTCCGGGCTAAAATAGCCAATCTTAAAAGAGAGGAGCGTATAGGATCAATGGATATGTGTGTAACCGTACTAAAAAACATTGAAAAGTTCGGAGGAACATCTTTGCAATTTGAAACAATATCTGTTGACTGGCTTAAGAAATTTGATAAACATCTTTTAATCGATAAGAGTCATTCAACTGTAGGTATGCATATGCGTGAGATACGCACGATAATGAACGAGGCAAAAAAGGCTGGAGTAATAAAAGACACACAATATCCTTTTGGTAAAGACAAATATGAAATTCAAACAGCAGAGGGAACTAAAAAGGCTTTGACTCTACAGCAGATTGGTCAAGTAGTTCGATTTACTGATGGTAGCGAAATTACCGAAAGATATAGAGACTTATGGTTTTTTATCTATCTATGTAATGGGATAAATGTCGCTGACCTGGTAAAACTGAAATATAAAAATATTAGGGATAATGAAATTTGTTTCATTCGCCAGAAAACTGAAAAGACAACAAAGACGAGGAAAGAGATACGTGCTATAATGACAGAGGAGATGCAGGCAATCATTAAACGTTGGGGCAATAAACCTCAACCAGATAACTATATCTTTCCATATATCGATGGTAGAGAGGATGCTGAAAAGCGTAAGAGGATAACTAAAGATTTAACGAAGCGAATTAACAAACGTATGAAATTGATTGGAGCAGAGTTGGGCATTGGAGACATTACCACTTATGCAGCCCGACACAGCTTCGCTACGGTCTTAAAACGCAGCGGCACTAACATTGCCTTCATTAGTGAAAGTTTGGGCCACAACGATCTTAAAACTACTGAGAGCTACCTGGCAAGTTTTGAAAAAGAGGAAAGGGTTAAGAATGCTGGGTTATTAACGAAGTTTTAGGTTCAGAGATGTTTCAATGATATTATAAGATGGAATCTCATACTATGAGATTCCATCTTATAATTCTTCTTTGACTAAAAAAATTATTAGGAACTAACTCGTCTTCCATAAAATTCGTCATGTAACAAATTTGGTAGTATGATTCTCCAATTAACTTTCAAATTTGAGCTTCTTATTACGACTAATCAAAGATTTTAAACAAATAGCATTCATCAGATGGAGTTGAATATCCTTTGTAATTGTATTCGTGAGCTCTAACATAACAGATTTGAACTTTTGGATTTTCAATTGCTGCTAATGCAATGCCTACAGTAGAAACTTTGTTATTTAATGGTGCTATAACTATATTATAATTTTTGTACTTGTCGATTTGGAGTTTTATTTGTTCTTTAGTGTAAAATGGATCCGTTAGAGAAAATTCAAAAGTTTCAGCAAAAGGATATACTTCAAGCAAATCAATATGCCTCTTCCTATTAATAGTGTAATGATTGGAATAAATAGAATCATCTGAAGGCCCAATCCCTATACTAACCTTCTCAAATTCCAAGTTATCTATCAATTTTGAAGTTCTTTCAGACTCAAAACCAAAAAGAATTACTAAATGATTTTTTTGAGATGGATTGATAATTCCCGGATAACCTAAAACTGATCGGATTGTTTTAATTCCTTTAGACAACCATTTATCATTATCCTCACCTTCATTTATAGAGTATTCCTTTGCTCCTACATATACAAGATGTAGATTTTTAATTTTCTCTTTATATATATTTAAAAATCTTATTAAAATGAGCAAACCTTCATGTGTAAATGTCGAAATATCAATCACTGCGTTTTCAACATAATCAATTTCCTGAAACTTATTTAATAAACTTCTAGCCGTAATAAGAGGATCATCTGTACTGAATTCTATTATTTCACTATGTGGAATCGTTTTTGAAATTGCAAGATTGTTTAAAAAAAACTCTTGTTCATTTTCATTTACCGCAAACCAGACATTTTCAATAGAATTTACATCAATAGAATTTAAAAAAGAAAAACACCTATCCTCAAAAGAAATAGCACCAATAAATAAATCTATTTTTGGCAAACTTGATTTAATATTTTCTAATTTATATGGCTTCATTGACATAATCTTCAAATAATTCTAATTGATTATCTTTTGGTGTATTGGCGTCATATTCCTTATTTTCGATTTTCTTGAGGAAACTTTTTTGATTAGCAATTGCCAAACTCATCATTGTTGAGGTTAGATAGAGATAACCAGAGAAACTCATTGGGTCTAGTTTAAAATATGGGGCTAGCATCCTATTCAAGATATATAATTTTGACCGTCCTAAGCCGCTCTTTGATGCCAATGTTGCAGTATGAAAATAACCATAAACAACGCCAAGTTTTAAAACCTCACGCAGTTCTTCATCAAGTTCATGATCAAAATAAAAAGCAAATTTCCTTCTCTCAGTACTATTCGATTCTAAAATTATCCTAAATGCTTTTCCTAAAGAATCTATGAGATTCCTCAGTTTTTTATGTTTATTCAATTTATCCTCATCTAAATGCTTATCATCTAACAATTTTTCAAACTCATTAGATAACATTCCATAAGAATATTGGTTAATCTCCGTGTTCTGTATATTAACCGGTATATAACTTATAGGTGCTTGTGTCTGTTGAGCGTTTAATGTAGAAGTATACATTTTAGCAGCCAAATCTAAAAAGCTTCTAATAATGCCGGAAGAAAGATGCACTAATTGATCAAATCCGGCATAGCTATAAGTATATTGATTTTTTAATTTGACCATATAATCTGGTCTTGCATTTCGATAAGCATAATCATAAGCTTTTTGCTTATCATTAGTTTCAATTAGCTTTTGTCTCTCTAATTCCTCAAATAAATCTTTAATTGCTTTGACTTGTTTAGAGTCTTCAGGGAAAAAATCATTGGCTGATACTTCAATACAAGAGATATTATTCAACCTCTTTTCGACAATCTCTTTAACATTACTATTATATCTGCCTTTTTGCTCAGATGTGTAGACTTGATTTAAAGTGATTTCGAAATAATCATGAGGTGAGTCGATTTTCGAACCTTTAGTTGTAAAATATGTTTGATACTTAAGTTGAGTTGATATTTTAAAACAAACATAAGAAGTACTCCGGAATGATACCCAAGAATTTAGAATTTTTGTTTGTGTCAGATTAAGTTCATCAGCATCATCAACTAATAAGTATAATGGCGCATTTGGAAGAAAATCAAAACTTTTTAATTCTTTTAAGATTGGCAATAAGAAGTTTTGGTATAAGCAAAGCGGCCCCATATATGGTAATTTGTCATTACCGCATATCAATTTTGTAATATAAGAGATTATAAAATCCGACTGAATATCCGAGCATATTAAATTAATACTTTTAAATACATCCGTAATTGAATAAACTCCATCTAAAACGATCTCTTCAGTTGCGCCAGCCTTTTTTAATAACTTATTGAAAAACGCTACAAAATTTTGAATCGATTCTATATTAATATCGCACTTTGAAAAATCCTCTTTCGAAAGACTATCAAAAATCACGATAGAAAAATAAATAACTAGATAGTGTTCGTTAAGAAGATTTCCTCCATGACTTTTCTCAAGAATTTGAAGTTCAGTCAGATTGAGCGAAGTTTCCTTTATAGGTACATGTACTGAATAAAAATCAATTTCATTTATCTTTTTTTTGAACTTAAGCATTTGACAGTCTGGTTTCATTATCCGGAACATCATGCTTTTTCCAGACCCACGAGGGCCATGAATAAATGTATTACCATGATTTAGCACCTGATAATAATCTTTAAACACATCGACAAATAGATTCAAAGCCTCATTAGCCTCAATTTGATCGGGTGTTAAATACTGAAACGGGTTTTTAGTATGTGACTGTAACATCCTTTAGTTTTTGATCAATTGACATTTGACAAATATTTTCACCTGAGTAATCACTTAGACCAGGACATAACGATAATATCCCTTCTGCTGAAGCACTAGGATAACCTATTTCTCCTATATCATATATAATATGATACTTAATAGGTCTATTCCTGTCATCCTTCTTCTTACTTGTAATTGCTATATCTACTCTTATTTTGTCGATAATTAGGTAAGGTCTAGTAAACCTCATGCAATACATTCTCTCAAGATGTGTTTTATAAGTTCTGTCGTAAATTTCATTTATTAAATATACCTCTCTTTCCTCAAGATTGCCATTAATCTTAACTTTCTTTTTATATTTTCTGCAAAGGTCTTCTTCTTCTAAATCAAAAGATAAATTTATTTGAGAAGCTGGGATATCAATTTTAATAGAATGTAGACAATAAGAAAATTTATGATAAATTTGAGCTTCCTCAGGTATTTCTTCAGATAAGAGTTGTAAACGACTTGCCCTAGTTCTATCATCAGCCAATTCATCAGCAAATTTTAAAATAGCAGCTAATAAAGGTTTTCTAACTTCCATATCAAGTATCTGTTCATTGTTTAAATCAGATATCTTATCTTTAGGATTGCCACCATGAGCTTCAGCGATATCAAAAATAGAATCCCATTCAATTCTATCATTACCCGCTTTTACTCCATATTTCTCAATCACCGCTAATCCGTTGATTTCGTGATTTTCTCGACCTAGAATATTTCCCACATCATGAATGTGTATACCCATAAGTAGAAGGTAGAGTTCGTATTCAGACAATTCAATGTCAGAGTCTTTTATAAGCTGTGTAGCCCTAAAAATAACTTTTTTAATATGTTCAGGACCATGGTCATTTAAATAACCTCCATCAACTACCATTCCTCCCTTCTCAACGTAAGGATGAACCCATTTGTTTAATTGGCCAGACATATATTTATATCTAGTTACATATTCATCATTGCTGGGAAATAAATGTGGTTGTTTTTCGTCAATTGACAAAAAGTACTCTTCAATAGTTTTATGAGGACCTAAATTCATTGGTTTAATAAAATTTTATCAAATATCGCTTTTGCTAAATATGGTGGTACGGCATTACCTACTTGTTGTTGTTGTTCATTCAATGAGCCTTTAAATTCAAACCAGTCTGGGAAAGATTGTAGCCTAGCAGCTTCACGAACAGATAAGCCTCTGTCCTCTGTGGGGTGAATTAACATATTTTTTCTGTAATTTCCAATAACAACTGACGGTTTATCTAAATGCAAACGATGATATATACCAGTATGACATCTACTTACATCTTTATATGTATCCATATATTCAGTGGGAACATTTTTCCAATTTCCGCCTTGAGGTATATATTTGTATCGTTCTAAAACCTTTTCTGTATTAGTGCTTACACAGTGATTTTTACATTTAACTAAATCACCACGAAGAGTTTTTGAATAATTATGAACGGCTAAAGACTTATATTCAAGTTCATTTTCTTTATTACCATTAAGTAGTGAAGGTAAATCATTTATTGCTGAACCGACATTAACACTGTCAGACATATCCGATTCAGGAAATTGAAAGTCAATTCCGTGTAGAGATCCTACAATAAACAGCCTAGTCCTTTTCTGAGGTACCCCAAAGTTTACAGCATTTAAAATTTTGTAATTTATAGTATAACCTAGTTCCTTAAACTTCTTAATTATAGAATCTAAAAAAAAACCATTATCAGTCCCTACAAGTCCTTCAACATTTTCTAAAACAATCCAATCAGGCTGCCAGATATTTGTAATTCTTGAGAATTCTTCAAACAACCAATTACCTATGTTGTCTCTATTTCTAGTTTTGTGATTACTACGTGAAAAGCCTTGACAAGGTGGCCCCCCAAATAGGATTTTTTGCTCGTTTTTCTTTGCCTTTATCGGTACTGAGTGAATGTTTCTTATATCATCATTCAGCACTAATGCATCTGGGTGATTATATTGAAAAGTTTCGGCCGCGAATCTATTAATTTCAACTGCCATCTTAATGTTTATAGAGGACATTGAAGCACCTAAAGACATGCCGCCAGCTCCCGAAAATAATTCTATACCAATCATACTGCCACAGGAGCTTTAATTGCTGGATGTGGATTATAATTTTGAATTTCAAAATCTTCAAACTTGAAAGAAAATATATCCTTCACTTCCGGATTTAATATTATTGTCGGATATTGTTGTGGCGTTCTACTAAGTTGCAAATCAACCTGGTCAAGATGATTAAGGTAAATATGAGTGTCGCCGAGAGTATGAATAAATTCACCAGGCTGTAAACCACAAACATGCGCAAACATCATAGTTAAAAGTGCATATGAAGCAATATTGAATGGGACGCCTAAAAACATATCTGCACTTCTTTGATACATCTGACATGACAGCTTACCTTCCGATACATAAAATTGAAATAAAAGGTGGCATGGAGGCAGTGCCATTTTATCAACATCTGCTGGATTCCATGCAGTAACAATTATTCTCCTTGAATCTGGATTATTCTTAATTGCTTCAATAGCTTTTTTTATCTGATCAATTTGATTTCCGTCAGGAGACGGCCAATTTCTCCACTGCACACCATATACAGGACCTAATTCCCCATTCTCATCTGCCCATTCGTCCCAAATAGTAACATTATTGTCCTTAAGATATTTAATATTGCTAGAGCCTTGTAAAAACCAAAGCAGCTCATGAATTATAGACTTTAAATGAAGTTTCTTTGTTGTAATTAATGGGAAACCCTTTTGAAGGTCAAATCTCATCTGATATCCAAAAACACTCAGCGTACCTGTTCCTGTCCTATCTGTTTTTTTTAAACCATTCTCTTTTACAAATCGAAGTAATGTTTCGTATTGATTAAATTCACTGGTTTGGATTTGCGATGACATAATAAAAATATTTGTATTATCGGTTGTTTCAATTTGCAAAGTTAAATAATTAATATAAGCTAATATATTTCGATTCAATATAAAATATAAAAATATTTTGCAATGAACTAAGTGAACTAAATATCTATTATTAAGTAATATAACTAAGACTAATATCTTTATTTAGACTTAAATATAAATAATGCTTCACTTCAATCACTGGTGCGTATAAGATTTTAATTATCAACTTATAATTATTGAATCCATAGGATATATCATAAAATGAAATTCAACAAATTATGAAAGGATTAGTAGCCCATTACATTGTCTCAATGAAAAAAGTTGAGAAGCAAATTAGAAAGGAAAAGCAGAAGAAGTTACAGCAGGAATTTGAAGATATACAAGACCTGACATTTGAGGAAACGGTAGCTTATTTTGAATTCTCAAATAACTATAAAAACGTATTGGATATAGATTAATTTATATCTTCATCATTAAATTAACGGCAACAGCCCTATAAAACAGTAAACTTTTTATATTTGTATTGTCTGCACAAGGTGTGGACTGACATATTAAACATAGGAAGTGTTTAACTTATTTCTCTCTAACGAAATCTGGTAAATTTTAGGACGAGAATAAGTGAACTGTTCCGCGCTATATCTTTTAGCGTGGGCTGTTGCTTATTTAGTCCCAGGTCTTACCAGAGCCCGTTAGATAAATTCGTCAGCAGTACCCACGCTTCTTTATATCTAACTAATTATTCTTCGGGGCTGGGGATATTGCGATAATTATGATATAAAAACCAACTGCCTTTTATTCTAATTCAATCAACTTATTAATTTTTACTTATCATGAAACATGGAATTACTTTTCTATGCGCATTTACGTGTTCATTGGCGGGTGCACAGACAGTATCATCATCCGCTATAAGCTCATCTGGCGATTCACAGACTAATTCTCAAATAAAAGCATCCTGGACTTTAGGAGAGCCTGTAACGGGTCTCATGACTAGCTCTGGAACTCAATTAAGCAATGGTTATCACGTCCAAATGAATCTGGAGGCATTATCTGTTACTTCGCCTGACTTAAAGGCATCAATACTGCTTTATCCAAATCCGGCCGAAGCATACTTAATGATTCGACAAGAATCCATGCAAAATCTTTTTGTAACAATCTTTAACCAATCGGGGCAAACTGTATTAAGTCAATCTGTAGATAGTATTGAAGCTAAAATCAACTTAGAGAACTTGTCGACTGGGGTTTACATTGTGAGATTCAACTCAACGGACCAATCAAATATTAATACTTACAAACTAATTAAAAAGTAACATGAAAAAAATAATATGTATTCTGTCTCTAATTATATTCGGAATTTCATCTGCTCAATCTCCACAAGGGATAAATTATCAGGCTACAATAAGGAACTCGGCCGGAAACCTTTTAATCAATCAAAATGCCGGAATCAGATTTACGGTGCATCAAGGAGCCGCCGATGGTCAATCTGTTTATACAGAACAGCATAATACTACAACAGATGATTTAGGGGCAATCAAGTTGGTTTTCGGACAAGGAACTCCTGTAACAGGAGCATTCAATCAGATAAATTGGTCATTAGGAAATTATCATTTAGAAATTGAAGTAAATACAGAAGCAGGATTTACATCGTTAGGGAGTACCCAGCTTTTGAGTGTTCCATATGCTTTATATGCTGAAAGGTCTGGTAGCAGTTTTTCTGTAAACATAATTCAAAAAACAGGAAGCATGTGGGACGACCTTAATGGGAATGGCTTCGAAGATAATGGTGAGATTGTGGAATATAAGTATTTGGATATTAATATTCATATTACGCCTGGTGATGATGAGAATTTTATCCAAGAAGGTTATGTTATTGGCTTAACTCCAAATGTGGATGTAAATAACAATGTATATTATGCCGATGAGGGTAGCGAACAATTTTCAGAAAACAATGGAATGTTGCTAAATACAACATATTATATTCGCGGTTGGGCAAAGAAAAGTGATAACACATACATTTACGGGAATACAAAAACAATCACTGTTCCCTAATAATATTTACTTAATTAAGGTGTGCTTCGTGCACGCCTTTTTTTTGCCCATACTTCAGTGAGATTACCGTTATCAAAATGATCAATGACTTTTCGTATTATAATATCTTGAAAATACTCCAGGCTAAGATTTTTGTTATTTATTAGAATTGCCTCATGTTATGAATCCTATGAGATAAACAATTCTCATAGAATCTAAACTTAAAAAATTATTCATTTCTCTTTCTTACATATACTCGAAACACACATCCAAATTAAAAGTGTTTTTTATGAGATAATATAATTTTCATAAACTTTATGAAAATAGGTCATCTCATAATTTCTAAACACAAAAAATATTCATTTTCATTCCTTATATGTACTAGAAAACACATTTAATTTGAACGTGTTTTTATTATGAGAATTATATTATCTCATAAACTTTATGAAAATAAGTTATCTCATAAATTCTAAACTCGACGAATTATTAATTTTCCCCCTTATGGGTATTTGAAAAAACACTTCAAAAGGTAGTGTTTTTTGCTTATGAGAATGATTTATCTCATGAATCGGCGACACCATTAGCTTTCATAAATTCTAAACACCAAATATTTTAAGTTTTTGTTTTTCATGTCATATCAAAAATTGATTAAATAAATGAATTCAATTTTACAAAAAACTATACTTGAAATTAATAGTGAGAAGCTTTGAATTTTGTAATTCTCATAAAATCAAGATCTCCCATAAATCGAATTTTTGACTTTTCCCCCTGATGTATATAACCCGAATAGAGAATCAAGCTATTCATTATCATAAAATCATGGTACATAGTACAAATTTAAGTTTTGAAAAACTGCCGGAAGCAGTTTTAAAACTAACTGAAGAAGTAGTTGAAATCAAAAGACTTCTTAGAAAAGAATTTGAAAGTGAAACTACAAAGGTTTATTGTTTCAACAGCGAAAACACTGTTTTCTTTTTTAAAGAATTAGGGATTAAAATGAGTAAGAGCAGACTTTACAAACTCACTTCTAAGAATGAAATTCCTTTTTCTAAACTTGGTAATCAATTAATGTTTGAACGAGATGAACTTCTTAAATGGATTAACGAGTACAAAATTAATTCTGTTGATAAGAGTAATGCCTCTATTGCCTCTTTATCCGAGTCAGCAAGAAACAAGTCTAAATCTAAAACAAACAAAAAATGAGTAAATTATTGTTTATTCCTGAAGGCACGAATTTCAATAAAATCGCCCTTGAAACAATTTTCGAAGATGATAATTTTGAAAAAATAAAAGATGTGCAAAATGAAAAAAAGCTAATTCTCAATGAAAATAAAATCCCTGTTCATGAGAGTTTAATGCTTAAACATATTACATCTATTGATGTGTTTAATGTATTGCTTAATCATATCAATCCGATTGACTTTGCATTAGAAGCGGGAGGAGAAAATTTGCTGCATTTGAGAAGCATGTTAGATGATGCTCGTGATTCAAAAACCAAAACCAGTATCGAAAATAACATTAAGAAACATGAGCCACAACTGCTTGAAAAAAATGTAATAATCATCAGAATCCTTATTCAAATCGCAGAAGAATTGGGTTATGGTATAGGTGTGTCAAATATGACATGTTATTTATACAATGGAAAATACTGGGAAAGTGTGCCAATAGAAACTATTACAAATTTCTTGGCTGAATTTTCTATAAAGGCTGGTTTGAGGCCTATAGAAGCACAACAGTTTAAGCAAAAGGAGAATATTACTAAACAATTTTTCTGCGATGCAGAAATCCCACAATTTAATAATCTTAAATCAGAAATAAGGATTCCTTTTAAGAATGGAACACTTTTAATTAAAAATGGGACGGTCGAATTTGTTGATTTTAGTATGCGGCACTTCTTAAAATATCAACTTCAATTTGACTATGATCCAGACGCTAAAGCCCCAATGTTTCAAAAAACTCTTGAACGTATTTTACCAGATAAAAGGTTGCAGAATATTCTCTTTGAGTTCTTTGGATATGTTTTTGCAAAACACTTGAAACTCGAAAAAGTGCTTATCCTTTTGGGGCCTGGAGGTAATGGCAAAAGTGTCGTCTATGAGATTATAAAAGAAGTATTAGGGAAACAAAATGTCACAACTTTTACTATAGAGTCACTTTGCGATCCTAAAAGCCATACAAGGCCTTTGATTAACGGTAAACTTTTAAACTATTCCAGCGAGGCAAATTTTGGGAAGTTTGAAGCTGATATTTTTAAGACACTTGCAAGTAATGAAGCTATTGAAGCTCGACATTTATTTAAAGATTCGATGATAATTGAAGACTATTGCAGATTTTGCTTAAACTGCAATGTCTTGCCGAAAAACATTGAAAACAGCGATGCATTCTACAGAAGATTTTTGATAATACCATTTACAGCAAAAATTACCGAAGAGGAGAAAGATGTTGAACTGCCTCAAAAAATTATTGCAACTGAGTTACCGGGTATATTAAACCTTATAATTGAAGGTATGAAAAGGTTAATTGAACAAAAATATTTTACAAAATCTTCGGTTGTGGAAAATTTAGTTTCAAACTTTCGTAAAGAATCAAATAGCTTACTTACATGGCTTGATGAAGAGATGTATAAACCTTCAGATAGCCAAAAGATGCGAGTTATAGATTTCTATCAGTTTTATAGGGATTTCTGTAGGGAAAGTGGATTCAGCCCTTTAAATAACAATAATTTTAAATCTCAACTTCGTAACGCTGGTTTTGAAATTAGTAGAAGTACTAATGGCTATTATCATGTATACTATGAAAAGTTGATTCCTGGAGTTGATGATTCAGCGGTAGTGATAAATCCTAAAGCCGATAGAATCTAAGAGGCCTGAAAAAAAGGCTAACTTCGTCTTGTAACGCTTTTGAAAAAGCTCGCAAGCTACTCTGCTGTCAGGATTTGCTTTTGCAAAGCCTGTTTTGGAAGCAAGCAAGACGAAGTTAGCCTTTTTTTGGGACAAAAAAAAACTTTAGAATGTTAAACAAGTGAATATTTATAAAAAAAATGTTAAAATTATGAATACGACATCGAAATCAATGAGCGAAACCCAGATAAGTTATTTTGAAAACTATTTTTCTAAAAGCCCTACAACTGTGAATCTGCTGAACTACTTAAAAAATGATAAGTACAAAGATATTGTTAGGCAAATCAGGCAGATTGAAAGTAAAGAGGAGAGAAATAAACTTAAGGCTAAATTACCTGGAGCTACACTTAGTGGTGTTTTTTCGGAGAGAAAAGTTGCCGGCTTGGTAGAGCATAGTGGCTTTATCTGTATTGATATTGATGCAGGGGATAATCCCCACCTAACCGATTTCGCTTATGTGCGGGATGAGATATCAAAGATTGAAAACATTGCTTATGCAGCACTGTCAGTTAGCGGTAAGGGAGTCTTTTGTCTAATTCCTTTATCTACACCAGAGAATCATAAAGATCATTTTAAAGCCCTACAGGAATGTTTTAAATTTTATGGGATTGTAATTGATAAGGCCTGTAGTGATGTGTCAAGATTGAGAGGATATTCTTATGATCCGAATGCTTATTTCAATGATAATGCAATTGTATTTAATCAGACTCTTGATTTCAAGGATAAGCCTAAAATTAAGGATAAATCTAAAATCAAGGATAAAACTGAAAAGACCTTTGAAGTTGTAAATAAGGACAAGTCACAAAATAAAGTGACAAAAGACAAAGTCATTAATGTAATATCGAAAATATGTAAGGCAAAAAAAGATATTACAGACAGTCATAAAGCTTGGATGGAGATTGCAGCATCATTAGCCAGTGAGTTTGGAGAAGAGGGGCGAAGTATGTTTCACCAAGTGTCAAAATTCCACCCTGAATATAATCCTTCTTTTTGTGATATAAAGTATAACGATTTCAGTGCACTTTCTTCATCATATAAAATAGGCACATTTTTTTACTATGCTAAGCAGCACGGGCTGTAAACTTTAATTAACGTCAAAGGGTCAAAGTGATAATCACTTTGACCCTTTTTTTATGCTTTTTGAGAAGTTGTGTGCAAATTGTGTGCAACGGGCAAAAAAATAGCGCCTACAAATTTCTTTGTAAGCGCTTGATTTTCAAGCAGTGGTCCCACCTGGGCTCGAACCAGGGACCACCTGATTATGAGTCAGGTGCTCTAACCAACTGAGCTATAGGACCGCTTTTGTGGGTGCAATATTACTGCTATTTCTAATACAAACCAAATAAAATATTAGGTTTTCTGCCATTATTTTTTCAGGTTTTTATAACTAACAGTATATCAATGCGTCATTTTGCTAAAGTTTGCTCTAAAAGTGTAAAATGTTTTTCCAATACCGGCTTACATTTATCTTTAATCGTAAAATCCACCTCCCTTTCAGATGTGAATACTGTGATTTTTTTAATTGCAGTCGACTGTAATTTCCTTAGGTTGTCTTTCATTTCGGCCAATTTGCCACCTCTCGGAACCAACGCAAAATCACCTGTAAAGCCTACAGGGTCACATTCGGTAGGGCTTATCTGCATGCATTCTATTATGGTGCCGTCTTCCAGTTCCAGTAGTATTTTGCTTGTTTCCTGTTTCAGGCAACCTATACGCAGGTCGTTATGCACTATATTCAGCTCTATAAAATAAAGCGGTGTTACAGCCCCGTTTGTTTTCACTTCCTGGTAGCCTGCCGAGAAAAACACCGTACCCCTGCGCACTACGCTATCGTCTATGGTTACTTCATTACCGGCAAACCCTTTGGTAAGGATGAGGCGTGCACCGGTTTCCTTATCGGTTTCGTTTACTAAAATACTTTGCGCTTTCGCAAATCCGCCAAGCAGCAGCAAGGCAATAAAGAGTGTTTGTTTCATATTGGTTAGAATAGTCCTGTAAATATATTAAACTTTGCCTCGCTTACACAATTTCTTCCTTAAAGCTTACTTCCATATCTAAAACCTGAGCGATAAGGCCGGCCAACTGCGTTTTAAAGCTTTCTAAAAGCTTCGGGCTTATAATGCGGTATTCTGCCTCAGGAGCTTTGTAGTTAAAGCCCATAAAGCCGCTGCGCATATTTTTAAACGAAATAATCCCCGCTTCCATTTCCAGCCCGGCCGCTTGCGGTTCGTACATAAAGGCGTAGCACAGCAGCTGGATAATCTTATCGTTTTTATAATCCTGCGTAAGCCCGTCCCAGTCTTTAAGGGTTACGTTAGCCTTTTCCACTTTACCAGTCTTGTAATCGGTAATGCGGAGTTTGCCGTTTCGCACTTCCACGCGATCTATGTTTCCGGAAATAAGAACCGGGTAAGGCAAAAGCTCGTGCTGTAGCCAACGCTCAAATTTTGTCTCTAAAGCCAATAACTTTATGGCCTCTCCATCGGTAAGTGCCTGTTTTTCTTGCTTCAGGAAGTTGTTTACGTTGCGTTTGGCGACTTCAAAAGCCAGCAGGTTGCGCCCCTTTTTAATTTCGCCTTCCTTATAAACAGCAGTAAATTGTTCGGTTACGGCCCGGTTGGCCTGTTTTTCCATCTGTTCAATATCTGCTACCGTAAGGAAACGTCCTAAAGTCGGCTTGTACAATTCTTCCAAAGCACCGTGGATGATGGTGCCCAAAGTGTTCAATGCAATATTCTCTTCCACCTCGTCCGTTTCGCTGATGCGGAGGATGCGCTGGTAATAAAACTGCATAGGGTTGCGCAAATAACCCGTAAGTGCCGATGGGGAAAAACCTTTTACGGTAGCAATTTCGCGAAGGCGTTCCATTACAAGCGGGGTTTTGGCTACCTCCATGGGTTCGTAGGCCTTTTGAGGCAATTCGGCGTTGTATATAACCCTTGTAAGGTTGTGCGACGGGCGTTTCTCTATCTCAAGCTGGGTAAGGAACCGGCTGCGCTCACCGGCATCAAGGCCCTCACTTTCGGTGTTGTAAAGCAGGTAAATATTCTTTGCGCGAAGCAGTAAATGATAAAAGTGATAGGTGTAAATAGCATCCTTTTCCTTGTAGGTGGGCAGGCCAAGCTCACGCTTCACATCATACGGGATGAACGAATTGGTCGATTTCCCGGCGGGGAATTTTCCCTCGTTCATGCTGGTGATGATTACGTTTTCAAAATCCAGCACACGGCTTTCCAGCACCCCCATAATTTGCAGGCCGCTCAGCGGTTCGCCTTCAAATGACACTTCGGCCAAATCAATTACCTGCTTGTAAATGGCATGCAATACCTGCAGGCTGCCGATGTGGCTGTGCGTTTCGGCATAGTTGGTAAGGCGGTTCATCACTTTAAAAATGGAATATACAAACGCCTTGGTTATCTTGTCTTCCTCCTCGTCATTACCAAGGTAATTTTTCAGTACCAAAAGGATTTCAGACAGGCGTGCCAGTACACCCTTTACATCTTCCGGATTCCAACGCTCAAACAACAGCCTGAAAAAATCGGATGCCTCGCCCTGTATATCAAATAACTTTTGCAGGGAGAAGAAGGTAATATTATTACGGTTTATGGTATCCACCAGCTTACCGGCACGGACATAAGGTTCTACCAACGGATGCGTAAGCACATCAAGCACTTCGCGGTAGTAAAGCGTATAACTTTTTTCGCTGCGGTTTATGGCATTGGTATGCAGCTTAAACAGTTTTTGCAGCAGTATCTGTGCGGGGTTGTTGCGACTGTTGTAACCCATGGTGATGTTCAGGCTGCCTACATTTTCGGGCAGGCTGTACAGCATGGGAATCAACAGGTTTTCTTCGCCCAGTACCAAAGCGGTTTTGTCAAGGCTGTAGCCCTGCTCTTTCAGGTCTTCAATTATTTTTCCGGCAATCTTTGCCTGGCCCACGGTTTTTGGCGTGCCGATGATCTGGATGTCCTTCTTTTGGTCAAATTCATTTACAACCCACTCAAATTCGTTACCCGCATACTGTTTCCAGTCCTTTTTAAAGCGGCGGATAAACAAACCTGCATCGTGGTACGCGTCGTTCAGGAAAACATAGTCTATATCCCAGTAAATTTTAGCCTGACCTTCCAGTAAAAGATGCTGTATGATTTTTTCCTCGGCGGCATTCAGTGCGTTAAAGCCTGCAAAGATGAGCTTTGTGCCTTTATAGTTGTTGCTGAAGTGCGACAGGTTGGCCACCGCCTCGCGGTAAATAAGCCCTTGGTACCCGAAACCTTTTTCAAGCAAATGCGTATAGAACGTATCGTAATACAGGGGAAGCTGCTTATAAAATTCGAGATAATTGCTTATCATCGTGGTGCGCTTATCCACATCTACCGCCCAGTGCTCTATTTCCTGTATGTTTTCCAGGTATTTCAGTACTTTGTGCGGTTCCAGCAGGTAGCGGTCTATTTCGTTAAAATCCTGTAGCAGTGTTTTTGCCCAGTTGGCAAAATTTTCAAAAGGCTGCTGCCTGTCGGCCGGGGTAAGGCACAGGTATACATTGTAGAACTCAAAAAGGAGTTCTATAGGGTCGGCGCTGCGTACACCCGCCATTTCCTGTACAAAATCTTCAATACTGGTTATAGTCGGGGCAAAAGTAGCACCGCTGATGTGCTTTTTAAGCGATTCTAACAGGAACACACGCGCCCTTTTATTGGGCAATACAATGGAAATGCCCGGCAACTGCGTACCGTAATCGGCTATGATGCGTTCGCTTAGTTTATCAAGAAAGGTTGGGTAAGACATATAACAAAGCTACATAAAATAACATTAACTGCACCAAGAACCCAACCCGGCAAAACAGCATTAGAGATTTATTAAATCTAAACTTAAAATGTTAATTTTTTATATATCTTTATCTCGAACCAAAAAAAAACAAGGCAATAAAACCCAACAGCAACACCATTTAAAGCTAAAGCTTATGACAAAATTCTACAAAACAGCTCTACTCACAATCTTGTTAACCCTTATATCTAATTTTGGCTTCAGCCAGTCGGGCCAAATTAAAATCAAATTTATCGGCAATTGCGGATTATACCTTACCGACGGGAGTTCAAACCTGTATGTTGATTTCCCCTACAAATCAGGGGCGCACAAGTATATGGAATATGACGAGGCTGAAATTGACAGTATAAAAGACAATGCTGTTTTTATTTTTACACACCGCCATGCCGACCATTATTCAAACAAACTTTTAAAAAAACTGGAAGGGCAAAAATTTGACCCGTGGAGCATCCCAGAACTGGAAAAACTGGGAGAATCTATCCCTGATTTTAACATCAAAGCATTCCGTACGAAGCATGTGGTTTTTGGCATACCGTTTAAACACTATTCTTACCTCATAACCTGGCACAACAAGAAGATATACCTTTCCGGCGACACCGGCGACCTGGAAGATGTAAGCCAAATAAAAGATATTGACTGGGCATTTGTAAACCCCTGGATGTATATGGGTGCATTAAATGCCAAGGTTCATATCGATGCGAAAAAAATTGGCATCTATCACTTGTACCCAGAACAAAAAGTTGACGGGGAAATACCGGACTATCTTTTAATACTGAAAAACCAGGGCGAAATAATAACAATACCTTATTAAACTTAATCCCCGGAATTCAGTTTAAATCCGCCGGGAGTATAAATCATTTTGAGGCCACTAAACAGCAGTTACATGGCAATTATTAAAGGCGTTTCAGTTTTAGTGCTTCTTTGTCTTCAGGCACATAAGCATCGTAAAGCTTTACCACTTCTTTTAACGATTTCCCTTTAAGGCTTTTCTCGTCAAGCGATTCCACAAATGCTTTCCAGTCGTCATCATACAACTCCAGGGCTTTTTCCTTAAATAGAGAAACGTTGTCTATTTTATCGCTATCGTTTATAGGGGTATCATAAATATATTCTGCCCCACCTACTTTAGGGTTTTGCAGGAAGTAAATATTGCGTGCGGCCATATCGGAATTTTTTTCACCGAGCATAAATAATAATTCTGAGTAGTTAAAACTAAACGTTATAAGCCATAGTTTCTCCCCTTCCTTTTCTACTTTTAGCCAATAAATGCCTTTAGCCCTTGGCGAATAAAAAGGCTGGCCTTTCATGTAAAAGCCTACATCTGTAGCAGGTACGGTTACAAACTTTTTAGTTACGCCTCCATTATTGGTATAAGTAAGCTGCGATAGCTCTTCGGTTTTAACCTTAATGGTTTTTCCGTCTTCGCCTTTCAGTTTTATTTTATTTTCATTGTAGGCCGGTTCGTCTGATATAAAACCTTCTTTAACCTGGCCATTTTTATAGGTTATACTGGCTTTGTATGGTTGGGCAAAGGCTACTGCCGAAAACAGCAATGAGAAAACTGCGAACAGGGATAATTTCATAATAATTGGTGTAAGGATTTGATGCCACTAATATACCTATTTTATGCCACCGTAAAAAAATAACCCCGGAAAGCATCTAACTTTCCGGGGTTTTATACCGTTGTAAAGGTGAAATTATCGTTGCATGTTCTTAGCTTCAATACTCATTGTAGCGTGCGGAACCAGTTTAAGACGTTCTTTGCTGATAAGCTTACCGGTAACTTTACAAATGCCGTAGGTTTTATTTTCAATCCTTATCAGCGCATTTTTCAGGTCGCGGATGAACTTTTCCTGACGGATGGCCAGCTGCGAGTTAGCTTCCTTACTCATGGTTTCACTTCCTTCCTCAAAAGCCTTAAAGGTAGGCGACGTATCGTCAGTACCGTTGTTAAGGTCGTTAAGGTATGCACTACGAATGAGCTCCAAATCAGCCTTGGCTTTTTCTATCTTTTTGGTAATTAATTCCTTGAACTCGGAAAGATCTGCATCCGAGTATCTAATTTGCTGCTCATCTACCATTTTCAATCTATTTTGAAATTAATATTAGGGTTGTTATATCATCAAATTCAATTTCTGTGCCATTTGGCACCACTTCGCTGAAAATCAACTCATCAGTAAGTGTTTCACTTTTTATATACGCTTCATTTGCCTTAACGGATTCCTCAAGTGTATTATTGTTCTTAAGGGTTACGGTGATACGGTCGGTCACTTCAAATCCGCTGTCTTTACGCAGGTTTTGTATCCTGTTTACCAGTTCGCGGGCTATACCTTCGTGTCGTAATTCATCGGTTATGGTTATGTCCAGGGCTACAGTAATGCCCCCTGCATTAGCCACCAGCCAGCCCGGTATGTCCTGGCTCGAAATCTCCACATCTTCAGGGGTTAAAGTAATACTTTTTCCTGAAACTGCAATATCTATGCTGCCTTTCGTTTCAATCTCTGCTATCTGCTCCTGAGAGAAACCCTGTATCTCTTTGGAAACCAGATTCATATCCTTACCAACTTTAGGCCCAAGCGCCTTAAAATTAGGCTTAACCTGCTTAACAAGTACACCGCTGGCATCGTCCAGGAGCTGTATTTCCTTAACGTTTACCTCGGCCCTTATCAGCTCTTCCACAGCCTCGATTTCCGCCTTCTGATTTGCGTCAAGTACCGGAATCATTACCCTTTGCAGCGGTTGGCGCACTTTTATCATTTCCTTCTTCCTTAGCGAAAGGACAAGCGAAGATATAGTCTGCGCTTTCTGCATACGGCTTTCTAACGATTTATCAACAAAGTTATCAGCATACTGCGGAAAATCGGCCAAATGTACGCTCTCGGCTGCTTCTTTCTGTGAAGACTGTGTTAAATCTTTGTATAATCTGTCCATAAAGAACGGCGCTATAGGTGCACCCAGCTTAGCCACGGTAACCATACAGGTATACAGCGTTTGGTAAGCCGCTATTTTATCCTGCGCGTACTCGCCTTTCCAGAAACGGCGGCGGCACAGGCGCACGTACCAGTTGCTCAGGTTTTCCTGAACGAAGTCGCTTATGGCACGGGCGGCACGTGTAGGCTCGTAATCAGCGTAGAAGCTGTCTACATCCTTTATAAGTGTATTCAGTTCCGATAGTATCCAACGGTCTATTTCCGGCCTTTCTTCCAATGGAACTTCAGGCTCAGCGTATGTAAAGTTGTCGATATTCGCATATAGCGCGAAGAAAGAATACGTATTATATAGTGTACCAAACAATTTACGGCGCACTTCGGCCACGCCCTCTATGTCAAACTTCAGATTATCCCACGGGTTGGCATTGCTTATCATGTACCAGCGCGTAGCATCCGGGCCGTATTCGGCAAGCGTGGTGAACGGGTCTACCGCATTACCAAGGCGCTTACTCATCTTCTGGCCGTTTTTGTCCAGCACAAGGCCGTTAGACACTACATTCTTGTAGGCAACGTTGTCAAACACCAGCGTGCCTATAGCATGTAGCGTATAGAACCAGCCGCGCGTTTGGTCTACACCCTCGGCAATGAAATCTGCCGGGAACGACTCGTGGTTGTCTATGTATTCTTTATTTTCAAACGGATAGTGCCACTGCGCATACGGCATGGCACCACTATCAAACCACACGTCTATAAGGTCGCTTTCGCGTTTCATAGGCTTGCCGCTTGGCGAAACCAGTGTTATGGCATCCACCACGTTTTTATGCAGGTCGATAAGATCGTAATTCGCCTCACTCATGTTACCCGGCTCAAATCCTTTAAACGGATTCTCGCTCATAAGGCCTGCTGCGATGGCTTTTTCTATACCGTTGTACAACTCCTCTGCCGAACCTATAATAAGTTCTTCGGTTTTGTCCTCAGTCCTCCATATCGGTAGCGGTATACCCCAGTAGCGCGAACGTGAAAGGTTCCAGTCATTGGCGTTTTTCAGCCAGTTACCGAAACGTCCTTCACCGGTAGCCTTAGGCTTCCAGTTTATGGTTTCGTTCAGCTCGAACATACGCTCTTTAACGTCGGTCATTTTTATGAACCAGCTGTCCAGCGGGTAGTACAGCAGCGGCTCATCCGTCCTCCACGAGTGCGGATAGCTGTGTACGTATTTCTCCACCTTAAAGGCTTTGTTGTTCTCTTTAAGATAGATAGATATTTCTACGTCGGCGCTCTTTTCGGGAGCCTCGCCTTTATCGTAATATTCGTTTTTCACGTATTTGCCTGCAAGCTCCAGCGCCTTACCGGCAGGATTATCCAGGCTACCCAAGTGGCCGGTAAATTTACCCTGAAGGTCTACCAGTGGCACAGGGTTGCCATGCGCATCCAGCACCAGCATTGGCGGTACTTCGGGTTTGGCTTCCTTGGCAACCTTGGCGTCATCAGCACCAAAAGTAGGCGCAGTGTGTACGATACCGGTACCGTCTTCGGTAGTAACGAAGTCGCCCGATATTACACGGAATGCGTTTTCAGGGTTTTGGTACGGCAGTACAAACGGCAGTAACTGCTCATAACGGATGCCTACAAGATCCTTGCCTTTGGCTTCCGCCAAAACTTTATATGGGAACTTTTTGTCGCCTTCTTTTACGTTGTCAAAGTCGGCATCGTCAGTGCTTTCAAAATATTTACCGCCAAACTGCTTACCCACAAGGTTCTTTGCCAAAACCACGTTTATCGGCTGGAAGGTGTACTGGTTAAATGTTTTTACCAATACATAGTCGATATTAGGGCCAACCGTTAAAGCTGTATTTGACGGAAGCGTCCACGGTGTAGTAGTCCATGCAAGTATAAAATCGTCACCCGTCCTTTCTTCAGAAAGCCCGAATGCTTTATTCAGGGAGTTCTCCTCTGTTCCCCCTTTGGGGGTTAGGGGGCGGAACTGCGCTACAATAGTAGTGTCAGTCACATCGCGGTACGCACCCGGCTGGTTCACCTCGTGCGAACTAAGGCCGGTACCCGCCTTAGGCGAATACGGCTGTATGGTATAGCCTTTGTATAAAAGACCTTTGTCGTATATCTGTTTCAGCAGCCACCATACCGATTCCATGTATTTTGGCTTGTAGGTAATGTATGGGTCTTCCATATCTACCCAATAGCCCATTTTTTCGGTAAGGTCGTTCCATACGTCGGTATAGCGCATCACGGTGCGCTTACAGGCTTCGTTATATTCTTCTACGGTAATGCTTTTACCTATATCTTCTTTGGTAATGCCCAGTTCTTTTTCGGTGCCCAGCTCTACAGGTAGGCCGTGTGTATCCCAGCCTGCCTTACGTTTTACCTGGTAACCTTTTTGGGTTTGGTAACGGCAAAAAATGTCCTTAATGGCACGTGCCATAACGTGGTGAATACCCGGAAGGCCGTTTGCACTTGGCGGGCCTTCAAAAAACACGTATTGCGGCTTGCCTTCGCGCGTGGTTACACTCTTTTCAAATATGTTCTCCTTTTTCCAGAAATCAAGCACCTCGCCGGCCACATTTGCCAGGTCAAGGCCCTTATATTCAGTAAACTTCTTACTCATTATAACTGCGTTCAAAAAATCAATTTGCGAATGTAATGATTTTTTTTATGCAACACGGATATATCAATCATAATGTGGCCAAGGTAACGTTATCATTAAAATATTTATTTTTACAGTACATCCAACCGCTGCAATTATGAAGAAAACACTCCTGCTTGCTTTATTTATTATGCTAAGCCAGATGGTAACCGCGCAACGCAACCATGTTGTTTACCAACATGAATTTAACCTCATGGAAGGCAATAAGGAATCCTTATACAAAATAGCTCCTTACCTTGATGTAAAAGATACCATTTTAGAAACATTGGGATACCATATTCTGCACCCCGAAATACGTTACATAGCACGCAGGATTATTGAAGAAAACACCAGCTTCCTGCCTAATGAATTTGCGCAAGACTCTACCGCTACAGCAGTACGGTTTAAAGACTTCCTGCAAAAGAACGATTCTAAAATATTTTTTGATGAAAGAGCCAACACCTTTGTGCTTACTCCATTAGAAAAACGCACAATACGCACAGAAATACGTCAACTTTCCAATGAACATTTAGCAATTTTAGCAGACAAGAAGCAACAATTAATGAAGTTAGACTGGGTAAAGTTTAACCAGGTAGATTCACTTATAACTGCACACAATCCTAAAGCACTCTTAACAATAGCTTCTGAACTTTACCGGCAACGCGACAGGTACGACCGGTACAATTTTAATAAAGCTAATTTTACTGACGTGCTGGAACTGCTTACCGGTATAATGGTAGGGGTAGAAAATGAGCGTGGAAACATTGTCTGGAGCATAGACAATGAATACAGTGATGTACCCTCACTTAATTTGCTTATTTTCTACACACAACATTATAAAGACTTTAAGTGGGATGATAAACAGCAATTGTTTATTAACAAACATCTTAAGACCGCTCCGCCGGGACTCGAAATACTAATAGAGAACATGAAAGTGGAAGACGATATACAGGCTATGCATGCGTTTATGAAACTAACCGAATGTCCGCCCGAAAGCGTTAAGGAGATAGCGTATGAAATGGATAAAATTTCATTTGAGTTAAATCACAGCTTACCTACGTTCCCTGATAGGTTTGCACAACAACTGGCATATCTTACAGAGTATTGCCGTAAACAACACATTGACTATAAAGGCAGTCCCGGTTTAAAAAAGGCAATAGAAAAACTGAAAAGCAAATTGCCTTTTAAAGAACGCTGGTTGCTTGAAAATAAGCTGATAAATGAACTTACCTTAAACGATATTACCGCTTTTGAATACTGGTGCCTTATACACCAAGAGGAATGGAATTTAACGTATTCGGCAGGCAGAATACTGGATGTTTTTTATTCCAAACAATGGAACAACATTGTAAACAACCAAAAGCAACTGGCTCTTTATTTAAAAAAATCAGCCTTATTTAACAGGCTGGGCATTGTAGGTGTTTGCTATGGCTATCTTATAAAATTTGACAGCGCCACACCTGAAGTCTTAAAAACCCTTACAAACTTACAATCTAAAGACCCAGATGTTATTTCTCAGACTAAATTAGCAATTGAAATGCAAAACAGGCCATACGTACGGCGTCCTTTACATGAAATGGAAACCAAAACCTACTATGTTAAGGATTTTGAGAACAAGCTAAACGCAATACTGAAAGAATATAAAGACTCTGAAGAGAATAGGGACACCCTCATTTCATTGCTTTCGGAAATAAGTTACAAGCAAATAGGTACAGCACTTACGCGTCTTAGTACGGTAACATTTAAAGACAACACTAAAATTTATTCATTTCTGAATAGAGATTTTGGTTTTTTTCTAATGGATGACACCGGCTATAATGTGAGCAAAACGTTTTTAAATCTATACAACAGCCTTTCTGAATATGAACTCTATGCTTACTACTTAGATGAGGCAGGTATAACATACAAAAATCCCGATGGCACCTTAAATTATGATGCCATATACGACCACCTGAAATATGATGAAATTACTGCTTTAGCAGGTGGAGGTGGTGGCAATCAAGATAAAGGTGTGTATGCAGCCATAAAGCTCCTTGAAATTACGTTTAACACTACCCTTGGGTTCTCGAATAAATATTGTAGCTCTAATAATATTTATGCATGCGACAGCGATGTTAAAGTAATGGCGTGGATGGCGTACCTAAAAGACAATAAATTATTAAAGGAAGAACACAACGAGCCACCTTCATTTCACCGGTATAACTATTCTTACAACAGGTGGGGACGTAATTATTAAATTGGTTAAAATTCTTCGTAACTTAGCATTATGGAAACACTTATAGCCAAAACCCAGAAAATCCCTGAAAAGATACTATCGCGAAAAGATGAGATTACGGCCGGGTTTATAAAGCTTGTAGAAGGGCATGTGGCAGACCTGATGAGTGGCAAGGCTACCCGCAGGTTCCATGCGCAGGATTTTGGCGCTATGCTGTTCATCCACCCACGGCATTTGACCAATACACTCAAACTTACTATAGACACTTCGGTTTGCGAGGTTATGGAGGAACGTATTTTGGCAGAAGCTATAAAGCTGCTAAAAAACACCACGCTTTCTATAGCCGAAATAGGCCAGAAGTTTGCTTACGACGAACCTACAAACTTCACCAAATTCTTTAAAAGCATGACGGGTATAACGCCACTGCAATACCGTAAAAAGCCTTAAAACCTTACTTCTGTTTGCCAAAAGCACTGGGCTTTATATTCTTCCGTTTTTTAAAGTAGTTAGATAAGTGGCTTTCGTCGGTAAAGCCAAACTCGTGTGCGATTTGCTTAATGGGCATATTACGCCCCGCTATACGTTGTTCTATAAGGCGGGTACGCAGGTTGTTTATATAATCTCTATAAGTAAGCCCGAAATTCCGCTTAAACCACGCACTGAAATACGTGGGCGCTATGGCAAAATGCGCCGCGATTTCCTTTACCTGCACCCTGTCGGGGAAATAAATATGCTGGTGGATGTATGCGATAACGTTGTTGTTATCTATACCGGTGCTTTGCGTAGACTGCTGCATTTTTTCGGTGGCCTCCTTCAGCAACCCGAAAATCGACAGTATCTGGAAAAACATAATGGGTGAAGTGGAAATATCGGTACGGCCTTTATAGGCGGTAATATTTTCCACCGTATTTTTCAGTATGGTACGGCAGTCGTCGCCCAGTTGCAGTACATGCTCCTTCAGCAGGCGGTTGCGCATAAACTGCTCGGGGGTGTTCATCAGCATATCATCGGTATACAGGTTCTTTTTGCTGCTGAAATAACTGTCGGTAAACTTAATAAACACAAAGCGCGTGCTGCTGTGTATATCGAAATAATGGCTGTCATCTGGCGAAATGGCAAAGAGGTCACCAGCCTTATAGGCGAGCCTGCTCTCATTTATATGGTGTACCCCCTCCCCTTTTACTATGTAAATCAGCTCATAATAGGTATGGCTGTGTACCGGCAGGTGAAATTTTTCCTCCTCAAACTCATCGAGCATCAGCAATGCAAACTGGTTCAGCTTCATATCTAATATTTACAAGTAAGTATTGCAAATTTACAACTAAATATAACATGCCCGGCGTAGCTTTGTTGCTTCTTTTACACAATCATTTTAAGCACCATGAAATTAAGCCTTCTCCCCCTCGCCTTAGGCGGGCTTACCATAGGTATTACCGAGTTTGTAATGATGGGAATCCTCCCGGACATTGCCAAAGATATTAACGTAACAATCCCCGAAGCCGGGCATCTTATATCGGCATACGCTTTGGGCGTGGTGGTGGGCGCACCGGTACTGGTTATAGCCGGGCGCAACATGCCTCCTAAAAAAATGCTGACCCTGCTGGCCATTATGCTCACGGTATTTAACGCACTGAGTATAATAGCACCGGGCTACGGTTTGCTACTGGCATCACGCTTTTTATCGGGGTTGCCGCACGGGGCGTTTTTCGGTGTGGGTGCTGTGGTAGCCAGCCGACTTGCCACCAAGGGCAAGGAAGCACAAAGCGTAGCCGTAATGTTCAGCGGGCTTACCATAGCCAATGTACTGGGCGTGCCGCTGGGCACCTGGATAGGCCACAACCTAAACTGGAGGTACACCTTTGTAATCATAGCCATTATAGGCCTCATAACCATTCTGGGCATGCTGGTATTTATGCCTGCACTGAAACAGGACAACACTGCCGACCTACGCACGCAAATGAACTTTTTCGGGAAGTTTAAAGCATGGCTTATTATGTTTATTACCGCCATAGGCACTGGTGGGCTTTTCTGCTGGATAAGTTATATAGCACCACTACTTACCGATGTATCGGGCTTTGACGCCGAAAATGTACCCTATATAATGATGCTTGCCGGGCTGGGCATGGTAGTGGGCAACCTGCTGGGCGCCCGCCTTACCGACCGTTTCAGCCCTGCAAAAACGTTGTTTGCCATGCTGGTTATTATGGGTGCGGTGCTTACCGGGGTATTTTTCCTTTCAGAAAACCAATACATATCACTGGCGCTGGTGTTCCTTACCGGCTGTATGGCTTTCACACTAATAGCCCCTATACAGATGCTTGTAATACAAACGGCTAAGGGTTCTGAAATGATAGCATCGGCGGCTATACAAGCCAGCTTTAATATAGGCAATGCACTGGGTGCATTTTTGGGCGGATTACCACTCGTGGCCGGCTACAGCTATACCAGCCCGAACCTTGTAGGCGTGGTTATGGCACTATGCGGCGCTGCAGCCACCCTGCTATTTATAAAAACAACTCCTGAAACTGAAATTAATGCAACAGAAAAACCCGTAATGATGCATTAACAAACAGGAAAGCTGTTATAATTTCATCAATTACAGTGGTACTTTTTAATATTTATCACGAAAATTACGAAACCAAAAATTTTAAGCAGATTTTAATGTTAAATTTGCAGTTTCACCCTTGCGGATGCTTGTTTAATAAGCAATAAATATATAAGTTAGCCGTTATAAGATTAACACACTGTAAAGTTTTAATTAATATTTTATTGTAATGTTATGATTAAATGAGGCGGTAAATTTAATGTAGAATTTTTAAACAAGAGACCATGTTAGCAAATCAGGACCAGAGATATGAGCATGAGGATGAGCTACCTAACGGTATGTTTACCAAAATGCTTGCTGTAAGCATAGGGTCGGTTGTAGGGGCATGCCTATTAGCGCTTGCTCTTTTCAGCCTGTAACCCGAAAACGATTTCGATATATAAAGCCCGTAAACAGAAGTGTTTACGGGCTTTATTATTTTTTAGCTAAAAATTTAAGCTGTATTTTTTCAGGGAAATCAGGCCTGCAACAAGAACTTATCCAGTGCGGGTACGGCGTGGTTTTTCCAGTCAAGCGATAAAAAATGGTTTATCTGGTTGCGCAGGGATTTAAAATCAGATGGTTTTACAAAATAATAGTTTGCCCCACCGGTATGTGCCTTAGAAACATACGACACATTAGAACTGGTAGAATAAATAATTACCGGGATTAACTTAAACAAGACATTGTCCCGTATTTCAGGCAGTGCTTCAAGCCCACCCATCCTCGGCATATTTACGTCTATAAATATAATATCCGGTAAAGTACTGTTCATGTTTATGGCATCAACAAGGTCGCGACCGTCGCTAAATACGGTAAGCCTGCAGCCTGAGCAAATTTCAGATACGGCTTCCTGGAAAAGTTCGGCATCGTCGCGGTCGTCGTCTGCCAGGTAAATGTTTTTGAGTGGAGATAACATACGCTTTTCTTTTTATGACTTGCTAAAAGATCGTTTTAAAAGAAAAGCCTAAGTAAGGAAAGTTAATCTAATAAAAGTAGCCCTTCGGTAAATCGGGTTTATATACGCACAAAGATACACCATTAGTTTTATAAAACACTGATTTTAAACCCGAAATGTTACAAAATTAACCCAGATGTAATAATAGCCACACATTTAAGCCGCTATTCGTCGCCCAACTGCTCATAAAAAGCATCAATATGCAGGTCGGGCATGGTACTGGCCATTACGGCAAGCTCATCGCAGCGCTCGTTTTGCGGGTGGCTGTTGTGGCCTTTTATCCATTTGAAGTCCACTTTATGCTGCCGGTATATTTTAAGGAAGCGTTTCCACAGGTCGGGGTTCTTCTTATCCTTATAACCTTTTTTCTCCCACCCGAACACCCAGCCTTTGCTCACGCTGTCCACCACATACTTACTGTCGCTCACCACAAGCACCGTAGTACCGGGCTTGGTCAGTTTTTCCAGCCCCACTATAACAGCCAGCAGCTCCATACGGTTATTGGTGGTAAGACGGAACCCTTCATAAAACTCCTTGCGGTAGCCGGTACCCACCTGCTCCAGGATTACCCCATAGCCACCCGGCCCGGGATTTCCCTTGGCAGCGCCATCAGTATATATGTGTACGGTATGCATTTTTTTGGTTATGCGGTTATTCGTTAATTCGGTTATTCGGGTGGATTGTTAGATTTTTGGATTTTTAGACTACTTAGACAGCAACCATCCTAAGTCTAAAAATCTAAAGATCTCCATTAATCAATTGTTCAATCACCTTCGGAAAATGTTCATGCTCCAGGGTAAGCACTTTGGCGGCTACTTCTTCGGGGCTTGCGCATTCTTCAATAGCTATTGCCTGCTGGAAGATGATATTACCTTCATCATAATCATTATTTACATAGTGTATGGTAATGCCGCTTTCGGCTTCTTTGTTTTCCAGCACGGCACGGTGTACGTGTATGCCGTACATGCCTTTACCGCCGTATTTAGGCAACAGCGCCGGGTGAATATTAACCACCTTATGCGGATATGCTTCAATTATATCGGCCGGAAACTTCTGCAAAAAGCCTGCAAGCACTATAATATGAGGGTTAAAAGCCTGCAGGTGGCGCAGTACCCAGCCGTTTTCAAGCTCTTCTTTTGTAAAGGTAAGCGTGGGTATTGCATGGCTTTCTGCCTTTTGCAGCACACCGGCGCCGGGCTTGTTACTCAGCACCAATACCACCCTTGCCACGGGGCTTTGGGCAAAATACTGCATTATTTTTTCGGCATTACTCCCCCCTCCGGAGGCGAAAATCACGATATTTTTCATTTATATAACCGTTTTCACAGTGCAAAAAAAAGAATAATATGCCGCAAAATAACAAGGTCTTCACATTTTTCTGAAATTAATTTTTTACCTTAGTACTCACATTTTTTAGGTAATGCGTGGTTTTAAAATAAAGTTTTTTATTTTTGCCGTTCAATTTAAATTCTAAAATTCAAAGATTATGTCAGACATTGCATCAAGAGTAAAAGCGATCATCGTAGACAAACTAGGTGTTGACGAGAACGAGGTAGTATCAGAAGCAAGCTTCACTAACGACCTTGGAGCCGACTCGCTGGACACAGTTGAGCTTATCATGGAGTTCGAAAAAGAATTTGACATCCAGATTCCGGACGACCAGGCTGAAAACATCTCTACTGTTGGTCAGGCTATTTCTTACATAGAAGAAGCAAAGAAGTAATAAATATCTAACATCCATGTAATGTATTTACATGGATGTTATTGTTTATTAGCATCCCGCGATTAGGTGTCTGATAATCGCCTTTTTAAAAAGAAAAGCTGTAGCTTGCTGCGGCAACAAAATAAATAGCCGATACCCATGTTCTCTTTGTATTTATCATTTAGATTCAAAAAGGCACATGGGTATTGTTTTATAAAATATAACCAAAAAGTAACTGTATGACGTTAAGGAGAGTTGTGGTAACCGGCTTAGGCGCACTAACACCAATAGGCAATACTGTAGAAGAATACTGGAACAGCCTTATAAATGGTGTAAGCGGCGCTGCACCCATTACATACTTTGATACCACCAACTTTAAAACCAAGTTTGCCTGTGAGGTAAAAAACTTTAAGGTTGAAGATTTTATAGACCGCAAGGAAGCCCGTAAAATGGACCGCTATGCGCAGTATGCCGTAGTAGCCAGCGACGAGGCTGTGACTGATGCTGCATTTGATATGGACACCCTTAACAAAGACAGGGTGGGCGTTATATGGGGCAGCGGCATAGGCGGGCTTGAAACCTTCCAGGAAGAGGTTATAAACTGGGCCGGCGGTACCGGAACACCTAAGTTTAACCCGTTCTTTATCCCTAAAATGATTGCCGATATTGCAGGTGGGCATATTTCTATAAAATATGGTTTCCGCGGGCCAAACTTTACTACGGTAAGTGCCTGTGCCTCATCTACAAACGCACTTATAGATGCCTTTAACTACATACGCCTGGGCCATGCCGATGTTATTGTGACAGGCGGTAGCGAGGCAGCCGTAACCATAGCCGGTATGGGTGGCTTTAATGCCATGCATGCCCTGAGCACCCGTAATGACGACCCTAAAACCGCAAGCCGACCTATGGACAAAGACCGCGAGGGTTTTGTACTGGGCGAAGGTGCCGGTGCGCTTATCCTTGAAGAGTATGAGCATGCCAAGGCACGCGGTGCAAAGATATACTGCGAAATAGGCGGCGGCGGCATGAGTGCCGATGCACACCATATTACCGCACCCCACCCTGAAGGGCTTGGCGCTAAAAACGTAATGATAAACTGTCTTAGGGACGCAGGCCTGAAGCCTGAAGACGTAGACGGTGTAAACATGCACGGCACCAGCACACCACTGGGTGATATTGCTGAAAGCAAAGCCATACTTACCGTATTTGGCGAACATGCCTATACCCTGAACCTTAACTCTACCAAGAGTATGACGGGCCACCTGCTGGGTGCTGCCGGGGCTATAGAAACCATTGCCTCTATACTTTCTATTAAGTACGGGATTGTTCCGCCTACCATAAACCATTTTACGGACGATGAAAACATCGACCCTAAGCTTAACTTTACCTTTAATACCGCGCAAAAACGCGATATGAAGGTGGTTATGAGCAACACCTTTGGTTTTGGTGGCCACAATGCCTGTGTACTGGTTAAAAAGCTTGAAGAATAATCCGCTTATGGGATTCTTTAAAAAGATATTTACAAAATCCCGCCCGGTTCCTAATGAGGGCGGGATTTTTTTTACCGAAATGAAAGCCATATTGGGTTTTGACCCAATAGACCTTAATCATTACCTCAGGGCGTTTACCCACCGTAGCAGCAACAAGCAGGACGAAAAGGGGAACCCCATAAACTACGAAAGGCTTGAGTTCCTGGGCGATGCCATGCTCGGGTCGGTCATCGCTGCACACTTATTTAATGAAGTGCCTACCGGCGATGAAGGCTACCTTACCAAAATGCGCTCTAAAATTGTAAGCCGCGAACACCTTAATGAGCTGGGCCGCGACCTTAACCTTATTAAGTGGGTACAAAGCAAGGTATCGGCAAACCATTTTGGCGAAAACATACACGGCAACCTTTTTGAAGCCTTTATCGGTGCTATTTACCTGGACAGAGGCTTCCCCTACTGCGAAAGGTTCATCCACGAAAAAGTGATATTGCCTTATGTAGACATACCGAAGCTGGAGGGCAAGGTAATAAGCTACAAGAGCCTGGTTATAGAATGGTGCCAAAAACAAAAAAAGGCATTTCACTATGAAATTTACGAAGACAACGGCGTGGAGGGTCCGAAGCATTTTGGCGTAAAACTCAAAATTGATGGCCAAATTGTAGCAAAAGCGCGGGCTACTTCAAAAAAGAAGGCTGAGGAAAAGGCATCTCAACGTGCATATTTCGCATTTCAGAAAAAAATTAACAAAAATTAAATTAAGTTTCGATTATCCTAAAACGTTTTCGTATAGAAAATAGCATAAACTTAATTTTAAGATTATTTTTTGTAATTTTTAAGTCCTATATTTACAACTTATTTGGAGTGTTAATGCTATGGCTATCCATAAGTTATTGATAGACGATTTTGAAAGTGCCGATTATACACTAATCGCAATACATTCGTCTTTAGAAGACTACCGGCTGGCCTATTTTGTAAATAGGGAACTTGAAATAAGGATGGAAAAATGCCCGAACGACCTGGGTGTGAAACAAAAAGAAGGATTAGCTTTTTTTTCGCGTTATTTTTTCGACTTCGAGGATCAGGATGAGGCCTGGCACCTTATACAGAACAAAACCAGTATTAGCGCTGCCCAGACAAACAATGTGTCGCTTTTTAGCGCAGATAGGTTTGCCTTTAGCTACAGCGCATTTTTTTTGCCGGAACTGAAAACGGCCGATTATGTACTGAAAGTAGAGAACGCTGCCGACGCCGACTCTGTGATAGTACAGCAGCTGCTGAAGATAAAACAGGTAACCACTGCCTATACTGTAGACCACTATAAACTAAAATCGAAGAACAACTTAATTTTTTAAGAGAATGCCGACAAACAAGAAAACTAAAATTGTAGCCACGCTGGGTCCTGCGTGCAGCACCAGGGAAGTTATCAAGAATATGATAGACGCCGGTGTAAACGTATTCAGGATCAACTTTTCGCATGCTGACTATGCTGATGTACAGGAGCGTATAGACATTATCCGCGGCCTTAACGAAGAGTTTGGTTACAACACATCAATCCTTGCCGACCTGCAGGGACCAAAACTACGCGTGGGCGTAATGAAAGAAGACGTGGTGGTAAACCCGGGCGACATCATTACCTTCCAGACTGCTGAGGATGTTCCCGGTACTGCCGAAAGGGTGTACATGAACTACAAGGCATTCCCTAACGACGTAAACCCGGGCGAAAGGATACTGCTTGATGACGGTAAACTTATATTTGAAGTTGTTGAGACAGATAAAACTGCCGAAGTAAAAACTGTTGTTATACAAGGTGGCCCGCTTAAATCTAAAAAAGGGGTAAACCTGCCTAACACTAAAGTATCGCTTCCTGCACTTACGGAGAAAGACATCCGCGATGCTATCTTCGCTATTAAAGCACAGGTAGACTGGATAGCGCTTTCGTTTGTACGTACGCCTCAGGATCTTGAAGACCTTCGCGTACTTATTACAGAGCATTCTGACCATAAAATTCCTATCGTGGCTAAAATTGAAAAGCCTGAAGGTGTAGAAAACATAGATAAGATTGTAGCGTACTGCGACGGCCTTATGGTGGCCCGTGGTGACCTGGGTGTGGAAATGCCTGCTCATGAGGTGCCGCTTATCCAGAAGAAGCTTATCAACCGTGCCAAAACTGCCCGTATCCCTGTAATTGTGGCTACGCAAATGATGGAAACCATGATTACCAGCCTTACGCCTACACGCGCCGAGGTAAACGACGTGGCAAACTCTGTTATGGACGGTGCCGATGCAGTAATGCTTTCAGGTGAAACTTCGGTAGGTAACTACCCTGTACAGGTTATCGAGAAAATGACACAGATTATTGAAGCTGTTGAAGATTCTCCGCTTATCACTGTGCCGCAAAACGTACCTACTGTACGTACTAAGCGTTACATAACTAAATCTATCTGCTACCACGCTGCACAAATGGCCGGTACAGTTCAGGCTAAAGCCATCTGTACGCTTACAAACAGCGGTTACACAGCATTCCAGATTTCTGCATGGAGGCCAAACTCGCGCATCCTTGTGTTTACTGACAACAAAAAAATCGTTACGCAACTTGGCCTGCTTTGGGGCGTTACCCCAATCTATTACGACAAGTCGCTTAGTACCGACGAAACTGTAGTAGACGTAAACAGCATTGCAGTACAAAAAGGTATCGTAGAAAAAGGTGATATCGTTATCAACCTTGCTGCTATGCCGGTTGCCGACCGTGGTATGGTGAACACCCTAAGGGTTTCTGAAATTGAATAGTAACCAACAACGTTGGTTTATATAGTAATGGCTGCCCTTGGGCAGCCATTTTTTTATGTATTACTATCAGGAAAGTCATATACTTTGAGGAAAGATATCGCTGAGCCATACCGATGCTGGCAAAAGCCTGCAAAGAAATCAGCAGAAGAGTAAAATACAGAAACCTACTCACGATGTAAAATAGGATTTCTCATAGAAGTCTTGCCATAAGAAGGTTTCCCCGTACGATGGCAATATTTTTCTTGAAAATCATAGTTTTGCCATTGTGCCCATGAAGCCCATGCATCATAAGTAAAAGGCCTTGATGGGTTAAATGGAATTGGTTGGCCCGTCCTTATACAGAAGCCCGTTTGCTGAAAAACGGAATTAGGTTTTGGCTCTTGTAGTACTCTATTAGAATAATCACGTTCAGGTTTTACATAGTCCTCTCTTTTTGGCCTTTCAGTTTCCACATCAAGCTCAACCGGATAATCATCCAACCTTTTAGACCCTAAAGATTTGATTCCCCCTTTGTAAAAAAATGCAGTGTTATCTGCCAATATTTCTGATGTGATATAATCTTTACTAAACCCCAGCATCGTCTTTTTATAACAAGGCCTTTTAATAAATATCACGTCATTTTCTGAGGCAATCCTATAACATTCATTCCATGCATCCATATCGGTATTTGTAGCGAAACGATCTGTAATAACATTAAGCACAGACTGTTCTGAATAAATACCAAATTCAATATTATTTTGGAAAGATTTATCGTAGAGATTAATTGAGGTTACTACGCCCTTTCTTTCGTTACCATAATACTTTCCGTGAAGATTGGGAACATAGACGATACTGATATTTGGAAACTGTTTAAAATATTCAAAATCGTGCTCGCTAAAACTTCGGCTAACTTCATTTTCATTCTTACCAAAAGCAATAGTTATATGCAGTTTGGGTTCATTGATATGTTTTTTAAAAAGCTTCTTAAAGTAATCGTCTAATTTGATGAATGGCGACACTATTAACAGCGACTTTTCAGCATCCCATATAATACTGTCAATTGTTTTAACAAGTTCTGTACCTGTAATAAATTTACTCATATTGAAAAAGTGGTTGATTTTAAAGAACTGTAAAATTACAAAAAATGTTAAATGTTTTTAAAGTTTAACATCTCGAACGTTATAGGTTTATCCTTATTACACAATAACTTAAATTGATTGTTACCTTGTTGCTTCTCTCATAGCTTTGCACTATCTTTGCGTCCTCAAATTTGAGACTGCAACAAATGAACAAACTACTCATTGTGGGAACGGTGGCCTTTGATGCCATAGAAACCCCCTTCGGCAAAACCGACAAAATACTTGGCGGTGCCGCTACTTACATTGGCCTTTCGGCTTCATTCTTTAAGGTAAAAAGCGCCATAGTATCTGTCGTGGGCGAAGATTTCCCGCAGGAGTATATAGATATGCTGAACAACAAAGGTATAGACACTACAGCTATTGAGGTAGTGCCGGGCGGCAAAACCTTCTTTTGGAGCGGCCGATACCATAACGACCTTAACAGCCGTGACACCCTTGAAACCCAACTGAACGTACTGGCTGATTTCCAGCCGAAAGTACCGGCTAATTTTACCGATGCTGAAGTAGTGATGCTGGGTAACCTGCACCCTATTGTACAGACAAGCGTACTGGACCAGCTTACGGCTACACCAAAGCTTGTAGTGCTGGACACTATGAACTTCTGGATGGACTGCGCACTTCCTGAACTTATGGATGTTATAAAACGTGTAGACGTTATTACCATAAACGATGAAGAGGCACGCCAGCTTAGCGGCGAATACAGCCTGGTAAAGGCTGCTGCCAAAATCCACACTATGGGGCCTAAGTATGTGGTAATTAAAAAAGGAGAACACGGCGCATTGCTGTTTCACGATAAAAAAGTATTCTTTGCCCCGGCGCTTCCGCTTGAGGAAGTGTTTGACCCTACAGGTGCGGGCGATACCTTTGCCGGTGGCTTTAGCGGCTACATTGCGCAAAGCGAAAATGTATCGTTTAAAAACCTGAAGAATGCTATAATTTACGGTTCTAACCTGGCATCGTTCTGCGTGGAGAAATTCGGCACAGAGCGTATGGAAGGGCTGCAAAGGGACGAAGTGCTGGAACGCTTACAGGAATTTAAGGCGCTCACACAGTTTGACATAGCGCTTGAAGAATAAACAGAATAACTAAGGCCTCATTACGGGGCTTTTTTTGATATAACTACAACACAACAACACATACACTACTATGAGCGACGCTATTAAACACGAATGTGGTATCGCAATGCTAAGGCTTCTGAAGCCGTTAGAATACTATAAAGAAAAATATGGTTCGGCTTTCTACGGGATACAGAAAATGTACCTGATGATGGAAAAGCAGCACAACCGCGGCCAGGATGGTGCAGGCTTTGCCAGCATTAAGCTTGACGTGAAACCTGGCCAACGCTACATAAGCCGCGTACGCAGCAACAAGCCGCAGCCGATACTGGACGTTTTTGCCCAGATAAACGAACGCATTAATGAAGAACTGGCTGCAAACCCTGAGTATGCCGATAACGTAGCACTGCAAAAAGAGAACATCCCTTATATAGGTGAGGTGTTTTTGGGTCACGTACGCTACGGTACTTTTGGCAAAAACAGCATAGAGAGCGTTCACCCTTTCTTGCGCCAGAACAACTGGATGCACCGTAACCTTATTGTAGCGGGTAACTTTAACCTGACCAATGTGCAGGAGCTGTTTAACAGCCTTGTAGAGCTGGGTCAGCACCCTAAAGAACTTGCCGATACAGTAACGGTAATGGAAAAGATAGGCCACTTCCTTGATGACGAGGTAGCTGACCTTTACCAGGAATGCAAGCAGGAAGGATACACCAAGCAGGAAGCTTCTCCGGTAATATCAGACAGGCTGAATGTGGCACGCATCCTTAAGCGCGCCTCTAAGCAGTGGGATGGCGGTTATGCCATGGCTGGTATGTTTGGCCACGGCGATGCATTCGTTTTCCGCGACCCTGCAGGTATACGACCTGCCTACTACTACCAGGACGATGAAATAGCCGTTGTAGCCAGCGAAAGGCCGGTGATACAAACCGTGTTTAACGTAGCTTTTGACGATGTACAGGAACTTACCCCGGGCAGTGCCATCATCATCAAGAAGAATGGTTCCGTTTCGGTTAAGGAAATCATCCCGCCTACTGTAAACAAAGCGTGTTCGTTTGAGCGTATCTACTTCTCCCGCGGAAGCGATGCCGAAATCTACGAAGAGCGTAAAGAGCTTGGCCGTCTTGTATTGCCCGATGTGCTTAAAGCCATAGACAACGATACAGACAACGCCGTTTTCTCATACATACCAAACACTGCCGAGACTTCATTCTTCGGCCTTGTGGAAGCCGCTAACGACTTCCTGAACCAGCGTAAGAACAACGAAATCCTTGAAAAACGCAATATCCTTAACGAGGAAACGCTTAAGGAACTGCTTTCGGTAAAAATACGTACTGAGAAAATCGCTATTAAAGATGCCAAGCTGCGCACCTTTATTACCGAAGACAGCAGCCGCGACGACCTTGTGGCGCACGTGTACGACGTTACCTACGGCGTTATTAAGCCCGAGGACAACCTTGTGATTATAGATGACTCTATAGTGCGCGGAACCACGCTTAAAATGAGCATCATTAAAATGATGGACCGCCTTAACCCTAAGCGTATCGTAGTGGTATCAGGTGCGCCGCAAATACGTTACCCTGACTGTTACGGTATCGATATGGCGAAGCTGGAGGGCCTTGTGGCATTCCGTGCGGCACACGAGCTGCTTAAAGAACGTGGGCTGGAGCATATAGTGCACGATGTGTATGCCAAATGTAAGGCGCAGGAAGGCCTGCCAGACAACGAGGTGGTAAACCACGTTACGGAGTTCTACGCTCCGTTTACCGACCAGGAGATATCAGACAAGATTGCACAAATGTTAACAACAAGCGATATTAAGGCTGAAGTGAAAATCATCTTCCAGACGGTAGAAAACCTGCACAAAGCATGCCCTAAAAACCTGGGAGACTGGTACTTTACCGGGGACTACCCTACACCGGGCGGTAACCGCGTGGTGAACCGTGCGTTTATAAACTTCTACGAAGGTAACGACGCCAGGGCATACTAATATTTAAATAAACAACCCCGAGAAAAACGTTTTCGTAGTTATGTTATAACTGCATTAACGGTTGTTTAACGGATAAATTTGCATTTCAACGATTTTTGCATGCATTTCATCTAATAGGCTTGCATTGTATAGTCAATAGATATACATTTACAAAAAATAGCATTAGTAAAATTTAAAATTTTACGGTATTTTTTGGGGGCTAAAAAAGGGAAGACTAACCGTTTTCCCTTTTTTTTATGTTTTAATTTATGCCATAACTATACCCGAAAAAGAAATAATTCCCAGAATGGTATCACTCTAATATTATCTGTAAATACCATAACATTGCTTTAAGCACCAGCCACGCTTGTAGATTTCCTCAGCTGCATAGAAGTATCTAAAAGTATAACTTCGTAGTTCTGGTTCCTTTTCCCTGAAACGTTTAAGTCTATGAGCTCTATAAGCTTGTTTAGCGAAAGGTACCCCATATCCCTGGCAGGTTGCCTGATGGCTGAAATAGGCGGGTTAAGCGCAAAAGCAATGTCTGTATTTGCAAAACCGATAACCGCAATTTCATCGGGCACCTTAATGCCCATTTCCGCCAGTATACCCAGTGTTCGCATGGTGATAAGGTCGGTAGCGCCAAAAATGGCATTGGGGCCTATATTCATCTCTTTAAGCTGTAGTATTGAGTCTTTGATTTTAGCATCAAGCTCTTCAATGTTTTCAAGGTTGCAAAACACCATATACCTTGAGTTAATGGGTATATCAAGGTTTTTCAGCGCTTTTTTATACCCTTGTATCCTTTGGTTGTTTTCGCCAAACTTATCGCCTGTAATAAATAATATACGTTTCCTGTGTATGTCTATTAAATGCTGAATGGCCTCAAATGTGCCTTTGTACTCATTAACCCCAACTTTTATAGTCCTTATATCGGGGTTTATCCTGTCAAAAAGCACTATAGGGCACAGGTTATCATTGATGTAATTGAGGTAATCAGAATTTGAAGTTTCACTTACGGGTGCCAGTAGTATACCATCTACCCCTTTAGACAGAAGTGCATCCAGGCATGCCCGTTCGTTTTCCACGTTTTCGAAGCTTTGCATAATAATGATATCGTAGCCCACTTCATAAGAGGCTTTATATATGCCGTCTATTACCTGTGCAAGGAATGTACTGCTGAAAAATGATGATATAACCACCCCCACCGATGTGGTTTGCCCCACTTTAAGGCTTTTTGCAAAACGGTTTGGCTTATAGTTATTTGCCTTGGCATAATCAGTAATAAGCTGCTTAGTAGCGGGGCTTATTTCGTAACTATTGTTCAGGGCTTTAGAAACCGTAGACACCGATACGCTTAAAGCTTTGGCAATATCTTTTATAGTAATATTAGACATACATTTTTACACCTCAGGGATTAAAAGAAAACGTTTTCTGTAAAATTAAAAGATTTTTGCATAAAAGATAAATTTAGGGTAACAAAACAAATAAAAAGAAAAAGAAAAAGAGGCTGCCTATACCGGCAGCCTCTCTCATAGTAACCTAACCCAAATAAACTCTATATTAACCCAAATATTTTGGACTATTTAGCATGAAAATTAATTATAACCCGGATTTTGGTAAGCATCTATTTCGGCATCACTCATTTCCATTGCATCCAACTGCCTTTGTGGTATAGGCCTCAAATACAGGTACGATTGTATATCGCGTTGGAATGTCTGTGGTGTATGGTCTGCAAACGTAGGCCCGCAAATCACGTATGTAGATGACAGTTCTGCCCATTTCTGTGTACGAACCAGGTCGTACCAGCGGTAGCATTCGCCATAATATTCCCTTGAGCGTTCTGCCAAAATATAATTAATATCTATAACGGCAGGTGTAGCTGCCACCATCTGTGCGCTGTGGTCTTCGTTTTTAGTTATATTATCGTTGTTATCCCAGCGCCATTTTCCGGCTCGTGCCCTAAGTACATTTACCAGGTCGTAAGCGGTCCTGCCCGAAGTTGTGGCTGCACCCTTAACCGCAGCTTCTGCCGCTATAAGGTAAAATTCTGAGAATTTAGCTATGTTAAACGGACGGGTACTGCCTGCATTTGGCTGGCCTAAGCCGCTACCGTTATCGGTGCGGTACGGGCCTTGTTTCCATATGCTCGGGAACGAAATCCTGCTTATTGCAGTAGGCGACCTTACATAATCTGGCCTTCCGGCAATTACACCCGCACCTACGTTACTTTTATATGTACTGTTACTGTAATCTATAGATTCTGAAGGCTCATTGTCCAGGAACGTCATTACAGCATCGCCGGGTACCACGTGCTCATTGTTTGCGTTATACAAAAATGCATAGTTAAGGTTTCCTTTAGGCCAGTTTGCCCTGTACACCGTTGTAAAAGTACCATCGTAGCGTGAGTCGTTTGTTTTATCGGCAAATGTATTTGTTATGGTGCCTATTGTAGGTGCCATACAGGTCCAAGGGCGGCCATACCTTTGTGCAGCCTCACGCTGTACAGAACTTATAAGAGATGTTTGCCCTGCATCTGCCGCGCTTCTTACTATGGTATAGTTCCACGTCATCATCCAGCTGGCAAAGTTATCGGGCGATGCACCTGTACCGTAAGTAAGGCTGCCGCCGTTGTAAAATTCACTTGCCTGTGTATGGTCTGCATAAAGCAGTATTTCGTTATTACGGTCGTTTTGTGCAAGGCTTATGTCATAAAACGTAGGCTGTAGCCCAAACGAGCCGGGATTGTCTATAGCCTCTGTAGCTACATTGTAGGCCTGCTGAAAGTACCAGGCGGCATCATGCCCGTCAGGGTCTGTACGCGATGCTTCAGGATAGGTAGGTATGTTGCCCGGGTTTTGTAGCCACCATGCATATGTAAGGTAAGCCTTGGCAAGATACAGCCTGGCTACAGTTTTAGTAACGCCACCGGTAACACGGCCACCATCGGGCAGGTTTTGTGTGGCAATTATAAGATCTGGGAATATGGCTTTAGTATACACTTCTGGCACCGTGTTCCTTACAGATACGCGTGTAGCCGAGGTATTGAATTTAAGTTCGCCTGCACCCAAATCAAGCGGTACGCCACCAAAAGTCTGCACAAGCATAAAGTAATCAAAAGCACGGAAAAACCTGGCTTCAGAGATAAGCGCTTCAGATATGCCTACCGTGGTAGCATTTTCTATAATACCGCTCGCCGTATTTATATTAGGGAAAGCGGCAAACCACAACACGTCCGAACGGCTGGTAACACTGGTAAGCTGCCCCACGCCAGAGAGGTCCATATCTTTAAAGTTACCGTCACCGCTGGCGCCGTACGTAGCCTCATCTGTACCGGTAAGGCACATGTTATAGTAATATCCGTTACCGTATATGTATCTCAGGTGGGCGTACATGGACGTCAAACCACCGTAAACTCCTTTTTCAGTTTTAAAATACTCGGGCGTATATATACTGCGGGGCTTTTCGTCCAGCACATCGGTACAGCCTGTAAGGAACATGCCCGAAAAGAGTACCAGCCCTAAAATGGTTTTTATTTGTTTAAGTTTCATAGTGTCTTTTTTTAGAAAGTTATGTTCATACCAATCATAAAGTTTCGTGTAACCGGCGTATTTACCCCTTGGGTTAACAGGCGCCTCTGGTAAGAGCTTACGGCAGAGTTTTCATCACCATACGAGTTTGTTTCAGGATCAAGGCCTGTTTCTTTATGGTAAGGGGAGTATATTACAAATGGGTTTTGCACGGTAGTATACAGCCTTAGCTTGCTTATACCTGCCTTATTAATAAAATCCTGCTTAAATGTGTAACCCAGCGATATGGTACGTACTTTTATGTACGAGCCGTCAAAATATCCCAGTGTACTGCCGTACTTAGGGTTGTTACTGCTACGCTGCGACTTAGGGTTAGGATATCTTGTATTGGTATTCTCCGGTGTCCAGTAGTCTATGTCTACCTGCCCCCTGCGGCCGTCCATAAGGTTAAGGTAACCTGCAGAGCCATAAAGCGTGCTTATAAGTATACCACCTTCCTGGAAAGCACCTACTATACCCAGGTCAAATCCTTTGTAATTAACATGGGTATTAAAACCTCCCTGGAATTTAGGGTTTACATCCATTATCTGGCGGTCATCAGGACCTATAGCCCTTACAGGCGTACCGTCTTCATTATAATCTCCGGTATATTTTACTTTAATCATACCTATACCGTTGTCTACAGTAGGGTCATTAGCAGCACCCGGCTCCAGTATGGCCAGGTATGGGTCGCCCTCCTGCCAAAGGCCTATCCTTTGATAGTCATAAATAACATTTATAGGTTTCCCTACAAACCACCAGTTGTTTTCGTCCCTTGTAGCACCCGAAGCCAGCGAAACCAGCTTGTTTCGGTTTGCATACAGGTTTATACCCGCATCCCACGTAAATCCGTCAGGGTTGTCTATGATAATACCGTTTAATGAAACTTCAAAACCTTTGTTTTGGGTAGCACCGATATTTGCAGTATAGCTGTCTACACCCGATGTAGGAGGAAGCCCTACGCTAAGCAGTACATTGTTTGTATCCTGAACATAATATTCTACTGTACCGGTAAGCCTGCTGTTAAAGAAACCGAAATCTATACCGTAGTTCCATGTTTTAGAATACTCCCAACCCAGTTTAGGGTTTGGCAGCTGCGATACATAATAACCGGTAGAGTAAGTACCACCAAAGTTGTATGGCCTGGTACTTAAAAGCCCAAGTGTCTTATATGGATCTACAGCCTGATTAGACGTTTCACCATAACCTACCCTAAGCTTTAGAAGGTCTATAAATTTAGATTCTTTAAGGAACGATTCTGACTTGATGTTCCAGCCAGCAGAAACCGCAGGGTATGTATGCCATTGGTGGCCCGGCGCCAGCCTTGATGAAGCATCTGAACGCATGGTGGCGCTAAGCATATACTTATCATTATAAGAATACATAACACGGCCCATATATGAAACCAAACCACTTTTTTGATACGCCTGGTTAGCCGGGTTAATGGTAACTTCGCCCTGCGCCTGGCCCAGGTTATAAAACTGGAAAGCATCAGACGGTATATTCCTGGCACTTATAGATGAACTGTTAAACATATTCTCCTGTGCAGAATATAGTGCTACTGCATTAATTTTGTGCTTTTCTGCAAAAGTGTGGTCATATGTAAGCAGGTTTTCTATGGTCCAGTTTGTAGTAAGCGAATTGCCAATAGCTGCTACCGAAGGCGTATCGGCAGTTGAGCTGAAAACACCTTCGCCGGTATAGCTGCCGCTATTGCTTGTACGTACGGTACCGCCTATGTTAGTACGGAATTTAAGGCCGTCTACCCATGGTATTTTTACCTCTCCGTATAATGCATTGTAAGATGAAAATGCCTTGGTTTTATCTACATACTTATCGCCCAGGTGCTCCAGGGTATACCTGCTGTACACCCACTGCTCATCAAGCGGCATCCTTACGGTCCTTTTCCAGGTACCATCTTCATTATACGGGTTAGCTATAGGAGACATGCTCAGCACACCATACATGTTAAGGCTGTTGCCATTGTTTACAGAATAGTTATTGTTTGATGTAAACCCGAAACGGAACAGGCCTATTTCCTGGTCAAGCGAGCCCTGTAGGGTTACACGCTGGTAGTCCTGTAATGGTATTACAGCTTCTTCTTTATAGTAGCTTGTACTAAAGTTATAGCTGCCTTTTGCAGTACCGCCGCTTACACCCATATAATGGTTTTGCATGGTACCCGTCCTGTAAAACAGGTCTTGCCAGTTTGTATTTACATCATCTGCCTCATCAAGGCCGTTAGTATACATACCTGCAGCGGCACGCAGTTTTACATACTCCGGCCCGCTCATCATCGGGTAATCGGCAAATACTTCCTTGGTACCGTAATAGCCGTTATAGGTAAAACGTGCCTCGCCTCCTTTTTGGCCCTTATTAGATGTAACAAGTATAACACCATTGGCACCACGCGAACCGTAAATGGCCGTTGCAGAAGCATCTTTAAGTATCTCTATGCTTTTTATATCGTCTGAGCTAAGGTCGCCCAGCGAACCTGCAAACGGTATTCCGTCCAGCACTACCAGAGGTTCATTACTCGCATTAAGCGAGCGGCTTCCCCTAACACGTATTTGCATTGTGGCACCCGGTTTTGTAGAGGTTTGAGACAACTCCACACCTGCCATCCTGCCCTGTAACGCCTGGGTAATGTTAGCCGAAGGCATTTCGCGCAGCTGTTCTCCTTTTATAGACACAACAGATCCGGTAACGGCCTCTTTTCTCTGGGCACCGTAACCCACCACCACAACCTCATCAAGCTGTTTTGTATCGCTTTCTATGGTTACATTCAGGGTAGTTCCGGTAACTGCAATTTCCTGGGTTTTAAAACCTACAGACGAAAACACCAGCACAGTACCCTGTGGCACAGAAATGGTATAATTACCGTCAAAGTCTGTAGCCGTGGCATTTGTAGTGCCTTTTATAACAACATTTACTCCCGGTACGCCCAGTTTATCTTCTGCCGAAGTAACGGTTCCGGTAACACTTATATTTTGCGCCTGCATAATAAAGTGCGGAGCTAAGAATAACGTAAATAGTAACAACAGCCTTTTGGGTGTTATTAATACTTTGTAGAGGTTCTCCATAAATTAAATTAGTTAGTTATTGATTAAAATAAAATGTGTTTGGTTATAGCTGTTCATAATACAAATCTTTTAAACTAAAACGATTTCGCAAATAAGGTGTTTTTCTCGCATTCTAAAAAGTTTTAAAATAATTTCACAAAAAACGTATTGATAAAATTTGGATGGGCTTTCGCGCCATGGTCAGTATCCATATTTCTGTGTACTGAAAACAGTGTTTGCAGATGTATGGCAATGGGCAACTTATGGTATTACAGACCAAAAGTAAAATTTAGTTATATGAAGCCCATAATCAGACACTAAAAATCTACGAATACGTTTTAGTAAATTTGAGTCCGTCTATCATTCACATGAAATAAATTATCATAAATTACATATTTGAAAAAAAAACCTGCGCAAAAATGTGCATTGCATAATTTACAATATTTACAGGCCCTGCTGAGGAAACCAAGTGCATTCACCTAAAAAAACGGACTGCGATACTACCTGTACCTCTTATAAAAACCCTGCATATAGTACCTTTTACCATTAATTATTTTTCTGCAATACCAATACAATTTAAAAACAATCCTTAACCATGAAATTCAGAAATCGCTATTTAGCCATTATACTCCTGCTGTTTAATTTTACTGTAAAGGTTAATGCACAAAACAATTACCCGTTCCGGGATTACAACCTAAGTTTTGACCAACGTGTAGATGACCTTGTAAGCAGGCTGACACTCGAAGAAAAAGTATCGCAAATGCTTAATGCCTCGCCTGCTATAGACAGGCTGGGCATACCTGCCTACGACTGGTGGAACGAAACCCTGCACGGGGTGGCACGTACACCCTTTAAGGTAACTGTGTATCCGCAGGCCATAGCCATGGCGGCAACATTTAATAAGGATGACCTTTATAATATGGCCGATTACTCGGCTGCTGAAGGGCGGGTGATTTATAATAAGGCCGTGGCTACAGGCCGTACTAACGAACGCTACCTGGGGCTAACCTACTGGACACCCAATATTAATATATTCAGGGATCCGCGCTGGGGCCGTGGCCAGGAAACCTATGGCGAAGACCCCTACCTTACCGCCATGCTGGGCGATGCTTTTGTACACGGCCTGCAGGGAAACGACCCTAAATACCTTAAAGCTGCCGCCTGTGCGAAGCATTATGCAGTACATAGCGGCCCGGAGCCGTTAAGGCACGAGTTTGATGTAGATGTAAGCCCGTACGACCTTTGGGACACCTATCTGCCTGCTTTTAAAAAGCTGATAACAGAATCTGAAGTGGCAGGGGTTATGTGCGCCTACAATGCCTTTAGGAAACAGCCGTGCTGTGGCAGCGATATTTTAATGAATGATATTTTACGCAAGCAGTGGAAGTTTAACGGCTATGTAACATCAGACTGCTGGGCTATTGACGATTTTTTTAAAAACCACAAAACCCACCCCGATGCTGCTACTGCCGCAGCCGATGCCGTATTTCACGGTACGGATGTGGAGTGCGGTACAGACGTGTACAAGTCACTTATAAAAGCTGTGAAGGACGGTATAATTACCGAATCACAAATCGACATATCGGTCAAAAGGTTGTTTATGATACGCTTCCGCCTGGGAATGTTTGACCCTGCATCGATGGTTTCATACACCCAAATTCCGGACACGGAGCTTGAAAGTGCAGCACATGCCGACCTGGCACTCAGGATGGCCCAACAGTCTATGGTGCTTTTGAAAAACGAAAAAAGCGCCCTGCCGCTAAGTAAAAACCTTAAAAAAATAGTGGTTTTGGGTCCTAATGCAGATAACAGCATATCTATATTAGGCAATTATAACGGCATACCATCTAAGCTGACAACGGTATTACAGGGCATTAAGGAAAAAGCAGGACCAAATACCGAAGTAGTTTATGAAAGGGCGGTAAACTTTACTAACAGCAACCTGCTTGCTTATGAAGACTTTTCACAACAATACTCTTATGACGGAAAAACAGGCTTTAAGGCAGAGTACTTTAATAACAGGCAACTAAGCGGAACACCGGTAATACTGCAACATAGCAAGCTTGAAAACATGTGGCAGGAAGGCCAGGCTGTTGCCCCCGGTATTACAGCCAGGGATTTCTCGGCCAGGTATTCTGCTGATTTTAAACCTGTAAAGGATGGCACTATTACCTTTGAGCTGGAGGGCGACGACGGCTACCGCTTTATTATAAACGGTAAAACGGTTATCAATGCATGGGAAAGAAACCGTTGGGGAGCCAAAACCTACCAGCTCGATGTAAAGAAAGATTCGGTATACCACCTGGTAACAGAGTACTGGCAGGGCGATGGAAAAGCTAACATAAGGCTGAGTGCCGGGCAATACGTGAAAAGCAATTTCAACGACATTGCAGCCAAACATAAAGATGCAGATGCCTTTGTTTTTGTAGGGGGTATTTCACCACAGCTTGAGGGCGAAGAAATGAAAGTGGATGATCCCGGCTTTAACGGTGGCGACCGCACCAGCATAATGCTGCCCGAAGTGCAGACAGAACTGATGAAGGCATTGCACAAAACCGGTAAACCCGTAGTATTTGTGATGATGACGGGCAGCGCCATAGCCACCCCATGGGAATCGGCAAATGTACCTGCCATACTTAATGCATGGTATGGCGGGCAGGCAGCAGGCAAGGCAGTAGCCGATATACTTTTTGGCAATTATAACCCTTCGGGCAGGCTACCGGTTACGTTTTATAAGGGCGACAGTGACTTAGGGTCGTTTAATGATTACAGCATGGAAAACCGCACGTATCGTTATTTTAAAGGGCAACCGTTATACGGATTTGGGTTCGGGTTAAGCTATACCAACTTTAAATACAGCAACTTAAAGATGCCTGCTACAATCCGTAAAAATAGTGAGGTAAAAGTATCGGTTGAAATTACCAATACCGGAAAATTTGCCGGGGAGGAAGTGGCACAACTTTATGTGGTGAACAAGGATAAAAAGATAAAATCGGCGTTGAAGTCATTGAAGGGGTTTGAAAGGTTAGCCCTGAAACCCGGGGAAACTAAAACCGTTACCTTTACCCTTACTGCTGCCGACCTTTCTTACACTACCGAAGACGGCACACAACAACAATTTGACGGAAAAGTAGAGCTATTTGTGGGCAGCTGCCAGCCGGGTGAACCTAACAAAACCGGCAATAATACACTTAGCAAAGTAATTACAATGAAGTAACTATAAATAAATATACCGGATTCGCTTTTGTGAGTGAATCCGGTATATATCATTAAGTTATTTGGCGGGAAGACTGTAATGTTTCTATGATTTCATTTACGCTTGCCACGTTATAATCTCCCCTTACCGTGTGTTGTAAGGCATAAGCCGCTATGGCAAAATTAAGCGCATGCTGCTCTTCATGGAACCGCAGTATATACAGCAGCCCGGCAGCAAACGATTCCGATGCGCCTTCGCGGTCTACAATACTGCCTATTTCTATTTCGGGAGTTTGTATGTAACGTTTATTTACCCAGCCACGCCCATAGCACCTGGAGCCGTTACAAACCTTATCAAACACCCCGGTTATGTTAGGGTATACGGCATTAAGCATCGCACAGGCATCGGTAAACCCGGCCGTATCAGTGCCAAAATCAGTACCCAGCAGTATGTTAATGTTGTTTACCCCTGCAATCACTATAGATGAGTACGGTAGCAGTGAGGTAACCATATCCCTCGAAAAATCTTCGATACCGGGATTTATAAGAGACAGGTCGGTAACAATGCTTACATTATCGGCATACGCGTTTTGTAATATACCTGCCAGCTTATCTGCCGCGCCGTGAAGCCGCGACAGGCTTGCCGACCAAAACAGCCATCCTGCATCGGCCAGTATGTTGTTCCACAACATCGCGTTCCAGTCAAAAGTTTCAAACGGGCTTTTGTGCAGCACATTTGCCACCTTGTTTGGCCGCACCCCGCTGCCGCGTTCTACAATGCAGATGCCTAACGGAACTGCCGCCTTTTGTATATAGTGTGTATCTATTCCCCTTTGTTTCATAAGCGTTACAACTGCATCGCCCAAAAGGTCATCTGATACTATTGTAAAATGCGAAACGTCCTGTCCCAGGCTCGATAATGAGGCTGCTACATTCATTTCACAGCCCTTAAACGAAAAATCAAGGCTCGCCGATTGCTTTATCTTCAGTTGCTCTGAAGACATCGCTACCATATACACTTCCCCTATTGTAACTACCTTTCCTTTTGCATTAAAATGTGTCATTTTCCCGGTATAACAAGGTTAAACTTCCCCCTAAAATTTGGTTATCGATTAAAAATAGCCTGCCGGAACCACCCGGCAGGCCTTGTGTAAAAAACCAAACTCTATATTTAATGATTATATTAAATATTCTTAATTCCTAATTTTTAGCCGCTTCAAAAATCTTCCCTACCACGTCTTTCTTAACAGAAAGATCACGGTTAAAAGGCAGCGGATAATTCGTGCGGCCATGTATGGGCCAGTTGTTAAGCCACGTATTCCTGTCTGAAAGCCCCCAAAAAGTAACCCGGTCTATGTGGTCGCTGTATTTTACAAACAGCTTAAAAATATTACCATAACGGCTTGCAAGCTGCTGCTGCACACCGGCAGGTAAACCGGTAGTATAAGGGTTAAGCCGTTCCTCATACTTTGCGGTATTTGCCACGTCGGCGGTAATGCCGGCTCCATTATCGGGCAACACAGATATATCAAGTTCAGTAAAATTTACTATAACACCCGCCTTTATAAAATCGAGTATCAGCGCCTCTACCTCAGCATCAGTACCATGTTTCAGGCTGTAATGTGCCTGCTCCCCCACTGCTTTTATGGGTAATCCCTTTTTCTTTAACTGTTGTACTATTTTTACAGCCCCTTGCCGTTTTTCGCTGCGGTTCAGGTTGTAGTCATTGTAATACAATTCAACATCAGGGTCTGCCGCATGCGCATATTCAAAAGCCTTTTCTATATAATCATCGCCTATAATCATTTTCCATTTCGAATTACGCAATGTACCGTCTTCATTAAGGGCTTCATTTACTACATCCCAACCTTTTATAACGCCTTTATACCTGTGCATCACGGTTTCTATATGGTCTTTCATACGGGCCAGCAGGGCTTCGCGGGTAAGGTCATTGCCTTTACTGTCTTTAAATACCCAATCGGGCGTTTGCGAATGCCATACCAGCGTATGCCCAATGATAAACATACCCGACTGTTTCCCAAAGTCTACATAAGCATCAGCCGGGGCAAAATTGTATGTACCCTCAGCCGGGTGTATGTTTTCCCATTTAAGGTCGTTTTCAGGGCTTGTACTATTGTAATACTGTTTTATAAGCTCCTGCTCTTTCTTATCGCCTCCCATTGCCTGCTGCCTGTTTATGGCCACCCCAACATAGAACTTGTCTTTAAAAACCGACTTGAATGTTTGTATAGCGGGCTGCGAATACACTGTGCCAATAGCCAAAAACATACAACCAAATAATCCGGTAAACCTGCTTACGGCTTTCATAACTGTTGCTGTTTACGGATTGATAAGCTGTAGCGAACCGTCAGCATTATGCACAAGTTCCGTCACCTTTATGTTCCTCAGGTGCGTTTTGCCCGAAAGCTGGGTATCGTGGTAAAACAGGTACCATTTGCCCTTAAACTCTACGATAGAATGGTGTGTTGTCCATCCTTCTACCGGGTTCATAAAATGCCCCTTGTACTCAAACGGCCCGGTAGGTTTGTCGCCCACGGCATAAGCCAGGTAATGGGTATCTCCTGTAGAGTAGGTAAAATAGTATTTGCCATTGTATTTATGCATGTACGAACCTTCAAAAAACCTCCTGTCGTGGTCTTTGGTAAGCAGCGGCTTGCCCTCATTGTCGTTAATAACAATATCGCCCACGGGCCCGTCAAACTGCAGCATGTCTTTACTAAGCTTAGCTACCTTGCAGGTAAGTGCCGCTTCATCCGGTTTTTCAGAATCGGTTTTAGAACCGTTAGCATCATATTTGCCCGAAGCCCAGCGCTGTAGCTGCCCACCCCATATACCCCCGAAATACATGTACGAAGTACCGTCTTCATCGGTAAAAATGGCCGGGTCTATACTATAACTGCCTTTTATAGGCTCTTTTTCGGCTACAAACGGGCCGGCAGGGCTTTTACCGGTAGCCACCCCTATACGGAAAACATCCTGCTTATCCTTCACCGGAAAATATAGGTAGTACATACCGTTTTTAAATTCGGCATCGGGTGCCCAAAGCTGGCGCCCCGCCCACGGGATATTTTTTATATCAAGCCCCACACCGTGGTCTGTAACTTTCCCTCCCACACTGTCCAGCGAAAATATATGGTAATCCTTCATATCGAAATGGTCGCCGTTATCATTTTCAGGCGTGCCCGCATCAATATCGTGCGACGGGTATATGTAAATTTTCCCTTCAAACACGCGTACCGAAGGGTCGGCTGTATATATATCTGAAACAAGCGGCTGCGAAAGGTATTTTTTACCTTCAAACTGTGCCGCCTCCTTGTTCTCTTCTTTGTTCTCCGTTTCTTTTTTACAGGCCGTAACACTTAAAGCCGTTACTGCCAGCAGGCATGCTGTAGCCCTTGTAAAATATCTTTTGTTCATCGGTTTTGTTTTTTAACTAAATCGTTATAGTTGTTTTTGGAAAAATAAGCCACTCCCTACCGAAAGTGGCTTTAGTATATTAGTAAGCGTTAGCAATAATCTGCTCAAACAGTTCTTGTTTACCGCTTATAGGTGTAGGTTCTCCATTCTGGCGTGCGATAGTGTTCAGGTTTTCCAAAGTGAGCTCTCCTTTTTCAAACTGTTTTCCGTTACCGCCGTCAAATGATGCGTAGCGCTGTGTGCGCAGTGTTGTATAGTTTGTGTTTGTAAGTATGTTTTCTGCTGCAATAAGCCCGCGTGCAAATACGTCCATACCACTGATGTGGGCTACGAATTTGTCTTCAATGTCTATTGAGTTACGGCGCACTTTGGCGTCAAAGTTTACACCACCACCCTGTATACCGCCGCTTTGCAGTATTACAAGCATTGCCTGGGTGATTTCATAGATGTCGATAGGGAACTGGTCAGTATCCCAGCCGTTTTGGTAATCGCCACGGTTAGCGTCGATGCTGCCCAGCATGCCCGCATTTGCAGCTACCTGAAGCTCGTGCTCAAAAGTGTGGCTGGCCAGTGTAGCGTGGTTCACCTCTATGTTTAATTTAAAGTCGTCTTTAAGGCCGTACTGGTTAAGGAAACCTACACAGGTAGCAGCATCAAAGTCGTACTGGTGCTTCATTGGCTCCATTGGCTTTGGCTCAATGAAGAACGTACCTTTAAAGCCTTCCTTGCGTGCATAGTCGCGGCACATAGCAAGGAACATGGCAAGGTGCTCCTGCTCGCGCTTCATGTCGGTGTTCAGCAGGCTCATGTAACCTTCGCGGCCACCCCAGAAAACGTAACCGTCACCGTTTAGGGCTACAGTAGCGTCAATGGCTATTTTAGCCTGTGCACCGGCGTAAGCAACTACATCAAAGTTAGGGTTTGTAGAAGCACCGTTCATGTAACGTGGGTTACTGAACAGGTTGCTTGTACCCCAAAGCAGCTTAATGCCGGTTTCCTGTTGTTTTTGTTTTGCATATTCCACCATAGCCTGTACACGCTCTTCAAACTCAGCAAGGGTCGGTGCTTCGTCTACAAGGTCTACATCGTGGAAACAGTAGTACGGTATACCCAGTTTTTCCATAAATTCAAAACCGGCATCCATTTTATCTTTAGCACGCGCTACGGCGTTATCTTTAGAGTTCCATGCGTGTGTTTCGGTACCCGGGCCAAAAGGGTCGTTACCGGTATTGCATAGTGTATGCCACCATGCCATAGCAAACTTAAAGTGCTCTTTAAGGGTTTTGCCTGCAACCACGCGATTTTCATCATACCATTTAAAAGCAAGCGGGTTGTCGCTCTCGCGGCCCTCGAACTTTATTTTGTCTACCGATTTAAAGTAAGCTTGTTTTGTTGTACTCATTCTTCTTATTTTCAATATTAATATTCCATTTCCACTCCTGGTAAATATCGCTGTACCTGTCGGCCAGGTGCTTATCGGGCGTTACGCGTTCCAGGCATTGCAGCCCCAGGAAGGCCTCGTCCAGGCTATTATAAAACCCTGCACCATAGGCGGCGCCACGGGCAGCGCCATCGCTGCCTGCAGTGTTATATAATTCTACTGTGGTTTGGGTAGTGTTTACAAATATCTCCCGGAACACAGGGCTAAGGAACAGGTTTGCCATACCGGCACGCACCACTTCACCCCCGGCACCAAGCTCTTTCATAATATCAAAACCGTAGTTCATGGCAAAAACAATACCCTCACAAGCCGAGCGGACCAGCTCCGGTGTATGGTGCATGGTGAAGCTCAGGTTTTGTATACCGCTAAACACAGGCTTATTATTAAAAATACGCTCTACTCCGTTACCAAACGGATAAAAACGAAGCCCTTTGCTGCCCGGCTCTGCTTTCATGGCCTCGGCATTCAGCAGGTTATACGGCACCGGCGTACTGCCCCCTAAAGAAACCATACTGCGCAGCCAGCTGTACAATATGCCACTGCCGTTTATACACAGCAGCACACCGTTTCGCTTCTCCTTTTCGGCATCATTAACATGAAGGAAGGTATTAACGCGGTTCTGTACATCAAAAGCATCTTTATCGGTAACCGAATATATCACCGCCGATGTACCGGCAGTAGTGGCTATTTCGCCGGGCTTCAATACGTTCAGTGAAAGGGCGTTGTTTGGCTGGTCGCCTGCACGGTACGTTATTTTTACATCGGCGCTAAGCCCAAGCTCCGCAGCAACATCAGGATGTACGGTAGCCTGGTAACCAAAATTCGGTACTATTTCGGGTATAAGGGCGGCAGATAAGCCTGCGGCTTCCAGTAGTTCTATGGCCAGCCTGCCTTCTTTAAAATTCCATAAAGCAGCCTCCGAAAGGCCCGACGGGGTAGTCTGTGCCACACCCGACAGCTTTGCCGCTATAAAATCGCCCGGAAGCATCATAAAACGCGCACTGTGGAATATTTCAGGTTCGTGGTCGTGCACCCATTTCAGTTTCGAAACTGTAAAATTGCCGGGGCTGCCCAGTATCAGCGATTGCGAAACTTCGGGGCCTATCTTCCGGTAAAGCTGTTCACCGGTTTCGGCAGCGCGGCTGTCGCACCATATAATTGAAGGGCGTACCGGGTTCAGCTTATCATCGGTAAGTACCAGGCCGTGCATTTGATACGCTATGCCTATGGCGGCAATATTTTTAAGGTTTATGTTGTAGCCCGAACCCAGCTTTTGCAGCCCGTCCTTAACGTATTGCCACCATAAACCAGGATCCTGCTCTGCCCAGCCGTAATTTTCGGCAAAGAAAGACATCTCTTGCTCCGGCACGGTTACCGATGCCAGGCTCTCTCCCCTTCCCGCATCAAATACTGAAAGCTTTATAGACGAACTGCCGAGGTCAATACCAAGAAACAACATAAAATACCTTTTTAATTTTTAATAAATCATAAAAAAAGCTGCAATCAAAATCTGAATCCTTCAATCAGCGAACGCAATAATGGTCATTAAAACCATATGTTTTTTAAGCACACGTTTACCCTCTTATCCATATAGCTAAAAAATACCGGAATAAGTTGTGATGAAGCGATTTATGCCAAATGTAGTTGTAAGAAATATAAGTAGGTGCGCAGGCATGCCAAAAAATACGAAAACGTTTTCCGTAAAAATAGCCAGACAGTATATAGTATTACTGACTATATCATTATTTTTATTTCAGATTCGTAAAACCTTACTGCTATAACCATCAAAATGAACTATTTTAAACACATCCTCCTGTCGGGTTGCTTATTGCTTACGGGCTTTGCCATGGCGCAGATAAAACTGCCTAAAATTGTAAGCAGCGGCATGGTATTGCAGCGCAACGAACCCCTGAACGTATGGGGTTGGGCATCGCCCGGTGAAAAAGTAACCGTAAAATTCAACAAGAAAACATACACGGCCACTACGGCAAAAGACAGCACCTGGGCCGTAACCCTCCCAGCACAAAAAGCAGGCGGGCCGTATACCATGGTGCTAAAAGGAAAGAATGAAATTACACTGAACGATATACTTATTGGCGATGTATGGATATGCGCAGGGCAGTCTAACATGGTACACCAGATGCGTATACACAGTGTGATGTACGCCAAGGAAATAGCCGGTGCAAACAACACTAAAATACGGCAGTTTTTTGTACCCAATACTACCAACCTGGTTGCTCCCGCAGCCGATGTGCCGCAGACCTCATGGCTGCCTGCTACGACGGAAAACATTGGCGACTTTTCGGTAGTGGCGTATTTCTTTGCCAAGACACTTTACGAAAAATACAACATCCCTATAGGAATTGTAAATACAAGTTGGGGCGGTACACCGGTGGAAGCCTGGATCAGCGAAAGCGGGTTTAAAAACTTTGCAGATGCTAAAGCACTTATAGAAAAAAACAGGCAGCTTACCCTTAGCGGAGATATTGATAAAGGAAAACTATACAATTCGCCTGAACCCATAGATAAGGGTGTAACCGAAAAATGGTACAGCACGGATTACACCCCGAAAGGCTGGCATACGATAGCCATACCCGGATATTGGGAAGACCAAGGCGTACGCAACCTTGACGGTACTGTGTGGTACCGCCGCGAGGTAGACATCCCTGAAACCATACCCGGCAATCCGGCAAAAATATTCCTGGGGCGTATAATAGATGCCGATTTGGTATACATAAACGGCACCGAAGTAGGCCATACCTCTTACATGTACCCGCAACGCCGCTACGAAATACCAAACGGCCTGCTGAAGCCAGGTAAAAACCTCATCAGCATTAAGGTAACAAACAATTCGGGTAAGGGCGGTTTTGTACCCGATAAGCCGTACTACATTGCCACAGCAAAAGACACGGTTCCTCTTACGGGCTACTGGCAATACAAGGTGAGCCGGGTTAAAGACCCTAACGAGAAACTCATGCCGGGAGAGATAAACCTGCAAAACCAGCCTACTGCATTGTACAATGCCATGGTGGCGCCGTTAATACAGTACAAGATAAAAGGCTTTATATGGTACCAGGGCGAAAGCAATTCGGGTAAGGCGAATGAATATACTGCGCTGCAAACCGCACTGATACAGGACTGGCGTACCAAATGGAACAACAATAACCTGCCGTTTTTGTTTACGCAATTGCCCGGTTATATGGACTACAATTACTGGCCTTCAGAAAGCCAGTGGGCGCTTTTCAGGGAAGCACAGGCCAAAACGCTTTCGGTACCCAATACCGCTATGGCTGTGGCAATAGACCTGGGGGAATGGAACGACATACACCCGGACAGGAAAAAAGAAGTAGGCGAACGGCTGGCAATAGCTGCAAGGAAGCTGGCCTATAACGAAAAGATTGTTGCAGAAGGCCCCGTATTTAAAGAGGCCTCTATTATGGGCAGCAAAATGTTTGTACGGTTTAGCAATTCCGAAGGCCTGAAAACCACCGATGGCGAAGCGCCTGCCGAATTTGCCATTGCGGGAGAAGACAAAAAGTTTGTATGGGCCAATGCCAAAATAGACGGGCAAAAAATAGTACTGTGGAACGAAACTGTACCCGAACCAAGGTACGTACGCTACGCCTGGGCAGACAACCCTGTAAACCCTAACCTTGTAAACAGCGAAGGGCTGCCTATGGCTCCTTTCAGGACGGATAAGTAGAATAAAAATTCTATAGTAAACACACAGGGCTGTACAAATGCAGCCCTGTGTGTTTTATATGTGATGTTGTTATTTATGCTCCTTTATTTCTTTTAATGTAATTGGGTCGGTTTTTTCATAATACTCCAGGTTATGTATGGGGCGTTCTATATCGTATGGTACCGGCCTGTGGCTGAATTGGCCAAAATACAACAGGCACGCATCCTTCCAAAACTGGGCATCTATGCATTGTCTTTGCAGTTTTTCCTGCACTGCTGTAAAACGCTGGGCATCTACATAAGGCTGTACCTTATCCCACACTTTCTGGAACTGCCTTACCTGTTGCAGCCCGGTATCGTAGCGGTAGCAGATTTCGTCCCATAATATCCTGCCGTTTTTCATTTTATAATCCCACGGCACATGGTGGAACCACAGCAAATACTCCTCAGGGCAGGTAGCCACACTGTTAAACTGTGAGGCAAGTGGCTCGTGGTACTGGCTTACGGCATTACTACCCGAAGTTGTCCTGTTAAAGCCGACACCGTTATCATCTGCCTGGTGATAGTAGGGCGGCGTCCAGTCTTTACGCACCTTGGGCGGGGCATACCATGGGCCGGGACCGTAGTGGTGCTCTGCAGCAAAAATATGGTGCAGCCCCAGCGGCATAGAATAGTTTACAGCGGCTTCCCGGCTTTGCAACATCATTTCTTTTATGGGTGCCAAAAAATTTTGTTCCCATTCCGTGTCCGTCTTTTTATCAGCATTGCCAAAAGTAAGCCTGATCCACTCATCTGCTATTGCATCACTTTTTAAGGTGTCGCTCCATGCCAGCCTCCCGAAGGCATACCAGTTGGCCTGCGCAAAATGATGCCCGCACCAGTTATCATCAAGGCCAATGTTTGCCACACCGGCTATTGCAGTATATTTTTGAGAGAAGATACTGCCGTCTGTACAGCGCGCTACGGTACTGTTTTTGCCCTGCTGCCAGGTATCGCTGTTTAAAAATTCTTCCCACATTGTAGAAAGGAACACCAGCTGGTTAGAGTGCCCCAGGTATTCCTGCGTGATTTGTACCTCAGGCATTACAGGTGTTTTTTTCATGGCACCAAACAGCGCACTGAACGGCTCCCTCGGCTGGAAATCTATGGGCCCGTTTTTTACCTGTATGATTACATTTTCGCGAAACTTACCGTCTAACGGCGTAAATTCGGCATACGCCTGCTTAGCCCTGTCGGTTTCGGTAGCGTTGTATACAAATGCCCGCCACATTACTATACCCTTATATTTTTTCAGCACATCGGCCAGCATATTAGCACCATCGGCATGGGTGCGCTTGTAATCTTGTGGGCCGGGCTGGCCTTCACTGTTGGCTTTTACAAGGAAGCCGCCAAAATCAGGTATAAGGCGGTAAATTTCTTCGGTTTTGGCCTTCCACCACTTTACAACATCTTTATTCAGCGGATCGGCAGTAGGCAGGTTGCCCAACTTTATCGGCGTAGCGAAATTGACCGACAGGTATACCTTTATCCCATACGGGCGCAGTACATCGGCAATGGCCTTTGTACGTTTCAGGTAATCTGTAGAAAGCATTTGCGGTGAAGCATTTACATTGTTCAGTACCGCACCGTTAATGCCGATGGATGCATTGGCACGGGCATATTCTGTCCAGGCCGTAATATCGTTACCGGTAACGGTAAAAGCATCGGCACCCTTACGCCAAAAAATGGATTCGCCTGCATAACCGCGCTCTATACTGCCGTTCAGGTTATCCCAATGGTTTAGTATACGCAGCCCATAAGACGGATTAGACACAACACTTTCAACCGGCTGGTGGATATACTGCCTGCGCAGCAGTTCGTATACACCATACAGCAAACCGGTTTCTGTACGGGCTTCAACACCTGCGGGTGTAAGCCTGTAACCGTCGGCTTTAAGGGCGTTATCTTTAGTCAGGGTAAGTTTTACTGTGGCACCGCTTTTACCTGTCCACCCTTTTTCGAGTTCCGTCTTGGCAATAAGCAGCGTAGGCGAATTACCTGATGCAAAAACCGTTACCGGGTTAGCTTTTACAGGCCTGAGCCACAGCTGGTGCCCATTATCTGCAAAGGAAAACAGGGGGCTTAGAAACAATATAATGTACCAAAGCGGGTTACACTTTTTTATTTTGTAATACATAGTAAGGTATACTTTATTATTTCACTTTTACCACAACACTGCCCTGCTGTAAGCCATCAGCAACAGCCTTAACAGTCATAGTCCCTTTTTTGTGGTTCTTCGGTTTTACAATTACAAGGCAAAGCCCGCTGAAGGCCGTACGCTCATGCGAAGGGAAGGGTACAAGGTTAGCACTGTCGCCATTGTCTGTGGCTACAATTTCACCGTCTCCCTCTATGTAAAAACGGATATTGTTTGCGGCATCGGGCACTACATTACCCTCCTTATCGGTTACTTTTACGGTTATAAAGCTAAGGTCGCTCCCGGCGGCATTCAGCACAGCCCTGTCGGGTACCAACTCTATTTTATAGGCACTGCCTGTTGTAGCGATACGGTCTTCGGCCCAGCGTTTCCCGTTTTTATAGGCCACCACTTTTAATTCGCCGGGTGTGTACACCACATCATCCCACCTTATGCGGTATTCTAATGCGCCTTTTTTCTTTTTGCCAAGTGATTTTCCGTTTAAAAACAGTTCGGCTTCATCACCCGATGTAAATACGTGCACAGGGGTTACCTGCCCTACCCTTTCGGGCCAGTTCCAGTGTGGCAGCAGGTGCGCCATAGGCTTCTCCGGGGCCCAGTATGACTGGTACAGGTAAAAACGGTCTTTTTTAAAGCCTGCCAAATCTATAAAACCAAAATATGAGCTACGCGAAAGATAGTACGGTGTGGGTTCGCCCAGGTAATCCCAGCCGCTCCACACAAAGCCACCGGCCACGTAGGGGTGGGCATCTGTAGTGGCAAACACCTTATCTGCCGATGAGCCAAAATCTACCGAATACAATTCGTACGCGCTTACCTGCTGCTCTGTGGGGTTACCGCCCGCATTGTCCTTTACCGGGGCGCTGTTTAGCGCTGCCACCGGAAAATAATATTTGCCACGGCTGCTTACCGCTGCTGCATTTTCGCTGCTGATAATCATTTTACCGGGAAACTTTTCGTGGAATGCCGGGAACAGCGGCGGGGTGGTAATACCTTTAAGCCCGGCATAGGCGCCACCATTTCGTATGCCCTCACCCTGATAGTTAAGGCTGATGACATCGGGTACTGCCGGTAGCGGCATATCGGGTTTGGCATAGTTCATAGATACGGTTACCGGCCTTGTTGTATCTTCTTCTTTTATTATGGCCTTTAACCTTTCGGCAACGGCTGCACCGGCCTCACCTGTATATTGCTCGCCCACCTCGTTACCAAAGCTCCACAGTATAATACCGGGGTGGTTCCTATCCCTGCGGAGCATGGCGCGCAAATCCTGTTCGCTCCACTCCGGGAAAATCAGGTGAAAATCCAGCGATGTTTTTTTGCGCTCCCAGCAATCAAAGACTTCATCTACTACAAGGAAGCCCATTTTGTCCATCAGGTCCAGCAATTCGGGTGCGGGCGGATTGTGTGCCAGGCGTATGGCATTACAGCCCGATTCGCGCAACAGTTCCAGCTGCCTTTCGGCTGCCCTTTCATTAAAAGCTGCACCCAGTGCGCCAAGGTCGTGGTGCTGGTTGGCTCCTTTAATTATTATTTTCTCGCCATTTACAAACAGCCCTTTCTCTGCATCAAACTCCAATTTCCTTATACCAAAAGGTGTTTCATACACATCGAGCAGCCTGCCGTTTTGGTAAACCGAAGTTACCGCCACATACCTGTTGGGTTTCTGTGTTGGCGGAGGCCCCCACAGCTTCGGGTTAGCAATTGTTACCTGGGCATCGACTATAGCGCTGTTACCGGCGGCAATATCGCGGCTTATGCTTTTAGCAGTTGCAGCAGCTTTCTTTTCTTTGTTACCATTGGTGTCAAGGCCGTATATAACGGTAGCAATATCAAACTTGCCACCCTGGGCAGATGTATTTTCTATTGTTGTTTCAATTTTTACCGTGGCAGACGATGCCGAAACATTCGGGGTGGTTATATAAGTACCCCAATGCGCTACATGCACGCCGCCCGTTTTTACCAGCCATACACTGCGGTAAATACCCCCACCAGGATACCAGCGCGATGAGCTTAGCGGATTATCTATACGGATAGCCAGCTGGTTTTCGCCTCCCGGAATAATATAAGGCGTAAGGTCTGCGCGCCACGATGCATATCCGTAAGGCCAGCCGCCTACCAGCTGCCCGTTTAGCCACACCATAGCATACGACATGGCGCCATCTATATCCAGGTAAATGTTTTTCCCTTTGTCTGTAGCCGGTATGTCAAGCTTTTTCCTGTACCATGCCACTCCCTGGCTAGGAAGGCGGCCCATGCCCCCACCTACTTCGGTATCCCAACCTTTATAAAAAGGCCCCTGAACGGCCCAGTCATGCGGAAGGTTTACGTCCTGCCACTTTGCATCGTTAAACCCACCCTGTACAAATGGGAAATCGCCACCGGGGCTTTTACCCGCAGGCCTGGTATAACGGTGGGCAGCATCTTTTATAAAACTATTACCCGATGGCATTACCCACGGTTTCAGCACCGCAGTCTTCGCCTTAACCTGAAGTGCCTTTGTAGGCTCGGCGTCGGCGGCTTTGCCATCTTCATTAACAGCATCGGGGCGCACGTCATATATAAGGCTGTCCGGTTTTTCCGTTGCAGCATATTTATAAAACTTCCAGCCCTCGTTAATAGAAATGCGTTCGCGCACTTCTTTATTACTTTTATCCTGTTTTTGGGCCATACAACTATAAAAGCTAAAAATGCAGCTGAAAAACAGTATTTTATATAAAACCGGCTTACACATGGTAGATGATATTTTTAAATTAGGTGATTGCTGTATTTAATTTTCCGTTTTTAGTTCACTTTGCGGCGGGCCAAGGTAAGTCGGCTTTAGGCCACCGGTATTGATGACTATTTTTTCTAACACAATACCGGGGTTCAGCACCCTGAAACGGAGCTTGTGCCTGCCCGGCTGTTTTATGGTATGTTTTGTAGCCGAACGTATAATGTGTTCTGCCTGCCATTGCCCCAGTTCGCCACGGTAATGCCCGTTAAAATTAACCGGCTGCGGTGGGGTATCATCAAAAGAGATTTCATATACCAATCCCTTGTTTTCATTAAAATTAAGCGTTGGCGCAAGCAGCAACTGTACCTCCACTTCCCCCGTTGATGTAAAGTCAACATCATATTCCACGTACACAGCATCTTTTTCAGCAGGAGTACTATTTTGAGGGAACGTGGTAATACCCGATTTGGTTTTCCCAAAATCAGGGATTACTTCCCAACGTATTTGTTTAGTACCCACAGCACGCGAATAGTTTTCTGCTTCTATGGCTACGTAACCGTCTTTTTCTGCAAATACTTTTCCTGCTGTAGTAGCTGTTTCAGGCACGTACACCACTTCGGGCATTATACTTTGTTTAGGTTCCTGCCATGAGGAATAGCCTATCCGCACCTGGTCCATCATGTGTGCCCATTTCCCACCCGATATACTATCGTTATACTGGTGCTGTAAAAAGGCATCGCGGGCAAAGCATTCCTTGGCCTTATCAGCATAATAATTTGCACCTACATCATTTTTTGCCACAAGCTGTTTGTTCTTTGCCACGGCAAAATACATTTCGTACAGATTACTGCATGCGCTTACCGGGTACAATACCAGTTGGTAGTATGCATCGCGGTACTGTGGTGGCATAGCGTCGTACAGGCGATAGGCATCAAGCGCCAGGGCACGGTAATCGTTCAGTACGGTTTCAAACTCGTTGTAGTTTTGAAGGCTGTAAGTGGTACTGTTCAGTGTTTCCAGAGTTACACGCCTGTTATATTTTGCATACAAGTTAATAATACGGGCTATCTCTTTGGCATGTCCAGTTCCAAACTGTTGTGTTGCCCAAGCTTCGGTATGCGACAGCAGGTTTTGCGCATTAAATTGCGAAGGGTTCCATGCCATATCCAGGAAAAAGCTTATCGGGTATTCCATCGGCTTCAGGTCGCCCACGTTTACCACCCACAAACGGTCTACACCGTGCTCGTAGCTCAGGTTCATCTGTTCCCATACGCGTTGTATGGGGCTTATGTTTATCCATTTAGAATTTCGCGGGCCGCCCACATAGTCAAAATGGTAATACATACCGTAACCGCCTTTATGGGGTTTACGCACAGGGTCGGGCAGCTTGCGGACATTGCCCCAGTTATCATCACAAAACAGCAGGATAACATCATCGGGTACGCGCATGCCTTTGTCATAATAGTCCTGCACCTCCTTGTACAATGCCCATACCTGTGGTGTTTTCTCAGGTTTTTGTCCGGTTACTTTCCCTATAATGGTACGCTGGTCTTTTACTATCTGTTCCAGCAGCTTAATGTTAGTCCCCTCACCCATGGCCTCATCGCCATCGCCGCGCATGCCTACGGTTACCAGCTTTTCCCAGTTCTTGCTGCGTTCTATACCCGCCTGCCAGAATTTTTGCAGCACAGCAGCATTCTTGGAGTAATCCCAAACGTTAGGCAGGTTATTCTTTTTTATGTACCGATGCCAGTCAGACTGCGCCATGGCCATAGGCTCGTGGTGCGATGTACCCATGATTATCCCCATTTCATTGGCCAGTACACCATTTTCGGGGTCGTCATCATAAAAGGCGTTGCCCCACATGGCGGGCCACATATAATTGGCTTTAAGGCGCAGCAGCAGCTCAAATACCTTTTCGTAAAACCTGCTGTTAAATCCCCCGAAGGTTTGCTTAGACCATCCGCTTAATGCAGGTGCCTCATCATTAAGGAAAATGCCGCGGTACTCCACCGCCGGTTCGCCATCGGTATACGTACCTTTAATAAAGTAAAGGTTATCCCGGTGCGCTACGGGCACATCTGCCCAATAGTACCAGGGTGACACGCCTACCTGTTTTGAAAATTCGTAAATGCCGTATATGGTACCGCGCTTATCGCTGCCGGCAATAACTATAGCATCGCCTGTACCGAAAGGGTTTTTAATATTCTGTATGATGTATTTCTCGCGTTTGCCTTTAAGCAGCTTGCCATCAATTTTATTTTGGGCAGCCAGCAGGTCGATGATGGATTTTGTACCAAAAGTACCAATGATAACCAGCGGGGTTTGTATACCTGTAGTTTGGGTAGTATATACCGGTTGGTCGCCGGTTACTTTATACAAATCCGACTGCAGGTTAAGGATAGCCCGGCTTATGCCCTTGTCTATATTTTCATTGCTGTACAGGGTAAGCCCTCCTTCTTTTTCCTTGACAGCTATTGTATTGCCCGATGCATTAACGGTAATAAAAGGTTCTGTAGCACCGGCCCCTACTGCAAGAAAAAACAGTGCTACACTAAGGCATATTTTTAAAATTGGTTTCATTGCAGGAATTAAAAGAGATATAATTTTATCCTTTATAAATTTATTTTTCTAAAAAATCACGGCTGTTTTGCAAGCAAAGATTGCCGTAGTTTCAAAAATATAAATTTGAAATGTGTGGTAATCCATTTAGGACATAAAATCTCCGAATACGTTTTAGTAATTAGCCTTTACTCTTAAATATTTTTTACGCTATACTTTAGTAAAACATCTACAAGAACTGGTTTAACTATGTTTTCGGTATTATAAAGAGGAAGTGATACTTCAATAAATTTATGTGCAGCATATCGTTATGAAAATCCATCCTGACGTCAATATCTGAAGTGTAGCCTACATAATATCGGTTAAGTTTTTTTTGAAGAAAGGATATTTACAATATGGATTTGCATGGATTGGTGGTGTAAAACAATAAAAGTGCAATACTAAAATAATAAAAACAAAAAAGCCAGTCATTAGCTTGGATTTAAAAAGCTCCCCCTCTTGGACTCGGCCAACCCCGATAGCTATCGGGGCTCTGATTAACAGCAGATGCTCTAACCACGAGGTAACCCGTAAAACCAGCATAAAACAAAAAAGCCAGTCATAAGACTGGCTTTAAAAAGCTCCCCTTTCTGGTTTATTCTCGAACCAAATTTATGAAGATTTGAAAAAAATCTATGATTTAAAGGGCTTTGTGGCTGCTTAATAGTTTTAATGGAATATATAAAACACCTTATTTTCCAGGGAAGTACTTCCCATATTAGTATCCAACTAATTTTAATTAAAAAATGATGAATAAGAATAGCTGAATAATACCGGTAAAAAAGGTGGGTATTAAATATTTTCGAATCCCTCAGAGAAAAACTCTTGTAAAGAAATTGAATAATAATGACACAAATTATTTAAGGTAGAAACTGAGACATTTACTTTCCCTGTTTCAATTCGGCCTATGTGTATATCTGTATCGTTAAAAACAATCTCCTGCGACAATCCTTTTTGAGCACGGATTGCTTTTAGCCTCTGTGAAATAGCCCCTAATAATTGTATGTCTTTACGTTGCTGACTCATAAGTCAACAAAATTTTAAAATAGCCAAATCATTATTAATGACTTATTTGTCATTATTTTGTATTTTTGGTTATTATTAACCAATGAAAATTAAAATGAAAGTATTAAAATATGTATTAGGTTCACTTCTAATTCTAAGTGGAATAAATGGCCTGCTTACTGAGCCAGAATTTCCACTTATAATAGTTATAATATTAGGGGGTTTAATACTACCACCAGTTTCGGTACTTATAGCGAAAAAATTGCCATTTTGGACAAACAAAATAGTAAGGTATGTAACCTATGCCTTTCTATTATTTATATGTGGACTTTTGGTAAAACCTAAACCAGCTATAAGCAAAGAAGAAGTCGAAGAAATCAAGCCCGTTACGATAGTTGAAAATAACAAACCTGAGGGAAGAGACAATTCAAATTTTTGGAAAGAATTTGATCCTATTGTTAAAGATCGCATCTATGAAAAAATTGAACAAAAAGATTGCAACGGTCTCCAAGAAGAATTTAATATTGCAGCAGATAACATGGATAAGATACAAGCTAATGGGGGGAGTGGATCAAGAAATCTCGCGCTCATGGAATTCTTAGATGAGGAAATAAAAAAATTGGATTGTTATGAAAATTAAGTGAACCTACTAAAGCTGCTTTCCCAAGCAGCTTTTTAAATTCTTCATAGCTATAAAATACTTCAAACAACCAACACGTAATCGCAACGAGACAGATTAAACAACCGTTGTTATGTGTTACAAAAATATGTTCTACTTTAAATAATGTTTATTTAAAAGCTTCATCTTTTCATTTAACAAAATTTTAATAATTTTACCTCCGTAAAACCAACAGCCAACCAGTCCTCTTCATAGCATCCAACGACTTAGGCTGTACAAAAATTATTTCATGCTAACAAATTACTTTAAGCCACTTATGTTGGCCTTGCTGTGCTATATACCTATACAGGCACAGGACATCCTCTGGGAAAAATCATACGGTGGCAAACAGGCCGAGTATTTACTGGATGCCCAGCCCACAGCCGATTACGGTTTTATCCTAGCCGGTGCCTCCCTGTCCAAAAAATCAGGCAACAAAGATGAAGAAAACATCGGCGACCTGGATTACTGGATATGGAAAATGGACGAGCATGGCGAGTTGGACTGGCAAAAAAACCTGGGTGGTTCAGGCCCCGATATGCTGTACAGCATCCGCAATACCAACGATGGCGGCTTTATCATCGCCGGTACATCCGAATCTGCAAAAGGTTTCAGCAAATCGAGCGATGCATTAGGCAGAGAAGACATCTGGGTCATGAAAATGAATGCCAAAGGTGGTGAGGAATGGCAGTGTACCCTTGGCGGCCCGGGACAGGATTTGGTAAAGGCTGTGGTACAAACCAAAGATGGCGGTTATATTATCGGTGGTTCTTCAGCTTCCCCTATCAGCTTAAAAGTACGCAAGGGCGATACCGACCCTTACGGCAAATGGCAGGATAACCTTGGAGGCCTGGACTTCTGGATTATCAAACTGGACAGCAAAGGCAAGGTAACCTGGCAGCGTACACTGGGCGGACAATATACGGACATGCTGGAAAGCATAGAACCTACCACCGATGGCGGCTTTATCGTAGGTGGTTACACCAACTCCCCATCTTCAACAGATAAAGCTATTGACGGTTATGGTGAAGGCGATTACTGGGTACTGAAACTGGATAAGAACGGCGATACCGAGTGGCAGCAGGTTTTGGGCGGCGAGCAGGACGACCATATTGCCTGCGTAACCCAATCTAATGACGGTGGGTATATCCTTGCCGGGAACTCGGCTTCAGGGACGACTGGAAATAAATCAAGGTCGAACAAAAGCGGCACCGATTTCTGGGTGGTAAAACTGGATGAAAAAGGTGAAATCCTATGGCAACAGGCATATAACACCGGAAAGGTCGATATACTTACCTCAATGGTAGAAAACAAAGACAACACCATCCTTTTAGGAGGTTATGCCCAAAGTGAGGTTATCGGGCAAAAGGTAAAAAAAGACAAGAATGAAATCAACGACTATATCGCCCTTAAAATATCTGCCGAGGGTGAAGAGTTGTGGAAACAGACTGTGGGCAGTAATGGACAGGACAGGCTCCGCAAACTAATCGAAACCCGCGATGGTGATTACATTCTCGCCGGTACCAGTGACGGAGCATACTCAAAAGACAAATACAGCGGTAAAGGAAGCCATGACTTTTGGGTAGTCAAGCTGGGCGACAAACAGAAGAAAAAGAAAACCGAAAAACGTACACAGATTGAAGCCATCCCCAACCCTGCCGGTGATTACACCAACATTATCGTAACCTTTGATTTTACCAAAGGTACGGCATCCGTTTTTGACCTATCGGGCAGGCAGTTGCAAAGCTTTGAGGTGACCAGCCGTACTATCCCCCTTGCTATGGGCAGCTACCCAGAAGGAGTGTACATTGTGGAAGTCCGCACCGACAAAGGGACCGATTCTGTGAAAGTGATTAAAGGATTAAAATAATATTGACTGCTAAAATGAATACGATTAAATATCTTCTAACATTATTTTTTATACTGCCTATCTGCATTAGTTATTCTCAAAGTAACAATGTTATGAATTATGCCCCTAAACTTAACGTGCCTACTTCACCAGAAGCAGCAATGTTAGGTAAATTTGGAGATATTCCTATAGGCTATTATACTGGTACCGCCAATATATCAATACCTATCTATACTATTGATGTAGCAGGTAGGCAAACTTCAATATCATTGGATTATCATAGTTCTGGAATTAAGGTTAAGGAGGATGCTACCTGGGTAGGGCTTGGATGGAATTTGGCTCCTGAAGGCTCAATAATACAAGAAGTACGTGGCAAAAAAGATCAATATGATGATAATATAAGAAAATCCACCGACCCCTCAAAGTATGATGAGTTTAAAGCACGTTTTAACACACTTCCAATGGGCAGCTATAAAAAGATTACACAAAAGGGTATAGTTGGTTACAATTGGTGTACATTTCCTGGTCCAACATGGAATTCAATGTATTACTTTGACCCAGAATTTATAATACTGGGATTACAGGAAGGTAGTGGCCAACCTGATATTTACAGGTATAATTTTGATGGTTATTCCGGGAGTTTTTTCATTAACCCCAATACTAATCAAGTGGTTATGCTTGATAAAACTGACAATATCACATTTGCTATAAGTGGTGGTGGTATCACCGCTACTACATCAAAGGGTGATGTGTATAACTTTGGAGCCTATGAGAAAGCAAACACTCAAACCAATGATAGTTATGCCGGTGGTACATATAAATTAACCTCAATCCAATATGCCGAAGGCAAAGGAGTTGCATTTGGTTATCAGCTTGGACACCAGACCAGCAAAGTGTATTCTCAAAACTCTGCTATGAATTTTGTTTGCCTTTCACCACCTATGCCTGAAAATGTCCCTGTTATGACGTATACCGAAAATGAAGTACAAAAACTTACTTACTTAAAAACAGACAAAGATTCTATACGTTTTAATATTGGCTCAAGAACCGATATTTTCTACTTAGCCAATGGCTATCAGGACTATACGGGCAAACTGGAGTCTATTGATATATATTCAAATGTAAATAAAAAGAAAATAAAAACATTTTTATTCAGCTATAGTTATTTTGACTCTGCTTCTGGTTTGTCATCAACGACAGAAACGAGACGTTTACGATTAGACTCTGTAAAAGAAGTAGGTTATGACTCCTATGGTGTACAGGATCTTTCAAAACCGCCTTATATTTTTACATATAACTCACTTCAACTACCTTCTAAAACATCTCATGATGAAGATTTTTGGGGATACTATAACGGTTGGCACGGAAATTCAGGTTTATTACCCAACCTCGATTTTTTTGAATACAACTATGACCCACAATTTATTGATTCTTTTCCTGGGCGTTTACCTTGGAATTATAATTATAATAAAAATTACAGGTATACAGATAATAATTATGTGGGTGCATGTATGCTCACCAGGATACAATACCCAACAGGAGGATATACCGATTTTACTTTTGAACCGCATTCGTTTACTAATCAATTTATACCTAACAGTGTTCAGGTTTTACAAGGTTTAGTAAACCCATCACTGCATAAAAGTTATGCAAATTGTCAAATAGAACCATGTAGTCACTCCTTTACATTAAATAGTTCGACCACAATAAACTTAAACATCACATTCAACCACGGCAATCCTCACTTATATGGGCAGCCCATAAATACTGACATTATAAGCCGAATATATTCTAATTCGTATGTAAGGATTCTTAAAAACGGTTATGAAATAAAACGCTGGACACCCTTTAACTTTATTCCCCCTAATACCCCAAGTGGTTTAGAGTATTTTACAAATAATGTAAGTGTAAGTGGAGTTGTTAACTATAGAATTGAAAACCCATCTGGTGCAAATTTTGTGATTGAAGTATTTTTCCCCGATCAATGCCCTCTAAATACAAATGGGCAACCTATAGACAATGGTGTTTGCATAGCAAATGCCTCTCAATACTGGCCGTATTTAATGAGCCATGGAACTTTTGCAGGCGTAAATTATTATAATGCTCAGTTGGTTGACAAAACTACTAGTTTTGCTGGAGGATTAAGAATCAAGAGGATAAAGAATTATACTTCGGCAAACGTAATAGCAAGTGATAAAGAAATATTGTATTTAAATGAAGATGGAAAATCTTCAGGAAAATTGCTTAATAGGTTCAATCCTCTAAGTGTTGTAGACTCTTTTTGTACAACATGTGGACAAGGAGGAAATGGACAACCTGGAAATTATATGTTTCCATTCAGGCAAATACAGATTTCTGCCGATGATTTTGGGATGAGCGGAGGTACCATAATAGGATATAACAGAGTAATTGAGATAGAGCATAATATTGCCGATACAACTACTGTTGGTAAAAGAATTTTTAAATACAACAATTTTGAAAATATTGTAAATAAAGGTTTTCCAAATGTAATAAATCCTTTAAATGGAAAAATGAAAGCAGAGGAAAACCGAAATAGGACTGGCCAGCTATTTCTGGAAAAAATATATCTATATGAAGACCAGATTACCCCCACTTCTTATGATGGGATTAGAATTGTAAATCATTGTTATGGTCAATCTGACATGGGTGATGGCGATGTTAATGTAGATGGAGAGCCATATAAATATAGTTTTGAATCATACCCTTTAGATTCTCATTTTTATAAGTCTAAGAGCGTTACAACAAATACTTATATTGATGGAGATGTTAATAAAAAGATAAGCCAGACTGAATCTTATGAGTATGAGCCATTGCTTAAAAACACAAGGAATGTAATAACAACATCAAGTGCCGGTGAAACCCTTAAAACTACTTATTATTACTTTCCTGATTTATCCATCACATCAAACATCACATCTGTGCCTATTAAAACAGAGCAATACAGAGCAGGAAATTTTTTATCAAGTGTTAGGTATAATGCCTGGCCGCCGTTAAATATTTACACAAAAAAACTTGAGTCCGACCCAGAAGAAAACAGGGTGGATATTATATATAATTCAAATGGAGATGTAATTCAATATATTTTAGCAGGAGGTACACCTATATCTATCATCTATGGTTATAACAAGACAGTCCCTGTAGCCAAAATTGAAGGTGTAACATATTCATCAATCCCTACTCAATTAATAAGCAACATAGAATCCGGATCATCTGTCACAGGTTCAGAATCTTATATGCAATCATCTCTACAATCCTTACGAACAGCCTTCCCTAACGCTATGGTAACTACATACACATATAAGCCAAGCATAGGCGTAAGTACTATCACCGACCCTAAAGGTGATATGATAACCTATGATTATGATAATTTTGGGAGATTAAAATCGGTCAAGGATAAATTCGGTAAAACGCTTTCTGAAAACCAATATAATTACAGACCTTAACCAACTGACTGATGAAAAAACTATTATACCTATTGTGCCTTTTGCCTGTATTGGCTTGGGCACAGAGTCCTGACCAGAATTATGTGAAGACTCTGATTTACCGTGACTCCACCACAGCTACGACAGCAAAAGCAGTAGTTACCTACTACGATGGGTTGGGCAGGCCCATACAACAGGTAGCCGGCAAGATGTCTAATACCGGCAAAGACATCATTACGCATATGCAATATGACGGCTTCGGCAGACAGGCCAAGGACTATTTGCCATATGCCTCAACAGCCTCTGACCTGACTTATAATGCAGATGCGCCTACAAAAATCCTGGAGTTTTATGCAAACACTGCAATGGTACAGGAAACAACAGCATTTCCGTATTCTGAAAAATTCTTTGAACCCTCGCCGCTGAACAGAGTCTTAAAACAGGGTGCACCCGGCCTGGCCTGGCAGGGCAACGCCGACCCGTATAACAACAACGACCATACAGTAAAATTTAGCTACCGGACAAACGTTGCCAATGAGGTGCGTAAATTAAGTGTTACCGCTACAACTGACTCTTATGGGATTTTTGGCACACTGACCCTTAATGGAACTTCATCGTATTACGATGCAAATACACTGTCCAAAGCGGTAACGAAAAATGAGAACTGGACTTCAGGAGTTGCCAATACCACAGAAGAATTCAAAAACAAGGAAGGCCAAGTAGTTCTTAAGAAAACATACAATGGCTCGACGGCACATGAAACCTATTACATATACGACCAGTTTGGCAACCTGACCTATGTACTGCCGCCGCTTTGTAACGGTTCGGCTACCAATATAAACACCCTGGGCTACCAATACAAATACGACAGCCGTAACCGTTTGGCCGAGAAAAAACTTCCAGGGAAACAATGGGAGTATATCGTATACGATAAACTGGACAAGCCGATATTATCAGGTCCGGTTACTACCCCTTTTGGAGGAAGTGCTGCCACAGCAAATGATGTAGGCTGGATTATGACCATTTACGATGCTTTTGGCCGCGTTGCCATGACCGGGTGGTTTTCGGAGACCATAAGTTCTGTCACGAGGAACAGCAGGCAGGGTTCTGCTACGTTTGGCGCAGGTGTGGTAACAGCCGTACGCGGCAGCAGTACCGTTGATGGCATTGCAGTAGGATATAATGCCATTACTTCATTGCCTTCAACATTTAAACTGCTTACGGTGAATTACTATGACGATTATACCTGGCCGGGCGCACCTACCGTACCCGCTTCATCTCAGGTTGAAGGCCAGAATATCCGGAATAAGGCCAAAGGCCTGCCTACAGGTACTTGGACAAGGGTATTAACTTCAGCTACAGGAACAGAACGTCAACTATCATACGTACTTTATGACCGCCGTGGGCGCGCTGTGCGTAACTATACTACAAATTATCTGGGTGGGTATACGCAGGTAGATACGAAACTTGATTTTAGTGGCAAGCCAATATATACAAAGACAAAACACAAGCGCCTGTCTTCGAGTACCGAAATAGCTTATCAGGAAGATTTTATCTATGATGCACAGGACAGGCTTAAAGCGCACAATCACACCATTACCGGTACAACCGGCCAGACGCTGGCAAGTAACACCTATAATGAATTAGGCCAGCTCATTACCAAAAAGGTTGGTTCCTACACGGCAACGCCACCGGGAGGGCTTCCAACGATGTATCCAATCCAAACCGTAGATTATAAATATAACATCAGGGGCTGGCTGACCGATATCAATGATGTAAACCCCGGTAACCTGGGTAGTGACCTATTCGCCTTTAAGATTGCTTACAATAACGTAACCGATCAGTCGAATGGTGCGTTGAGCATCCCTGCTTTATATAACGGCAATATTACCGAGACTTACTGGCGTAGCAGTAGTGACAATACCCTGCGTAAGTACAGCTACAAATATGACGACCTGAATAGGCTGACGTTTTCTTATTACCAAAAGCCAGGTGCCAGTGTGCCTTATACAGGCAGTTATAATGAGAATCCACGATATGATATGCACGGCAACATCATCCAGATGCTGCGTACCGGGGGCGTAGATGACCCATCTACTCAAGTTACTATTGACAACCTGATATATACGTATGCGCCTAACAGTAACAGGCTTACCAAAGTAGTGGATAACAGCACAAGCCCACAGGGATTCAAGGACATTAACACTTCCAATAATACCGAGTATACCTACGATGATAATGGCAATATGCTGACTGATATGAATAAGGGTATCACCGGCATAAAATACAACCACCTGAATTTGCCTACGGAGATAACCTTCGGGACTAATAAAATTGTATACCTTTATGATGCCAATGGTGTAAAGCTCAAAAAGACCGTTACGGAAGGTAGTAACACGGTGTATGTGGACTATATGGGCGGCTTTCAGTACAAGGGTGGCGTGTTACAGTTTTTTCCAACCGCTGAAGGGTATGTAGATAATACTGTAAACGCATCTGGGAATAACGTATACAACTATGTATACCAATACAAAGACCACCTTGGAAATGTACGCCTGAGCTATAGCTATACAAAGAACCAGGCAAGGATCAAAGAAGAGAACCACTATTACCCATTCGGGCTCAAACACCTGAACTATAACATGGATTACCTGGAGTATCAGGAGATAGAGGGTGATATTGAACTTTATCCTCCGTTAAGTACAACGGATAAACTGGTTAATAATTATAAGTACAACGGCAAAGAGCTGCAAGACGAGCTGGGGCTTAACATGTACGACTACGGCGCACGTAATTATGACCCTGCTTTAGGTAGATGGATGAATATTGACCCGTTGGCGGAGACAAGCAGGAGGTTTAGCCCTTATGCCTACGCTTATAATAATCCTTTGAGGTTTATTGATCCTGATGGGATGCAAGGAGAGGACGTTATTGGAATTTACAAGACAACTGGACAAATCGGTATTGTTAAAGCAGCTGGGCCAGATACGGTAGTACTATTTGACGAGAAGGGTGTTGTTGATTCCTATGTGTATGGTAAGAATGGGAGTTTTAATAAGGATGCAAAAATAAATACTATAACCGAAAAAGTTGATGACCATACAAACATGATTGTAAGCCAAGAAATACATTTTAATAATGCTTCCAAAGCAGATAAGTTTTATAAATTTGCTGCGGAGTCTAATGTTGAATTTGCTTTAACAGGTATTTCTGATAAAATGTCTGGAAATAGTGAAACTGTTGTTAAAACAGATTTTAAACTTACTTCTGTTGGTGCAACCTCATATGCAGAGTCGGTTTTAAATAGCAATCCGAATGCTATTATAACTAGATTATCACATTCGCATCCTAGCTATTTGGGTTCTCCATACCCATCTGGTTTTCATGAAGATTTAACGCCAGACCCTACATTTAATGGAGACAGAAATAGATATATTGAATTACACTCTCCTAAAAATAATGGAAGATTACCCGCTTATAGCGAAATGTATTTTGGAGGCTCAAATCCAGTTGAAATAAAATATAACGGAACAAAAGCGATAAAAACTAATGATTAAGTATAATAAAAATATAATCTTTCCTTTACTAGCACTAATGTTAGTTAGTTGCAAAATGGAAAATAAAATAGAAGTTTCTGAACAAAAGATTGAAGAAGTTCAGTTTAAGGATAGTACATTCAAAAAAATATTTAAAACGTCATTGAAAAAATTAGAAGTTTCAATGGATGGCGCAAGTAAAAGCAGAATACTCGAATTTTACATTGACCCCTATATGAATTATGATACTATCGTTTCGATAAAAAATTGTCCTCCAATTGATGTAAGAAACTTAATTCATGTAAAAAAATATGAAAACCAACTTATTTACATTTATTATACTGAAAACTTAAAAAATTCAATTAGTAAGTTTATAGATATAGATAGTAGACCTATTGATTCTGTAATTTTGTATCCTGTGCCGAATGAATTTGAATGTATTTATAGAAAAAGGTTTATTTTACAGAATAAACAGTTCAAACCAATTCAATAAAATTTAAATTAAAAAGGAGGCTATATAAAAATAGCCTCCTTTTTAAATAAACCACTCGGATTAGAGTGGTTTATTTTTTTAAAAGTCCACCATATACCTGCTATAAGCATCACGACCAAAGCCAGCACGCCCTGCAACACCACACCAATTACCCCCAAAGCACCAAAGCCAACAGGTGCGTTGCGCCGCTGGTGGTTCTGTATGCCAGTGATAAACTTGCTGGCCAATATATCATATTTTAGTTGGGTGCTGGGTGCATTGTCTGTAGGGAAACCATTAAGGTTTGGCAAGGTGTTTTTCATATTCTCTTTGCTATTTGCCATGAAGGTAAACAATTCAGTTTTCCTGCGCCAGCTTGTTTGTTAAAGAAATTAAAAGGTATAAATCCATCATCTGCCCGGCGGGCAGATGATGGATTGACCTTAAGCTGCTATAATATTCTTCAGGAGGTTCGCCCGTTCGGGTGTAATAGCAACGCCTGTATAATCATTGTACTTTTGCTGTTTCCTTTGATGGCCTATATACACTACCAAGTCTTTCATTGAAATCTTGGACTGGTCCAAATCAGTAATAATGGCCATACTTTCCTGAATTGTGAAAGATAATACAGGCAATAAGTCATATAGATTTACCTCTTCATCAAGCCTGAAAGTTGATTTTACCGTTTGTTCTGTACTCTTTGTTGCTGTCTCTTCTCTAATTTTGGCAGGCTTATAGTATGTATCATTCAGGTCTTTTGCATAAGCCTTAAAATCGCCCCAATGTCTTTTTACGGTAGATTTATCCCTATTGGCAAGCTTAGCTACCTTTTGTTGTGTAATCTTGCCATCGGCCTCAAAATCCCAGTTTTCAAGCACCAGATAAATAATCTCTTTTGTAAAATCCGATTTACGTTTGCCAAGCTCTGTATTAACTATTTTCATCTTTGCCTTTGTCGTTAGCAGAGCCTTAGGGTTAAATAATACCCTTCTTTCCTCATTCAGGTATAATTCTAACGAACCTACCTGCCTTTTCTTTAACACACTATCTATAACAATACTAACTTCCTTCTCTGGCAAGCTCGGGTGCATCTTAGAGTTAATTGTAGTAGAAATAGCCTTTAAGAAGCCCCTGCCTGTATTTGGATTTAACAACACATATTGCGATAGTAGTAAAAATAGAGTTTTGTTCCTGTTACCTTCTTCTATCCTAAACGGTATAAACGGATTGCATATCTTTTCTTTTACATCAAACACCCTGTAGTCGACATCAGTATATTCATTTATAAAGTAGTCAGCAATGTTATTAAATCGTATAGCAACTTCATGCCCATTAAAAAAGGTCTCATACGTTCCTATACACTTCTCTTCTTTTCTTATAGTAGCGTGTGAGACTTTTTTACTTTCAATACATTCATATACCGAGGCATCAGGATTATAATACAGGTTTGGGTCATAGCTTTGTATGGTTTGCTGGCTTGCCTTGCGTGCGCCTGCATCGCTATTAATACCAATCAATTCTGATAAATGGTTATAGGTATCCTTATAGTTCTCTAACGTAAGGCCGTTTACCTTTACAAGAATACCAAAGCCAGTATCTGACAGTGATTTCCATTTCGCAAGGATATAAGGGCTATCGGGAATAGTATCTACGTTATCAGTATCCAGATAAATTAGGCCCGTTGGTGCTATAATATTATCGTTTGCTGCTGAACCATCAAAAAGGAAGTTGAATCGAAATGTGGGCAACATACTTTTTTTAAAAGTATCATATTCCTCACTTCCCCTTACTAAAGTTCGGGCGAAATGAATAAGGCTAAGCTTCCTATCTCCAGTTTTTATTATTTCTAAAACCTCGGTAAGGCTGATTTGATTTTGCACCTTCGATTCTTTGGAAGATGCATACTGCGTAAGTTGAAACATTCATATTTTATTAGTTTCATGTTATGGGAAGCTCTAAGCCCCTTGTAACCATCTTACATAAAATACCAAAATATGTAAAGGATATACCTGAAATTAATGCTTTAATGCTGCAATTCCGCACCTACCTTAGCACCTTATCGGAGGAAACCCAATACGGAAATCTGCGATTTTAAACCGATTTGAGACGATTATACAGATTGGTATACGGGTCCTTCCCTGCCTGGGTTAGTTTTTGAGAAAAAATTGAAGTTACCGTTGGCGTATCCGCTCTTACGATGGACATTTTCAAAGGTCATTATATGGCCAATCAGATGGCCTCGGAAAATTCCAGAAATTTTTTTCCAAATTTTCAAGGATTTGCCCATGGCAAACTATTTATAGTAAAAAGAAATATGAAAATTATACTAACAGTTGACCAGCTAAAGAGGATATTAGAAAACGAACCAGTGAAGTTGCCTGTCACTGTACAAATGGATAGGGTGAGCAAAAGGGAATTTCAGGAATTATCAGCTTTAATAAATCGGAAAAGGGAATAAATATTTAAAATAAACTATTTTTTAAAATCTAACAACTCTGAAATCGTTACATCCAGCCCTTCGCATATTTCCAATAGGTAGATGTAAGTAGGATTAAATTCTCCTGTTTCTACTTTATGAATTGATTGCTGGTCTTTAAATATTTTGACTCCTAATTTAGCCTGTGACAGCCCTTTCGACAATCTTAACTCCCTGATTTTGTTTCCTAATTTTAGCAATTCAACTGATTTATCCATAGCTCCTAAATGTTTAGAGCAATGTGGGCTTTCGGTTTAATATTTTTAACATACTATAGTATGTTAAGACATTCTTTTTATTATGTTTGTGGCTATAATTTAAAATATTAACCAATGACAAAATCTTTTTTTCGGATGGCTTTCTTAGGTATCTCGCTATTATTAGCTGGATGTTCAAGCGATGACAGTACAACTTTGAACGGTGGAGACCCGACCACCCCAACAGGACAACTTAAATTATCGGTTACAGTTGAACAGGGCAACTATCCAATCAACCAGATAAAAATTTACAAGGTTGCTAATGGAGAAAATACATCAATTAATCAAATGGCTTCTAACGGCTCTGAAACAACTCCGTGGGCTTACGTTGAAGTTGGCGACCGTATCAAGGTAAGATATGCAATAGGTATAGCCGAGCCCTTAACACTTAAATACCATATAGTGCAGAGCAATCAGGAATTAAAATCAGAAAGTGTTACCATACAAAATCATGATGCACCATTTGCCGAGTTTTTTGATATTACAGTAACCGTTGATTAATCATATCTAATATGAAAGATAAAATAATTACGGGATTTGGGATTGTGCTATTGGTATCAGTTCTACTTCTGATTATGAAATGTAAAGATTCCTACAAGGAGTCATCATCAGCCAACAATATGAGCATAGAAAATGAAACAGCCATTAATGAATATGTTATTGGGAGATGGTCAACAAGTTTCACTGACCTCGGAACAACTTGGTATTACAGGTTTGAAATTACTGATAGCCAACTTAAATATTGGATACGATTTGGCGATTGGGATTGGAAAACCGAGCCAAATGAAATATACACTTATGAACTTTCTCCTATTATACGGGATACATACGGCACCAAATTCCGAACCCTTAATATAGGCGAAACAGATTTAGGATTAAATCGTGGTGGCGGGTTAACGTTTGAAAATGGGTGTCTTAATTTCAATAATAAATGTTTAGAAAAAGGTTGGGAATAAACAAGAATAAAGCGGCACTGCGCCGCTTTATTCTTGTTATAGCATCCGTTACTTTAAACCATGAAACAGATGGGCAATCACGTCTACTGTAAAAGCCAAGCCTAGCGTTTTTTGCTTTTCCGTCTTTGAAACACCCGCAACGCCATCTACATAATCATCGGATATAGTCATCATCCTTGAATATTCCTTTATGGTAGGGTTGCGGTAACAGCCATTCGGGAAAACCGAATCATCAGTTATGCCACGTGCCTTACCCACATATCCTGAACTGGCTAAAATCTGCGGGTACCTCAATAACTTCTCCTCGGTTGGCAGCTCGGCAAAATCCTTATCCTTGTATATGATATTGCCGATGCTCATTTTGAAGTGCCTGAATATACCATTTGTGAGGGTAACGTTACCTGACAATAATACATGTGCCTTATCACGGTCCACAAAACCATTCTCCAATATATCAGCATAGTTTAATCCAGCAGGTTCAGGAACCGTAGCGTTAGGAATATTTGTCCAGTAGAGCCTCCTACGGTGCGCTGGTGCCACCAGTGCCGAATCAATCTTCAATAGCTGCAACTCATCCTCAAAGATATACTCCAGTTCGGCAGTTATCTTGTCTCTGTCAGCCGCTTTCATGCTGGCTACGTTCTCCATCAGGAAGTATAATTTTTTATGTATTGGCTGGAAAGTATAGATGTCTTTGATTATACGTAAAGCTTCATAAAATAATCTTGATTCAGAGCCTTCAAGCCCGCGCCTGTCAATGGGATTGATAGATGAAAGATTAGTACAGGGACTTCCAAATACAACCAAATCTATCTCATCGGCCAAATCATACCCGCTGATATTCCTTACATCCCCCAACTGGATAAAGTTAGGGTCGCTGCCATAGTGATATTCCTGTATTTTCAGGGCCGATTTGTCAATCTCTGAACTATAGTATTTATTGATTTTGATGCCAGCTTTCTCCAGGGCGAGCTTTGCACAGCTTATTCCATCGAACAAGGAAAGCACATTGATTCCTTCTTTTTCATTTTGGCTCATATTTACCTTTATTTGATAAATATTCCGCCCTGGAGGAAAAGACCGATTTTGCCGTGGGGAAAAGGCAACAATTTTAAACTATGCCCTATTGGCGTGGCTTCCCAAATAAAATAATTTTAAAAAAGCTGGCGCAGGAACTTATTTCCTCGTATCCTCGTGGCATATCCAGCAGACCTTAAACATCCGTTTAAAATCCGCTGGATTATTTAAAAAATGATATTATGAGGAAATTTGTGGCTTATTTCAGGGTTAGTACAGCAGAACAGGGTAAGTCAGGTTTGGGTCTGGAAGCCCAAAGGAGCATGGTTGAAAATTACATCGGCAACAATGATGGGATTTTACTGAACCAGTTTACCGAAATTGAAACGGGTACATCCAAAAGGAAAAGGACTGAAATATATAAAGCGATTGAATTTGCAAAGCAAAATAACGCTGTCTTGGTCATAGCAAAGATTGACCGCCTTGCAAGGAATGTATATTTTGTAAGCTCACTAATGGAGGCTGGCGTTGAGTTCGTGGCCTGCGACCTTCCACAGGCTACCAACTTCACTATACACTTATATGCTGCGCTAGCTGAAATGGAAGGTAAGATGATTTCAGAACGTACTAAAAATGCGTTGGCCGAAAAAAGGAAACAAGGTTTTAAGCTGGGTACACCTGAGAACCTGACCGAGGAAGCTAAAGCAAAAGGAATAAAGATAATTAAAGAGAAAGCGGCACAGAATAAAGCCAACATACAGGCTACTGCCCTTATTATAGAATACAGAGCTAAAGGATTAAGCTATGACAAGATTGCCGATGCCCTTAACCAACTTAATTTTGGAACTTCTCAAGGGAAGAAACATAACTCTACAAGTGTAAAAAGGCTTTACGACAGAAGTATGATGAATTAAGGATTAATTATAATATCCATCGTTTTCTTCCCTCCCTTTTCCAAACGGGTTTGATGGTATAATATCGTAAGTCATTTCTTCTGCCAGATTTTTTCTCTTCTGCCCTTCAAATTCAATTTCCCCAGATGCATCTACAAGATATAAGAACTCTGCCAATTCCCTTTTGGATTTGCGGTTAAAGTGCTTCATCAGTGCCTTGATAGTTGGTTTGTGGTCTCCTTTAAGTTCTATAATCCGTCTTCCCCACATAATCTGTGTAGAATTTGCTTTAAGGGAATCTTTTGGGACTATATTCATGTCGCTCAGTAAACTGCTAATTTCACGCGAAAGATTATTTGGATGTATGTCACTTCCACCCGCAGTTATAAATATAGAGCCAGATAAAACCGTTTCAGGATATTGCTCACAATCAAACCCAAAATGGCCAGTTGCAAAATCTTCATATAATTTACCTTTTGAGTCTATTTTAATTTCAGTTTCACCGTTTCTGCTCCTTATGATTAGATGTATCGCAAAAGTGTAACAAATAATCTCATACAATTTTAGAGGGATAGTGACTGTTTTGCTGTTCAGTTCAATGTCCTCTTTAATATAGATGAATTTGTTTTGCGTATCTATTTCAAAAATATCTTTCCACTGTAGATTTAAAAAATCAGAAATCCGAGTACCTGTATACAGGCCTAATAAAAGCATTATCCTGATTCTGGTATGTGATTGATGCATATAGTCGATTTCAGAAAAAAGAGCACGTACAAAAAAAGTCCATTTCTGAAAGTGAAAGCCTTGCCTGAAATTCTTATCGGGAAATTTAGCGATAGAATTAAAAGTGTAATCCAAATTAATATCTCCTAAATAATATTCTATTTCAGATTTGTCCGAAAAACCAAGCAAGGTAAGAAGCTCTGAATTTTGCTTGATTTTAAAATGGGTTTTAAGGTCTTTTATTATATCATCTGAATATCCACTCACATCTAAAATCCGTAATCCATAGTCAATTGATAAATCTTCTTCAGGATTTTGCACCTGAAAAACCTCTGGCCACGAAAAATTTGGATTGTTATCTAATGCTTTCTGTAAATAAAATTTCAGGAATTCTGGAATTGGAATTTTGTATCCTCGTACCGATTCAATATAATCCCTTACAACTCCATTTTCTTCAGAATCTAATTTAAAAATATCACCCCATGTAAGCCACGTGTTTTCATGATGGGTAAAGCCCAAAAGCAATTGGAAAAATTTACCAAAAGCAAGTTCGCGCTTACCTGAATAGAAATCATATTCAGCAAAAACCAGTTTTGATTTAAAATCTCTCATAGCGTAAAAATAGAGTAAAATGAAGTAATCTTATAGATTTAAATTTTAAACTACTGAATTACAGTTATTTGTTTTTTATGGAAAAATAGAGGAAAACGGAGTGCTATTTTTTTATCCAATTGTTTATCAGAAATTTGCCTCATCGAAATCACAGTTGCAACGGGATTTTAAATATTAATTTTTTAAAACAAAAACTCATGAAACATTTTACAGACAATCCCGACACCTTCGATGCTATCAGCTGCCATTTGAAACCGTAATTGAAATTATGGACGAAAACGGGCTATATTATGACTGGGCAGTCCTTCACGATATTATGTGCCATGGTGGTTATGGAGTGGTATTCCACCTTGAAACCGATTATGACGATTTACCAGATGGCCTTGATTCAGCTTGTGATGACCTTAACAATGAACTGTATGATGCATTTGGGGGCAATCTGGACCTGCTTGAAAAATTCGTGAAGGAATTTCTTGAAGAATACCCGATTTAAGTTATTCCCCGAATACAACGGAGAAGAAAAGCCGCCAAAAGCTGGCAGATGTAAAAACTTCCTCTTATCCTCGCGGTAAGATTTATTTCAGGGCTTCCAGTTAAGCCATAAAATCTACTAATTCTCGGATTGATTTTTTTCGGTGCAATACCCGAAACGGGATACTTATGCCCAAAAAACCCGACACAAACTATCGAATATGAAAAATTTAGACCAGCTTTTCAAGTCTTTCGAGACAGGCATACGCAATGCTAAGGCGATAAAACCCCAGCAATATCTAAAGTCCATCGGTTTGGATTACATCGATTTACGTATTGGATTCAATAGCGGCCAGTTCCATCACAGGGAGCTACAGGAAACCAAAGACCATTATGAGCAGTTGGGACTTTTAACTAAAAGTGAGGTACCTGTAAGGGATGATAGTATGACCGCCTATACGGTATTTGGCAGGTACGGCCTCATCTTCCCATTAATTAACGATACAGGCCAGATTGTAAATTATTATGCCTTACGCTTTGATATGGCTACACCACAGAAAAACTACCTGAACAGTGACGGCCTTTACCCCAGCTATCCGCATACCAGTACCAAACGGCTTTTTATTGTGCCTACCATATTGGATGCTGCCAGCCTGTTGCAGTCCAAAGCTCTTGACCAGCGTGAAGCCGTACTTGCCCTTTTTGATGGTAAAGTATTGCCGCAGCACCAACAGGCAATTGCCTCACTGACCGAGCTTGAAGAAATTATTATCATTAAACGCTGACAACATGCAAAGCATCATCACACAGATAGAACAGATAAAACCCAATGTACTGGTTTCAGAGGTACAGTTGCCCGATGGGCATAATCTTAACGATATGTGGGTAAGTTACGGCAGGGAAGCCATTACCGAATTGATTAACGATTACCCGAAGCCACAGCCTAAAGGCAGCGGCCTTGAAATTATCAACGAATATAAAATAAGATTCATGGGCAAGGCAGCAGCTTACTACGTTATAGGCCACCTGCCCAATGATTTATCCAATATGCGGGTATCGCTCCAGATTGTAGATAAAGACACCGAGCGGAAGCACAGGGCAAAAATCGACCTCTTTGACTTTATGAGTATACAGAACCAGTGCAGGGAGCTATCGGACAAACACAGCCTTGAATATAATCTCTTAGAAGCCGATTTGATGGTGCTGACCGATTTACTGGAGGCCTACCGTGAACAGCTCTTTGACAACGAAACAAATCCACTTACAGACAAATACTCGGAAAAAGAGCTTACCTCAAAGGCTGGCGAAAAAGCAGTAGCATTTTTAAGCCAAAAGGAACTATTACAGAACATCAACAGCCTATTGGGACAGGCGGGCATTATTGGCGAGGAAAGCCTCAGGTTATTGCTCTATATAACTGCTGCTAGCTATAAGATGCCTTACCCGCTCCACGGTATGGTCCAGGGAACATCAGGAGGTGGTAAGTCGCACCTCATTAATAGCATTGCCCAATGTATACCACAGGAAGACCTTCTGGATATGACACGGATTACCAGCAAAAGCCTCTACCATTACAGGGATGCCGAACTGACCAATAAGCTGGTTATCATACAGGATTGGGACGGCCTTGATGAAGATGCACAGTTTGCCTTTCGGGAAATCCAGTCCAATAAAAGGCTAAGCTCATCAACCGCCGTCAAGGATATGCTGGGCAACACAAGAGGTAAGATTAAGACCGTCAATGCCCATTTTGCCAGCCTCGTAGCCACTACCAAAACCCAAATCTACCTTGACAATATGAGCCGTTCAGTACTGTCGGGCATTGATGAAAGTGAGGAACAGACCCTTCGCATCATAAAGCGGCAGAACCAAAAGAAAGCTGGCATTACCAATGAGGAAGCCGAGAACGATGCAAAGCAGCTATTGCGGAACTGTATGCGTGTACTTAAAAGCTGTAAGGTAGTGAATCCTTATGCCGATAAAATCAGCCTGCCGCTTGAAGCAAAGATGCTAAGGAGGCTTAACGACCAGTTTCAGGATTTTGTGGCCCAGATTACACTATTACACCAGTACCAACGAAAAAAAGACAGTCACGGCAGGTTTGTAGCCACGAAAGAGGATGTAGAAATGGCAACCGATATTTTCTTTACTGCCATCATCCTGAAAGTAGATGAACTGGACGGCTCAACCCGTCAGTTCTTTGAACGCCTGAAAGACTTTGTAAAAGCGCAGGTTAATGGCACCACCTACAAATTTACGCAGCGTGAGGCCCGCCAGGCCATGAATCTGCCAAAGACCACTGCTGCAAGGCTCATTACCAGCCTGCAGGAACTCGAATACATCCAGGCCGTGGAAGGCTCGGCCAATAAAGGGTTCAAATATGTTATAAGCTATTGGGATAACCTTGAAAAAGTGAAGGCTAAAATAAAGGAAGACCTCAACAGGCAGCTTGAGGCACTCTGAATCACAAAATGGGACACGCCAGCCCAGTGATACCAAAGCATACACCGCTGGCGACCCATGTGCCAAGGAAATAGTATAAGGCAACTTTAAAAACGATATGAAAAAAGAACTACTTACAGCAGCATTCAAAAGGCTTTTACAGGATTACGAAACCTTCATAAAAGCGAAAGGGTTCAAAGGTAAATGCTTTGTAGCACCCATACGGGAATTGCTGAACTGGATGGAAGATTTTGGGATTACAAACGCAAAGGATATTACAACCAAAGAAATAATGGCGTATTACCGTTACCTTATTGAAAGGCCGAACCAAAAGCGTATAGGCACCCTGTCGGGCAGCACCATTAAAACGCACCTGCTCAGCCTGTCATTCTTTTTGGATAATCTTTTGGAAGATGGCCAGATTGAAAGGGCTTTTGTCATCCCCAAATTCAGCAGCGACGACCAAAAACCAAGGAATATCCTTAGTGTTGAAGAAATCAAGGCACTTTTTTCCCATACCGAGAACCATCTTGAAAAGGCCCTGCTCTCAGTTGCCTACGGCTGTGGCCTCCGCCGTTCGGAAATAGAAAACCTCAACGGCAATGATGTACAGCTTTCAAATGGTATGCTGGTAGTAAGGAGCGGTAAGGGTAGCAAAAGGCGTGAGGTGCCAATGAGCGATTCTGTTTTGCGGGCTGTTAAGGATTATGTGTTGGAATACCGTTACCCAATGATTTTAAAATCTTCCGCAACGGCTTTCTTTCTTAATAAAAAGGGGCTGCGTATGAGTGGCGAGGCCATGAACAAGCTATTAAAGAAGATAATCCAACGCACAAAGAACCAAGCGATTATTGACAAGGAAATTACCCTGCATTGCCTCCGCCACAGTATTGCGCACCACCTCATGGAAAATAATGCTGGGATTGATTTTATAAAAGGCTTTTTAGGGCATTCCTTCATCAATACCTCCTACATCTATGCGATTAAAAACAAGAAAATGATTAATACGACAAACCACAGATATAAATGAATAAGGCACTAAAACTAAAAGAATACCTCAACCAGCATTTGGCACCTCAATCGGCAAAGAATTACGGCTACACCATTGATAGCTTCCTTAAAACCCACCCAAAGGCCAAAAAATACAAATACAGGGATTTGGTTCGGTTCCTTGCCGATACAAGGGAAAAATACCCCAACATACAGACCAGCATCAGGATACTGGCAGCCATTAAGCACTATTACGATTACCTCATCTGGACAGGCCATCGCAACGACCATCCCTGTAAGACCTTGACGGTAAAGAAGGGTCATGACCAAAGCATCCAGTTACAGGATTTGTTTACCGTTCAGGAACTGGAAATGCTTATGCAGCGAGAAAACCGATACAAACATCTTGAAAACAGGAATAAGGTATTGATTTCATTGCTTATCTACCAAGGGCTGACCAGCGACGAACTCATCCGACTGGACACCGATAATATTGATTTGGATGATGGCAAAATTCATATAAAAGGTTCTAACAAGCTCAACAGGCGTACCCTCAAAATGGAACCAACCCAAATCCTGCTGTTTAGCAGGTACATTAACCAGACGAGGGGCGAAATGATGAAGCGTAAGGCACATAAAACAAGTAAGCTGATTCTTAACAAGCTGGGGGATGCTATTACCGTCGAAGGAATTTTCGCTGTTATAGAGGTCATGGCACCGCTATTCCCCGACCGAAAGCTAAACCCGAGGAGCATACGGATGAGCGTAATATCCAATTGGATGAATGTGCAAAAGAAGCCCCTGGAGGACGTTCAGGAGCTTGCGGGCCATAAGTGGCCAAGCACTACAGAAAAGTACCGCAAAATGGATGATTTGAAGCAACGGGAGCTTATCAATAGTTTCTTTCCCCTTCAATGAAAAACAAGTAACTATAAATTTTTATATATGATTAAAATTACCAAGTATTTAGAATTATTACCGTTCGGCATGAAAGCATTTGACACCCATGCACTACACAAAGATTTTGGGATAACTACTGAGGAAGTCCTTTTTATGTCCCAACTTGAATTTCTTCCGTGTAATGAACCCGCACCAATTGTAAAAAATGGGGTTAAGCAAAAACAAATTGTAATGTTAGACCCAATTTGTATTGCACTCTACGACTATTATTATGGTACCAAACTCGCCCTTTCACAAGGCATCGATTTTGGAGATACCGAAAAAAATATGAGTATAGCGAAATCAATATTCAAGAAGTATAACCCTGAAAAATTTGAATTATGTTTTTAGTAACACATGATTCAAAAAAATGCCTGTCAATGATTTGACAGGTTTTCAAATTTTAAAGTCTTCCAAAGTCCTTGATAAATCAATTTTAAAAAAATCAATTTTTGAAGACACTTTCAATGTGGATGGTTTGTTTGTATGAGTTCTATCCATTTTGAATACTTTTAAAGTATCTTTATCAATAACAAAACACTCTTTTAAATTGGGTATATTCTCCATCAATCCCTTGAGTTTTTCGCCATCTTTTTTTACCATATTGGTTTTACAAATCTCAATTAATACCACTGGTATTGTTGGTTTACCATTAACTACTTTCCAAACTGTAACATCAGGAATTGAACTACTGTCAGGTTTGAGTGAAAACTCGGGAAAAGGAAGGTAATCTTTGTACTTCTTAACATTTTTAAATTTATCCATTAACGAATGAATTATATACGTTATGATTATTTGGTGTTTATAATCATTACCTGGGCCAGTCAAGCCGACAAATGTATCCATGTTGTTGAAAATTATTGTTTAAGCTAATATATAAATAAAAAGGACAAAAAAGTTTTAGTCGATTTTGTCCTTTTATCCACCAAGGGCAGACCAGTGATAAAATCATACAGCTGGATGTGGCTAATACTAATTTGGATGCTGATACGGTGTTGTATATCAAAGTATTCAGCAAATTAATCCGAAGGACTTTAACACCGCAATTCAACCAGATATTTTAATAATCACATCAACGAAATACGACCAGCAATACAAATGGTCAAGACAGACAAGCTTATTCTTAATCTCATGTTACAAAGTATCTAAACACACTAAAATACTTTAGCCTCATAATTTAAACATAGAAATTATGAGCGACTTACAAAGCATCTTACTTTTCTTAACAATAATATTTGCATTATTAATGGCTTACCCCAAAAGGGGAACAGTTGCATCAAGAAATTTCAAAAATGTACTTGGTGTTTTGCCGTTAAGTAAATTTTTTGATTGCCTTAAAGAATATTACAATAAAAGACAATAGTTATTTATATTTGGTGTACGTTCTTACGGGTTAAAAGCAGGTTCACAAAGGCTTATAAGTATAAGTACAACGGCAAAGAGCTGCAAGACGAGCTGGGGCTTAACATGTACGACTACGGCGCAAGGAATTATGACCCCGCTTTAGGTAGATGGATGAATATTGACCCGCTTGCGGAGAGTAGTAGAAGGTGGTCGCCATATACTTACTGTTATAATAATCCGTTAAGGTTTATTGACCCAGATGGAATGCAGGCAGACGATTTAATTTTTAAATCTGTCGGAGGTTCACAACATGGCGCTAACAATCAACGTGCGTTTGGTAAAACTGAAAGTGTCATTAATCAAGGTCTAGGTGGTAAATATGCAAGCATCGATAAAGAAAGTGGTAAACTTACATTGAATATGACTAAAGAGCAGATAGCAGGTCTATCTACTGAACAAAAAGGATTTTATGATATAGTGAACGCCGCAATGACAGGGGAAACTAATGTAAATGTTGATTTGTATGAAAGTGACAACTTTATTATGGGAGGCTCTATGCAAGAGCTAAGTAATAACCCAGGACGAATTGATATAGATGATATAATGAATTTTGGTTCGGATAAAATTTATGGCTCAACCACCACATTTGCACATGAAATTGCAGAAACTACAGATAAACAATTGAATGGAAATCATGAATATGTTAATGAAGAAGGGACAGGAGCACATCAAAACGCAAATGTAACAGCATCTAAAACAAACGGCGGTTGGGTTCAAGGTGAAAGTACTACAACTAACTATAGAGCAGAAAAAAAATCATATCGGCAACCAGGAGCAGTTCCCAGAGAAGGTACAGTTAAATCGGGTACAATAACAACCCCTTTAACAAATAATGGAAAAACTGTATATTCAACTTATGAAGTCCGTGAAGGAAACGTAGTTAAAAGACCTTAATATGAAAAGGAAATTATTTTATTTTTTACTGACAATTGCATTATTTTCTTGCAAGTCATCCTATGCTGATGGCGACATAGCCGAAAGAGTATATTTATATCATCTCGGAGTTATTGAGAATTTTATTAAAGTGCAATATATTGATGATGATTCATCATTAAGACGTTCGTACAATTTCTTAGAAGGTTTAACGGGAATCAAGGGAGAGGTAGATAATCAATTAACGGTTTTTTATACACCCACAGAGAAGAACTTAAAAGATTGGAAGAGGTGGTTTAATAAAAATAAAGACAAACTCTATTGGGACGATACTGATAAAAAAGTTAAAGTCCGAAATTGAAACAATAAGGCGGCCTTCGGGTCGCTTTATTCCTTTAAGCCCCTGACAACCCACCGTACCCCAAAAAAAGCAATAATAGCCAAAGCCACCACGCCCTGTAAAACCGTACCCACTAACCCCAAAGCACCAAAGCCAACAGGTGCGTTGCGCCGCTGGTGGTTGTGTATGCCAGCTATAAATTTGCTGGCCACTATATCGTATTTCATTTGTGTGCCGGGTGCATTGTCTGTAGGGAGACCGTTAAGGTTTGGCAAGGTGTCCTAAAGAGCCATGAACTTGCAAAGTAATGTGTATCACACTCATGAGCCCAGACAAGATGTGACACTCTCCCTATCTCAAATGCAGATTCGCTTATTGTGACACTTGTGACATCTTAAAATTGCGGACTATAGCGGTAGGTTCGGTAAGCTTGGGTGTCACATTAATTAAGAAATAAATGTCTATTATATTATATCGACTGCTATAATCGCTTCACTGAAATACTTTTCTAAAGAGGTGGTGTAAAATTATTTTATAAATTTTACATTTGTGTAAAATATTTTTATCTTTGAAAAAAAATAAAAATATGGACATCAAGAAAATAAAGGCGCTTAATGCGAGAATAGAAGAACAGGCTAGGCTAGAAATTTACGAAGAATTACCTCCATCGGTTATAAATTTAATCCTAGATAAGGATATAAATTATAGCTTCAAGGACGTTAAAACTAAAAATTTGACCGGCCAATCTGCGCGGGTAATAAATAACTGGATAAACAAAGACCTCATCCAAGTTGAAGATTCAGATAAGGGTAAAATCAATCGTTTTGCAAGAGAGGAGGCTATTTGGATGCTATTAGTGGAAGAATTTAGAGCGTTTGGGCTTTCATTAAGCAAAATTAAACAACTACAGAACAAACTATTTATACAGCCTGTCACAGGATTTTACCTATTTAGGCATAGCCTTATTTGGACAATTTTAGGAGGCGAACAATTTCTTTTAATCTTCCCTGATTCAAGTTTCACACTGTTATCGAAAAAGAGCTATGAAAATTTCTTAGGCTCAAGGACACTCACAACTCACTTGTTAATCGATTTCAAATCTATGATCAAAAAGGTATTTACAGGTATGCCTCTAACACCAGGATTCGATGTTAGTGATTTCATGGATGATGTTGACTGTATGAAAATATTATTCTATATAAAGTCTGGATTATTCGAGACAATTATAGTTAATCTAGGTGACAATGATTTACGTTTCATAGAAAATTCCAGCAAGATAGATTTAAATAGCAAGCTATTAGATTCTTTAAGGCGAAAAGAATTTTATCAAGTTGAGATATATGCTGATAATCAAAAAATAATAATTGAAAATGCTTAGCGAGAAGGAATGTAAAAAAATACTGGAGCAGCATTCTAAAAAAAAGTTTACAGATGAGGAAGTCAAGTATATACTAGATATTTTATATGCAAACGCTAAAATTGATTTAGAAAAATATAAAAATCTCTAAAATGAATGCAATTATTTACACAAGGGTTTCAACAGATGAACAAGCTAAGCATGGATATAGCTTGCAGCATCAAAAGAACAGGTTAGAAAATTATTGTAAAAATAAAAACATCAACATTACCCGTCATTTTGAGGAAGACTTTTCAGCAAAAGACTTCGATAGACCCGAATTTGTTAAACTATTTAATTATGTCAAGCAAAACCGGAAAAATATCGATATATTATTGATCACAAGATGGGATCGCTTTAGCAGAAACGCTTTACATGCATTAATAAAGTTAGATGAGTTTAAAATGCTTGGAGTAGAGGTCGATGCTGTAGATCAATCTATCAATTTGAGTGTACCTGAGAATAAAATTATGCTTTCCATTTATTTGACTGTTCCAGAGGTTGAAAATGACAAAAACAGTCTTAGAACTAGAGAAGGGATGCGAAAGGGGATGAAACTGGGCTATTTTATGGGACTGGCTCCAAAAGGCTATATAAATACAAGAGATGAAAATGGGCACGCGACTTTAAGTATTGATAAAAATGTAGGATCCTTAATTAAAGAAGCTTTTCATGAATTTAGTCTAGGTATTTATTCGGCAGAGGAATTACGTAAGATATTCTTAAGAAAAGGTCTAAAAGTTTCAAAACAAGGATTTATAAATTTACTTAGAAATCCTGTCTATTCAGGCAAAATTGTTGTTCGCAAATGGCAAAAAGAGCAGGAGCAAATCGTTTCAGGCCTACATGAACCAATTGTTGACGAAAGTTTATTTAAAAAGGTTCAGATGTATCTAAACAATAATGAACCTAAAAGTCAACTAAAAATAAGAGATGACGAGTTCCCATTAAGAGGGTATTTAGTTTGTGATTGTTGTGAAAAGAAATTGACGGCCAGTTTCTCGAAAAGTAGGAATGGAAATAGGTATGCCTATTATCATAGTAATAATGGCTGTAAAACACGTTTTAGCGCGCCAGTAGCTAACGAAAAGTTTATTCAATACCTGGAGCAGTTTCAACTCAAACCGGAAATTGCAGAATTATACTTAGCAATTATGAAAGATGTATTCTCGGACGAGGAGAAAGGTCGGCTAATTGAAAAAAAGAAACTGGAGGAGCAAATTACACTTCTAACCCAACGCCTCGAATCTTTAACAGAAAAGTATATAGATAACAAATTAGACCAATCTACATACCAACGTACAAAAAATAAATTTGAATCTGAGTTATTTCAAACACAGACAACTCTAGACCAAATCAATATAGAAAAACAAAAGTTGGATATTTATCTCGGATATGGCATTTCGTTTCTTAGTGGTCTTAAAATATTCTATGTATCATCCCCTACAAAAATTAAAAAACAGATTGTTGGTTCGATATTTCCTGAAAATCTAGTTTTTTCAAATGAAAAATATCGAACCACTAGACTTAATAGCTTTGTGGAGCTACTTTTCAATAATACCGGGCAGTTGCAGGGTTTAGAAAAAAGAAAAGCCGCTAAAATTAGCGGCTTGTCAAGAAAAGCTCCCCCTCTTGGGCTCGAACCAAGGACCCTCTGATTAACAGCTACACAATTCAATTATTTTATTATCAGAACATTACACATCAATAAACCTTGAAAAACACCTTTACTGTCTCTTATATGCCCCTATTTCTGCACCTTTTATATATTTGTCCACCCTATTAATGTAATGGACATTGGACAGTCATGTACAAATGTTCATATATAAAGTTTTAAAGTTATAGTATATGTCAGACAAAATAAGTGATGCTGCTTGGGAAGATATAGACTTTTCAAGGACAGATTATGAACCTAAAGTTGAAAAGAACAATAAGGAGAAAGAATCAAATTTCATAAAAGATGATTTTTCAGCATTGAAATTATATGAGTTTGACTATGAAGAATTACCAAAGTTAATTGACCCTATCTTTCCAAAGGTGGGCTTAGTATCCTTAGTTGGTTCATCTGATACAGGCAAGAGCACATTTTTAAGACAACTGGGTATCTCTATAGCCCTGGGGTTGGATAACTTTGTTGGTTACAGCATAAATTCAACAACCGGGAATGTAATATTTGTAAGTACTGAAGATGACCCTGCCTCAACAAGTGTTTCTATAAAGAAGCCTATAAGTAAGCTAATAGGCAACATTGATAAATCAGTTCTACATCACCTTAAATTTATCTTTGATGTTGATGTTACTGGTGACAGTGATAGGAATCTCTTTAAACTGTTAGAAAGGGATTTATCAAAAATAGGGGCAGATTTGATAGTGGTAGATGCTTTTACAGATGTATTTAATGGAGATATTAATTCAAGTACTAAGGTCAGGGAGTTTTTAAACCAGTTCAGCAAACTTGCAAAGAAACATAATTGCTTAGTGCTATTCCTACACCATACAGGGAAAAGGACAGACAAGTTCTCTGCTAATAAAGATAATGTATTGGGTTCACAAGCATTTGAAGCAAAAATGAGGGTTCTTTTGGAGTTAAAACACTACCCCAATGATGATAGCAAGAGAACCTTGACAATCACAAAAGGTAACTATATATCATCAAAAATAAAGAAATACTCCAAAGTGCTTACTTTTAATGAAGAGGAGTTGCTCTTCTATGACACAGGGGAAATGGTTGCTTCAGATGCAATCTTAAACTTAACAAAATTCAATCCAAAGAAACAGGAAATAAAACCTCTGATTGAAGAGATGAATAAGAAAAAATATTCTCTCAGGAAGATGGAAGCAGAACTGAAAGACCAAGGCTACTCAATAGGGAAGTCATCTATTTCAAACTACATCAAAGAAATGAAAGCTGGCAAGATAGGCAGTGCTGAAGTAAGTTTTGATGAACAATTTGAGGGCAGTTTAGATGAAAATGCTGAACCTGAAGAAACACTATAAAGATTAACATCATGAGTATACATAATATATCAATACTATTTGTAATTGCCCAAAACAGGGAGAGAATGGATAGCAAAGTTCCTTTGTTTTGCAGAATAACATACCTGAAGAAAAGAAAACAATTTGCTACAGGAATATTTATCAACCCTAAGAATTGGGATACCAAAAACCAGAAGATAAAGCCACCTGAAGAAGATTATAAAAACTACAACACTACAATAAGCCTGATTAAGTCAAAAACTAATCAGGCTTTTTTAATGCTATTAGCACAAGATACATCCTTTACAGTTGAAGATATTTATAATCACTACTTGGGTAAACCTGCTGTTAGGACTTTAGGTATCATAGCCTATTATAAAGAATACCTTGAAAAGAATAATAAACTTATAGGTATAGAAATAAAGCAGAGTACCTGGAATAAGTTTCATTATATCCTTAATGATGTTAAAGGCTTTATTAAATTTAAGTATAACAAAGCTGATATACTATTAAAAGACTTGGATTATTCTTTCATTTTAGAGTTTGAATATTATTTAAAGACAGAAAAACACCAAAAACAAATTACTGTCAATAAGGCTCTACAGAGGTTGAAAAAAGTAGTAAAAGCAGCTTTAATAGATAAACTCATAGAGTTTCATCCATTTGTAGAACATAAACCAAAAAAGGTTATTACCAATGTAATCTATCTAACACCTGAAGAACTTCACAAATTAGAAACATGTACTTTTTCACAGTCCAGGCTTGAACAAGTAAGAGATATGTTTATTTTCTGCTGTTATACAGGGCTTGCCTTTAATGAAATGAGTAGGCTTAATGCCAAACACCTACAATTAGGTTTTGATGGAGCACAGTGGATTAAAATGATACGAGAGAAAACACAAAAACCTGTATCAGTACCCCTACTTCCAAAGGCAGTTTCAATAATTGAAAAATACCTTGATAATGAATATTTACTGCCTAAAATCAGCAATCAAAAGTTCAACTCATATTTAAAAGAGATAGCTGAAATTGTTGGTATTGACAAGAAGCTGACCCACCACACAGCGAGGAAAACCTTTGCTACTACAGTACTGTTATTTAATGATGTGCCAATGGAGATTGTATCTGAATTGCTTGGGCACTCTAAAATGAGCATAACACAGGAACATTATGGAAAAATTGTGCCTGAAAAAGTTAGCGAGCAGATGAAAAAACTGCAAAAAAAGCTGAACTAAACATAGTTATTTACAATCAATTGCTTACCTTTGTAGGAGTTCAGTTAAAGGAAAACCTCTTTCCTATTATATACAAAAACTGAATTTCTGAGTTTTCTATAAAAGAGTTTTTTAGTATTCATTTTGAAAGTTAACACTTTCATTTTAATCTTAAACTTTATAAGTTATGGGAAACATATTCCTAATTAATGATGTAGAAGCTATTAAAGGCTTCCAAAATCCAACAAAAGAAAACTACAATAATGTTGGTGAACCAAATCAAGAGTTTTTAAGTCACGTTTTTCAAGTCTCAAGAAGTACATTAGATAATAGTAAACCAATTCCTGAAGTTTTAAATAGTATACTTTTTGTTGCTCCTGAAGAGGAAGATTATGAAGAAGAGGAAGAAGAGATTAACAGGTATGATATTGAGTTACCTGAAGGCTATCAAGAGATTGAACTTTATGATAATCAAAAGACTTTTGATGAGAACTTTAAGAATGGGGATGATATAAAATATATTCTTCTAAGCATAGATAAAAACAGAAGCAAGGGAGTAGCAAATTCAATATCTGTTATACCTACCCCTCAAAGCAGATGCATTATTGATATTGAAAAAGTTGAAGACTATAGTTCTTTAGAATTTATACCTATTGACTATGAAACATTATTTGGATTAAGGCTCTTGAGCTTCCAAAGATATATGAGCAATTTCTTTCTTTGTGATGAAAGGGTAATGTTTGAAGCACTGCTCATTAAATATCAAAGATTTGGTTTTAAGCCATTCTATTGGTCAAAAGAAGTGATTTTTGATGAATTGGGAATTAAAAAGGATAGGTCAACTAAAATACTTGATAAGCTAATTGGGTTAGGTATCCTAAAGAAAGAGCTTAAAAAAAGTTTTATTAATAATAGACCTATGCAAATTAACTACTATGAACTGAATCCAGATAGAATAATTGAACTAATGCCAGAAATATATAAAGAAACAGAGAGAGTTAATTTGACAACAGAAATTAAAAAGTACTTGTTCCCTGCACTTAAAAAATAAGTATTTAAAGGCTATCACTTTTGGTAGCCTTTTCCATTAGCAGAAATCCTCCCACTTTAAATACTGTATAATAGCTATAAAACTGTTTAATATTCTCTTTTATTGAGGTATTTCCTCCAATGGAAAATTAAAAGTGAGCCAATCTCTGTAAAGGGTTGGCTCCTTTATTTGTAAAAACCTTGAAAATAATCAATCTATTAACTACAAAATTACATTATGCAACTAAGACAATCTGAAAGAAAGAGAGCCAAGATAAAGATGGCTCTGCAAGGGTGTAGTTCATCTGGTAAGACCTACAGCAGCTTACTACTTGCACAAGGACTGACAAATGGAGATTTTACTAAAATAGCCATTATTGATACTGAAAATGGAAGTGCTGACCTGTATGCACACCTGGGACAATACAATGTATTGACATTAGCACCACCCTATACACCTGAAAACTATATTAAAGCCATTGATGTATGTGAGAGGGCAAAAATGGAAGTGATAGTTATTGACAGCATTTCCCACTGCTGGGATTTCCTACTTGATTATCATGCTTCACTTGCTGGCAACTCATTTACCAACTGGGCTAAGATTACACCTTTACAGAAATCATTCACTGATAGAATACTTCAGTGTGATGCCCATGTAATTGCTACCATGAGAACAAAACAGGATTATGTACTTAACCAAAAAGATGGAAAATACATCCCTGAAAAAATAGGCTTGAAAGCAGTGCAAAAAGATGGCTTGGACTACGAGTTTACTATTGTCTTTGATATTGATATAAAGCATTTTGCTGTATCAAGCAAGGACAGAACAGGCTTATTCATGGGTAAACCTGAATTTGTTATCAATTCCTTTACTGGTAAGAAAATACTGGAATGGTGCAACAGTGGCACTAATTTACAGGAAGCAAGAGAGAAGATAAAAGCCTCCTCTACATTAGATGAGCTAAAGGTACTTTATAACCAATACAGCAACTGGAAAGAGCTATTGGAGCATGACTTCAAGCTACAGAAAGATGCTATTACCACAAAAGAATTATTGTTGAACTCAAAAGCATTCAGTACAAATGGAAGCACAACTCACCACTAACCAAAACATAAACCTGGAATCCTATACATTACAACCTGTAAGGCAGACCCCAGTTGTAGAACTTAACAACAGCTTATCTTCAAATCCAGGTTTATACAAACCCCAAGAAGATTTATCTGTTATAACCAAATTCCCAAGCAAACCTTTCATAGAAGCCAACACTTCAGAAATCAGCCTGCTCAGCCTTAAAAATGACTGTGTAATACCTGTCTTCAGCAAAGACAATGAGAGGACTATAGCCCACCAAGAATTTATTGAGATAGTCCATGAATGTATTTTAAGGGCATTTCCACAGCAAAGCATTGAGCAGCCTGAAATCAGGGTGAGCCACCAGATAAAGGGTAGAATACCTGAAGCCATACATAAGAATGCTAAAGACCTATTAGACCATGAGAGAACCCAGTACTTTGAAAGGATGGCATTTATCATTAGAGTTCCAGGTATAGTTGATTCTATCAATGGAAATGAAATAGCCCTCACTGTTGGTGGTGTTAGAAGCTATAACCTTGAAAACCTCTATAACAAGAAATCAATGGAAAGGTTTAAGTTCTTTATTGGCTTTCAGAATAAGGTCTGCTGTAATTTGTGTGTATGGAGTGATGGCTTTGTAGAGGACATGAGGGTTTCATCATACCTGGAACTTCAAAGTAAGATATTAGCTGTTATTCAAGGTTACAATGCTGAAAAGCACTTGCAGGAGATGAAGCAACTATCACAACACTCCTTAACTGAACACCAGTTTGCCCAGATGATAGGTAGGGCAAAACTATACCAGTACCTGCCTAAAGCTGAAAAAACCTTGATTCCTAACCTGAACTTTACTGATGGCCATGTAAACACCATAGCAAAGGATTACTATGAGGATGCCAGCTTCAGCAGAAATGAGCAAGGAGATATAAACCTGTGGAATGTGTACAATCTATTCACACAGGCTAATAAAAGCAGTTATATTGATACTTTCCTTGACAGGAATGTAAATGCCTTTGATTTTACTAAGGGTATTCAAGCAGCACTAATGGGTAATGAAGATTACCATTGGTTTTTGAGTTGATGTGAACCTACCTCATTAAAAATGGGGTAGGTTTTTTTATATCTTTACTGAAAAACACATGAAACTCTGTTATTGTTGTGAAACACCTCTAAATACTGACAACTTTAGTATAGAACATATTATTCCAAACTCATTAGGGGGAAAATTAAAGTCAAGCCATTTATTATGTGAGCCTTGCAACAAACAGTTAGGAAAGGAGATTGATTTTGAACTTGGAAAGCAACTTAATTTTTTTATGAACTTTTTTATGGTTGAAAGAGAAAGAGGAACATTTCAGCCAATTTCTGGAAGGACAAAAAAGGGAGAAGAGTATATTTTAAATGGTGCTGAAATTAAGTCTAAACCAAAAATATCAGTTGATAAGAATAGTGTCAGTTTCTCTGGGAATGATGAGGAAGATTTGAAAGTTTACTTTAAAGGTCTTTTAAAAAAATATCCTACATTAAATATTCAAGATATAATTGCAAGGGCAAACAAACAAAGGTTCTATTTAAATGAACCTATTACCTTAGACTTGCATGTGGGTGGGGATAAAGTCTTAAGGGCTGTTAGTAAAATTGCAGTCAACTTTTATATGTATAAAGGTGGTAGTAGAAATAATATTACTGATGCTTTAAAATATATAAAAGGGGAAAGTCAATCAAAAAAAATATGGTATCATTTTAAATTAGCAGACCAACATTTACAAGTAACAGACCAAAATCTTTATCACTTTATAAAAATAATAGGTGATTCATCTGAAGGGATAGTTTATTGCTATATTGAGCTATTTGGAACCTTAAAATTTATAGTGTATTTGGATGATAATTTTATTGGAGAAAGTTTTGAATATCAATACTTCTATAATCTTTTCTCCAAAGAAGTAATTGAACAACCTATCAAAATTAATTATAAGAGAAGTGAGATAGTTGAAATACTAAATGATGATGATAATCAATACTTTATTAGCAGTATCCAACAAAACTTACAGCATACTTTCAATGTGGCACATAAGATGCACTCTGATATAGTTGTAAGCAATATAGTTAATGAGTCTATTGAAAAGGTTTTTGGCAAGAGGATAGGTCAAACTTTTACAGAAGAAATGCTTGAAGAGTTTGTAAATGACATTTCATATTTAATGGCAGTTTACTTAACAAGGAAAGAAGCTGGAGACAAATCCTACTTTTAAGATAAGGCACTATTTACAAGCATTATAGAAGTTTTTTTAGTCCAAAAAAGCAAAAAATGTTTTACTACTCTTTTACAGTAAAATGATTGTTCATTTTAAACAGTAAGATTCTTAACTTCTGGATGTTTAATAATTGTGTTGATTAATCCAACATAATCTTGTTGTAATCTATTGAAATCAATTTTATTCAAAGGTGTAAACTCTATATAGTAATATGATTTATGTGACACTAATAGCTCTACTTTAAATTGATGGAAGAACTGAAAATCTACCTCTTGAAGTTTATGGATAAGTGGCTCCACATCTGGCCTTTTCTTATTTATCTTTATAGTAAAAACTGTATCAATCATTACATCAGCAAATTTGAAAATATCACCACAAAATATATATGATGATGTTTTTTTAAAGTAAGCAGTGGGATAGTCATTCATCATCTTTACCCACAGGCTTTGCAATTGATTATCATTCAATTGAACTTTTTTATCATAGTTATAACTATTGACTTTTTCAAAAGAGATAGTTTTTTTACTGGGTTCTTTAACTATTATATATTTAGTTACAAAATCCATTAACTCCTGCCTCTCATTTATATCTTCAGTCTTGTATGCTATATCAATTGAATTAATGTCTGAATAATAAACTATATTTTGTGATGTTATAATGCCATAATTCTCATTTATATATAGTTTAGCATGTAAGTCATTAACTAAAATTATTTTTATTCCAAGTTGCTCTAAGAATGATAAGTCTTGTTTTGCATTTTTCCTTGCAGCAAATGTTATAGACACCTTTCTATCAATAGCTCTTTGGAGACATTTCTTCATTTTATCCCACTTTGATATTTCAACATAAGGTGATACTAAAATGAGTTCTTTATTTGCATCTTCTATTAATGTCATTATTTTAGAAGAAATTTCAAGTGGTTGGATAAACTTCATAACTATGCTTTAAAGGCTAAATATAATTTTTTTTTAAAAATTTTCAAGAGAGTAATCCACCCCACATAAGAGGCCATAGGCTAATCTTGGCAGGAGCAGCCCCACCCCTTTTTATAGAAGATGTAGTTTTTTCAGCAGCACTATTATAAAGTAAAAAAATGTACTCACAGATTTTCAAGTCCTGATTCCTGAAACCTTGATGATAACATCCCTTACAGTTGTAGCTGTAATCTTTATAAAAAAATGAATTCAATCAACTTCAAGGTACTCCTGCTTCTACACAACAGTTACTACTGGCTATAAATTCTTTTACATACCCCAGCTCCCCTAAAAACCCTCACTCATCTTGGCAATGGTAGTCATTGTGCTAATTGCAGTACTGTATTTACAAGTTCAAGGTGATAGCTGACACCTGTAAATCTATAATACTGTAATAGCTGTTCTTCAATTCAAAAACTCAAAACTATGGTAACAGTTATCAATTTTAAAGAAAGAAACAAAGAGGATGGCACATCATTCTTTGTATTAGAAATTCAGGGTGGGCTTGAAATGGTAAGAAGCCAGTCCACAGGGCAGTTCTATGCAACAGCTAAGAAGGCTTATCTGCCCTCAACCTTTGATGCTATGACTTGTCAGGCATTAGTGGGTACACAGATGCCAGGCAGTATAGAAAAAGAGGAGTGTGAGCCCTATGAATACACTGTACAAAGTACAGGGGAAATCATTACTCTTTCCCACAGGTATTGCTATATACCTGAAGAAACTGTCAAGCCTACCTACCAAAACTTCAGGCCCTCAGCAGATGCTTTCTCCATGAATGAAAAGCAGCATGAAATGGCTCATGCTTAATCACAATGAATACCTGTATCTTCTTGGTACAGGTATTTTTTCTTTTTTATAACTAATTTTATGAAAGTAGCAGAAATCAAGGTTTCATATACCACTAATCAGCCTGATAAAGTCAGGCTCACTAACTTTAAGGACACTTATAAATTTATTCTATCCCATTGGGATATGAACATCATAGAGTACCAGGAGGAAAGTAAAATCATCTTGCTTAATAGAGGGAATGGGGTTTTGGGTATCCATAATCTTTCCAAAGGTGGTATATCAGGAACTATTGTTGATTTAAGGATAGTCCTTGCAGTAGCATTAAAGTGTAATGCATCAGGTGTCATATTAGTTCATAATCATCCAAGTGGTAATATACAACCCAGTGAAGCTGATAGGAAGATTACCAAAAGACTGAAACAAGCCTGTGAGCTGCTTGAAATTACATTGATTGACCACTTAATTATATCAAAACAGGATTGTTTGAGCTTTACTCAAGAGGGATTAATATAAAAAGTTACATTTTTTCCCAAACTCTATATACAGAAAAGGAAAAAGTACAACTTTTATATTATTTCATTTCCAGGTATTTTAAAACTATTTGCAGATGTGCACACATACCTTGATAAGGAAAATTCATTCATTCTATACCTCTCCTGAAACATAGAGATAGATATTAATAGCCAAAACTTTATTCTTTCTTTAGGGTTTTAAAGTTAAGTAACTCTGATGGCTCAACTCCTAATTTTTGTGCTATAGTATATAGCAAGAAACTGGTGGGGTTAGTATTGCCTGATTCAATTCTGCTCATGTTGGACCTTTCAATTTCAATTAGATGTGATAGTGCCACTTGGGAGATGCCTTTTGATTCTCTCAATTGCCTTATCCTTTTACCTAATGCTATTTGAAATTCTTGCTTGTCCAAGCCCTTTTAACTGTTAATAGCCAAAAGTTGTCATATTTGATAAAAATGTTGCTATCATTTATGATACAATGCTATATTTGTGACTTATCAATTATAAGTTTATGATAGTTCCTTTCAGGTTACAAACAGGTGTTTTCATATATGTGGACTCAAAAACTTTGCATAGGGTATTTGGTTCACTTGAATTTGATTTTATTTATCCATTTAAGGACAGAGTGTCAATAGTTAAGCATAACAACCAGTATGGTGTTGTAAATTTAAATGGGGAGTTATTCATACCTCTAATTTATACATGTATAGTAAGTTTTTCTGAAGGACATTTTTTGATATGTCTGAATAGTAAATATGGAATAGTTGATATAAGGGGGAGAGTAATAATACCACCTATTTATGAAAATCTTTCAAATGTAAAGAATGGACTAATACTATTTGCAAATAAGGAGGATTTATACAAAGATGTTGCAGTCAATGATGATGTAAAATATGGCTATTTAAATTTGAAAAATGAAATAGCTATTCAACCACAATTTACACCTGCTGAAGATTTTTCAGAAGGGCTTGCAGTTGTAGGCAAGTATGTGGGGTTAGATGAAAACTATGATAGTATCATAAAATATGGTTACATTGATACAACAGGAAAAACTATCATTGATTTTCAATTTGAATATGCTGAGTCCTTCAATAATAAGATAGCTTTTGTAATGAAAGAGAATGAGAAATATCATATAGATATTAAAGGCAGAAAGATTGACAATGTAGTTAATCCAACAAGAAATGAAAGTCACTACCCTATTAAATTCATAAAAAGACATTTAGTGAAGACCAGTTTTGGTGATGAGGGAGTTATAGAGACTTTTGGCTACAAGGATAAATCAGGAAGAATACTTATAGAACCCATTTACACATATGCAGAAGATTTTGAGGATGGTTTGGCAAGGGTTGCAGTTAATAATAACACCTTTTACATACTAATTGATGGTAAAGAACTTTGTGAAAGAAGTATAAGCTGTTAATATGTATTATTCTGTGATATTTGAAGAAAACCAAACAGGTTATCTGCTAAACACGTTTTATCATAAGCTACATGCTTTAGAACTGATACAGTCTATCTTAGATGACTTCTCAACAAACAATTATATCCTGTCACTACAGGTGTTTGTAATTCAGGAAAAGTTTAGAGTATACAAAACTTATAACATCATTACACATAAGAAAAATATCATTTCCTCTCAAGATTATAAAGTGTTATTCAAACTTGAACTTGATAACAGTTTGCTATACCATATTGAAACAAATACAGAAGTATTTGATGTTGAACATTTACCAAGGATACAGGATGAAATTGTACAGTACATATCCAAAAACCTTGATGAAGAGATTACTATAGGACTTAATTAATATTACTAACCAATAAATTTAAAACATGAAAAAACATATTTTAATAATACTTTTCATATTTATTTCAGGATTTGCATATTCACAATCTTCACTTGATTCAATATCAATTTATGGGTATAATGATTATGTCCTAAATAAAAAAAACAATCTTGCTTATAGAACATTTGTTGTTGTTGGTACTTATGGTGAGTATGTGTATTCGATGAAATTTTACACTGATGATTTATTAGAAAATAAGATATGGCTTGAGGTAACACATACCTACAAAAGAATTAAAAACAAAAAGGGTAAGTGGATTGATTATAAAAAGAAGGGCAAGGAATTAACATTAATTCAAATTACATGTAGTAGTAAAGAATATGCTATACTTGAAAATTACAAATATGATGGAAATGGTAAAATTGTTAGCCATGATAACTATAAAGATTATACTGAATTTAATTCTATAGTACCAGATTCAATGATTGAAATGGTTTATAGAATAGCTTGTTACAAACATTAACTAACCACCAATAGGTGGTTTTTTTATACCATAACACAATGAAACAACTTGACCTACCTTTTAAAATTGATGAGCAATATGAGAATTGGGAGTTTGAATTAGATGCCCTTGATGACAGGTTTAGTGGCTATCATAGTTATAAATATATAGGTGAACAGCTTAATTATTTTCTGAACTATAGTACAGATGAAACTGAACTTATCTTTAATGGTGACTATCTTACAGCAGTAATAATAACTATAAAGGATTTAGACATACACCAACTGACAGCTTTAAATCAATTCTTAGGACATAATTCTTCCAAAGAGATGGTTGTTAGAGAAGATGTGAAAAAGTTTAAAATCCATCAGGTAATGTACTGTACAGTCTACAGAAGAACAGAGAGTAGAGCGCTTATCATATATGGGAAATCCAGGTTTATGCTAAGGCTTTTAAACCTGTTGCTAAATAGCAGCTAACCACAGTGCTCACAATGATACCTCCTGAAACTTGATTGATACCTCAAGTGATACCTTTTAAACCCAAAACTATTTCAATAGTGCTAAACTTTATACAGCTTCATAGTTACAAAACACCAGTAAAATATAGACATAAAAAAAGCCTTACATTACTGTAAGGCTTTAAAAGCTCCCCCTCTTGGGCTCGAACCAAGGACCCTCTGATTAACAGTCAGATGCTCTAACCAACTGAGCTAAGGAGGAAACTGTATATTTTTAGTTTCTGAAAAATCGTTATTTTTAAGAGCTTTCGGCGACTTAGCGTGTTGCCTTTATTGCGGTGCAAATATACACCCATTTTTAAATTCCGCAAACATTTTTTTAAAATTTATGCAAAGAATTTTGCCTTCACCAAAATCCATACATCCTTGCCGATAACCAACACCATGAGGCTAAGCAAAATAACCATACCCACAGTCTGCACCACACCGGCTGCTTTATCGCTAAGTTTTTTGCCGGTTATCATCTCAGCAATGGTAAAAATGGCATGCCCACCGTCTAATCCCGGTATAGGCAGCAGGTTCATAAAGGCAAGTGCCACCGAAAAGAACGCCGTAAAGTTCCAGAAAAACTCCCAGTCCCACGTTGTAGGCAGCTTGCTGGCTATGCCCACCACGCTTTGTACCTGCGTGTATGCACCGGTATTAGGGCGCAGGATAAGCTTAAACTGTTTTATGGTATAGTACAGCTTAGAGTACGACTCCTCCATAGCAGCCGGTATGGCACCAAAGAAACTGTACTTTTGCCTAACCAGTATGTCTTTTTCATACGGGGCTTTTTGCACCAGGCCTATGGTACCGGTAGAGTCTACAGCCGTAGTGATATCCATTGGCTTGCTGTCGCGCTTTATGTTCAGCACAAGGTTGCCTTTTTTGTGCTTAAAAGCCTCCTCGCTTACCTGTGCCATATAGCGCAGCGGTTTACCTTCTACCCCTACAATGCTGTCGCCTGTCTTAAGGCCTGATTTTATAGCAAGCCCTGTTGGCAACAGGCTGTCTACAACTGTTTGGGTAGCCCTCAGGTGCATAAAGTCGCGTCCCTCTTTTTCAAGGATGTCGTGCAGGCTTTTATCGTTAAGGTGTATGGTTACCTCCTTACCATCGCGCAGCACTTTTATTTCGTCGCCCAGCAGCACATCAAGCTGCATACGGTCAAACTGCGGCTGGAATTTACCGTCTACGCTAAGTATCTTATCGCCGTCCTTAAACCCGGCAGCAGTGCCTATAGGGCCAAAGGCAAGGCCGTTTTCCATTACGGCTTCGGTACTGGCATATTTTTTTCCGTAGGTGCAAAATATCATGGTGTAGATAAACCAGGCCAAAAGCAGGTTTACTATAATACCACCCAGCATTATCAGCAGCCTTTGCCAGGCCGGTTTAGATCGGAATTCCCATGGCTGCGGCTCGCTTTTCATAGCCTCAGTATCCATGCTTTCGTCTATCATACCGCTCAGTTTCACGTAGCCGCCCAACGGAAGCCACCCGATACCCCATTCGGTTTCGCCTATTTTCTTTTTAAGTAATGAGAAGCCCGCATCCATAAAAAGGTAGAATTTTTCTACACGTACCTTAAACATTTTTGCGGTAATATAGTGCCCAAATTCATGCAGTACTACAAGTATTGACAGCATTAAAACAAGTTGGGCAATCTGAATAAGTGTATCCATTGATCAGTTTTAAATGTATATGAAACGTACAAAAATAGTGTTTTCTGATTTATACCCGTCGAAATTATTAAAAGCGTAGTGTAATTAAAAGTTTGTTAATAATGACGAATGCAATTCATAATTGCACCTTGTGGGGTAACTTTACCTTTAGTAAATTTATCCGTAAGGCTATTCTTTAGAAAAGCATAAACGGCAATTTCATTTCAAACAAAGAAACAACACAGTGCTACTTGTATTAAACATAAAATCACTTAAACTACACATACTATTATGTCACACCTTTTCTCAGTAATACAATTCAGGAGCATCATCCTGAAAAACCGCATCGCCATTTCGCCCATGTGCCAATACAGCGCTGTTGACGGGTTTGCCAATAACTGGCACCTGGTGCACCTTGGGGCAAGGGCCACGGGCGGTGCAGGCCTTATCATACAGGAAGCCACTGCGGTTTCACCGGAAGGCCGTATTTCACAGGGCGACCTTGGCCTTTGGGACGATGCCCAGATTGAAAAACTAAAAGAAATAAACTGTTTTATACTGGAACAAAACTCGGTTCCGGGTATACAGCTGGCCCACGCAGGCCGAAAGGCAAGCTGCGCTGCGCCTTGGCAGGGAGGCCATAAGCTTACCGAAGCCGAAGGTGGCTGGACTACCGTAGCGCCAAGCGCCATCCGTTTCAGCGACCGCGAGGAACATGCCCCACAGGAACTGGACAAAGAAGGCATAGCCAAGATTATTGCCGACTTTAAAGCAGCTACCCGCCGTGCGCACCAGGCCTGTTTTAAGGTAGTGGAAATCCATGCGGCACACGGCTACCTGCTGCACCAGTTTTTATCGCCATTGGCTAATGAACGTACCGATGAATACGGCAGCAGCTTTGAAAACCGTATCCGTTTACTTTTGGAAGTGCTGGAAGCCGTGCAAAGCGAATGGCCTGCCGAACTGCCCATTTTCGTACGCATATCGGGTACCGACTGGGCTGAAGGCGGCTGGAATGTGGACGAAGCCGTGGAACTGGCTAAAATTTTAAAGCAAAAAGGTGTAGACCTTATCGACTGCTCATCGGGCGGGGCGGTGTATTGGCAAAAAATTCCGGTGGAAGCAAACTACCAGGTGTTCATTGCTGAAAGGGTTAAAAACGAAGCCCACATACACACCGGTGCCGTAGGGCTTATTACCGAAGCGAGCCAGGCAGAAGCCATTGTAGCCGAAGGCAAAGCCGACCTGGTGCTCTTTGCCCGTGAATCGTTGCGCGACCCGGCCATCGGGTTAACCTTCGCCCACGAACTTGGCGCCGAAACCATTTGGCCAAAACAATACGACCGCGCGAAGAGGAGATAAAAGTTTTCAGTCGCAGTTTTCAGTTTTTAGTCGCATGGTTGCGTTGGTCTTTGTCTTATTTTTCCGAAGGAAAACCTTTGTGTTCTTTTAAGAGAATGGGGATTTTTTATAAATCTTGGTGTTCTTGGTGAAAGCCTTGGTGCCCCTTGTGGTAAAATTTCTACCACTAAGTTCACAAAGTTTTACACTACGTTCACAATAATTACCAGCTGCACTTAAAATGGACACTAAGGCTTTCCTTTGGAAAGCTAAAATGGACACTAAACGATGTATCATCAGCCGACCCTGAAGGGGTCGCGTGTATTAGCGTATGGCACGCCGTACGTACACAATGATGATGGCAACGCCATTTGGAATACAAATTATAATAACCAATAACGCATGGCAACGCCTTGCGAAGCATAACATGAAAAAAATAAAAACAGCACTATTATCCTACGGCATGTCCGGCAAAGTATTCCACGCACCGTTCCTTACGTTGCACGAAGGCTTTGAGCTTACCGGCGCCTGGGAACGCAGCAAAGACCTCATCCGCCAGGATTACCCAGATGTAAAACGGTATGAAACACTGGAGGAGCTCCTTGCCGACGACGTAGACCTGGTAGTGGTAAATACCCCTGTAGATACCCATTTTGAATACACCAAAAAAGTACTGGAGGCCGGTAAGCATGCCATTGTAGAAAAGGCCTTTACCACCACAGCCGCCGAAGCGGAAGCATTGGATACTCTTGCCAAAGAAAAAGGCCTGAAGCTTACCGTGTACCAAAACCGCCGTTGGGACAGCGACCTGAAAACCGTAAAACAGGTATTGGAATCGGGTGAACTGGGCGGTATTGTGGAAGCTGAAATCCGTTTTGACCGTTATAACCCGAACCTCAGCCCTAAGGCATGGAAGGAAAGCGCCAACGCCGGTGCCGGTGTGCTGAAAGACCTTGGCCCGCACATCATAGACCAGGCGATTTACCTGTTTGGTTACCCTGAAGCGGTGTTTGCAGATGTACGCACCCTACGCGAAGGTTCGCTGGTAGATGATAACATTGATATATTGCTGTATTATACCGATAAGCGCGTGCGCCTGCATGCCGGTTTCTTCAACAAGGAAATGGTGCCAAGCTATATACTACAGGGGCGCAACGGTACTTTTATGAAACAACGCGGCGATATGCAGGAAGACACCCTGAAAACTGGTGCCAAGCCTAACCTTACCGACTGGGGTACCGAACCGGGAGAACTTAGTGGTATACTTAGCATTGTGAAGGATGGCGAATCTGTCCGCACAACCATACCTACGTTACAGGGCAATTATTACGGCCTGTTTGACGGGGTATATAAAGCCATTACCGAAGGTGCCACCGAACCCGTTACCGCCGAAGACGGCACACGCGTTATGAAAATCATAGATGCTGCACTGCAAAGCAGCGACACAGGACACGTAGTGAAAATATAATCCATAAACACCAAACCTCATGGAAATAGCAGTAAGTACCCTGATTACCCTCATTGCCCTGTTCCACCTCTACATTATGTGGTTCGAAATGTTTGCGTGGGAAACCCGCGGGCCGAAAATATTCCGCAATTTCCCGAAAGAACTGTTCCCGAAAACCAAAGCCCTGGCTGCAAACCAGGGGCTGTACAACGGTTTCCTTGCCGCGGGCCTCATCTGGACGTATTTCATAAACGATGAGCACTGGCGAAACAATGTAGCCCTGTTCTTTCTGGGTTGCGTGGCAGTGGCGGGCATTTACGGCGCACTTACCGCATCTAAGAAAATATTTTTTGTGCAGGGGCTCCCTGCGCTCATAACCATAGTCCTGATCATCGCGTCGGGGCTGTAACAATACTTCAATTATGGAAAAAAGACAGTTAGGCCAATCCGATTTGCACGTATACCCCATAACCTTCGGGGGCAATGTTTTTGGCTGGACCATTGACGAAAAACAATCCTTTGAAATCCTTGATGCCTTTACAGGCGCAGGGTTTAATTTTATAGATACTGCCGATATGTATTCGCGCTGGGCAGAAGGTAATGTGGGCGGCGAAAGTGAAACCATAATAGGCAACTGGCTGCAAAAGCGTGGCCGCCGCGATGATGTTATCATTGCTACCAAAGTGGGCAACGATATGGGCGACGGTAAAAAAGGCCTGAAAAAAGCCTACATACTGCAAGCGGTAGAGGATTCGCTTACCCGCCTTAAAACCGATTATATCGACCTGTACCAAACGCACTTCGACGACCCTGAAACCCCGGTTGAAGAAACCCTTGAGGCATACGCCCAACTGGTGAAGGATGGCAAGGTACGCTACATAGGCACCAGCAACATGACACCCGAAAGGCTGCTGGCCTCGCTACAGTTTTCGGCAGATAAGGGCATCCCTGTGTACCAGAGCATACAGCCGCACTACAACCTGTACGACCGTGCCAACTACGAAAGCACTGTAGAACCCATAGCATTGGAACATAAACTTGGGGTTATCCCCTACTGGTCACTTGCCAGCGGTTTCCTTACGGGCAAGTACCGCAGTGCAGCCGACTTTGGTAAAAGCCCTCGTGGTGGCGGTATGGAAAAATACCTGGACGAACGCGGCCATAAAATCCTCGCTGCCCTTGATACTGTTGCAGCGGAACTAAATACCACGCAGGCAGCCGTAGCCCTGGCGTGGCTTATCCACCGCCCGGGTATTACCGCACCTATTGTCAGCGCCACAAGCCTTAACCAGTTGGACAGCATTATACAGGCACCGCAACTGAAAATTACGGCGGCGCAGTTGGAGTTGCTTACAACCGAGAGCGGATATTAATTCGTTTCAGGTTTAAAGTTTCAGGTTCAAAGTTTCAGGTTCAAAGTTGTGGAGCGGATAACAGCAGAGTAGCATAGCGATAGCGCGGATCTGTGATCATAAGTGTTCGAAACCTTTCATCAGCTCCAGAGGAGCGTCATATCTATAGCAAAATGAATGATTTGGTAAGCAAAGGAGTTCCGGAGGAACGGCATGTAGCCGTATAAATATGCCGTTCCTCCGGAACTCTGCTCACTCCTGTATACTGTATTGCTATAGATATGTCACCCCTCTGGGGTTTTATAACCGATAAAATTCATGTTTCGAACACTTATGATCTGTGATCCGTGCTTATTTTGTGTGAAAGCTTAGGCACGGATCATAGATCCGCGACATCGAGCAACAGCAGATTCGCGCATCGAGTTTGAAACGCAACTGACCCTGAAAGGGTCACGCATATTAGCACCGGGCAGCGCCCGGTGTATTTAAATGTATTATCATGAAAATATTCATAACACGCGAAATACCCCGGGCAGGTCTGGCGCTTCTGGAAAAAGAAGGCTACGAAATAACCCAGTGGAAAGAAAAACGCGAACTGACCGAGGAAGAATTTTTAACCCACTGTAAGGCTGCCGATGCCCTGCTGCTTACCGGCAGGCGCAAGGCCGATGCAGCATTCTTTGCCCAATGCAGCCATCTGAAGGTAGTATCGTTGTTTTCGGTGGGGTATGATAACGTAGATGTGGAAGCGGCTACCAGGGCAGGCATCCCGATAGGGAACACGCCCGACGTGCTGAGCCGTGCCACTGCCGAAACGGCCTTCCTGCTGATGATAGCCACCGCCCGTAAGGCATTTTACCACCACAAGCGCATCGCCCGCGGCAACTGGGATTTCTTTGAGCCTACTGCCGGGCTTGGCACTTCGTTGTTTGGTAAGACACTGGGTGTTTTTGGTTTGGGCAACATCGGGTTGGAAATGGCCAAGATGTGCAAGGGCGCGTATGGCATGGACATTATTTACCATAACCGCGGACACAACAAAGATGCCGAATGGCAGGTAGGCGCGAAGCGTGTGGAGTTTGATGAGCTATTGGCGCAAAGCGACATTATCAGCGTGCATGCCAACCTTACCGAGGAACTGAAAGGCTTGTTTAATGCGGAGGTTTTTGCCAAAATGAAACCTTCAGCGTTGTTTATCAATACGGCACGGGGTAGCATCCATAATGAAGTGGATTTAAAAGCAGCGTTAGAAAACGGTACCATTTGGGGTGCGGGTCTGGATGTTGCCAATCCGGAGCCGATGGACAAAGACAACCCATTGCTGGATTTAGAGAACGTATGTGTGTTGCCGCACATTGGCTCGGCCGTAAAAGAAACCCGAGACGATATGGCAATCCTTGCGGCACGAAACGTTATTGCAGGTATTAAAGGCGAACCGCTGCCTGCGTGCGTTAACCCGGAGGTATACCAAAAGGCTCAGGGTTAAGTTGTACCTTAGCCGGATAAATACATTTTGCTTTGAAAATAACCGACTACGAACAATTACTGCAACAACACGAGGCAGCCTATCAAAAACAGCAACAGCAGTATAACCTCATCGGCACTATTCGCCTGGTGCTGGCGGCACTCATAGTATTTGGCATTTACATCAGCATAAAATATGGCGGGCAGGGCTATTGGGCAGGGGTTGTTGTGTTGTGCATTGGCTTTGCCTTTGTCTACAAAAAACACCAGAAGGTATCGCGCCAACGCAATTTGCTGCGCCAGCTGATACAAATCAATAAAGACGAAATTGCCTACCTGAACCGTACGGCAATCCCGTTTGAGGATGGTAAGGAGTATGTTGACCCAAGCCATACCTATACGTACGACCTGGATATTTTCGGGGCGCGGTCGTTATTCCATCAGCTGAACCGCACGTATACGTTCATTGGCAAAAACACCTTTGCGAAATTACTCGGCGGGCTGTTACCCAATGCCGAAATCCTGAAAAACCAGCAGGCCATAGCCGAACTGAAGGATAAAACCGAATGGAGGCAGCACATAGCGGCTTTGGCACGCAGTAAAAACGATACGGCTAAGAAGTACGCCCAGCTTACACAATGGACAGCTTCACCCGCAGAGCAGTTGTCCGCTACGGCAAGGGTACTCAGTATTGCCGGGTCGGTGGCATTTGCAGCGGCGGTAGTGTATTCGGTTATTACGGGGAAGTACTATAGCGCGGTTACATGGCTGTTTTTGTTCAATGTGGGGCAGGCATTTTCGCATTTTAAGAAGATACACGCCATTACCCTGTTTTCGGATGAAATAGACGAGATACTGAAAAACTATGGCGACATACTGCACAGCATAGAGCAGGCATTGTTTACCGCCCCAAAGAATATAGCGCTGCAACAGCGTGTGGCTTCGGCTAGTAATGAAATCCGCACACTGTCGGGCCTGTTTGCCGACCTGAATAACACAGCCAACCCACTTGGCGCGATGCTGGTTAACGGTGTGTGCACGTATCATGTACACATACTGCACCGCCTGTATAAGTGGAAGGCAAAGCACGCGGCCCACATAAACGACTGGCTTGCCGTAATGGGCGAATTTGAAGCGCTGAACAGCCTGGCCAACTACGCTGCGAACAATCCCGGCTTTGCGTTTCCGGAAATTGCAGTGGAAAACCGTATTGAATTTACACAATTGGGCCATCCGCTGATTCCGGAAACGGTGCGGGTGTGCAATGATATTCAGTTTACGCAGCAGCCGTTCCGTATCCTTACGGGCAGTAATATGTCGGGCAAAAGTACCTTTTTGCGCACGCTGGGCATTAATATGGTGCTGGCGGGCGTGGGCGCCCCTGTATGTGCCGAAAAGGCGGTGGTACATCCGTTGCCTGTGCTGGTTTCGATGCGACAGAGCGATTCATTGGCCGACAGCGAGTCGTACTTTTTTGCTGAAGTGAAACGCCTGAAACAGATTATCACAGCTATGCAGGGACAACGCTCGTTTGTGTTGCTTGATGAGATTTTGAAAGGAACCAACTCCGACGATAAGCAGAGTGGCACCATAGGCGTGATTAAAAAGGTGATTGCCCAAAACGGTATCGGTGTTATTGCCACGCACGATATTGAGGTGTGCAATACCAGCAGCGAGTACCCGCAGTACCTGAAAAACCAGTGCTTCGAGGTGCAGATTACCAATAATGAACTAGTGTTTGACTACACCCTGCGCGAGGGTATTTGCCAAAATAAAAGCGCGACGTTCCTGATGAAGAAGATGGAAATCATCGCGTAAAAGAAAAATTACAAAACCGGAAATACAATGATTATGAAGAAATTTGCTTTACTGATAGTAGCGGTCTTTGCCTTTATCCCCACCCGGGCACAAACCGATGAGCCACGCCCCCTGGGGCTGATGCTGGAAGATTATACCTACCCATTCCCCGTAAGCACCATAAAGCTCGATATACAGGGTCAGCAGCTTACCATGGCCTATATGGACCTGAAGCCTGCCAAACCAAACGGCAAAACCGTAGTACTGCTGCACGGTAAAAACTTTAGCGGCGTGTATTGGGAGCAAACCGCAAACGACCTTGCCAAAGACGGCTACCGCGTGATTATGCCCGACCAGATTGGCTTTGGAAAAAGCAGCAAGCCGACGAACATACAATACAGTTTCCAGCTGCTGGCACAGAATACCAAGAAGATACTGGACGAACTGAAGATTACAAAGATTAACCTGCTGGGGCATTCTATGGGCGGTATGGTAGCTACGCGTTTTGCACTCATGTATCCGGATGTAGTGGATAAGCTGATTTTGGAAAACCCTATTGGGCTTGAAGACTGGAAAATCTGGGTGCCCTACCAAAGCGTGGACGACTGGTACCAAAACGAACTGAAGCAAACATACGAATCCATTAAAAATTACCAGATTGTGTTTTATTACGGCAATACCTGGCGGAATGATTATGACCAGTGGCTGGACATCCCGGTGGGGTGGGTAATGAATAAGGAAATTTACCCCACCATTGCAAGGACTTCTGCGATTACCTACGACATGATTTTTACGCAGCCGGTGTGCTATGAGTTCCAGAACCTGAAAATGCCGGTGTTACTCATCATTGGACAGCGCGACCGTACTGCCCTGGGCAAGGCCAAAGCCCCAAAAGATGTCCAGGAGAAGTTGGGCAACTACCCGGTACTGGGCAGGGAAACTGCTAAGAAAATACCAAATGCCAAGATTGCCGAGATTGACGGTATAGGGCATTTGCCACACATAGAGGCCTACGACCGTTTTATAAAACCGCTGAAGGAGTTTTTAGCCAAATAATAATATGAAAAACAAGTTTTTGTATGCTGCAAGAGGTGTACACACCAAAGAATCTGAGCATTGGGAAAAATTTGCAGCATGGAGTAAACTATTCCATTTGAAGGAAACTTCAGGTTTGGACTATATGCTAAATCAAGACTTGGTAGAACCTCAAGAAAATGAAGAGTATTGGCTACAGCTCTACACAGGTGATTATTTTCGGTCAGGATTATACAGGTCACCGGAATATGTATTGTCTAAAATGTTGCCGGCAGAAAAATTTAATTTCCTGGCTGTCATCGTTGAACCCTCTGAGGATTGCAGGAAAATTGTTTTAGACGGATATGAATTTTTAGGATATGAGCTTCTGGATATGCATTTCGAAATAAGTGCACTCATAAACTGTGGTGGGTTTGATGAATCATTTTTGCCGGAAGACCTGAATCCTTACGGACTTATAGATGATTATGAAAGAGCATATACGATTGCAAAAAGCATTTTGGAAAATAACCCGGATGAATATCATGCGGACACCAATGTAATTGCAATATGGAGACACAAGCATATTGGGAGATAATGTGGTTTTAGAGTTTTCAGTCGCAGTTTACAGTAACACAGATAAAGCCATTACCCAAAGTCTCCCGAAGGAAGCGCAAAGTTTCTGAAAGTTTTTGCCGATTACCTTTAAGCACACAAAGCATTCCTTCGGAATGTGAAAAGGGCGCTAAGTTTACCGTCGCAGTTTTCAGGCTCCGTCATGGCGAGCGGAGGTACGGAGCGCGGCCATCTCATAATGGTACACTTTGCGTATCTCTGCGTTACCAAATACTTCGTAAGGAATAAGTGTGTAAATTTGTAAGTAAACACCAGAGCAGGTATGGATATAGAATTAAATAATGCCCGGAAGGTACGCAAACCACTGAAGGCGTACAAAGAAGCCAAGCAAGGCTACCTTAACCGCATACGCATAGCGGTATCCATGTTTTACTTTAGTATGGGGCTTACGTTTGCCACCTGGGCCAGCCGCATCCCCGATATTAAGGAAGCGTTGGGCCTTACCGAAGCCGACCTGGGTACGGTGCTCTTTGCCATACCCGTGGGGCAGCTGTGCATGATGCCCTTTTCGGGGAAGATAGTCATCCGCTACGGCAGCAGCAAAACCGTGGTGTTCGGTATTATATTCTACATCCTGTCTATGGCTACGCTGGGGCTTGCTACGGAGGTGTGGCAACTTATGCTGTCGCTGTTCTTCTTCGGTATCTTCAGCAACTTTACCAATATATCGGTTAATACCCAGGGCATCCTTATAGAAGGACTGTACAGGAGGCCTATAATGTCGTCGTTCCACGGGGCATGGAGCCTTGCCGGACTTACAGGCGCGCTTATCGGCTGGGGCATGATAAACTTTAAATGGGTACCACTATACCACTTTGTTGCGGTGGGCGCAGTACTGTACATTAACATCTTTGCCAACTATCGTTACCTGGTAAAGACCAAACCTGCCAAACCTAAGGCCATAGAAGCCGATAAAAAACGTGGCCTTATACCTAAGATTAACCCCGCACTGGCATGGCTGGGCGTAATAGGTTTTTGCAGTATGGTGAGTGAAGGCATTATGTTTGACTGGAGCGGCGTATACTTTAAAGACGTAATAAAAGCCCCGGAATCGTTGGTTATTATTGGCTATGCTTCATTTATGAGTATGATGGCAAGCGGCCGTTTTATAGGCGATACAATCACGCAGCGTTTCGGGCGAAAAAAGGTACTGGCTTTTAGCGGCTTCCTGATTTCGGGCGGTATGTATATAGCAGTGTTCTTCCCGTATGTAATTCCCGCCGCACTGGGCTTTATGCTCGTAGGCCTTGGCGTAAGTACGGTGGTGCCGGGTGTGTACAGCCTTGCGGGCAAAACCCCGGGCATAGAACCCAGCCAGGCACTTACGGCAGTATCCAGCATCAGCTTCCTGGGCTTTTTGCTTGGACCACCGGTTATCGGGTACATAGCGCATGCGGTAGGGCTTAAAATGTCGTTTGCCATTATCGGGGTATTCGGGGTGTGCATTGCCCTGTTTGTGAATAAGATTAAGGAAGAGTAAGGAGTCGCAGTTTACAGTGACAGTTTGCAGTAGCTTCACTCGAAAAATAAAAAACAATTTGTCGCTTTTAATGGTCATAGGTACAACAGGTACTGAAAACTGTGACTGCGACTGAAAACTTAAAAAAAACATGGAATTCAGGAAAATAGGAAACAGCGATTTAGAGCTGTCTGTAATAACCTTCGGGGCATGGGCCGCCGGGGGATGGATGTGGGGCGGTACCGAACGCAACGAAGCTATTGAAGCGATCCAGAAATCATTTGACGAAGGTGTAACGAGTATCGACACCGCACCGATATATGGTATGGGCGACAGCGAGGAAATTGTAGCCGAAGCCATAGCACCGCTGGGGCGTGATAAGGTGCAACTGGTAACCAAGTTCGGGATGCGATGGGATTTGGCCAAGGGCGACCTTGCTATGAAAAGCAAAGACAACAGCGGTAAGGACATCGATATTTATAAATATGCCGGGCGCGAAAGCATTATTAAGGAATGCGAGGACAGCCTACGCCGCCTGAAAACGGATTATATCGACCTGTACCAGATCCACTGGCCGGAAAGTACTACACCGATACAGGAAACCTTTGAGACCGTAGCCGAACTGATTAAGCAGGGTAAGGTGCGCTATGCGGGTGTGTGCAACTACAGTGCTGCACAGGTAGCCGAAGCCAGTAAGTACGTAAACATAGTAAGCGACCAGGTGCCGTACAGCATGGTGAAGCGCGGTATAGAAGACGAACTTATACCATACGTGCTGGACCATGGCAAGGGTATACTGGCGTACAGTCCGCTTGAAAGAGGATTGCTAACCGGAAAGATGCAACCGGGACACCAGTTTGCCGAAGGCGACCACAGGGCAAGCGTGTATTTTTATAAAGACGAAAACCTGAAGCGCGTAAACGAGGTGCTGGACAAACTTCGCCCTATGGCTGAGGAGAAAGGCGCTACGTTATCGCAACTGGTACTGCGCTGGACCGTGGAGCAACCGGGTATTACCATAGCACTTGCCGGTGCCCGCAATGCCGAACAGAGTGTGGCCAATGCAAAGGCGGTAAACGTAAAACTTGCGCCGGATGAAATTGGCTTTATAAACAGCCTGCTGGCCGATTTGCATTTGGTGAAGTAATTGCTTGTTTAAATCATTATAGGTGTAACCCCGTGGCTTTGGCTGCGGGGTTTTTGTTTGAATTTAAACTATGTAATTTTCTTTTTAACTGGATGTCTCGCAAAGACGCCAGGCCGCAAAGTTTAGAACCCGTCAACATTGCGCAGCAATACCTTGGCGACTTAGCGGCTTTGCGTGACATTGAAAATACAGAATTGAAAACTACAAACGGTAGATACCTCCGGGATAACATTCCCCAGATAATTAATTTTACTTCATACAAACCACGCTTAACGAAAGTGCTATTATATAAACCACAAAACATACAAAATCTATGACTTTGGGTTTCCTTTCGTCAAATAAATCTTTAGCACCCCTACCCGGAGCCACTAATTCTATACCCTGCGTTTGCAGGCTCAGATAGCGTAACACTTGTATAAGTAATGTAAGAGTCAGCATGTTCGCCATTACCGTCCACAAATGCCCCCTGAAAAACATAAACAAAGGGTTATCTTTTATAGTCAAGGCCGTAACAAAATGTGAAAGTGCCACAAGTAACCAAAACAGGTACATATACAAGTTTCGGATTGCCCTGTATTGGGCAAAGTATAAAAACAGTTGCGTGCCTATAACATAGAAGAAGATATAGTTTTGTTCCGGCGCTTCGGAAAAAGCATAATAATACAGGATAACCACCGATACTACCGTGTACAAAGCTATGGTTATATAGTTCCACAAAGTAAGAGGGTATGCCCTGAAAAAGGGTTGGTTTTCCATTGGTAGGTTTGCATTGCTTTTCAATGTAAAAGTAATTAATACAACTTATATTTGCACATTCGTTGGCTTAGGCCGTATAACTTTAGTAATGAGCTTTAAAAGTGAAGTAAATAAAATAAGGCGTGCCTTAATGCGCAGCCTTACCAAAGATATAGGCACTGACCACGTTAACTCGCCTGCAGGCCCCGAAGGCAATGCCGGTATTAAACGCATACTGGTAAGCCGCCCTAACCACCGCCTGGGTAACCAGCTGCTGCTTACCCCATTGGTAGAAGAACTGGAAAACACCTTCCCGGGATGTACCATAGATCTTTTTGTACGCGGTGGGCTTAGCCATGTGTTGTTTAAAAACTACAGCAGCATAGGCCGTGTTATAAAACTGCCCAAGCGCCCCCTTAAGCAGCCCCGCGAATACTTTGCGGCATGGCGTGCGGTAAAAAGCGGCAATTACGACCTGGTGGTTAACGTTGCAAAAGGTTCGTCGAGCGGGCGTATGTCGGTACAGAAAAGCCATGCGAAATACAAGCTGTACGGCGACCTGCCTGAAGCCGCCATTACCCAATACCCGGATAATATGCACATGGCCAAGCAACCGGTGTATGCACTTCGCGCGGAATTTGCCAAACTGGGTTTTGCCACACAAAACAGCCCTGTACCCGTTATGGATTTAAGGCTGGACGCTGCCGAACTGGCAAACGGCAAGGCCGAACTGGACAAGCTGGTTCCGGCTGACAGGAAAACGATTAGTATTTTTACCTATGCCACAGGCGAAAAATGCCACAAGCCCGAATGGTGGCTGCCGGTGTATGAAAAACTTCAACAGCGTTTCCCGGATTATAATATTGTGGAAGTATTGCCCGCCGAAAATGTGAGCCAGATAAATTTTGCCGCACCGTCGTTTTACAGTGGCGATGTACGCGAAATTTCGGCATTTATACATGCATCGGCAGTGTTTATTGGTGCCGACAGCGGCATTATGCACCTGGCCAGCGCCGGGAAAACGCCTACCGTGGGCTTATTCAATATTACCGATACCAAACGCTATGAGCCGTACGGCAACGGCAGTATAGCGGTAAACACCACAACCACAGACGCTGACACGCTGATAAATATAGTAGCAAACATACTGGGTGAAGCATAAAAACAAAAGTGTTTTAAAAATTTAAAAGCTTTTGTTTTTGAAAATTGCGAATTTGTTTATATTTGCACCCTGAAAATAACGGCTGGCCTCGTAGTTCAACGGATAGAATGGGAGTTTCCTAAACTTTTGATCCAAGTTCGATTCTTGGCGAGGCTACAAAAATCAAAGCTACACGCAATGTGTGGCTTTTTTTGTTTATGTGCATTAGGATTAGCAAAAACCGGGATGATATTGTTCCATTTGTTTGAATTGCACAGTTTAAATTCTTGATAAAGTAAGGAGTTGCTACAAATCGTTCTGATTTACATCAAAAAACTTATGATGCAAATAAAACAACTCTGTAAGATCACGGAGTTCATTCATGATATTCAAAAAATATTATTTGATATATATTTGAATAAAGAAAAATGTTTCCTTTGTAAACGTTCTTAAGGTGTTACAATAAAAATTATGGCAAAAGATTTAACCACATCAGATATACATCGCAAAAACATACTTAACAATAAGTACGCTTTGCAAGAAATACAAAAACAAATTGATTTTCCAGCAATTGTATTTGAAGGGAGTTTAAGATATACAAAAAGACAAATTGCTCAATTTTATGAAATTGATGAGAGAACAATTGACCGATACTTAGAAAGTCATTCTGAAGAGATTTCGTATAACGGATATGAAGTTTTGAGAGGTACGCGCCTAAATGATTTCAAATCACTTTACGACAAATTCCAAAAACAATATAGCGATGGTAACGACATTGATGTCGCTACCATGGATGAATCAATAAAAAAAACATCTGTTTTAGGGGTGTTCAGTTTTCGCTCATTTCTAAATATAGGCATGCTATTGAATGAAAGTGAACCCGCTAAGCAACTTAGATCAATGATTTTAGATATAGTAATTGATACCATAAATGCTAAAATTGGAGGCAATACAAAATATATAAACCAAAGAGAGGAAGAGTTTCTCCCAAGCGCAATTCGGGAGTTTAATTATCGCGAAACGTTTACCAATGCTTTGGATAATTGTGTTGTAGAAAATAAATGGAAATATGCTCAACTTACTGATGCAGTGTATAAATCTATATTTCATGAGAATTCGAAGGAATATAAAAAGATTCTTAATCTAAAAGTGAAAGACTCTGCACGGGATACAATGTATACAGAAGTCTTAGATCTTATCGCTGCATATGAAAATGGATTCGCAGAATTTTTATGTCAGGAGAAAGAAGAAATTGGAAGAAAATTGACGCTATCTGAAACAATCTCTCTCTTCAAACTTTTTGAGTCCAATCATAACGCAGCGTTTACTCCTTTATTAGAAAAAGCAAGGACATTGATGGCTAGTAGAGACATGGCATTTCGCGACGCTCTACATGAAAAGCTAAAAAATTATGTGACACACTTAAATGCAGACGATTTTGAAAAATTCCTGGGAGAGAAAAGTATGACTCTTGAGGAGCGACTGAAAGAAAATATTGATGTATTCAAAAGGCTAAAAGATAGATAATATGATCTATAATTATTTTAATGTACATCAAGCGATTAAAACTCATGATTTTATAATCGCTGAATCTGGAGGCTCACATGGAACAAAAGATATTGGAACAATTGAAAGTGTACTAGAACACATGCAGAATGATTTCTATTATCCGGACTTTGAAGCAAAATTGACGCATTTAGTTTATTCAATTAACAAAAACCATTCTTTCAATGATGGAAATAAAAGAAGTAGTATAGCTCTTGGAGCATATTTTCTTGAAATTAATGGTTTAGAATATTGTGTTAACAAATTTATCATAGAGATGGAAAATATTGCCGTGCATGTGGCGGCAAACAAAATAGATAAGAATTTCCTTCATGAAATTATCTACTCAATTATTAACGATAATGAATTTAGTGAAGAATTAAGGTTGAAACTAATAGATGCCACTTGTGAAGATTTGTAATAAAATATCTTGTGATATTGTTTGAGATATATAATAGTAGGTCTACTGAAAAGTAGTAAATCTATTAAAACCATAATTGCCGATAGTCTTCCTAAATCCTCCACTAAATAGTTGGAATTAATTTCAGTAGGGGCTACTAAAAAAGCACTTACAATTGTAAGTGCTTTTTTTATTTCGCAGAATTAAGCCATATTTTTTATAAATATTTATTTTTCAGGTAGTATAAAATAGAATTTTATAAAATTCTTAACAAGTGTTCCCTTTCTAAAGCAATTGATTTTCAGCAGTTAGTCGAAAACTATTGCATTTTACCCGATAAATCAGCGCATTAACACCAACCAATTTTGTACCTACTATTTTTGTAACAGGAGTGGGTTTCAAAAAATAGCTACATAACATTTCTTTAATCGACAAAACAAGCTTTTGGTCGGAATCCGTATTCGTTTTAAATATTAAAAATCGATTTATTACTAAATTCAGTATATGTAATTTATTAAATTAATATTTTTATGCCCAGAAAATTACTCAATCTCAAAAAAACCGTCACCGTATTCATCTTGCTGCTCAGCGCTGTAGTGTACAGCCAGCAGACTACGGTATTCAGCTCTGATTTTTCAACTTCGGCAGGTACTTCCTACACCGTTACAAACGGGCCTATAGGCAGTAGCAGCACCTGGTCCATGCTACGCAGTGGTACCGATATGGGTGCCATGATTAACTCCGGTTACATGGCGCTGACTAACGATGCCAGCGGAAGCTTTAACAACTGGGGTTGGGTACTGGCCTACACTACCGGCCAGGCAGCGCCGTACAACACCACGCTGGGGTCTAACGGCGGTGTGGTAACCTGGACGTTTAACATGCGCCAGATACGTACAAACCCATCCAGCCTGCAAACGGCGTATTATGGTACCGCTTTTGTTTTGGCAGGTACCACAAACACCAGTGCCACTACAGGGTCCGGCTATGCCGTAACACTGGGCGAATCAGGCAAAACCGACCGCCTGCGCCTGGTACGCTACACCGCAGGTATACGGACCAATACCACCCTGATGATGTCTAATACATCGGGGCTTAACGATTTTGGTAACCAATACCTCAGCGTAAAGGTAACCTATACTCCGTCTACCAATACCTGGCAGCTGTATGTGCGTAATGACGGCAGCTCATTCCAGGATCCTGCATCGGGTACGCTTACATCGCAGGGTACTGTGGTAAACAACGGTTCTACCACTACCGCATTGCCGCTAATGGGCGCCTTTTGGAACGCAGCCACCAAAAGCAAGCAAACAGCTTTTTATGACAACGTAAAGGTAACGGTAGACACGCCTTACCTTAACTCTATATCGCCTACATCGAGGGTGGCCGGTACCGGTACATTTACACTTACCGTAAACGGGGGCAACTTTACCAGTGCCTCAGCCGTACGGTGGAACGGCACACCGCTAACCACCACGTATGTTTCGGCTACACAGCTCACCGCCTCGGTACCCGCAGCTAATATAGCCAGTGCAGGCACTGCTTCTATAACAGTAGCCACGGGTTCGGCAGTTTCTTCAGCGCAAACGTTTACGATAGACCCGGCGGGTATACCGTCAATCTCTACATCTACAAATGCGCTCACGGCATTCAGCACCATAACCGGTACGGTATCGGCATTTCAAAGCTTTACCTCAACCGGTGCTAACCTTACATCGGGCAGTATTACCATAACTGCGCCTACCAACTTTGAAGTAGCCGCTACTTCGGGCGGTACATACAGCACCAGCATTAACGTTGCGGCAGCCACAGTCCCCACGTATGTGCGGGTACGTTCTACTGCCCCGGCAGGCTTGTATACCGGCAACATAACCCTTACCACTACCGGAGGCGCTACTAAGCAAATTGCCGTTTCGGCAACGGTACTTTCTACCGAGCCTACCACTTCGGCTACCGGGGTTACCTTTAGCGGCACTACCTCTATAGGCACCACAATAAACTGGACAAACGGCAACGGAAGCAACCACCTTGTGGTAGTAAAATCAGGCAGTGCCGTAGACGGCTCACCTACAGACGGAGTTGTGTACACGGCTTCGTCCACATTTGGCGCAGGCTCTGAAGTAGGCGCAGGAAACTATGCCGTATACAAAGGCACCGGAAACAGTGTATCCCTTAGCGGCCTTTCGCCCACCACTACCTACTATGTGGCCGTGTATGGGCTTAACGGTTCGGGCGGTACAGAAAATTACAGGATTACTACCCCAGCCACAGGAAACACCACTACCCTTAACGCGCCTTTGGGCTGGCAAATAGCCGCTACCAATACACGCTATACCATAAACTTTGACACTACGGTAGAAGGTGTAAATATGGGTACCTATGGTGGTGCCGGTATAAACACCGACCCTGATGATGGCGAGTTGAGTTCGTATGCTTTTGTATTCGGGTCACTGACTACAGGAGCAGCAACTTTCGGTACCGATACAAACGAAGACGATGCTGCATATGGCAACGGCCCGTCTGACGGTGGGGAAACCGACCCGGGGCTTTACGCCTTTGAAGTGGCCACCGGAAACTATGCTTTAGGTTTACAGCCCGGAGGCGATTATGTTTCGGGAAGTACCACACTGCGTTTCCAGAACCAAACCGGCGCCGCTATAACGTCGCTAAACATCGGCTACAAAGTATATGTATACAATGACCAGGCCGGTGCTAACAGCTATAACTTTAGTTACAGTGCCAATAACAGCACGTATACAGCAGCATCGGTACTGGATTTAAGCTCCACCGCTGCGGCAGATGCATTGCCGGGCTGGAAAATGTACTACAAAGTAGTTACCCTTACCGGGCTTAACATAGCCAGTAATTCCTTCTACTACCTGAGGTGGAGCGGCACCAGCGTGTCAGGCTCAGCCTATGACGAAATAGCCCTGGACGATATACAAATCGTAGCCAACCCGTCTACGGTGTTTACATCGCTTACCGGCACGGCAGAAACCGCCGTACTGGCCGGTAATGCCAACCTTGTAGGCGCTGCCACACTAAACGGCAACATTACCTTTAACAATGGTAAACTATACATTGGTGCCAATACGTTGACGCTTAACGGTACGGTGACCAATACCACCACTGCAGGCCTTAGCGGAAGCAGTTCGTCTAATCTTACCGTATCGGGTGCAGTAAGCCCTACGCTTAGCTTTGACCAGGTAACAGTGGGCACCACTAACCTGCTGAATAACTTTACGGTAAGCCCATCGGGTACCAATACCGTTACCCTGGGCAATAGCCTGGCGGTAAACGGCACACTTACCGTAGACGAAGGCCAAACCCTGGCACTGGGTACCAATACGCTAACAGGTACGCTTACCACAATAACCAATAACGGTACGGTGACCACTACAAATACTACCACAACGCCATTTGCCAGTGGTAAAACATGGAGCGGCACCGGTACGGTTGCCTTAAATGCGGCTACTACAGCGCAATACCTGCCTGCGGGTACCTATAACAAGGTAACGGTAAATACAACCGGTGGCGGTAACGCTACCGGCAACATAACCCTTAACGGTGACCTGCACCTGCCAAATGCCAACGTTAGTGCTACTAAAGGTGCCTTTGACACCAGTACGTACACTATAACCATGGCTGCTACGGCATCTAACACCGGTGTGGGAGAGGTAAGCGGTATTACGGCACGTACAGCGGGTATTACTACCAATACGCTGTATACCTTTGGCCACCCGCGCACCAGTATTTTATATCCTGTTGGAGGTACTTTACCTACCTCCATGTCTATTAAGCTGACATTGGGCCAGGCCCCTACAGGCAAAACCGATGGTATTTTAAGGACGTACGACTTTATACAAACAGGCGGAACCGGTACCAAAGCCATCATATCTGCCCACTACCTGGACAGCGAACTGAATGGCAATACCGAGAACAAACTGGTAGACTGGGTAGTACAGGTATCGCCACTACAGGTGATAGAGCAAAGCCGTACCAACTACAGCACTACCGATAACTTTGTGGAACTGGCTAACGTAAACGTAGCGTTCTTCTCATCTACATTCGGTTCCAAGCTGCTTACCCTGGCCAACTCTCAGGTAACAACCGCTACCTGGAACGGATCGGTAAGTACATCGTGGACTACGGCTGCTAACTGGACGCCAAATGCTACGCCGTCTGACGCTACAAAGGTTATCATCCCTGATGCTGCCACTACACCGAACGACCCAACACTAAACGCTACCGTAACCATAGGCTCGCTTACCATAGAAACCGGCGGTATACTTAACGCGCCTGCGGCAGGCAGCCTAACCGTAACCACCGCCACCGGTGCGTGGATTAACTACGGTACCTTTAACCCGTCTACCAGTACGGTAACCTTTAACGCCGCTTCGGCTACGGGCGATGTTACTATGGCGGGTAGTACTACCTTTAACAACCTTACCATACCTTCGGGCACCATATTCAGGCCGCTTACCGATAACGTACTGAGCATAGCCGGCACGTTTACAAAATCGGGCACGTTCTCTACAGCTGCGGTGCACAATACGGTAATTTACGCCGGTACAAACCAAACGATAGTAACACCGGACGGTTACCAAAATGCTTACCACAACCTTATAATAAACGGTACTGGGGCAGTATTCCCTGCATCGCTTAATATTGTGGGCGACCTTACCCTGAACCAGGCCGTAGATTTTTCGAACAAAACAATATCAATGTTAGGTATTGATGATGAAGGACAACGCATAGGCGGTACTGTAAGCCCGTCGTTCTATAACCTTACGCTTAACAAACCTTCGGGTTCGGGTACGCTTATCCTGCAAAACAATATTGCGGTGACCAATACCCTTACTTTAACATCAGGTGTACTGGACATAGCCAATTACGACCTTACCCTGGGTGCCAATGCCGTGGCAGGTACCTTCTCTACCACCAGCATGATAGATGCCGACGGCACGGGCCGTGTACGCAGGCCGTATACCGGCACGGGTTCGTATACCTTCCCTATTGGTGAAACTACGAGCAATACCACATATTCGCCTGTAACGGTAAATGTTACATCGGGTACGTTTAGCGGCGCTTATGTAAGCGTTAATGTAACCGATGCCTCGCATCCTAACAACTACGCTACCGACAATTACCTTACCCGTTACTGGAGCGTAACGCAGACCGGTATAACCAATGCCATAGCTACCGTAACCGGCACTTACGTAACCGGTGATGCCGTAGGCGGCGAAAGCGCCCTTGTGGCAGCCCAGCTAAACGGCACCTTTAACGTAACCAGCAACCCATGGACACGCTTCAGCACGCTGGGCAGCACCACGCTTACCGCTACAGGCGCTACGCTTACCGCAGGCCAAACGTCGTACTTTACAGGTATTAAGAGTGCAGCTGTGGCAGTAGTGGCAAGCGGCGGAGGTACCTTCTGCCAAAACACTGTTGTAACACTCAGCTCTGAAGTATCGGGCGGTGTGGGTGGTTACACCTACTCGTGGAGCAATGGCCTGGGCAACGCAGCTACGGCAGTTCCCCCTACAAGTACTGTGGGTACTGTTGTATACACCTTAACCGTGCGTGATGCTAACGGTGGTACAGGTACATCTAATACCACAGTAACAGTAACCGCTGCACCGGTGGCCGGTACACTTTCGGCTAACCAGTCTATTTGTGCCAATACCACCCCGGCAGCCATAACACTTACAGGATATACAGGTACTATAGTACGCTGGGAGCGTTCTACCTCTACAGCATTCCCTAACCCTACGTTTATAGCCAGTACAAATGCCACCCTTACCGGTGCCGAAATAGGTACTACGCTTACCTCTACCCGCTACCTTAGGGCTGTAATACAAAACGGATCTTGCGATGTGGTATACTCTAACTACGTAGAAGTAAAAATAAATACCACCACCTGGGACGGTACTGCATGGGATAACGGCGCACCTACCGCTACCGATGCTGTAATATTTAACGGAAGCTATACCGCCACCGGAAGCTTCAGCGCCTGTACGGTGGTAGTAAACAACGGTGCCAACGTGGTAGTGCCTACAGGCTATACCGTAACGGTAAACGGCAGTGTTACCGTAAACACAGGCGGTACATTTACCTTTAACAACAATGCTGCGCTGGTGCAGATAACCACTGCTGCTAACAGTGGTAACATTACCCAGCACAAAACCAGCAACCCGCTGTACAGGTTAGATTATACCCTGTGGTCATCTCCGGTAGACGGGCAAAACCTGCTTGATTTTTCACCGGCAACCTCGGCAAACCGTTTCTACGAGTATATTTACAGCCCTACGTTAAACATATCGGCGTATTCGCCAGTAACGCCGTCTACAACAACATTTACTTCCGCTAAGGGATTCCTTATCCGTATGCCGAATGTAACTACGGCTAACGTAACCGGCAGTACTAACGACGGTATAACCACACCATCGGAATATATAGCCGGTACGGACAACTATTATTTTGACGGCGTATTTACCGGTACACCGCACAACGGTACCATTACCTATGCACTTAACACGCAGGGCACCCGCTTTACTGCTGTAGGTAACCCCTACCCTTCGCCTATAAACCTGTCGGACTTCTTTACCGGAAACAATACGGTTATAGACGTAACATCGGGTATCTACCTTTGGAGGAAGAAAAACAACAGTGCAAACTCATCGTATGCCACGCTAAGCCAGGCAGGCTTTGTGGCAAACCCGGCAGCCGGTGGCGGCAGCGACCAGGCAAGTTATTACCAAACCGGGTCTTACAGCAGCTGGCTGATATCTCAGGGCCAGGGCTTCTTTGTAAAAACATTACCATCGCTTCCATCGGCATCGGTAACCTTTACAAACGGTATGCGCCGTGGCGCTCCGGGTGCCAGCCAGGGCTTCTTTAAGTCGGCTGCGGCAGCTGCATCGCGCCTGTGGCTGAACATGGCCGCCGAAAACGGTACTACAAGCCAAACCATGGTTGCCTACATGGAAGAGGGCACTATGGCACTGGATTACGGCTTTGATGCCGAGAAACTTACAGACGGCAATACCGTGGCATTTTATTCGGTAGCCGAAAGTACGCCGCTTGCCATACAGGCACGCCCTGAATTTGAAGTGGCCGACGTAGTGCCAATGGGGTATACCGTGCCTGAGGCAGGTACCTATACCGTAAGCCTGGACCATGTAGACGGGCTGTTTGAAGACGGGCAGAAAATTTACCTGAGGGATAACCAGGAAGGCCTGGTGCGCGACCTTACCCAGCTTGACTATACTTTTGCATCGGAAATGGGCAGCTTTGAAGGACGTTTTGATGTGATTTATACAACGCAGGCCCTGGGTACAGACAATCCTGCCCCTGAAAGCAACAGCGTAATAATATACACCGAAGGTAAAACCATAGGCGTTAACAGCGGGAATGAGCTGATGGAAAGCGTTAGCGTTTTTGATATACGCGGACGTAAACTGTACAGCCATGCCGGTATTAACGCCACACAGTTCAGTATAAGCAGCCTTGCGGCAGAACAGCAGGTGCTTATAGTAGAAGTGCAAACCGCAAAAGGCAAAGTAAGCAAACGTATAATTTTCTAATCAAACTTTATTTTCATTAAGCAACATCTTCTACCATGATGGGGCTGCCTCAAAAAAACGGGGCAGCCCTTTTCATTTTTATACTGCATCCCGAAAATACCTTAAAGGCTGCACAAGAAAAACCCTGCCCGTAAAGGCAGGGTTTGTACGTTGTAATATAAACGGCTATAGTTTTACCGGGCGCCCCGGGAAAGCCTTATCAAGTTCTGTTATAAAGTAAGAGGGATATATCCCGTTTTTTGCAAAAAATGCTTTAGAGAAGTGCTGGGGTGTACTGAAGCCGGCTTCTTCGGCAAGTGCTTTCATTGTAAAGTTTCGTAACCGCGGTTCGTTTTTTAGCAGCTCGGTTATGTAGTTTATGCGTAAATCATTAAGATATCCTGCAAACGATGTGCCTTTGTAATAGTTTATTATTTTAGACAGATAGCTGGAATTTGTTCCCAGAGTAGCCGCAAGCCCGCTAAGGGTAATGTCTTTTTGTGTAAACTTACTTTTTTCTTCAAACCGTGTAAGCTGTTTCAGTACAGCAGTAACCACTTCGGGGTTGATATCCGGTTTTTTCTCTGTTTCTTTTTCTTCCCCGCCCTCATAACCGGCGCCTTCTACAGTTGCTGCAGTATCTACAGGGATTTCTTCCGGGTAAGCAATAACCGATACGGTTTCAGCTTTTGCTTCAAGTAATTCTTTAAAGCGCTGCTTATACTTTCTTTGATTGGTAAGGTAACGGTACAACAGCGTAATTACCGTTATAAACAGCATACCGATGATTATATACAGTACAAGCGATATGTTTTCTTCCCATGCCAGCTGGCGTTCTATCCTGCTTTTTTCGGCAATCAGTAACTTGGTATCATACTCTTTGTATATTTTCCCCGAAAGGTATTTATAGTCGGTATTTAACAGGCTGTCGGCCCTCATAAGCTGGTTAATGTAATACAGTTGTTCGGAAGTACTGCCTGTCCTTTTGGCTTCATTAATCAGTAATTCATAATTCGCACGCAGGTCCGGATTGAAATATTTATACTTATTAAATGACTGGTCGGTTTTTTTGAAATACGCCATGGCTTTAGCATTGTCGCCAAGGGCTTTATAACTTCTCCCTATGTAATACGATGAAATAGTTTTAGCAGCGATATCATTTAGCTGAGCTATTGCCGGTTCGGCCTTGTGCAGGTATTCAATTGTTTTTTGGTATTGTTTTTTCCCATAAAGATTTATACCCTCGTAATAATAATAGTAGCCTATTGAGTTTTCATCGTCTATTTTACGGGCCTCAGATAGTGCCAATTCATTGTATTTAGTTGCCTCATTAAAATCATGCATTTTGTTGTAACTATGCGCAATACTTTCCAGGCAACTTATATACCCTCGTATAGATTCCGTTTTATAATATGCTGCACACTCTTTGTATAACAAAAGGGCATCGTTATAAAACCCGAGGTAGGATTTAATATCTGCAATACCATATTTTACGCTAAATTTTAAATCGGCATTATCTGATTTACTTGCGTATTTATCGGCTATTAATATATAATCTAAAGCTTTCTTATAATTCTTTACATGATAATTGACTATAGACAATGCTTCATATGCTGTGCCTAACTTCTCATTTGTATTAATTTTTTCAGCTGTTTGCAGTACGCTATCGGCATAATGCAACATTAATACAGGCTCTCCGCTGTAGGCATAATTCTCATAGGCGTCAAACAGCCTTTCGGGCTGCTTTTCTGCTTTTGCCTTATCTAAATATGCTTTCAGGTACGGAAGGGCTGGCTTCCCTTTGTCTACACTATCGATTATTTTCTGGAGTTCTGTGTAACTTTTTTTATCAAGCAGCCCGGTTTTTTCCTGGGCGCTTACTATCTGTTTTGTAAACAGGAGCAGAAAAAAAAATATCAAGCTATTTTTTTTCATGTTTTAGTTAATTCTTTTCTGGTTTAGGGTGATGCAATTTACGCAAAAAGCGGCATTTTTTCCTTATTCTTTACTAATCCGCGCAGCATAAAAACCGGAAATATCTACACACATTTTTTTCAAAAAACAAGCCGGATTAACCCACTTTCTATCAGTATTTTAGGATGCTTTTTTCACTGCGTGTAATTTATAAATTCGTAGCGTGCAATTTATAAATTCCATGAAAGTACAGTTGTGCAGGGCATTTTAGCGCTATAGTTTTGTCATCGTTAGCAACAAGCAATTGCAGTTAACGTTTATGAAAAATTCAGTTACCCGGGCAAATTGAAAACTGAAATTATAGCAACCAATTTTAAACAAGTTACCAACCCATGAAAAAATTTTTATTACCTGCACTATTTGTATCTGTGCTCTTTGTATCGTGTACAACAGATGAAAACGAGAATATAGCTAAAACCGATGTTGCTGCGAATGCCGGCGTGATAAACAGTAGCATGTATAGTAAGGCCGGGCCCGAAGCCGGTAACCAAAACAACCCGTATGATGCCGCAGGAAGATTGTTTATAGATGTTAACAATGCTGTTATTGCTGCAAGCCCTACACATACTGTTTCGGCAATATGTGCATCTGTAGACCAACAGGCAGGGCAAAATACCGAATTTACTGCCTTAGGCCAAAATTACGGCACAACAAATGCCACTACGGTACAATGGGTGCTAAACAACACTAACAGCAGTACAACTATTATTAATGCTACAAGTGCATCGGCAGCGGGCCGCCAAAAACTGGCCGAATTATTAACAATGGCCGAATCATATAATGATAAACCTTTTACAGAGTGTTATAATAACATGCTGGTATTTGAACAGGGGATTCTTAACAATGTCGCCCTTACAGGTACAGACAAAAACCTAATCCTGATGGCGGCATCCGTAGCAAGATATGGTGCATATGATGGCGGAAAAGACGGGAAATGGTACATAAGGAGGCATAATCTCCACGGAGCTATAACCGGTGCAAACACCGGAATACAACAAGCCATAACAATAAGTGTGGCCTGTAGCAGGGCAGAATAGGCTGCTAACCACCCAAAAAATTAGCGCGATTACCCGAGGGGGCAAAACCAACCACCGACAGACCAACCAACCGGCATTGTTGCCGGAATCAACCAACATTTAATGTTCAACCAATTTAAAGTAAGTATTGCCATGAAAGCAAGGGAGCACCCATAAAAATAAGTACCGGTACCTTATATAAGAGGGCTGCTGAAAGTTTATAGCAGGCTTGTCTGTTCAGCTGCCCTAAACGTCTAAAACAAGCCAAAAAATAACAACGAATCAATTTATCAATCATTAAATCTGATTATTAATCAACTTATTAAAATATGAAAGTAAAATTTTTATTGCTTTTTGCGTTTTTCACAATTTTTTCACAAGGGGCATTTTCCCAATGGATTCATAAGAATACAAAAGACGGTATTACTATAACTTACGGAGTAAAATTAAACGTTACTAACAAAGACACATCAATGGTTGTAAGTTTAAAGGTAAAGGATGATATCTTAAAAAACACTATTGATTACGGTAGTATTTCTTTGAATGCGTCGAATGTCAAAGACACAACAGCCCTTGATGCATTGCTTAAAAGTAAATATAAATCACTTTTTACCGCTAATGGCAAAACCCCAATATTAAAACACAGTAAATATGTTGGTGATATGGCATTATCGGTTCATGATACGTTAAGTGCTAAGTTTCATCGCTCATATGTATATCAGGGATTACTTATGTTTCAGTCTGTTTTGAATGGTGCTAAAAGAGATGCTGCAAATAACGGAAACGTTAATTTTAAAGTTATGGATACTTACCCTGTAGTTGTATCTGGCTTTGTATGCGAAGAAGATGTTGTTATAAATGCAGCAGCATTTAAAACTTATTTAAAACAAAGGCAGCAAAGCGATTCGGCAAATAAGGGAATAGGTTATTACTTAACCGCTTTAGCAAATTTTGAGGGTGATATGACTATGTCGCAAATCAGGACTCAACTTAATAATTCTTTTACAACAACAGGTTGGCCACAAGGTGGAGAATGCGGTTGTTGTGGAAATTACAGTGGAAATTGTTTATACTGGAGTGCAGGGTGTCTTGCTCATGATATGGCATGTCAGCAATGCCAGCATTCTTGGTGTTTCAGCGGATGTAAACCCACCAGTTGCTCCGGAAATACTATTTCATATTACTGGTGGGCCGTAAAGGCAATAACTCCTTTTTAAAAAATGAAAAATAAATCTTACGTAGAAAGCAGATTTTTGGTTTCAGCTATTCTTTTCATTCTCCTGATTGTAACATCTTTATACTGGTATTTTGCAAAAAATAATGATATATATGATCATGCCGGAGTTGGGGCCATTTTTGAAATTGTTTGGTTCCCTGTCGTCTTACTGAATATCTGCCTGCCTGTTTTCTCAATTTATCAATGGTATCGTGATAGATGGAGAATTAGTTCGGTTTTCTTACTAATAGCGGTTTTATTTTTTATTGAGCTTTTTTTCATAATAGCCAATTAGCATTTAAATAACCCTCTTAAAAAAGGGCTGCAGATTATAATACGCTGACGTAATCTATTCATTCTGCCCGGCCTGTAAACTAGCAGGCCGGGTTTTTAAAATCCATTAGTATGAAAACATATACATTTTTTATCGGTCTTATAATTTTAGCGGCGATTGCTTCATGCAACACAAACAAAGGTTTTGTAACACAAAATAAACTTAACCGTTATGCAGATGAAATGGGATTGCCACATAATGCCTTGTATAGGCTTGCCGATTCTTTGCAACCGGATGCTTTGGCAAAAGGACAGCCAAACCTGAATGTATATAATAAAAAATTTACACAATTACATATAGGGACCTGTTATATGGAACTTCCGTTTTTTATTGACAGCCTTTTAGTCCAGAAGAAAATTGTTAATGACACTATGGTTTTTTATCAAAAAAATCCGATTCCTATTAAACAAAAAATGAAGGAGATTATAGGAATAAACGGAAATAAGGCCGGTATAGACCCAAGTAAAAAGTATTATGTGTTTTACCACTACGGAATGTATGCTAAAGAGTTTGACTCTAAGGTTATCCCTGCCATGTATAATAAATACAAAGACAGTGTACAGTTTTTCTTCATAAGCACAGATAAATTTACTTCTAAGTAATTATGAAATTTATCCTTATAATTATGATGGCTGTTATCTTTTTTACCGATTTATATTATTTGGTAAAAGTTTACAGGGAAGAAAAGAAATTTTCATTCTTACGATTGCTTAAAGCAGTATTAGCCTTATTCTGTATGGTAGTTATTATTTACTACAATTATACCAAATAATAGGTTTAACAATGTAAAGGTATAAATTCTTTAAAATGAAAAAAGTATTACTACTTCTGTTATTCGCAGCTTTTCTTACCGGCTGTAAGCCGTTGCTTGTAAAATATTATGGCATTAAAGACCCAAAACTTGAAAACAAGGAAACTGTATATAAGTACCTGAATAAAAAAAAGATAGACACTACAGATGTGGTTATTTTTAAGGACTTGCCTTCATTGTTAAAAGCGTCTGAGGCTAAAATGCTCACCATACCAGATGCTATGTTTTATAACGCAAAGGGCGAATTTGTAAGCTATAAAAAAACGGCCAAAGACTGTAATGCAAAAGTGGGTGATTTCATAGCAGATCTAAAAACCCTGAATGACCAGCCTGCCGACGCGACTAAAGGGCTTACTAATTTAAAACCTATGGTGTATGACTTTAACGGTGCGGCCTTAAACCCTAAAAAGGGTTATAATGGTTATGTAGTAATAACCTGGGCAATACACGCCGGAAAGCTGAACAAGGAAAAAGCCTTTGAGTGGGTAAAGCTTATTAAACAAGCCAATAGCAGTGGTGCCAATATAAAATACTACCTGCTTAATACCGACGTACAAGAACAATGGAATTTAACCGAAGAGGATAAAAAATCACTCTTTGAAGATTAAATACACAGATATCCCTTAACCTGGCAAGTACAGGATTTTCTTGTCTATTATATAGTATAACCTTGTTTTAAAACAACAGGGGCGGTATTCTATTACCCTGTTCTAAACTATTATAATGTTGAAAATAAAAGCATATTATATTATCTATACCGTATTGTTTACTATAAATGCGGTAAGTGTATACTTTATTATAAAGCTGTCTCATTACAGCCCGGTAGTACAATACGGGGCTAATGGAGACTACAGCACTTTAAACCCGCGGATGTATGCGTGGTTATTTTTAGCGGCAATGTTTTGCAACCTGGTTTTCATTGCCTACAATTTTATGAAAAACCTAATATTTAATAAATAAAAACAAACCAACATGAAAAAAACGTGGTATATGGTACTGGGATTATTCCCGGCGTTTGTATTGGCACAGTCGCCCGTTACATTCGATGCCAAAATGGAATTGGGTAAACTGCTCGCAGACGGAAAATGCGATGAACACATGCGTGGTTCCTGCAGTACATCATTCAGCGCTTTGCATTCTGATCCGGGTGCAAATGGTGTAGCCGTTAAAACCGGGGCTAATACTATTACCCTGAAGCTATCGCGGGCGCTGCTGTCTGAAACCGAACAGATAAGCATAGCCGGCAAGGCTTTTAACAATATAGCAGCCAATGAAACGGTGTATTTTTTAATGCCCCAGGACCTGGCTATAGACACCACAAGCCTGCGTAATATAGGTATAGACCCTGCCTACAGCATTGTTAAGGCAGGACAATACTCTTTGCGCATTACTGCCGATACAGCACAGATAGACCTGGTGCTGTCTGTCAAGTAATTTTTTAACCTGCATAAATTTAAATTTATGAAACCATTTTTTGTAATAATGATGTTAATGGTGTGTTTCGGGGGATTTGCAAATCCGCCCGGAGGTGACCCTAATGATGTGGTTAAAGAACTGGTTGCAGAAATAAGCGGGATAAACAACTACTATGGCAAACTTATACTGGATAAGGAAAGAGAACTACAACAAGTTAATAACCGGCTTTTAGAAGCAGATAGTGTTGAAGAAAAGGTAAACCTGCTCATTCAGAAAGATGTTATAAAAGACAAACTTTTACGGCTGCAAAAAAGTAATACTACCGATGTTACCCGGCTGCGTTATATAAAAGGCCTACATATTATAAGGCTGCTTTATGATAAGGTGCTAAGCCTGGACCATCATTTTTCTTCGGTAAGGACATTTTCTGAGATTAATAAGATGTCTAACCCTAACCAGTATACTGAGTACAACAAAATGAAGGAGATGGTAGCGGCAAAAAAAGACAAAAAAAGCAGCGTAGACCTTTCTGCAATTTTAGGTGCAAACCCACTGGTTTCTGTAGTGCAAACCTTTACAAACATGGTTACATCTAACCTTAGTAAGGAAGAGAAGGAAAAAGAGCTTACAAATGTAGAGTGCATCCTTGATTTTACATTACGTATGCAAAATGACCTTAACACCATTTATTACGAAACCTCTTTCCTTACGGCATCTAATGCTAAGGTAAAAACAGATATAGAAGACCTGTTTAAAGAATATACAAAACCCATAGGTTACAGCGAAACATTAGAAAAATGCCGCCTTACAGACGACTGGGAAACCATAACAACAAAGCTGGATGAATACGCCGCAAAAACACAGGCGGCACAGGGCACAACCCAGGACAAGATGCAGGTAAATATGGCTTTCCCGGTAGACCGGTTGTTACAATTCATTACAGAGTACAACAATTTTATAGACCAAGGCGGAAAGTTCTATGAGAAGTTTAAGATAATACTAAACAGCTATGAACACGAAAAACAGTGCGAAACAAAATTGCCTGTAGAGTATTCTAAACTGAAGGAAGATATAGATGTGGCAATAAACAAGTTTAATATTGCTTACAGGCCGGTAGAAATTAACGGCACTAAAATGAAAGAAATCCTTTACGGGATTAACGAATTCGATAAGTAGTTTTTGGTTAAAGTAAATTGGTTGACGCGGGGGGAGTAAGGTATTGGTAACACCTGCTCCCCCTTTTTATTTGTGAGGGCAAGAAGGACAATTATGTGGTGTGTTCATTAAAAATCATCATATTTGCTTTTATGAAAGTGTTTAATGAGCTTACCCCGTATAACAAGTACCTCAACCTTGCACCTCCACCGCACCCGTTTATGGACAGCAGGGTTTGCAAAAACGCTATACCCAATTTTCCGCAGTCGAGCAGCGAAATACAGGTTAACCTCTACAAAATTTCATTAAAGAAAAACTTCCCGGGGCAAATAAAATATGGCAGCAGCACGTACAATACCGATAATGGATTGTTGCTGTTTAGCGAACCCGGGCAGGTAGTTTCATGGGACAGCCTAACTTTTTGGGACGGGTACTCTTTCGTTTTCCACCCCGACCTTATAAAAAAACACCCTATTGCCGCTAAAATAAAGCAGTACAGGTATTTCAGCTATGAAATTAATGATGCCCTGTTTTTCACCCCTGAAGAGGAAGAAACAATTACCTGGCTGTTTACAAAAATACACTACGAGCTGGTTAACAACCGGGATACTGCCAATACAGGTGTAATACTGTCACTGTTAAATGTTGTGCTCACGTATTCTGAAGTGTTTTATGAAAGGCAATTTAAAGAAACGGCCTTACAGGCAAATTCAACAGCTGCCAGGGTAAAAATACTGTTACAGGAATATTACAGCAACCTTTCGGCACCGTTAAAAGACATCCCCACAGTATCGTATATTGCGACACAGCTGCACCTGTCTCCAAACTACCTTACAAACCTGGTACGTGCAGAAACCGGTAAAAGCACGGTAACCCTTATACACGAATTTATAGCCGGGCAGGCCGAAATTTTACTGCTCCAGACCGATATAAACATCAGCGATGTAGCCTACAGGCTGGGGTTTGAAAGTCCCGCTTATTTTTCGCGCCTGTTTAAAAAGATAAATGGCAAATCGCCGCTTGAGGTAAGGAATCAGGGAAAAGTATAAGCAATTGTGCACTTTGTGCTACCCGCGGGTAAAGGGCAGGGCTAATTTTATCATTAAAATTAATTCAATTCCTTTACCATGATTTTTACTACTCAAAAAATTAGCGAAAGCTACTGGAAAGTTAGCATTGACAACCCTCCCGTAAACGTATTTGACCCCGAATTTTCTGTACAGCTACGCACCCTTACAGACGAGCTGGAAGCCAACGAAAGCCTGAAAGTGGTTGTGTTTGAAAGTGCCAACCCTGATTTTTATGTGGCGCATGCCGAACTGGTTAACATCTTCGACTTCCCTAAAGGCGAGGGCAAAACAGGCCTTTCCAAATCCTGGCCCGATATTGCCAAACGCTTAGAGCAGGCGCCGTTTGTAAGCATAGCCTCTGTAAGGGGCAGGGCAAGGGGCCTGGGCAGTGAGTTTATCCAGGCTTTTGATATGCGTTTTGCCAGTAAGGAAAAAGCTGTATTTGCACAGCCTGAAATCGGCATAGGCTCTTTTCCGGGCGGTGGCGGGCTGGAACGTCTGCACTTACTTACCGGCAAGGCCAGGGCGCTGGAGGTTATTTTAAGCGGCGACGATTACAATGCCGAAACTGCTGCTGCTTACGGCTGGATTAACCGGGCATTAGCCGACAGCGAACTCGATGCTTTTGTAGAAAACCTGGCCCGCCGCATTGCTTCTTTCGATTTAAAAATCATCAGGAAAATTAAAGCCACGATGAACGAAAGGGCAATACTACCTAAAGACGGGCATATTATGGAAACCCAAACGGCTTTCTTTGCATCGCTTACCGAACCTGAGGCACGTACAAGGATTAAGGCTTTGCTGGATAAAGGCCTGCAAACCTATGGCGATGTGGAACTGAACCTTGCAAAATACCTTTAAACCCAAAGAGTACATGAACGCATTAATTATAAACGGGCACATCCGCTGGGAGCGTATTGCCGAAGGCAGGCTGAACAACACCATTTTTGAAGAAACCAAGACGGTATTCGGGTTAAACGGCTACACGGTTTCAGAAACTGTAATTGACAACGGCTACAGCATAGCAGAGGAAATTGAAAAATGGGTAACCGCCGATTTTATACTACTGCATTTCCCCATAAACTGGTTTGGCATGCCGGCAAAGACGAAGGATTATATAGACAAGGTTTTAATGAGCGGCTATGGCAAAATTTATGCCGGCGACGGCCGTAACAACGGAGGGTATTATGGCACCGGCGGCCTGCTGAAAAGCAAAGGCATGATTGTAAATACCTGGAATGCACCCGAAGAAACCTTTACAGCCAAGGACCAGCTGCTCAAGGGGACCTCTATGGAAGACTTTATAAAACCGTTTACGGCAACTTTACAGTTTGTAGGGGTTAATACCCTGCCCACTTTTGCTTTTTACGATGTGTTTAAAAATCCGGCTATAGAGCGCGACCTGATACTGCTTAAAGAGCACTTAAACAAACATCTTTAAGTATAAAAAAGGAGCTAAAAAAACCTGCCCAATGGGCAGGTTTTATATATAATATCCTGAGCTGTTTAGTTTTTAGGGAATGCCTTTTTATTAAAAATAATCAGGATGCCCACGCCAACAGAAATGGCGGCATCGGCTACGTTAAAAATTGCATTGAAGAAAAGGGTGTTGCCTTCGCTGTCTTTTACAATCGGGAAATAGAACATGTCTACCACCTTACCGTGGAACCAGGTACCATAGTGGTGCGCGGTGTCAAATGTTGCTACCGTGCCCGGCAGGCTGTTGTTAAAGATAACACCGTAGAAAACAGAGTCGATAATATTACCGAAAGCACCGGCAAGTATCAGCGCAATGGATACCACAAGGTAGGGTGAGGCGTGTTTCTTAACCGAATCGGCCAGCCACCAGCCTATACCTCCTACCGCAATAATACGGAACAGCGTAAGGATAAGCTTACCGTAAGACCCCGGCAGCTTGGCACCCCAGGCCATACCGTCGTTTTCTATAAAACGGATTTGGAACCAACTGAACACATTTACACCCTCATCGAGCCTGAAGTGTGTCTTTACATAGATTTTAGAAACCTGGTCTATAAGCAGCACAACAATGGCTATCAGGTACGCTTTCTTTAACGACATTATCTCAAATTTTCAACGGCAAAAATAAATTATTTTCTCAAATTAAAAGCTTTAACGCCACATCTTCATAAATGTTTTAATAAAATATCCCCTTTTGTTCACATTAACCCTCTTTTCTGAAAATCTAAAATTCTAACAATCCAAAAATCCGGCGCCTTTGCTTCAAATTAAAACATTAACAAAATATTAACGCGATTCGAAGTTCGTTAACAACCGAACCAACCGAACTAATACTTAACTTTGCCCCAAAATTTCTACAGCATGGTACTATGGACGGTTTAAAACAGCAGCGCGAAGAGCTTATAGAGCTATTTGGCATCCACTTCGAAAACATAGGCCACCTGCCACCCCTTGGGTCGCGCATACTGGCTACACTGATACTGGATTCGTGCACACGCCCCTACACCTTTGACGACCTTGTGGAGCAGATGGCTGCCAGCAAAAGCTCGATTTCCACAAACCTGAACCTGTTGCTTAAAATGGGCAAGATAACGTACTACACCCTGCCGGGCGACCGCAAAAAGTACTACCGCCCCGCAGCATTCAGCGAACGGTTTGACAATTACCTGAAGATGATAGCCTTTGAAAAGGAAATCATGGAGAAGATGCTGGACTACCGCAGCAAAACGGTGAGCTGCGAAGCAGAAAAATCGGAACTGGAAAAATCGCTTGCCTATAAAGAGCACATACTGGAAATGGAAGCCCTGCTGAACAAAAGCATCAACCGTTTTAAAGAAATAGAAAAAGGAAAAAAATAGACATCACCTTGTTAAATAAACAATCAATTACACACAAAACCATCATGAGAAAAACATCCGCTATTGGCGTACTGGCCATTACGATATTACTCGCAGCCTGTGGCAAAAAAGAGCAGCAGGCACCACAACAGGCCGGGCCTATGCCTTTCCCTGTGCAAACGGTAGCCCGTGAAGATGCCACCGTATACGATGAGTACCCGGCCAACCTGGAAGGCCAGCAAAATGTGGAAATCAGGCCAAAGGTTACAGGTTTCATCACCCAGATACTGGTAGACGAAGGCCAGGAAGTACGCAAAGGCCAGGTGCTTTTTAAAATAGAAACCCAAACCCTGAACCAGGATGCTGCTTCGGCTAAGGCCAAAGTGGCGGCTGCACAGGTAGAGGTTAACCGCCTGAAGCCGCTGGTAGACCGTAAAATCATCAGCAACGTGCAGCTGGAAACCGCGCAGGCCAACCTGGAGGCAGCCAAGGCAGCGTACAGCAGTATTGCGGCCAATATAGGCTTTGGTACCATAACTGCCCCGGTAAGCGGTGTTATAGGCGGCCTGCCGTATAAAGTAGGTGCGCTGGTAAGCCCCACTACTACCGACCCGCTTACTACAGTAAGCGACAGCCACATAGTGCGTGCGTACTTCAGCATGAACGAAACACAGATTATAAACTTTGCCAAAACATTTAACGGCGCTACCCTACAGCAGAAGCTTAAAGCGGTGCCTGCGGTAAGCCTGCTGCTTGCCGACGGTAGTGAGTATAACATAAAAGGTAAGCTGGAAACCGTAAACGGGCTGGCCAATGCCACAACCGGTACTACACAGTTCCGTGCTGAGTTTAACAACCCACAGGCAGTACTGAGGAGCGGCGGTAAAGGTACCGTACGCATACCGGTACTGCACAAAAATGTACTGGTTGTACCTCAAAACGCTGTGTTTGACATGCAGGGCAAACAAATGCTGTACGTAGTAAACAAAGACAATACGGTAAAGAGCAAAGTACTTACCATAGCTACCACTTCCGGTAAAAACTTTATAGTAACCGATGGTATAGAAGCAGGTGAAACCATAGTGGTAGAAGGTGCAGGCAAACTGAAAGACGGTATGGCCATACAGCCACAGCCGGTAAAACAGGAAGCACCTGCTGCCGACACAGCCGCAGCCCCTGCTAAAGATTCAACTAACGCACAGGGTAAATAATAACCTACACATCAGTTATGCTAAAGACATTTATAGAAAGGCCGGTACTAAGTACCGTAATTTCGATATTGATAACCATATTGGGTATCCTGGGGATTACATCGCTCCCCATAGAGCAATACCCTGAAATTGCCCCGCCTACCGTACAGGTAACGGCTACCTATACGGGTGCCAATGCCGAAACGGTACTGAACTCGGTTGTTATTCCGCTTGAGGAAGAAATTAACGGTGTAGAGGGCATGACCTACATGACCAGTAGCGCCGCAAACGACGGTTCGGCTAACATCAGTGTGTTCTTTGAGCTGGGTGTTAACCCCGATATTGCTGCGGTAAACGTACAAAACCGTGTGGCACGTGCCACGCCTAAGCTGCCACAGGCGGTTATAAACACCGGTATTACCACCCTAAAGAGCCAAACGAGTTCGCTTATGTTCCTGTCGCTGTATTCTACCAATAAAGAATACGACGGTACGTTTGTGCAGAACTATGCCAAGATAAACCTGGTGCCTAAGCTGCAAAGGGTAAAAGGTGTGGGCCAGGTAAACGTATTTGGCGCCAAGGACTACTCTATGCGTATATGGATAGACCCCGAAAAAATGGCAGGCTTTAACCTTACCCCCGCCGACATACAGGCTGCCCTGCAAGAGCAGAACGTAGAGGCTGCACCGGGTAAATTTGGTGAAAATGCCGATGGAGTTTATGAATACGTAATTAAGTACAAAGGCCGCCTTAACAAGGTAGAGCAGTACGAAAACATAGTGGTAAAAGCCACCGGTAACGGAAACTTTGTACACCTGGGCGACGTAGCCAAAGTAGAGCTGGGCGCATTTAACTACGGCCAGAAGAACTTCGGTATGGGGCATGACGGTGTGGCTATAGGTATCTTCCAGACATCGGGTTCTAACGCCAATGAAATTATAGACGAGGTAAACAAAATCCTTGAGGAGGTAAAACCTACCTTCCCAGAAGGTATAGAATATGTGGTACCGTTTGACACCAAGATTTTCCTTGATGCATCAATAGACAAAGTAATCCACACCCTTGTAGAAGCCTTTATCCTGGTGTTTATTGTGGTATTCCTGTTCCTTCAGGATGTGCGCAGTACGCTGATACCGGGTATAGCGGTGCCGGTGGCCATCATCGGTACGTTCTTCTTCCTTAACGTGTTTGGCTTCTCTATAAACATGCTTACGCTTTTCGCCATGATCCTTGCCATCGGTATTGTGGTGGATGATGCCATTGTGGTGGTGGAAGCGGTACATGCCAAGCTCGACGAAGGCGAGCAGGACCCTAAGAAGGCCACCCTGAGCGCCATGAGCGAAATTACAGGTGCCATAGTATCGATAACGCTGGTTATGTCGGCGGTATTTATCCCGGTATCGTTCCTTAACGGGCCTTCGGGGGTATTCTACCAGCAGTTTGCCATTACCCTTGCGGTATCTATCGTTATCTCGGCAGTAAACGCCCTTACATTGTCGCCTGCACTGTGTGCGCTGTTCCTTAAACCGCACAAAGACCATGGCGAACACAAAAAGAAAAACATTAAAGACCGTTTCTTTACGGCCTTTAACGCCGGTTTCGATTCTATGAACAATAAGTATGTAGGCTCGCTGAAACGCCTTGCCAAACACAGATGGGTAACGGGTATTATCCTGTTGGTATTCGTGGGTATCACCTACTGGCTGTTTACCACTACCCCATCGGGCTTTATACCGAACGAAGACCGTGGTATCATCATGGCCGATATTACCCTGCCGCCGGGTACTACCTTAGAGAAGACCCAGGAGGCCGTAGACCAGCTTGATGCTATCCTTGCCGCCGACTCTCTGGTTGAAGCACGTATGAGCGTGGTGGGCTTCTCGCTGCTGAACCGTGTAAACGGTGGTAGTTATGCCTTTACCATTGTAAAACTGAAAGACTGGAGCCACCGTACCGAAAAAGACCAGACGGTAGATGCCATGGTAGGCAAGCTTTTTGCTAAAACAGCAGGCTTTAAAGATGCCAGGGTACTGTTCTTTACACCTCCGAGTGTAAACGGTTTTGGTACTGCCGACGGTTTCGAATTTAAGATACAGGATACCGGAGACGACGACTGGGCTACGGTAAGCAAGGTGAGCAACGAGTTCCTTGCCGAGCTGGGCAAGCGTCCTGAAATTCAGTACGCGATGACCAACTTTAACCCGGGCTTCCCGCAGTACCAGATGGATATTAATGTGGAAAGGGCTAAAGATGCCGGTGTATCGGTAAGCAATATATTCAATACCATGCAGGGCTACTATGGTGGTTTGTACACTACCGACTTTAACCGTTTTGGTAAGCAGTACCGTGTAATGATACAGGCTGAGGCAGGGCAACGTGCTGATGAAAACTCCATCAACAAAATATACGTGCGCAATGCCGACGGGCAAATGGTAGCCATAAACCAGTTTGTAAGCTTTAAAAAGATTTACGGGCCGGAAGCCGTGGCACGTTTTAACATGCTAAAGGCGGTTAACGTAAACGGTAAGAGTAATGCAGGCTACAGTAGCGGTGATGCCATTAAGGCCATACAGGAAGTGGCTGCACAGCACCTGCCTAAAACCTACACCTACGAGTTTAGCGGTATGACCCGCGAAGAAATTATAGCCGGTAACCAGGCTGCGGGCGTATTCCTTTTGAGTCTGATATTTGTGTACTTCCTGCTTAGTGCGCAGTATGAGAGTTATGTAGTGCCGCTATCGGTACTGTTGTCACTGCCTGTGGGTATAGCGGGTGCCATTGGTTTTGTAAAATTGGCCGGGCTTGAGAATAACATTTACTTCCAGGTGGCGCTTATCATGCTTATCGGGCTATTGGCCAAAAACGCCATCCTTATTGTGGAATTTGCCATGCAGCGGCGTAAGCACGGCCTGGGCCTTGTAGAAGCCGCCATAGAAGGTGCACAGGCACGTTTAAGACCTATCCTTATGACCTCGTTTGCATTCATCTTCGGCCTGTTGCCACTGGCACTGGCAAGTGGTGTAGGTGCTGTGGGTAACAGGAGTATAGGTATGGGTGCCGTGGGCGGTATGCTTATAGGTACCGTATTCGGGGTGTTTGTTATCCCTATCCTGTTCATCATCTTCCAGGGTATACAGGAGCGCATTTCGGGCAAGCCAAAAGATAAAGACCAGGACGAAGAAACAATCCCGGTAGTATAACCAAGCTGAAATCATCATGAAAAACAACCTATATAAAATAGCATTTGTAGTAGCGGCAGGGCTGCTGTTACAGGGCTGCTTTACGGCAAAGAACTATAAGCGCCCCAGCATAAAGGCCGAAAACCTGTACCGCACAGAGACCGTGGCACAGGACAGCGCCTCGCTGGCCGACATAAAGTGGGATAAGATGTTTACCGATCCTATCTTACAGGGGCACATTAAAAAAGGCCTGCAAAACAACTTTGATACCCGTGTGGCATTGCAAAACATAACGTCGGCCGAGGCCTACCTGAAGCAGGGTAAAGCGGGCTTCTTCCCTACCCTTAGTGGTACGGCCAGCTGGCAGCACCAGCAACTGGCACAAAACAGCCAGTTCGGGTCGTTCTTCAGCGGTTCGCTGGATACGTACCTGCTTACCGGTAACCTGAGCTGGGAAGCCGATATATGGGGCAAAATACGCAGCAACAAGCGGGCGTATAATGCTACCTACCTGCAAACCATAGCGGCAAACCAAACGATAAAGACCACAATAATAGCCAATGTAGCCTCTATGTACTACCAGCTATTGGCCCTGGACGAGCAGCTTAAAGTAGCCGAAAACACACTGCAAAACCGTGTGGAAAGCATAGAAACCATTAAGGCGCTTAAAGACGGCGGCAATACTACCGAGGTAGCTGTAAAGCAAACCGAGGCGCAGAAGTATGCTACGGAAATTACCATAGCCGATATTAAGAACAACATTATACTGACTGAAAACAGCCTGAGCCTGCTGCTGGGTGAAGCCCCGCACAAAATAGAGCGCAGCACCTTTGCCGCACAGCAGGTAAACCCTGAGATTAAGTTGGGCTACTCGGCATCATTGCTGAAGAACAGGCCCGATGTTATCAGTGCCGAATACGGTTTGGTAAACGCGTTTGAGCTTACTAATGTGGCACGCAGCGCATTTTACCCTTCGCTTACGGTTACTGCACAGGGCGGTATACAAAGTGTGGATTTAAAAACGTGGTTCAGTACCAATTCGCTTTTTGCAACCATACTTACCGGGCTTACCCAGCCGATATTCAACCAAAGGCAGATACGTACCAAATACGAGGCTGCCAAGGCTACGCAGGAGGCTGCTTACATAAGGTTTGAGCAATCGGTGGTTACCGCAAGCCGTGAGGTAAGTGATGCTTTGGCAAACTACAACAATGCCGAGGAAAAAATCACGTTGTATGAAAAGCAGACCGATGCCCTGAAAACAGCAGCCGACTATAGCGATGAGCTACTGAACTACGGCATGGTAAACTACCTTGAAGTACTAACTGCCAAGGCTAATGCGCTGAACAGCGAACTGAGCCTTATAGATATGAAATACAAAAAACTTTCGGCTACCGTAACGCTTTACAAGGCACTGGGCGGCGGCTGGAAGTAACAGCAGAGTTAAGGGAGTCCCTTAATTTCTTATAGATTAATTGTTTGTTTTATGTAGCCGTCCGGGGCAGGTAACTGTTCCGGGCGGTTTTTTTTATATTCTTAGTATAGTTGAATCATTTCTGTTTGTCATAATTATTCTATAAAACACACCCCTAGCCCCTCTCAAGAGGGGAACACTCAGATGTGCTTACTCAGACCTTTAAAACATAATCGCTTTTATAAGCAAGAGTGAAGCTATTCCCCTCTTGAGAGGGGCTAGGGGTGTGTCTTTTAAATTATGACATTTTTTATAGATTTGACTATATATCCTTTCCTGTGTTTTTTCATATTCTAAATGAAAACGCTCAAATACTAAATAATATACGCCTATAAAACACAAAAGGCTTTCATTTGCATCAGGATTGGTTAAAATGTTTAATTTAAATGCAATACAATGAACGCTACACAACTTTTCTCCACTTTTGTGCCGCTGCCTTACCCGGGCAAAGCGCTTATTATAGAGCCTTTAGATTATAACAACCCTTACGATTTCCATAAACCGCACCGGCACGATTATTTCGAAATCATCCTGATAACGGGCGGTACCGGCAAGCAGGTTATAGACTGCAAGCAGTACACCCTGGGCGCGGGGCAGTTTTATGCCATATACCCCGGGCAGGTACACCTTATGGAAAGGGGCACCGCCAAGGGCCTGCTCATACAGTTCCGCAAAGATATATTCAGGCACATGATGCCGCTGCACCACTACCACCTGTATTTCAGGGAGCAGGCGTTTAACCTTAACCCCGATGTCTTCAGCCATTTGTATGACCTTACCCTGCACATGGCCGCACTTATGGATGCGCCCGAAAATGCCGCCTTTACGGCACAGCGGCTGTACAGCTACCTGCAGGTAATTTTGCTGTCGCTGCCACAGGTACACGAAGCGCAAAAGCAACTGGGCAAAAAAGACCTTGTGCTGAGCTTTTTGTCGTTATTGCCACAATACATAGCCACCCGCAAAAAAATACCGGACTACTGCGCCATACTGGCCTGCACACCCGAAAAGCTTAACGATGCCTGCAAGGCTGCACTGGGCAAAACCGCCCTGAAGCTGATACACGAAGAGCTGTTGCTGGAGGTGTGCCGCATGATGCTGCTTAATACGCATTCGCTTAAAGAAATAGCATACGAGCTTAACTTTGACGGCCCGGCCAACTTCAGTAATTTCATAAAAACCCATACAGGCTACACGCCGGGCGGATTACAGGCATCTTTACTGGATATTTACAATTAAACCCCGTTTTTTAATAAACGCTCCCTGGTTTTGCAGTTATAGTTTTGTACTGTAACCCTATAAAAGAGAGCGCTTATGAAGAAAATTGTTTCCATTATTATGCTGCTGCACGCAGTAGCGGCATTTTCGCAAAATGAGGCTAATATCTGGTATTTTGGCTACAAAGGCGGAGTAGATTTTAACAGCGGCGCACCTGTAGCACTTACTAACGGCGCCCTGTTTACCGATGAGGGCTGTGCAGTGCTGAGCAACAGCGAGGGCCAGCTTCAGTTTTATACCGATGGCGTTACGGTATACAATAAAAACCACCAGGTTATGCAAAATGGCAACAACCTGCTGGGCAGCTACACCAGTGCACAGTCGGCCACGATAGTGCAGAAACCGGGTTCGCTAAACCTGTTTTACATTTTTACCACGGGCATGCAGGGCATTGGTTCCTTTGCTTACAGCGAGGTAGATATAAATGCAAACAACGGCCTGGGGAAGGTAACCGAAAACAAAAACATAGTCATCCTTCCGCTGGTTACAGAGCAGTGTACCGTAATACCCCACAGCAACGGCACCGATATATGGGTTATAGCCCACGGATATAACAACAATACATTTTACAGCTATTTACTCACCGAAGATGGCCTTAGCAGCACAGCGGTTACAACCAACATAGGTTTTGTAATGGCAAATTTAGACTCGCCTCCTGGTGCCATCGGTTTAGTCAAAGCATCTCCGGATGGTGACAAAGTGGTGCTTACGGCCAATGAATCGGGGGTACAGCTGTTTGATTTTAATGCGGCAACAGGGGTATTCAGCAACGTACAGACCCTTACAGAAGGAATCTTTTTTTACGGGGCAGAGTTTTCGTCTTCGGGCAATGTGCTGTACATCTCCCACTCCATGCCTAACGTAATTGTACAGTATGACCTTACCGCCGAAGACATACCGGAAGCCTGGCAAATAGTAGCAGAAGATATTGAACAACACGTAGGCGCACTGCAAATGGGACCCGACGGTAAAATATACTTTGTGCTTAACAACCTGAACTCGCTCAGCGTTATAAACAACCCCGAAATTATTGGTACAGGCTGTAACATAACCTATCAAACGGTTCCGCTGGGTATAGGCAATGCATTTTACGGATTGCCAAATTTTGCCCCATCCATATTTAAACAGCACATCAACTCAAATGAATATTGCCTTGGCGAGGCCACACAGTTCAGCACCGGGCCGGGTGCCCCGGATAGCGTAGCCTGGAACTTTGGCGACGGCACCACCTCGCAGGAGGTTACCCCACAGCACACATTTACCGCAGCAGGCACCTATACGGTAACAGCTACCATAAATTTCCTGGGCATCCCAAAAACGCTGACACACAAAGTAGTTATTACCCCCGCGCCGCAGTTTACACTTGGCGGCCCATATACTATCTGTACAGCCGCACAAACAGAGCTTGCTGCGCAAAACCAGAACTTCGACCCAACGCAGGCTACCTACCTATGGGAGCTTAACGGGCAGGCGGTGGGCAATACAGCTACATTGCAACCGCAGCAATTTGGCACCTACAACCTCACTATAACGGTAAATGGCTGTAGCACTACACATAGCGTGGAAGTAATCCAGAAAACGGTTACCGCCACCTATACAGAGGGGTGTATAAACAATAGCTACACACTAAGTACAGCTCCGGCAGAGGATTCGTTTGATGTTGCTACCGCTACCTATACCTGGACAGGGCCTAACGGTTTTACCGCAAGCGGTGCACAGGTAGCAATACCGGCAACCGGTGAATATACCGTGGGCATTACCACTGCCGATGGCTGTACCATAACCCACACCTGGAATGTAGCGAACATCAGCGGGCCGCAATTTACACTCGGCGGGCCGTATACAACCTGTACCGCCGCACAAACAGAGCTTGCTGCGCAAAACCAGAACTTCGACCCAGCCCTGGCTACCTACCTGTGGCAGTATAACGGGCAGGCAGTGGCTAATACGGCTACACTACAGCCCGAGCAATTTGGTACCTATACCCTTACCGTAACGGTAAACGGGTGCAGCACCACACAAAGCGTGGAAATAATCCAGAAAACGGTTACCGCCACCTATACAGAGGGTTGTATAAACAACAGCTATACACTGGGCGCGGAACCGGCTAATGATTCGTTTGATGCGGCAACCGCTACATACACCTGGACGGGGCCAAACGGTTTTAGCGCAAACGGTGCACAGGCAGCAATAGCCACACCGGGAACGTATACACTAACGCTTACCACCGATGGGGGCTGCGTACTAACCCACACCTGGAATGTAACCGATACCAATAAGCCGCAGTTTACGCTGAGTGGCCCGTATACGGCCTGTACCGCAAACCAGCTGGAAATAGTACCACAACCGCAGAACTTTGCTCCCGCACAGGCTACTTACCTGTGGGAATTGGACGGTGTAGCCGTAGCCACTACAGCAACATTACAGCCTGAAGAGTTTGGTACGTATACGCTTACCATAACGGTAAACGGCTGTAAAAACACAGAAACCATTGAGGTTACGCAGCTAAGCATTGCCGCTACCTTTACCGAAGGCTGTGTAAACAACAGTTACACGCTTGGTGCCACCCCTGAAGAGGATTCGTTTAATGCGGCAACCGCTACATACACCTGGACGGGGCCAAACGGTTTTAGCGCAAGCGGTGCACAGGCAGCAATAGCCACACCGGGAACGTATGTACTGACGCTTACCACCGATGGGGGCTGCGTACTAACCCACACCTGGAATGTTGCAGATACCGGTTGCCCCGACCAGATGATACCAAGGGGCGTATCGCCAAACGATGACGGCAAAAATGACACGTTCGACCTTAGCCTGCACGATGTGGCCAAGCTCGATATTTTTAACCGCTACGGGCTGTTAGTATTCAGCCGGCACAACTATACCACACAGTGGCACGGGCAGGCCAATGACGGGGATATACTGCCCACCGGCACCTACTTTTACTGCATCCATAAACGCAGCGGTAAAGACATTACCGGATGGGTATACGTAAACCGCTAAAATAAAAATGATTCCTCCCCGGAAATTTACAATCCTAACCCGTTTTTTTATAACGGATTAGGATTACCGGGACTGTAGCTTTACAAAAACATTAAAAGAAGATTGTCATGAAAAAAACAATGCTATTTCATACTTTTCTGCTGGCTTTGGCCCAGGTGGTATCGGCGCAGTGCTCCTCAGCGCCGGTACCTTACCTGGTAGCCGCAGAAGATGTTGTACCGCCCGCATTGCCACAATGCCTTTCAAGCGAATACGTAACCTTTGCCTCACAAAATAAATTCCACACAGTGCAGGGACCCGTAGAGGGCTTTGAAGGTAACGTACTGGGTTATGACACAACAGTACCGCTAAACGAATTTATTACCGACCCAACTATGGATGTAGGTGCCTCGCTTACTACCCAAAGGGTGCAACTGGTACAGGGCGTAAGCTACACGCTGTCTTACCGGTATGGCAACAGCGACCCAGATAAAACCATACAAAGCCTTAGTGCATCTATAACATCGTGGGGTACCATCTATGTAAACGTGGCAGAACATACCGACATAACAGGCGCTACACCGGTTAATTTTGTATCAGAACCGTTTACGGTAGCCCTAACGGGTGTGTATGAGGTATCGTTTAATACGTATTCTCACGGCACACAGGGCTATATTTACCTTGACGACATACTGGTGCAGGAAGCAGATGCATTAGGTATACCGGGCAGTAAACCGCAGGATTTTGTTGTGGCCTACCCTAACCCCGCCAAAGATGTTGTAACCCTGAGCGGCAACATACAACAGGCAAAAGCTACCATACTAAACATTGCGGGGCAAAAAATACTGGAGCAGGAATTTACTGCCGGTACTCCCTCATTAAATATTACAGGTTTTGCCACAGGCACTTACATTGTAAACGTGGAAGCCGATGGCCGCAGGCAAACCCTGAGGATTGTGAAAGAATGAATTTAGATTTTAGCAAGGTGGAACCGTCCGGGGCAGTCAGAGCTGTTTCGGGCGGTTTTTTTTTAATTATTACGCAACGTTTTAATGTAATTCGTATCTTACAAATACCAATTACAGCCATTATGAAAAAATTATATGCCTTACTGCTCATCTCTACATTGTGCTATTCGCAAAAAGAAAACAACATCTGGTATTTTGGCAACAAGGCGGGGCTCGATTTTAATAGTGGCAGCCCTGTTGCTCTAAACAACAGCGCCATGAATAGTCCGGAGCCGTGTGCTTCGATAGCCGATAGCAGCGGTAACCTGCTTTTTTATACCAATGGGATAAGTGTTTGGAACCGTAATCATGTGCTTATGTTAAATGGTACGGGGCTTAACGGGCATACATCGGTAACGCAGGGTAGCCTCATAATGAAAAAGCCGGGTGCTGCCGATGTGTATTACATTTTTACCAATAAGGGGATATACCAGTCTCCCGGCCCTTATGGTTTGCAATACAGCGAGGTAGACATGACGCTTGATGGGGGTAATGGTGCAGTTACGGTTAAAAATGTACCATTAGTAAACCACACTAACGAAAAACTTTCTGCTGTTATGAAAAACAGCACCGACTTTTGGGTGGTTACACACCAGATAAACAGTGACGTTTTTTACGCTTATGAAGTAACAGCCGCCGGGGTAAATCCTGTTGCAGTAACAACAACCATAGGCGATACCATTTTGTCTACGGGAGGCCAGTATAGCGGCCAGCAAAAAATTTCGCCCGATGGGTCAAAATTAGTGGCCTGTAATGGCTCGGGTACTTTAGAACTGTATGATTTTGATGTGGCAACCGGGGTACTGAGTAACCGGCTTGTACTTCTTTCGGGATCTGAAAAATATGGAGTTGAATTTTCGCCTTCCGGCCGGATGCTGTATGCTGCCGTAGGCGGAGCGAGAAAGCTGATACAGTTTAACCTTACTGCTGCCGATATTCCCTCATCTATGGTGTTGCTTTATTCTTATGAGGGTTCGGATAGTTATTATGTTACAGGGATGCAGCTGGCTACAGACGGTAAAATTTACATAGGCAGTTTACAAAACAACAAAGCAAGTGTAATACATGAACCTGAAAAAGAGGGCATGGCATGTAATTTTGAAATTAATGCGATAGACCTGGAAACCGGTATTTGCGTTTACGGGCTGCCTGCTTTTTGTGCTACCCCTTTTTATAAACCGTACACTCCTGAAGAGCCCCAAGAACCTGAAGAGCCCCAAGAGCCAGAGGAACCCCAAGAACCTGAAGAGCCGGTTGTTACTTTTAACGATATCCCTAAAGGCGTTTCACCTAACGGCGACCAGCTGAATGATACGTTTGACCTTACAGGTTTAAATGTAAAGCACCTTATTATATACAACCGTTATGGGTTAGAAGTTTTTTCGAAAGATAATTATACTGATGAATGGCATGGGCAGACCCAGAATGGTAAACTGCTGCCTACAGGTACTTATTACTATGTTGTAAAAACAGACCAGGCAACAAAAACAGGCTGGATATACCTGAACGATAATTAAATACCGGGGTTTAGGCCTGCGAAAGAATCAGCCTCAAAAGGAATGTTTAAAACTATTTTCTTAAAAATATAAGATTATTTTCTTATAATGATTTACCTTGCACACAAAAGGCAAGGAACCATGAAGAAGGAAATTAAGGGCCAGGGCGCCGTACAAAACATTCACAACCACTTTATAAAGCACCGCTACGAGAAATCCATTTACGATGATGATTTTGAAGAAACCGTAGCCAAAACCGAGATACTGGAAGTATACCCCAAGACGATTGTAAACCAGGTAAAAAGCCCTGACCTGCCCATGATGTACAGCATGAACCCCTACCAGGGTTGCGAACACGGATGTGCGTACTGCTTTGCACGGCCCACGCACGAGTATTGGGGCTATAGTGCGGGTGTGGACTTTGAACGGAAAATTATGGTAAAGAAAAACGCTCCCCAGTTGCTGGAACAGTTCTTTAAAAAGCGGGGCTACAAACCTGAACCCATATTACTATCGGGCAATACCGACTGCTACCAGCCTGTGGAGCGTAAGCTGGAAATTACGCGCAACCTGCTTAAAGTATGCCTGGACTACCGCCACCCGGTGCATATCCTTACCAAAAATGCTTTGGTAACCCGCGATATCGATATTATAGCGCCACTGGCAGAGAAAAACCTGGCAAGTGTGTCACTGAGCATCCCGACTATAAACGAGGAACTACGGCGCAAGCTGGAACCCCGAACCTCATCGGTAAACAACAAGCTGCAGGCCATAGAAACGCTGAACAGTAATGGCATACCAGTAAACGTTATGGTGGCCCCTATAATCCCGGGGCTGAACAGCATGGAAATACTGAATATACTGAAGGTAATAAAAGAGAAAGGTGCCAAAAGCTTTGGGTATACGCTGGTGCGGCTTAATGATACTGTAGAGCCCGTGTTTGTCGACTGGCTGGAAGAGCATTACCCCGACCGTAAGGAGAAGATAATCCACCACATACAGAGCATACACAGCGGTAAGCTCGGCGAAAAAACATTCTTTAAACGTAAAAAGGGCGAGGGCAATATAGCCGAGATGGTACACACCACCTTCCGCATAGGGCGGCAGAAGTATTTTAACGGTGAAGATTTCCCGGAGCTGCGCACCGACCTTTTTGACGGCACCAAGGGGGAGCAGTTACGGTTGTTTTAGGGGCCTCACCTCCGGCCTTACTAAAGGCTATCGTGTGTACAAATCTTGGCGACTTGGCGGCTTTGCGCGGATTTTTACCACAAAGAACTCAAAGGGAGGCACAAAGTCTCACAAAGTTGATTAAAAAATTAATCTAAAACTTATAAAAGAACACAAAGGCTTTCCCTTGGAAAGCTAAAAAGTCCACAAAGCAATTTGTATCCACAGGATAGGCCCTTGTAGAGGGAGTAACTTCACTCTAAACCTACCTTTTTGAAGCCTTAGCAAAAGGGTTATAATCCAGGCACATCTGTATAAAACGGTTCAGGTCACGGGCGGTGGCGAAGGCATCTTCTTCTACATATACATAGCCTTTCATGCTTTTCCCTGTGAAGTCCATAGGGGTAACGCCGTCTTCGCCCAGTACCTTTTCGTAGTCTTCGGGGCTAAGGCGGCACATAAGGCGGTCGGCTTTGGTGGTCTTTTCAATTTTACAGGCGCACAGCATTTTGTCGTCTACCATAAAGCAGATACCGCCAAACATGGCTTTCTCGTAGAAGTTGGCCCCTTTTTGCTGCAGTATTTCGCGGATTCGTTGTATGGTGTGTTCGTTGTAGGGCATAAGATTAAAATAAGCCTCTCCCCTGCCCCTCTCCCAAGGAAAGGGGAAGCTTCACTCAGGCGTGTTATACAAAATTTGGGCGCTTTATTATAGCCTTAGTCCTTTTAGCTACCCTGCAATAGTTTCAGGAGTTTTTTTACATCTTTCCACTTTGCCGCCGGAATTAAAATCTCCAGCACATCGGTATCATTCCCGGTGGCATCGCCCGTGTAAGGCTCATCCCTATTCATTTTCACAATGTTACTTTTAAAAACTATGTAAACAACGTAAATGTTTTGGGAGTCATCATACGGTTTTGCACTAAATACTTTTATGTTATCCCAATCCATACCAGTGTAGTAATACTTAAAAGACTGCTTATGCTCAACATAAGTAAGGATTGTAGAAACATTATTCTCTGTAAACGATTGCTCCCCTATAATTGCTTTCCCGGTAAAATCCTCTTTCCGGGAAAATTCAGAACCTTTTGTTTCATTGGCTATTTTTTCTATTTGCTTAAATATATCTGCCTTTTTTTGTGCCTGTACTGATGTAAAGAAAAACATAATAAACAATACTATAGAACCTTTGCTCATGGGTATATGATTTTGAAAACCAAATATAAACAAAAAAACGGGCACCTTACGGCACCCGTCTTTCTATCTAAAAAATCAAAAAAGATTATTTTTCGTTGGCATAGCGCCTTGCTACTTCTTCCCAGTTGATTACACTGAAGAATGCCTCAATATAATCAGGCCTGCGGTTTTGGTAGTTCAGGTAGTACGCGTGCTCCCACACGTCAAGGCCAAGGATTGGTGTACCTCCACAGCCTACTTCCGGCATTAGCGGGTTGTCCTGGTTTGGTGTGCCGCATACATCAAGCTTGCCGCCCGGGTGTACACAAAGCCATGCCCAGCCCGAACCGAACTGTGTAGCAGCAGCTTTGGCAAACTTCGCCTTAAACTCTTCAAACGAACCGAAAGCCTTGTCTATAGCCTCCTCAAGCTCGCCTGTAGGTTCGCCGCCGCCTTTTGGCGAAAGTATGGTCCAGAACAGGTTGTGGTTGTAAAAACCACCGCCGTTGTTACGCACGGCAGCGTTGCTCATGTCCAGGTTTATAAGTATGTTTTCTATTGTTTTACCTTCAAGATCAGTACCTGCAATAGCATTGTTAAGGTTTGTAGTATAAGCATTGTGGTGCTTAGTATGGTGGATTTCCATCGTACGTGCATCAATGTGCGGTTCCAATGCGTCGTATGCGTAAGGTAGTTTCGGTAATTCGAATGCCATGATTATCGTGGTTTTTATAATTAGTACTAAATTTTAAACCAAATTTAGGGATTTTAGCCTTTACAAAAAATAGCATTTTGTAAATATTTAGCAGGCAGAATAATAAAATCACATTTGCAACACAATGTATTGGTTTTTCATCATAAAACATGCTTTTTCCATGATACCCCAGTATGGATTTATGAACGTATTTAGGTAATAGACCGGGGACTTCTGCACAACTTGCAGGAATGATCAGTTTACTTAAGTAAAACTTCGGGGAACTTAGCGCTTCCTTAGAGTTACTTTGTGTAATAGCCTTCGCTGTGTGTGACACAGCTTTACAATAAATGTATAACTTTGCTACAAACTATAAACAACAAACTCATAAAATGTATTCAAAAATCAAAGACCACTTAGCCGCTGAGCTGGAAACCATCAAAGAAAACGGCCTGTATAAAAAAGAACGCATCATTGCTTCGCCGCAGGGGGCAGAAATAACCCTTACATCGGGCGAAACGGTGCTTAACTTCTGTGCCAACAATTACCTGGGGCTTTCATCGCACCCGGAAGTAATACAGGCAGCCAAGGACGCACTGGATACGCACGGTTTCGGAATGTCGTCGGTACGCTTCATCTGCGGCACACAGGACATCCATAAAGACCTTGAAGCCGCTGTTGCCAAATTTTACGGTACTGAAGACACCATATTATATGCCGCAGCCTTTGATGCTAACGGCGGTGTGTTTGAGCCGCTGCTGGGCGAGGAAGACGCTATTATAAGCGACAGCCTTAACCATGCCAGTATTATAGATGGGGTGCGCCTGTGCAAGGCCGCACGTTACCGCTACGAAAACAGCAACATGGCCGACCTTGAGGCACAGCTTATTGCTGCCAATGAAAAAGGCCACAGGTTTAAAATCATTGTTACCGATGGTGTTTTCAGTATGGATGGCGTTGTAGCCCCGCTGGATAAAATATGCGACCTGGCCGATAAGTATGATGCCCTGGTTATGGTAGACGAATGCCATGCCGCTGGCTTTATAGGCGCTACGGGCAAAGGCACCCTTGAGGCAAAAGGCGTTATGGGCCGTGTAGATATTATAACAGGAACCCTGGGCAAAGCCCTGGGCGGTGCTATGGGTGGCTACACTACCGGCAAAAAAGAAATCATAGAAATACTAAGGCAGCGTTCGCGCCCGTACCTGTTCAGCAACTCGCTGGCACCGGCTATTGTGGGTGCATCTATTAAGGTGTTTGAACTGCTGGAAAAAGATACTTCACTTCGCGACAAGCTGGAATGGAATACCAACTACTTTAAAGACGGTATGAAAAAGGCAGGCTTTGATATTATAGACGGCGACAGTGCCATAGTACCGGTAATGCTGTACGATGCCAAGCTGAGCCAGAACATGGCCGACGAGTTGTTAAAGAAAGGGATTTATGTTATAGGGTTCTTTTTCCCGGTGGTACCGAAGGAAAAAGCGCGCATCAGGGTGCAGCTTTCTGCCGCGCATACACAGCAACATCTGGATAAAGCAATCGCTTCATTTACAGAGGTTGGCAAAGCATTGGGTGTGATTTAACGATAATTTAAGGTGTCTTGTAAGAGATATTCTGTTAATTCGTTTTGCCGTCTTAAACGAACAAATTACTTTTGTAGTATATAACCTATAATGTAATTTAAACAAAAAAGTATGAAACATCTAAACAAACTTTTCGTTGCTGCGCTCCTTGCAACGGGCCTTACCGCTCAGGCGCAGAATGAAGATAACCCTTGGGCTGTGTCCTTTGGTGTTAATGCTGTAAGCAACAGGTTTGGCGCTTCTTCGGAATTTGGCGACCAGTTTACGCATTTCTTCAAAACTGACGAGCACTGGAACGTACTTCCTTCTGTGTCTTACCTTAACGTATCGCGCTACATCGGCAGCGGCTTCGCTTTTGGTGTAACAGGTTCGGTAAACAAAATTGACAAAATGGTAAGCCGTACTCCCGGCACACTAGACTATACAGTATCTAACCCGGGCGACCTTACTTACTACGCAGTAGACGGTATTATTAAATACAACTTCCTTGAAAAAAGCTGGTTTAACCCGTACCTACACCTTGGTGGCGGTTACACTTGGGTAGACCAACAAGGTAACGGTACCGTAAACGGTGGTGTAGGTGTTAACTTCTGGTTCTCAGAAAATGTGGGCCTTACACTACAATCTACATACAAGCACACATTTGAAGATCCGGCTGAAGCCAATGTACCTCGCCACATACAGCACTTTGCAGGTATTACCTTCAAATTTGGCGGTAAAGACACTGACAAAGACGGTATCTATGACAAATACGACGAATGTCCGGATGTACCGGGTCTTAAGCAGTTTAACGGCTGCCCTGATACAGACGGTGACGGTATAATCGACAAAAACGACGAATGTCCGGATGTAGCGGGCCTTAAAGAATTTAACGGCTGTCCTGACACTGACGGTGACGGTATTGCTGATAAAAACGATGCATGTCCGGACGTAGCAGGTCCTAAAGAACTGCAAGGATGTCCTGATAAAGACGGTGACGGTATTGCTGACAAAGACGATAAGTGCCCGGATGTAAAAGGCCCTAAAGAAAATGCAGGTTGCCCTTGGCCTGATACCGATGGCGACGGCGTTCTTGACAAAGACGATAAGTGTCCTACAGTGAAAGGTACTGCTGCTAACTACGGCTGCCCTGAAGTAACTGAAGAAGTTATTAAAAAACTGAACGAGTACGCTAAAACCATACTGTTTAACAGTGGTAAAGCAAGCTTTAAAGAAGCAACTATGCCGGTACTAAACGCCATGCTTGCTATCTTTAAAGAGTACCCTCAGGCTAAATTCAGCATTGAAGGCCACACAGACAGCGACGGTAAAGATGCATTTAACCAAAAACTTTCTGAAGAAAGGGCTGCAGCTGTAAAAGGCTTCCTGATTGAAGGCGGTATTGCTGCTGACAGGCTTGAATCAAGGGGTTATGGCGAAAGCAAACCTATCGCTTCTAACAAAACGGCTAAAGGCAAAGCCCTTAACCGCAGGGTAGAAGTGAAACTGATTAAGTAATCAGGATTACAATATAAACTGAGAAACGCCTCCACATTGTGGGGGCGTTTTTTTATCGGTATAATTTTTTGGAACGCGGATTGAAGATACGGATTTAGGCGGATTTGTTCCGAAGGCAATTTTCAATCACATATGTTTGAAACCTTTCATAGCCCCGTCAGGGGCGGCATATTTATAGAAAACAATGGTTGAGATGCGGAGGAGTTCTGTAGGAACGGCATATAATCGTATAAATATGCCGCTCCTCTGGAGCTCTGCTCACTCCTGCGCACATTATTCCTATAAATATGTCACCCCCCTGGGGTTCTATAACCGATAAGTTTTATGTTTCGAACACTTGTAATCACAGATCCGCGCCATCAATGATAGTTTCGTGATGAACCTTGGCAACCTTGTGGCTTTGCGCGAAATTAAAAACAACGAATTTAGCCAGTCCTTAAAACCAAAACCCTACACTAAACCATGTGTAGTGCTTACGCGTTTCGGGGCTCCAGGTGTGTTTTATTTCCAGCGGGCCTAAAATGGTTTCCAGGGCATAGCCTACCGCATAACCCGAGTAGGTGGGCAGCGAAAACATAAGGCCTTCCTCATACAGGTTATGGCCCACATTGGCATAGTTTGCAGCAAAATTTACGTGGTGCTTGCGGTAAAACTCATAGTCGGCAGTAACGGTGCCTTTAATGTAGCTGTTGCCCGAAATGCTCATAAAATCGTATCCGTACAAGTGGCGGAAACTGTTTATCTGGTAAAAGCCGTAGCCGCCCAGTACAAAATCGAATGTAGGCACTTCGTTTTCGCCAAAGGCCATACCGGCTTCGCTTTGCAGGTTTACGGTAAAATTACGGAACAGCGTTTTGGCCGTACCCAGTTCCCCTTTTATAAGCGTAAATCTCTGGAACGCCTTGGTATAGTCTGAAGAATACCAGAAGTTTTTGGCCTCGCCCGAAAAATAATACCCTTCAGACGGGAAAAACTTATTGTCCAGCGAGTCAAACTTCAGGTAACCGTAGGTGTTGAAGTAGTTACTGTTGTCAAAAACAGGGTTGATGCCCGGTATGGTGGGCGATTCTATCTTTATGTTTTTCACCTCTACGCCGCCGCCTATAAGGAAGCGCTGGGCAAACACGGTTTGTATATACACCTGGTTGGTAAAGTCTTTATAATCCACACTCATACTCTCCACGCCAAGCACATCGCTAAGGCTGCCGCCTGCATAATCTGCGGTAACATTGCGGTCGAAACTGTAAAAATGCGAATGGAAACCGTAACTGATGTGGAAACCGTTGTCTATATAATAATCGAAATTATACCGGCTGTTATCGCCCAGTATCATATCCAATGAAGCCACATCGTTGTGCTTCAGCAGGTTTTTCTGGGTAAGGTTCACCAGTATAGAACTCTTAAACAACCCGTCATAATGCAGCCCGAATTTAAGGTAACGGCTTATGGGGTTTTCCTTAACCGTCAGCTTCAGGATTTCCCCTTTGCGTTCGCCTTTCTCAAAACAATAGCTCATTGAAGTAAAGTTTTGCGTGGCGTTCAGCGTACTCAGCCCGGCATTAAGGTCGGCATAGGTAATGCTTGTCCCCGGTTTAAAGTTGAGCTTACCTATAACGTAAGACCGTGTGTAGTGGTTAAGCCCCGTAATGCGAATCTGCTCCACGTACAACGAATCAGCTATGGAAAAGCGCTCCCTGTGTACAGGCTGGCCGGTACCCAGCCCCTGTAGTGTGGGCAGTATTTTGCGTGCCGCTTCCTCACCCTGTTGTATAATGGCTTCACCATCCTCAAACGATACTACCGAAAATGCCGAAATATCAGGTTTTATATAGATGTCAGTAGCCTGGCGTTTGGCCTGCATCTTCTGTATCATCTGGTAGTTGTTTATCTGCACCAGTATGCCGGTGGCGCCTTTTATCTGGTCGCGGGTTCTAAGCGGGTCCTGCACGTCTACACCGATGATGATGTCGGCACCCATCTTTTTCACCTCCTCTATGGGGTAGTTGTTGGTCACCCCGCCGTCTATAAGCAGGCGGCCGTCTATTTCCACAGGGTTGTACAGCGACGGAAATGCGCCGCTGGCCAGTATGGCATCGGCCAGTACGCCACGGTTCAGCACCACTTCCTGCCCGGTTTCCACATCGGTGGCTATGCACACAAAGGGTATGGGCAGCTCGTTAAAATCGCGTATGTGGCGCACATGGTCGGTAAGGCGGTTTACGGTAGTGTAGTTGTATAAGCCTTTAGACAGGGCAGTAGGTACGCCTATCTTAAACCCTTGGAATGGGAGTTGCAGGGCGTACATTTCGTCGTTCCTTTTTTCGAAAAAGTTCTTGGTTTGCCGTGGGGTATAGTCGCGCAGCAGTGCATCGGCGTCAAGCGAACGGAAAATAGAATCAAGCTCCTTAGCCGAATAACCCGATGCATACAGGCCGCCAACAATGGCACCCATGCTTGTACCGCCTATATACGAAACTTCTACACCGGCTTCTTCCAATACCTTAAGCACACCTATGTGGGCAAGGCCCTTAGCCCCGCCACCACTGAGTACCACACCCACCTTTGGTTTTGCCGGTTTCTCCTGCGCCGATAATGTGAGTGTAAAACACAGCAGCAGGAGGAGAAGGTTTCTCATCTGTTTTGTTTAAGGTTAAGGTTCAGCGTAACCTGCAAGGTTTCCAAATCTTATGGAATTAAATACCTTGCCCGCCCGGCTCGGGCTATTTCGCTTTATCCTTGTAATATTCCGTTATCTTTTTGGCCTTAGCCGGGCCTACCACTTTGGCTATCTCTTCCTCGGGTGCGGCAGCCATACGCTTAACCGACTTAAAGTGCTTAATCAGCGTCACCATGGTTTTTTCCCCTATGCCGGGTATACTTTCTACACTGGTTTGCAGCGCACCTTTGCTCCGTTTGTCACGGTGGTGCGTAATCCCGAAGCGGTGCGCCTCATTGCGCAGCTGCTGGATGATTTTCAGTGTTTCGCTTTTTTTGTCAAGGTAAAGTGGTACCGGGTCGCCGGGGTAAAAGAGTTCTTCAAGTCGCTTGGCGATGCCTAAGATACTAATTTTCCCACGAAGTTGCAGCGCATCAAGGCTTTTTAATGCTGCCCCCAGCTGCCCCTTTCCACCGTCTATAATTATCAGTTGCGGCAGCGGCTCATTCTCGTCCAGCAGGCGTTTGTAGCGGCGGTATACCACCTCTTCCATACTCGCAAAGTCATCTGGCCCTACCACCGTCTTAATGTTGAAATGGCGGTAATCCTTTTTGCTCGGCTTGCCGTCTTTAAACACTACGCATGCACTAACGGGATTTGTACCCTGAATATTACTGTTGTCAAAACATTCTATGTGGCGTGGCTCTACCGGCAGGCGCAGGTCTTTCTTCATTTGCGCCATAACACGGTTGGTATGCCTGTCCGGGTCTACGATTTTCATCTGCTTCATCTGGTCCATACGATAGAAGCGGGCATTGCGTTCGCTCAGGTCCAAAATCATCTTTTTATCGCCCAGCTTCGGTACGGTAACCTTTACGTTTTCGCCAAGGTCTATTTCGTAGGGTACCAAAACCTCACGGGTGTTCAGGCTGAAGCGTTCGCGCATTTCTACCACGGCTATTTCCAGCAGTTCCTCATCGGGTTCGTCCAGCTTCTTTTTAATTTCCATGGTATGGCTGCGGATGATGGCCCCGTGCGACACCTGTATGAAGTTGATATACGCCATACTTTCGTCGCTGATGATGCTGAAGCAGTCCAGGTTGTTGATTTTCGGGTTGAACACCGTACTGCGCGCCTGGTAGTTTTCCAGCGTTTCTATTTTCTGGCGGATGACCTCGGCTTCCTCAAAACGCATTTCGGATGCCAGGTCCATCATCAGCTTTTTAAAATCGCGCAGGCTTTCCTTAAAGTTGCCTTTCAGTATCTCCCGGATGGCATCTACATGGTTTTGGTACACATCCAGCGGTTCATGGCCCTCGCAGGGGCCTTTGCAGTTGCCTATATGGTATTCCAGGCACACCTTAAACTTGCCCGCGCGGATATTGGTCGGTGTAAGGTCGTAATTGCAGGTACGCAGCGGGTAGAGTTCCTTAATCAGGTCCAGCAATGTACCCACGGTCTTAAAGCTGGTATACGGCCCGAAATACTCGGAACCGTCCTTGACCACATTGCGCGTTGGGAATATGCGCGAAAAGGGTTCGCGCTTTATGCAGATCCACGGATAGGTTTTATCGTCCTTAAGCAGTACGTTGTAGCGGGGCTGCAGTTTTTTTATCAGGTTGTTTTCCAGTAGCAATGCCTCGCTTTCGGTGGGTACCACTATGTGTTTTACCACAACAATTTTGCGTACCATAACGCGGATGCGGCCGCTGTCGTGCACCTTGTTAAAGTAAGACATTACCCTCTTTTTCAGGTTTTTTGCCTTGCCCACATACAGCAGCTTCTCATCTTTATCAAAATATTGGTATACCCCCGGGCTGTCCGGCAGGGTTTGTATCTGGAGTTCCAAGGGCGTTTGCATACTACAAAGTTAACAAACATTTCCGTCGGTAAAGAAAGGGTTACATTTGGGATAGCGGGTTTAACAGAATTAAAGCGCAGTTTTCAGTGCTTACTAATGCGTTAGTAACACAGAGAGAACTATTACCCAAAGTCTCCCTAAGGAAGCGCAAAGTTTCCCAAAGGTTTATTGGTTAAAATGAGTAAAAATAAATTCCCGCCATCAATGATTATTTTGATTGTTCCGGTCGTTTGCGTTTTTTGTTTTCATAATCAGCAAGAAGTTTATTCAACTGTTCAACTTTATCTGTGTCTACAGGTTTAGAGTGCGCCAGTAAGTCTACAGCATTCTTTACATCGCGAAATTGATTATCAGTAGTGATTTTTCCTTTTTGGATTATCTTTTCAATATAGATAAAGTACGTTTCAAAAACATTTATATCATGTCCGGTTTTCTCTTTTATAAAATCATTAAAACCAAAATCAAGTTGTTCTATGAATATTTCGGACAAATCCTTGAACCATTGTTTAAGTTTTGCAAGCCTTGATTTGGCAAAATGCTCTTCAGTTTGTGCTTTCAGCTGATTTAGGTAATCGCTTTTAATGAAACCGGCTTTTTCATGGTAATCTAACGTGGCAAGCACAAGTTTTTTATAACGGGCAAGTTCGGTTTCTTTATTTATAGCATCCATCAATATTAAACATTAACAATTTCAATACTGTCACTTATGTAAACAATCGTCTGTTTCTCTACAGTATATCCCATCTGTTTCAATGCAAAAGCATAGCCTGCAAGCTGCTTTTCATAGATATCCTTATGCGCGCCGGTTTTATAATCCAGCAGGTAGGCCTTGCCGTCCTTAATAGAAACCCGGTCGGGTTTTATGTTCGGCATATTAGGGCCTATGATGTTCTGCTCGTTGAAAACCGTATTCCCTTCCGCAAAGAAAATTTCAAGGTCGGGGTGGGTAACCACCAGGTTAACTATTGCCTCCATATCCTCGCGTTGGGCGGTGGTTATAAGCCCGTTTTCTATGGCTTTGGTCAGCGCAAGCGGAATATTGTGAGTTGTTTTTACAAACGAAAGCACTTCGTGGGTAACGTTACCAAACTCAATGGCCTGCGCCTGCGTACTGCCCCACATGAGCGATTCGCGCTGTGCGATTTTCACCTTACGCGGGTTAAAGCGTTCCTTTACCACCCGTATCTTTGGCTGTTCTGCCGAATGGGTTTCAGGGTGCGAAATACGCTGCGGGCTGCCAAAGGCATATTCGGCTACATCGCGGTTAAACTGCCTCTGCTGCATCAGGTATTCTATAAAGAATGTAGACATGTTATTCTCCGGCAATGCCCCGCTTTTGCTGAAGTTTCTGTTGCTGATGATGTACAGCTGCTCCTCGGCACGGGTAAGCGCCACGTAGAGTATGTTGATGTTGTCCAGCATAGCCTCCTGCTCTTTAATGTTGTAGAGTTCGGCGGCCTTTTCGCCATATTCGGCTACGGCGCGGCTGCTGTCTATCAGGGCTTTTTCAAATTCAAAGGTTTCGTCGTCCAGTTCCAGCCACAGTTTGTCGCGGCGGGCGCGGCTGTAGTCTTCCTCGGCAAACGGGAAAATTACCACGGGGAACTCCAGCCCCTTACTTTTATGGATGGTCATGATGCGTACAGCATCGTTACCCTCGGGCGACGGTATGCTAAATTTCGACCCGTTTTTGTCCCAATATTCAAGGAAGTCGGCAATACCGCTTTGCGTACGGATGTCGCGTTCCAGCACCAAATCCAGGAAATACTGCACGTAACTCTGGTTAGATTTCTCTTTAATGAACGCGTCAATAATGCTTTCCACCGCTTCGTAAAGCGATTTCTTACGGCAGTCTTTAAACGATATTTTTATGTTGTACCGGCTCAGCCATTGTTCCAAATCGTGTTCGGTGGCCTGCTCCATGCCTTGCGCTATAAAATCGTGCGTGGCAATAAGCGCCTGCGTACGGCTGGCAAAGTACAGGAAATGCGCCTTGGCCTCCTTATTTTCGTTACTCTTCAGGTAACGCAGCAGGTTGATGATGAGCTTAACCTGGGTAGCATTCTCTATCAGCAGCGTTTCGCTCGATAGTATCGGTATGTTGTTTTCGGTAAGGTAATTGGCCAAAAGCACGCCCGGCTGCCTTTTCCGCGTAAGCAAAACAATATCCCTGTATTGGAAACCCTGCGCCCGCGCTTTATTTATCGTAGCCAGCGTAGCTTCAAGGTACAGGTCGTCTTTGGTTACCTCTTCCTCATCGTCGCCCTCAACTCCCCCTTCGGGGGCCGGGGGGCTTGGCAAAAACGAAATATTCACATAGCCGCCGTCTTTGGTATTTACGCCCTGGGCGCTGTTGGTGTACAATGCCTCATATTCGGGGTTGGTGAATTTTTGTGCCAAAAACGTAAAGAACCCGTTGTTAAACCCGATAACCTCGCTAAAACTACGGAAGTTGGTATCAAGCGTTACCGTTTGCTTGGCCGGGTTAGAGAAGGGGTTAAAGGTTTCCTTGCCCAGCTCAATGAACTGCTCGGCACGGCCACCACGCCAACGGTAAATGCTCTGTTTCGGGTCGCCCACAATCATTAGCGAACCACGCCCGGCATGCAGGTCTTCCCCCGCCAGGGCATTGTCTATAAGCGGCACCAGGTTGTGCCACTGCATGTGGCTGGTATCCTGGAACTCGTCTATAAAAAAGTGGCGGTAGCGTTCGCCCAGGCGTTCGTATATAAACGGCGCGGGCTGGTTTTGTATTTCGCGGTGGATGATGGCATTAAACTCCGAAATGGAAAGTACGTTCTGCTCCTCCTGTATACGCTTCAGTTCCTGCCCTATGGTATTCAGCAGCGACAGCGGCGTAATGTTTTTGAGGAACGCGGCGTAAAAATTCTTCTTCTCATAGTTCTTGTATATTTTTTGCAGCTGTGCCAATAGGGTGGGCAGCAGGCCCTCTATAACGGCACGGTCTTTTGCGGTTTTGTTTATGGCTACTTCCGCTTCCTCATAAAAGCGCTTGTGCGAAGGCTTCAGCACGCCGTCGCGTATGTAACCGATATGGTTCGGGAACGTACCGCGCGAAAACGACTTCAGGTCTACGCCGTTGCTGTCCAGCAGCGCCAGCATTTCATTGGCCTGCGCCACGCATTCGGCTTCCAGGTTGTCTACCGTAAGCCGAAGTTTTTCCTTTATAGCAAGGAAATCGTCTATGGTCTTGGTTTCAAACTGCTCCAGTTCGGTGCGGTTGTTTTCGTCTACCAGCAGCCGCCCGGTCTGGAACAGCTCAAAGGTTACGTCCCAACTCTTATCATTATCGGTTTTGTCCAATGAAAAATCCACCAGTAGCGAGGTAAGGGTAGGGTCGTCGCCGGCTTTGGCTATTACGGCATCTACCGCCTCCTGCAACAGCAGGTCGGTTTCCAGCGACACCTCAAAGGTTACGGGTAGGTTGAGGTCGTGCGCAAAGGCGCGGATTACCTTATGCGTAAACTTGTCGATGGTGCTGATGTCAAACGCCGCGTAATTGTGGATAATGTTCTTTATAATCGCGCGGCTCTTATCTTTAATGGTGGCAAGCGAAAGCCCTGTTTCCTGGTGCATTACCTGCATAAGGGCTTCGGCGCGCGGCCCCGGGTCGTCTTTCGCAAAGTCGGACAGGTTAAGGATAATCCGGCTTTTCATTTCCTCTACGGCCTTGTTTGTAAAGGTAATGGCCAGTATGCGGCGGTAGGCATCGTCAGTCGGCGAAGTGAGCAGTATACGCAGGTATTCCTTAACCAGCGTATAGGTTTTACCCGATCCGGCCGAGGCGTTGTATATGGAAAATGCGGTGTTTGGCATAGGGGTAAAGGTAATAAATTTAGCCATTAGCTCTCAGCTTTCAGAAAATGGGACACTGATGACACTGATTGAACGGATTTACACGGGTATTGGCACTACCCTCACGGTTGATAGCGCGGATTTGCAATCATAAGTGTTCGAAACATGAATTTTGTCGGTTGTAGAACCCCAGAGGGGTGACATATCTATAGCAAAATAATGCATAGGAGTGGGCAGAGCTCCAGAGGAGCGGCATATTTACTACGGCTATATGCCGTTCCTCCGGAACTCCTTTGCTTACCAAATCATTCATTTTGCTATAGATATACCGCTCCTCCGGAGCTGATGAAAGGTTTCGAACAGTTATGATTTGCAATCCGTGCTTTTTTAGTTATAGCTATTTTAAACTATATATAAGGCATGGATTGCACCCGAGGGCTTGCCCGAACTGACGAAGTAAATCCGCGCCATCGATGAAGAATTTATAACACGGAGTTTCACGGAGAAGGCACAGAGTCTCACGGAGAAAAGTTATTGCCCAAAGTCCCTCAAAGGAAACGCAAAGTTTCCCGAAGCTTTTTAAGCGTTTTCTTAAAGCACTCAGAGCATTCCTGCGGAATGTGGGGAGGACGCGGAGTGTTCATTCGCAGTTTTCAGGCTCTGTCATGGCGAGCGGAGGTACGGAGCGCGGCCATCTCATACCTTTGCGATTCTCCGCCTTCGTGCGAAATTATACCGCAGAGTTCCACAGAGAAAGTTATTACCCAAAGTCCCTCAAAGGAAGCGCGAAGTCTTTAATTAACCACCTCACCCTGCGGGCACCCCTCCGAAGGAGGGGAATTGTACAGCGTATAAGCAGAGTGGCATTCCCCTCCTTTGGAGGGGTGGCTGAAAGCCGGGGTGGAAAAACAACATAAATCCCCGTCATATTATTTCAATTCCCTAAATTTATGGCTTTGGCAGCAACCACCTGTGTTGCGAATATTTTTTGTGAATGACAGACCTATTTTTCAGCTATACTAACGTTACGGTGACTAACGGCACCGAAGCGGTTTTAAAAGACTTCAGTTTTACAATACAAACAGGCCAGAACTGGGCGCTTGTGGGCGATGCGGCTTCGGGCATACCGGTACTGTTACAGGCTATGGCAGGCAAAACCCGTGTGAGTGGCGGCGAAATCACCGGCCCGAAACACACCCTGCTGGTAGCCAATACAGCCCACTTTAAGAACCGCTCTAACATGGGCGATTTCTACTACCAACAGCGGTTTAACAGCACCGAGGCAGGCGATGCACTCAATGTGCGCGAATACCTGGAGGCCATTACCCCTTTGCGCGAAAGCGATATTTGGACGATAAACCATACCCTGAAACGGACGCTCCTTGAGGCTTTTGCCGAAAAACCCATTATACTGCTGAGCAACGGCGAAACCCGCAGGCTGCTTTTGGCGGAAGCTTTAATAAAGAACCCCGAACTGCTGTTGCTGGACAACCCGCTGGCAGGGCTTGACATTGCCTCGCGGGAGAATTTTAATGATTTATTGGAAGACATCATCGCTTCGGGGATCCATGTGGTTATGTCTGCCAAGGCCGACGAACTGCCCGACGCCATTACCCATGTGGCGGTTTTTGAGGACAGGAAACTCACCGCTACGTACACGGCTAAAGATTTTGCACAGCATGCTTACGACGATTTAACGCACGGGCTTGACGAAAGCCTGATAAACCCGTTGATTTCGGGTTGGGACATACCGGAGTTTACCAACCTTATAAAACTGGAAGATGTTACCATCCGCTATGGCGAAAAAATCATTTTGGATACTGTAAACTTCGAAGTACAACAGGGCGAACACTGGGCCATAAAAGGCCATAACGGCGCAGGAAAAAGTACCCTGCTGAGCCTGATAAACGGCGACAACCCGCAGAGCTACGCCAATAAAATCACACTATTCGACATAAAACGCGGTTCTGGCGAATCCATTTGGGATATAAAAAAGCACATCGGGTTTGCCTCGGCAGAATTACCACGGTTTTTCCCGCAGGGGCAGTCGTGTGCCGAAGTGATAGAATCGGGACTGCACGATACCATGGGGCTGTTCCGCAAATCACAACCCGATAACCTCCGCCAAATTTTGGAATGGATGGACCTTTTTGGCATTGAAGCCTTTGCCTGGGCGCAGTTTAACACCGCCCCACTCAGCGTGCAGCGCCTGGCCGTACTCATCCGCGCGTTTATAAAAAAGCCCGCACTGCTGGTACTGGACGAACCCTGCCAGGGGCTCGACGCGCAGCAGGTAACCCTTGTAAAGAACATTATTGACCATATTTGCCGCACCACCCGCACTACCCTGCTCTACGTAAGCCACTACGAGAACGAGGTGCCTGCCAGCGTTAGCCAAACGCTGCAACTGCAGGGCGGCCGCATAACACACCCAAGCCTATGAGCCAGGAACTTACCATACTGGGAGAAACCATATTGCCGGGGCAGGGCAAAACCATAAACATGGAAATAGCCCGCCTGCACACCATGACCAAGCTGAAAATACCCGTAATTGTAGAACGCGCCAAGGCCGACGGCCCCGTGGTACTGTTCTCTGCCGGGCTGCACGGCGACGAAATAAACGGCACCGAGATTGTCCGCCAAATCATTACCCGCAACATCAACAAGCCGAAAATTGGCACCATAATCTGCATACCTGTGGTGAACATCTTCGGGTTTGTAAACAAATCGCGGGAGTTCCCCGACGGGCGCGACCTTAACCGGGTGTTCCCGGGGAGTAAAAAGGGTTCGCTGGCCAGCCGCTTTGCCTATAACATCCTGACGGAAATAATCCCGCATGTGGATTACTGCATTGACTTCCACGCCGGGGGTGCCAGCCGTTTTAATGCGCCGCAGATACGCCTGGTACCAAACGACGCCGAACTTAAGGAACTGAGCGATGTGTTTTGCGCACCGTTTACGCTGTACAGCAAGAACATTAAGGGTTCGTTCCGCAGTGCATGTGGTAAGCTTGGCGTAAAAATGCTGCTGTTTGAAGGCGGTAAGTCGCTCGACCTCAACCCTGACATTACCCATGAGGGTGTGCAGGGCGTAAAGAGAGTGCTGCACCACCTGGGCATGCTGAACCCGAAGAAAAACGCCCACCCCGCCGAAAGGCCGTCGATAACCATAGGGTCGTCGGCATGGATACGCGCACGGGAGTCGGGTATGTTCCAAAACGTGGCCAAGGCCGGGCAGTTTGTTACCAAAGGCGAAGTGATTGCCTTAATTACCGACCCATACGGCAAGTTTGAAAAGAAGGTACGCGCACCACACAGCGGTTATATCATCAACAGCAACGATGCGCCTATTGTATACGAGGGCGATGCTATTTTTCATATTAGTATGAGGATGGGGTGAGAGTAAAATAGTTACTTCTTAATATAATTGAAAAAATTTTATAACAACTAAAGTTATAGTTTGAAACTATATTGAAATAAATCACTAATATTACCTCAATACTTAATAATAAAATAAATTATTCTTTAAATTGGCATAATTTTGGAGGACAAATAATTATACGTTTCTATTTTAAATTAAAAATATATACTTTTGCACTCCCTTTATAAGGGAGTAGTTTTCATAAATTACCAACCTATGAAAAAAATTCTCTATCGATGAGCGAATTATTGAATAAAGCTTTAATTAATTATAAGTCCGCAGATGTATTAAAGAAAAACTATACTTTCTATTCATCTAGTATTCATTGTTCATATTATTCCTGTCTACAAGTGGTTCTACATCTTATTACAAACACGGAACTTAAAACTGAGTGGGAAAAGTTTAAAGCTGATGCTAACAAAAAAGAAGAGAAAAAGGAAGATGAAAAAGGATTACATAATCTTTATATAAGTTTTCTTTTGCAAAACTTATTCAAAAGCAAAGATGGCTACGATGTAGCCTCTGAATTTGGACAAAAAATTAACTCTTTAAAAGCTGCCAGAACAGCTTCTGATTATGAAGAAAAAGTAATAAAATCAACATGGGCTGATGACTCATTTGAAAGAGCCAAAAAGGTACGAGAATTGCTATATAAACATTATGAAATATGAAAGCAGAAAAATTCATTTTAGAAAGACTTGAAAATTTAGCAAAAAAATTTCAAGATTTTATATTTAAATATTATTATAACGATTCTACATATTCTCATTATGTAGAAGTATTACCTCATGATTTGTATAAAACTAACAAAGATTTTAGAAGCGATGAAATTGATTTACAGTTAGATTTTATCTCAAATTTTCCTTTTGACAATTTAGTTATATATGGAGAAGACAATTTATTTGACACTGAAAATAAAGCTACTTTAATCTCCCATAAGATACTTTATCAAGAATATTTATTAGATATATATGACACAATTTTTGAACAAGTATTCCCGAACATTAAATGTGAAATAGTTTTACCACGTTCATTGAAAACTTCAAACATTATAGGCAAAAACAACTATATTTTTAATGATCTAAATTTTTCAAACAGAAAAGAAAACAAAAATTTTATTGCTACAAACAATAAAATTGACTGTAACTTTGTAATAAATGTAACTAATAACAAAGATATTCTGGTAGCTGGCGAAAATAATTATGCATTAGCAGCTTAATCAAATGGAAAAAAAAACTTATAATTTAAAAAAAATCAATCTAGTTGAGAGTAATTTTAAGCGCGAATTTGAAGCAGATTTCGACACCACTATAGTTAACTCATTATCAATAAATATTGAAAATGCAGTTAATGAAGACATAGTTATAATTAGACTGAAAGTGAGTGTCAATGGCAAAGATGATGAGAATAATATTTTATTTAATTTTGACGTCACTTACCTTGGTGAGTGGGAGATTGGCGATGTTGAAATACTACCTATAGAACATTTTTCAAAAATAAATGCCCCTGCTATGCTATTCCCTTTTGTAAGAGAAACTATTGCAAGTCTTTCTTTAAAAGCAGGTTTAGAACCACTTTTATTACCTACAATTAATTTTCATAAAGAAGCAAATAAATCCTAATAATTGAGATTACATTTTTTGGCAAATAACCTCACCCCACAAAACCCAACCGGCACAAGCATATTATACAAATAATACACCTGTGCCGGGAAAGAACCCTATTTAAGCTGTAAAAAATCAGTTGACAATCAGTTTCCCTGTGATTTGTCCTTTGGCATGAGTTGCTTTATATACATAAACGCCTTTGGCTATTTTTGAAATATCAATGCTGTTAAGTCCGTTGGCACCTGATACCAATACCTCCTGCCCCAAAAGCGTGAACAACCGGAAGCTAACCGGCGCAACACCCGAAGGCCAGTCAATCATCAGGGTTTCAGCGGCAGGGTTTGGGTAAACGCGTACGTGCAAATCTCCGTTAGCAGTGAAACTGTCACCGGCTGCTACAGGCTCGCCGCACTCCCACAGCACATTGGCTGCACCGTTCGCGCTGAAGTCGTTATCGGAAATCGTGGTGTTGGTTACCGCATGTACACAGTTTTTAATGCGCACACCGTTTTCGGCACTGTTGTGTATAATGTTATTCTTAATGATGCAGCCGTCTTCGCCACCCACATTGTTCTGGAACGTAATGGCGCTAAGGTTGTGGGTATCGTTTATGGTGCAGTTCTGTATGCTTGCGCCGTTAACATCGTCAATGCCAATGCCGCCTACACCACGGGTACTCACATTATTTTCGTTGAATAATGAATTGGTTACAATACAGTTGTCGCTCCCCAGGTCTATGGTAAGGCCCTCGCCGTGGTTCAGGAAGCAGTCGGCACCGGTAATGGTCGTTTCGGGGCTGTTGTTCTGCGAAATCCCTACCCAACTATTATGATGCGATTTTACATCGGTCAACTCATTATTGGCAGCGCCGTCCAGCAGTATGCCTGCCCTCCAGCTTGAAGGCCCTCCGGCACTGTTGTTGCCACAGTCCGATACATTTACATTGACCAAATGGTTATTGTCTGAAAATACCATGATGCCGGGCCCGCCCTGGTCCTGCCCCAGCAGCCTGAAATTTTTCAGCGTAACGTTGTTTGTGCCGTCGGGTATTACAATCGCGGCAACATCGGCAGTGGTGCCATTGGTCTTCTGGATAATCGTACCCATGCCTACCCCCTGTATCGTAATGCTTTTATTTACCGTAATGGTTTGCGAAACATAATAGGTTCCCGCTTGCAAATTAAGCGTTGCGCCCGGAGCAGCATTGTTAATATAGGCCTGGATGTTATTGGTGCCCAACGGTATGTCTACTGCAAAAGCGGCGGTGAGGTTAAGGAGCAAAGCAAGGGCTAAAAATATAATTTTCTTCATAATCAGGATTCAGGTTTAAGACAATAGCATCCCGCCGGTTTTGCCAATACAGCCAAACCACGACGGGATGCTTTTATAGTTATAAATGCAGTATTTATTAATTAATAATCAGCTTCCCGTTTGCGGTACCCTGCGAATGGGCCACCCTGTACAGGTAGACTCCTTTGGCAACCGATGAAACATCAACCTGCCCGGACTGCCGCTCTTTTTGCAGCTGTACCGACAGTACGCGTTGGCCCGAAAGCGAAAACAGTTCGAAGCTTACAGGTTCTTCCTTTTTGCCAAAACTGTACGTTACATACCCTGATGCCGGGTTAGGGAACAGCGCTACAGAAACATCACTAACCTTACCCGGTGCCGGTGCAAACTTGTTTGATGTAGAGCCGGGCGAACATTCCCAAAGCTCGTTGGTACCGGCGTTACCGCTAAAGCTGTTCAGGTCTACCGTGGTGTGGGTTACGGCGTAGGTACAATTCTTTATCCTCACCCCGTTAAGGGCGCTGTTGTTTATGGTGTTGTTTTTTATGATACAGCCGTCTTCGCCGCCCACATTGTTCTGGAACGTAATGCCCGAAAGGTTTTTGGTACCGTTAATAGTGCAGTACTGTATGTCGGCACCGTTAACATCGTCTATGCCAATGCCGCCCACACCGCGGGTGCTTACATTATTTTCGTTGAATAACGAATTGCGCACAATGCAGTTATCGCTGCCCAGGTCTATGGTAAGGCCCTCGCCGTGGTTCAGGAAACAATCGGCGCCGGTAATGCTGCTTCCGGGGCTGTTGTTTTGCGATATGCCCACCCAGCTGTTGTGGTGCGATTTTACATTAGTTAGTTCGTTATAGGCAGCCCCGTCCAGGATGATGCCCGAACGCCAGCTGCCCGGCCCTCCGGCACTGTTGTTGCCGCAATCGGAAACGTTGACATTTATAAGGTGGTTACTGTCTGAAAACACCATGATGCCGGGCCCGCCCAGGCTTTGCCCCAGCAGCCTGAAATCCCTCAGCGTACAGCCGTTAATACCATCGGGTATTACAAAAGCAGCGACGTCGGCCGAGGTGCCGTTTGTTTTCTGGATAATGGTGTTCATGCCCACACCCTGGATGATGATGTTCTTGTTCAGCGTAATAACCTGCGAAACATAATAGGTACCCGCCTGAAGGTTAATGGTAGACCCTGCACTGGCACTGTTAATAGCAGCCTGGATGTTGTTGGTACCCGGCGGTACCGTTACGGCAAATGCTGCGGTGATGCTGAAGCAAAGTAGCAGCGTTAAAAAAGTAATTTTTTTCATTGGGTTTATTTTTTAAATTATGTTTTTTGTTGCGTGAAAATTGAAAAATCATCAACTACAACGTTTTCAAAGTTATATGGATTTCAATTTTGGCACTGTGGGCAACTGTTTCAATCTTTATGCGAAATGTGCCAAGTTTGATTTTGAGGCACGCAGAAGCGCCCGCTGAACGGATTTGTAGAAAAAGGAAATGTTATGGGGATTTTTGATGGGTTTTGAAGTTGATGCTGCGGATTTGCAATGGTTTCGGCTTATGCTCGCTCCTGGATGAGAATTTTGTAACACAGAGACACACGGAGAAGGCACAGAGTTTCGCAGAGAAAGTTATTACTCAAAGTTTCTTACAATTAACTTAAAGCACACAGAGCATTCCTTCGGAATGGAGGAAGGACGCAGAGTGTCCGTCCACAATTTTCAGATGCCGTCTTGGCGAGCGGAGGTACGGAGCGCGGCCATCTTATAACGTAATAATAATGAGACTGCTTAGTACCTAGCTGGGACGGGACGAGTAAAATCAGCCACGCCAAAACTTGGCGGCTTTGCGACTTTGCGTGCCATTATATCTCGCAAAATCGCAGAGACGCAAAGATGCTTATGGGAGATTTATATACAGACAAACCACACCGAGTGTAGCTCCTGGCAACCTTCAACCACCCCGCAAAATTACAACAGCATCCTTCACAAGGTACTGAAGGCATTCGTTCAGTAAAATCCACCCGAGTGAAGCTCCCAACAACCGGCAACTGACAACCAACAACTACAAACCATGAACCATAAACAAAAAACCACACGTAGTACTGAAGGCATTTGTTCAGTAAAAACGCTGTGGAAAATGTGGAATATCCGGGTGGGTGTGTGGAATGGCGAATTTTATTAAAATATTGATTTTTAAAGCATTGTGATTTTTAGGCAACACTAAAAGTCCACAGGTTTTTGTACTTATTTGTACAAAAAGTGGAATATCTCCCTGTTGATAACTTTATTGTAAGGTTTTGCTTTCAAAATTAGAAACTACGTAACCACGGCTGCGGTTTTTGTTATTAATATAACATTTCAGTCAGCGCTACAACGATTTACATTGCCGAATATTTATTTTTAGCACAGAAAATAAATGTAAAATTAAATTTTTACGATATTTGTTACATGAAACCGCAATGGCAGGGCTTACTTACGTATCTTAAGTTCCTAATTAAGAGGAACCCGGAATGATTTTGGCATACCGATTCGCGCCATTACATTATTTAATTCATTAAATTTGAAACTGTTATGCCTATATACCACAAATTAGGAAATATACCGCAAAAGCGCCACACGCAGTTCGAGAAGCCCGAAGGCGGGTTGTACTACGAGCAGCTGTTTGGCACCGAGGGCTTCCACGGGCATTCGGCTTTGCTGTACCATGTGCACCGCCCTACGCAGGTAAAGGAGATACTGAAATCGTACTCGGTTGAACCTAAAATTGCCATAGACAAAAATATTAAGTCGCTGTTATTCAAAGGTTTTGAACTAAAACCTGAAGCCGACTTCCTGGACAGCCGTAAGGCCATGCTGGTGAACCGCGACTGCATCATAGGGCTTGCCGCACCGCAGCAATCGCTGCGCAGCTATTTCTATAAGAATGCTGATTCGGATGAGATGCTGTTCATCCACCGTGGCACGGGTACGCTGCGTACGCTTATGGGCAACATCCCGTTTGAGTACGGCGATTACCTGGTGATACCGCGCGGCATGATTTACCAGATAGATTTTGACACAACGGACAACCGTATTTTTTATGTAGAATCTACCGCACCTATCTATACACCAAAGCGTTACAAAAACGCCAGCGGCCAGCTGCTGGAGCATTCACCGTTCTGCGAGCGTGATTTTAAGCTGCCTGTAGAGCTGGAAACGCACAACGAAAAGGGCGACTTCATCGTGAAGATTAAGAAGGAAGGCATGCTGCACGAAGTAGTGTACGCCACGCACCCGTTTGATGTGGTGGGTTGGGACGGTTACAACTTCCCGTATGGCTTTAGCATCCATAACTTTGAGCCGATTACCGGCCGTGTGCACCAGCCGCCTCCGGTGCACCAAACCTTTGAAACCAGTACGTTTGTGGTGTGTTCGTTCTGCCCGAGGCTGTACGATTACCACCCTAAGGCGATACCGGCACCCTACAACCACAGCAACATAGACAGCGACGAGGTACTGTACTACGTAGACGGCGATTTCATGAGCCGCAACAACATAGAGCAGGGCCATATAACCCTGCACCCTAAGGGCATACCGCACGGGCCCGCACCCGGGGCCATGGAACGCAGCATCGGCAAAACGGTGACTGAAGAGCTTGCGGTTATGGTAGATACCTTCCGTCCGCTTATGGTTACCGAGGAAGCTATGGGCCTTGATGATGGACAGTACTATAAGAGCTGGGTGGAGTAAAAGCCTCACCCACAGCCCCTCTCCAAAGGAGAGGGGAGTAACTTCACTCGAACCTGATTATGGTTCTATGTACATTCGAGTGAAGCTAAGGCATCAGCCTTTGAGCGTTAAGCAAATTATGGAATGAGGTGTAAAAACATTTGCTGTTTGAGCGCAGCGAGTTCAAATGTTTTAGCCGAATGAAATAATTTGTAGCGTAAAAGGGTGCGAGCCTTGATTTTTTGGTTCTTTTGCATCAAGGCAAAAGAACAGGACAAAACAAAAAACCACTGACACCATGTCAGTTAACAAAAGAATAAACTTTATGGAAAGAGAAGTTAAAAACGTAGAATACGGATTAGAAAAGATATTTGAGGGTGCGCAGGACTTCCTGCCGCTTATGGGTACTGATTATGTAGAATTTATTGTGGGCAATGCCAAGCAGGCTGCACACTACTACAAGACCGCTTTCGGCTTTCAGTCGGTGGCGTATGCAGGGCTTGAAACCGGCCTTCGCGACAGGGCGAGTTATGTGCTTAAACAGGATAAAATCCGCTTTGTATTTACTACCCCGCTTACTGCCGACAGCCCGCTTAACGACCATATTGTAAAGCATGGCGATGGCGTTAAAGTAGTAGCACTTTGGGTAGAAGATGCACGCAAATCGTTTGAAGAAACTACCAAACGCGGCGCTAAAGTATACATGGAACCTACCGTGGAAACTGATGAGTTTGGCGAGGTGGTACGTGCCGGTATTTATACTTATGGCGAAACCGTACACATGTTTGTAGAGCGCAAAAACTATAACGGCACCTTCCTGCCTGGTTATAAAGAATGGAAAAGCGACTACAATCCCGCCCCTACCGGCCTTAAATACGTAGACCACATGGTGGGCAACGTGGGTTGGAACGAAATGAATACCTGGGTTAAATGGTATGAGGATGTTATGGGCTTTGTAAACTTCTTATCATTTGATGATAAGCAGATTACAACCGAATATTCGGCACTGATGAGTAAGGTAATGAGTAACGGTAACGGCCGTATCAAGTTCCCAATCAACGAGCCTGCCGAGGGTAAAAAGAAATCACAGATTGAGGAATATCTTGACTTTTACGGTGGTGCGGGCGTGCAGCACATTGCCATCGCTACCGATGATATCATCAAGACGGTGAGCGACCTTAAATCACGTGGCGTGGAGTTCCTTTCGCAGCCACCGCAGGCCTATTATGATGCCGTACCAAGCCGACTTGGCGCACATAAAGATGCGTTTAAGGAAGACATCCTTGAAATACAGAAACTGGGTATCATGGTAGATGCCGATGAGGAGGGCTACCTGCTGCAAATCTTCACCAAGCCGGTGGAAGACAGGCCTACGCTTTTCTACGAAATCATACAGCGTATGGGTGCCCGCGGTTTTGGCGCCGGTAACTTTAAAGCACTGTTTGAGAGCATAGAACGCGAACAGGCATTGCGCGGAACGCTATAAAAGCATCATATTTTTAAACATTCATTAAAAAACACACCGAAAATAACTTCACTTTTAGCAAATTTATGTTAAAGTGATTTTTAGAGAAAGAATTATGCAACAAAAAGCAGTACTTTTGCACCGCGAAAAAGAAAGTGGTAATTAATGTATTCTTTTTAGCAAGTAAATTTTCATAATTTATAGTTTTTGGTTGGTTAATAGCATAAAAACCCGGTCATACTTTTGACTGGGTTTTTTTGTTTTCTTATTTTTGGAACAGAAATTGCATTTTCCGATCAAAACACCAAAAGAAAAATTTACTATGAGAAGATTAATGGTTATTATTATGCTTTTTGTGACGGCATTAGGTTTTTCGCAAAGTGCATTTAAGACGGGGGAATTTTTCAAGTTCAGGATACACTACGGTGTGGTAAACGCAGGGTATGCCACACTGGAGGTAAAAGATGCAACCAAGAACGGTAAAAAGGTATACCACGTAGTGGGCAACGGCTATACTACCGGTATGACCAAGTTCTTTTTTAAGGTAACCGACCTGTACGAAAGCTATTTTGACAGGGAAACGGGCAAACCGTACCAGTATGTGCGCAAAATAGACGAAGGCGGCTACACCAAAGACCAGGAAGGTTTTTTTAACCAGGCCAATAATACTGTGCTGGTTAAGGACTATAAGCACAAGAAACAAAAGACCATTTCGGTAACCGAAGATGTGCAGGATATTGTTTCCACCTTTTACTACCTTAGGAACCACCCGAAGGTAGACAAGCTGAAGGTGGGCGAATCTGTAAACGTGGATATGTTTTTTGACGATGAAGTGGTAAAATTTAAACTAAAATTCATGGGTAGGGAGGATATATCCACTAAATTTGGCACCGTTTCTACTATGATATTCCGCCCCCTTGTACAGGCCGGGCGTGTATTTAAAGAAGAAGAGAGTTTAACCGTCTGGATTTCAGACGACGACAATAAAATACCCCTAAGGATAAAGGCCAGCCTGGCCGTAGGTTCGCTTAAGGCCGACCTGGAGTCGTACTCAGGCCTTGTGAACCCGATGAAGGTAAAATCGAAATAACACACAATGGAGATCACATCCCCTATAGCCGAAAAACTGGACGAACTTGAAAAGAAGTTCAGCGCGATTAACCAGCGCACCGAAACCCACCTGGAAGGATTGTTATGGGCCAAACCCATTACCTACTGGGATTATATACAAACCGATGCGCTGCTGAACCTGCAGATACAGCGCACCACGCTGCCCGATGAAATGGTATTTATTATGTACCACCAAATCAACGAGCTGCTGTTTAAAATGATACTTTGGGAAATCGACCAGCTGTGCCATACGGATGTGCCCACCGCCGAATATTTTACCGAAAAGCTGCGCCGCATAAGCCGCTACTTCGACATGCTTACCACCTCGTTTGACATTATGGGCGATGGTATGGAAATAGAGCAGTACATGAAGTTCCGCAATACGCTTACCCCGGCCAGCGGTTTCCAGAGCGCACAGTACAGGCTGATTGAATTTGCCAGTACCGACCTTATAAACCTTATAGACTACCGCTACAGGCATAACATAGACCGTAATACGCCTTATGAGCATGCCCTGGAGCACCTGTACTGGCAGGCCGCAGGCAAGGACTACCATACCGGCGAAAAAAGCTACCTGCTTGCCGAGTTTGAGCGCCGCTATAAAGGCGAGTTCCTTCGCTTTATGGAAGAATACAATACCATAAACATATGGCGCAAGTTTAAGCAGCTGCCCGAAGACCGCCAGGCAAACCCTGAGCTGGTAGCAGCCATGCGCCACTACGACTATACGGTAAACGTTACCTGGGTTATGGGCCACCTTAATACCGCCCGCAAGTACATAGAAAGCACCAGCGGCCCGCAGGAAGCTACCGGCGGCAGCGACTGGAAAAAGTACATGCACCCTAAGTACCAGCGCAGGATATTTTTCCCGGAGCTATGGTCTGAAGAAGAATTACGCACCTGGGGAGAAAATGTTTAAAACCGTACTATTAAAACATCAGCATTGAGATATCTTGTAGCCATACTTACACTACTAACATTAATAGCCTGCAACGACAAAGAGGAAACCAAAAAGCCGCAGACAGTAGCCCCAAAGCCTAAAGTAACCAAAGAATACGGCTTTGTAACCAATGATTTTACCGTGGTGCACGACACCATAAAACGGGGCGATACCTTTGGCGGACTACTGGGAAAGGAAGGATATGATGCAGCCGCAATACACAAGATAACCGAGGCCATAAAGGACACTTTTGACCTTCGCGACATCCGTGTGGGGAAACCCTATGCGCTGTTCAGGGCAAAGAAAGACCCTAAGGCATTGCAGATGTTTATTTACGAGCCTGACAACCTGAGCTTTTATGTGGTAGACCTTCGCGACAGTATAGCCAAAGTGAGCAAGACCGTGAAGCCCATAACCATAAAGCGCAGGGTGATTGCCGCACAGATAGAAGGTTCGCTTGCCGAAACGCTGGACAAGGCGGGTGCAAGTGCCGCAATGGCGCAGGAACTGGCCGATGTATATGCCTGGACCATCGACTTCTTTAAAATACAAAGGGGCGATAAGTTTGCCGTAGCCGTAAACGAGCGCTACATAAGCGACAGCATATATGCAGGCGTAGAAAATATAGAATCATCGTTCTTTGAATATAAAGGCGAACGCATTTATGCATTCCCTTATAAAACAGACGAAAAGGCGAAAGCGCAGTATTACGACGAAAACGGCAAGGTACTGAAAAGCATGTTCCTTAAGGCACCGCTTAAGTTCAGCCACATAACGTCGCGTTTTTCGCCCAAGCGTTTCCACCCGGTTACCATGCAGTGGAAAGCCCACAACGGTACCGACTATGCCGCCCCTACCGGCACGCCTATTATGACCACCGCCACAGGTACGGTAATACAGGCGGGCTATACATCGGGTAACGGTAATTATGTAAAAGTGAAGCACAACGGCACCTACACCACCCAGTACCTGCACATGAGCCGCATACTGGTACACCGCGGGCAGCACGTAACACAGGGGCAAACCATTGGCCTTGTGGGCAGTACCGGCCTTGCCACCGGGCCGCACGTGTGCTACCGTTTCTGGAAGAACGGCGTACAGGTAGACGCGCTGAGGCAGAAATTGCCCAACTCGCTGCCTATGGACAAGAAATACATACCGGCCTACCTGGAGCACATAAAACCGCTTAGGAAAGAGCTGGATGACATTGCAGAAAAGAAATTAAACTCCTCAACAAAATAGAAGAAAAATGGCTTTAGACAACATTAACCCTACCCATACCCCGGCATGGAAAGCGCTGCAAGGCCACTTTGCCGAAGTGAAAGACGCCAAAATGCAGGACCTGTTTGCCGCCGATGCGCAGCGTGCAGAGAAATTCCACATTCAGTGGGAAGACTTTTTGGTAGACTTCTCTAAGAACATCGCTACCGAAAAAACATTTGAACTACTTCAAAACCTTGCCAAGGATGTAAACCTTAAAGGCGCTATAGATGCGTACTTTGGCGGCGAGGCCATAAACCGCACCGAAGGCCGTGCTGTACTGCACACTGCATTACGCGCCCCAGAAAGCGCTGAAGTACTGGTAGACGGCGTTAATGTTATCCCTGAAGTATATGCCGTTAAAAATAAAATAAAAGCCTTTACAGCATCTGTAATCAGCGGTGAATTTAAAGGTTACACCGGCAAAGCCTTTACCGATGTGGTAAACATAGGCATTGGCGGGTCTGACCTTGGCCCTGCCATGGTGGTAGAATCGCTTAAATTCTACAAAAACCAGCTGAACGTTCGCTTTATCTCTAACGTAGACGGCGACCACGTTATGGAAAGCCTTAAAGGGCTTAACCCTGAAACTACACTATTCGTAGTAGCTTCTAAAACCTTTACCACACAGGAAACACTGAGCAATGCCGAAACAGCGCGCAAGTGGTTCCTGGAGTCGGCTTCATCTGAAGATGTGGCCAAGCACTTTGTGGCGGTTTCTACCAACATACAAAAGGTTACCGAGTTCGGTATAGCCGAAGAAAACATATTCCCGATGTGGGACTGGGTTGGCGGACGTTTCTCACTATGGAGCGCCGTGGGCCTTACCATAGCCCTTGCGGTAGGTTACGATAACTTCGACAACCTGCTGAAAGGTGCCAACAAAATGGACGAGCACTTTAAAACGGCGGAATTTGACCAGAACCTGCCGGTAATGCTTGCACTGCTTAGCGTATGGTACAACAACTTCTTCGGTGCAGAGAGCGAAGCGCTTATCCCGTATACGCAATACCTGCAAAAACTTGCCCCATACCTGCAACAGGGTATTATGGAAAGTAACGGTAAAAGCGTAGGCCGTGATGGCGAGGTAGTTAACTACCAGACCGGTACTATCATTTGGGGTGAGCCGGGCACCAACTCACAGCATGCGTTCTTCCAGCTGATACACCAGGGCACCAAGCTTATTCCTACCGATTTCATTGGCTTCAGCCAACCGCTACACGGTAATGCCGATCACCACGAGAAGCTGATGAGTAACTTCTTCGCACAAACTGAAGCGCTGCTTACAGGCAAATCTGAGGCTACTGTGCGTGCTGAGTTTGAAAAAGCAGGTACCGCTGCCGATAAGGTAGAATACCTTACGCCATTTAAGATATTTGCAGGCAACAAGCCTACAAACACCTTCCTGATTAAGAAACTTACCCCGGAAACCCTTGGCTCTCTTGTAGCATTATACGAGCACAAGATTTTTGTACAGGGCGTTATCTGGAATATTTTCAGCTACGACCAGTGGGGTGTGGAGCTTGGTAAACAGCTTGCCAACTCTATCCTTGACGAAATCAAATCAGGTGAGGTTAAGGCACACGATGCTTCTACTTCTTTCCTTGTAAAAGCATTTCTTGCACAGAAGTAATTTCTACTGAAATGATATACAGAACGCCTCACTTTGTGGGGCGTTTTTTTTGGTTTTAAAACCCCTCCTGACACACCCTTGTCACAACCCGCATGTACGTTTGCAGTAATAAATACTAAAAGCAACAATCATGAATTTCGTTTCAACAAGGATTATTACCGCCGATGTACAACAACTGGTACATTTTTACGAACAAATAACCGGGATAACCGCCATACAATACACCGAAGATTTTGCCGAACTGAAAACCCCAACCACAATCCTGGCCATAGGCAGCATGCGCAGCTTACAGTTTTTTGGTGGCGATGCCGTGGCACAGGCCGCAAAAAACCGCAGTGTTATCATAGAGTTCCTGGTAAAGGACGTGGACAGCGTTTACGAAAAGTTGGAACTACTATTAGAGCCCGGCCTTGTACAGCAGCCTAAAACCATGCCGTGGGGAAACCGTTCGTTGCTGTTCCGCGACCCCGATGGTAACCTGGTCAACTTCTTTACACCGTTATCCACTGAAGCCATTAAGCGATTTGAAGAGCAGTAGTTTATTGAAATGATATACAGGACGCCCCACGATGTGGGGCGTTTTCTTGTAAGTTAAATTGCACATCCGCTCGAAATGGAAGACCTATAGCTTTATAGATTAAAAAGACGTTGCAGTGCAACGTCTCTACACCTTCACCGCTTTCCACTTCCCTTTCTTAAAAAGGATAAAGCTGGCAATACTCATACAGGTTTCGGCAACGGGAATGGCTATAAACACCCCAACAGGGCCTAAACCCGCCTGTATGGACAAAAGGTAGGCCAGTGGTATCTGGAACAGCCAGAAGCCAAAGAAATTGACCATAGTAGGCGTTTTGGTATCGCCAGAGCCGTTAAACGCATTGATAAGCACCATACCCATACCGTAAAACACATAACCGGCGCTAAGGATGCGTATCGCTTTTACAGCGATATCATGCACATGCGGGTTGTTTGTAAAGAACCACATCATGGGATCGGCGGCCAGCAGGGTAATCGCCATGATAATTGCCATATAGCCCACGTTAAACTTCGCCGTAACCCATACCGAGCGTTCGGCGCGTTCTACCTGCTGTGCGCCCAGGTTTTGCCCTACCAGCGTAGCCGCAGCCCCGCTAAGCCCCCAGGCAGGCAGCATAAAGAACATCATGATACGCAGCGCACTCTGGTACCCGGCCGAACCTTCATCACCGCCCGTATCGGCTACTAGCTTGGCAAGGAAAATCCAGCTGCAACTGGCTATGACAAACTGCATAATGCCCGGAGCGGCAACTTTTACCAAAGCCTTTATCTGTCCCCAGTGCGGCTTAAAATACGCAAGCGAAACCTTCAGCACGCCCTTGCCGTTAAACAGGTTGTACAGCTGGTACAGCACACCCACACTGCGGCCTATGGTAGTAGCCATGGCAGCCCCTGTCAACCCGAAAGCAGGTACGGGGCCAAGCCCTTTTATGAATAGTGGGCAAAGTATTATGTTGGCAATATTGGCTATCCAAAGGCTTTTCATGGCAATGGCGGCATTGCCCGCCCCACGGAAAACGCCGTTCAGCAAAAAGAGCAGCATAATTACAAAGCTGCCGCCCATCATCAGGCGGGTAAACGGCGCTCCAAATTCAGCCGAGCGCACCGACGAACCCATAAGCACCAGTATGTCCTGTGCATAAATAACCCCGGCAACGGCTATCACCGCATTAATGGCTATGGCTACAATAACGGCCTGCATACCGGCTTTAGCAGCGGCTTCGGGGTCCTTCTCCCCTACACGGCGCGCCACCATGGCGGTAGCGGCCATGCTCATGCCTATGGCTATGGAGTAGATTACGGTAAGTACCGATTCTGTAAGGCCCACGGTTTGCACGGCAAAACTGCTGTCTTTAAGGTGGCCCACAAAATAAAGGTCTACCAGCGCGAAGACGGATTCCATCATCATCTCCAGCATCATGGGTATGGCCAGTAATATTACGGCGCGGCGTATGCTGCCCGTGGTAAGGTCTATGTTTTCGCCATTAAGCGACTGTTTCAAAAGTGAAAAGAAACGCTTCAGGGCACTTGGTTTTTGTCCTGTCTGTGTCATTATTTTAAAATGGTTTGGTGAACGATATGATTGTACAGGGCGCAGTTTGCACCCGGGGTCAACTAAAAATTTTCAGCCTGCATTAAGGCTTACAAAACAATCATATGCAAAAGAGTGGAATACAAATATAGGGTTTTCCCGAAATAAAAAACAGATTTTATTAGCTGCCTGAAAATGTAAAATTTTGAACCACATAGGTACATAGTCAAAATGTTCAAAATATACAGTGCTACATAGTCGAAGCTGCGCTTCACATAGCCATGTGAGAAATTATCTTTGCCTTTGTGTTATTAAAAATTACTTCGTGGACTTCGTAGCTTTCCAAAGGAAAGCCTTTGTGAACTTTACAGAAAAAAAGAAATTGTGAACTTCGTGAAAAACTTTGTGAACCTTGTGGTAAAAAAATTCTCGCAAAGCCGCTAAGTCGCCAAGATGTGTCCGCACGATAGTCTCAAAAGGGAATAGCTTCACGCATAGGCATGGGTTTAATAACGCGTACACCGATAAATCCTTAATCTATGTAACTATATGGTTAGATAAATTTAGCCTGTAGTAAACTAACTTTCCAGCAAAGAAGTATTTACCCGGGAAGCCGCAATGCGCGATGCTATAACACCCAGTATGAAGATGGTTGCCAGTACCACCACTACATTGGTCATGGTAAAGGCCGTAGGGTATGCCATGTTTTCGGTAATCATAACAAGGTTAAACTGCTGTTGCAGCCAAACCACAAGCACACCGATAACCATACCAAATATGGCGCCTATACCGGTAATAAACACCCCTTGTATAAAGAAGATGTTGCGCAGGCTGCTTGTTTCGGCACCCAGGCTGTGCAGGGTACGTATGTTTTCCTGCTTGTCCAGTATCAGCATAATCAGCGCACCGGCCAGGCAAAACAGCGTAAGTACCACCACCAGCGTACAAAACAGATAGGTAACCAGGTTTTCGGCGTTCAGCATTTTGTATAGTGAATCGTTCAGCTGGGCGCGGTTTTTTACGTCGACTTTACCTTCAAAAAGTTTTGACAGCCCATCCCTTATGGAAGATTCACTGGCGCCGGGTTTCATTTTCAGTTCAATGCCGGTGTATTGGTTCGGCTTAAACTGCAGCATGTCCTGTGCAAGCGACAAGGTGCAAAACACGTATTTGTTATCGATATCCTCATTTACCGAATACACGCCCATAACCACCAGCTGCTCGGTATTAAAACCTTCCTCCGGCGAATCGATAGCGCCTTTACCAGGCTTTGGCACATATACTTCAAGGGCATTGTTCAGGTTTAGCAACCCCAGCGATAGCCTGTGGAAAATGCCGCCACCCACCACAACCTGGTTGGTTTCCGGGGCCAGCCATTCGCCACCCAAAAGGCGTTTTGGGTCGTTCATGGAGGTAACATTGTTGTACAGGCTGTCTACGCCCTTCATGTAGGCCACCTGCTCCTTGCCGTTGTAGTAAAACAGCACACGCTCTTCGGCTACAAAGGTATAGGCCGCAACGCCTTCCATATTTTTAATTGCAGAAAGCTGCGCAGGGCTCACCATAAATGATTTCCCCTTGGCGGGAAACACCTTCAGGTCGGGGTCGGTATCATTAGAAAATGAAAGGCTGAAGTCTTTTAACCCGCTGAACACCGACATGATAATGAACAGTGCGGCGCTGCTTACCAATATGCCCAGCACAGCAATCCACGTAATAATGTTTACGGCGGTGCTTTTACTGCGGCTTATGGTATAGCGGCCTGCTATGTACAGCGGAAATGACACGTATAGTTACAGTTTTTTGCGTCGTGGTAAAAGGTCTGGGTTGGCTATTGGGTTGTTTTCGCCTTTAAGCTCTTTGTCAAGCGCTTCTATCCTGTCCAGCGAATCGTCTATATAAAACACAAGGTTCGGCACTTTGCGCAGCTGAAGGCGCACACGCTGTGCAAGGTCGTGCTTAATAAGCGGCGCATTGCTTTTTACCGCATTCAGTATTTCGCCGCCCTTTTCAGACGGGAACACGCTAAGGTACACCTTTGCCAGCGAAAGGTCGGTGGTAACCGCCACCTTGCTTATAGAGATAACGAGGTTGCTGATTCCGTTCTTACGGATTTCGCCCTGTAGTATGTCTACCAGGTCGTTTTGCAGCAAGGCCCCTATTTTTTTTTGCCTGTTTGTTTCCATCCTGCAAAAGTACTCAAATTATTAATAGGGTGTTACCAAATAAATACAGCGGATTTTGCCAACAAAGAGTTCCTATACGGGTACATCTTTGCGGCTTGGCGTCTTTGCGGGAAATTTTCTACCACAAGGGACACAAAGTTTTTCACAAAGTCCACAATTCCTTTTACTCTTTAAAGTTCACCAAGGCTTTCCTTTGGAAAGCTGAAAAGAACACGAAGTGATTTATATATGCGATAACTCGGGAATATAATTCCTCCCATAACTATGTGTTTAATTTCTTATGCGAGTTGGAGCATGAATTTGTGGAAATTAGTGCAATTTATGTCTTAAATACCGCACAAGTAGCCGGGTTTTTATTTTTTGCGCCGTAAATTTACCCCTCATACCAAAATTCACGGTACATGACCTTACTCACATTTACACTCATAATGCTTATCGGCGCCTTTGCGGCGGGCTTTGTAGGCTCGCTTTCGGGGCTGGGCGGCGGCATTATCATCATCCCGTTGCTTACCATAGGCCTTGGGGTAGACATCCACTATGCCATAGGCACGGCGCTGGTAGCCGTTATCGCCACATCGTCGGGCTCGGCAGCGGCTTACGTACGCGAAGGCATAACCAACATGCGCCTGGGCATGTTCCTGGAAATAGCCACCACACTGGGGGCTGTAGGCGGCGCGCTCATATCGAGCGCGGCACCGGCTTCGGCAATAGCGGTGATTTTCGGGTTGACGCTGGTTTTCTCAGCCATTAATTCGCTGCGCAAAAAAACAGAACACGTACTGGAAACCTCCAGCGCTCTGGCACAAAAACTCGACCTCCCATCGGATTATCCCGCTACAGACGGCACCAAGATAAAATACGGCGTAAAAAACGTAATCGGCGGTTTCAGCATGATGGGCCTTGCGGGGATGATGTCGGGTATGCTGGGTATCGGCTCGGGTGCGTTTAAGGTTATCGCCATGGACAACATTATGCGCATACCATTTAAGGTATCTACCACCACCAGTAACTTTATGATGGGTGTTACCGCTGTAGCCAGTTCGGTAATCTACATACAGAAGGGGTATATTCAGCCAGCTATATGCATGCCGGTGGTTATTGGTGTATTGCTGGGTGCGCTTACCGGGGCACAGGTGCTGATAAAGGCCAACCCGAAGAAACTGCGTGTTTTCTTTGCAGTCCTTATCATAGTACTGGCGCTGAACATGATTTATAACGGCTTAATGGGCAATATATAATGAAACACAATACAGAACAGGAAAAAGACTTCCAGCAACTGATAGGCAACCTGCTGCGCTATGGCGTATGGACGGCACTGGGCGTGGCGCTTGCGGGTGGTGTGGTATACCTGAGCACCCACAGCCACGACACGGTAAACTACGCCGAATTCACCGAAAACGACCGCAGCCTTTTTGATGTTATAAGCGATATTTTTACCGGCATAGCCAATGGCGACGGTAACTCCATGATATTCCTTGGCGTGCTGCTGCTGTTCCTTACCCCGGTACTGCGCATGGTACTCTCGCTATTCTCATTTATCAGGGAAAAAGATACCAAGTATGTTTTCATTACCCTGCTGGTAATGGGCATCATCTGTATGAGTATTGCCTTAGGGTTTTCGCATTAAGTGCCATTTCAGATTTTATTACCTTTTCATCACCATAATGGTATTAGAGCTATTGCCAGATGATACCCGTACCAGATATGAACCTGCCTCAAGACCGGCCATGTTAACATCTGCCTCGGTTACATCAAATATCCGGGTTAATATCTTTTGCCCTGTCAGGTTATATACTTCTACCTGCCCTATAACCGTGCCTGACACGATATGAAGGTTGTCTGAAACAGGGTTAGGATAATAAGAAAACTTAGTATCTTTTGTAGGCGTAGTGCCTAAAATCACCTCTACTGTTACGGCAAAAGTTTCTGATTCGCACCCGTCAATTGTCTGTGTAGCATAATAGGTTTCACCATTTATCAGCTGGGTATCGGCAGGCAATAAATTTCCGTTTGCATCATACCACTGTATGTCAGTACCGTTTACAACCAGGTCTTCCAGTGTAGCGCCTGTAGCGGGGTCTGCAGTAACCGTTTGGGCAGTCAATCCTTGGGGCAAAGCAGCAAAACATGGTTGTGCACTACCATAAATACGTGCTAATTTGCTTCTTTTAACTCCTGCATACTGGTTAAAAACACCGCTTATCAAAATATTACCGTCGGCCTGTACAGCTATTGCATATATTGCCGCCTGGTCTGTATATGAATAAATTATACCCTCAGAAGTATCAAAAGAAGTATCGGTACTACCATTTGTATTGATACGAACAAGCCCATCTACGTCTGTACCGTTGTATTGATGAAACCTGCCGCCTATGATAATTTTACCATCAGGCTGTAATGCCAGTGCAAATATATAATCGTTTGTACCACTGCCCGTATCAAAAGAAGTATCGGTACTACCATCTGTATTTATTCTCGCTATATCATTAATGGGGGTGCCATTATAGTAATTAAAGGTTCCTGTAATTATTATTTTGCCATCGGGCTGAAGCACTAAAGAATCTATTCCTCCTGCGCCGTTACCCGACACAAAAGTAGTATCCGGGCTGCCATCACTGTTTAACCTGGCTACGTTAGTACTCTCGCCGTTGTATGACTCAAAAAATCCTCCTACAATAATTTTGCCGTCGGGCTGTAGTGCCATGGCAACTATGTGAGTATTATAAATATTGTAAAAACTCATTGTAGAATTAAAAGAGGTGTCTACACTACCATCAGCATTTAATCTTGCAATACTTATAGAATCTACCCCATTAAAAGATGTAAACCCACCCGCTACAAGTATCTTGCCATCGGGCTGCACAACAATAGATGTTACTCCCGGATACGTGAGGTCGTCTAATAGACCGGGGCCAATGCCGGGGTCAAATGAAGTATCAAGGCTGCCATCTGCATTAAGCCGTGCAATTCTATTTCGGGTTATCCCGTTAAACATTGTAAAATATCCGCCTATAAGTATTTTCCCATCCGGCTGAAGTACTACTTTTTCAATAATGGCCAAATCGCTTGCTACACCGCTGCCCGGGTTAAATGATGTATCTATACTACCGTCTTCATTTGCCCTTACAATACCATTTACCAATAATCCATTATAAGAATTAAAAGACCCTGCTAAAATTATTTTATTATCTGGTTGTATTGCAAAATCATTAACCATGCCGTACCAAGTACCCATTCCCGGCTCAAAGTTGTGGTCTAGCCCGCCGTTTTGGTCAATCAGGGCAATATAGTTCCTGTTATATCCATCATAAGCAGTAAAGTTGCCTCCCATAATAATTTTACCATCCGGGCGTAGTACTAAATCGGTAATTGCAATATCTGTGCCCGTGCCGGGATCAAAAGCCATATCAGGGCTGCCATCAGCATTAAAACGTGTAATTCCGTGGCGGCTTAAACCGTTATGCGTAGTAAAGCCTCCACAAACAAGTAATTTACCATCGGGCTGCATGAGTACACTATCACCAGACGGGTAAACCGCACCCACAAGGCCGGTACCTATATTAAAACTACTGTCTATGCTTCCATCGGTATTTAACCGCGCAATACCGCTGCATGCTGAGCCATTGTAACTGGTAAAGTCGCCTACGAAAAGTATTTTTCCATCCGGCTGAAGTGTAATACCCATTACCCAATCATTTGCACCTGTACCATAGTTAAAACCTGTATCTAAGCTACCGTTGCTGTTTAACCTTGCAATACGATTACTGCCTACGCCATTATAAGTAGTAAAAAGCCCACCTATAAGTATATTGCCGTCTGGCTGCAAAGCCATAGTCCTTATACTGTTATTTGCACCTGTGCCGCCATCAAAACTTGTATCAAGGCTGCCATCAGCATTAAGTCGGGCTATGTGGTTACAGCTTATGCCGTTATAAGAAGTAAAGTCTCCCCCTATAATAATTTTACCGTCTGGCTGTAACGCCATACACATAACCATATCGTTTGCGCCTGTGCCGGTATTAAACGTTGTATCAAGGCTTCCGTCTTCGTTAAGGAGGGCCATGCCATTTCGCTCTACACCATTAAAATAATTAAAACCGCCGCCTACAATTATCTTGTTATCAGGCCGCAATACTATTTCCTGGACAAAATAATTAAAGCCGGTGCCAATATTAAATGTGGTATCTAATGTACTGTCTGCATTAAGGCGCGCTATAAGGTTGCTTCCGGTTTCATTATAAGAATCAAACCCACCGCCAACAATAATTTTGCCATCGGGCTGCACCGCCAAGGATGTTACATAGTTGCTAAATCCCGGGTTAGCCAAAAACTGGGCGTTAAGAGTATTAAAAGAAGTATCTAAATCTCCGGGGTTTTGACTGTAAGCAAAAACCGTAATTAAAAAAAAGCACCTTAATAAGGCACGTTGCAGGTTGATGGTTGATTTCATATTGGTTAGTGTTTAAATTTAAAAGATGTAATAATACAATATTAAACTAAAAACCAAATAAATACACAACAAATAACTTAAAAAAAATAAAAAAGCAGTTGTAAGAACAACCGCTTTTAATATATTTCTCTATCCTGAAAACTATTCGTTTTCCTGAAGCGCATTCCATCCCCTCGATTTAAGCGGGATTTTGGTATTGGCTCGGGTTACAAGGTGTATGCCCTCGCTTTCCTGCGTGGTATGGCCTATAACGGTAAAATTAGGATTGCCCTTAATCTTGTCGAAGTCTTCCATTTTTATGGTGAACAACAGTTCGTAATCCTCACCACCGTTTATGGCTACTGTTGTAATATCTATATTAAACTCTTCGCATGTATTTATGAGTTGCGGATCGGCAGGGATTTTCTCCTCATACAGGTTGCACCCCACCCCACTCTGCTTACAAATGTGTATAATCTCAGACGACAACCCGTCTGACACATCTATCATAGCTGTAGGCTTCACGTCCAGTTCTTTCAGCAGCTCGCGTACATCAGTACGGGCTTCCGGTTTCAGCTGGCGTTCTATAAGGTAATTGTAGGCATCAAGGTCGGGCTGGTTGTTCGGGTTCACCTGGAACACCTGTTTTTCGCGTTCCAAAACCTGCAGGCCCATATAGGCAGCACCCACATCGCCGGTTACAATAAGCAGGTCGTTAGTACCTGCACCGTTGCGGTAGGCTATATCTTCGGCATCGGCCTCACCAATCGCGGTAATGCTGATGATCATCCCCTTTTGCGATGACGTAGTATCGCCACCTACGATGTCCACACCGTAGGTACGGGCAGCCAGTTTAATACCGTCATACAGTTCGTCCAACGCTTCTACCGGGAAACGGTTGCTCACGGCAAGCGACACCGTAATTTGCGTAGGCTTGGCGTTCATGGCGGCAATATCGCTCAGGTTAACCACCACAGCTTTGTAGCCAAGGTGCTTCAGCGGCATATAGGCCAGGTCAAAATGCACGCCTTCTATAAGCAGGTCGGTGCTTACCACCACTTTTTTATCCTTAAAATCGAGTACAGCGGCATCATCGCCTATCCCCGTAAGGGTAGAGGGCTGCTTTAGTTCGATGTTTGCTGTAAGGTGTTCTATAAGGCCAAATTCGCCCAGCGAACCCAGGCTGGTGCGCTGCTGGTTTTTATCTTCAATCATTTTCTTTAGCTTCTGAGTTTCTTAGCTACTGAGTAACTAAGCCGCAAAGGTAGTTTAAAAGTTACAGAGCGGCATACCTTGCAGGGTGATATTGTATGGTGCGGCAATCCTACAAATCTTCATTGGCAAAATTTCCGGCAACTACTTTATGTTTTCTGGATATTACCCAGTCTTTTACACTGTCTTTCGGAATTTTTACCTCATCTCCCAGTTTTATTATTTTCAGCCGCAAGGGAACATTGTTCAGTGTAGTAGTAAACGTATCGCCGTCAACAGACTGTACTTTAAACCACATTGTTTCAGTGTATTCACCCTCCGTGTATGGCGCACTGATATTAAATTTATAGCGTTTCTTTTCCCTGCTGTTTAAAAGTTGTATAAAAGCGGGCAGGTTTTCCTGTGCCAGTTTAGCCGCATCAATGTATCTGCTGTCGCTTTTTTTTACCCTTATTACATTGTCACGGTCCCATTCTGCGGTCCTTTTTTGCGGGTTACAGCCGATGATAAAGATAAGGGCGATTAAAAATAAGGTTGGTTTGGCCATGGTAAATCTGTTAAGGTTGATTTAATCCAAACCTACAAAAAAATATCCTGACAAAAAAGATTGCTGCGGTTGTGTCTCACACACACACGAGGGCTTATCCGAACTGACGGAGTAATGACAGACTGGATTGCGGTGTTTTCTTCACGTACCGTCATTGCGAACGCAGCATAGCGGAGTGTGGCAATCTTACTACACCTTCAAATTAATTTAAATTTTTCCGTTAGGTAATCTAAGAACCATTGTTCATATTGTTTAACATCCATCTTTTCGAAAATATCTTTCCAGCTAATTTTCGAAAATTTGCCAATATTAGTATTAAGGGAACTTTCAAAGATATCAAGAGTCTCTTTATTTTTTCCTCGGAATAATTTATCAGGCCCAAGATTAATTAACTCATATTCTCGTCCGGCACTTAACCTAGTTAGAAAAGCCCAATTACGAAAGAGCTCGTAATATCCACTTTCTAACAATTGCTTTTCATCTATATCTTCAATTATATATTTATCGAATTTGTTTTTATCTTTTATATTATCATTTTTACTTCTATACTTTACTTCAATAAAAATTAATCTATCCGATAACTCTATAATTACGTCTGGCTCAGTTCTTCTATTTGAAAGTTCATTAAATGAATCCGATATTTTTAAAAAGGTATCTATTAAATTTGAATTAATCGAAATTTCGTTAATCTTAGAGCCCCACAAATAAATTCCAAATTCTTTCTCTTCACTTTTTATATTCAATAATTTAAGTAGCTGAGAGTATTTTTTTGTTACTACAAAATAGTTGAAAAAACTCCATGAAAGAGCATCCTCAGAAGTAGAAAACCCAAACTTGTTTATCTTGTTTTTTCGATTTACTTTATTTAATGACTCGGTTAGTACGTTATCTATATTGTGCCTAAGTAGCTCTGGAACATTCTCAAGATGATTTTCATAAATAAGAATTGGATTGTTTTTTGAATTTGAAAAACCAATTTTACAGTTATTACAACGTCTAATACAGTCAGAATAAGAGGAGGTTCTTTTAATTTCCGTTGATGCTAAGAGTGTTAGATTTCCGCATTTACATCTTATGTTCGGTAGAGTCATTAAAATAAAATTTGGTGGTTCCCATAAACCTACAAAAAATATCCTGACAAAAAAAGATTGCCGCGGCCGTGCCTCCCTAGCAAATACAGCCGCAGAAAAAACTCAGCGTCTCCCAAACTCAGAATCTAAGCATCTTTACTCAAAAACCATCTTCAGCAAGTCATGTGCTTTTTTAAGGCTGCGTACATTTTCAAAGGTAAGCAGCAGGCGCAGGCCGTTCTTGGTTTGCTTTTCCTTCATTTTACCCAGGGTAGGAAACTGCTGTACAAACTGCAGCACGCGGTGGAAGTTACCGCTCTGGTAGTACTGGCTGTTTTGGTCGCCCACAAAGTAGCCCACCATTTTATCCTGTTTCAGTACCAGTTTTTCAATACCCATTTTGGTAGCCAGCCACTTGATTTTTATACTCGTAATAAGCGCCTGCGCAGGTTTCGGCAGCGGCCCGAAACGGTCGATAAGGCGCTGCTCAAAGGCTTTTAGCTCCTCCTCGGTTTTCAGGGTGCCGAGTTCGTTGTACAGGTTCAGCCTTTCGCTAATGTTGTTCACGTACTCATCAGGGAACATCATACTAAAGTCGCTGTCTATGTGCAGGTCTTTTACGTATTCCTTCTCGGTTTCGCCCTCTACCTCATCGTACAGGTCTTTGAATTCATTTTCCTTCAGTTCCTCAATGGCCTCATTCATTATCTTCTGGTAGGTTTCAAAGCCTATCTCGTTAATGAAACCGCTTTGCTCGGCGCCCAGTATATCGCCCGCGCCACGGATTTCAAGGTCTTTCATGGCAATGTTAAACCCGCTGCCCAGGTCGCTGAACTGTTCCAGTGCCTGTATGCGCTTGCGTGCCTCCTCGGTCATGGCGCTGTATGGCGGGGTTATAAAGTAACAGAACGCTTTTTTATTACTACGGCCCACACGCCCGCGCATCTGGTGCAGGTCGCTAAGCCCGAAGTGGTTGGCGTTGTTGATGAAAATCGTGTTGGCATTCGGTACGTCAAGGCCGCTTTCTATAATACTGGTGGCTACAAGCACGTCAAACTCGCCCGCCATAAAGGCCAGCATCAGCTCTTCCAGCTTTTTACCATCCATTTGGCCGTGGCCTATGCCCACTTTGGCATGCGGTACCAGGCGCTGAATCATCCCGGCTACTTCCTTAATGTTCTCTATTCGGTTGTTGATGAAGTACACCTGGCCGCCGCGCTCTATTTCATACGCCACGGCATCGCGGATTACTTCCTCGTTAAAGCCTACCACATTAGTCTCCACCGGGTAACGGTTGGGCGGTGGCGTGCTTATTACCGAAAGGTCGCGCGCAGCCATAAGCGAAAATTGCAGCGTACGCGGTATAGGGGTAGCGGTAAGCGTAAGGGTGTCGATGTTTTCGGCTATGGTTTTTAGCCTGTCCTTTACGTTTACGCCAAATTTCTGTTCTTCGTCGATGATGAGCAGTCCAAGGTCTTTAAACTGCACGTTCTTGTTTACTAACTGGTGCGTGCCAATTAGTATATCAACCTTCCCCTCAGCCAAACCTTTCAGGGTCTCCGATTTCTGCTTGGCAGTACGGAAACGGTTCAGGTAGCTTACCGTAACGGGCATATCCTTTAAGCGCTCGCTAAACGTTTTATAATGCTGGAAGGCAAGTATCGTTGTCGGGACAAGGATAGCCACCTGCTTGCCGTTATCTACCGCCTTAAATGCAGCACGGATAGCGACTTCAGTCTTACCAAAACCCACGTCGCCACACACCAGGCGGTCCATTGGGCGTTCGCTTTCCATATCGTGCTTTACGTCGGCTGTGGCAGTTACCTGGTCGGGCGTGTCTTCGTAAATGAACGACGACTCAAGCTCCGCCTGAAGATAGCTGTCCGGCCCGAACTGGAAGCCTTTTTCCAGCCTGCGTTTAGCATACAGCTGAATCAGGTTAAAGGCAATGTGCTTTACACGCGCCTTGGTTTTCTGCTTCAGGGTTTTCCAGGCGCTGCTGCCTATTTTGTGGACTTTCGGCGTTACGCCGTCCTTACCGTTGTACTTCGAAATCTTGTGCAGCGAGTGGATGCTCACATACACAATGTCGTTATCGGCGTAGACCAGCTTTATTGCTTCCTGTAATTTGTTGTCGACCTCAATTTTTTGCAGGCCGCCAAACTTACCGATACCGTGGTCTATGTGTGTTACGTAGTCGCCCACGCTTAGCGAGGTAAGGTCTTTTATGGTAATCGCCTGTTTTTTGCTGTACCCGTTTTTGATGCTGAATTTATGGTAGCGCTCAAAAATCTGGTGGTCGGTATAGCAGGCTATCTGGTTTTCTTCGTCTACAAAACCCTCGAATATCGGGAAGACGATGGTTTTGTATTGCTTGTTTACGTCCTTTTGGTTGGCACTGTCCAGGCTTTCGAAGATGTCGGCAAAACGCTTCGCCTGGGCTTCATTGCTACAAAAAATATAGTTTTTGTAACCGTTGTTCTGGTTGATGTTCAGGTCGTTCAGCAGCAGGTCAAACTGCTTATTGAACGACGGCTGGGGCCTTGTGCGGAACTCAAAGGTCTTTTGCGCCTTGAATATGGCTTTGCTGCCAATTTCGGCTATGGTAAAATCGAGTGCTTTTTTTATGAATGCCTCCTGGTTTACAAACAACTCGGCGGGGGTGGCGTGCTTAATCTCGGTGCTCAGCTTGCTGAAAGCATCGTTGGCACGTTCAAAAAGGCTGTCGAGCCTTGACAACAGCGCATCGGTGTTTTCTATGAGCAGTACGGTATTCGGGCTGATGTATTCGAGGAAGCTTTCGCGCTTTTCGTTCACCAGCTTGTTTTCCACATTCGGGATAACCGTTATCTTCTTTTTCTGTTCCAATGACAGCTGGCTCGCCACATCAAACGTACGGATGCTGTCTACCTCATTGCCAAAGAACTCTATACGGTACGGGTTGTCATTGCTGAACGAAAACACGTCCACAATACCTCCGCGCACGCTGAATTCGCCCGGTTCGGCAACGAAATCCACACGGCGGAACTCGTACTCAAACAGCACTTCGTTAATGAAGTCGATGCTCACCTGGTCGCCCACGGAAATTTTCAGGGTATTCTTGTCCAGCTGCTGGCGGGTCACCACCTTTTCAAACAGTGCTTCAGGGTACGAAACGATGATTGCAGGCTTCTTACGCGAGTTGATGCGGTTCAGCACCTCGGCGCGGAGCAGTACGGCAGCATTATCGGTATCTTCTATCTGGTAGGGGCGGCGGTATGATCCTGGATAAAACAGTACATCGTCCTGGCCCACAAGGGCTTCAAGGTCGTTAAGATAATAGGCAGCCTCCTCCTTATCCTTTAAAATAAGCAGGAACGGCAGCCCGCTTTCACGGAACAGCGGGTCGGTAACAAACGATAGTGACGAACCTACCAGCCCCTTAACCAGCACTTTACTGCCGGGTTGCTGCAAGGCTTCCGCTATCTGTTTTATTTTACCTGAACTATGGTATTTACGGGTTATTTCGTTTTCCAAAACGTTGTTTCTTAGCACCTGCACCGTGGCCTGGCGGTGTGTGCAGGTTTGTTTGTGGTGTTAAGGGTTTTGCTTGTGGCAGCGGCCTTCCTTCCTCCATGGGTATCGCATCGGGGTTGGCCAGCCTTGTGGTATCCAGGGCACGCAGCATTTGCTCTTCGCCCTCTTCCTTAGGTATTTCGCTTACGCGGATAATTTCGTCAAACTGGTTTTGCGTGGCGTTAAGCTCACTCGTTACACTGCCTATCAGCGCTATGATTTTTTTATCGGGTACCGTTTCCAGGTTCATGTAGGTATAAATCATCTGTATGTTGGTTACCACCACATCCAGGCGGGCGCGTACCTGCGGCTTGTTAAAAAACACCGGTACGTTGTCCCTCAGCACACTGGCTTTGCTTACCAGCACCTTGCTTTTGCGCTTAAAGGCTTCCAGCGTACCGGTAGGCTTCTGGTGCAGTTCGTTGTTAAACTGCTGCCATTCGTTCCAGCCGTTTATGCGGTCGGCTACCTTTGGGGCAGGCTGTGCCACATCAAAATGCCAGCTGCGGCTAAGCACCTTCAGTATAGAGTCGTTCGTTTTCTGCGTGCGCTGGGTTTCCGCTATGCGGAGCTGCTCGTCGTCCTTGCACGATACCACCAGCAATGCCAGGCAGCTGAACGTTAAAATCTTTAAATATTTCATGGATACAATATTGCCACGCAAAAATACAAATCCCGCGCCAAAGTTTTTCATAAATAAATTAGGGCTACTTAGTTTCTGAGCTACTTAGCGACTGAGCAAGAGTGTTCATGGGCATGAGTGAAGCTGTTCCCCTCTGCGAGAGGGGTTAGGGGTGTGTTTTTTACCACAAAGTGCACAAAGGTTTTCACTAAGTCCACAATTTCTTTAACAGTGTATAATAACATGCCCTGAAAAGTGCACCAAGGCTTTCCTTTGGAAGGCTATGAAGTTCACAAAATGATGTACCTACATAATATCCTAAAGGTGTGCTTATTAGACTGCTTCGTACCGCAATGACGGGACGCGAAGAAAGCGCCCCAATCCGGTCCGTCTTTACTCCGTCAGTTCGGGCAAGCCCTCGTGTGCGAGGGAGGCACGACCGCGGCAATCTTTTATTAAGATATTTTTTGTAGGTTTATGGAAACAAAAAACCATGAAAATATACAAATCCAACACCAAAGTTTTCATGAATATACGGGAGGGGTTTGTATCTTTAGCAAAACCGATTGACTAAAATAAAGATGAAAAAAATAAATGATATAGCGATTGGCGATACATTTACATTTAGGGCCGCCGATGGTAAGCATAAGGCTATTATCTGTACAAGCGTATATAAAGACAAAAGCCCATACCATTTTTACTTTTGTGCTACTACTTATAGTGATACTGTAACTCCATCAATTGAAGATATAAAACAAAGTAGCTTTTTTGGTGTTGGCAATGCAACAAAAGGGGATTATTTTAAATATAATGAAGACGAACTCGCTAAAATGTGGAGTATACATCCTGAAATTAAGCCATATGTTTTGAGTTCTTATGGTTTTTTAATTCTTAGAAAAGCCTTAGTAAAGTTTCTCGATAATTTTCAGTTTATTGGCAATTTAGATGTAGTAGACAATCTTCATTTAAACGGAAATGGAAGTGTAAATGCAAGCGACTGGAATTACTTAAGAGAGTCTTTTAATGACGCATTGCCTTCAGTTATGAAATACCATAGTCAGGAAATATTTAAAGTTGAGGCCATAATCAGATAATGTAATTGTTTAACGTGTCAAAAATAACCAACCAAAACCAATGCCCCAATACGGCCTGTCTTTGCGAGGGAGGTACGACCGCGGCAATCTTAATTATTAAGATATTTTTTGTAGGTTTATGGAATAAATCTTTCAACCTACCTACAAAAACAACAACACACCATTTGACAATGAAATTTTTACAGAAACTCATACCAATACTACTCCTTATCCCCATTTTATGTAACGGGCAGGAAACACAATTAAAAGGTGATAACATTAAAATTACGCTCGGCGGCGATACCACCCTTGAATTATCCCGGGAAAAGTTCAATCCGAAAAAACACAAAATCGAATACAAGGACACACATATTATTTCGATTGATAATATCCCAATATTTGGGTCAGACACAGAAGTTCCAAAATATGTGCTTTCAAAAGCAGTCTTGAAAAAAAGTGGTAAAACCTATAACCTCCAGGTTGACAACATGTACAATCCCTGGCTGGGTGAAAGTGCTGATGAGAAATTATTTGAGATGATATGCGGTGCTGATGGCGCCTGTATTGTGAAAGTCAGGTTTTCTGAAGGCAAGGGTAAGTATGCTGCCGAATGGCTTATAGAAGGAAATGCCTGCATAAGGGGTATAATCACAAAAGATGCCGTAATTATACAGTCGTATTTTGAATATGACAATGGTGTTACTGAAGAATAATTAACCAACCAACAACCAAATGCTCCAATCCCTAATCAATCCGCTACTCCGCTACACCATCTTTCTTATTGCAACGACATTCTTCATAAGTTGTCATACTAAGAAAACATCTGAACCCGCTATAAAAATTCCACCCGGTAAAACCTACGTAAAAGGTGAATGGGAGAAATTCCGGCTTGGTGATATGGATGGTGATGGTAAACGTGATTTTGCAGAGGTATATACCCCGCCCTACTATGAAATACCGTTTGAAGGACGCCCCGGTAAATTTGAATATGCTGGCTGTGTAGGCGATACCTGCTACAACCGCATAAGGTTTTCTGCCGGTTATCCCGAAATATGGCATGGAAACTCATTGTGGGGGTCGGTAGAGCCGTTAGGCGACCTTGACGAAGATGGTATTAATGAGTTTGTGTTCCTGACGGGCTGGTGGATCGGTAGCCACGTCAGTGTTTATATTTATTCGTTTGACAAGGAAAAGAAAAGTTGGGTTGTTCTAGCCAAGAACTGGATGTATGAAAAGGATACTTATAGCAACCTTGTAACTAAAATAGACAAAACCGAATTTAAGTTCAGTATCGAATATATGGATACTATTGAGCACGATATAATGACTAAGGACACGCTAATAAAAATTAGAAAATAACCAACAACCAAAATGCTCCAATCCCTAATCAACCTCCTGTACCCAACCCTTTGCAACGGCTGTGATGCCCTGCTGCTGGAATACGAAGACACCCTGTGCACCCATTGCCGGCACGATATGCCCCTCACGCACCACTACCTGAACCCGGGCAACGAAACCGCACAAAAGTTTTACGGGCGCCTGCCGCTGGAGCATGCCTCGGCACTGGTATATTTCCATAAGGAGGGTATGGTGCAGCAGCTCATCCACAACCTTAAGTACCGCAAGCAGCAATCTGTAGGCCGTGTTATGGGGCAGTGGTACGCCCCGCTGCTGAAACAGGTGCCCGAACTTGCCGACGTAACGGATATCATCCCCGTGCCGTTGCACCCTCGCAGGCTGCGCGAACGCGGCTACAACCAGGTGGAGCAGTTTGGACGTGCGTTATCAGACGGACTGGATATCCCATACACCGATAACATACTGGTGCGTGAAGCCTACACCAAAACCCAGACCCAAAAAGACCGCGAAAAACGTGCAGGCATTGCCAGTGCATTTGCCGTACGCCCCGAAAATGCGGGCGAAGGCAGGCACTTCCTGCTCATAGACGATGTTATCACCACCGGCGCCACGCTTGAGGCCTGCGGCAAACTGCTGCTGCAACTGCCCGGCGCACGCCTCAGCATCGTTACCATAGCATACGCGCAAAGCTAAAAATACAGCCACGACCCAAACGATAGCGAACGGGCGAAGCAATTGCTCGAATTAAAGGAATTCATTTTCTTTTTAATTTATCTAAAGAAATAAAACAGATTTAACCTGTATATGAATTTGTGTGAATTAGTGTAATTCGTGGCAAAACGCCTTAACGCTTTAAATTTCGGCAAAACATTTCCGCATCAGTAAATATAATCGTTATTTTGCCGTTACAATCAGTAAAAAACTATGCTTAAGAATAACCTTCTTATCTACATATTCCTGCTGGCACTTATGAGCAGTTGTGCCAAAAGGGGCGGTATTACCGGCGGCCCTAAAGATACCCTGGCCCCCGCCATGGTAAGCAGTTCGCCTAAGAACATGACGACCAACTTTAACGGCAAGGAAATCCGCATCGACTTTGACGAATACATAAAGATAAAGGACATCAATAAGCAGCTGATTATTTCGCCGCCGCTAAAATACCAGCCCGAAATTATACCCCAGGGCAGCGCGAGCAAGTTTATCAGCGTAAAGATTAAAGATACGCTGCCGCCTAACACTACCTACAGCCTTAACTTCGGGCAGAGTATTACCGATAATAATGAGGGCAACCCGTATTCGCAGTTCCGTTTTGTGTTTTCTACCGGCGATTATATCGACTCACTGCGCGTTAACGGCCAAATTAAGGATGCGCACGACCTGAAGACCGACAACTTTGTAACCATAATGCTGTACGAGGACAACGAAACCTTTAACGACAGTACCATTTACAAACAGAAACCGCACTACGTAACCAATACGCTGGACAGCCTTAAAATATATTCCATACAAAACATAAAGGCGGGCAGGTACCACCTTTTTGCCGTGAAGGATGTGGGCAACAACTACATGTACAACCCGAAATCGGATAAGATAGCGTTCCTCGGCGCACCGCTTACCGTGCCGAACGATACACTGTTTTTACTGGAACTATTTAAGGAAAAGATACCTGTAAAATCGCTAAAGCCGTTCCAGGCGTCGTCTAACAGGCTGTTTCTACCCTACGAAGGCAAGAGTGGGGTAAAAGAGCTAAGGGCTTCGGTGAAAAATGCTGTTACCAAAGAGGATATAAAAACACGCCTCACCCGTGTTAAGGATAAAGACTCGCTAAATCTGTGGCTGCCACGCGGCCTTAAAGACTCGTTAAGGGTACAGGTTACCGAGCCATCGGGTGAAAAAAGTTACCTTATAAAGCTGAAGGAAATGAAGGCGGCCGACTCCCTTGCGGTGGAAGCAGTACAGAAAGGTGGGCTGCACTTTAGGGAGAAATTCCAGGTGAAGGTAAGTACCCCACTGGACACCATTGACATAGCAAAAATATCGGTAACAAACAAAGACTCTGTTGCGGTGCCGTTTACCCATGTGTACGACGACTTTGAGCAACAGATAACCTTTGATTTCGAAAAAACGGAAAACGAAAAGTACACGGTACAGTTACTGCCCGGCGCCCTAACCGATTTTTACGGTAAGCAGAACGACACACTGTCCTACAAGCTGGCTACCAAAGCTTTTAACGACTATGGCAATATGAGGGTAAAGCTGAAAGATGTAAAACGCTGGCCGGTGGTAGTAGAACTTACTGACGACAAGGGCACCGTGTATGCATCGGCCTACACCGAAACGCCCGAACTGAATTTTGACCTGATAGAACCAAACAAGTATACCCTGCGCCTGTTTTACGACGACAACAAAAACAAGGAGTGGGATACGGGCGACTACCAGAAAAAACTGCAACCCGAAGAGGTTATTTACCATACCGGTGCCGTAGATGTCCGCGCCATGTGGGACGTAGACCAGGATTTCCCCGCCGGAGGGTAGTTTAGAATTGTGAATTTTCAATTACGAATTATACAAAACTGCCGGAATATCCGGCAGTTTTGTTATAGCTTTATTTTCCTCGCTGGCGCAAACAGGGGTTCCATTTCGAGCGCAGCGTAGCGGAGTCGAGACCCCGAAGGCCGAACGAAGTTAAATCTCAAAATTTGTAGTCGAGATTTCTCCTATCGTCGAAATGGAACACTCGACTGTAATTAATAATGTTGAGACAGCCCCTTCTCTTTACAGTTTTATCTCAAAGTCATCTTTATCATTCAGGAATGCAAAACGGCTGCGTGTGGCTTCCAGCGCTTCCTTGTCCAGTTCTACAGTAAAAACCCCATCGGCTTCGGTCGGTTCCAGCAGGTAAGCGCCCAGTGCGTCCAGCACCTGTGTATGGCCGCTGTAGGTATGGCCGTTGCCGTCTTGCCCCACACGGTTGACACCTATGGTATAGCTAAGGTTTTCTATAGCGCGGGCTTTCAGCAGCGCATCCCAGGCATAGGTGCGTACCTGCGGCCAGTTGGCCACATACAACAGCACATCATAATCTTCCACATTTCGCGCAAAAACAGGGAAACGCAGGTCATAGCATACCAGCGGGCATAGCTTCCAGCCTTTATATTCTACAATCAGTTTTTCGGTGCCTTTGGTGTAGTGCTTGTGCTCATCGGCATAGGAGAACAGGTGGCGCTTGTTGTAGGTCTCTATACTTCCGTCAGGAAATACAAAAAACATGCGGTTGTAGTAGCTGTTACCTTCTTTTATGGCAAGGCTACCGGTTATGGCACAGTTTTTAGCTATGGCCGTTTGCTGCATCCATTTCACCGTATCTCCATCAGGAGCTTCGGCTACGGTAGCCGGGTTCATGGTAAACCCTGTGGCAAACATTTCGGGCAGTACAATAAGGTCGGTGCTTTCTATGGTATCTATAAACGAGGTAAAATGCGTACGGTTAGCAGCGGAATCTTCCCACGCCAGGGTGGTTTGTATAAGGGATATTTTCATTTCTTTTTTGTTTGACACGAAGTTCACGAATTTTATTGACAACATCTTTGATTCGTTTGAATTTTTAAGCGTTGATATATAACACCTCCGCACTACAAAAAAATCAAAACAAAAAAACCGGCAGTGCTCAGCTGCCGGTCCTTGCAAATGTACTAACCTAAAACTCTAATTTATGATAACATTTATCATTCTGTCATTGTAAACTGTGCCTTTAGCTTGCCTATGGCTACTTCAAAGCCGCCCGCCTCAAGCATGGTTTTACCATCGCGGCCTATGTAGCTAAGGTCGGCCGGGTTCAGCTCAAAACTTATCGTTTTGCTTTCGCCAGGTTTCAGTTCTATTTTCTCAAAGCGGCGCAGGCGCTTCACATCCGGCGTTACGCTGCTGGCATACAAGTCGCTGGTAAACAGGTGTACCACCTCTTTTCCGGTTACTTTACCGGTATTGGTTACCGTAACGCTTACCTGTATCTTTTCGCCTTTTTTAATTGAGGGTTTGCCCAACGTAAGGTCTTTATATTCAAATGTGGTATAGCTAAGCCCGTGCCCGAATATAAACTGCGGATTGTAGTCGGCTTCATAATTGTACACCCCTTCAGCTTTCTTCTGTTCTTCGCTCGGCTTGTGTATGTAGCCAATGGTAGCGTTAGGGTAGCGCGGGTAAGTATACGGCAGCTTACCACTTGGGTTTACATCGCCAAAAAGCACGTCGGCAAGGGCATCACCACCAAAGTTACCCGGAAGGTACGTTTGTACAATACCCTTCATTTGCTGCTCAAACTTGCTTATTACCCTTGGGCGGCCTTCGTTAAGGATAAGGATAACCGTTTTTCCGGTAGCGGCTATTTTCTGTGCCAGTTCCGTTTGCAGGTCGCTCATGTACAGGTCGTTCATGTCGCCCGGCTTTTCGGTGTAGCTGTTTTCGCCAAGGCAAAGCAGTACTACATCGGCATTTTTGGCAGCAGCCACAGCCTCGTCCATTTTGTCGGCATACTCATCGTAGTAGTGTCCGTCCATTTTATAGCTCACACCCGGCACGTAGGTAACATTTTGTTTTCCTATTTCATTTTGAACGGCCTCCAGTATGGTGTTGTATTTAGCAGCGTGCAGGTCCACGCGGTCGCCTTGCCAACTGTAGGTCCACGCGCCGTTAAGGGTACGCATGCTGTTAGCGTTAGGGCCTGTAACCAGTACCTTGGTTGTCTTTTTAAGTGGAAGCACATTACCTTCGTTCTTCAGCAGGGTAATGGCTTCGGCAGCCATATCGTACGCGGCTTTTTCGTGTTCTTTACTGCCAAATTTTGGGTAATCCTTGTAGTGGGTATTCGGCTTATCAAAAAGGTTCAGTGCATACTTCACTTTAAGTATACGGCGTACGGCATCGTCTATCCTTTCCTGCTTTACTTTGCCTTCTTTTACAAGGGCGGTTAAATTATCACAAAAAACCTCGTAGTTATAAGGAATCATGCTCATGTCTATACCGGCGTTTATGGCCAGCATTATGGCTTCTTTGTCGGTAGCGGCTACCCTGTCTCTCCTGTGCAGGTTTTCTATATCTGCCCAGTCGGTAACCACAAGGCCGTTAAAGCCCAGCTCTTCCTTAAGCAGTTTGGTAAGGATATCATAGTTGGCATGCACCGGAACCCCGTTGATAATGCCCGAATTTATCATAATGGTATGTGCACCGGCATCTACCGCAGCCTTAAACGACGGCAGGTGGTATTCGCGCAGGGCATCTATGCTTATGTAGCTTGGCGTACGGTCTTTACCCGAAATCACTGCATGGTAGCCCAAAAAGTGCTTCATGCAGCTGGCCAGTTTGTATGGGTCGGCTATGTTGTTGTCCTTGCCCTCGTACCCGTCTATCATTGCGGCACCAAGTACCGAACACAGGTACGGGTCTTCGCCAAAGCTTTCCCACATGCGGCTGAAACGCGGGTCTAAGCCCAAATCCAGCACCGGGCTGAAGTTCCACGGGATATTGCTCGCGCGGGTTTCGTAAGCTGTTATTGATGCGCCCAGTTCGGTAAACTTAGGGTTACGCGCCGCTCCCTGCGCTATTTGCTGCGGGAACATGGTAGCGCCATCGGTATAGGTAGCGCCGTGTATTTCGTCTACGCCATACAGTACCGGGATTTTGTTACGGTCTGTTTTTAGCGATGCCTTTTGTATCTCGCTGATAACCTCATACCAGCGTTTTGGCGTAAGCGCCGTGTTGTACGATGTATTCAGTATAGAACCGATGTGGTATTTGTTAAATACATCGTTCATCTTGGCCGGGTCAAGGTCAAAAGGCTGTGCCGCGGCATAGCGGTTGCCCCCTTTGCCTATTACGTCAAGGGTTACCTGCGCCATCTGGCCCACCTTTTCCTCAAGGGTCATTTTAGCTATAAGCGCCTCCACTTTTTTGTCGATGTCGGCCTGTTTTTGCTGTGCCTGTGCCACAAACCCTGCAAGGAGCAGCGTGCCAAGGGCAATTTTCTGCGTAAAAATTTTCATTACAATACAAGGGTAGCTATGCCACCCGCTTTTAGTGTTATAGTAGTTTTAATGGTTCCGTCTGTTACGTCAACCGTTTTTTCTTCGGCAGAGGTGTTTTGTAAAATGGTTACCGTTTTGCCATCGGGCGTTTTGTAGGCCACGTTAGGCAAGCCTTCAGGCATGTTACTTGCTACCCGTACCGAACCTGCGGGTACAAATTTACTCGCCTGCGCTATAATGTAGTAGGCCGGTTCGCGCTTGTAAGTATCGCCCGTTATGGTTACCGCGCCCATACAGCCTTTACAGCCGCCGCGGTCGGTGTGGGGTTGCTGGGCATCGTCTGCGGCCAGGTTCCATTCCAGCACCGTTTTGCACCAGTTGCGCGGGGCACCGATGATGAGGTTTTCGGTATGCCAAGTCATTTCCTTGGCGAAATCTCCCGGTGCGCCCACCCATTGTTCTGTAAAATACAGGTTCTTGTCCGGGTGGGCAGTGTGGACCTTACTTATGGCATTTACTTCACCACCGTACATGTGGAATGCCGAACCGTCTATATACTGTGCGGCCTTAGGGTCGTTTAGTATACTGATAGGGTAATCGGGCCTGTCGGCGTTGTGGTCATAAATAATAATCCGGGTTTGGATATTGTTTTTGGAAAAGGCTATGCCCAAATGATCCCTTACAAACTCCTTTTGGGCGTCGGCAGGCATCAGCAGGCTGGGGTTGTTACCGGGATGTAACGGTTCGTTCTGTACGGTTATGGCATAAATATCTACACCTTCTTTCTTCATTTCCTGAAGGTACTTTACCAAATAGTTTGCGTAGGTGGTATAGTACTCCGGCTTCAGGCTGCCGCCACGGGTATCGCCGTTGTCTTTCATCCATGCGGGTGGCGACCACGGCGAGCCCAGCAGTTTAATGTTTGGGTTAATGGCCAGTATTTGCTTTAATACCGGTATCAGGTATTTACGGTCGTAGCCGAGGCTGAACTTCTCCAGTTTTGGGTCGGTTTGCCCGGCGGGCAGGTCGTCGTACGAAAATACCATTTCGTCAAGGTCGGAAGCACCTATGCTGATACGAAGGAAGCTTACGCCAATGCCCTCAGGGCCGTGGCCAAAGATTTCGTTCAGCAGTTTAGCACGAGCTTCCGCGCTCATTTTACTTATGTGTAGTGCGCTACCACCGGTAAGCGTATAGCCAAAACCGTCCATAACCTGGTAGGTTTGCTTCGGGTTTATGGTAAGCTGTTCGTGTGCGGCATCGGGTTTACCGTACAGCAGCGTGGGTTGCAGTAATGCCGATTTGTCGGGCATGGTTACATACGCCATTGCTCCGTTAGGTTGCTTTGCAGTGCCCGAGCCTGCGCATGCACTCACAAGCATGGCGCAGGTTACTCCGGCAGCAAAGAATGTAGTTACTCTTTTTGTGGGGTATTGCATGAAATTTGAAATTTGGGTGAATGCACTCGCAGCATCACAATCCCAAAATTAACGGTTAGCATCGCCGCCACGAAAAATCCTACTACACTTTGTTTACATCAATACATAATATGCCTACGTTTATTATTCGTTATTTTTTGTAAAAAATTTATTTTCAAAAAATTAACTCAGAAATATTTATACACTTTTTCATTTAAAATTTTATTTTTGGAAGCAAAATTCAACCTGAAGTATATCGTTTTCGAAAGCTTTGATGCATTTGCCCGATAATGAGAGAAATCGTTTTAAAAATTATCCTGCTGTTTTTTCCTGCTGTGCTGTTCAGCCAGGACAACCTGAAGATACATGCCTATACCAAAACCGACTTTAATGCCGACAGCCAGTTTTGGGCGGTTTGTGAATCGGCAGACGGAACATTGTTTTTTGGGAATAACGATGGTGTTTTAGCCTACAATGGCGAGCATTGGCAGAAGATAGCCCTGCCCAATAACTCATCGGTACGCAGCCTTGCCATAGGCCCGAAAGGGCAAATTTATGCCGGTGGGTATGACGAAGCTGGTATTGTATACCGCAAGCCGACGGGCGAATATGCCTACCGTTCGCTGATAAAAGACATAGCCGGGGCAGGCAAAAACATAGAAAACATTTGGGATATACAGTACTTCAGCAACCGTATGCTGTACCGCGCTTATGGCGAAATCATCATTACATCCGGTAAAACGGCTACGCACATCCCCTCGGCATCTACGTTTACCTATTCGGCTGTGGCGGGTAATAATTATTATGTGGAAGAGGAAGGCCACGGCATACTTACGCTGCAACCTGTAAGCAATACGCTGGCCCGTGTATTCAGCGCGGAAACCTATAACAATGAAGCTATTGCCGAAATACTACCCGGTAACCGTGCCGGGACCATTTGGGTAATTACCCTGCAGGGCGGGCTGTACCTGGGCGAACTTGCCACCGGGAAAATGCTGCTGATGAACCGCTTTTTTGATGCTGGCCACCCCGGTTGGGCTACATCAGCACTGAAAAATGCCGACGGCAGCATTTATGTAGGCAGTGTGGATTCGGGGATGATAAGCATCAACCTGAAAGGGGAAGTGGTGCGCAATGCCCCGGCGTTTACAGGTGTGCCCGAAGGCGTAATCCAGAAACTGTACCGCGCTGCCGACGGTAATGTGTGGATTTTACAAAATAACGGCCTCGCCTATGCCGATTTCCGTTCGCCCTACCGTATGCTATTTAACAAGGCTTCGGTGTATGATGCCCTGCTGCACAACGGCATGCTTTATGTGGCTACCACCCAGGGGCTGCATGCGGCAGTGTACAATAACGCAGCACCCGATTTTATCAAAATCAACGAAATACAGGGACAGGTATGGAGCGTGCAGCAGGCTGGCAGTTCTATTATCGCGGCTGCCGATACGGGGCTTTATGAAATATCGGGGCATTCCGCTGCACGCATCGGCAGCGCCACCGGCTTCTGGAAAATAACCCCCATCAGCACCAAGCCCGGTTTTTACCTGGCTTCGCAATACAATGGCCTTTACCTGCTGGAAAACCAACAGGGCAAATGGGTATTGCACAGTAAAATAGCAGGCTTTAACGAGTCGGCGCGCGATATACTGCCTTCGGGCGAACCCGATACGTACTGGATTTGCCACGGCTACCAGGGGGTGTACCGCGTGCGCATAGACCCGGCGTACACCCGCGTGAGTGCCGTAGACCAGTTTACCAATAAAAACGGGCTTAAAAATCCGCTTAACGTTAACGTATTCCGCTGGAACGGCACTATAGTGTTTACCACCAATACCGGCATTTATACGTTTGATGCGCCATCGGGGCGTTTCATCCCTTTTGCGCCTCTAAACACTGTGCTCAATACTTCCAAAAACACCCGTAAGCTGCTGCAATACGGTGGCCGCACCTGGTTTATACAGGACGATGAGGCGGGGTATTTTGGCAATGATAAAAAGATTGAAAAAGAATTGTTCCTGAACCTGAAGGGCACTTTTAACCGTGGTATGGAATGTCTTATAGGCCTGCCCGGTGGCAAAATGCTGTTTGGCACTACTAACGGGCTGTTCCTCTACAACCTGAACAGCCACCCGGCTACTGTTCAGGTACAAACGGCGATAACGGGCGTGTCGTATTCACGCAACCGTAAGCAGGTATTGCTCGGCCTTTCGGGGAAGGAAGTGGCTGAACTACCCAACCGCACCGATATTATCCGTATCGATTTTGCTGCGCCAAAAATGCCGCACGGCACCCGCGTACAGTACAGTTACCTGCTGGAAAACAGCGATGCCGGGTGGAGCCCCTGGCAGGATGAACCTTATAAGGAATACACCCACCTCAGTGCCGGGACATATACTTTTAAAGTGCGTAGCCGCAATACTGCGGGCATAGCCGGAGCCGAAGCGTATTATTCATTTACCGTGCTGCCACGCTGGTATGAGACTACCCTGGCGTTTGTGCTCTATATTGTGGCAGCGGGCTTTGCCATATACGGCATAAGGCTATTGGTAAAAAGGCGTATACGCTACGAGAAGGCAAAGAGTACCCGCGAAGCCGAACGCAGCAAACGCATGCTGGAACTGGAACTGGAACAGCTGAAGCTGCAACGCGATAAGGAGGCCGTAATACGTGATAAAGCCCAGCTGGAAGAAGACGTTATATATAAGAGTAAAGAGTTGGCCAACTATACCATGCTGCTGGTGCAGAAAAAGGATTTCTTTGCCGAGATTACTGACGACCTTAAGGAGTTGAAGGATTACCTGCGCAACGAGGAGAGCCGCAAAAAGATATTGGAAATATTCCAGAAGCTGAACCGCCACCGGGTGGGCGAGGAATATATGGAGGTGTTTGACGTGCATTTTGAGAAAGTCCACCACAACTTCTTTGAACGGCTGAAGGAACTAAACCCTACCCTCACCCAGCGTGAACTGCGCCTGTGCGCCTTTGTAAAAATGAATTTGTCCAATAAAGAGATTGCACCGCTATTGGGCATATCATTGCGCGGGGTGGAAAACGCACGCTACCGCATCCGTAAAAAGCTGAATGTAGCGAATGAGGATAATTTCTCGGCTTTTTTGGAGGGGATTGTAGATGAGGTTACCACACAGGAGTAGTCAGAATATCATTTTTTAAAAGTCTCGCAAAGCCGCTAAGTCGCTAAGGTATTGCTACGCAATGTTTGTAGGTTCAAAGCTTTGCGGGTTGACACTTTAAGTGGATTTTTTACCACAAGGTGCACAAAGTTTTTTCGCAAAGTTCACGAAGCTTAGAGGATATTATATAGGGACACAAAGGCTTTCTTTCAGAAAGCGACAATGTTCACAGAGCAACAGATAGTGCATAACCAAGATAAAAAATGCCCGAACTACGTACAGCCCGGGCATTTTTCCGGATTAACGAATCCACGAATAATTACATAACCAAATCACCACATAACCCAAATCACTCTACCCAGCGGTAGTAGCGGGCACCGGTAAGGTTAGGCAGTTCAGTCTCTATTTTGTCTAAAATCCACTCGTTTACCGGGGCAACCACGCTGTAGTGCTGCTCCTTTTTGTGGAGTTTGTTGTAGGTTTCAAAGTCAATGGCGGTGCTTCCGCCAAGGGTTTCAAACAGGCGGGCTTTTTCGGCTGCAGCCTTCCAGCCGCTTTGCAGCGTACCCTGAAATGCCTTGCTCTTAGAGCCGCTACCATACGCCAGGAACCCGAATTTCTTGCCTTCAAGCTCAGTACCCTGTTCCGCTTTTACCACAAGGGCACTTAGCAAGCCCATAAAAATAGAACCGGTGTACAGGTTGCCTATAAGCGATGAAGCAGGCTCGGCAGGTTGTAATTTCTGGTTTACAAAAGCTTTGTAATCATCACTTTTACCAATTTCCTTAACGCGGTTGGCAAAGTCAGCCGCATCTTCATTGCCGGTAAGCAGCGGTTCGTTTGCGTCAAGCGCAAAAATTTCGCTGAACATGCGTCGGCCCTGGAACGCGTACGGCAGGTGCATGATGATGCTCTCCCACGTTTCGTACAGCGAACCCTCTATGTTATTCAGTTTTTTAAAGCTATAGTAGGCTTCTTTGGTGCGCTCAGTGTATACCACGTTGCTGTATTGGCCATCAAAAACCGGCTGGTCTTTGTGTATTTCTATCTCGGCTTCAAGGTTACCGAACCACGGTTCGTTGCCGGGAACATTGGTAATGTCTTTTTTGGTGATGGTGCGGTACGGCTTAAAGAAGTCGAACACGCCGCGTGTGCTCACTGCCCAGGTGTTGTCAAAAGCAATGATACGCGAATTGGCACTTACCAAAAGCGCCACGGCTCCGGCACCCTGGGTGTATTCGCCGCTACTTTCCAGGTCGTATTTGGCTATGTCACTGGCTATAACCACGGCTTTTTTATCCGGGTTAAGGCGTACAAAGTCAATACAGTTTTGCAGGGCATCTACCGCACCGATACAGGCAAAGGTAAGGTCTACCACATCGGTATGCAGGAAGCTGTTGTGCCCGTATTTCTGCTCCATAAGCGCCACGATAAATGAGGCCACTGGTTTAGAGTTGTCTATACCGCTTTCGGTACCTACGTATATGCGGGCTATGTCGGCAGGGTTAAGGTGGTTTTCGTCTATCAGCCTGGTCAATGCATTGGCCCCGAACACTACAGTGTCCTGATGCACATCGGGTAGGGTCATTTTCAGCAGCCCAAGGCCTTTTTCCAGTTTATCGGGGTCTATATCCCTCGCTATGGCAAGGTCTTTTATGGGTAAATGTATCTTGGCAATGTCGTATGCTATAGCGTCAATTCCGGTATTCATTATTGTGTCAGGGTTTGAAAGAATGCAAATTTAAAAGAATAAGCCACGAATTGCACCAATTTCCCGAATTATTGTGATCTCATCAGGTGCATAATGTGTGTTAAACATCAGCCTGCTGTAAAAATTTGTGGAATTACCGTAATCCGTGGCAGTACTTTCGGCAAACAATCCTTACTTTAGCGCATTATTCATATTCATTATAAATAACCAATGAAACTTTACACCCTCTTTGCCGCCCTTATCATAACCCTGACTGCCACCGCACAAGACAAGCAGGGATACCAACTGTATAATGCAAAAGGAAAGAAAACTACCTATAAAGATTTACTAAAAGCCGCCGCAGGTGCCGATGTTGTGCTGTTTGGCGAGCTGCACGATAATAGCATCATCCACTGGCTGGAGTACGAGCTCGCTGCCGATGTTATAAAGCAAAAGCCGGTGATACTGGGCGCTGAAATGGTAGAAACCGACAACCAGCAGGCGCTGAACCGTTACCTTGCCGGAGAAATAAACCAAAAGCAGCTGGACAGCCTGGCACGCCTTTGGCAAAACCATAAAACTGACTATAAGCCGTTGGTGGATTTGGCTAAGGAATTCCACCTGCCGTTTGTGGCGGCCAATGTACCGCGCAGGTACGCCAGCCAGGTGTACAAAAAAGGCCTGGAATCTCTTGAAGCCCTTCCTGCTGACGAAAAAGCGTGGATAGCCCCGCTGCCTATAGCCTATGATGCTTCACTGCCGGGATATAAAGCCATGCTGGAAATGGGTGGCGGCCACGGTGGCGATAACCTGCCGAAGGCGCAGGCCATAAAAGATGCTACCATGGCATGGTCTATAAGCCAAAACGTAAAACCGGGAAGTACGTTCATCCACTATAACGGATCTTACCACAGCGAAAATTATGAGGGTATTAGCTGGTATTTAAACAAATACAAGCCGGGATTGAAGATTGTTACGATAGCCGCCGTTTCGCAAAAAGACCTGGATAAGCTGGAAACGGAACACCTTAAAAAAGCCGACTTTATCATTGTGGTAGATGATAACATGACGAAGACATATTAATTTTGTCATGTATAAACAAAGAACTTAGCGTCCTTCCTTACATTCCGCAGGAATGCTTTGTGTGCTTCCATACTACAAATGAAAACTTTGGGAAACTTTGCGTTTCCTTTGGGGGACTTTGGGTAATAGCTTTCTCTATAAGAACGAACACACATCATCTCGGGGAGCTATCGTGTGACACTTCTTGGCGACTTAGCGGCTTTGCGAGAAATTTTTACCACAAGGTTCACAAAGTTTTTCACAAAGTACACGAAACACATAAATCATACACAACACGAACACAAAGGCTTTCCAAAGGAAAGCTAAACAAGTCCACAAAGTGACTTGCCTCCATACGATAGCCCGCAGAGGAAATAGCTTCACTCATATTGAAGCTTGACTTCATCATTTTTTGCAAAGACGGATTTAAGATTTCTATATAAAATAATTCGGCCTGAACTTTCAAAAATTTTGAAAGTTCAGGCGTTTTTTAATCCACTAAACCGTTGTAGGGAATACAGCAGGCTAAATGACCAAAGTAGGGATTCCTTAAGCCGTTGCGTTATTTAAGATTTTTTTGGGTAAAAAAAACACATTTTCTATTTTATCTCTGTAAATCCTTTAAAAAATCCCTACTTTAAACTGATTATAAATTAGGTTCGAAAGGTTGCGGTAAAACTGATTTAGCCTTACTTTTGTTTGATTTTTTTTAAAACCTTATACTTTTATACAAACATTATGGCAAAATCTGCATTTTTGAAGTCGTCCATCGCCAAAAAATACTGGATGGCTTTAACAGGTTTATTTCTCTGCCTGTTCCTTACGGGGCACTTATTGGGTAACTTACAGCTGCTGGCTACCGGCGAGCACGCTGCACTGCACTTTAACCAGTATGCGCTTTTCATGACCACCAACCCGGCAGTAAAAGCACTGTCTTACCTTACGTACTTCTCTATCCTTTTCCACGCTGTAGACGGTATACTGCTTACCATACAGAACAAAAAGGCACGCCCTGTGGGGTATGCCATGAACAGGCCTTCTAAAAACTCTAAGTGGGCTTCAAGGAATATGGCTGTACTGGGTACACTGGTACTGGTGTTTATTGTTACGCACATGGTAAACTTCTGGGCAGTAATGCACTTTGGTGATTCAGAGCAAATGCCACTGCAAACTACAACCATAAACATACAGGGCCAAACACAGGAACTATATGTTACTACCGATGGCGGTTACATAGCCAAATCTCAGGTAGACGGTGGTGCTGTAGTTATAAAAGACAGGACCGCATTTTATGATGCGCAGGCCAATGTTAAAATAAAAGAAGGTTACAAAGACTTGTACAGGATTACAGTGGCTTTCTTTACCAATGATAAATTCGGGCTTATAGCAGCTATACTTTATGTACTGGCTATGGGTACGCTGGGCTTCCACTTATGGCATGGCTTCAGCAGCGCATTCCAGTCGCTGGGGCTTAACAACCCTAAATACAATGGCTTTATAAAAGGCTTTGGTTACGGTTTTGCCGTTATAGTGCCACTTGCATTTGCCATAATCCCACTATTCATTCACTTTAAGCTTAAATAATCCCAACGTCTACCGATATGAGTTTAGATTCTAAGATACCAGCCGGGGACATCTCCGAAAAATGGACCAAATATAAAGACCACCTTAAGCTTGTTGCCCCAAACAACAGGCCTAAGATTGATGTAATAGTTGTAGGTACCGGCCTTGCCGGCGCTTCGGCTGCCGCTTCGCTTGGCGAAATGGGCTACAACGTTAAGGCATTCTGTTTCCAGGATTCGCCACGCCGTGCGCACTCTATTGCTGCACAGGGTGGTATTAACGCCGCTAAAAATTACCAAAACGACGGTGACAGTACGTACAGGCTGTTTTACGATACTATAAAAGGTGGTGACTACCGTGCGCGTGAAGCTAACGTACACCGCCTTGCAGAAGTTTCTGCAAACATCATCGACCAGTGTGTGGCACAGGGCGTACCTTTTGCCCGCGATTACGGCGGGATGCTTGATAACCGTTCGTTCGGTGGTACACAGGTACAACGTACGTTCTACGCAGCAGGCCAAACAGGCCAGCAGCTGCTACTGGGTGCATACTCTGCACTTTCAAGGCAAATAGGCCTTGGCCGTGTGGCCATGTACAACCGCCACGAAATGCTTGATATTGTAAAAGTAGACGGCAAAGCTCGCGGTATCATAGCCCGTAACCTGGTTACCGGTGCTATAGAAAGGCACTCGGCTCACGCGGTTATTATTGCTTCGGGCGGTTACGGTAACGTATACTTCCTCTCTACAAACGCTATGGGCAGTAACGTAACAGCCGGATGGAAAATCCACAAAAAAGGCGCTTACTTTGCTAACCCGTGCTACGTACAAATCCACCCTACCTGTATCCCGGTACACGGCACTAACCAGTCTAAGCTTACGCTGATGTCTGAGTCGCTGCGTAACTCGGGCCGTATATGGGTCCCTAAAAAACTTGAAGACGCACAGGCCATCCGCGAAGGAAGACTTAAAGCTACCGATATTAAAGAAGAAGACAGGGATTACTTCCTTGAAAGAAGGTACCCTGCCTTTGGTAACCTTGTACCGCGCGACGTAGCTTCGCGTGCTGCCAAGGAGCGTTCAGATGCCGGTTTCGGTATCGAAAACAACGAATCAGGCGAAGGTGTTTACCTTGATTTCTCTTCAGAAATCATCAACAAAGGGCGCCAGGCTGCCTATGCACAGGGTAACCACAACCCGTCTGATGCTGAAATTACCAAACTTGGTAAAGCATGGATAGAGGAGAAATACGGTAACCTTTTCCAGATGTACCAGCAGATTACCGACGAAAACCCGTATGAAGTGCCAATGAAGATTTACCCTGCGGTACACTACACTATGGGTGGTGTATGGGTAGACTACAACCTGCAAAGCTCTATACCGGGCTGTTTTGTGGCAGGTGAGGCTAACTTCTCAGACCACGGTGCTAACCGCCTTGGTGCTTCAGCGCTGATGCAGGGACTTGCCGACGGTTACTTTGTACTTCCGTATACAGTATCAGACTACCTTGCCGGCGAAATCCGTACAGGTAAGATACCTACAAACACTCCTGAATTTGATGAAGCCGAAGCTGGTGTAGTAGCGCAGATAAACGGTTTCCTTAACAATAACGGTACTAAATCTGTAGACTCGTTCCACAAACGCCTGGGCCACATTATGTGGAACAAGGTAGGTATGGGCCGTAACGAGCAGGGGCTTACTGAGGCTATTGCCGAAATTGCTGCCCTTAAAGAAGAATTCTACAAAGATGTATTTGTACCGGGTACTGCCGATGAGATAAACACTGAGCTTGAAAAAGCAATACGTGTAGCCGACTTTATAGACCTGGGCCAGCTTATGGCACGCGATGCACTGCAACGTAAGGAATCTTGCGGTGGCCACTTCCGTGAAGAATACCAGGACTCTGAAGGTGAAACGCTTCGTGATGACGAGAACTTCAATTTTGTTGGCGCCTGGGAATACAAAGGCGACGACATTAACACCGAAGTACTTCATAAAGAAGTGTTGAACTACGAGTATATCAAAATCGCAGCCAGGAATTACAAATAAAAAACATTACAGAGATATGGCTTCTAATAAAAATATAAATATAACCCTGAAAATTTGGCGCCAGAAAAACGCCAAACAAAAGGGAAGCATAGAAACGTATACACTTAAAGACGTTTCAACAGACAGCTCATTCCTTGAAATGCTGGACCAGCTGAACGAACAGCTGATAAGCAACAGGCAGGAGCCGGTGGCCTTTGACCACGACTGCCGCGAGGGTATTTGCGGTATGTGTTCGCTATACATTAACGGCCAGGCACACGGCCCTGCACATAAAGTTACTACCTGCCAGCTGCACATGCGTTCGTTTAAAGATGGCGATACCATCTACGTAGAGCCATGGAGGAGTAAGGCATTCCCGGTAATTAAAGACCTTATGGTAGACCGATCGGCGTTCGACCGTATACAGCAGGCCGGTGGTTTCGTATCGGTAAACACTTCAGGCCGTACTATAGATGCTAATGCTACCCCGGTGCCTAAGCACGATGCAGACCGCGCGTTTGAAGCCGCTGCATGTATCGGTTGCGGTGCTTGTGTGGCCAGCTGTAAGAATGGTTCTGCCATGCTGTTTGTAGGTGCTAAGGTATCTCAGTATGCACTACTGCCACAAGGTAAGGTAGAGGCTACACAGCGTGTACTGAACATGGTACGCCAGATGGACGAAGAAGGATTCGGTAACTGTACCAATACCGGTGCTTGTGAAGTAGAATGCCCTAAAGGTATTTCGCTTGAAAACATTGCCCGTATGAACAGGGAATACCTTTTCGCCAGCGTTAAGTAATAAGCTTCGCTTTTTCAGATATAAAAACGCGCTCCGGTTGGGGCGCGTTTTTGTTTTGTAGAGACGCATTGCATGCGTCTCCTGTACAAAATGGAGACTAGACGCATGCAATGTGTCTCTACGGGAAAACTTTGTAATTTTACCACTCTGTAACTTTTTAACAGCCTTTCGCCAATACAAAGTAATATCTTTATATATCAATAATAGTAAGCGAATTACTGCCAAACAAAACCAGCCATGTCACTGCAACAACATATACACCACTACATAACCTCCCTGCCGGAACCCAAGCGTACCGATATGGAAACGCTGCACAACACCATCCTGCAACTCATGCCGGGGTGTACGCTGTGGTTTTTAGACGGTAAAAATGATGAAGGCAAAGTAGTATCTAACCCCAACATAGGCTACGGCAACATGGTGATGCAACTTGCCGGTGGCAAAACCCGTGAGTTTTACCGTATAGGGCTTAGCGGCAACACCACGGGGATTTCAGTGTACATTATGGGCATTGCCGATAAAAAACACCTGGCTGACACTTACGGCGCAACGATTGGCAAGGCAACCGTAACGGGCTATTGCATTAAGTTTAAAGCACTAAAAGATATAAATATTAAGGTGCTTAAAGCCGCGATACTGTTTGGTGCCGGATTGTAAGCTACTAACTCACACCCAGCGTCCTTTTTACCCAGGCCCAAAAACCTTTTTCTCGAACGGTAGTCGGTTTGTTGATACATTCGGGGCAAATGTAGTACAGGTCGTTACCGTCGGTTTGGGCGGTGTATACACAACGTTTTAGGTTGATGCGTACCGTAGGCCTTTTCAGCGCACGGTCTTCCTGTGTATACCCCTGGAATATCAATCCTTTGGTATTAAACTTAACCGGTGCTGTAAATGCCCACAGCGTGTCGTTTACCTTAGCTGCAAATTGCATACTGTACCCACCGCCCCGTAGCGACAAATCCCTGAATTTATGCTTTTTGTGGGTGGCTATATAAATCACCTTGTTTTGCCACGGCCCTTTTGGCGCCTGCCTGGCAATGCTGTCGCGCCCCGCGTTGCTCACTACCCTGTCATCGTAGCCACACACCCTCCTGTCGCAGTTAAAATACACGCGGCCACGTTGCGGCGGTACTTCCATACTATAGCTTTTGCCGTCCGTAGACACTTTTACTTCGGTATTCTTCCAGTGGATAACCCCGTTTTCCTCTACACCTACCCACACGGTCATGCTCGGCAATGCCTTACCCTTAACGGGAAGCTTTACCGTAAGCGGGCGTCCGGCCAAAGCCCTCACTGCATCTTCAGACAAGTCCATAGAAACCATACCGCCGGTTTCTATCACTTCGCCGTCAGTCGCCACAGCATACATATCATCGGCTATCATTTGCGATGCCGAAAGGTAGCCCCTCAACCCGAAATCATCTTTATCAAGCACTTCATCGGGCAGGCCGCAACCCAAACCGGTATATCCCAAAACCGAGATGCCGTCTTCATTGCGCAACAGTTCTTTCGGTTTACCAAATGCCAGTGCCCTGCCAAAGGACACCGTAACCCTGCGTTTCTGCACATCGGTAAAGGTAGCCCACTGCGGGTCGGAATCTCCCAGGGCTATAAAGCAGGCTTTCTTGTTAAAGTCCTTCAGGTAGCTACTTACAATACCCGCGCGACGCAGTGCCAGCGTATCGTTATAGGTACGGCTGCCGTGGTCGTCTGTAAAACCATAGATGTATACATTTTCATCGGCACCGGCCAGTGCGGCAATGCTGTCTAATGTTTTGCACGCCTCTTTTTTCAGGCTGTAGCGGTCGAAATCAAAATAAACGGTAGCGTGGTGGTTTGCGGTTTGGGCAAATGCACCGGCAGCCAAAAGTAATAACAGGTAAAAGCTATAGTGTTTCATAATCGGTTGTTTCTTATAAAGATGCGGGGAGGATAAGAAAGGGTTGGAATCCAGTAAAAATTAAACCGTTCTTAAACCAAAAAAATTGGCTGCGAGTAAATTTTGTCGTAGGTTTATGTAAGTCACTCAAACGCATCACTTAAACAAAAACAATACTTATGGCACACTTAAATCCTTACATCCATTTTAACGGCAATGCCGAAGAAGCATTTACATTTTACCAATCGGTTTTCGGCGGGGAATTCGCATCGGTAGTCCGCTTTACGGCATTTGAAAACCCGGAATTTCCTGTATCGGAAGCAGAAGCAAATAAGATTGCGCATATTTCATTGCCGATAAGCGAAACCAGCATCCTTATGGGCAGCGATGTCCCGGAAATGCTTGGCACTGTAAATGAAAACGAAAACCGCAGCAAAATTTCGATAGCCGCAGCAAGCAAGGAAGAGGCCGATAAACTGTACAACGGCCTGTCTGAAGGCGGTGCGGTAGAAATGCCTATTGGCGACAGTCCGTGGGGTTCGTATTTCGGGATGTTCCGTGACAAATACGGCATAGAATGGATGGTGAGTTTTGACGGGAGGTAATAATTAGATTTTCTTATATTTGTAAATGAAAAACCTGCTTAAAAATGAAATACACAATGTCTTTTCAGGAAAGAGCGAAGTTAGCTTTGGAGCAACTATCCAATCAATCGCCAGTTACCTTAACAATGGCGCGCAGGCAGGCAGAGGAACTGAAAACACAAAGCAGGTCCGGGAACAAGAAACAAAGAACTTAGAAGAATATATTTCGTTAAACAATCTCTGGATTCGCAACATTGATTTATCGCAATACGTTAGCGAAGGAGCAGAACAAAAAGTTTACTTAAATGGTACCGACCATGTTATTAAACTAAACGATGCTATATATTACACATCCTGGCTTGACTACTTTCGTAACTTACTGCTTCACAATTTCTTTTTCCCGGATACGGCTTACGAGTTAAGGGGGTTTACTAAACAAGAAAATGTGCTGTATGGTGTAGTAGCGCAACCATTTGTTTCGATAACCCAACTTACTGACTTAGAAGAAGTGCGGCGATTTTTAATATCTAATGGTTTTGATAACACAAGAAACAATGATTATCAAAACCATGGACTCGGGATAATTTTAGAAGATTTACACGACGAGAATGTATTAACCCGAAATGGAGTACTCTAATTTATTGACACCGTATTTTACATTACCGATGAATTTTGGGAATAACAGAAATAGTCATAGCGCATTCAAACAAAAAACATATAGTACATTTCGACAGTCTCTTTTTTCAATTTCATTTGAAATCTAAAAAAAGAAGCATAATATTACAGCATGAAAATTTACACCGCCTTACAAATAGGCGATTACCACACTAACCATTGCGAAGATTATTTATTTACAGGGAAAATTAGCAACGATAAAATACTGTGCGCTGTAATGGACGGCTGTACTACAGCTATAGACAGTCATTTTGTATCGGCGTTAGTGGGTAAATTGTTGCGTAAAATAGCAATAGAAAAAGGATATGAAGAACTTTACAATACCGGAGCTTCTTCTGATATTGATGTTACGTTGAAATCAATATTAAGGGAATTGTTTAAAGAGCTCATTATTGTAAAAAACCAACTCCTGCTTGAAAGAAACGAGTTGCTTACCACACTGATAATCCTTCTGGCAGACACTAAAGCCAATGAGGGAATTATTTTGACAATTGGCGATGGACTTGTAAGCATCAACGGACAAATAACCGAATTTGACCAGGATAACAAACCTGATTATCTGGGGTTTCACCTGACCGAGGATTTTGATATATGGTATGATAATCAGAACCAAAAAATTTCCTTTAATGATATCCAGGATATAAGCATTGCTACAGACGGAATTTTCAGTTTTGAACGGGTAAAAAAAGCACAAAATGAGAGCATTATAAACACACCTGAGTTCCTGATACTGGAGAAATCAGGTATAAAGAGTGAAGAAATGCTCAATTTAAAACTGAAAACACTGGAACATGAGTACGGCTTAAAACCTACAGATGATCTGGCTATAATAAGGATGATTAAGTAATAGACATAAAATCTTTCAATCTTTTCAATCTTCAATCTTTCAATTAAATAATCCCTTTTCCTATTTTTGCACCATGGCAAAACAAGACGATTTATTTAAGAACGTAATATCGCACGCTAAGGAGTACGGATTCATATTCCAGTCGAGTGAAATATACGACGGCCTTAGCGCCGTATACGACTACGGCCAGAATGGTGCCGAGCTAAAGAAAAACATCCGCGAGTACTGGTGGAAAAGCATGGTGCAAATGCACGAAAACATTGTGGGGATAGATGCCGCAATTTTTATGCACCCTACCACATGGAAAGCATCGGGACACGTTGATGCCTTTAACGACCCGCTTATAGACAACAAAGACAGTAAAAAACGCTTCAGGGCCGACGTACTTATAGAAGACCACGCCGAGAAAATATACCAGAAAGCGCAAAAAGAAATAGAAAAGGCCCGTGCCAAATATGGCGATGCCTTTAACGAAGAGGAGTTTAAGGCTACTAACGGCCGCGTGAAAGAGTACCTTGCCAAAAACCGCGAGATACTGGAGCGCATGGCACGTTCTCTTGAAACCGAAAACCTGGCCGACGTTAAAGCCCTTATCGAAGAGCTGGAAATAGCCGACCCGGATACCGGTTCTAAAAACTGGACGGACGTACGCCAGTTTAACCTGATGTTTGGTACCAAGCTGGGCGCTGAGGCGGCTAACGCTATGGATTTGTACCTGCGTCCGGAAACGGCACAGGGTATCTTCGTTAACTTCCTTAACGTGCAGAAAACCGGCCGTATGAAAGTGCCGTTTGGTATCGCACAGACCGGTAAGGCGTTCCGTAATGAGATTGTAGCCCGCCAGTTCATCTTCCGTATGAGGGAGTTTGAACAGATGGAGATGCAGTTCTTTGTGCGTCCGGGTGAGGAAATGAAATACTACGAGTTCTGGAAAGAAACCAGGCTGAAGTGGCACCTGTCGCTGGGCCTTGGCGAAAAGAACTACCGTTTCCACGACCACGAAAAGCTGGCGCACTATGCTAACGCTGCTGCCGATATTGAATTTAACTTCCCGTTTGGCTTTAAGGAGCTTGAGGGTATCCATAGCCGTACGGATTTCGACCTCAAGGCGCACGAACAGTACAGCGGTAAAAAGCTACAGTATTTTGACCCTGAGCTGAACGAAAACTACGTGCCATACGTGGTAGAAACTTCTGTGGGGCTGGACCGTATGTTCCTTGCCGTATTTGCCACATCGCTTAAAGAGGAAACCCTTGAAGACGGTTCTGTACGTACCGTACTGAGCCTGCCTGCGGTGCTTGCCCCTACCAAGGCTGCTGTACTTCCGCTGGTTAAGAAAGACGGCCTGCCTGATCTTGCCCGCGAAATCATTGAAGACCTTAAGTGGGACTTCAACGTGGCTTATGATGAGAAGGATGCCGTAGGCCGCCGTTACCGCCGCCAGGATGCGCTGGGTACGCCGTTCTGTATTACGGTAGACCACCAGTCGCTGGAAGACCAAACCGTAACCATTCGCCACCGCGATACCATGGCTCAGGACAGGGTGAAAATCTCTGAACTGCGCGGTATTATAAACGACGAGGTTTCGATAAGGAACTGGTTGCTTAAAATGAAATAAGATTTTTATTTTAGATATATGAAACGCCTCACTTTGTGGGGCGTTTTTTTTGCTTGGAAACAGTATACTTTCTTTATATTTACCTACAAGTATACTTATCTGACAAGTAATGAGTTTAGAAATCAAGACGGTAAAAGACATTTACATATCTCTCGAACTTGAATTAATACGGGCAGATGAAATTCCTGATTTAGTAATTGAACATCTATTTTCTAATCCGGAAAATTATGATGACAGACATTTAATCGAACTTGCTTCTTCTCATAAGCCACAACTCTATGAAATTGAAAAGCTGTTTTTTGAAAAGCTGGGTATTATCAAAATAAATCCATATGAGAAGCTATTAATTATCATCAGTCAGTATGAAAAGGGCAGCATAAGTGCAGCAAAAACATATGACTTAATTTCGCATTTTACTTTCAATTACACCATAACATTAAAAAGCTACGACAATTTTTTAGTAGCCTTTTACAACTACATTATTTTAAAAAGGCCTGTATATGGGGGTGACTGGGATGAAGATTTTTTAGAAATTAAATCTGAATGCAAATCGAAAATTGGCGTTTATAATTACTCTGAATACTTATTTTAAGATTAACAACCACTACCATATGACACCAGAAACCACAGTTGAAATATTGAAACGATTTGAAGTCTCCTGGGATAATACCGAGCAATTTTATAATACGCTTATTTACGAATATAAAGGCTGGGACAGGCTTATGCCTCTTTTACAATTTATCAGGGACAAACGTAATGAACGGCAACAAAAATATTTCAGGCTTAGCACATCGGTACACCATTTAATAATATCTCGCTCGGTTGACCATGGGTTAAGGCCGGATCAAAAAAGTATACGAATCATATCCGAAAATGATAAATTCAGGGTGGTTTTTATTAACGGCGAGGTTCTGCATAGCGATTTCACAGTTGAATCCTTAGAAGATGAAAGGCTGTCAAACCTATTACTGATTTTGAAAAATACACTTATAGATTAAGACTGCCACGCTCCATACCTCCGCTCGCAGTGACGTACCGGATTGCACCGCTTTCTTCACGTTCCTTTGTACAGACGCACTGCGTGCGTCTCACACACATACTCATTCGCGAGACGCACGCAATGCGTCTCTACGGGAAAAATCCCTATCTTTAGGACATTGCAAATAATCAATAGCACATCATGAACATCCACATTATAGGAGGGGGCAACCTGGGTACCGCCATTGCCATAGGGCTGGCGCAATACACTACGGGCAACAGCATTACCGTAACCCGCCGCAACATAAAGCTGATAGACAACCTGAAACAATACGGCATAACCACTTCAGCTGATAACACCGAAGGTATAGCTGCTGCCGACATTGTAATGCTGGCCATAAAACCGTGGCAGGCCGATGCGGTGCTGGATGAAATACTGCCGCATGTATCGGAAAAAATAATAGCCTCGGCGGCAAGCGGTGTAACGCTGGAACAGCTGCATGCCAAAATAGCCGGAACCAATACCGTGGTGCGCATCATGCCAAACATAGCAGCACAATATGGGGCTTCGGCTACGTGTGTTTCGGCTAAGGGGGAAGATGTAGCCAAAGCCCAGCCGGTTGTCGACTTGTTTGATAAGGTGGGTACGGCTGTTATTATCGACGAAAAACTGATGGATGCCGCCACCGTACTCGGCGCCTGCGGAACTGCCTTTGCACTGCGCTATATCCGCGCCAGCATGCAGGCGGGTATAGAGATAGGTTTTGATGCCAAAACAGCACTGGCCATATCGGCACAGACTGCCCTGGGTGCTACCGAAATGCTACTGAAGGAAAGTGCCCACCCGGAACAGCTCATTGATAAAGTAACCACACCGCAGGGCTGTACCATAGCGGGACTTAACGAAATGGAGCACGAAGGCTTCAGTTCGTCGTTGATAAAGGGTATAAAAACCTCGCTAAAACAGATAAAAGGGTGATATTAAGGTTTCATTATGTTAATATGAAGCATTTCATCGGATTTATTTAATATACATCTAATAAATTTTGGCAACCCGAAAAACTAACATATGTTTGTATCAGTAAAATAGCATTAGTAAAATTAAGTTTTACGGTATTTTTGGGGGCAAAAAAGGGAAAACACATCGTTTTCCCTTTTTTTTATGTTTTAAAACCAAGCCGTGAAATATCCCGATTTGTTCAAAACAACTATATTTACATCGTAAATTATTAAACCAATGGAACAGAAATCAGGCAACCCATTTTTAAGAAAATCATTCGAAAAAGCACAGACAAACGTTTATGATGCCCAGGGCAACCCGGTATACATAATAGACCGTAATGAAACCATGACGGTTAAAGGGACCATCAATAAAACATTAATACTGTTTGCATTGTTGTTTGCAGGTGCCATGGTGCCGTTTTACATGATGGCAGCAGGCATTAACCCATTACCTCCGGCCATAGCATGTACTTTAGTTGCTTTGGTGCTGGTGATTATAGCATCATTTTCACCCAAATCTTCTGTTTACCTGGCACCGGCCTATGCTTTATTTAAGGGTGTGTTTGTTACCACAGTATCCATCCTTATAGAGGCATCAAGCCCTAAAATGCAGGGCATTGTTTTGCAGGCGGTAATGGGTACACTGGTTACTTTTGGTGTATGCCTTGCACTCTACCGTTTCAGGGTTATTAAAGTAACAGAGCGTTTTAAATCTATAACTATTGCAGCTACACTGGCCGTAATCAGCTACTACATCATCGCCTGGGTATTCAGCATGTTTAGTGGTGTGCAGCCTTTCCATATGGGTTCTTCGCTGGCCAGTATCGGCTTCAGCCTGTTCCTTATAGTACTGGCATGCATGCACCTGCTTGTTGATTTTGCCATTATAGAAGAAGGTGCCGAACAAGGCCTGCCAAAATATATGGAATGGTATTGCAGCCTGGGCCTTATGATTACTATAATTTGGCTGTACCTGGAAATACTGAAACTCCTGGCCAAATCACGAGGCAGGAACTAAATCATACCTACATAAAACAACAAAGCCCCTTAATAAAGGGGCTTTGTTGTTTATACCGGTTGGCCTTCGCCAAATTTCTGTAGTATTTCTTCAAATGCAGCGTATACATCTTCAGCGGCATCGTTGGTAACCAGCTTCTGGCGGTATTCCTTAAAGTTAGGTATGCCCTTAAAGTAGTTGGTATAGTGCCTGCGGGTTTCGTTTATACCGGCACGTTCGCCTTTCCATTCTATAGACCATTTAAGGTGGTTGCGTGCAGCCTCTACCCTATCGGCAATAGTTGGCTCCGGCAGATGTTCACCCGTTTTAAAGAAATGCTTTATTTCGTTAAAAATCCATGGGTAACCTATGGCGGCACGGCCTATCATAAGCCCGTCTACACCATATTTGTTTTTATATTCCAAAGCCTTTTCGGGGCTGTCTATATCGCCATTGCCAAAAATAGGTATCTGGATGCGCGGGTTGTTCTTCACCCGGGCTATGTGGCTCCAGTCGGCTTCGCCCTTGTACATCTGTGCGCGCGTACGCCCGTGGATGCTCAGCGCTTTTATACCCACATCCTGAAGGCGTTCGGCAACCTCGTCTATATTAATGGAATTTTCGTCCCAACCCAAACGCGTTTTTACTGTTACGGGCAGGCTGGTACTGTTTACCACTGCTTTGGTAAGGCGCACCATCAGGTCAATGTCCTTTAATACACCGGCACCGGCGCCTTTGCACACCACCTTTTTTACGGGGCAGCCAAAGTTAATATCTACAATATCGGGGTTTACAGCTTCCACAATGCGGGCACTCATGGCCATGGCCTCTTCATCGCCACCGAATATCTGTATGCCCACCGGGCGTTCGTAGTCGAATATATCCAGTTTCTGGCGGCTTTTTATAGCATCGCGTATAAGGCCTTCGCTCGAAATGAATTCGCTGAACATAAGGTCGGCGCCATGGGTTTTGCACAACCTGCGGAACGGCGGGTCGCTTACATCCTCCATCGGGGCCAGAAGCAGCGGGAATTCAGGCAGTTCTATGTCTCCAATCTTTACCATCATCTACATTTTGTGCAAAAGTACAAATTAATATGATAACCGCCCCAGCCGTAGTTTTTTATGCCCGATGCGGTTTTGTGCAGAATTTTCACCGGAAAGAATAATTATTTAAATTTTAAATATCAGTTTATCCTTGCTAAATTGCCATTTACCGATGCTTCAAACCGAACAATTGTTGCTTTTAAAGAGGTTAAGCACTTTTTGTCCATGCTAAAATACCATTCGTCGAACGAAAAACGCCGTTTAACGTTAACCCATTATTAAGATTTTGATTACACCGTACCTTTGCTTCAGAAGTTAAAACAAAAGAATACAGCAAATGAAACCTCTAAAAAACATCGTAGTAAAAATAAGTGTTATAGCCTGCATGCTAACTGCCGGAAGCGCTTTTGCCCAAAACGGTAACACCACTGTTGCTGCCGAAGCAAAAACTGCTGTTACATTTAACGCTGTTGCCAAACAAAACATGGGCGAAGCGCTAAACCACTACTTTACTGCCAAAGAGGTTGCTGAAAGCAGGATACAAAAAAGAGTACGTAAAAAGAAAGACCCGATACTGATACCATACTCATTAAATAAAAAGAGCTACAGCACCTGCTAAGCTCCTATACAAACGCCGGCCATGAGGGGCCGGCGTTTGTTTTTTATGCCACTTACAAAATGCGTTTTGAAACCCGCTAACTTTAACTATATTTGCCGATTAAAACGCGTACCTTTATGGGTAAGCTGTGCCCAGGCACCAACTATGATAACTGACGAAGATGAAGCACATTAGGAACTTTTGTATTATTGCCCACATAGACCACGGTAAAAGTACCCTGGCCGACCGACTGCTGGATGCTACACAAACCGTAACAGCCCGTGAACAACAGGCGCAGCTGCTGGACAATATGGACCTGGAGCGTGAGCGTGGTATTACCATAAAGAGCCACGCCATACAGATGGAATACACCTACAAGGGCGAACAATATATACTGAACCTTATAGATACCCCGGGCCACGTAGACTTTAGCTACGAGGTGTCGCGCTCTATAGCGGCGTGCGAAGGCGCACTGCTTATTGTAGATGCCGCACAGAGCATACAGGCGCAAACCATAAGCAACCTGTACCTGGCCCTGGAAAACGACCTGGAGATTATCCCGGTACTGAACAAAATAGACCTGCCAAGCGCCAACCCTGAGGAGGTAAGCGACGATATTGTAGACCTGCTGGGCTGTAAGCTGGAGGATATTATCCCGGCTTCGGGTAAAACAGGCCTTGGTGTAGACAAGATACTTGAAGCCATTATAGAGCGCATCCCTGCGCCTAAGGGCGATCCTGCCGAACCGCTACAGGCACTGATTTTCGACTCGGTGTATAACCCGTTCCGTGGTATTGAGGTTATTTTCCGTGTGATAAACGGTGAAATTAAAAAAGGCCAGAAGATTAAATTCATGGCTACGGGCAACGAGTACTTTGCCGATGAAATTGGTACCCTGAAACTGAACCAGGTTCCGAAACAAGTGGTGAGCGCGGGTGACGTTGGTTACCTTATAAGCGGTATTAAAGAGGCAAAAGAGGTAAAAGTGGGCGATACGCTTACCGATGCCAAAGTGCCTACCCAAAATATGATTGCCGGTTTTGAGAACGTAAAACCGATGGTATTCGCGGGTATTTACCCTGTAGATACTGAGGATTACGAAGAGCTGCGCAACTCTATGGAAAAGCTGCAGCTTAACGATGCTTCGCTTGTATTTGCTGCGGAGAGTTCGGCGGCACTGGGCTTCGGTTTCCGATGCGGGTTCTTAGGAATGCTGCACATGGAAATCATCCAGGAGCGTTTAGAGCGCGAGTTTGACATGACGGTGATTACCACCGTACCTAACGTTAGTTACTTCGCCTACACCAAAAAAGAGCCGGAAAAAGCCCTTATTGTAAACAACCCGAGCGACCTGCCTGAGCCGTCTAAACTGAGCCATGTAGAGGAGCCTTATATTAAAGCGACCATCATTACCAAAGCCGACTTTGTGGGTAACGTAATGAGCCTGTGTATAGAAAAGCGCGGTATTATTACCAACCAAACGTACCTGACTACAGAGCGTGTGGAGCTTAACTTTGACATGCCGCTTGCCGAGATTGTATTCGACTTTTACGACAGGTTAAAGACTGTATCTAAAGGTTACGCCTCGTTTGACTACTCGCCTATAGGTATGCGTACGTCTAAGCTGGTACGCCTTGACGTACTGCTAAACGGCCAGCCGGTAGATGCGCTGTCGGCACTTATCCACGAGGATAATGCCTACAACATCGGTAAAAAGATGTGCGAAAAGCTGAAGGAACTTATCCCGCGCCAGCAGTTTGATATTCCTATCCAGGCCGCGATTGGCGTTAAGGTTATCAGCCGCGAAACGGTTAAGGCACTACGTAAAGACGTTACGGCCAAGTGTTACGGTGGTGACATCTCACGTAAGCGTAAACTCCTTGAAAAACAGAAGAAAGGTAAAAAGCGTATGCGCCAGGTGGGTAACGTAGAGATACCTCAGGAAGCATTTATGGCTGTACTGAAGCTGAACGACTAAAGCCCCCTAACCCCCAAAGGGGGAATCAGGACTTAAAGACGTAAGATAATAGATATTAGATCCCGCCCGAAAGGCGGGATTTTTTGTATAGTATCTTTGCAAAAAAGTTGACTAATACAGTAACCTATTTTAGGGTCCTTTACTGATAAAAGAAAAATTTGGTGTAGCTTTACTACACGCTTAAATGAAAGAAAAATTTAAAATAAAAAAATGGTCGTTACGGGTGCGGATATTCATATCCATGATATTCATTACCCTTATAGCATCATTCCTTATAGCGCTGGTATCCATTTACCAGTTTAACCGGGAGGCCAAAGAATACCACCAGGACCGCCTGGAGCGTAAGGAAAACTCCATAAAGGAGCACATCAGCTACGTACTGGCCAATACCACCTATCCGCTTACTACAGAGAACCTTCCGCTTATTTTTCGTGACCGCATCCACGAATTGGCAAACATACAGGGTACCGAAATCAATATATACGACCTTAACGGGCAGTTGCTTAAATCGAGCAAAGCGGCCTTTTCGGTAGATACCATCAACCAGGATTTGCCTGTAAAAATACTGGACTCTATCCGCACCAATCCCGAAAAACGTTACGTGGAAGCGGGTACTACGCCAAACAATAAAAATTTCCGTTCCTCATACAGCTACATTAAAGATACCAAGTTCAAACCGTTGGGCATCCTTAACCTGCCGTATATGGAAGACGACGGCTATTACGAAAAGGAGATAAACAACTTCATTGCCCGTTTTATACAGGTATATTCGTTTATGCTTATCATTTCGGTGATTATAGCGTATTTCCTCAGCAGTTATATTGCACAAAGCATTAAGGCCGTGAGTAACCGTATAAAGGAAGCCAGCCTGAATGAGGTAAACGAAAAGATACATATGGACAATACCCCGCAGGAAATTACCCTGCTGGTAGATGCCTACAACAGCCTTGTAGACGACCTGGAGGCCAGTGCGGCGCTTTTGGCACAAAAGGAACGTGAGGAAGCCTGGCGCGAAATGGCCAAGCAGGTAGCCCACGAAATAAAGAACCCGCTTACGCCCATGCGCCTTACGGTGCAGAGTTTCCAGAGGAAATTTGACCCGGCGGACCCTAACATACGTGAAAAACTGGGCGAGTTTGTAAATACGCTGATACAGCAGATAGATACGATGACATCGGTGGCATCGGCGTTCAGCAACTTTGCCTCGTTACCGGCACAGCAGAACGAGACGCTGAATGTGGTGGAGATTGTAAAGCTGGCACTGGACATATTCAACGAAAGTTACATCAGCTTCCATGCCGATGAGAACATCATCATCACCCGCATGGACCGCACCCAGCTGATACGCATTATTACCAACCTGGTGAAGAATGCCATACAGGCGTTGGATGAGGACAAGCCCAACCCGCGCGTGGCCATACAGGTGCTTCGTGAAGGTGATAAGGTGAAAATTACCGTAGCCGACAACGGAAAGGGAATAAGCACGGAAGACCACAGCCGCATCTTCGAGCCGAAGTTTACGACCAAATCAAGCGGTATGGGGCTTGGCCTCAGCATCATAAAAAACATAGTGGAAAGTTACCACGGCACCATAACTTTTGACAGTACTCCCACAAAAGGCACTATATTTACAGTAGCATTGCCCATTACTAAAGAACAATAAGAACCAAAATACATAACCATGGCTTTTGAAAACATACTTACCGAAACCGATAACGGCATCGCATTGGTTACCATAAACAGGCCTGCCAAGCTGAATGCCCTGAATAAAGATACCATAGGCGAACTCCACGAGGCGTTTAAAGCCCTGGATGCCGACGAAACCGTAAAGGTGATAATAGTAACCGGCAGCGGTGAAAAGGCTTTTGTGGCCGGTGCCGATATTGCTGAGTTTGCACACTTCGGTGTGGAAGAGGGGGAACGGCTGGCGGCCGAAGGGCAGGCCATGCTGTTTGACTTTGTACAGAACCTGGGTACCCCGGTAATAGCTGCCGTAAACGGCTTTGCACTGGGTGGCGGGTTAGAGCTGGCTATGGCATGCCATTTCCGTACAGCGAGTGATAATGCCAAAATGGGACTTCCTGAAGTATCATTGGGTGTAATACCGGGTTACGGTGGTACGCAACGCCTGCCGCAGCTTATAGGCAAGGGCAGGGCAATGGAAATGATAATGACCGCAGGTATGGTTACTGCCGATGATGCCAAAGCATGGGGGCTAGTAAACCACGTAGTGCCGCAGGCCGAACTGCTGGAATTTACCAAAGGCATTGCCGCTAAAATAATGAAGAACTCACCCGTGGCAATAAGTAAGGCGATTAAAGCTGTAAATGCGGGCTACGAAGCCGGTGTAAACGGCTTTATAAGCGAAATAAGGGCTTTTGGCGAGGCATTCGGCACTGAGGACTTTAAAGAGGGCACAACAGCCTTTGTAGAGAAAAGAAAAGCGAATTTCCCGGGGAAATAATACTGCTCTTTAAGGTTTAAATAATGACGGCAGGAGAAACTCAGAAATGAGATTTCTCCTGCCGTTAGCTTTTATGTTTAATTACACTCCCCGTCTACAGCGCAACTGTCGCCTTCTATAACAGTGAGTTGCGGGTGTGCCTGCTGCCATTCGTCATACGACTGTTGCAGCGTTTGCATAAACACATCTGCCGTTTGCGCACCCGATACCGCATACTTACGGTCGAACACAAAGAACGGTACGCCACGCACGCCTATGTGCTGGGCTTCCTGTATGTCGGCCACCACATCGTTAACGTACGCATCGCTGCCCATAGCCTGCGTAAGTGCAGCCACATCAAGGCCGAGTTCCTGCGCTATGGCTATCAGCGTTTCGGCTGCATCTATGTTTTTACCTTCAGTGAAATAACCTTTGAATAATAGCTCTTCGGCTTCGTTTTGTTTGCCGTATTGCTTGGCAAAGTGCAAAAAGCGGTGTGCATTAAAGCTGTTGGCCGGTATGGCTTTGTCAAAATCATATGTAAGGCCGGCACTTGCAGCCATTTCTGTAACGTAGTTGTTCATGCCCTTGGCTTCCTCAAGCGAAATACCCTTGTGCTCTGCCAAAAACTGGTGGATGTTTTTAGATGGGTCGGTTTTCATGTCCGGCGAAAGCAGGTAGCTTTTCCACTCTATCTCTATATTCTGGCTGTTGCCAAACTGCCCCAGTGCTTCCTCAAAACGGCGCTTGCCAATGTAGCAAAACGGGCACATAATATCACTCCATATCTCAACTTTCATAGTCGTACTGTTTTAGTATGCAAAGGTAGGGTAAATTGGGGTTACGGGCTGCTATACTTGAGGTAAGGGGATTTGTTCTTTTGCTTTGTATTTTCATCGGGAGATGTACTTTCCGTGCTAAGGCCACAAGGTCTTTCCAGGTAATTCAGTATTACAAAAATCAGGAGTTGTTTTTCTCCCTTATTCTTTTATAAAATTTGTACCCCAGCATCAGCAGTATACTAAACGCCATGATGCCCACCACGCCGTATATCCAGTTGATGGCATTTTTTAAAATTACCAAAAAAACCACGGCAAACAAAATCAGTGTGGCACCTTCGTTCCACAAACGCATAAAACCGGTGGTATGTTTTACCTCATCGCGCTGTAATTGTTTAAATATCTGGTGGCATTTCAGGTGGTATAGGTACAGCAGGAATACGAATGTAAGCTTTACATGCATCCACGGCTGGGTAAGCCAGGCATTGCCCGTAGGGGTAAAAAACAGCATCCAGTACGCGAAAATACTGGCCAGCACTGCCGACGGCCACGTAATGATATACCACAGCCTGTAGCTCATCAGCTTATATTGCTTAATAAGGATTTCTTTTTCCGGTGAAGGCTTGCTGTTGGCCTCTATGTGGTATACAAACAGCCGTACAATGTAAAACAACCCGGCAAACCAGGTAATAACAAAGATAAGGTGCAGTGATTTTATGTAGTTGTAGTCCATCTATTTTTGCGTAAGCCTTAGCCATTCTAAATCAATCTTATCCAAATCGTCCTGAGATAATACCCTGTTATTCTGAATATCATCTTCACTCATATTGAGCATGAAGATTTGAGATTCTGAAAGCCGGATAATACTATCTTTAGCCGCCATGGTATATTTGATTTACAATTATTTCGTATTCTTCTGTTTATTTCAACTCTGTTGCCATCTCCTTCTTCAGGAAAATACCCGTTACAATCGTTGACAGCACATCGGCTATAGGGAAGGCAATCCACACCCCGAAAAGCCCCAGGCATTTTGGCAACACAAGTACCAAAGGTATTAAGAAAAACCCTTGCTTGGTTAGCGTAAGCAGCAGTGCCTTGGTCGCTTTCCCCGCCGCCTGGAAATACGCTGCACCCACAAGCTGTACCGCTATAATGGGCGAAGCGGCAAATACCCAGCGCAGTGCACCCGGCGTATCGCGCAGTACAGCTTCATCAGTAGTGAAAGCGCCTACAATGGGTTTGGCCAAAACCAGTATGATTACAAAGATGATAATGGCAAATCCCCCGGCGTATTTTATGGAAGTGAGTATGCTTTCGCGCACGCGGCCGCGGTTTCCTGCCCCATAATTATACCCTGCTATGGGCAAAAATCCCTGCGTAATACCTAATACCGGGAACAGGGCAAACATAAGCATGCGGCTTACAATGCCGTATACGGTAATGGCGTGTTCGCCACCGTGGGTATACAGGGTTTGGTTCAGCACCAGGTTCAGCAGGCTTATAACACCCTGGCGGGCAAAGGTGACAAAACTAAGGCTGAGTATTTCTTTGGTAAGGGGAATGTCCCAACGGAAGCTTTTCATGCCGGGTTTCAGTTCGCTGCGGAAGATAAAGAACCACAGTGTGTACAGGCTGCCCAGTACAAATGAAGTACCGGTAGCTACCGCCGCACCAAACACCCCAAGGTTAAAGAACTTTATCAGGATAACATCCAGTATCAGGTTGGCCGCAGAGGCAATGATCATGCCCCGCATGGCGTGTTTCGATTTGTCTTCGGCACGGATAACGTTGCTCCCCATCATGCTGAATGCCTGGAACGGCACCGCCAGCAGTATCGGGAAAAAGAATTCCTGTGCCGGTTTGAAAATTTTGCCCCTGGCACCAAAAGCCACCAAAATATCATCGCCATAAAAAAGCCCGGCAGCCACAAAAACCACCGATACCAGCAGTGTCATAACCAACTGGTGTCCAAAGGTAGCATTTGCCTTCTCGGTATTGCCCTCACCCAGTGCGCGCGACAGTACCGAGCTGCCCCCTATGCCCACCGCCATACCCATAGACGATATAAAAAACGTAATGGGCATCACCACGCTTAGCGCGGCTATAGCCAGCGGCCCTATCCACTGCCCCACAAAAATGGTATCTATCACCACGTTAAGGCTCATAAACAAGATACCTACAGATGACGGTATGCTTTGCTTTATGAGCAGCGAACGGATGCTTTGTGTGGCCAGGTCACGGCTGGTGGGTTCCATTAGTTTAGTACTTTACCGGTCTGTGCCCAGTTGTTTATCCATTTACCCAGTGCAGCTATCCATTGCGGGTCGTCGTTAAGGCACGGTATGGCTTTAAAGTTTTCGCCACCGTTTTCCTTAAAGTCCTCATCGGCACGCATGCCTATTTCCTCCAGGGTTTCCAGGCAGTCGGCCACAAAGGCAGGCGTTACTACAGCTATATTTTTAATGCCTTTTGCAGGCATGTTGTTTATTTCTACATCGGTATACGGCTCCAGCCACTTATCGCCTGCCAGGCGGCTCTGGAACGTTTGCACATACTTATCTTCAGGTATGCCGAGTTTTTCTACCACCAACCTTGTAGTTTCGTAGCAATGGGTACGGTAACAGAATTCTGCCGCCGGTGTACCGGGTGTACAGCACATTTGGCCCGTAACAAACTTTTTGTGCGAACCGGTAGCATCAGTCTTGCGCACGTGCCTTTCGGGTATGCCGTGGTAACTGAATACCAGCTGGTCGTACTCAAAGCCTTCCAACCCTTTTTTTATGGAGTTTGCCAATGCATCAATGTAATCCTCATTATTGTAAAACGCCGGTACATTGGTTACTTTCATATTCGGGAATTTCTTCGCCCTTATCTCCTCTGCCAGCACCTCTATGGTTTTGGTACTTGCCATGGCATACTGCGGGTACAGCGGAAACAACAGTACATCATCTACCCCTTTAGCAGCAAGTTCCTGCAACCCGCTTTCTATAGACGGCTTGCCATAGCGCATGGCCAGTGCCACGGGTACATCGGTTTGCTGTTTTACCAGTTCATGCACCTGTTTAGAAAGTACGATAAGTGGGGAACCCTCAGGCCACCATATCTTGGCATACGCATGCGCCGATTCCTCAGGCCTTTTGCGCAGTATAATACCGCGTACCAGCAGTGCCCTCAGCAAGTATGGCACGTCTATAACGTACTTATCCATAAGGAACTCATCCAGGTACGGTTTTACATCTTTAGGTGTAGGGCTCTCAGGCGAGCCAAGGTTTACAAGTAATACGCCTTTCATTTGTCTGTTTTATAGTATTTCCGCTTGTACTGCAAATATCGCATAACGGGCGGTATCTGTTTTTTATTTAACTTTTGTTCATTCAACCGTTCCTTTCTTCACGCGCCGTCATTACTTCGTCAGTTCGGGCAAGCCCTCGTGTGAGAGGAACGAACCAATCTTATAATGATACTTCGCAAGGATGAGATTGCCACGCTCCGTTGCACTTCGCTCGCAATGACAGGACGCTGGGTGAACGGGTTCGGATTCCCTCCCCTTTGGGGAGGGTTAGGGTGGGGCTTTACACCTTCTCCGTTATACTCATCAAATACTTCTTAGGTGTGGTGCCAAATTTCTTTTTAAATGCCGAAATAAAATGGCTGGCCGTGCTGTAACCTATCTTCAGGCCCACTTCATTTACGTTATACGAGCCGCTGTCCAGCAACTTACGCGCATAGTCCATCTTATAATCAAACAAAAAGCCGTACACACTGTCGCCATAAATCTGCCTGAAGCCCATTTTCAGCTTCTTCAGGCTGATGCCCACCTGTTCACTCAGTTCTTCCAGCCCGGGTGGTTCGGCCATATTGGCAATAACAATATCCTTTGCACGGCGTATTTTAAGTACGTTGTCTTCGTCTATCAGGAACGGGCATTGCTCGGCATTCGGGTCTTCGGCACGGTTAAAGTACAGGCTCAGCAGTTCGTACACCTTGCCTTTAAAATACAGCTTCTTTATAGAAGGGTGCATGTTAAAGTGGAACATCTGGCTCAGCACTATGGCCATAGACGGGTTTATGGTATCGTCTTTATAATATTTACGGTCGATATTTTCAGGACTGAGGAACGGTATATGGCCGGCCTGCTCAGAGAAAAAACCGTGAAATTTTTTTATGGAAATCAGCACTGATATTACCCAACTGTGTGGCGCCACTTCCAGCTGCATGGGCAGGCTTATCTGCGGGTTGTACAGGAACAGCGAAACCTCCTCACGCAGGTCCAGCGCGTAGCGGCCCTCATTAAAAATAAACTTGCCCCGCCCCTTTATCCCGAAGTGGAATTGTATCAATTCGGTGCCTGCTTCCCTTGTAAAATGTGAGGTTTCGTCGCTGTTGTTTTCAAACTTCAGCACATAAAAACCGTCTTCAATCATTATCTCCTCATGCGAACCCATAGCGATATTTTTTCATCAGCCAAAAACACAAACGAGCTTATTTTTATTTAGAATGTTTCTAAACTGTGTTTTTACAAAGCATTGATATTAGTGCAAAGTTAGAGGATTTCTGCAAAAAATAACGCTGCAGGGCCAAAATATCCCACAGCGATACAAAAAGGACGTAGAGCGTTATTTTTTAAAACAGGCTTGTTATACTTTTGTTAAACTTTTTAGGTAAAAGTGTATATGGACAATAATAACATGCACAGGCATCAGTACTTTTATGCAGTGGGACTGAGTTTCAGGAAAGCTGATGCCGAAGTAAGGGGAAAATTCAGCCTTGATGCCACCGGGCGTGCTGCCGTATTAGAGCAGGCCGCTGCCGAGGGCATAGAGAGCCTTATTGTGGTAAGCACCTGCAACCGCACTGAGATCTACGGATTTGCCCAGCACCCTTTCCAGCTTATAAAACTGCTTTGCGATAACAGTAATGGTTCGGTTGAAGAATTTCAGCGCGCCGCTTTTGTGTTTAAAGGAAACGAAGCCATGGAACACGTATTCCGCGTGGGTACCGGGCTTGACAGCCAGATACTGGGTGACTTTGAAATCATCGGACAGATAAAAGCCAGCTTTAACGAAAGCAAGGAAGCCGGGCTTGCCAATGCCTTTACAGAGCGCCTTGTAAACAGCGTAATACAGGCCAGCAAGCGCATCAAAAACGAAACCGAGCTGAGCAGCGGTGCCACATCGGTATCTTTTGCATCGGTGCAGTACATGATGGCGAATGTAGAGGATATCCAAAACAAGAACATACTGCTTTTCGGCACGGGTAAAATAGGCCGCAACACTTGCGAAAACCTGGTAAAGCATACCAAAAACAACCACATAGTACTGATAAACCGTACTCGCGAAAAGGCGGAAAAAATAGCCGGGAAGTTTAACCTGGAGGTAAAGGACTACGACCTGCTTCCGCTGGAAATAGAAAAAGCCGACGTGCTTGTGGTTGCCACCGGCGCACAAAAACCTACTATAGACAAAGATATACTGGACCTTAAAAAGCCATTGCTGATACTGGACCTTTCGGTACCGATGAACGTACACGAAAACGTGCGCCAGTTGTCGGGTGTTACCGTAGTACACCTGGATGACCTGAGCAAAATTACCGACAGCACGCTGGAAAACCGCAAAAAGCACATCCCTGCTGCTGAGGCCATTATCACCGAAGTAATGGACGAGTTTATCGACTGGACAAACGCCCGTAAGTTTGCCCCGACCATAAACGCACTTAAGGACAAGCTTAACTCCATAAAAGACAGCGAACTGGATTTCCAGCGCAAAAAAATACGTAATTTTGACGAAGAGCAGGCAGAGATTATCAGCCAGCGCATCATCCAGAAAATTACAACGCATTTTGCAAACCACCTTAAAGACCACACTACTTCGGTAGACGAAAGCATAGAGTGGATAGAAAAGGTGTTTAAACTGGAAACCAAAGAGCAAGCTTCTTAAACTGTAAAGAACTTTCAGTCGAGTCAGTAACTTGAAACTTTAAACTTGGAACAAAAAACAATAAGGATTGGCACCCGCGACAGCGAACTCGCATTGTGGCAAGCCCATACTGTACAACGGAAGCTTGAGTCATTAGGCTACGCCACCGAAATTGTGGCCGTAAAGAGCACCGGCGACCTGATACTCGATGTACCGCTGTACGAACTGGGTATTACCGGTATTTTTACCAAAACGCTGGACGTAGCCATGATTAAAGGCGAAGTGGACATAGCCGTGCACAGCATGAAGGATGTACCTACCGCCCTGCCGAAAGGCATCGTTCAGGCAGCAGTGCTGGAACGCGCCGACACCCATGACATACTGGTACACAAAGGAAACGACGGTTTCTTTCAGGATGCGGCTACCATAGCCACCGGAAGCCTTCGCAGACAGGCACAATGGCTGCACCGTTACCCGAACCACACGATTACCGACCTGCGTGGCAACGTAAACACCCGCCTTAAAAAGCTGGAAGAAAGCACGTGGGAAGGCGCCGTGTTTGCCAAGGCAGGACTGGAACGCATTAACGTGCTACCCGAAAGCCACATAACACTCGACTGGATGATTCCGGCACCGGCACAGGGGGCCATGGTAGTTGTGGCTATGGAAAACGATGCGTATTGCCTTGAAGCCCTTGCCCACCTGAACCACACCCCTACCGAAGTGGCTACGCACATAGAACGTCAGTTTCTTCGCAAGCTGGAAGGCGGCTGTACTGCACCTATAGGAGCTTTGGCAACCTACATAGACGATGAAATCCGTTTTGAGGGTGTATTACTGAGCATAGATGGCAAGCAAAGGCTGCACATAGAAAAGGTGATTCCTGCTAATGGGGATTATCCCAACCTGGGCAATGCCTGCGCCGATGAAATATTGCAAAATGGCGGTGCCGAACTGATGGAACAGATACGTACCCAACTGAAAAAATAATGGCTTACCGTGTACTTTCTACCAAAAAGCTGCAACCAAACCAAAAGCTGTACCTGCTTAATGCAGGGCTTTCGGTTATTGAGGCAGATTTTATAGGGGTACAATACAAGCCTTTTGAAATAAAAGATACGGCAGACAACCTCATCTTTACGAGCCAAAACAGCTTTCTGGGATTTTTAAGGCATATAGCCAGCGGTATATTTACCAGCAGCAGGGTATTTTGCGTAGGCGAAAAAACAAAAAGCCTGATAGAACGCCACGGCTTTACGGTTGCAGAAACTGCAACCGATGCCGAAACGCTTGCGCAGCTGATTGTAGATCAGTACGCTCAGGAGCGTTTTATGTTCTTCAGCGGGAACCTGCGCAGGGAATCGCTCCCAAATGCATTGGCCACAGCCGGGGTAGCATTTACCGAAACCGAAGTGTACAACACAGTGCTTACCCCGCATAAAATTGAAACAAAACTCGACGGTATACTGTTCTTCAGCCCATCGGCAGTGGAGAGTTACCTGAAAGAGAATAATATAACAGGTGAAGCCTGCTTTTGCATCGGGCAAACCACCGCAAATGCATTAAACGATATAACCGATAAAGTGGTTGTGGCACACAAGCCGAGCATTGAAAATGTAATAGTGCAGGTGAGGAATTATTACAGGCCTCACCCCTAACCCCTCTCCCACGGAAAGGGGAACAGCTTCACTCACACCCGTCATTGCGAGGAACACAGGAAAGAGTGGCTCCTGCAAGGTTTTTATAAGCAGAAATAAAGACAAAATGTTAAACCTACAAGGTTTCGGAAACCTTGCAGGTTGGCAAAACATAAAAACAAACAAATGAGCATAAAAAACGACCTTTTCTTAAAAGCATTACGAAACGAAACCGTAGAACGCCCACCCGTATGGATGATGCGCCAGGCAGGGCGTTACCTGCCGGAGTTCCGTGCGCTGCGCGACAAATACGATTTCTTTACCCGTTGCCAGACGCCTGAGCTTGCCGCTGAAATCACTGTGCAGCCCATTCGCATAGTAAAGCCGGATGCAGCCATACTGTTCAGCGACATCCTTGTGGTACCGCAGGCTATGGGTATAGAGGTGCTTATGAAAGAAAGTGTTGGGCCGTTTTTGCCAAACCCTATCCGTTCAGCTCAGGATGTAGAGAAGGTAATCGTTCCGGACATCCATGAAACGTTGGGTTATGTAATGGATGCCATAAAGCTTACCAAGGAAATGCTGAATGACGAGGTACCTCTTATAGGCTTCGCCGGTAGCCCGTGGACTATATTCTGCTATGCTGTGGAAGGTAAAGGCTCTAAAAGCTTTGATACCGCCAAAGGTTTCTGCTTCTCGCAACCTGAGGCCGCGCATGTATTGCTTCAAAAAATAACCGATACCACTATAGCCTACCTTAAAGAAAAAGTAAAGGCAGGTGTAAACGCCGTACAGGTGTTCGACAGTTGGGGCGGCATGCTGAGCCCGGTTGACTACCAGGAGTTTTCATGGAAGTACATCAACCAGATTGTAGAGGCTTTAGCACCGGAGACACATGTTATTGTGTTTGGCAAAGGCTGTTGGTTTGCGCTTAACGATATGGCACAGAGCAAAGCTTCGGCACTTGGTGTAGACTGGACGTGCAGCGCCCGAAATGCCCGTTACCTTAGCGGTGGCCGCATTACCCTGCAGGGTAATTTTGACCCAAGCAGGTTACTATCGCCTATCCCTACTATTAAGAAAATGGTAAACCAGATGATAGACGAGTTTGGCAAAGACAATTATATTGTAAATTTAGGCCATGGTATACTGCCGAACATTCCGGTAGACCATGCTAAAGCGTTTGTAGACGCAGTTAAGGAATATAAGAAATAAGCCTCTCCCCAGCCCTCTCCAAAAAAGAGGGAGCAGCTTCACTCTGATTTATGCATGAGAGTGAAGCTTAGCCCCCTTTGGGGGTTGGGGGCTAAACACACACACTAAAAATGAAAACCTGGTATACCGACAGGATAAGCAACGTAAAACCTGCGGAGTTCTTTTCGCTTATAGAAAAGAACAGGGCCTATATTAACCCCACATTTCCCGTAACTGTATCGCTGTGCGACTCGCTGGAGAAAACCACGGCTTTCCTTATAAAGGCCACTAACAACGAAGAACGCGGAGAAAACTACTATTTCTACCTGCGCGATGCTGCCAGCAACAACCTGATAGGCTATGTATGCGTAAAGAACATCATACTGAACATTATGAAGGCGGAACTGGCCTACTTTATAGATGCCGAGTACCAGGGCCGGGGCATTATTACCGATGTAGTTTCAGAGGTTTCCGATTTTTGTTTTACTACGCTTGGGTTTAACAAGGTATACATTTGCGCCCACCCCGAAAACCACGGCAGCAGGAAAGTTGCCCTGAAAAACGGTTTTTCGCAGGAAGGCATACTAAGGCAGGAATTTAAGAACATGCACGGCGTGCTGGAAGATGTGGTATACTACGGTTTGCTTAGGTCTGAATACAAAAAGAATGAAAGATAAATTTTACGCATACATACAGCAGTTACAAGACACCATAACCGCCGGGCTTGAAGCGGTGGACGGCAAAGCTACATTCCGTGAGGATATTTGGCAGCGCTCCGAAGGCGGTGGTGGCCGTACCCGTGTGATAGAGGGCGGCAATGTATTTGAAAAAGGCGGTGTGAACATCTCTGCCGTACACGGGCCGTTGCCCAAAGCCATGCAGGCGTATTTTAACGTGGGCGATGTAGATTTCTTCGCCTGTGGCCTTAGCCTGGTTATCCACCCGAAAAACCCGTTTGTGCCCACCGTACATGCCAACTGGCGTTATTTTGAAATGTACGATAAGGCGGGTAATGTGGTAGACAGTTGGTTTGGCGGCGGGCAGGACTTAACACCGTATTATCTTTTTGATGAAGATGCCACACACTTTCACCAGACCTGTAAAACGGCTTGCGATAAGCACGACGCAACTTTCTACCCGCGCTTTAAAAAGCAGTGCGATGAGTACTTTTGGAATGCACACCGCAACGAAGCCCGTGGTATAGGTGGCCTTTTCTTTGACCATTGCAAGGCAACTGATGATTTTGGCATGGAGCAGTGGTACAATTTTGTAACCGAAGTAGGCAACAGTTTTCTGGAAGCGTATGTGCCAATCGTAGCACGCAGGAAAGACATTCCGTATACCGAAGAAAACCGTACCTGGCAGGAAATACGCCGTGGCCGCTATGTAGAGTTTAACCTGGTACATGACAAGGGTACGCTGTTCGGCCTGAAAACCAATGGCCGTATAGAAAGCATTCTTATGAGCCTGCCCCCGCATGTGCAATGGGTGTATGACCATCAGCCGGAAGTGGGTAGTGAAGAAGATAAATTATTACAGGTACTTGCCAATCCGAAAGACTGGATATAATGATATGCCGCTCCTATGGAGCTCTGTCCCTGACCGTCTATTTTTTTCTATAAATATGCCGCGCCGCTGGCGCTTTTAAAAAACAAAGAATTATGTTCCCAATACACCGTAATAGAAGGCTCCGCACCAACGATTCCATTCGTTCATTGGTACGCGAAACCATACTGACACCAAACGATTTTATGTTCCCGATGTTTATTGCCGAGGGGACGAATATAAAAGTAGAAATCCCGAGCATGCCGGGTATATTCCGTCGTTCTGTAGACCTTACCGTACAGGAAGTTAAAGAACTGTGGAGCCTTGGCATTAAGGCTGTGAACATTTACGTAAAGGTAGACGACAGCCTTAAAGACAATGCCGGGGTAGAATCATGGAACCCTGACGGGCTGATGCAGCGTACCATAAAAGCCATTAAAGATGCCGTGCCGGGAATGATTGTAATGCCCGATGTGGCGCTGGATCCCTACTCTATTTACGGTCACGACGGAATTATAAAAAACGGCGACGTAGCAAATGACGAAACGGTGGCTGCCCTTGTAAAAATGGCGGTTTCGCATGCGGAAGCAGGAGCCGACTTTGTAGCGCCCAGCGATATGATGGACGGCCGTGTTATCCGACTTCGTGAAGGGCTGGACAGCGCCGGTTTCCACAATGTGGGTATCATGAGCTATGCTGCTAAATACGCGTCGTCATTCTACGGGCCGTTCCGAGATGCGCTGGATAGTGCGCCAAAGGAAGGCGGCACTTCGGCAAGTTCAGTACAGGCTGCCCCTAAGGACAAAAAGACCTACCAGATGGACTATGCCAACCGTGTAGAAGCCATACGCGAAGCCCTGCACGATGTGGAGGAAGGCGCCGATATAGTTATGGTAAAACCGGGCATTGCCTACCTGGACATTGTACGCGAAGTGAAAAACGCCGTAAACGTACCAGTATCGGTATACCAGGTATCGGGTGAGTATGCCATGGTAAAGGCCGCTGCCGAACGCGGATGGCTGGACCATGACAAGATAATGCTGGAGCAGCTGCACTGTATAAAACGCGCCGGTGCCGATATTATCAGCACCTATTTTGCCAAAGAAGCGGCAATTTTGCTGAATGAATAATATCTTTGCCCTGCCTTTCCGCAGGAAAGCTTAGTGGCCTTATTTTTTGTTTAACCAAAGGTTTGTGCCCTTCGTGAAAAACTTTGTGAACCTTGTGGTAAAACATACCTCGCAAAGCCGCGAAGCCGCAAAAGTTTTGATAATAAAATGTAAGGCTACAGGATAAATAAACTACAATGAAAAAACTATTACTGATAACCGCCGCTTTCAGCCTTACGGCATGTGGTGGTAAAAAGGCTGAAGAAAGCACATCGGGTACTGTTGAAGTTTCTGAAGGCGATGTGGCCAAACTAACCCCGCAGGAAACCCTGGGACAGGAAATATTTGACGGCAAGGGTAACTGCTATACCTGCCATAAACCCGATGCACAGTCTATAGGGCCGTCTATAAAAGATATTGCAAAAGTGTACCGGGATAATAATGGCGATATGGTCACCTTCCTGAAGGGAAATGGCAAGCCGATTGTAAAACCGGAACAGTACGAGGTGATGAAAACCAATTTCTACCTCACAAAAACCTTCACAGACGAAGAATTAAAGGCAATCGAAGCCTACATGCATACGTACAAATAAAAAACGCGGAGAGGGCTTCTCCGCGTTTTTTATTTGTATTTCATCCGGGAATTAGTTCCCGCGTATAATCATCACTTTGCGCACGGCAGTCTGCGTGGCGTCTTCGGTAGAAATAAATACCATGTATACACCACTGCGTACCTTGTATTTACCAAAGGCCGTAGTATCCCACAGTATGGTACCGCCTTCGCTAGTGGTTTCATACACCAGGTTACCTTCTATATCGGTAATTTTTATATTGGCATTATCAGTAAGGTTGGTCACTTTTACATCGCCGTCAAATCCCGGGCGTACCGGGTTAGGGTATACATACACCTTGCTAAGGTCGTTAGCCGCAGCGGTAGAAGTACCCTTAAAAGACACCATGCCTTTATCGGTAGCAAAAAACACTTCACCTGTAGTGTTATCTACTGCAATATCGTTAATGGTATTACTGGGCAACGGCGAGTTTTCTTTGGTGAAGTGGTATAGCGTACGCTGCCCGTCCGGCGATACAAGGAAAGCCCCGGCAGTGGTGGTAGCAAACCATTTGTTGTCAGACCCGTCTACCTCTATATCCAGTATTGCCTGCCCGTACATAAGCTCCTGCGCCACGCCGTCTTCCTCAAAAATTACCGAATACACATCAAGCGATTCCTCCGTCATAAAACCTTCGGTAGTATACAGCACACGCAGGCCATTGTTAGTGCCTATCCACAGCCTGCCGCTATTATCCTGTGCCAGGCTGCGTACATAGTTATCAGGCAGGTTATTATCGGTTGTAATGTTTATAAACTTTGGCCCCATAGTTTCGTTATATGCCACAATACCGTTATTGTAACAGCCTATCCATTTAGTACCGTTACGGTCTATTACTATGTCGCTGTATTCTTCACCTGTTTGCCCTGAAATTACGTTTTCAAAACTATACGAGTTCCAGCCGCTGCCGGTAAATACTTTCAGCGGACTCATAACCCTGGAGTTCATCATCCACAGTTTACCCGCACTATCAAATACCCCGCCACGCACACGTACGTTGTAATAAGGGTTTGGCAAAGGCGTTTGCAGGTTTTCCAGGCCGCTGTTAGTAGGGTTATACAGCACTTCGGGTACCATATCATTAAGTCTCAGTACACCATCACCGGTAGAAAACAGGTACACCTGTTTTTCATCATTAGGATTAAATGCAATATCAGAAAGTGACCTTACCTGCACCTGTGTACCGTTTATGGTTGTTAAGTCATCATACTTTATGTTTTCCCAGCCTCCGGCAGCAGTATATTTACTGGCCCCGTATTTGGCATCATCGGGTGTATAGTAATAACTGTAACCGCCATACACAGCCCACAGCCCCTTAGGTGTTTTTTCAAGCGAAAAAATACTACTGCGCAGTGGCCCGTTAGGGGTTATGTTCAGTACAGTAAACGAATTGGTATCTACACTGTACACGCCGTTTTCAGTGGTACCTATATATATTTTACGCCCGGCGTAGGTAGCTTTTGTAAATACTGCCGGTTCGTTTACCGTATTTATCTGTGTAGTGAGTGTAAGGGTGTTATCATACAGCACTACCTTTGTAGGGCATGTAATCAGCATAAAGCCGTTTGCCACCCTAAAGTCGGTTATTTGTGTGGGCAATGAGGTAAACACAGTAGTAGTACCGCTGCTTACGGTATACACCGTGTTCCAGTCAGACACAGCAAACAACACGCCCTGGTAAGGCAATACATTTCGCCATACACCCCCCGAAACCACGCTCCACTCGCTGAAGTTGATAAGGTTTGCCGTAAGCGGCGCTCTTTTTAAGCCCTCCTGTGTAGCGGCATAAATATAGCCACTGTGCACCGCGCACTGGTTTACTCCTATCTGCCCGCCGGTGCTGCCGATGTAGTAGGTATCGCCAAATTGCAGGGTTTCCATGTTGAACACTACTATCCCAAAATCACAGCTCAGGTACGCCATGCCCTCGTATTCGTAAATATTGTTGATGCTTTTTACACTCGCAAGCACATTGGTTTCCTGTACAATATCTATTTTGGTGGCTATAGTACCATCCGGGTTTACCACAAGGAGTAAACCGTTGCTGTTGCCTACCAAAAAGCGTTGTGTAGAGGTACTGTAGTATATAGAAGTAATAGTTTCGGCCTTAAGCCCGTCTACCGAAGTAAGGGTTTTTAGCTCCCCCGAAATAACATTTTGCGAAAAAACAGCACTTTCAGATGCTGCATATATACGGCCGTTGTTTTGTGCCATATCCACAATACCGGTATACGAAAAATAACTGCCCCACAGCTGGTTTTGGGCAAAGCCAAAGCAGCACATGAAAAATAAAAGTAAAGTAAAGCGAATGTTCATCGGGCACGTTTATTTGCGCAAATATAGCTAAAACGCAGTTATCGCCGTTTTTGTATATCTTACCAAAAAATAAAGCCACGAATTAACCTCTAACTTTGAGTTTGAGAGTCTGTTAAAAGTATGTTTTTACCACAAAGTACACAAAGTTTTTTCGCAAAGCACACAAGGAAACCGCCTACGGCGGGAGACCACAAAGCTTTGTGTCCCATAATCGTAGCTCCTTCTCCCAACCCGCTTAGTGCCCATGGTGAAAAACTTTGTGCCCTTTGTGGTAAAATATTTTAATAGCGTCTTACGCGTATTTGTGGTTTAAAACCCTTAAACCGTAAATGCCTGCTCTATATCGGCTATAAGGTCGTCAATGTCCTCTACGCCAACGCTAAGGCGCACCAGGTCGTCGGTAATGCCTATTTCCTTACGTTTCGGTTCGGGGATAGATGCATGCGTCATCAATGCAGGGTGGTTCGCCAGCGACTCCACTCCGCCAAGCGATTCCGCCAGGGTAAACACCCTCACGCTCTCCAGGAATTTAATGGCATCTGCCTTCTCTCCCGTCTTAAATGTAAACGACACCATACCGCCAAAGCCGCCTTTCATCTGCTTTTTGGCAATATCGTAATACGGATGGCTTTCCAGCCCCGGGTAAAACACCTTATCCACTTTCGGGTGGCTCAGCAGGTATTCGGCAACTTTTTGACCGTTAAAGCTGTGGCGCTCCATACGAAGGTGCAGGGTTTTTATACCGCGCAGCACCAGGTAGCTGTCCTGTGGGCCAAGTGTCCCGCCTGTGGCAAACTGCGCAAAGTGCAGCTTTTCGCCCAAAGATTCGTCCTTAACCACAAGGGCTCCGGCTATAACGTCGCTGTGGCCGCCAAGGTATTTGGTAGCGCTGTGCATTACTATGTCGGCACCAAGGTCCAGCGGGCGTTGCAGGTACGGGGTAGCAAAAGTATTGTCTACTGCAAACAGCAGGTTGTGCACTTTGGTTATTTTACCAATGGCCTCAATATCGGCCAGCTTCATCAGTGGGTTGGTAGGTGTTTCCACCCAAACCAGCTTTGTATTTTCGTTGATAAGGCTTTTAAACTTCGCCTCATCGTTCATATCCACAAAATGGAATTTAATGCCGTAGTCCTGGTAAATACGGGTAAACATACGGTAGGTGCCGCCATAAAGGTCGTCCATGGCTATAACTTCGTCGCCGGGCTTCAGCAGTTTCATTACCGTATCGGTAGCCGCAAGTCCCGATGCAAATGCAAGGCCACGCGTACCGTTTTCTATACTGGCAAGGGCGTTTTCCAGCGCGGTACGCGTAGGGTTTGCCGCACGGCTGTACTCGTAGCCGGTATGTACACCCGGGCTGCTTTGCGCAAACGTAGACGTTTGGTACACCGGTGGCATTACCGCTCCTGTAGAGGGGTCGTGGTGCTGCCCGCCGTGTATGGTTTTCGTGTTAAATTTCATATAAACTTGATTTTCTTTCTAATACTATCCGGCAAATTTACTGTAATTTAGTTAGACCGATAATATGTTTAACGGCAATTAACCTTGTACAAACCCAAACAGAAACCGCTATGAAACGTATACTAATAGCCGCCGCACTACTGGCTACTCTGGCTTCCTGCAAAAAAGAAAAGCAGGAAACAGGCACTGAAACCGATACAGATACCACAACAATATCCACCCCCGAAATCGCTACCGTTTCTTTCGACAAAAAGGTGTACGAAAAGAAATCGGCTATAAAAACCAAAGACCCCCGTACATCAGTAACCATAGATGTGCCTGAAGCCGTGGGTACAGGTGCCGACAGCATTAACAACAAAATTTTCCGTACCGTGCGGGAGATTGTACATTTTGGCGAAAAGCCTTCGGATGCCAAAAGCTATGAGGAGGTAATGGCATCGTTTGTTGCTGCCTACGAGGAACTCGCAAAAAAATACCCGGACGAGGATGTGCCCTGGGAAGCTAAGGTTACCGGTGAGGTTACCTATAAAAACGACAGCATAGTAAACGTAAAGCTTACACACTACACCTTTGCCGGTGGTGCACACGGTTACGGTGCAGATACTTCGCTGTTGTTTGATGCCAAAACAGGCCACAGCATTACCCAAAACGATCTGTTTAAGGACAAAAAAGGTTTTACCGCACTTGCTGAGAAGAAATTCAGGGCGAAGTACAAGATTACCGGAGCCAACATAAACAGTACCGGGCTGTTCTTCCTGAACGATAAATTTTCATTGCCAAACAACATCTTCTTTACCGACAAGGGGTTGCTGCTGCAATACAACAGCGATGAAGTAGCCGCCCATGCCGAAGGCACTAAAGATGTGCTGGTTACCTATGCGGAAGCGAAACCGTTTTTGAAATAGTTTTTAGTTTTCAGTCGCAGTCACAGTTTTCAGTCGCAGTCACAGTTTACAGTAAGTCGTAACTGCGTACTGCGACTGAAAACTGTAAACTAAATAAACTTCTTCAGCTGCATCATGATGCCTAAATGCAGGGCTTCGTGGTGATTGTTAAAGGCTATGGCATCTTCTACCGTAGCCAGGTCGTACCCCATTTCGCTTTTGCGTGAGTTGTATTCGGTAAATACACCGTCGTTATAATCATCCTCGGTTTTACGGATAAGCGAATCCAGCAGGTGGCGCAGTTCTACAGCTTCGCTCGGCGAAATATCGCGGTGCGGGTGCGTGCCACGGGCGTATAATGCTACCAACTCATCACTCACCACCATGGGCAGGCCGCTGCCTTTATAGATTAACGACTGTTGCGACACTATGATGTGGCCTATGTTCCATATCAGGTTGTTACGGAAGCCATCGGGTATTTTGTTCAGTCCTTCTATGGTAAAATTCTCAAAATATCCGTCCAGCAGTTCGTGGGTACGGCGGGTTATTTTAAATTCGGTTTCCATATTGTTTTTTGTTTGCTACTAATTTCACCAATTTCCCTAATTTATCAAACTCTTTTGGCAAGGCTTTTTGAAAGAAATTCAGTTTTTTAGCGGCTAATCGAAAAAATTTGTGAAATTCGAGAAATTCGTGGCAAATAACCCAAAATATTTAAAAACCGCTATATTTGTAATATAACAACAAACAGCAAAAAAGTTACAAAATGGCTACACTTACCGATGCCATCGGCATACAAAAAGTACTAATCCAGCTGGGCATTACCGAAATTAACGCAGGTACCTCTACCGGTACCGAAAGCTTTGCAAGCGGCGCGCTTATTTCATCGTTCTCTCCGGTAGACGGTTCGCTTATCGCAAAAGTACAGGGTTCCACTCCCGACGATTACGAAAAAGTAATGGCTAAGGCCGAAGAAGCCTTTAAAGTATGGAGGCAGGTACCTGCCCCTAAGCGTGGCGAAATTGTCCGCCAGATGGGCGACGAACTGCGCAAGCACAAAGATGCACTGGGCCAGCTGGTAAGTTACGAAATGGGCAAGAGCCTGCAGGAAGGCCTTGGTGAGGTTCAGGAAATGATAGACATCTGTGATTTTGCAGTAGGCCTGTCGCGCCAGCTGTATGGCCTTACCATGCACAGCGAGCGCCCTAACCACCGCATGTACGAGCAATACCATCCTATAGGTATCGTAGGCATCATCTCGGCGTTTAACTTCCCGGTAGCGGTATGGAGCTGGAACTCGATGCTGGCGTGGATTTGCGGCGACGTGTGCGTATGGAAACCATCGAGCAAAACCCCGCTGTGTGCCATAGCCTGCCAGAACATCATGAAAACCGTACTGGAGCGCAACAACCTTCAGGAGGGCCTTTGCTGCCTGGTAACCGGCGAGGAGTGTAACGACATCCTCACCAACGATAAACGCATACCACTGGTGTCATTTACGGGTTCTACACGCGTAGGCCGCCACGTAGGCCAGGTGGTTGCAGGCCGTTTCGGTAAAACAATATTAGAGCTGGGCGGAAACAACGCTATTATAGTAAGTGAGCATGCCGACATCAGCATGGTGCTTGTAGGTGCCGTGTTTGGCGCTGTGGGTACCGCAGGCCAGCGTTGCACCACTACACGCAGGCTTATCGTCCACGAAAGTGTATACGACAAAACCATAGAGGTGCTTAAAAGTGCGTACAGCCAACTGAGCATTGGTAACCCGCTTGACAGCAACAACCACGTGGGGCCGCTTATTGATACCAATGCAGTACAACAGTACCTTGCCGCTATTGAAAAAGCAAAAGCAGAAGGAGGCAATGTAGTGGTTGAAGGCGGTGTACTTGAGGGCGAAGGCTACGAAAGCGGCTGCTATGTAAAACCGACTATCATTGAAGCGAAAAACCATTTCGAGATTGTACAGCACGAGACTTTTGCGCCGATACTGTACGTAATGAAGTATACTGATATTAAAGATGCCATTGCGCAGCAGAATGATGTGCCGCAAGGGCTTTCATCGTCTATATTTACCAACAACATGCGCGAAATGGAACTGTTCCTTAGTACGCAGGGCAGCGACTGCGGTATAGCCAACGTTAACATCGGTACTTCGGGTGCTGAGATAGGCGGTGCATTCGGTGGTGAAAAAGAAACCGGCGGTGGCCGCGAAAGTGGTTCTGATGCATGGAAAGCCTATATGCGCAGGCAAACGAATACCATTAACTACGGCACACAGCTGCCGCTTGCACAGGGTATTAAATTTGACTTGTAATCAGAAAAGAAATTTCTATATGCAGAAACTCCCGCCAGTGGCGGGAGTTCTTGTTTTATTACTTAATCAAAGCAGGCTGTACCCACTTGAATATATGTGGCTGTTCCGGTATTGTAAGCCTGTCGCTTATGCGTGCCATCCTGTCCGGTAGCTTCATAAGGTAATCGCGGGCTTTTTCGGCTTCAGCTGTAAGGCCGTCTATCTTGTCTATTTGCCATTTTTCTATCAGCTTGCGCAGTATGTCTACATAGTCATGGGCTGTGTACACACCTATACGCTGTGCAGCATTTGAAAATTCCTCAAACGCCGTGCTTATCTTGTCGCCACTTTCGCGCAGGAAGTGCGCCGGCATGGTTATCTTCAGCTTCATCATGTGCTGGAATGCCAGCATCATTTCGCTTGGGTCTATTTTAAAGATACGGTCTACAAACTCGCTGTATGCAAGGTGGTGACGCATCTCATCACCCGCAACAAGCCTGCACATTTTGCTCAGTTTTTTATCGCCATACTGCTTTGCCAGTTGCGAAACCCTGTTGTGCGATATGTATGTAGCCAGCTCCTGGAAGCTTGTGTACACAAAGTTTTTGTACGGGTCGCGGTCAGTACCTATGTCAAAGCCGTCGTTAATAAGGTGCTGTGTGGTCATTTCCACTTCGCGCATGTTTATACGGCCGCTAAGGTAAAGGTACTTGTTCAGCAGGTCGCCGTGGCGGTTTTCCTCGCCGGTCCATTGGCGTACCCATTTACTCCAGCCGTTGCCACCGTTTTCTACCTGGTTTACACCTTCTACATCCATAAGCCAGGACTCATAAGTAGGCAGTGCTTCCTCAGTAATGGTATCACCCACAAGGGTAACCCAAAAGTCGTAAGGCAGGTCTTTGGCTATTTCACGCAGTTCTTTTACCTCCTCAAAAAAGTTTTCATTTTGAGAGTCGGGCAGCAGGTCGGTAGGTTGCCAAATGGTTTCTACCGGTATAAGGTATTGCTCCACATAAGAATCTATGTTCTTTTCCAGGAACTGCATTACCTCCAGGCGGATATTTTTTACAGACATGTCTCTTTAATTTTTTATTCCTTGTATCACTGCATTCTCAGTCCTTGCCATTACTTCTTCAAAAGGGACGCCTTTAATTGCAAATGGTTCCTGTACTGTAAAAGTTAAGCGGTTGCCTATGCCAAGCGGAAACTGTCCGTAACGTACCATCTTCCATGAGTTGTTAATGCTCACAGGGACAATCCACGCCGACGGGGCATATTTGCAGAGTATTTTCAATCCGTTTTCGCTAAATCGCTTCGGTTCTCCGGTTTTGCTCCGGGTACCTTCGGGAAATATAACAGCCGAACGGTTGTTTTTTTCTATATACTTGCCAAGGCCTCCTATAGCAGGTATGGCCTGCTTAGGGTCTTTACGGTCTATAAGTACACTACCTCCGTGCCTTAGGTTATAAGACACACTGGGTATACCTTTGCCGAGTTCTTTTTTGCTGACAAACTTCGGGTGAAATTTGCGCATGAACCATATGATTGGTGGAATGTCGTACATACTCTGGTGGTTTGCCACTATAATAAGCGGCACCCCCGAAGGCACTTTTTCCACGCCTTCAAATTTTGCTGTTGTACCCAATGCCCAAAAGCTCCTTACCAGCCAACCGTTCAGGATATCCACGCTTTTTTTGTGCGCCTGGTACCCAAACAGGTTAAAACACACCCACTGTATGGGGTGAAAGATGAGCAAGAATAAGCCGAATATCAGGTAAAAAACTACCGATAACGGGTAAGCCAACAGTTTTCGCATTCTTTAATAAAAAATCACGCAAAAGTAGTGCCTTTTTGTGGAATAATAAAAAGTTTTAGTATGCAGGCATTTTATTTATGATTATTAGATTTTGAGAAGGTTGGATTATTAGACTTTCAGACCTCTACTAATTTCAAATGATTTTAGTTCCCTCAAACTTCGAATTAACAAATAACCACATAACCATAAAAAAGAAAAACCACGCCGTAAAGCGTGGTCCTCATTTATCTTAAATTAAAGAGTTGAACCTGATTAGCAGAAATCGTTGTAAGCCTCTTTAAGGTTTTCGGCGATAAGCTCTGCAGGGCGGCCTTCTATGTGGTGGCGCTCCAGCATGTGTACCAGTTCACCGTTTTTAAACAGCGCCATACTTGGCGATGACGGCGGGAACGGGAACATAAGGCCACGGGCAGCGTCTACAGCTTCTTTATCTACACCGGCAAATACGGTGATGATGTTTGTAGGCACTTTTTCGTTAGCCAGGCTCATACGTGCACCCGGGCGGGCGTTACGCGCAGCACAACCGCAAACTGAGTTAACTACTACAAGGGTAGTGCCCTCTTTCTCAATTTCGTTTTTTACGTCTTCAGCAGTAAATATTTCTTTAAACCCGGCCTCAGAAAGTTCGGCACGCATCGGTTTTACTAATTCTTCAGGATACATAACTGTACTAATTAAAGTTTTATGGCTACAAAGGTAACGAATTTTACATCTAAAAATATAAATGTATCAATTTTTGTTACAGAATGTTTTTGAAAGCTTCTTAGTTTCTGAGCCGCTTAGATGCTTAGCATTACAGGTCATTTAGTAATGTGGTTATTCGGTAATTCGAAAATACCCGAATGTTCATTAAGCCAAATCGTTATTTGTTCAGGCAAAAACTTTTTTAGTAAATTTACCTTAACCAAAAACCAATCTTATGAATATCATCCGAATAATAATTTTTCTATGTATTCCGCTATTTTGCAAAGCACAACTTAGCGAAACAGAACTGTTGTTAAACGCTGCCTGTAAAAATGTGGTACCTAAAGAGTTTCGTTATTTTAATCTGGTGGATTCAAGTTTTGTAATGGAATTTGACAAATACAGCCTGGATGTTCGCGAACGAGAAAACAAGATTTTTCTGGATAACAATCCTGAATTTAACCCTGAAGAATTTATAGCACTGGCAAGCAAAGCTCAGCCACAAAGTTGGAAAGAATTGAAGATTGAAAACGCAGTTTTATATTCGAAAAACACTATTCCGAGATTTCCCACTTGGGGTAAAATTACGAGATTGGTACCGTATGACACCCCTAAACGCACATTAGACAGCTTAGAACAAAATAAAAAATATGATGAGTTAATTGTTCGGGTGAAAGAATCATGGAGCCAAAAGAAAATAGACAGGGTAACCGATAAAGCCTGGCAGGACTACTATGACGCAACCCCTCCTGAAAAAATGACTTATTTCAGGATTTCCACACCGCTATTTTCATCTGACGGGAAATATGCCATAATTCAGGTGAACAAAGCCGGGAGTGGGGCATGCTATATTTTTACAAAGACAGATGGGGAATGGAAACAGGTTTACGTTTTTGGCAGGTGGATTTCTTAAAAGTAAGCTACTGAGTCTCTGAGCTACTTAGCTTTTGAAGGCACCACATAATTCAAAATATAAAATTTAGAATTTAAAATAAACTATAGCTTTAGGGCAACAAGAAAAAGCGCCATCCGCTCCAGTAGTCGTGATAGTTTTGCTCAAAAGATTTAAACTCACTTACCACGGGGAAATTATTTTCTTTGGCATAACGCATATAATCTGACTCTGATGCAAATTCTTTCAAAACATCGGAATCTGAATTGTAAACAAAATAAACATTTTTATAATCATAAAAATCACCAGATAGATTTCCACACACATAACTATCCTTTATTAGAAAAGCTGTAGTCTGCACCTGACTTTTATCCGGAGTATATACATCTTCAAGGGTTGCAATATTACCCGAATCTATATTAGACAGCCCATCACTCCAACCCACGGGTATACGCGCCGAATCTCCTAAGCCATGATTGCCATAAGGCATAAACATATACACAAACAGCAGTACCGCAATGCCTGACGCTATTTTTTTAAGGGACAAAATAGGTTTGTCCTTTTTTAGCTTCTTTAAAACATAGCGTATTATCCAGGCGTACGCAAAACTGAGTAAACCAATCTTGAATAGTTCAAAAATAAAGTGTCCAAGTGCTTCCATAATGTTGGTTGGTTATTTTTAATAAGTTCGTGAGTCGCTTAGCTTCTGAGCTATTTAGCCCATCTCGTTCATTTAAAATATAAAATTTAGAATTTAAAACAATCTACCCAGCAGCGCTTTAATAAACAATCCCTTTGGGCAGCTCCATATTACCTTCAGGTCGCCCCACAGCGAGGTTTCCTCATCCAGGAATTTAAACACAGGTGCTGCCTTCCCCTTTCGGAACATCGCCGAGAAAATGGCACTGCCTTTTTCGTTATGCTTAGCCAGTATATCCAGCAGGAGTAAATCGTAAAACCAAAAACGGGTTGGCTTATAAAACTGCGTAAGCGGTTTATCCGTTTGCAGGAAATCCACGAGCTTCCGGCTCAGCTTATCGGCATTTTTAAAGGTATAGCCCGTGCTGGCCTTGGTCCACCCCCCTGCCGAACCTATGTACATAATGTTTTTGGTATTCGCCTGCCAAAACTTATAGCCCGTCATGGGGATGCTGCCTTTTTCTTTACCTAATATATCATATCGGGTTACACCTAAGTGGGTAATATACTCCTGTATAGCAGTTTCGTATTCGTGTTCGGGCAGCAGGTCTTTGCTGAACAGCGTATATTCTACAATGGCTTCGGTAGCACTAAACGGCAGCACGTACATAAAGCGGGTATTACCCTTTTGTGCCACGCCAAAATCCATAAATATGGGTATACCGGGATTAAAAATCCTGGCTTCCTTCACTTTTACATGCCAACCGATGAAATGCTGTTGCAGTACCGGGTACTTTTTTTGCAGGGCAGGTAACGTGGGGCAGTATATGCTGTTAAAATACGTATCGCAGGTGTAACTTCCTGTTTCGGTTTGCACTTCGGTACCATCTCCTGTATCTTTAAAAGAAATAACCCGCTCCCGGCTAATTTCTACATTGGGATGCTTAATCAGTTCAGCCTTTACAAAGGCATAAAAATCAGCCCCGCGTATCATTTTGTATTTGTAACCTCCGAAATCAAGCCTTCTCTGCATGTGCGCATCAAGAAAATTGGCTTTATCCCACTTGCGGTACACAATGCTGTCCCACTCCCCTGTACCGGTTTCCCAGTAACACCAGGTGCGGTCGTTTGCCGTTTTTATGTCAGGGTCTATGAGCAGTATATGCTTATCTGTAAAACTGCCCGAAAGTACCATACGGTACACCGTCATGAGCGCGGCCAGCCCCGTACCCGCAAAAATATAGTGGTAGTGTTTCATTATCCCAAAAATAGTAAATAGGCAGCACTATTTTTCAGGGGATTAACACCAAAAGGGCTTTTATATCCGTTATTTATTTAATAGATTTGTTACCAGAGGGTTTCGTTTCAATCTGAAATCTACAATCTGAATTCTGAAATCATGATTAATAAGCGCCTACTCATAAAAAACCTGCTCGCCCACAACGACGAGAGCAGCTTTTATGACAAAAAGCGCCAGTTGAACCTGCATACCAAAGAAGGTAAGGCTAAATTTGCCAAACATATCTGCGCGCTGAGTAACAGCAACCCTACCAACAACAGCTATATAGTGGTAGGTGTGGAAGACGGCAGCAACGATATTGTGGGTACCGACTTCTATGACGACAGCCGCATACAAAACCTGGTAAATGCCCTGCTGGAAAACCCTCCGCAGATACAGTACGAAAACGTGCCTTTCCCTAACCTGCCTAAAGACCACGTGGTGGGGCTGGTTACCATAAGCCCGAATGGGCGCACGGCTTATTTTAAAAAGAATATTTACACCATACCCGCCGGGGCTATCTTTATGCGCCGGGGCAGTAACTCCATACCGGTAGACGGGCTTAGCGTGGAGCCTAACCGCATGAACGAACTTACGGTGGGCAACATAGAAAACAGCTCCCGAAACAGCATAGAGCACACCCTGGAGGGAGTTATCGACTTTATAAACAACCGCCATAAGGACATGGCTGCACACTACAAGGTGTTTAAGGAGTTGTTTATAGTCTGTTGGGCCGGCCATAAAAAAGTGGTGAAAGGCCGCAACTACTACAGCCGGGTGGACATAGAGCTGATTAACGAACAGATTAAGCTGTTTTATTCGGCGTTAGATGAAGTAAGTATAGAGTTTACAGACGATACTTTCAGTATTACCGAATATGTAGCCCTGGGGCTGAATGACAAAACCAGCTATTACCCGCTGGAACAGGTGAACATCAGCTTTACCGAGAAAGGCACCTACCATATAGAATCGCAACTGTTGTTTGACCCGCCGCAGTACAACGAAAAACTGATGTACCACATATACAATTCGCAGCTCGCACTGCTTCGCAAGCTGGAAAAGAATGTATACCTCACCGACCGCGAGTACAACGATGTGGCCAACCTGCCCAGTACGCTGATGATTTGCTACCTGAACGGTTTTGAGGATGCCAAGCAGCTTTTGGCGGATGCCAAACCCTTACTGAAAGCCTTCCCGGACCCTTCTGTATATGTATCGTTTAAGGAAGCGATGCGGGTATTACGCAAAATGAAGTACGACAGGCAGGTAACTTAGATAAAACATGGAACAATCAACCTCTGCATTAGGTAATAAAAAAGTAGGCACAGGGCTTACTATAGTTTTCTACATTGTCGCTTTTGCGACCATTATAATTCTAAATAAAGTTTATCCCGGTGGTCCTTGTGCACCCGGTGCAGGTATTATGGTAGCGTTTTTATTACCAATCATAAGCCTTATATTATTTGTGGTGAATTTTGGGTTGTATTTATATGGCAAAGAACATCATAAACCATCGGCAATGATACATTTAGGCATGCTGGTTTTTTATTTTGTATTGTTCTTCCTGCTGTAGCAAAAAAAGCGGCACCGAAGTGCCGCCCGTAATTTATTCCTTATTTCTTTATCAGCTTATAATTTCCGCTGCCCTTATCAGTAACAACCTTTACCATGTAAAGCCCCGGCGTCAGGCCGTCGGTTTTAACCGTTGTGGTGTTTCCTGATTGCAGGCACAGCCTTCCGTTAAGGTCGTACACCGCTACCGATTGTAATGTGCCATCGGTAAGGCTTACATTCAGCACATCTTTTACCGGGTTAGGGTACAGCTTTATGTTGCCCAATGCAAAACCATCGGTACCAGAAGTTGCTTCTACAATCTGCGTGCTGCATGTATTGGTAATTATCGGTTCGTTAAAGTCGAAATAGATACCAGCGGTACCGTACATAAAATCGCCTATGGTTACCGTGCTTTTCGGTTTTATGCGGTAGGTAACATACCCGTGGCTGCCCGGTTCATCTTGGCCTGAAAAAGGCAGGTTGATACCATTAAAGTTATACACCAGTGCATCCTCCACGCGGCTTACCTGGCCCAAATGGCTTGCGGTTACCGGGGTAAAAGTATCCCAGTCCAGGTTGGCATCAAGCTCCTGTTCTATCCTTACATTGGTCGCTGTAAAATCACCCGTATTCTGGAAACGCACGGTATAGGTAAGGTAGCCTTCTGCCTGCGCAGGGGTTATTTCGGCACCTTCGTGCACGGTAATATCATTCGGGTCAAAAGAGTTTACGATTGTCTTATTCAATATAGCCGTATTATCAAGAGCATTGTCATCGGCATAGTCAAGCACTGCGCTAAACGTAGCCAAATCACCGCTTACGTTTACCGGAGGCTCAGCCGCATGGAATTGCAGTACGTGCACTTCATAGCTAAACAAGCCTATATCACCAAAGTTTATATCAACAGTACCCGCTGCCGTTGCAGCTACACCGTCATAAGACAGCAGTGTAAAACGCGAAGCATCATAGGTAAACGAGGCCATAGGAGCAGGAGGTACGGTATTGCCAGTATTTAAGGCCCCTACGCTCACATAAAAGTCAAATCCCGGTACAATGTTAGACGATGCGCTTACCGTTATGCTAAGGTTGTTCACCGTTTCGGCAGTTGTACCCAGGCAAAAATCAGGGCCGGGCTGCGTTTGCGATGATGCAAAAGTGTAGTTACCCGTTACAGGTGCCGGTGTTGTAAAGCCCGGTACCGCCACAGGTGTTAAGGTTACAGTAGAGGTATCTTCAGCAGGCAGGTAAACGTTATAAGAACCATCTGTACTGGTATATACCGAACCGGCATCTACTCCATTTACAGCCACCTGTAGTTCCACATTAGGTATGGCGGCATCAGTATTATCGCAAATACCGTCGCCGTTTATATCAGCACGTGCATAGCCGGTAAGGTGGTTAAAACCAATTACTGAAGGTGTACAAAATGAAACAGGCCCTGACCATGGGCTAAAACTGCTTTCACTGCATACCGCACGGGCATAAAACTCATAGCAGGTATCCGGCGAAAGGCCTACTACCGTATAGGGTGCGTAATTAGCCAAAGTACCTATACCTTGCGGCACAGCACCCTGGGGTACTACTTCCACTTCCCATGCACTTGCAGTACCCTGGTTAGTCCAGGCAAGGTCTGCGCTTGTAAGGGTTACGTTAAAAACCGCAAGGTTATCAGGAGCCACACAGTAATTTTCTATGCCTACATTATCTATTATCCAGCCTTCGCCACTGTCGCCCGTCATTACAAATGCAACATGTACTGCCTGCCCGGCATATACCTGTGGTATGTTTACCACAATAAGGCTGAAATCGCTCTGCACCGGGTTTATTTCTAACTCCGTCCATTGTTGTAGTTGCACAAACGCACCTATATTGGTGGGGTCTGTGCCTATCATTACCTTGTAAGTATTGCCCTGGTCGCCCGTTTGTATGAGGCGTGAAACAAAATTAAGCTGGGTGTCAGGGCCTGCTATAAACTGTGTGCTTATCAGCCAGTCCTCGCTTTGTGTACCGTCAGTTACATCTTCACCGGCTATTGTAGCAGCATACGAACCCTGGGCGGCCATTGCCGGGTTTGTGGTTTGCTGCCACTGCTGGTTAGGGCCTGCAACATTTACAACAGACCAGCCTTCGGGTGGCCAGGTGCCCTCAAAACCCTCTACAAATTCCTGGGCAAAGGCAGATAACGAGATTAAACTTAAAAATGCAAGTAATGTTTTTTTCATGTAAATTGGTTTTTCAGGATAATAAGTGGTTTTTGTAAGTTTTAGGAAAAGCGGTTGGCAATTCTTCCCGCAAAATACTAAATTTACGCTACACTTGTACCTAAGTACTTAAAAACTACATTGAATGGGCAGAACCCTTGTTATTGGCGACATCCACGGAAGCTTACTGGCAGTACAACAAATACTGGAACGCGCTGCCGTAACCCCAAAAGACCACCTTATTTTCCTGGGCGATTTTGTAGACGGCTGGAGCCAAAGCCCTGAGGTTGTAGACTTCCTCATCCGCCTGAAGGCTACGCACAACTGCACCTACATACGCGGTAACCACGACGACCTGCTGATGCAGTGGCTGCATACCGGCCAGTATAGCGAACAGTGGTTTAACCACGGCGGTCGCATTACCATGGAGCGTTACAATGCCCTGCCCGAAGACAAAAAGCAGCTGCATATACTGTTCCTGGAAAGCCTGAAGGACTACCACCTCGATGAAAACAACCGGTTGTTTGTACACGCAGGCTTTACCAACCTGAACGGTATACACCACGAGTATTTTACCCGTTTGTTCTACTGGGACCGCACCCTCTGGGAAACCGCACTGGCGCTGGACACATCGTTAAGTACGGAAGACCCTTTGTACCCTAAGCGTTTTACACACTACAAAGAGGTTTTTATAGGCCATACACCCGTAACCCGTATAGGGCAAACGGTACCGGTACAAAAAGCGAATATTTGGAATGTAGACACCGGTGCTGCCTTTAAAGGTCCACTGACCATTATGGATGCCGATACTAAAGAATACTGGCAAAGCGACCCGGTACACGAACTATACCCTGATGAAGCGGGGAGGAATTAAATACGCATAAAACAGTTACTGCAACATGATAAATATCATATCGTTAAGGGTATGGCAGGCGTAATTTTGACTCATAATAATAAAGGTTTTTAGTTATGAGCACTTATCAATATTATCTACAGAATTACACACGCGGCTATTTAGGATTTTCAACCCTTAGCGTCATGGTACAAAGTTGCCTGGGCGGCCTTGCTGCCATGGCCATACTGATTAACGGTAACTCACCGGTACAAATGGTGCAGCTGTTTGTGGCAGTGGTATTATGTGTAAGTTACAACGGCGCACTGCTATCACAGCAATCTGCAAAGACCACGTTTAACCTGCTTTTGGCGAGCATATTTGTAAACAGCACTTTATTCATTGTAAACTGTTTCTATTAGCATCCTACTAAATAATAAATGACAACAAAAAGGGCTGTCTTTCATGAAAGACAGCCCTTTTAATTTATCTCTGAAGCTAAAGCTTTATGACTTTAGCCGTCTGACTTTAAGACTAAGAAATCACCTCCCCGTTCCCTACACCATCGGTATCAGGGTTAACGAATACCAGCTTGCCTTCGGCGTTTTGGGTCATCAGTATCATGCCCTGGCTTTCTACGCCACGAAGTGCACGCGGGGCAAGGTTTACAAGCACAGTAACGCGTTTGCCTACCACTTCCTCAGGGGTGAAGCTCTCTGCAATACCCGATACTATAGTGCGCACATCAATACCCGTATCTACCTTAAGTACCAGTAGCTTGTTGGCTTTAGGCATTTTTTCGGCTTCAAGGATAGTACCCGTGCGGATGTCCATTTTAGCAAAATCATCGTACTGTATTAAATCCTTTTGCGGCTCCACGGTTTTAGCGGCAGCTTTATTGGCTGTTTTAGTAGCCTCAAGCTTGTCCACCTGTTTCTGTATGGTTTCATCTTCTATTTTACCGAAAAGAAGCTCCGCCTGGCCTATGGTATGGTCCGCCTTAATCAGGTCGGTTTTAGTGCTGATGTCGTTCCAGCCAAAATCACCCTCCAGCTTCAGTATGCCTTTCAGCTTGGCAGCCGTAAACGGCAGGAATGGTTCGCTCAGTACCGCAAGGGCAGTGGCTATTTGCAACGCCACATACATTTGGGTTTTTACACGTTCAGGGTTGTCTTTTATTACCTTCCACGGCTCCTCATCGGCAAGGTACTTGTTACCAAGGCGGGCAAGGTTCATCAGCTCGGTAAGCGCCTCACGGAAACGGTAGCGCTCTATACTGCTGGCTATAACGGCAGGGTAAGCACGCATTTCGGTAAGGGTGGCCTCATCTATATCGCTAAACTCGTTAGGTGCAGGCACCACGCCTTCGTAATACTTATTGGTAAGCACCACGACACGGTTGATAAAGTTACCGAATATGGCTACAAGCTCGTTGTTGTTACGCGCCTGGAAGTCTTTCCATGTAAAGTCGTTGTCCTTGGTTTCAGGGGCAGTGGCGGTAAGCGAATAACGCAGCACATCCTGTTGGCCCGGGAAGTCTTCAAGGTATTCATTAAGCCAAACGGCCCAGTTTTTACTGGTGCTCAGTTTGTTACCTTCAAGGTTTAGGAACTCATTTGCCGGAACGTTATCCGGCAGTATGTAGCTGCCTTCAGCCTTCAGCATGGCAGGGAATATCACACAGTGGAATACGATGTTGTCTTTGCCAATGAAATGTACCAGCTTGGTATCGTCGCTTTTCCAGTACGGCTCCCAGTCTTTGCCTTCGCGCTGCGCCCACTCTTTTGTAGACGAAATATACCCGATAGGAGCATCAAACCATACGTACAGCACCTTACCCTCGGCACCTTCAACAGGCACAGGGATACCCCAGTCCAGGTCGCGGGTTACCGCTCGTGGTTTCAGGCCATCTTCCAGCCATGATTTCACCTGTCCGTATACGTTTGGTTTCCAGTCGTTTTTATGGCCTTCAAGTATCCATTCGCGCAGGAAAGCATCGTACTGGTCCAGTGGCAGGAACCAGTGCTTGGTAGATTTTAGTACCGGTGTAGTACCTGTTATGGTACTCTTAGGGTTTATAAGGTCGGTAGCGTTAAGTGACGAACCGCAGTTTTCGCATTGGTCGCCATACGCGCTTTCGTTGCCACACTTAGGGCAGGTTCCGGTTACAAAACGGTCGGCAAGGAACTGGTCTGCCTGTGCATCATACAGCTGCTCGGTAACTTCTTCTATAAACTTGTTTTCATTGTACAGTTTCTTAAAGAACTCCGATGCCGTTTCGTGGTGTATCTGAGCCGATGTACGCGAATAATTATCAAACGATATCCCGAAATCCTCAAACGAGGTCTTGATGATATGGTGGTATTTATCTATAACCTGCTGTGGTGTAATGCCTTCCTTTTTGGCTTTCATAGATATTGCCACACCGTGCTCATCGCTTCCGCAGATGAAGGCTACATCCCTGCCCTGAAGCCTCAGGTAACGGGCATAAATATCGCTGGGTACATACACACCTGCAAGGTGGCCTATGTGTATAGGGCCGTTAGTGTAAGGCAATGCAGCGGTTATGGTATATCGTTTCGGATCCTGTAACATGGTAGTTTTTTGAATTTAGTGCAAAAGTACAAATTATACATGAGATAGCCTTGCCACGCAAATATGTGCTGATTATCTAAAAAGTATTTAACGTCCTTTAACGAACACATGTTAAATAACTCTTAGTAAATACGGGGCTTAACACTGTTTAACAAAGCGTCAACAAAAATTTGCATTATTAATAATTTCCTTTGAAGTATATAAAATTTAATTTTTTATGAGGCGGAAAATTACTAATGTACAGAGAAAGCTACTTGTTTGGATGATGTCCTTACAGGCAGTTATGGCCTTTGCAGCAGTGGGGAAGACTGTTGTACTGCAGGCCGAGCCGGGTTTTACCCAACAGCCCCAATCGCAATCTGCGTGCCCGGGCGCTGATGTAACATTTACTGTGACTTTTGAAAACAGTACTATATTAACTTACCAGTGGCAAAAAAACGGTAGTAACATAAACGGAGCAAACAGCAGTTCGCTTAGTTTAAACAACATAACACAAAGTGATTATGCAGCCTACCGTTGTGTGGTAACACATTCGGCGGGTATAAGCACTTCAGATACTGCGTATCTTAACGCCAGTATTACCACCACTACAGGCAATACGACCTGCCTGAACACCCCTGCAACCATAGAGGTAAACACTCAAGGTAAAGACGTGCAGTACCAGTGGTACAGCTCTGCAACCAATACCAATGTGGGTGGTACCATTATTAATGGCGCTACAGAAAGCCTGTATACCCCCGCTACCGATGTAGCAGGTACACGTTATTACTATGCCGTAGTTCACCCGCTTAACTATGAGTGTGCTTCGGTAACCTCTAATGCGGTAGCCTTTACCGTCTCGGGCGGTGTAAATGCCGGTAATACATCGGCTAACGTAACCATTTGCCCCGGCGAAAGCACTATCGTGTATGTTACGGGGTACAGCGGTATTGGCTTCCAGTGGCAGCAATCAGAAAACGGCACAAGCGGCTGGACGAACGTTTCCGGCGGCAGCGGTGCTACCACAACCATGTATACAACACCGGCAGTTTACGAAATTACCTATTACAGGGTATTGGTAAACGGCGTATGCGGTTATGATATTTCCGATGTGGTTTCGGTAACCACTGGCCACGTATTTTTATGGACCGGTGCCGAAAGCAGCGACTGGAATACACCGGGCAACTGGTCTTGTAACCTGATTCCTGATAGTGAAATTGACGTAATTGTCCCTGAAAACGGCGATAACCAACCTGTTGTAGCCTCAGGCGATACAGCGTATGCACGCACACTTACCATAGACGACACCGCAGGCCTTACAGTAGCTAACGGAGGTACAATAGAAGTTATAGACGATATAGCCATATTGGGCTCAGGCAGCTTTGTGGTAGAAAACGGCGGCGCATTGGTACAAGTAAACGATGTGGACAATAACGGTATCATTACTGTAAAACAAGACAGCCACGCGCTTTTCAGGCTTGATTATACTCTATGGTCATCACCTGTAGGCGGGCAGCAACTGCTGGCATTTTCACCGGTTACGGTACAACACCGTTTTTACGAATACAAATATGACTACACAGGTACCGAATATGTGGAAGCCTACTGGCCAGTAAACCCTGCATCTACTTACTTCAGTGCGGGTAAAGGTTTCCTTATCAGGATGCCTAACGTAGACAGCACACCGGGCTATAACGGCGGAAGCGTATCTATAATACACCACGGCAGCTTTACCGGTACACCGTACAATGGTAATATTTCTACAAGCCTTTCGGTAAATGCAGGTCGTTTTACCGCTACGGGTAACCCGTATGCATCGCCTATAAACATTGCCGACTTCTTTGAGCAAAATACCGCAGTGCTGGACAGCGTTTCAGGTATTTACCTGTGGAGGAAAAAGAACAACATGGCCACATCATCTTACGCACAGGTAACACTTGCAGGCTTTGTAGCCAATAGAGGTGTTGCCGATGCTACCGGTGTGCCAATCCCCGGCTACAACTACGGTGGCCAGGACCAGGCCGACTACTTTCTTGGTGACAGCAGCCAATGGACACTATCACAGGGGCAGGGTTTCTTTGTAAAAACAAAAGAAGGCCTTACCTCAGCTACGCTTACTTATAACAACGGCATGCGCAGGGGCGCATCTTTAAACGGGCAGGCATTTTTTAAGTCGGCACCACAAACGGCATCAAGGCTATGGCTTAACATAAGCAACACGGCCGATGCATTTAGCCAGGCAGCAGTAGCTTATATAGACGGCGCTACTACAGGCATTGACTATGGCTACGACGGAGTAGGCTTTAATGATGAAGACAGTGTAAACCTATACACACTGGCAGCAGGTAAAAACCTTGCCATACAGGCACGCCCGGCCTTTGAAAGTACCGATATGGTAAACCTTGGCTACAACGCTGCCACAGCAGGCACCTACACTATAAACCTTGACAGGAGCGAAGGTGTATTTGCCCAAGGCCAAAAAATATACCTTACCGATGCCGTTACCGGAATCGTTACTAACCTGAGTACTAACGTATACAGCTTTACAACCGAAGCCGGTACGTTTAACGACAGGTTCCAGGTTACCTATGCTACATCTGCACTTTCTGTAGATAATAATACCCTTACATCAAATAATATTATTGCCTATAAAAACGGCAATGCTATAGATATTAATTCAGAAATGGCACAAATACAATCTGTAAAAGTGTTCGACATCAGGGGCCAGCAACTGTATGCCGCCGATAAAATCAGTGCCAACTCAGCTTCGGTAACCGGGCTGCAAATAGCACAGCAGGTGGTAGTCCTGGAGATTAATACCGAACGCGGTATGGTAACCAAGAAAATAGTATTCTAACCGAATCTGTATTACCATAGATAACTCCACTCATTTTTCTGGTAAGCACGTGCACTATGCACGTGCTTATTTTTTTAACTTTGCTTATATGTAAAACACGGGCTTTTACGTTTAAACATTACGGTGCTTAAAGATTGTGCCGGTAAATCAAATACAGCAAATGCTTACAAAACGAATATTTTTATTTCTTTTGTTACTGATAAACACCTTTACTGCTTACCCACAGAAACAGCTTATGAAACTACCGCCGTACCTTACCAAAGGAGATACTGTAGCCATACTGGCCACCGCCCGTAAAATAGACCACGAACCGCTGGAACCTGCCATAAAACTGCTGAAAAGCTGGGGGCTGAACGTGGTAGTGGGTAAAACGGTGGGGCTGGACAACAACCAGCTGGCCGGTGCCGACTGGCAGCGTGCTAAAGATTTCCAGGAAATGATAGACGATCCTACCATAAAGGCGGTATGGTGCGCCAAAGGCGGTTACGGCACTGTACGTATGGTAGACCGTATAGATTTTACACAGTTTAAGAAAAAACCCAAGTGGTTCATAGGCTTTAGCGATGCCACCGTGCTGCACAGCCACATAAACAACATGGACATAGCCACCATACACGGCATTATGTGCGTTAGCGTGGCGCATGCCACCCCCGAAGCCATAGAATCGTTCCGTAAGGCGCTGTTTGGCGAAAAGATAAACTACAGCATACCTGCACATAAGTTCAATAAAACAGGCAAAGCCACAGGCGAACTCGTGGGTGGTAACCTTTCGGTGTTGTACAGTATTTTAGGGTCGCGCTCTGAGGTGGATTATAAGGGCAAGATATTGTTTATAGAAGACCTGGACGAGTACCTGTACCACATAGACCGTATGATGATGAACCTGGAACGCAACGGGTACTTTAAAAATGTAAAGGGCATTATTATAGGCGGCTTTACCAAAATGCGCGACAATGACATACCGTGGGGACACGATGCACTGGAAATAATACAGGACATCACCAAAGAGTACAACATACCGATATGCTTTAACTTCCCGGCGGGGCACATAACCGATAACCGCGCACTGGTATTCGGCAAAGAGGTAATGCTGGATGTAACGGCCACCGGTACAAAACTCACTTTCGAGTAATGGCCGAACACAATGAGCTGGGCAAAGAGGGCGAAAAAGCCGCAGCTGATTTCCTGAGGAAGGAAGGCTACACCATTTTACAGACCAACTATATCTGGCAAAAAGCCGAAATAGATATCATTGCCCAGAAGGGTAACATCCTGGCATCGGTAGAAGTAAAAACCCGTACGACGTTAGAATTTGGCCTGCCGCAGGATTTTGTAAAACCGAAAAAAATACAACTCCTTGTAAAGGCTATGAACCAATATGTAGAAGACAACGACATTGATGCCGAAGTACGTTTTGACATCATTGGCGTACATAAAAACGGCAGTTCATTTGAAATTGAGCACCTTACAGATGCTTTTTTTCATTTTTGATGTGTTAAATTTTTAACAATTTGTTTAATTTCGTATATTTGTTCCCCAGAACTAAAACACACACAACTATTTATCTGTTATGAAAACCATTTCTTCTGTAGTAGAACACTACATTAAAACAAAACCGTTTTTGTTGAGTGCCCTCTCCCAGGGTATTATCAACCTTACATCCCTTGCCCGTACCATGATGCCTGAACTGGAGCAGGAACTGGGCAAAGACATAAAGCAGGGCGCTGTGGTTATGTCGCTGAAAAGACTGAGTGAAGACCTTGACTTCCGTGTAAACCACAAAATTGTTAAGGTACTTAAAGGAATAGGCGAAATCACCGTACGCTCATCGCTGACTGATTTTACATTTGCCGTAAGCGACACCATACTGAGCAAACAGGCTGAGCTGATAAACAGCATTAACCAGAACCCGGATGTATTTTATACCTCATCACGCGGGGTTAACGAGACTAACATTGTGGTAAGCAGCAGCATGAACCACATTGTAGACCGCCTTTTTGCCGAAGAAAAAAAGATAGAGCGTAATGATAACCTTGCCTCTATAACTGTAAAACTGCCTAAGGACAACATTAATACCCCGGGTATCTACTACTACATTTTCCAGAGGCTGGCATGGGAAGGCATTACCATAATAGAGGTAATATCTACGTCTTACGAATTTACCATACTGGTAAATGAAGACGAGGTAGACCTTGCCTTTAAGGTGATAAAAGACCTAAAGACAACGCATTAGTATATAGAATTTTCTACAATAGTATAAAAAACAGGCCCCGCTTAGCGGGGCCTGTTTTTGTTTTTTAACTCTCTGTACAGCAACAATAATCCGGAAAAACAAAATAATGGTCATAAAGACCATATCATATCGAATACTAAACCATAACTGCCAAATACTAACCGAAACCACATCTTCTCTTGTTTTTAAATAAATTAAGAGGAATTTGCTTTTTCTTGCAGCGATTTTATTCTCCCATTTATAATTTTTATTCAAAATTCCTAAATTGCTATGAAAAAGTTTACCTTTTTATTGTTGCTGCTCGGATCCTTCTCTTATGGGCAGCACAAAGTATCTGAAAAGATAGCGCAGATGAATGACCGGCACATAACGTTTACCCACTTTACGCCACTACAAGCGAGTAAAACCCCTGCCAATACCGCCATTAATGCAGCAGTTAAAAATGCCACACTGGCAAAACTGGACAAAAACCTTTTAAAACAAATTAACGTTTCAGCACCTGATGCTATAGAGCTTACACTGCCCTATAACGGCACCAATGTTGTCCTGCAACTGTACAAAGCCGAAATCATGGCGCAGGGCTTCCATGCCGATACCGATAAGCGTAAAAATTTTAATTACCACCCCGGCGTTTATTACAGGGGAATTATAAAAGGCGACGAAAACTCGCTGGCATCCTTCAGTTTTTTTAATAACGAAATGAACGGCATGGCATCTTCGGCCAGCCTGAAAAATCTTGTTGTAGGCCATTTGCCACAGGAAAGGGACGCATCACAATATATTATCTATTCGGATGCCAACCTTAACCTTACCAACAATTTTGCATGTACAACAGCAGATGTTTTACTCCCAAATGATAAAAAAGGGATAAACGCTGTTACTGATACAGAAACAAATAACTGCGCCACAGTATATTTTGAACTGGACCACGATATTTACCTGCAAAACGGTTCGAACGAACAGGCGGCGGGCGACTGGCTTACGGCACTATTTAACAACACCCAGACACTGTATGAAAATGACGGCATTACGGTATCGTTAAAGTCGTTTATGGTATGGACTTCACCGGATCAGTATGTTGGCCCCGGGGCAGAAGATTACCTGAACGAGTTTGCCATTAACCATTTTGAACAGGATTTCGACGGCGATATCGGCCAGCTGCTGGCTATGGACCCCGGTGGGCTTGGTGGGCTGGCGGTACTGGGTGGCCTTTGCGAAAACAGTTCGGGTATTAATGTAAGCTACGTAGATATAGATGACCTTAATTTTTCGCCCATACCTTTGTATAGCTGGACGGTACAGGCCGTTACGCATGAGTTGGGTCACTTATTCGGGTCACAGCATACCCACGCCTGCGCCTGGAATGGAAACAACACCCCTATAGACGGCTGTGCCCCCATTGAAGATGGTGTGTGTACACCTGGCCCCATCCCGCAGGAGGGCGGCACCATAATGAGCTATTGCCACCTGCAGCCCGTGGGCGTTAACCTGGCAAACGGGTTTGGTTTGCAGGTAGCACAGAGGATACAGGATTTTATTAATAATGCTACCTGCCTCGGCTCACTTTGTGCAGCAACGGCGTGCCACAGCTACGTAAGTGCTGTAAATACAACATCAATAACTAACAATACGGCAGGTTTTTCATGGACAGACGAAACTACAGGCCCATGGCAGGTTGCAATATATGCCCAAAATGAGGAGCCAACATGGCAGGATGCTACAGCACCATCTGTAACTTTTGAGGGTTTACAGCCGAATACGTATTACACATTTGGCATAAGGACGGTGTGCGACAGCGGGACATCTGCTGCCGAAGAGGTTCTTTTTGCTACCGGTGCCGAATGGTGCGGCGGGCAGGTGTTTACCGGACCTAATGGCATCAGCGGGTTTTATGACTCTAACCAGCACGTAATCCGTACGCTTACCCCTTCAGCGCCAAACAGCAGGGTTAAAGTTGCCTTTTCCTCTTTCCATCTTGAAGATGGTTTTGATTTCCTAAAGGTATATGACGGTGCCGATACTAATGCGCCATTAATAGGTGAATTTACAGGTAACGACAACCCCGGACCGTTTGTGTCTTCGGCAGAGGATGGTGCCCTAACTTTTGAGTTTACCTCTGATGTACAAGTGAATTCACTTGGCTGGCTGGCAAACGTAACCTGTGAGTCTATCCTTGGCACAGATGCGGGAAGCTTTATTAATCTTCGATACTTCCCTAACCCGGCTTCAACCGAGGTAACCCTGGTTTCTGAAGAACCCGTGGAAGAAATAACGGTGTATAACGCAACAGGGCAAATATTGCTACAGCAAAAGGTAAATGCAACACATTTTGTAGCGGATATTTCTTCGTTTGCTACGGGTGTATACTTCTTTAAGGTAACCGGTAACAACAAATTGGCTAACTTTAATATCATTAAGCAATAACTGTTAAAGATTTCTTAATCTATCATGTTTTATCATACATTTGCCCCTGACTGATATTTTACGCCAAAACATTTTAACGATAATGAAAAGAATTACCCTTGTTATGGCACTTTTATGTGCCGTAACACTTTTTGGGCAGCAGCGCATACCGGCACACGTGCAGCAGCTCATAAACAATAAAACCACATTCAGGCCGGTAAGCCCGCTAAATGTTACTACTACCCGCAATACCAAAGCCGATGCCGTAGTAAACAATGCTACGTATGCAGGCTTAAACCCTGCGGTGGTAAAGGACATTGCCAAAAACAAATACGCCGCCATAGAGCTGAGCATACCGTACAACAACAGTACGGTAACCATGCAGCTGTACCGCGTAGAGGTTACTGCAAACGGTTTCCACATTGATACCGATAAAAAGCAGAACATAGCCTATGCAGGTGGTGCATACTACAGGGGTATTGTAAAAGGCAACCCAAAGTCGGTAGCGGCATTCAGTTTCTTCGATAAGGAAATGGCCGGTGTGGTATCGTCACCGCAGCTACATAACCTTGTGGTAGGCAGGCTTAATACGCCAAATAATTTCAGCGATTACATAGTGTATTCCGATAAAAACATGAACGTGGCCAATACTTTTGTGTGTAATACAGAGGATAATAATATCGTTCCGGGCTTTATGCCACACGGCAAAATGGCGCAGGATGTACAGAGCACCCGTTGCGTTACGGTGTATTTTGAAATCCGTTACAAGCTGTTTGAACAAAACAACTACGATACCACACTTACCAGCAACTGGCTTACTGCCATGTTTAACAACGTGCAGACCCTGTACGACAACGACGGTATTACCACAGCTATCAAGTCGGTTTATATATGGACGGAGCCCGATGTATACGATGCCACCGCATCGGGAGACTACCTGTTGCAGTTTTACTACAACAGGCCGGTTTTTGACGGTGACGTGGGGCAGCTACTGGGCGTAGACGATGGTGGCCTGGGCGGCGTGGCTATTTCTATAGACGGGCTGTGCAGCGATGCCAACGTTAGCTACAGCGATACTTACCTGTTTTATGAAACCGTACCTGTTTTTTCATGGACTATAGAGGTGGTAACGCATGAACTGGGCCACCTGTACGGCTCGCCACATACGCACGGCTGCTACTGGAATGGTAACGATACGGCTATAGACGGCTGCGGCACATCGGTAGGGTATATAGAAGGCCTGTGTGAAGAAGGTTATATACCATCTGAAGAAGAAGGTGGTACCATAATGAGTTACTGCCACCTTGTAGGCGGTGTGGGTATTAATTTTGCCAATGGTTTTGGCCCACAGCCTGCACAGCGTATAATTGATAATATAGAAAGCTCACAATGTTTAAGCACCGATTGTATTAATACCTGCATAAATACCGTAACGGCATTATACGTTATGGACAGTTCCATGACTACTGCTACACTGCAATGGGAAGACGGTAACAGCGGCCCATGGCAGGTGGGGTATGCCTTTTTTGGTGACGAAATAACCAACTGGACAGAAGTTGCCGAAAACCCATATACCATAAGCGGACTGGATGCCGACAGCTACTACACTTTTGCCGTAAGGCCGGTGTGTAATGAAAACCAGGTACCGGGAAACAGCAGTATTACATTTGGCACAGAATCAGATGACTGGTGTAACGGCGTATCATGGACCGATACCGGGGGCGCTTTTGACGATTACCCGAACGGCCAGCACCTGGTACGTATTATAAAACCCGGCGTGGCAGGCAGTATGGCCTTCGTTTCGTTTGACAGCTTCGAACTGGAGTATGATTACGATTTTATGTATGTGTACGATGGCATAGGCACCACTGCCCCACTACTGGGCACATTTACCGGTGAAGACATACCCGGTCCGTTTGAAGCCACTAATGCAGAGGGTGCCCTTACCTTTGAGTTTACGTCAGATGCCTACCTTACCCGTTCGGGCTGGGAAGCTACCGTGAGTTGTACCACACTTGGCACTAAAGACAATACCTTTAGCAGCCTGAGCTACTACCCTAACCCGGTAAACGGTAACCTTACCATAACAGCAAGTGAAGGCATTACGCACATAGCCATTTACAACATAGCCGGCCAGCTGTTAGCAGAAAAGCAGGTAAATGCCACTACCAATGTTACCGATATGTCGGGATACGCTACGGGGGTTTACTTTATAAAAGTAGATAACGGCCGCAACAGCGCCAACCTGAAGATTGTAAAAGAATAACCATATAAAGATTATACAAAAAATGCCGCATAATATGCGGCATTTTTTATTGCTTTTTATAGTAACTATAAAGCCTTATTTACAATAGTAGCGCTGGCCTGTGCGGTAGGCAGCACAGTAAGGTCAGCTATGTTTACATGGTACGGGCGCGATATTACAAAGTGGATAATATCGGCTATATCTTCTGCATGTAGTGGCTCCAGCCCTTTGTACACGTTTTCGGCACGCTCCTGGTCTCCCTTAAAGCGCACTTCGCTAAATTCGGTATCTACCATACCCGGGTTAATGGCGCCTACGCGTATACCGTATTGGTTAAGGTCCATACGCATACCCTGGTTTATGGCATCTACAGCATGCTTGGTGGCGCAGTATACGTTACCATTAGCATACACCTCTTTCCCGGCTATAGAGCCTATGTTAATGATGTGGCCGCCACGGCGCTCTACCATACCCGGTATAACCTCCTTGCTTACGTACAGCAGCCCTTTAATGTTGATGTCTATCATGCTGTCCCAGTCATCCACATCGCCATTTTCTATCGGGTCAAGGCCGTGTGCATTACCGGCATTGTTTATCAGCACATCTATGTTGATAAAATCAGCAGGCAGCGATGCTATGGCCTTGGTAACAGCCTTTTTGTTCCTTACGTCAAAGTTCAGGGTTTGCACATCGGTAAGGTCGGCAAATTCATCCTGTAGTTCAGTCAGGCGGTCTTCGCGGCGCCCGCATATAATAAGGCGGTAACCGTTTTGTGCCAGCAGGCGTGCCGTAGCCCTGCCTATACCACTTGTAGCGCCTGTTATCAGTACTGTTTTCTTCATCTTTTATTATTTAAAAATTGAAAGATTTAAAATTTAAAAATTCTGGATGCCACCGTTGTGTTTACATTTCCCCCCGGACGTTGCCCGGGGCTATTGCGCGCGACTCTTATATTCCCACGGGCGTTGCCCATGGCTACTATACGTGACCCCTTCAGGGTCATGGGACACTGTAAACTGAATACTGCGACTGTAAACTTCTTATGGCACCTTATTCCCCATACTCTCCGTCCAGATGGCAAACCAGTCGGTAAGCTCCAGCTTAATGTCTTTGGCCTTCATCTGGCTTTTCAGCCTGTCGCTGCTCGTAGAACCCGATACCGGCACAATACCCGACGGGTGCTGCATAATCCAGGCCAGCAGTATTACATCTACCGGGGCGCTGTATTTTACCACCATATCCATAAGCAGCAGTTTCAGCCTGCGGCTTTGTTCGTTACCCTGCTTAAACACGCTGCCTATAGGGCTCCAGGCCAATGGCTTTATGTTGTGTACCATCATATAATCCAGCGTACCGTCCAGCATAGGCTGGAAGGCCGTAGCCGAAAATTCTATCTGGTTGCAAAACACTTCGGTGCGGCTGCGTATAAGGTCGGTCTGGCTGTTGGTAAAGTTACTTACACCAAAGGCACGTATCTTACCCTCACTTTTCAGTTTGGTTACTGCTTCGGCTATCTCATCCGGATGCATTAACGGGCTTGGCCTGTGCAGCAGCAGCACATCAAGGTAGTCGGTTTGCAGGAACTTCAGTGAGTTTTCTGCACTCCAAATGATGTATTCCTTACTGTAATCGTAGTGCTTTACTTTGTTTTCGCGGTTGCCCACGGTATGTTGTATACCACATTTGCTTATCAGCTGAATGTCTTCACGCTTAACGCCGCTTTCGGCAAAGCCACGGCCAAAATCAGCCTCGGTGGTATAGCCCCCGTAAATATCGGCGTGGTCAAAGGTGGTTATGCCATAGCTTACGCAGTCGTTTATCAGCGCGGCCATTTGTGCAGGGGAGAATTTCGCATGCCAGTCGCCCCAGTTCATGGCTCCAGCTATTACAGGCGAAAGATGTACGTCCATTTTATTTTCTGTAGGGTTACAAACGTTGTAAAATTACACATAAATCCGTTGCATAATTTGTAAAAAAAGCCTCGCATTCGCGAGGCTTGAAAGTTTTATTTCTTTATAACTTTTTGCTTGTAAACTTCCGTCCCGGATGTAGCAGATACCAAATAAGTACCGCTGCTCAGCTTTGAAATATTTACAGTGCCAGAGGCGGCGTTGATGTTTTGCTGCACAACAACCTGCCCCAGCATGTTATAAACAATGATATTGTCTACAGGTTTACCGGCGCTGATGTTTATGATATCAGCTGCAGGGTTAGGCGAAATAATAACTTTATTTTGTTCAAAGTCCTCATTACCTAACGTAGGAGTGATGTACACACCGTAGTCTTCAATGTCGCCCACAAAAAATATTTGCTGGCACATCATATTTTCAAATGTAATAGGCGTAAAGCTGCCTATTACCCTCATGTTAACCAATTGGTTTTGTACCGCAGTTTCAGGTATTGTTACCGTAGTTTCATAATCATCAGTACTATCTCCTACGTGCTGCCCGTTAAATACAATTTCATCTACCTCAACCTCGCCGTTATTGTTGTAATCTATAAGTACCATAAAATATTCGGTATCGCCATTTGCAGTAACCGATAATTTTAAATCATAGGTATTTCCCGACACTACAGATGTGGCCTTGCTGCATTTCAGGTCAAGATAGCCTTCGTTGTTACTGTACGAAGTGGTGCTGGATAGTGTATTAAAATCAACTTTACTTATACAATAGTAGCCGTTTCCGCCAACGCTAATAACATTTGGAATACATAAGTCCGGCGCAGGATCAGATATTGTCACCACATTTTGCTGCGTTACAGTACTGCTTCCCGCCGATGTGGTAACAGTAAGCGACGTACTATAGGTACCTGCCTGTGGAATATTTATTACCGGGTTTTGCCCTGTAATTGTATAGCTGTTGGTGCCGTTATAAAAGGTCCAGGAATATGTAATGGTATCCCATGGCGACTGCTCAAGATACGTATCCGGCACACAGGTAGATGTGTTTCTAACCATGTTTGCCAGTGCTTCACCGGCACAAACTACGCCACCTCCGGTAAAAGAGAAAGATGCCTCAGGAGCCGCCGGCGGCACCAGGCTCATATTGCCGTTTTCTGCCAATAAAGACTGACGTATTATTAAAGCATCCATTATACGCTCTTTCTGGTTTTGTGTGAATGAATTTAGGCAACTCTGGTCTCCATAAGTCATGTAATTTTTAGCAAAACTAAAGTTATTGTTATCAGGGGCACAAGCGTTAGACGAAGCATCGCACAGACTAAATCGTTTGTGCGGTGCAGTATCGTCACAGCAATCACCGCTTCCTGTTCCGCAACCATTTTCTACAGTAGGGCAAGATGCACCGTCATTATCGCCTTCAAATGTATGATAGAGGTTAAGCCCATGCCCCAATTCATGCTGAAGGGTTATACCGGTAGGTGATAATACTTGTGAATATAGCATTACAGTACCGTCGATGGCCATGCCGTGTGCAGAAGCGTAGGGGGCATATCCTGCCCAGGGCGAGGTACCATTGTCAATTTCTGAAATTATCCAAATGTTATAATACTGGTTAGAATCCCAAAAACTTGTGGCTTTAAGGCTGGCATCGGTTATACCTATAACTGAATTACCGTAAGCCACACCATTATTCATGTACTCAGTATTCTGGGTCATGTCTACCCTTACAATACCGTTAGTACAGTTTCCCTGCGGGTCACGCACCGCCAAAGCAAATTCCAGGCCTACATCCACACCGTTTCCGTCGCCTAAAGACCCGGCGACTTTCCTGTACGACTCGTTTAACTGCTTTATTTTTAGCTTTATTTCTTCATCTGTTACATTTACACCCTCACCCACAGGTTCTCCCTTATGCATAATATGGAAAACTACCGGAATGACATAAATTGGATTTTCAGACTCATTTTTAGAGGCTACACGGCTATGGGGTTTTGCATCAAATTCCTGCATTCTTCTTGCATATTCAGGATTAGTAGCCACTAAATTTTGATGATAGGTATCAGTACCGCAATGCTCTTGCGCCTGCGCTGTAGTTATAAACAGGCAGGTAATAATAAATAATAATTGCTTCATTGGTTTGTGCATTAAATTTGCGGGCAAAATTAACAAAAATATACTTTAAACAGGATAATTCCGTTTTAACACTGCCTGCGACAAAGCGAAAACAATGTAGTTAACAATAGTTTGTTTTTTATATTTTTGAAATTCAGTAAATTGCATCAACTATAAAACCCGTTAACAACACATTAACAAGCTATGCGCGGTAAACTGTATAAATTCGGCAATGAATTTGTAGTGTTATAAAAGCATTTGTTAAATTACACTCCTAAAACAAACGACATAAATTATGGAAGGAAATACTGCCTTAGACATAAGGGCGATTAATGAAAAGATAGAAAGGGAAAGCGCCTTTGTAGACCTGCTGGTAATGGAAATGAACAAGGTTATCGTAGGCCAGAAGTATATGATAGAGCGCCTGCTTATCGGTTTATTAGGCCAGGGCCATATATTGCTGGAAGGTGTTCCTGGGCTTGCAAAAACACTGGCCATTAATACACTGAGCCAGGCAGTACACGGTAGTTTCAGCCGTATACAGTTTACACCAGACCTGCTTCCTGCCGACGTGGTGGGTACCCTTATCTACAACATTAAGCAAAATGACTTCACCATAAAAAAAGGGCCTATTTTTGCCAACTTCGTGCTGGCAGATGAGATTAACCGTGCCCCTGCAAAAGTGCAGTCGGCACTGCTTGAAGCCATGCAGGAAAAGCAGGTAACCATAGGCGACGAAACCTTTAAGCTGGAAAAACCGTTCCTGGTAATGGCTACCATGAACCCGGTAGAACAGGAAGGTACCTATCCGCTGCCGGAAGCGCAGGTAGACCGTTTTATGCTGAAAGCGGTTATCGACTATCCTAAAATGGAAGACGAACGCCTGGTTATCCGTGCCAACCTGAAAGGTTCGTTTGAAAAAGTAAACCCAGTGGTTACTACCGACCAGATACTGCGTGCCCAGGCAGCAGTACGTGAGGTATACATGGACGAAAAAATAGAAAAATACATCCTCGATATCATTTTTGCTACCCGCTATCCTGAAAAGTATAAGCTGGCCAACCTTAAGCCGCTTATCAGCTTCGGTTCTTCGCCAAGGGGTAGTATTAACCTGGCTACTGCTGCCAAGTGTTATGCCTTCATCAAGCGCCGTGGCTATGTAATTCCGGAAGACGTACGCGCCGTAGTGCATGATGTGCTGCGCCACCGTATAGGTATTACCTACGAAGCCGAAGCCGAAAACATCACTTCGATTGATATCATCAACAAGATTGTAAACGAGGTAGAGGTTCCTTAATATTCGTTTCAAGTTTAAAGTTTCAGGTTTCAAGTTGTGGAACCTGAAAAACGTTACGGTAACGAACGAACAGGCAAAAAAACTTTAAACCTGAAACGTGAAACAAAAAGATTTTGGATACAAAAGATATATTAAAAAAGGTCCGCAAGATTGAGATAAAGACCCGGCGGCTCAGCAACCACATATTTTCCGGTGAGTACCACTCGTCATTCAAGGGTAAGGGTATGACCTTTAGCGAGGTGCGCCAATACCAATTTGGCGACGACGTGCGTAACATCGACTGGAACGTTACGGCGCGCTATAACGAGCCGTACATTAAGGTTTTTGAGGAAGAGCGAGAACTTACCATGATGCTTATGGCCGATGTGAGCGGGAGCGAAAGCTTCGGTACGCAAAACGCCTTTAAGCGCGATATTGTTACCGAAATTGCGGCAACCATGGCCTTTTCGGCTACGCAGAATAACGATAAGATAGGCCTTATCCTGTTTTCAGACCAGATAGAGCTGTTTATCCCGCCCAAAAAAGGGAAGAGCCACGTACTGCGCATCATCCGCGAACTGATAGAGTTCCAGCCGAAGAGTAAAAAAACCGATGTGGGCCAGGCGCTTAAATTCCTGTCGGGCGTGCTGAAAAAGAGGGCCATTGTGTTCCTTATTTCTGATTTTATGGCGGATGGTTATGACCATACCCTGAAAATAGCAGCCAAAAAGCACGATATTACCGGGGTGCGCGTGTATGATACCCGCGAGGAACAGCTACCCAATATAGGCATGGTACAAATGGCCGATGCCGAAAGCGGCGAAACCCTGCTGGTAAATACCGGCAGTAAAAAGGTGCGCCTGCAATATGAAAAGTATTATCAGGAAAAGGTAAAATATTTCCAGGAAACCTTTAGCCGATGCGGTGCCGGTACGGTAAGCACCCGCACAGACGAATCGTATGTAACCAAACTGCTGGGCTATTTTAAGGCCCGGGCATAAGCAGGTTAAAACCATGAGAGTAACAAAAAACAACTATCTGTATGCCTTACTGGCCCTGTTTATAGGGTTTGCCGCCTTTGCACAGCAAAACCCCATACACACCAGTATCGATTCAGCTAAGATAAAAATAGGGGCGCAGGCTAACCTTACCCTTAAGGCTACCGTAAACAGCAAAGACAGGGTAAACTTCCCCGAAGGGAAGGTATTCGGGCAGCTGGAGGTACTGGAATCGTACCCGGTAGATACCGTGAAAAAAGGCAGCATCTATGAGCTGGTAAAAAAGTACGGCATCACCCAGTTTGACAGCGGGCGCTATGTAATACCCCGCCTTCCGGTGGTGATAAACAACAAAACCGTACAGTCTGATTCGCTGATGTTGGAAGTAGCCCCAGTACAGGTAGATACCCTGAAGCAAAAAATGTACGACATTAAAACTGTAGCCACGGGCGAATCCTTCACCCCGGCATGGGTTTGGTGGCTGTTGGGCATAGTTGTTTTGGGCGGTGCAGGATTTGCCGGATGGTGGTTCTTCCTCCGTAAAAAGAAACCGGCAGAGAAGAAAAAACCTGAGGTTATTGTTTCGCCTATAGAAAAAGCCACTGCCCACCTTCAGGACCTGGAGAAAAAAGCACTACTACAACAAGGTGCCGTAAAGGAATACTACAGCGAACTGGCCGATATCGCCCGTATGTACATAGAGGAAGCCATACATGTACCGGCGATGGAAAGCACCACAGGTGAGCTTATTGAAGCCATGCGCGAAGCCATGAAGCGCCGCAAAATGGTACTGAAGCAGGAAACCTTTGAGCAGCTTGAAAAAGTATTGCGTACTGCTGATATGGTGAAGTTTGCCAAATCGCGCCCGATGGATTTTGAAATTGCCGACGACCGCAGCCGTATAGAGCAAACCATAGTGGTGATAGACCGCAGCATCCCTGAGGACAAACCCGATGAGGAAAACACCACACAGGCATGGCTGGAGGCCAAACGCCTTAAGGAAGAGGCTAAACGTAAAAAGCGCCGTACTACGGCAATTATTATAAGTGCTTCGGTACTTGTCTTTGCCATCTCAGCATTTTTCAGTTATAACTATGTACACACCCTGTTGTTTGGTGAGTCGACCAAAGACATGCTGGAAGGTGACTGGGTAAAAAGCGAATACGGTGTGCCGGGGGTTACTATAGAAACCCCTCAGGTACTTAAACGTGTGGATGTAGCCAAGGTAATGCCACCTGAAACCATGGCGCTTATAAAGGACATGACCATGTTCGGGCAGGGCACCCTGTTCAGCGATTTTTATATTTTGGTTTCCACGGCCAACTTTAAGCAACCTATTAATGTAGACCTTGAAAAGGCCAGTGAAGGTGTTATAAAAACCATGGAAGCACAAGGCGCAACAGACATACTGGTAAAAACAGACGAGTTTAAAACGCCTGAAGGTATTACAGGCCTGCGTTCTTACGGCACAATGAACCTTAAAGATAAGCTTACCGGTAACCCGGTACGGGCATATTACGAGATATATTTCTTCAGCCAGCAGGGCGGCCTGCAACAGGTAATGGTAGCGTACCGCGAAGGTGATAAATATGCCCCGCAGATATTAAACCGTGTGAAAAACTCGATAGAATTAAGGGCACTTAATAACAACCAGCAACAACAAGAGCAACAGCAATAATATGAACGAAGTAACATTTTTAAATCCCGGTTTCTTCTGGCTGTTTGCGGCAATACCCGTAGCTATTGGCTGGTACATTTGGAAGAGGAAAAGACAAACCGCTGCGCTTACGGTTAGTTCGTTAAACGGTTTTAAGGCAGCACCATCCATGCTGGCCAAACTAAAGCCGGTGTTGTTTGCCCTAAGGCTATTGGCACTAAGCTGCATTATTGTTGGCCTTGCCCGCCCGCGTAAGGTAGACATCAACAACAAGATACGTTCTACCATGGGTATAGACATTGTTATGGCGATAGACGTTTCGGGCAGTATGCTGGCGAAAGACCTTAAGCCGAACCGCCTTGAAGCACTTAAAAAAGTAGCCGAAAGTTTTGTAGACAACCGCCCTAACGATCGTGTAGGTTTAGTTGTTTATGCAGGCGAAAGCTATACACGTGTACCCGTAACCAGCGATAAAGAGCTTGTAAAGGAATCGATACGCGAAATACAGTACGACGAACAGGTGCTGCAGGACGGTACCGGTATAGGCGTAGGACTTGCCACTGCCATAAACAGGCTTAAGGAAAGCAAGGCAAAAAGCCGCATCATCATATTGCTGACAGACGGTGTAAACAACTCCGGGTTTATAGACCCGCGCATGGCGGCAGATTTTGCCAAAGAGCACAACATAAAGGTATATACCATAGGTATAGGCAGTAACGGCCGTGCCATGATGCCGTATGCCCGCGACCCTCGTACAGGTAAGCTGGTGTACCAGATGATGCCGGTAGAAATAGACGAGGCATTGCTGAAGGAAATTGCCAAAAAAACCGATGGTACCTACTTCAGGGCTACCAGCAACAGCAGGCTTAAGGCTATTTATGAAGAGATAAACAAGCTCGAAAAAACCGAGATAGAAGAACAGAAGTTTTATAACTACGACGAAAAGTTCCATCCGTGGGTATGGGCTGCCCTGGGGCTGCTTGTGCTGGAGGCAGCTGCGCGTAAAACACTTTACAGAAGCTTTATATAAACTATGTACGAGTTAGACGAACCAAAATATTTGTACCTGCTGGGCATCATCCCGGTGCTTGTAGCGCTTTTTTTATTCAACCTTTGGTGGAAAAAAAGGAAGCAGCGCCAGTTTGGCGACCCTAAGCTGGTACGCAGGCTCAGCGCCGACAGTTCGGTATTTAAGCCGGCACTGAAACTTACTGTGGTATCACTGGCTATAGCTGCCGTGATTTTGGCATTGGTAAACCCGAAAGTAGGTACCCGTACCGAAACGGTAAAACGCCAGGGCGTAGACATTGTTTTTGCCATAGACGTAAGTAAGAGTATGCTGGCCGAAGACATGGCCCCGAACAGGCTGGAAAAGGCCAAGCAAATAACATCGCAAATCATCAACAGTCTGGGTGCCGACCGCATCGGTATCATTGGTTATGCCGGTAGCGCCTACCCGGTACTGCCCATTACTACAGACTACAGTGTAGCGAAGATGTTTTTGCAGAACATGAATACCGATATGGTTTCGAGCCAGGGTACTGCCATAGCCGATGCTATTCACCTGGCAGCTACCTATTATGACGACCCGCAGACCAGCAAACTGCTGATACTGATCTCAGACGGTGAAGACCACGGCGAAGACAGCGAAGCCGCGGCTGCTGAAGCAAAAGAAAAAGGCATCAAGATACTGACCATAGGTGTCGGCTCTGAAAAGGGCGGGCCTATTCCATTGCGTGAAAACGGCAAGCTACAAGGCTACAAGCAGGACAACGCCGGTGAAACGGTAATTACAAAGCTGTACCCTGATGCACTGAAAACCATAGCTGAAAAAACCGATGGCGGTTATGTATTCGGCGGTACCACACGCGAGGTAACCGAGTACGTAAAGAAGGCTTTGGACAATATAGAAAAGAAAGAGTTCGATTCTAAGGAAGTAGCACTGTACGAGTCGCAATTCCAGTGGTTTTTAGGCGCGGCGTTTTTGCTGCTGTTTATAGACATCTTCCTGCTGGACAGGAAAACGGCCTGGATAACAAAACTTAACCTGTTTAACGAAAAAGAATAATGAAAAGAGTACTTACAGTATGCCTGCTGCTCGGTGCCATTACGGCTTTTTCGCAGGAGAAGCAGCCACAACAGGTTCAGGTTAAAGACAGGAACCTGCCGAAGGGCAATAAAGCCTTTGACAGTAAAGATTATACCGCTGCCGAGGCGGAATACCGCATTTCGGGCAGTAATGAGCCGGGCAAATCTATAGCATCCTATAACCTGGGGAATGCCATTTACAGGCAAAAGAAACCGGCAGAATCTGCATTTGCATACGCCCGTGCCATAGAAACAGCCAAGACCAAGGAGGAGAAGCACCGTGCGTTCCATAACATGGGTAATGCGCTTATGGAGTTAAAGGATTATCAAAACGCCGTGGAAGCCTATAAGAATGCCTTACGCAATAACCCGGCTGATGAGCAAACCCGTTATAACTTTGCCCTGGCGAAAAAAATGCTAAAGCAAAACCCTCCGCCACCGCCGCAAAAGAACAACGATAAGGACAAAAACGACCAGCAGGACAAGAACAAGGACAACAAAAACCAGGATCCTAACAAAGGTGGCCAGGGCGATAACAAAGACCAGGACAAGGATAAAAAGGACGGTAAAGATAAGCAGGACAACAACCAGGATAAAGGCGATAATAAAGATAAGAAGAACGGCGACGGCAAGGATAAGAATGAAGGCGGCGACCCTAAACCAAGCGGTGCCAGCCCTAACAAAGACCAGATGGAGCGTATGCTCGATGCCATGAATAACGAAGAGAAGAAAGTTCAGGATAAACTGAAAAATGGTAAAAAGGTGCGCGGCCAGCAGGTAAAACCTGAAAAAGACTGGTAATAGCCACAGCAAATGCTATTTTTGCACAATGCCTGTGGGCCCGTAACTACGGAATAACGAACGTAATGAAAAAGTATTTAATCTTATTATTCCTTTTAGTGCTTCAGGGGCTGCATGCCCAGGTGGAGTTTAAAGCCGTGCCCAGCCGTAGCAAGATAGGGATAAACGAGCACGTGCGTATAGAATTTACCATGAACCAGGACGGCGATAACTTTGTGCCGCCATCGTTCCAGGGCTTTAAGGTTTCGGGACCGGGGCAAAGTATCAATAACTCTTGGGTAAATAATAAACACACTTTTAGCAAAAGCTATAATTACCTGCTTACGCCCACTGCCAAAGGTACTTTTACCATAGGCGCGGCAACTATAGAAATAGCGGGTGTAGAATATAAAACAACACCGTTTAAAATCACGGTGGGTAATGCTGTGGCAGAACCCGACCCGGACCAGCAGGCGCCGCAATACAACCCTTTCAATCCGTTTGACCCGTTTGGGCGCAGGCAGCAGCAGCAACAGCAACAGCAGGATATAAATATAGACCCGAAAGAGGAGGTACATCTTGTAGCTGAAGTGCAAAATACAAACCCGTATGTAAACGAACCGGTTAATGTAGTATACAAACTGTACATAGGCCGTAATGTGGGGAATATATCGTGGCAGGAAAAGACCACCCCGAAATACAACGACTTCTGGAGCCAGGTAGACCTGCTTAAAGGCGAAAAGATACAACTGAAAGAGGGTACCTACAAAGGCAAACCCGCGCATTATATCGTAGTGCGCAAGGCAGTACTGTATCCGCAGAAAAGCGGGAAATTGTTGCTGGAGCCGCTGATTGATGAAATTGGCGCAGAAATAGTCGCAGGAAGGCCCGATTTCTTTGGGCGCGTACAGATGAAGGAAGCCAAAATGACGGTGAGTACAGGCAAGCAATATATTAACGTAAGGCCGTTGCCTGAAGTAAGTAAGCCGGCCGACTTTGCCGGTGCCGTGGGTAAATTCGAATTTAAGGTTACGCCTGATAAAACCACCAGTAAAAATGGCGAGGCTATAAAGCTTACCATCAGCGTAAGCGGCAAGGGCAACCTGAAACTGTTCAGCCTGCCGAAACCTGAAGTACCTGCCGCACTGGAAATGTATGACCCTGAGCACAAGGAAAACGTACAGACCCCGCTTACGGGCATGACGGGCAGCATTACCGATGTATACACCATAGTACCGAACAGCAAAGGCAAATACCCGATTAAGGCCATGACCTTCTCGTGGTTTGACCCGGCTACAGGCAAGTACTACAGCAAATCCAGCGACGAGATAATGATAGATGTACTCAGCGTGCCTGAAGGTACCGTGGCATCTGGCAAGGCCCAGGGCGGCAAGCATCAGTTGGCACCGGCTGAAACCTTCCGCTACATAGCTACCAAGACTACCCTGAGGGCGCAGGGCAATGAGGATTTTTACGGTTCTACGCTGTTCTATATACTGCTGGTAACGCCGTTTGCACTGATACCGGTAATTGTATTGGCACGTAAGAAGAAAGAAGCCTACGACAGCGATGTGGAAGGCAGCAAGATACGCACCAACAACAAATTGGCTAAAAAGTACCTTACCGATGCCAGGAAACAACTGGGCAACAAGGAGCCATTCTACCTGGCACTTGAAAAAGCCCTGCACAACTTCCTGAAAGCCAGGTTGCGCATTGAAACCGCCGAGCTTAGCCGCGATAACATCCGTGAGCTGTTGCTGTCACGCAAGGCCAATCCGGATACGGTGAATGACTTTACCCGTATTATGGACAGCTGCGAGTTTGCCCGTTATGCACCGTCGTCTGATACGGCCATGCAGCAGGATTATGAAAGCGCAGTGAGTGTTATAACGAGTTTAGAGAAACAGGTTTCTTAAATGGCTCATTGCTGTTGATTTTACCACGAGGTGCACAAAGGGTTTTCACGGAGTTCACAAGGTAAATGAATAGTGTTTAAAAGTTCACAAAGGCTTGAAGCAAGGCTTCAAGCTATATACCGTAAACGTACAACCACAAAGCTTTGTGTACTTTGTAAGCTGACAAAGTCGGCACTTTGTGGTCAACAACATAGTGTACTTAGTGAAAAAACTTTGTGCACCTTGTGGT
>NZ_JBUYSX010000007.1:0-385564 GCF_055231775.1 Flavobacterium niveum
ATTAAGCCTGTGTCTTTTAGACACAGGCTTTTTGTTTTTGGTATGATGCTGTTTGGTCAAAGACCTGGGTTTCTTTGTTGTGTTTTATCTTCGGTATGAGCATAAAATCTTTTTTGTTTATCTATGATGAATAGATTATTGTCTTTTTATACTTAGGGGAAAAATATACTCCGGTTATTATTCTTTTCTATATCGGCTTTATTTTCTTATTATACAGAAGATACGAATGGTAAATTTCAATTGTAGCTTTTTTGATTTTGTCATGATATTTCACGCGTATTTAACTGGTTGTTAATCTGTGATTTAACAAGATAAATCTTTTTAAATTTCTTATTTTTTTGACTTGCATTTTATATGTAAATAATTTCCTATTTATAATTTACTTGTTAAATATAATCTTTCGTTTATTTTTATTTTTTACTGATTTAATCCTCATCTGAATGCTAATTTCGCAGATTTTATTCCTTAGTATTTAAGCAAAGTGCTTAATACACAGTGTCTTTAAGATTTTTTTAACGACTAAAAACCTATAACACCGACAAAGTGTATGTCATTTAAAATTTAATATTATTCAGATAAGGGCTTAAATTGGTGTAATCTTAAAATTATTATCTCTTTTTCAGTGTTTTATGTCTTTTTGGCTATAGTTATAATTTAATTATTGTTAAAATTATCGTTGTATTATACTTTCAACATGCTAAATATCACTTTATTACATTGCTTCTTTTCATAAAATTGTAATGGGGAAATGCTAAAGCAATAAGCCTTTAGTATTTATGGATTCTTACAAAATTAATGAACAGGATTTAAAGGGATTAAAACATGAAGGGATTATTACGTTTACTTGCATTAGTTGCCTGTTTTACTACTACAGCATTACATGCGCAACTTTCGAACTTTACACTTAATGTGGTTAAAACTGATGAGACGTGCCAGGGCAACGGATCACTAACTTTTTCGGTTTCTAACATTACTGCCAATGCGGCAATTTTATATAAGGTATATAAGTTGCCTAATACAAATAGCCCGGTATCTATTCAGGCTTCATCATATCTTGGCGGACTTTCTTCAGGAACGTATAAAGTTATAGCGATACAGTCGTTAAACAGCTTGCAGAATACTAAAGAAACGCAGGTAACGATTCAAAAAAATATTGTGCCGTTCGCGTTTTCTGTTTCATCTACTAATAACAGTTGTGCGCAAGGAGGTAATATCAGCCTGACTGCTACTTCGGGCAGTATAGCTACCTGCGAAATTATTTCGGGCCCGGAAATTAGGCCGTTACAAACATCTACGTTATTTGCTAACTTACAGTCGGGTATGTATAATATAAGGGCTTATGATGAGTGTGGTGTAGGTAAAGTAAAAACATTTACACTATCAGTTATCAATGCACAACTGAACATATCTGACCCTACATTTGAGGATAATTTTTCTGCTCCTTGTGATTCTATTACTGTTGTAAATACAATTACACCATCGGCAGGGGTTATAAACTATCCTATTACTGTGAAGCACAATATTAGCCTTATGGAAATAGGCGGACAGAATATTGTAATCGAACAGACTTTTGAAACCGGTGATCCGGCATCTAAAACAGTTACGGCTGTTGTGCCAAGGCTTCAAACGGATTCATATACTTACGAACTATCTGTTACAGACAACTGTAATACAGTATATATGAAAGACGACAATGTGGTAGATCCAAGCCTTGGCCTAGTGTTAACTACTGGAGAAGCACCTTGTGCTGAAAAATTCCTTAAAGTTGTTGCGTCTAAATTTAAGGGGTCATTTACCGTAAATTTTATCAGCTATCCTGAAGGTTTTGACCCGGCTGCTTTTAATGCTACACCACAAGGACCATTTACCACGCCAACTGTTAATTACGGAAGTGCTACAAACCCTGTGCCTTTCGGTACTTATGTCGTGGAAATAACTGATACTTGTGGAAGGACTATAACTGAAAGCATCATTATTGAATTTATAAAACCGGTTCCTTCGGTAGGTGCATACAATAATGGTTGTTTTGCATTGTACGGTGGTATTAACGCCGCTGTACAGCCGCAAATGATTGTTACTGCTACTATTACCGCTGCACCTGCATCTTATACAGGTACTTTGCCACAAGACGTTACTGAGTTTATTAATGCTCAGGGTGTACTTAGGCTGACAGACTTGCCTTTAGGAAGCTACACAATAACTTTTATAGATAATTGTGGATTTGATTATGAAAAAACAGCCAATGTTCCGGTATACTCAGACAAAGGACTTGGACTTGCTGCCCTGCCTGGCTGTGAGGCACACTTTGGCTCAGCAAGGTTCAGGAGTGGAAACGGGAAGCTTATAAATGCCCAGATTACTCAGGCACCTGCTACTTTCGGGCAAACTATACCTTATGACGTAACTGCAGCACTGACTGCAAATGGAGAACTGTACATGGCAAACCTACCTGAAGGTACATACAAATTTATAGGTACTGACGAATGTGGCGTTACAGCTGAAAAGGAAGTAAACGTTGAAGGCTATTTGGCACCGTCAGTTCCTTTTGTATATACTCCAAACTGTGGCACGTTTAACGTAAAAGTTACTGATGATGGTAACGGCATGGAAGGTGCTACATACTGGCTTCAGAAATATTTCCCGGATACTGACAGTTGGGGCCATCCACAAACCGGTGGTACTTATGTAGAGGGCGAAGAGCCGGTTGCGGCTAATGCTATCAGGCTTTATAATAATGTACAACGATCTAACCTTAGCTACTCTGGTAAATTCAGGATAGTGAAGAAGTTTGAAACTTTTGGCGACGGTACTTCACAAAATGTAAAATGTGTAAGTGTGTTGGGTGGATTTGAGTACAATGAAGGCCTTTCTATAAGCACTGCTTATACAATGGCATGTAGCGGATCTCCAAGGGATGTGGTTATTGAATACACAGGTAACCCTACTTCATTTAAAATCATTAAAAAGAACGGTGTAAACTTTAATATTAACAATGGTTCGAGCAATGTTTTCCAGAACCTTGAGCCTGCAGAATATGTGTTCCAGGTACAGGATGGTTGTGGTAACGTACTTACTCAATGGTTTAACTCTGTAGACCTGCCTGCAATAAGCGCTGCACAACAGCCTGCTGATATGGTAGAATGCGGACAACCGGGCGCGGGTACTACGGGCCAAAACTTTAACCTGCCTTCTAAAGATGCCGAAATACTTGGGCCGCTGTACAGCTCTATGTATTCTATTACTTACTACCTGACTGAGATAGAAGCTGAAGCTGCCGAAAATCCACTGCCTGCTGATTACGCTAACGTAGAAAACGGACAGGTTATATGGGCCAGGCTACAGCACAACGAAATAGACATTTGCCATACCCTTACATCATTCAAATTGTTTGTGGGCGAAGTGCAAACTGTGGCTGTAGAAACTTTCGGTACTATATGTAACCAGGGTTCTGTAACCATTACTGCCGATGCCGGTTTTGATGACTATGTATGGAGTAACGGTGCTACAGGCCAAACAATAACAGTTACTGAGGCCGGTACTTATACAGTTGAAGCCCGCCGTAATTATGGCAACGGTTATTGTTCAGCCACTGCTTTTGCTGAAATTATAGAGTCTACTACTGCTAAGATTACCAATTTGGAAATTGCCGACTGGACAGATGACCATAATGCAATTGTAGTACATGTAGAAGGTCTTGGTGATTACGAATATTCTATAGACGGAATCAACTACCAGACAGATAACACCTTTACAAACCTGGAAACAGGTGTATATAGGGTGTATGTAAAAGATATTAACGGTTGTGGTGTTGCATCACAAGACGTAGCTTTGTTAAACTATCCGAAGTTCTTTACTCCTAACGGAGATGGTACACACGAAAAATGGCATGTTAAATATTCATTTAGGGAGCCTGATTTCTGGGTGTCTATCTTTGATAGGTACGGTAAGCTTATCACCACGCTTAATGCATCCAACGATGGTTGGGACGGTACTCTAAACGGCATCCAACTCCCTAGTACAGATTACTGGTTTGTGGTAAAAAGGGAAGACGGTCGCGAGCTTCGCGGGCACTTCTCACTGATAAGGTAATTTCGACATGGTTTAATTCCTTTAAAAAAGCCTTCTGTTCAGAGCAGAAGGCTTTTAGTATTTTAGGTATTTATCTCAAGGTCCCTTATGTAATCCTCATATTCGTAGAAGAAGCGTTCGAAGGCATCCATATTAAGGCTGAAGAACCTGAAAGTAGCTACCCAGCTGGCCATATTGTACAGGCTTATACCGGTAAGCTCTACCCATATACGGCTTATTACCTTGCCGTTTTCCAGGTGGAAATCACGTTCAAATATCGCTTCGGGCAAAAATTCTTCAAGCAATATGGTTTTTAAGGATTCTATCTTTTCGTAGTAAATGGTCCTTTTGTCGTCCTCTTTCGGCTCAATGTCCAGCATTACCTGTGCCTTTTTGTTGTCTACATAAAATTTAAACGACACATCTTTTATACGGGTGTTGTACAACAGCCATTTACGCGGATAAGCTTCCGAAAAGGCCGTCCAAAACTCCTTTTTCATCTTTTGGGCTTCGGCTTTACTAAACATAACAGTGTATTTTTTTGTATCTTTAAGCAATAGTTACTGCAAAAAGAATGCTTTTTTCTGAGTTTACCAATTATCTGCCCAAAATACTCATACAGCAGCTCCCTGCCCTGAATGCCCAGCTTATTATGGCACCTGAAGGGCGCAGGCCCACCATGCTGCCTGATTATTACCTGAAGCTTAACCCCAGGCGGTCGGCAGTGATGATGCTTTTTTATCCTAAGGATGGGCAAGCCACACTGGTGCTTACGCAAAGGCACAGCTATGCCGGTGTGCATTCGGCCCAGATTTCTTTCCCGGGTGGAAAGGCGGAGCTGACCGATAAAGACCTGGCATATACAGCACTGCGCGAAACTGAAGAAGAAGTGGGTATACCTATAGGGGACATCCATGTGGTGATGCCGTTCACCGAAATCTATATACCGCCCAGCAACTTTTTGGTATCGCCGTTTTTAGGGGTGTTGAAAAGTGAACCTGATTTTAAACCTTCACAGGCGGAAGTGGCTAATATCATAGAGTTGCCGTTAAGTACATTGCTGGACGACTCGATTATAGTTGATGCATCCATACAGACTTCCATGGACATGCAGCTTAATGTACCGGCTTTTAATGTAGATGGTAACATAGTATGGGGCGCTACTGCCATGATGCTGAGCGAGCTTAAAGAAACAATAAAAAGCGCACTAAAATAATTTCGTTTTTGTAAATTTGCTTCTTATTTTCTAAACAAATATGGGTTTATTTAAAAGAAATCCGTTCGGACATATATTATTCTTAAAACGGTGGATGATTTTCGTTTTTGGGGTGCTTACCCACCGCCGTTACCGTGGCTTTAACCGCCTGGAAATTGATGGCTCTGAAATACTGCGCGATTTACCGGATACCAATGTACTTTTCATATCGAACCACCAAACGTATTTTGCCGATGTGGTGGCCATGTTCCATGTATTTAACGCCAGCCTTAAAGGCCGCGAAGACAACATTAACAACGTGGGCTACCTGTGGAAACCAAAGCTCAACATCTATTATGTGGCGGCTAAGGAAACCATGAAGTCGGGTTTTTTGCCGCGTATACTTTCGTATGCAGGGGCTATATCTGTAGAGCGTACCTGGCGTGCCGGCGGTAAGGACGTGGATGTAAAACGCGATGTAAACCCTAACGATACCGAAAACATCAGGATAGCCCTTAACGATGGCTGGGTTATTACCTTTCCGCAGGGGACTACCAAGCCGTTTAAGCCCATCCGTAAGGGAACGGCACATATTATTAAGCAGCACAAGCCTATAGTAGTACCCATTGTTATAGACGGTTTCCGCCGCTCGTTTGACAAAAAAGGCCTCAGACTAAAAAAGAAAGGCATCTTTCAGTCGTTTGTAATTAAAGAACCGCTGCAAATAGACTACGACAACGAAACCATAGACCAGATTGTAGAGAAAATAGAATACGCCATAGAACAGCACCCAAGCTTCCTTAAGGTAATACCACTGGAAGTGCTTGAAGCCAACGAAGAACTTAACAAGCAGCGCAGCTGGGATGCGTATTAATTCCCTATTTTTTCCTGTGGTTTAGGGCTGTTGCTGTTCAGCAGGTCGGCTTCTTTTTCCGGTTTGTTTTTAGACGGTATTTTGTAGTTTAATGATATACCCACCCTGCGCGAATCGTAGCGGCTGGTGTATACCAAATCAGTACCCGCCATTAAAAACGCCTGCCTGTTCGTATTCAGCACATCGTTCATCCACAACGAAACCGATAGGTTATCGGATAAAAACTTGCGTGAAAAGTTGAAATCAAGCTGCTGCTGTAGCGGCTTTTTCGCTATGTAATAGTAGTAGTTACCATCTTTGTTAGATGTGTTGTAATTCGCTGTGAATTTTATCTTCTTAGGTAAAATAATTTGCGAAGAGAGGTTATAACTCCAAATGCCTTTAGTGTTTAGCCCGGGTATTACGTGCTTTTGGTTACCCGCATAAAAGTACAGAAAGTTAATTTCATCCGGGTTAAAATTGAATTCCAGTGTTTTAGCCAACCCTTCGGTAAACAGCATCAGGGGGATAGGGATACCAAAGTTAAAGTTATGCGTGGTGATACGGCGCAGGTTTTCGGTTATGCTTGCGGCGCCGTCATCGGTAACAATCATGCGGTTGATAATCTGGTTATCAGCATCGGTAACCGAGTAGTTTATAAAGAAATATTCAAAGGCATTAATACCCACCTCATAGTTGTGGAAGAAGGTAGGCTCCAGGTTCGGGTTACCGAAAAAGCCCACATTAGGGTTTTGGTAATTGGTGTTGTTCGGGTTTAACGAGCTGGTGTCGGGTAACTGTATTTTGTTGTTATAGTTTACCTTGGCATACACCTGATCCATAATGTTATACTGTACAGAGGCATTAGGGAACAACCGAGTTTTGTGGAATGGTATCAGGTCATCGGTATCAGTATTACCCTCCACATTATAAGATTCCAGCCTGCCGCCGACTATAATGTCAAACTTTTTATACGTGGTTTGCCCTTCCACATACGCCGCACCCGATGTCCTGCGGTAATCAAGGTTGGTAAGCCCGAAGCTTTTGGCATTGAAATCCAGTATATCGCCCAGTATACCGGTGCTTATCTTAGTCTTTTCAAGGAAACTTATTTCTTGCGAGTAGTCGGTTTTAAACTGGTAAAAATCCTGCAGGTTGTCGTTGTTTAGCAGCGTGGCCTGTGTAAGCCTTGAATCCTGGTCGAACTTATTATTCCCGTTGTTGTAGTTAAAACGGAAATCCAGTTTTTTCGTTACATCTTCAAAACGTTTCTGGTAGGTAAGCATCACGTCATGGTAAAAGTTTTTTGTAATACCTTTATCGTCTGATACAAACCCTTCGCCACTTGCGGCAATATACGTGTCGTTATTGCTGTTGCTAAGGTCATAATTTACCAGCATGCGGTCTTTCCCGAAATCAAATTTCAGCCCGGTTTTCAGGTAATAAAAGCGGTTAAACCTGTCGCCATAGTTATCGCTCAGCGTTATTTCATCGTTATAAAAACTGCTCTGCCTGTAACTTTCACTATAGCTTTGCCCGCCCTGTATCTGCCAGCTGAACAGCTTGTTTGAGGCACTTACCGTAACACTGTTGTTAAAGCGGTGCCTTGCCTTGTCGTAATTGGTATAGCTGTAACCCGAAGAATAGGTCGCTGTTAAGTATTTCTGCGCTTTTTTTGAAGTAATGATATTGATGATAGCACCACCTGATGTAGCCGGGAACTCCGCACCGGGACTGGTAATTACTTCCACTTTTTCCACCGAATTTGCAGGTAGTCCTTCAAGGTAGGCAGTAAGTTCGTTAGAGTAAATGTTCAGCGGGCGGCCGTCCATGTATACTTGGAGCTGCTTGCCTTGGTAGAGCATACCGGCTACTTCGCTTACTATAAGTCCTGGCAGTTTTTTTAGCCCCTCCATAAGCGAACCCGAATTAAGGCTGGATTGTTCCGAGAAATCGAAAATAGTACGGTCGGCTTTGCGCTCTACGGCCTTTTTCTTTTTTTCTACTACAACTTCCTGTAGCTCGGTTTGTTTCAGTTCGGTTTCTTTAATGCTGTCTTTTACGGTTTCCTGGGAGAATGCAGTAACAGAGCCGAGCAGCACTGCACAGCGTAACAGGTTTTTCATAACTGGTTTGGTTCTTTTGATTGATGATGATGATTGATATTCGGTTGCCCTCAGGGCATTATTCGGGATATATTACATTGATGAAATGTTTTATTTAACAGCCTCTACCTTATAACCTTTTTTGCGCAGTAACAGTATCACGCCGTTTTCACCGCCGAGGTGCGCGGCACCTACAGCAAAAAGGGTAGGGGTGGCTTTGGCAGCTTCCTCTATTTTTGGTATCCAGCTCTGGTTGCGCTCGGTAAGCAGTACATCGGCATGGTCGCCATACATCTGGTTGTCTTCGGCATCCATAAAATCGGCTATGGCTTTCAGGTCCTGGCTGCGGTACAGGGCATCCAGTTTTTTACCTTCTTCTTTTTGTTTTTCAAGGCCTTCCTTAGCCATATCTACCAGCTCTTTCATCTGCTCCTCATACGGGATAGCATCAAAAATAGCCATCTGTTTTTCTACCGTTTCCAGCCCGAAAACCTGTTCGTTCTGTTCTTTAGTGGCGCTCATCAGCTCCATTTCTATAGATTCTGCCGGGCAGTCCATCATTTTCGGGGCCATCATCATGGCTATAAGGCCGGGCTTAAAACTGTCCAGCAGTGTGGCAGGCATACCCAGGTTGGTATTCAGGAAATCACTAACCAGCTTAAAGTCTTCGGCGCTGGCAAGTGTACTCATCTTCTGGCCGTTTTTCATCATTACCCCCTGCATCATCTTGGCTTGGAGGGCAGGGTCGTCCATGTTTATTTCCAGGAACAGCTGTTTGGTGGCTTTCAGGGCATTTACAACACGCGGATCCAGTGTGGCATCGCAGGTGATGTGTATGGTGCCGAAAAGGTACGAAGGCTCTTTAAGGCCGTTGCCCGATATTTTCCAGACAAGTGAATTTTCCAGTTTTTGGCTGTAGCCAAACAGGGAACAAAACCCAAGTATAACGATGAATAACTTTCTCATAGGCCGGTCATTTTTTTCAGTTCGCGGTAGTTTTTGTTTAGTTTCTTAAGCAGCCTTCCGTACAGCAGGTAGTACATAAGGCCGATGAAACCAATAAGTATAAGTAGCGTAACTATGGTAATGGCCATTAAGATATTGGCATCTAAAGTATCGTCTGCATTTTGCTTGTTGAATAACATTACCCCGCACAACATGCTAACAGTAATCATACCAATGTTATAAATAACATAAGCCGTAACAATGCGCTTTACCCGGATAATATTGTTCAGTAGCCCTTTAACCGGTTTTTCGGCAGATATTTTCCGGTAGTTAAAGTAGAACAATACTATAAACGTGATTACTACAACGTAGTTAATGTCTTCTAATATATAAATAAAGCCCGGCAGGCTGCCGTAATCTGCTATACCAAATACTGAATTGGCCAGCGATAAAAGCCCCCAAAACGCAAACTCCAGTACGCTGATAATGAGTATCCATTTTACAATGGAAGACGAGCGCTTGTGCAGCATGGCATAGATATCGCCCTCAGAAACCTTCGGGAAGGTTTCCTCATTTTTCTGCCAGTGGCTTTTTAGTTTATCCAGTTCGTCCATATTCTTTTTTAGGGGTTTAATAGTTTTTTCAGTTTGCCTTTAATCCTGTTCATCTTCACACGCGCATTCACTTCGCTTATGCCAAGTGTTTCGGCTATTTCTGTATAGTCTTTATCTTCAAGGTACATAAACACCAGTGCTTTTTCTATATCGTTCAGCTGGTGCACGGCTTGGTAAAGCTGTTTTATGTGTTCCTCTTCCTCGTAGTTGTATTCTTCCTGGTTTACCCGGTGCAGCTTGGAGTCAAACTCTATGGTATTAATGCTGCGGCCTTTTTTGCGGTATAGGGTAATGGCGGTATTAAGGGCTACCCGGTAGGCCCATGTGGTAAATTTTGCATCGCCCCTAAACTGTGGGTAAGCTTTCCAGAGCTGTATGGTTATCTCCTGGAAAAGGTCTTTGTGGGCATCCTCATCGTTGGTATAGAGCCTGCACACCTTGTGTATCAGGTTCTGGTTTTCCTGGAGCTGTTTTACAAATTCCTTTTCTGCGTTTGCACTCATGCCGTATAGGTATGCTTTAAGGTTAAAATGTTACAGTAGGTGTTACAATTCTTTATCCTTGTAGTAATTAATAAGTAGGCCGGTAAACTTGCTGTAGGTTTCCATGCCGTCTTTCTGCTCATTAGCTTTCAGGTAGTTGTCGTATATGTATTCAAAAATATCCTCTATAAACGATTCGTATTTTTTACTGAAATCTTTACTCTCTTTAAAGTTTTTACGGATGCCTTTGTTTATCCCCTTAGCAATGCTTTTGGCCTTAGCCTCGTCAAATTTGGCAATATTACCCAGGCAATACCGTAGCGCAAAGGTGTACCCCGAGTATTTAAAATAAACATCATCGCTGTAGGTACTGGCCATAAACCCTATGAAGTTGGCCTCGCTTTCGTTGGCATAGCCTATCTGGTGGCTCATTTCGTGGCAGGTGGTAGTAGGGAAGTTGTACAAAGGAATTTTAATATTCACCTGGGCTTCGTTAGTAAACGGGTTCAGGTAGCCACCAAAGCCCATATACGACTGCGGTACACTCATAAGCGACGATTTAATGCTCTGGTGTTCATACGTAAAGTAGGGGAATGCCTTGGAGAGTTTGGCATAAGCCTGTGGCGAACGGTCGTATATTTCGCTTACGGTGTAGGGCATTATTACTTTTACAGTATCGCTATGGGTTATTTGCAGGTGCAGGGCATTGGTTTTGGTAATAAGCCTTTGGGTAAAATCGATAAGTTCGGCCTGGGTATATTCTTTTTCGATGCCCATTTTCTTGTAAAGCGGCATACGCCTGTAGTTTAGCGCCCAAAGCAGGGTAAAGGCAAAATACACTACCGACAGGCAGGCGGCTATACGCAGCAGGTTGGTTTTGTATTGCTTTCGCCAGGTTTTACGGGTTTTCCAGAGCCAGCGCAGGGCAAGGATTATGAGTACGGCATACATAATGTCGCCTACTGAAAAACCAATCCACCCCAGGAGTATACGCTCAAAACTGCTGATGTACGGAAAAATGCCGTTGCTATAATACTTCTCTACAAATTCAGGGAAGAACGAAAGTATGTTTACGATAATAATCTGTACGGGAAATAATATAGCGAGCAGTTTTGTACGGTTCATGGATTTTGAAAAATGGTTGAGTAAATATAAAGAGTATTTTTATTTAAGGCTAATCAACAGAAGTTTTTAACCCCTACCTTTGCAAAGCATTTAACAATGGACAACAAACAACGAACATAATATGAGTAACGAAATACGCAACCTGGAGCCAAAAGCGCTCTGGAATAAGTTTGCCGACCTGAATGCCGTGCCGCGTGCGTCAAAAAAAGAGGAACGCGTTATCGCCTTTATGAAAGATTTCGGCCAGAAACTGGGCCTTGAAACCACTGAGGACGAAGTAGGCAATGTAATCATTAAAAAGCCTGCCACCCCGGGAATGGAAAACCGCAAAACAATAGTGATGCAGAGCCACCTGGATATGGTACACCAAAAGAATGCCGATACGGTTTTTGATTTTGATACGCAGGGAATAGATATGTATGTGGATGGCGACTGGGTACGTGCTAAAGGCACCACACTTGGCGCCGATAACGGCCTTGGCGTAGCTACCATTATGGCTGTCCTTGAAAGCACCGATATACCACACCCTGCTATTGAAGCGCTGTTTACCATAGACGAGGAAACCGGTATGACGGGGGCACTTGGCCTTAAAGGCGGACTGCTAAACGGTGAAATACTGCTGAACCTTGATACCGAAGAAGACGATGAAATAGACATCGGCTGTGCGGGTGGGGTAGATGTTACTGCCGAACGCGGATATGAAGCGGAGGAAGTACCTGAAAATTCGCTGGCGTATAATATTACGGTAAAAGGCTTAAACGGTGGCCACAGCGGTATGGATATCCATAAAGGGCTGGGCAATGCCAATAAGATAATGAACCGCCTGCTGTTTGACGGTTTTGAAAACTGGGGGCTTCAGGTGGCTGAGATAAACGGTGGCAGCCTGCGCAATGCAATCCCGCGTGAGAGCTTTGCCAAAGTAATTGTAAGCGATATTTTTGACGGTGCTTTCCAGCTGGATATGCAGGAAATCATTGCCGATATTAAGGCCGAGTTTAAAACTACCGAGCCTAACCTGCAAATCCTTATAGAAAAGGCTGATGAGCTGCCTGCAAGTGTTATGAACCTTGGTGTACAGGAAGGCCTGCTGCGTGCTGTTTATGCCGCGCACAATGGCGTATACCGCATGAGCGCCGATATGGAAGACCTGGTAGAAACCAGTAACAACATAGCCCGCGTTATTGTAAAAGACGGTAGCGTGTATGTGGGTTGCCTTACCCGTTCGTCGGTAGAGACAAGTAAGTTTGACCTGGCTAATGCCCTGCGTAGCGCGTTTGAGCTTACCGGTTGTGAGGTTACCTTTGGCGGTTCGTACCCGGGCTGGACACCAAATGTAAACTCGCCTATACTGGAAGTGCTGAAAGATATTTATACCAAACAAAACGGTACTGAGCCGCACGTGGTGGCCTGCCATGCCGGGCTTGAGTGCGGTATTTTGGGCACGAATTACCCTGATATGGACATGATTTCGTTTGGTCCTACAATCAAAGGTGCACACAGCCCCGATGAGCGCGCCGGCATAGCATCGGCACAGAAATACTGGAAATTTGTATTGGAAATTTTAAGTAATATCCCGGTTAAAGGGTAACTTTAATATTGAGATTAAACCTCCAAGAACTTGTAGGTTTCTAATAAAATAATAGGATGCCCCTGTAATTATGCAGGGGCATTTTTTGTACCTGCATTCCGGTTTCCACAATTCAAATAAAAATTTTAGATTGCGGTATCCAAACAAAACCCACAGACAATGAACGTAATCATCATCGAAGACGAAAAACCCGCAGCGCGCCTGCTGCAACGCAAGCTTGCCAAATTCGGTCTGGAAGCCACCACCATGCTGCACTCGGTAGAGGAATCGTTGGAATGGTTCGGCAGTAACCCGCAACCCGACCTGATTTTCCTGGACATACAGCTTAGCGACGGGCTTTCGTTTGAGATATTTGAAGCCATGCCCATAACCAGTGCGGTGATATTTACCACGGCCTATGACGAGTATGCCCTGCGTGCCTTTAAACTGAACAGTATTGATTATCTGTTGAAACCCATAGACGAAGACGACCTGGAAACGGCTGTAAATAAATACAAGGAGCGCCTGCCGAAACAGGAACCTGTGTCGCTGGACTTTGACCAGATAAAGCGCATGCTGGCCGGCGGTACTGCCGAAAAGGTGTATAAAAAACGCTTTACCATAAAAATGGGGCAGCACCTTAAGATGATTAATGTGGAAGATATTGAGTGCTTTTACAGCGAAAATAAAGGTACCTACGCTCATACTACAGACGGACGCGATTACCTGCTGGAAAATACTTTGGAACAACTGGAAACAGAACTCGACCCTAAACAGTTTTACCGCGTAAGCCGTAAGTTTATCGTATCGGTTAATGCTATAAAGGACATACTGGTATATACTAACAGCCGCCTGAAGGTGGTGCTGCCTACGTATAAGGATGACGAAGTAATCGTTAGCCGCGAACGGGTGAACGACTTTAAGGAATGGCTGGGGTAGAGAGAATGTGGTAGTTCGGTGATGCGGTTATTTGGTTATTCGAAATTTTTGAATCTTTAAATCTTTCAATCTTCTAATCTAAAGCGTACTTTTGCATCCGTAACTGCAACACAAACAACATGACTACTGAACAACTTTATTCTCAAATTCTTGCAAAGAAATCGTTCCTGAGTGTAGGACTCGATGTGGACCTGACCAAAATCCCGCCGCACCTGCTGGAAACCGAAGACCCTATCTTCGAATTTTGCAAGGCTATCATTGATGTAACACACGACCTGTGTGTGGCTTACAAGCCGAACACCGCTTTCTTTGAAGCGTACGGACTTAAAGGCTGGCAGGCCCTTGAAAAGACCATTGCCTACATCAATGAGAAACATCCTGAGATATTCACCATAGCCGATGCAAAACGCGGCGATATAGGCAACACCAGTGCCATGTATGCCAAGGCTTTCCTTCAGGATATGGATTTTGACAGCATTACCGTGGCCCCGTATATGGGTAAGGACAGCGTGGAGCCATTCCTTGCGGTAGAGGATAAGTTTACCATACTGCTCGCACTTACCAGTAATGAAGGTGCTTTCGACTTTCAGACGAAAGATGCCGGTGGTAAGGAACTGTATAAAACAGTGCTGGAAACCAGCAAAACCTGGAAAAACAGCCGGAACCTTATGTATGTGGTAGGCGCCACCAAAGCTGAATACTTTACCTCAATACGCCAGATAATCCCTGACAGCTTTATCCTGGTGCCCGGTGTGGGCGCGCAGGGCGGTAGCCTGCAAGATGTATGCAAGTACGGTATGAACGATAAGGTGGGGCTTTTGGTTAACTCATCGCGTGGTATTATCTATGCCTCTACAGGGGAAGATTTTGCTGAAAAAGCCCGTACAGAAGCACTGGCCATGCAGCAGGAAATGGAACAGATACTGGTATCTTCAAGGCTGAAAGCGCTTAAATACAATCTTTAATTTTGTTTCAGGTTTCAAGTTTCAGGTTTTTTTACAGTTGTGTATGGACCAAACTCAAATGGATACAAGAAACTTTAAACCTGACATGGATTCGACAGGATGATCTGAACGAAGCTAAATTTGGAACAAATTATGAAAACATACGTTGATCAACTGGGTAATTCCATAGCTCTTGAAAAACCGCCTGTGCGCATCATATCGCTTGTGCCGTCGCTTACAGAACTGTTGTTTGATTTGGGGCTGGAAGACCGCATTGTAGGCATTACCAAATTCTGTGTACACCCATACCACCTGAAATCTACCAAAGAAAAAATAGGCGGTACCAAAAAGGTACAAACGGAAAAGATCCGCCTGTTGCAGCCGGACATCATCATTGCTAATAAGGAGGAGAATACCCGGGAGATTGTGGAAACCCTGCAAGGCATAGCCCCGGTGTATGTTACGGACATCAATTCGATAGATGATACCCTGCATGTGATTGCCGAGTTTGGCAAACTGTTTTCAGTACGCACGCAGGCACAGCAATTAATAGACAAGATAGTATTTGGCCGTGCCGATTTTGCCAGATTTATGGAGGGCAGGCCGTGGCAGCGTTCCGCATATTTTATATGGAAAGACCCGTATATGGCAGCCGGTAACGGTACGTTTATAGACGAAATGCTGAAACTAAACCATTTTAGCAATATCTATGAAGCCCGTGAGGAACGCTACCCCGAAGTAATAGCACAGAAAATGCGCATACAAGGCGATCCTGAGGTTATTTTCCTGCCAAGTGAACCCTATCCGTTTAAGGATGAAGATGCATTTGAGTTGGGCCGCTTTACCCACCATGCCAAGACCGTTTTTGCCGATGGCGAAATGTTCAGCTGGTACGGCAGCCGTATCATTAAGGCGTTTGGGTATTTTAAGGAATTACAGGAACGGACTACTGAGCCGGTGTAGGTGTTTAGGGTATCTTACCTCCCCATTTTATCCAGCAGCGATACATACTCCTCGGCGGTGTCCAGGTCTTCATAGCCCTGCTTGTCCAACTTGGCGCCGTTTTTATCCAACAGCACTACAAACGGAAAGAACCCGTCGCGGTTGTACTTTTCTGCGAGGATTACATTTTCGGCATTCACGTTAAAAGGTTCGGGCATGCCTTTCTTCTGCGGGAAGTCCGCACGGAGTAGTACCCATTTCTTTTCGGCTTCGGCCTTAAAGGCATCGCTGGCCCACAACAGTTCGTCAAGGCGCATGCAATTGGCGCACCACCCGGGGCCCGAGAAAACAAGTAGAATTTTTTTGTTGGTGGCCGCTGCTTCTTTCTTTGCAGCATCGAGCGTGGTATACCATTCCTGGCTGAATCCTACCGCATAAGTCAACAAGCACAAGGCAATAAGCGACTTTTTCATCCTGCACAATTTTTTAACAAATGTAATAAAGTACAGCAATTATCAAAATATTATTTGATAAAAAAAATGTGAAAAAATCATTGTCCTGATGAAGATTTCGTAATATACATTCTGTCAACCCAAAGCAGATTGTAAATGTGCTATGTAAACATAAAAAATGCCGCGACTTTACAGAAGCGGCATTTTTCTAACTAACCCTAACCAAATGTGAGAAAACCATTTTATTAAACCGCAAATTACTTAAAAAGCTGCGGAAAATATGTTAAGGTTATGTTATATGTTGTTGTAATACAAATGTTTAACTTTTATTGTCCTGAAGTGCAAAAACACGTTGCAGCAGCGTAGAGGTACGTGCCGAAATATTAGTACGTATTTCCTTCTCTTCTACGGCTATCATTTTAAATACACCTTCCAGTGCTTTATTTGTCGTGTAATCTGTAAGGTCGGGGTTTACCTTTTTCACCAGGGGCAGGGCGTTATATTTTGTAATGATATTTGCCCAGACTTTATCGGCACCTACTTTACCGAACGATGATTTTATCACCGGGTTAAACTTGGCATACAGTTGCGTCGTGGTCGAATTTTGCAGATAGGTGGTAGCCGAACTGTCATTACCTAACAGTATATTGCGGGCATCATTAAAAGTTATGTTCTTTACTGCCGATACAAATATAGGCGTGGCTTCCTTTACAGCATCTTCAGCGGCGCGGTTCAGCATTTTCAGGCCTTCATCAGCAAGGCTGCCCAGGCCTACCTTACGCAGGCCACTGTCTACTTTTTGTAATTCTTCGGGCAACAGGATTTTCACCAGCTGGTTTTTATAAAAACCGTCGGTAGCGGTAAGTTTGCTTACTTGTTTTTCTATGCCTTTGTCTAAAGCCTCGCGCAAGCCTGAGGCAATATCAGCATTGGTAACGCCCACGCTTTGTGGCAGCTGCTGGGCCACCTGTTGTAATTCAGCACAGCCCGAAAGGGTAAGGCACAATGCGGCTACAGGTATAATGAGTTTTTTCATTCCGGTGTATTTTTGTACCATAAAAGAAAGGCTTTTTACAATACAAATGCATAAAGATTGTGATAAATTTCTGCCAAAATATTGTTCTTGATCAATGCCGGGGCAGTAACCATTATATTATCTTTGCGTAAGCGAAACCATAAACTGCTCCTACCCATGAAAATAAACCTGATGTATGCCATAGTTATGGCTTTGTTTTTTGGTACTGTGCTTTCACCTGTACGCGCACAGGTAGCTACAGACAGTACCGCTGTTACTGCCACAACCATTGTTACCGACACCATAACCGAAGCGCCTGAAAACGGAAACTTCGGGCACCGTTTTGCGTACGATATGGGTAGTATTTACCACAGTATACTATTTACCGCTACCGGACCGGGCCGATGGGATAAAGGTGATTTTATTACCGCCGGTGCATTCATAGGCGGCTCAGGGCTTTTGCTATTGGCCGATGAAGATGTGGCGCATTATTTCAGGGAGCAGGGCGAACGGGTGCCTTCAGGTTGGCACAAGGCAGGCTGGTACATGGGTAAGCCACAATACAACTATACCTTCAGCCTCGGGGTGTTTGCTACCGGGCTGATTACCAAAAATGAAAACATAAGGCGTACCAGTGTGTTAATCATTTCGGCTGCTACCACAGCAGGTGTTATGCAAACCATATTAAAAAAAGCTACAGGCCGTGCACGTCCGGGTGTTAATGAGGGCAACCTGTCTTTTAAACCGTTTGATAAGGGTGAGGGGTACCATTCATTCCCATCAGGGCATACCATACTTTCTACTACTGTGGTGTATGCTATATCTAAACAATTTAGCAATCCGTGGGCTAAAGCAGGCGTACTAAGTGTAGGGTTACTTACGCCGGTATCGCGTATGTGGGACAATGCCCACTGGATTAGTGATGTAGCTATAGGTGCGGGTTTGAGTATTATTTGTGTGGAATCTGCCGACCGTTACCTGAAACTGAACGGCCGCTATGCGCAGGACAGGCTGGCCGACCCACACCGCAAAAAAATATCATGGAACTTCCAGGCCGGGTATAATACCGTTGGGATTACCGGAACCTTTTAAAAACATAAAGCCTTTCCATTTCGAGCGAAGCTTTAGCGGAGTCGAGAAATCTCGTTTTTAATATTTTGAGATTTCTCGGCTTCATTGCATTACGCTCGAAATGCAAGAGCAATTATAACACTGTTTATTTACTATCCTGCAGGGCAAAAACCTTTTTAAGCAGGTCGCTTGTACGTGAATTTAGATTGTTTCGTATGTCTTTTTCCTCTACGGCTATCATTTTAAAAACACCTTCAAGCGCCTTGTTTGTGGTATAGTCGGTAAGATCCGGGTTTACCTTGGTTACCAGCGGAAGGCTGTTGTATTTGGTAATAATTTTTTTCCAAACCTCTGTAGCGCCCACCTCATCAAGCGAGTTCTTTACTACCGGGCTGAATTTTCCGTACAGTGGGGTAGTGGTGGTGTTTTGCAGATAGGTGGTAGCCGAGTTATCGGCACCCATAAGTATGTTCTTGGCATCGGTAAACGACATGTTTGTTATGGCATTTACAAATATCGGCGTCGATTCCTTCACGGCATCTTCGGCAGCGCGGTTAAGCAGTTTTATGCCCTCATCGGCTAGGCTGCCCATACCTATCTGGCGCAGTTTTTTGTCAACCATTTGCAGTTCTTCGGGCATTAAAATCTTTACTGCCTGGTTTTTATAGAAACCGTCTACAGCGGTAAGCTTGGTTACCTGCTCACTCACGCCTTTGTTCAGCGCTTCTTTAAGTGCCGATGCAATATCGGTATTGCTAAGCGATGAGGTGCCGGTGGCAGTGCTTACTTTTTCCTTGGCTTTTTTAAGCAAATCTTTTACCTGTGCGTGGGTTGTGCCCGAAACAGCCACAATAAGCAGGGCCGGTAACAGTATCTTTTTCATAATTATAATTTGTATTTTCAAAGGTAAACCAAAAACCGTACCTCAACGTGGGGCTTTACCTCATAAAATTTGCCATACTCCGCATTTACCCCATTACATTAATGGAGTATAGCGTTACTTTGACATGTGAATTCACGATATGTCGTTCTTTTGAAATTTTGTATTGACGCTTAGTTGTTGTCTGTTAATATTTTAGTAAATTGGTAAGAGGTTTGGCAATGGTGTTATAGCTATAATCAATGGTAGTTTGAATAATCAAAATCTATTGGTGTTTAGATTTGCATAGGTTTAATAACAATGAATCAATCGTATACATTATGTCACAACAAAAACTTACTACAGCATCGGGCAGGCCTTACACAGAACATGAGGACTCCCAAACCGTAGGCCCGCGCGGCCCCATACTGTTACAGGACTATATCCTGCACGAAAAAATGGCGCACTTTAACCGTGAGCGCATCCCGGAAAGGGTGGTACACGCCAAAGGTTCGGGAGCTTACGGTACATTTACTGTTACACATGATATTACAAAGTATACACGTGCTAAGATATTTGGCGAAGTTGGTAAGCAGACACCTATGTTCCTTCGCTTTAGTACGGTAGGTGGCGAAAAAGGTTCGGCAGACAGTGAGCGCGACCCGCGTGGGTTTGCCCTAAAGTTTTATACTGAAGACGGTAACTGGGACCTTGTAGGAAATAACACTCCTGTATTTTTTATAAAAGACCCTAAGAAGTTTAGCGACTTTATCCATACGCAGAAACGCGACCCGCAGACGAACCTGAAGTCGCCCACCATGATGTGGGACTTCTGGTCGCTTAACCCCGAAAGCCTGCACCAGGTAATTATCCTGATGAGCGACAGGGGTACACCGTACGGCTACCGCCACATGCACGGTTTTGGCAGCCATACGTTCAGCTTTATCAATAAAGACAATGAAAGGTTTTATGTGAAGTTCCATTTTTTAACTGCACAGGGCATTAAGAATTTTAATGATGCCGAAGCAGCCGAAATGAAGTCGAAAGACATGGACTTTGCACAGCGCGATTTGTTCGAACATATAGAAAACGGCAACTTCCCTAAGTGGCACCTAAAAATACAGGTGATGACTGAAGCAGAGTCTAAAACGTACCACATCAATCCGTTTGACCTTACCAAGGTGTGGCCGCATGCCGATTATCCGCTGATTGATGTAGGCGAAATAGAACTGAACCGCAACCCGGACAATTACTTTGCCGATGTAGAACAGTCGGCTTTTGCACCGGCGCACGTTATAGACGGTATAGGTTACAGCCCTGATAAAATGCTGCAAGGCAGGCTGCTGAGCTACCCCGATGCACACCGTTACCGCCTGGGGGCTAACTACGAGCAGATACCGGTAAACCGTTGCCCGTTTGCAGTGCGTAACTACCAGCGCGACGGACAGATGAGGGTTGATGGTAATGGTGGCAGTACGCCAAACTATTTCCCGAACAGCCTTGACAATGTGGTTGTAGACCAAAGCTATAAGGAGCCTGCATGGGAACTGGATAGCCTGGTGGCGGACTGGTACGACCGCAATGCTGAGGGTGAAAACGACCACTACACCCAGCCGGGTAACCTGTTCAGGCTGATGGATGACGAGGCGAAGCGCAATACAATACACAATATAGTAGGTGCCATGAGCGGTATTGCCGGCCCTAAACGAAACGAGATTATAAACCGTCAGCTGTGCCACTGGTTCAGGGCAGACATAAGCCTTGGCCTGGGTATAGCACAGGGATTACAAATACAAATAGACCCTGCCATGATGGGTGGCGGGCATCAAAAATAATATTGGCCTTAGAAGGTTAATAATTGGTTGGTTGGTTTTTTTGAAAACCCTGCTCTCTCAAGGCAGGGTTTTCTCTTTTATAGCCTCACCCCAACCCTCTCCAATGGAGAGGGAGCAGCTTCACTCAGCAAAAAAATCCGTGAAAATCAGTGATTACGCAGTATCTGTGTCATCTGTGTTCCAATTAAGCCTTGTTTACGGAATAATTCCCCACATTAAAAATGATTATGGAAACCACGATAAGCGCATACGAAACCAATTGTATGGGGGTAATGGCTTCATTATAATAAAATGCGGAAAGCCCGAAACCGATAAGTGGGTTCAGGTACATAAGTATACCCAGTGTAGAGGATTTGATGCCCTTTAGTGCAAACAGGTTCAGGAACATCGGGATGATTGTAAAACCTACAGCAATCAGGCTTATGTAGCCATAGAACTTGGGTTCCTGTGGTACGTTGCCACTGTATATAAAATAGAAAGGCAGCAGCATAATACCCGTAAGGGTAATCTGTACGCTGAGCAACACAAACCTGTCAAAACCGGCAAATTTCTTTTGTAATACAAGGTATAGCGCATACGAACCCGCCACAAGCAGGCTGTAAAACAAATCGGCATAACTGCCTACAGACAGCAGTGCGCAACCTGCAACGCTAATCAGCACGGCGCCCCACTGTATTTTACCCAATTTTTCGCGCAGTATAAAATACGCCAGTACAGTGGTGAGTATGGGGCATAGCATATAGGCCAGTGATGCAGCCTTTACGCTGATGTGGTTCATTACGAAGATAAAGGTAAACCAGTTGGCCACCAGCATCATCGAGCTGATGAGTGTAAGCCATAGTATATTTCTCTGCTCTCTTTTTTCCATCGACCTGAAATACTGAAGCGTATCTGCAAGGGGTTTCCTGCGGAAGAGCAGGTTTAGTGGCAGCATCAGGGCTACACAGGTAAATATGCGGAAAAACAGTATGTCCTGAGACGGATAATCGTGTAGTGGGCGCAGCACAAAGCTAAACATGCCCCAGATAGCGAAGGCGGTTATGGCTGCGGCGTAGTATTTAGAGCGCATTTTCTGTTGGGTAAAATTACGCCGCAAAGGTATTGCATTTCGCCTTAAAAAAGCAGGCTACTCTATATCTATCTTGTACTTATGCAGCAGGCCGTCTATATTATCGCGGCTGAAACGGGCTTTTTTAATATGGTTGCTTTCGGGGCAAATGGCAAAGTTATAGGCGCTGCGCAGGTCGGCCTTTTCCAGTACGGTACGGTCGAACACAGCGTTTTCGAGGTCGCATTCGGCGAAGCAGGCCCCGGTAAGGTCGGCTTCGGTAAAATCGGCTTCTGAAAGGTCGCAATGAATGAACTTTGTGCCTTTTAGCTTCATTTTGTAAAACGATGCAAGGTCCATAAGGCAGTGGTCAAAACTCACACTGAATAAAAACAGGTCGCATCCGCTGAAGTTGAGCCCCAGCAGCTTACACTCCTTAAACTCACATTCCTTAAAAGCGCTTCCGCCTATGTGGGCATTGCCCATATTACAGCTTACAAACGTGCAATGGCTGAATACAATACCGCTGAGGTTGGCATTCTCAAAGTTGCATCCCGTAAAGGTACAGCTGTCGTATTCTGCTTTGGCAAGCGGGTTGTCGGTATAATCCTTCTTTTTAAAATCAAGGTCGGTAATCAGTTGCATGGTCACAAATAAAGTGCTAATGTATTCAAAAAAATAATGCAATGCTGAAGATGAGAATACCGATTATTACTTCACCTTTTTCATCGGGAAGGTTTCGCTTGCAGGCTTACCCTTTTGTGTACCGTAGATAACCGCAACAAGTGAATCGGGCTTCACCTGTGTGTACACAATCTTATTAGGGTAATCGTGTTTAGGGTTTTCAAATACCATTTCGGTATCGGTAATTTTTGTCAGGTCAAAGCGTACGGGCTGTTCGTTATTTTGTCCGGGTACGGTAACGGTGTAGGCCATTTTCCCTGCCGTATCATCCAGCACTACCGTTTCAGCAAACAGGGTGTCTTTACCCGAAATGTAATAGCTTGCTCCCTTTAATACCGAGTCATTTGCTTTTACCCACGTTTCCTCATACAGCCCGTCTTTAGATGGGTTTTCCCAACGTCCCAATAACCATTCGGCTTTGGTAATCTGCTTATCAGGTGCAGGGATTTCCTGTTTTTCTTTTTTGCACGAAGCGGTAAGCAATCCTAAAGCGATAAAAGTGGTGAAAAGGGTACGGTTCATGGTATTTCTTTTTATGCAATTTAAGCAAAAAATGAGATGTATCCACAAACCAAAAAATCCATATATTTGCTATACGGCAATGATGTCTGCCCCGAACCGCCCTAAAAAGCTGATGACGTCTACTTAACCGGCTTATGCCGCTGTAGATGTATTTTAGTAAACCAGACATAATGAAAGAACAACAAAACATTGCCAATACTCCTGTAAAACATTTCCTGATTTCTTTTTGTAAATGGCTGCTGCTTGCTGTGCCTATAGGTGTGCTTGTGGGTTGCGCTTCTGCATTTTTTCTGTGGTCGCTTAACAGGGTTACCGATTACAGGGAAAGCCACCTTTGGCTCATCGCCCTGCTACCGTTGGGCGGATTTATCATTGGTCTTACCTACCATTATTTTGGCGAAAGTGTAGTGAAGGGGAATAACCTGCTGCTGGAAGAAATGCATTCGCCTAAAAAGATCATCCCGTTCCGTATGGCGCCACTGGTGCTTTTTGGCACTCTGGCTACGCACCTTTTTGGTGGTTCGGCGGGGCGCGAAGGTACTGCGGTGCAGATGGGCGGTGCTATTGCCGACCGTTTTACCAAGTGGTTTCGTCTGGAAGATATTGACCGTAAGGTGGTGCTGATTATGGGTATCAGTGCGGGTTTTGCCTCGGTATTCGGTACGCCGCTGGCCGGTGCCGTATTTGCCGTTGAGGTAATGATGATAGGCCGTGTGCGTTACCATGCCTTGCTACCCAGCCTTGCCGTGGCGTATATAGCTGACTGGTCCTGCGAATTTTGGAACATTGGACATACACATTACAGCATACCCTCAGTCCCTGATATTACTGCTGAAGGATTGTTGTATACGTTGCTGTGTGGCGTATTGTTTGGGTTGGCGGCGTTGCTGTTCAGTAAGGCTGTACATTTCTTTAGCAATCAGTTTAAGAAATACATCAGCTACCCTCCGCTGCGTCCTGTAGTGGGTGGGGTGGTTATAGCCCTTGCCGTGTGGGCGCTGGGTACTACAAAATATGTAGGGCTTGGAGTACCTACTATAGTGGAATCATTCAGCGTAAGCGAGCCTCCTTATGCCTTCCTACTGAAGTTACTGCTTACCACCTTTACGCTTGGAGCAGGCTTTAAAGGCGGCGAAGTTACCCCGCTATTTTTCATAGGCGCTACGCTGGGCAGTGCACTCTTTATGGTAGTACCATTACCGCTGGCATTACTGGCGGGAATGGGATTTGTTGCCGTATTTTCGGGTGCTACCAATACACCTATAGCCTGTACAATTATGGGTATAGAGCTTTTCGGTGCTGAAGCCGGTGGATACCTTGCCATAGCGTGTGCGGTGGCGTACCTGTTTTCGGGGCATACCGGTATTTACAGCAGCCAGGTTATGGGCGGGCCAAAGTATATACTGTACCGAAAGTTTGGTAAAAATAAAAGCCACGAATTACACTAATTGGCACAAATTAATTTGTAACCCTATAGTTGTAATCCGTGGCTCAACTGTTTACTGTGACTGTAAACTGCGGCTGATTATTTTCCGTAAACCCCGGTTAAATAGTCTTTTAATGCCGTAGGTTTCCTTCCGATAAGCGCTTCAAGGTCAGACTTTCCGGTTTCGTATTCATGCTCTTTAACCGACTTGGCAAATACGCTCAACATCCACACAAAAATATCAGGTACACCTGCATCTGTAAGCACTTGCTTGTAGGTATCTTCATCCGGGCTTACATAGCTTACTTCCTTACCTGAGATTTCAGAAAGGTAGGCGGCTACATCGGCAAACGAATATTCTTCATTGCCTGCTATGGCGTATTCTTTATTGTTATGGCCTTCGGTAGTAAGTACCGTAGCGGCTGCAAGCGCCATGTCTTTGCGGGTTGCAAAAGGTACTTTACCATCTCCCGCAGGGAAAAAGATACCTGTTTCCAGTACTTTTTCGCCTACAAACATTGGTACCACATCAGCATACAGGCCATCGTTTAGCAGTACATAGTTTAGCCCGGATGCTTTAAGGTAATCTGCCGTAAGGGCATGGTCTTTGGCAATGATTTCCGTAGCCGAATTGTGCGCATCCTTAGCTTCGATGCTGGTATAAGCTACCTGTTTTACGCCTGCTTCCTTAGCGGCATCGATAGCATTCCTGTGCTGGCCAAAACGGTCGTCAAAATCATTAGATGATATAAGCAGTACTTTTTCTACACCCTGGAAAGCCGCAACAAGCGAATCGTAGTTTTTATAGTCGCCTATGCGAACACTGATGCCTTTATCACCAAAGGCTTGTGCTTTTTGTGCATCACGTGCCAAAACGGCAATTTGGGATGCAGGTACTTTTTCAAGAAGGTAATTTACAACGGCAGTACCAAGCTGCCCGGTTGATGCTGTTACAAGTATCATATTACAATGTTTTAAAAAATTATTAGCTATTGTTTTTATTACATTGCAAACTTATCTACATTTGCTATACAAAATATAGTACTATGCTTTTGGGTAGCGCTACCCTTTAGTATAGTGCCTTTAAAAAGATATAGCATGGAAACACCCGATATAACCCTTGAACCCTTTGTACGCTGCCATAAAGAATCCATGCGTCCCATAAAAGACGCATTGGAAGCCTTGAGCGGCAAATGGAAAATGCCCATAATGGTAGCGCTTAGCAGCGGCCCGAAACGCTTTAAGGAGCTTTCGGCTGAGGTGGGGGGCATTACCGACAAAATGCTGAGCAAGGAGCTGAAGGACCTTGAAATGAACCAGCTGGTAAAGCGTACGGTTTTAGATACCTTTCCGCCTACGGTAGAGTACCGCTGGACGGCCCATAGCTATACGCTGGGTAATGTAATGTGTGCCCTTGAAGAATGGGGCAGGCTGCACAGGGAAACGGTTATAGGCAGATAATTTTAGATTTCAGAGGGTAGATTTCAGATTGAGCTTCACTCATACCCATACCGCCGACCCTGCAAGGGTCGCGCATATTAGCCCCGGATAACGTCCGGGGAGACATTAAAATAAAAGCAGCATGAAACTCAATCTGAAATCTACCCTCTGAAATCTGAAATTATAACTATCTCATCAGGCTGAAATGCCCTTTATGAACGGTCCCATCAGTGCGTTTTACCACAAACCAATAATCGGTGGCGGGCATACGGCGGCCATTGTAAGTGCCGTCCCAACTATCGGTGTATTGCAATACGGTTATCAGTTTACCATAACGGTCAAATATCTCCGTAACTAATCCTGCCTCCAGCGAGCCGAATTCCACCCGCCATGTCTCGTTATACGAATCGCCGTTCGGGGTAAAGTATTTCGGGTAATTCAGCAGATAAACAGTATCGCTTACGATGCCACAGCCGTTTTTATCACGTACGTAAGCCCGATACCTCCCCGGTTCCAGTCCCATAAATACATTGCTGTCCTGCCAGTTTTGTCCGTCTATGGAATACTCGTAGTCGCCCAAACCTGTGGCATATATCTCAATCACGTTGTTTTCATCCGTCCAGTCGCTTACTTCAAAGCCTGTTATGGTAGCCGGATTTGATACTATAACTGTAAAATCCTTCACACTTGTACATACCGTACTCCCGTGGTTTTGGGTAACCGTAACCGAATAACTGCCTGCTTCGTCTATGGTTATGCTTTGGGTAGTTTCCCCTGTAGACCAGCTGTAACTGTCGAAACCCGCACCGGCATCAACGGTTACCGTACCGTTTTGGCACAGGGTCGCAGTATCGTCTATGGTAATTACAGGGACATTTACCAGTTGCAGTATAAGCGTTACCACCTGGTAGCACTTATCAGACGATTCTATCCTTACATACAGAATGTTCGTACCGCTAAGCAGCGTATAAGCCTCAGGCGATGCTACCTGCTGGCTAATTATCTTTTGTGTTGCCGCCTGTACCGAAGTATAATACAGGAACACACTGCTTATGTCTGTGGTAAGCTGGGTTTGGTATGCTGTAAGGTCTACCGTTTCGGTATTGTCGTTGCCCTCATCGCACACAACATCCGAAGCATTACTCACCGGGATTGACGGTGACACGATGCTTACCGTTACCGCAAAGCGTACCTGGCTTTCACATCCGCTTATAGTTTGGCTGGCGTAGTAGGTAGCCCCGTCGGTTAGTGATGTATAGGTTGTAAGTGCCATATCACCGGTTGCCGTGCTGTACCATTGTACATTTGTACCTGTGGCTTCCAACAGTGCTACGGTAGGGTTTTGCGTGGTGCAGAATTGTTGTGCGGCATTCCCGGTAGGGGCAGCTACATTCAGCACCGTTATGGCTACCGGTATGCGGAGGCTTTCGCAAATGTTTACTGTTTGGCTGGCATAATAGGTAGTGCTGTCTGCCAATAGGGTGGAGGCCACCAATGCGGAACCTCCTGTAGCAGCAGCATACCATTGTACATTAGTCCCCGTAATGGTTATATCGGCCAGTGTAGCATTATTGTATATACAGAATGTCTGCGCGGCATCGGCCACAGGTAGCGGCTCGTTATTTACGTAAGGATTTATAGTAATGCTAAACGGGTCAGACAGGCAGCCCAATATGTTTTTGGTCAAAACCGTATAGGTACCCGCTGCCAGGTTGCTTTTTGTGGCGGAAGCCTGCCATGTAGTGCCGTTATCAAAACTGTAGGTAGCCTGGCTGTCGGTTATGGTAATGGTGCCGGTAGGGGTAATGCAATCGGGCTGGGTAACACTCACCGTAGGCAACGGCGGAAAGCCCGAAGCTTCAGGTAAGGTAACCGCTGTAGCATCAGACGAGCAACCCTGTGCATTCTTCACTTTTATCTGGTAATCGCCGGGAGGTACTGCCGCTGTGTTTGAAGCTGTCCACGTAATGCCATTGTCAAAACTATAAAAGGCTTCAACAGAAGTGATAGTGATGGTACCGTTGGCATCGGCACAAGTAGCAGGGGCAGTTGTTGTAACCGTTGGTACATTCGGTATGCCGCTGCCCACGCTTACGTGTACTGTGGTTACAGCTGATACACAGCCTGTCGTTGTATTTTTTGCTGTAACGGCATAATCCCCTTCGGCAAGAGCGCTGAAGGTGGTGCCCGCCTGGTAGTTTACACCATCTATGCTATAGGTAGCCCCGGTAGGCGATGTTATACTGATGCTGCCCGTAGGGTTACCGCATTCAGAAGGGGTACTGGTGGCTACAGGTGCATCGGGTGCGTCGCTTACGGTTATGGTAATCAGGTTACTTGCCACACGGCACGCAGCCGATGCTATATTGCTCGTTTCCGCAGTAGAAAGGCGGTACAGGTATACCCCTGCTGCACTTACACTTACGGTATAGGAGGTTGTAGTGGCACCCGATATATCCGTCCAGGTAGTGCCGTTATTGGTACTTACCTGCCATTGGTAGGCAGGGTTGGTATACACCCCGCTGGTAACAATTTCGCCCGTAAGGGTATACGTAGCCGTTTGCCCGTCGCAAATTTGCATACTTGTGGAAGTGGTATTGTTTATCTCGGAAGTAACCGTAGGGCCGCAGGGTGCAAAAGCTATATCATCGAGTGCTATGTCATTGCCCGGCATGGCGCCTACCTTATTGTTCCGCATGCGGATGATTACTGTATCAATGCCTTCCGGAGTTTGGAAATAGAATCCGAACTGTTTCCACAAGGCGCTGCCTGCAAGAGGGATGTTTCCCGTATTGTACGATTCCAGTATGGTGCCGTCGGTCTTTTCTATGGTAAAGGTGATGTTTGGAGTACTGTTGTCCTGGCTTTTCAGCAGGTTCATTATCCATGCCGAAAATTCGTAAGTAGTATTAGGGCACAGGCCGCTAACGGTATTTTTATAGAAATAATCGGTTACCGATGTGCTGGCGTTTACCACCATCATGTAGCCGCCACCGGTATGGTCGGTCGTCGTCCACCAGGTGTTCGGGGTATTGGTGGTTTTTTCTATTGTATAGCTACCGTCATTTGGGAAATCAGCGCTGGAATAGGTGTAGCTGGTTATACTACTGCCCAACGCAGGACCATGGCTGTTACTGCCGGTACCGAAGTCGAGTTTCACTACAGGGTCGCCCAGGCTGCCGCTGCACAGCTGTGCATAACCCGAAAAAACTGTGAGGATAAAGGCAGCCAGTAAGAAATAATTGCGTTGCATAGTGGTTATTTTAGCAAATACGAATGTAACGGTTACCCGAAGCCTCCATTGTGCTTTTGAGGTAAAGCAATGGTTATGTGAGGTAAAATTGCCTTTGCTTCAAAATGATAACAATTTGGCGAAAGAAAATTACCACTCACCGAACCTAATATTCGTCTCGCCGTATTTTGAAAAAGTGACCGGATATTGAATATTACTTTTACATCAGTAATGCAAAACAGCCATACCATGAATGCGCATATTATTTTGATTGACGATGATGATGATGACCGCCTTTTGTTTCGTGAAGCCATAAAAAGTACCGGTTTTGTAGATGTTTTTAGTGAATACACCTCCGGCAGGAGTTTTATTGATTACATGGATACCACGGCTTCAGCTTCGCCGTGCCTTATTTTTCTGGACATCAATATGCCCTCGATAGACGGCTACACACTGCTGAAGATTATCCGTGGCAACCGCTCGTTCGGGGCCAGTAACGTGGTAATGTTTACCACCGGAAGCAGCCAGTACAATGTAGATTTTGCCGAGCAGAACCTGGCATCGGGATTTGCTGCCAAGCCGCATGATTACAGCAGGCTTGAGGAAATTATCCAGAATGCGGTACACCATTTTTTACCGCCAAAGGCTCCCAAGCATTTTTTCAGTATGATTTAAAAATTAGTAAATTATATTTTTTTAGGATGTGCCGCTGCAAAGCGGCTTTTTTGTTTTTTGCATAGTGTGTAAAATTTCAGGTTAATAAGTGTTGATTATACAATTATTTTTACCAAATTTGTTTTAACCTCATTTTAAAGAACACCTTATTATGCTGAAAACCATTACTGCACGATGGCTTAGCGCTGCGCTCTGCCTTATGTCCTGCTTTGCCGCACCCACACTTTTTGCGCAAGGCACTACTGCCGCTAAAGCCACAATCACGGTAGACCTTAACCAAAAAACAGGAAAGATGAAGCCCGTTTGGGCATGGTTTGGTTACGACGAGCCAAACTACACCTACATGAAAGACGGCAAAAAGCTGTTGAGCGAAATTGCCGCCCTCAGCTATACACCGGTGTATGTGCGCACCCATAGCCTGCTGGTTACCGGCGATGGCACCGCTGCCCTTAAATGGGGCTCAACTAACATGTATACTGAAGATGCAAAGGGTAACCCCATCTACAACTGGCGTATTGCAGACAGTATTTTTGATACCTATGTTATCCGCGGTATGAAGCCTTTGGCACAGATAGGGTTTATGCCACAGGCACTTTCTACCCACCCGGAGCCGTATCGACACTACTGGAAACCCGGCGACCCGTATACCGACATCATTACCGGATGGGCCTACCCGCCGAAAGACTACGATAAATGGCGCAACCTTATATATGAGTGGGTAAAACACTGCGTGGCCCGCTACGGTAAAAGGGAAGTGGAGAGCTGGTATTGGGAAGTTTGGAACGAACCGAACGGCCACTACTGGAAAGGTACCCGTGAAGAATTCCTGAAGCTGTACGACTATGCTGCCGACGGTGTAAAGAAAGCATTACCAACCGCCAAAATAGGAGGGAACAACATAGCCGGTACACGCGGCAAGGAGTCGCAGGAGTGGGTACACGAGTTTATAAAGCACTGCCTGTACGGTACCAACTATGCCACGGGCAAGAAAGGCGCCCCACTTGATGCGCTGCTGTTCCATGCTAAAGGTTGGCCTAAATCGATAAACGGCGTGGTACAAATGGACATGAGCCCACAAATGAAAGACATTCAAACTGGTTTTACCATAGCCATGTCGTACCCGGAAACTAAGGGGTTGCCGCTTATCATAGGCGAGTCTGACCCGGAAGGCTGTGCGGCATGTGGTATGGCTACCAATCCTGAGAATGCTTACCGAAACGGTACATTGTATTCCAGCTACACGGCGGCTTCGTTTGCACGGAAGTACCAACTGGCCGACCAAACCGGGGCTAACTTCCTTGGGGCAGTGTCTTGGTCGTTTGAGTTTGAAAACCAACCGTGGTTTTACGGCTTCCGGGACCTGGCTACAAACGGCGTAGATAAGCCGGTGCTAAATGTGTTCCGTATGTTCGGGATGATGAAAGGCGACCGCGTAGTGGTAAACGGTAGCAGCATGTACCCGCTGGAAACCATAGTAAGCAAAAGTGTGCGGGGCGATAACCCTGATATTGGCGGCCTTGCCAGCCTTGATGAAAATTCAGCCGCAGTTATGGCCTGGAACTACCACGATACCGATGCACCCGCACCCGATACCCCGGTAACCATCACCATAAACAATATACCTGCCAAAGCGGCTAACGTGAACATTTATCTTATTGACAAAGACAACAGCAACTCATATGAGGTATGGAAAAAGATGGGTTCGCCCCAAAATCCTACTGCTGCACAAATAGCCCAACTGGAAGCTGCCGGGCAGTTGAAATGTATACGCACTGCCAAGGCAAATATTGATAAAGGCACGTATACGTTAGAGATGCCGCTTCAACGCCAGGCAGTAGCTTTAGTGAAGCTGGATTGGTAGGAGAGAAGCCACGAATTACACTAATTGTGACGGTAAGGATTACTTGTTTTTATGAGATTGCCATGCTTCGCTCCTTTAGATTTGTTTTTTGAAATTACTTAGATTTATGATTGAGAAAGGAAGCAAAAGTGCACTATGCTTCGCTCCGGGCTAATGACCCATATCGCGATTCAGACTTTCGCCTCCCTTTCATCAAATACTCAGATAGAAATTAGGGTTCGTGGCCCATTATTAAGGAGTTGAGTTTATGATGAATTTCTCAAATCACATTGTAGAATTGTAAAAGCAAATTTATGAAAAACATTATTATTGGGATTGACATTAGCAGCAAGACTTTAGATGTTTGTATCAAAGAAGGACAATCAATTAGTTACCTCACTATTGAAAACAAAACGAAAGCGATTAAAAGCTTTCTTAAACCCTATAACCAAAGAGATGTAGTTATTGCCATGGAAAACACAGGCAGGTACAACTGGACTTTATTGGAAGTATTGGAATCTTTTACCTTTAAAGTCTATGTTATATCTCCATTACATCTTAAAAAAAGTATGGGCATTGCACGAGGTAAAAATGACAAGATTGATGCTTTACGAATCTGTAGCTTTATAGAGAAGAACCAGCAGGAAACTCCTCAATGGAAGCCATCTACAGCGGCGATTAAAAAAATCAAAGTACTGCTGACAGAAAGGGCTTTGAGGATAAAAATGAAAAAGCAACTATCAGGCCAGCAGCATGATTATAAACTAATGAAGAATATAACCCTGAATAAACCGCTGTTGAAACTTAATTTACAACTAATCAAAAGTATTGAAGATCAAATCAAGGCAATTGAGACAAGTATTGAGAAAATCATATCTGATGATCAAGAGCTTAAGCAACAACACACCCTGGCTAAGTCGGTTCCCGGGGTTGGTAAAGTCTTATCCTGGATGTTCCTGTCTAAAACGGAAGGCTTTACTACGATAACAAATCCTCGAAAAATGGCCTGTTACAGCGGGGTTGTTCCTTTTGATTTTCAGTCAGGCACTTCAATAAGAAAGCGTCCGGGTGTGTCAATGCTGGCAGATAAAACAATTAAAAAAGTATTGCACTTGGGAGCAATGAGTGCTATTAGGCTGGATAATGACTTAAGAACATATTATCTCCGAAAAGTAGGAGAAGGAAAGAATAAAATGAGTGTTTTAAATGCTATCAGAAACAAAATAATCCATCTGGTTTTTGCGGTAATAAAAAACCAAATCCCTTATCAAAAAGATTTGGTTTTATCATAGAAATCGCAATGACGGGCCGTGAAAAACGCAGTGTATACCCAGTCCAATCCGGTCTGTCATTGCGAGCGAAGCGCGGCAATCTCACACGCATTTGGTTTTCAATCCGCGCTATCAACATAAAATTACCCATTTGTGTAAATCAGAGCAATTCGTGTCTGATAAAAACAAAAAAAGCTGCCAATTGGCAGCTTTTTGTATATTATAGCAAGTGATTAAAACACTTCGCTTTCTTTCAGTTTTTCGGTATTGTTTACCAGCTGAAGCTCGTCAATAAGTTTCTGTACGCTACCGTTCATTACACCGTCAAGGTCATAAATGGTAAGACCTATACGGTGGTCAGTCACACGTCCCTGAGGGTAGTTGTAGGTACGTATCTTAGCCGAACGGTCGCCGCTGCTCACCTGGCTGCTACGCTTGGCTGCATCTTCTTCCTGCTTTTTGGCAAGTTCCATTTCGTAAAGGCGCGAACGCAGTACCTGTGTAGCTTTATCCTTGTTCTTGTGTTGTGACTTTTCGTCCTGGCACTGTGCTACAAGCCCGGTAGGGATGTGCGTCATACGTACGGCCGATTTAGTGGTGTTAACCGACTGCCCGCCGGGACCCGATGAACAGAAAAAGTCGATACGTACATCGTTCATGTCCAGGTGCACGTCAAATTCTTCCGCTTCAGGAAGCACCATTACAGTAGCTGCAGATGTGTGTATACGTCCCTGTGTTTCGGTTTGTGGTACACGCTGTACCCGGTGTACACCGGCTTCAAACTTCAGGGTACCGTAAACATCTTCGCCGCTTACTTCAAAAATAACCTCCTTATAACCACCCGAAGTACCTTCGCTTACGTCTACAACGCTGGTCCTCCAGCCTTTGTTTTCGCAGTAGCGGGTATACATCCTGTACAGGTCTCCGGCAAAAATACTTGCCTCGTCGCCACCGGTACCGGCACGTATCTCCACCATTACGTTCTTGGCATCTTCAGGGTCTTTAGGTATCAGCATGAATTTTATTTCTTCCTCAAGCTGCGGAAGCCTTTCTTTGGCCTCATCCAGCTGAAGCTTAGCCATATCCACCATTTCGGCATCGCTGCCATCGGAAATAATTTCCTGGGCTTCTTCCATGTTGCCCAGTACTTTTATATATTCCTCACGCTTGTCTACCAGCGCCTTTAGGTCTTTATATTCTTTATTTAATGCTACATAGCGTTTTTGGTCGGCAATGATTTCCGGGTTTATTACAAGGTCAGATACCTCGTCAAAACGCTGTTTTATAAACTGTAACCTGTCTAACATAGTCTGTCTCTGCTTATTTCAGGGTGCAAAAGTACGTAATTTTTTTGATACTCAACAGCCTGCACGCAGTATACGACAGGCATAAATTTATATGCAATTAATGTGCCGTAACCACGTTACTATTGCACAGCCGGAAATTTTTTTGCTGTTTTGTACTATATAATTTAATACCACACACACCCAATGAAAAACAAACTTCGCGCAGCCGCACTTATGGCTGCACTGGCACTGGCCGTAGTAAGCTGCGGTGATGATGATTCAAGCTCTGTAAATTCGCCGCTGGTAGGCAAATGGAAGTACTATGGCGACTATGATGCTGTAGACGATGAGCTTGATGTATACGATGACGATTGTTATACTTCAACTGTAGAATTTAAAAGTAACGGCAACGCCAATTACCATGAAGCCGACTGTGAAGAAGGCTACGACGATACCGAAAACTTTACATGGGAATCTATGAACGAAAATGACACACAGATTAAGGTTAACTTTGACGGCGATACCGAAATTATGTACGTACGCTATTCTGCAAACCAAGACACGCTTACCATACAGGATGCCCAAAACGACCTGAGCGGAGAGGTATACCTAAGGCAGTAATTACCAAATAATTTATATTAAAACTGCAATACGGTTCAGGCTGTGTTGCAGTTTTTTTTTTGTGTGAAGGTTATTTTTTAGTGTTGTTATTGCCTCAAATTGTTTAACGATTATTAATTTTTTGAAATAAAGTTTTCATTCACGCACCAACCTCTTTTAAGTGTTCCTTCATGCACAAAAGTAATCGAAACATATTTTCCGACAATTTCGCCTAACTGTATATCAGTGAACTTTGGTATTGTGCACACAATTTTAGTTCTACCATCGGGTTCAGTATATATTCTTTTTGGAGTGTTTGTTTTTGCGTTATAAGCTGGAATGCTGTTTGCAACTACAGAGGTGGTAGTAATTTCTTTATCATTACTTGTTAAATATTCAAATAAATTACCAGCTTGAGATTCTAATATGCCAGCAGCACTAATCCCAATCACTACAGCAATTATTCCAACCAACGTAATGTTTTTAAAGTTTGTATAGATTTTTTCAAGTGCTTCCTTCTCTCTTGTTAACAATGCACTTTCCATAGCAGCATTGTATTTGTTCAGCACCCACTCCCATACTGATAGATAAATAGGCGGATTCTCATTCATTTCATGAGTTAAAATCTCACCAATATTTAAAGCAAATTCATTTGTTGTTTGTTCGTCAAGATTCTCGACTTGTGAATATACTGTACTAACATTCTCTGCAAAGCGTTCAATTTCTGAAGTGAGTTTAATATTTTTGGATAGCTTTGACTCGACTGAATTTGTAGATAATATTGTATGCCATTGCTGAAAAGGTCTATGCCAATCTGTAATTAAGTTAGTTTTGGATACGATTTCAGTTACGTTAACTAAAGAAGTTTTAGACCATGGATATGTTTGAATATTGGAATTACTATTAAAGAGTGATTGCAAATTCATTTTTGCGGTTAAAATACTCTGCAAATCTGTTAATGCATTGTTCTTTTGAAATTTATCACTCCAAGTAGAAATACTATTTATAGGATATAGCCTACCATGTGTAGTAGAAGTTTTTATAATGGACTCCCACATCTGTAATGTACTTCCGGTAACGGCTTTGAGTGCTAAATTTTTGTCTTCTTTGTGAATCCAGTTGTTATAATTTAGAGGATTTGATATTGCTGCTACACTAGAATTAATACTATTAGCTGTGGAGAAGAGTTGGGAATTTAATCCAAGTCCTAAAATTTTATTCAAATCGTCCATTATCGAAAATTATTACCAAATCTACAATTTATCAATAATCTAAACAATAGCTTGTTGACTAATTGTTTTAATTACTTTTGCCAAAATGCTTATGGTAATTATGGATGTATTAGATTTAAAAGACCTGCTCGATACTAAATACTACGAATACAACAACAGTAATTTTATAGCATCGGACCCGGTGCAAATCCCACACCTGTTTACCCTGAAAGAAGATATAGAAATTGCCGGTTTTTTGGCTGCTACCATAGCATGGGGTAACCGTAAGATGGTAATCAACAACTGCAACCGTATGATGGATATGATGGGCAACAGCCCGTACGACTTTATTATGAGCCACAAGCCACACCAGCTTGAACCGCTGGAAATTTTTGTACACCGAACCTTTAACGGTACTGATTTTACGACCTTTATAAGGGGACTAAGGCACATTTATACCGTACACGGTGGTTTGGAAACTGTTTTTAATAACCACCAGAAAGACGGTTACCTGCACAACGCCATAAACCAGCTGAAACAGAAGTTTTTTGAAATAGAACACCAGCAACGCACACAGAAACACATAGCAGACCCATTGCGTAACAGCGCTGCCAAACGCATACACCTTTTCCTGCGGTGGATGGTACGGAAAGACAATGCCGGTGTAGATTTAGGTATTTGGGATTCTATATCACCTTCATTGTTATCGTGCCCGCTGGATGTGCACAGTGGCAATGTAGCCCGTAAGCTGGGCCTGATAACCCGTAAACAGGACGATATAAAAGCGCTTAACGAACTCGATACCAACCTTAGGCTCTTAGACCCGGCCGACCCTGTAAAGTATGATTATGCACTATTCGGCCTTGGTGTATTTGAAGGGTGGAAATAGTATAACAGTCACTTCTCTCGTAGTGTAACCAATTTCCCGTTAGTTAAAAATAGGGTTTTACCTATATTTTTCCTGTAAGTATTTGCCTAATTTGGTAAACGTTAATTCAGGGCTAATTTATTTACCATGAATTGTTTAATTTTATTACGTAACCAAACAATTTAGCAATATGGATTCAGTTACTATCGAGCGTATTAAGTTCTTACATCCCAAAATCAGGCAGGAAGTTTTGGATATGTATACCCATGTAAATAACAAACTATTTGGTAAAGGCGTGCGCCTGCGTTTTGCTTATACGCTAAGGACAAATAAGGAGCAGGACGACCTGTATGCCCAGGGACGTACCAAGCTGTATGATAACAATGGCAAAAGGCTTGGTAAAGTTACTAATGCCAAAGGAGGGCAGTCCATACACAATTACGGCCTGGCCTTTGACATAGTGCTGCTCCTGGATAAGGATGGCAATGGTACTTTTGAGAGTGCGAGCTGGGACATTAAGGCTGATAACGACAAAGACAAAAAATCAGACTGGATGGAAGCTACAGACTACTTTAAAAGCTTCGGCTGGGAATGGGGCGGTGACTGGAACAGCTTTAAGGATTACCCGCACTTCCAGAAAGATTTTGGGTTTACCTGGCAGGCACTTAAAGCCAAGGTAGATTCCGGCGATACCACTACCGAAGTGATAGATGGTAAAACCTACAAATGGGTGAAGATTTAAGGATTAAAAACGGCATACGGGAGGCATCTGATACAGGTGCCTTTTTTATTTCCCTTACCTAATAATCCAAATATTTGAGCAGTGAATATTTTTTACCACGAGGGTCACAAAGTTTTTCACCAAGTCCACTAAACCATGAATTGATTAAAAGCGATACTTCTATGGACACAAAGGCTTTCCTTTGGAAAGCGAAAAGGCCACAGGTTCTTGATGATTTTACATCAGAGTGAAGCTCAATCAGAATTCTGAAATCTTTAATCTTAAATCAGGATTTTCCCGTCGCTCATCACCAACTTGCGGTCGGCCATATTTGCCAGTTCCTCGTTGTGGGTAACAATTACAAAGGTTTGCCCCATTTCATCGCGTAGCTGGAAGAATAGTTTATGCAGGTTTTCTGCTGAAACGGTATCCAGGTTGCCCGATGGTTCATCGGCAAAAATTACGGCAGGCTTGTTAATTAGCGAACGCGCCACGGCCACACGCTGCTGTTCACCACCCGAAAGCGCTCCGGGCTTGTGGTCTATACGGTGGCTAAGGCCAAGGTAATCCAGCAGTTTTTTTGCTTCGGCTTCGGTTTCGCCTTTAGGTTTACCGGCTATGTAAGCGGGTATGCATACGTTTTCAAGCGCAGTAAATTCAGGCAGCAGCTGGTGGAACTGGAAGATAAAGCCCAGCTCCCTGTTGCGGAATTTAGACAACGCCTTGTCTTTCAGTTGCAATACATCCTGTCCGTTAATAATAAGCGAAGAACCGTTTTCGGTATCGGGCTTATCCAGCGTACCCAGTATTTGCAGCAGGGTGGTTTTACCCGCACCCGATGCACCTACTATAGATACAATTTCGCCTTTGGTTATGGTAAGGTCTACACCTTTTAGTACGTGTAGCGCATCATAATATTTGTGGATGTTCTTCGCTTCAATCATTATATTAAGACTGGTTTCTTTTTCAGCAGTTGTATAATAGTTATACAACTGTTACATAGACACGCAAAGAAACAAACTATTTATGTCAAAATAAACCCTTTTGGCACAATATTTCGTATATAGAAATGTATCTATATGTTAAACGCCGCCCTCATCTTGGGCGTAAACCGTAACTTTACAAGAAAGGAGCACTATGAAAAAAGCTGCGCTTATATTACTGGCCCTTGTGGGCATTTCCTGCCAGGGAAACAGCAACCCGCTGGAGGGTTTTAAATACGAAAAGCAAAAGGATAATAAATTAGCAAACAAAGGAGACACAACAATGGATGACAAAAAAACGGAAACTGCCATTTTTGCAGGCGGTTGCTTTTGGTGTACCGAAGCTTTTTTTACCGAACTGAAAGGTGTGGAAAAAGTGGTTTCGGGTTATATAGGCGGTACTGTGCCAAACCCTACCTACAAAGAGGTGTGCAGCGGCTATACCGGCCACGCCGAAGCGATACAAATAACCTACAATCCTGCCGAGATAGCGTACGAAGACCTGCTTGAGGTGTTTTTTGCCACACACGACCCTACTACCATTAACCGCCAGGGGAATGATGTGGGTACGCAATACCGTAGTGAGATTTTTTATACTACTGAAGAACAAAAGGCTGCCGCCGAAAACTTTATAAAGTTGCTTACCGAGCAGGACATCTTTGGGAAAAAGATTGTGACTAAAGTTACCAAAGCAAGCGTATTTTATCCTGCGGAAGACTACCACCAGGATTACTATGCACAAAACCCGGACCAGCCGTATTGCAGCATGGTTATAGCACCAAAGCTGGATAAGCTGAAAAAGAATTACAAATCGAAGCTTAAAAAGCAGGAGTAATCTTTTAGGGTGATTCGGTTATATGGTGATTCGTTAATTCGGTTGCTACGTAATATAAAATTCAAAAGGAACAGCATTAGCCCTTTAGTATGGTGTAAGCTGTTCCTTTTTTATGGAAGTTATCCTGATTTTTATTTCTGAAAGTAAGGTTGTGCTACTTTTCTTCGTCTTTTGGCACAATGAAGCCAAGGCCCAGGCTGCGCAGCATCTTCTTTTCAAATGCCCAGAAGAATTTAAACTGGCCTGATATGAACCCGAAAAACATTAGCAATACCTGGTAAGCCGGAAAAATAATAATGATGTACAACGGGTAGTATGCCCAGGCTGACCAGGTGTCTTTAGTAATGCCCAGGGCAGCCAGTATGGGTTTAGATATGTAAGACGATGTAGAACCTGTAACGGCAAATACAATAAAAATAACCACCAGCTGGTAGTTATGTTTTAATCCCCATCGTTGTTTAAATTTTTCCATTTGTGGTACTAACGCCGCAAATATATTGTATTTAGTCGCGCGGTACAAGCCCCCCGAGCGTTTGGTTGTTATTTATTTGGAAATAGACCAAATAATTATACAAAAGGTAATTTACTTCATAGCCGTATTTTGTGTGGGCATCATAATCTATACGCATCAGGTACATATCGCCATAGCGTTGCGGTTGCAGTACACGGTTGTTCCATTCGATAACCCATTGCAGGTTTCGGGCGCGCATAAAAGGTTCCCCGTAAAAGCCACGAGGCTTGGCACGGGTATTCAGCCAGTTGTTAAAGCCCGGGTCTATAATAATCACCTCATATTCCAGCGAGTCGTTTGCTATGCGCACGGTGTCGCTTTTCTGGGGCGCGGCATTGCTGGCTACCTGTGCGGTTTCGTTACCCTTAATGTCGGCGGCGGGTATATTTTTTACGGTAGTGGTATTATTGGTACGGCAACCCGGCAGTACGAGCAAGGCCAAGCCGAAAATGGTTAGAATAAAAGCTTTCATAGTTTTTGTTTTAAATTTACAAAATAAAAAAAGGCAACCCTTTCTTATATAAGGATTACCTTTTTATGTAAATGGTTGGGGGCTAACCCAATTATTTTTAACTTATGCGGTGGGATTCGCAGAAGCCTCAGTTTTAGAGTGGATTTTATCCGCTATTTCAGTACCTTTTTGTACTGCTTCGTCAAATTTTTTCCCGGCGCTTTCTTTAAGGCTGGCGTATTTGTCTTTAATTTTTCCGCCGAGTTCCTCAGCTTTTTCGGTAATTCCGTCAAGGTAACCTTTACGCTTCAGGATGATTGCTGTGATTGCTAGGGCTGCAACTCCCGCTGCAACGCCTATTATTACTTTCTTGTTACTCATAATTATTGATTTTTTATTTCTTACTTCTTTTTTAAACTGTTTCATCGATTTGCTGCTGTACCTGTTTGGGCTGGTACCGGCATGGTCGGCATGGTGGTTAAAATCCCTTGGGGTATTTTTCGGATAATTGCTTTGCGTTTCCATGATTATTAGCTTTTATGGTTATTATTTGTCACTTCTGTACCATAAAGTTACCCAATGGAAACAAGGTGCTGTATTAACGAAGTCTTAAAAAGGGCAAGGCGGTATAAAGTTTAACCTTTTGTTGGGTTAAACTGCTGTATTTTAAAAAGATAATGTTAAAAATGGTGATGGTTATTCGGGATTCCATGTCGACGATAGGAGACATCTCAAAGATAGTGTAGAGATTTCTCGGCTTCATTGCATTTCGCTCGAAATGGAACGAGTGACGGGAATGTACCAAACAAAAAAAGCACCCTGAAAAGAGTGCTTTATACGTTACATATATTCGGTGTTTAAGCTGATGGCATTATACAAACAGAGGGTATTCTTCTTCGTCGTAGATGTCTTCCCTTTCTTCGTCCAATTCATCCTCGGTAAAGAAACCGAAGATTTTTACCAGCCCAAATCCGGCAACGGCAGCAAGGAAAAATTTCAGCAGTTTCATGTCGTCACTTTTTATTGGGTTGTTATTATTTTTCATGAGTCAGTCGTTTTTTATAATTGATGATTGATTTTTTTCTTGACGTAAAATTACTGCTCACATTCATAAAAAACACTATCCTTTAATAAAATTTTAGTAATCAAAACGTAAATTTGTAATGAAATCCTCTTTGAATGTAACAAAACGCCGAAGCGTTACAATGCGTGCATAATTTTTTAACGTTTTATAAATATTTGAGTACTTATATTGGCTTTTTTCTTACAATAAATGTTTTTTTTCGGACGGTGAAAAAAGCTATTTTAGCCTATGAAAACCACAGCCATGAAAAAACTACTGCTATTTGTTGTTACCCTACTATTTTTAGCCTGTTCAGATAAGAAAGAAGCGGCGCCTGCAGCGCCAAAAACAGCACCGGATGACATTACCCTTACAGAACTTAAACACGCTTTAGGGGAAACGTTTTTTATAATAGAAACGAACCGTATGGAAGAGTTGCATGGGCTGCCTTTCCAAAAGATTGCCCCGGACAGCAGCGGCTCGGTTGTAATAAAAGCGGATAACGGGAAAATTATTCAATTTAAAAAGTATGTAAACCCAGAAGACGAAACCGAAGGCTACAGCTATGTTTTACTTGGCCTGGAGCCAAAGAGCGGCCTCTATTGTGTGGAGAAAGAACTTTGGGAGGACCAGAAGTATTTCCTGGTGCGTAAGGCAAACGGTAAGCAATATGAGATAGCAAACGAACCTATAATCAGCACTGACGGTAAATGGCTGTTTGTAAAGCAAAACAATTGTTTCCGTATGTTTGATGATTGCCCAACAGGTTTTATGGTATATTCCCTGGGAAGGGGAAAGGTTGAATTATTTTGCGAAGCAAAGCTTAGCAATTATTATGTAGACCGTGGTGGCTTTCAGGTAAACGGGAAACTGGCAGTTTGCCTGAAAGCGATAGACGGTAAAGATGAAAAAGAATATTATTTTGAAATAAGCCCTAAGGGCGGGTTCAGGTAGTTACCTCAGGTATTTTACCATGGTTATTTTATCAACGGGCGTACCTTCCCTGAAGAAATCCTTTATAACCCCGCACTCCTCAAACCCGGATTTTTTGTAGAGTTTTATCCCTGCAATGTTATTGGCATACACCTCAAGCCAGATGATGCTGAGCAGGCTGTTTTGCACAGCCCATTCCATAGCCGTTTCCATAAGCAGTGTGCCTACTTTTTTGCCCTGCCAGTCCCACGCCACACCCATGCCCAGCATGGCGGTATGTGCCAGTTTTTGGCGGGCGCTTCCGCTGAGGTCCAGGTTGCCTATAAGCGCGCCGTTACATTCCGCAACAAAAAGTACGCTGTTGGCAGGTTTTAAAAAACGGTCTATCCATTCCTCTTCCTGCTTTACCGTATTGGTATACTCGTGCACGTATATCGGTATGGAGGTAGTGCCGTTAATGTAGCCTTTTTTCAGTGCTATAAGGGCAGCGGCATCGTTAAGCGTGGCATGGCGTACCGTTACAGTGCTATCGGTAGTAAAATCGGCCGGCACGTTACGGCAGCTTAAAATCAGGATTGTATATCAGCCCAATGACATTTCCCCAGGCATCTTTAACTGAAGCCGCCACAATATCGCCACCTACATTTTGAGGGGCTTCGTGTTCTGTGGCACCAAGGTCTATAAAGCGTTTGTATGCCGCTTCTATATCTTCCACACCCCAGTAGGTAACAACATTGTCGCCCGTTACGGCTTCGTCGGGCATCAGGCCAAGCTCATACCCCGCAATGTTGAAGCCAACATAAAACGGCTCGTCAAAATACGGTGCGGTTTCAAAAGCTTTGGTGTACCATGCCTTTGCGGCTTCAATGTCGGATACTTTATAGCCTACGGTGCGCAGGCCCAGGATTTTTGTACTCATGTTTTAAGGATTGATGTTTGCGTTATGCTACAAATATAGCAGATTAGTTGTGCCAAATAACCCGGTATGGGTAGCGTACCCCAAAACATTTATTATATTTGTGGCTTTGTAAAAATAAAACAAACATTATTTTATGAAATTACTTGAAGGAAAAACGGCTATCATTACCGGCGCCAGCCGTGGCATAGGCCGTGGTATAGCGCTGTCATTTGCACAGCAGGGCGCTAATGTGGCTTTTACCTACAGCGCGTCTGTAGAGGCTGCACAGGCACTTGAGGCAGAGCTTGCCACATTCGGCATTAAGGCCAAAGGCTACCAGAGCGATGCAGCCGATTTTAACCAGGCACAACAGCTTGTGGATGATGTAGTGGCAGAATTTGGTACGGTAGACATCCTTATAAACAATGCGGGTATTACTAAAGACAACCTGCTGATGCGTATATCTGAAGCAGATTTTGATAAAGTGATTGAGGTAAACCTTAAGTCGGTTTTCAACATGACCAAAGCCGTACAGCGCCCTATGCTGAAACAGCGTAAAGGCTCTATCATCAACATGAGTTCGGTGGTAGGCGTGCAGGGTAACGCAGGCCAGAGCAACTATGCCGCTTCTAAAGCCGGTATGCTGGGCTTTACAAAATCGATAGCGCTTGAGCTTGGTTCGCGTAACATCCGTTGCAATGCCATAGCCCCGGGCTTCATAGAAACGGAAATGACTGCCAAGCTTGACGAAAACATCGTTAAGGGCTGGGCCGATGCGATTCCGCTGAAGCGTGGTGGTACAACGGAAGATGTGGCTAATGCCTGTGTTTTCCTTGCCAGCGACATGTCTGCTTACATCACCGGACAAACACTTAACGTGGATGGCGGTATGATTACTGCATAAACAATAAATTTTTAAAATAAGCGATATTACTAAATGACTGCAACAACGGTATTACTACTTATTGTGGCTGCACTGGCAGCATTTGGATTATCGTTTTACCAATACCTTTTCGGGGCTAAAAAGAAGAGTGCTACACTTTTCTTTTTAGCCTTTTTGCGTTTCGTAACGCTGTTTGCCGTGTTTGTGCTGCTCATAAACCCCGTGGTAAGCCATAAAGACCTGCAAATTGCCAAAACCCCGCTACCGGTACTGCTGGATAATTCGCAGTCGGTAAAAGAACTGGGGCAGGACAGTATTGCAAGGCTTTTGGCAGAAAAAATATCGGGAAATAAACAGCTGAAGGACAAATACGATGTGCAGCTGTACACTTTTGACGATGCCTTTGAAACCGGTAAAGTACCTGATTTTAAAGGAAAACAAACGCACATAGACCAGGCGGCGCAAAACCTGCAGCAGCTGTACCGCAATGCTACCTATCCGGTAGTGCTGCTGAGCGACGGTAACCAGACGCTGGGCAACGATTATATATACAGTTTTAAAGACAATACTACAGTATATCCGTTAGTACTGGGCGATACCACTACTTTTACCGACCTTAGGGTAGGGCAGGTAAACGTAAACAAATACGCATTCCTGAAGAATAAATTCCCTGCGGAGGTGTTCTTGCAGTACAACGGCAATAAGGCCGTAAATGCTACCTTCAGCATTATGCAGGGCAACAGCACACTGCACAAGCAAACGGTGGCTTTCTCTCCCGATAAAAAGGCACAGGTAGTAAATGTATTGCTGAATGCCGAAAAAGTAGGCGTGCAGACTTACAAGGCCGTGCTTACTTCTGCGGAAGCGGAAAAGAATAAATACAACAACGTAAAGAATTTTGCTGTTGAGGTGATAGACCAGCGCAGTGAAATAGCCCTTGTGGCTGCGGTGAACCACCCGGACCTTGGCGCTATAAAACGCGCTATAGAAACCAACCAGCAGCGTAAGGTAACCATACTAAAACCATCGGAGGTGAAATCACTGGGCGATTATAACCTGCTGATTTTATACCAGCCTGATGCGTCGTTCCGCCAGCTTTTGGAACAGAATAAAAGTGCCGGGCTTAATACTTTTACCATTACCGGTAACAGTACCGATTTTAACCTGCTGAACCAAAACCAGGGTTTGGTTAACTTCCGGATGAGTGGCCAGCGCGAAGATTACCTTGCCGATTACAACAGCCAGTTTGGCCTGTTCTCGCAGGAGGATATCGGCTTTGCCAACTTCCCGCCGCTACAGCACCCGTTTGGTACCATTACGGTAAAGGAGGATGCTTCGGTACTGCTGTCGTCACGCATACGCAATGTGGCTACGGGCAGCCCGCTTATGGTATTCAGTGAAAATGGTGCCAAGCGTTCGGCTATGCTGTTTGGTGAAAACATCTGGAAGTGGCGTATGGAGTACCATATTACCAACAAAACGTTTGATGGTTTCGACATTTTCTTGGATAAGACAGTGCAGTTCCTTACCACAAATTCTAAACGTAAGTCGCTTGTGGTAAACCATGAAAGTTTTTACAACAGCGGAGAGGCCATTACTATTTCTGCGGAGTATTTTAATAAAAACTATGAGTTCGACGAAAATGCACGCCTTACGCTTTCGCTGAAAAATAAAAAGACCGGGGCTGCCAAAAGCTACGACTTCCTGAAAGGCAGTAGCGAGTATAAGGTAAACCTTGATGGGCTTGGGGCAGGTCAGTATAGCTTTACGGTTAAGGAAGCGGCTTCTAACACCAGCTATGCAGGTTCGTTTGAAGTGCTGGATTTCGAGATTGAGAAGCAGTTTGTAAACCCCGACCTGGCACGTATGAAACAGGTGGCACAAAACACCAATGGCTCTGTATACTATCCTGCCACCGCAGATGCGCTTGTAAAATCATTATTGGATAACGATACCTACAAGGCTACACAGAAAGAAGTGATTAAAAAATCACCGCTTATAGACTGGGTGTGGCTGCTGGTTATTGTAGCGTTTTCACTGGCTATAGAATGGTTTACAAGGAAGTACAACGGGTTGTTGTAAGTATTAAAGTAATCCTAATTAACAGGAAAGCCTTTTCAACATTGCTTACATTTGAAGTAAATAATATAAGCAACTACATCATGAAAAAGCTATTTACCTTACTGGGCATTACACTGTTTTCTATTACCATATCCTCTTGCGGCAGCGCTAAAACCGATACCAATCTTGATGCGCTTACTGCGGGGAACTGGGAACTGGAAACCATTAAAGGAAAAGCTGCCGGTGAAGCCGGTTTTGCCAATGCATTGCCTGTAGCTAATTTCAGCACCGACCTTAAGATAACTGGTAATAACGGCTGTAACCGTTACGGTGGTTCGTATAACCTTAACGATGAGGGCGGTATCAACATCAGCCAGGTAATCAGTACCAAGATGTTTTGCCCCGGCGATGGCGAAAAACTGTATATGGATGCCCTGAACAATGTTAACGTTGCAAAAATAGACCACGACAAACTGGTACTATTTAAAGACACAGAAGAGTTGCTGGTTTTTAAGCACGTAACCAAATAAATTTCATTTGACTGAAAAAAATATCACGTACCGGGTTTTTGCCCGGTATTTTTTATGGATATCATTTTGCACATTCAACCTTTTTTGTATGTTTGGCGCAAGATGAAGCGTTTTATAACCATAGTAGCATTATTAATCCCGGTGCTTGCGGTAGCAGTGCTGGCGTATTCTGTTGTGCCGGGGCTTTCACGCATCCCGTACGTAGGGGCGGCTGTGAAACATGCCAAGCGGAAAGCCGGGGTAGTAGTATTGTTTAAAAGTGAAAAAGGGCTTTCGGAAAGGCCCATATTCTACAGGTATTATGCCGATGGAAAATGGCAAACCGGTGAAAAGTTACAGGACGGGCTTTTCGAATCGTACAGTAAAACTGGTAACTACGGTGCCTTAAAACATTGCCGGTTAGACGGTGTTATAAGCATGCGCCTGTATTTTGATGTCGCAGAAAGGCACAAAAAAGATATTAAAGGCAGCAGGGAATTTATGTTGCTCAAAAAACATTTTATACAATCGCACAGTAATAATAAAGTGCCTGATTCTGTTGAATTTTCATTTTATACGCCGCCTACTACTACAAATAAGCAGGGAAAATTATTGCTAACTGTTAAAGATACACCATGAAAAAGTGGATTAATTCATTTTTAGACGGGTATCAGTACCTGATAGAACATTATAGCTTTCCCGACCGCAGTGTAGCCTTGTTCAGGAAATTGGTATATGTAATATTAGCTTTAAAAATGCTGTTCCTGTGGCCTGAGCTTGACGCTTTTTACAATTTTATAACGTTATTTAAAGGCAGGGTACCATATTCCCTAAAAATATTATATGTACAACCCATAAGCAATTACTACAGCTTGTTCTGGCTTTTAATGTGTGCTGTTATCTGTGCGGGTATCGTAACAAAAAGGCGTATATGGCTGTCGGTTATAATATTTGCTTTTAGCTACATCTATTTTAAGATAATAACCATAACATCTAATAACGGCGATACGCTTATCCATTATTTTACTTTCATGCTTATTTTCATAAGGGAAGGAGCCGAAAGGGGTACTGTAAGGCAAATGGTTAACAATGTTTTGCTCATTGCTATGCAGGTGTCATTCTGCCTGGTGTATTTTGTAAATGGTGCCGGAAAAGTGATACTGCCTTTCTGGAGGGATGGATCTTTTATGGCGCGAGTATGGGTATTTCCGTATTATGCGCAGCAGCGGCTTATACCGGATTGGTTTTCAAATCACCGGGTGGCATTAATTATGGGGTGGGGAGTTATGCTTTTTGAAATAGGTTTTGCCCTACTGATATGGTTCAGGCTGTTTAAAAAGTGGCTGTTTATTATAGGTATACTTTTCCATTTGGGCATCGCCCTGTTTTTGTCACTGCCTGATTTTGGCGCCAGTATGATTATTGCTTACCTGCTGTATACCGATGTAGATATTGTAAAGGAAGTAAGGCAATTAAGGCAGCGTGTATTGACCCATCAATAATCTCTTATATTTTTCTCGCAAAGTCGCAGAGACGCAAAGCTAATATTGACAATCCTAATTTAGATGAAGAGATTAATAAGACACAAAGCATTTGCGCCTTAATTAATTATCCTAATGCGATACTAACTTTGCGAGATACTCTTTAAAACTTAAATAAATAAAGGAGCCGGCGAAAAGCCGGCTGATTTCAGAGAATAGTAAAAAATCAGTGTGTATGTTCCCTTTTGTCCGAGATCCTGAGACCGGTGGCATTTTTCGTTCGGCTCCTGAGTAGTTGTATGCTTTTAGGAATGATGAAAAAGTTAGAATAAAGCCCGGGATTTACCAGGTCTTTACCAGGTCTTTACAATGTTGCTTCCGTCCCTGGCCGGTGTCACACGTTTGTTCACCAGGTGGCTTTCGTGGTCAGGGTGTCGGTTACTTGTACTCATTGCCACTTTAGGGAATGAAGCAAGTTCTGCGGGATTAACAATTGCTGGGTCATCATAGGGTAAATCAAATTTACCGGATGTATGGCTCATTTCTTGGTTACCGCCCAAATCATCCAGACCGGTACGGAAGGTAGTTGTTGTTGCCATTACAAATTGTTGTTTTACATAGTAAAGTTACGATGTTTTATTAAATTAACAATGAATTATCTTAAAAAATATTAATTTACTAAAACGATGTAAAAGTTACACTTATTGAAAATACCACAATTTACTGGCATTACAGCCCGTTTATTATGCCTGCACAAGGATTTGCACCTGGTCTTTAAGGCGCTCTATAAGCAGGTTCATCATACGTTTATTAAGGTTTGATGAGTTGGTTATGTACTCTTTATACTCTTCAAGGGTAAACATGCCTATAACCATCCCCTTAAGCGCATTACGGAACTTTATATCGCGGTGTATGGCGTTTTCTATGTACTGCAGCTTCTTTTCGGTATTCAGGGTAAAGAACTGCCCTTTCTGTTTTACGGCATAGTTAACAAAGGCTTCGGCAAGCACTTCATTTTGCAGTTTTAATACCGGGCGCAGGGTTTTATTTTGGAACGTTTCTTCAGCAGAGGCCTGTGGGTGTAGTGTGGCTCCTTCAATTACGGGCCTAAGGGACAGCAGGCCTTCGTCTCGTGTGTTCATGGTCTCGTTTTTCGTGAAGATACAAAAAAATACCCTAAGCTTAGTAAAGCTTAGGGTATTTTGCAGGCATTACTTCGTGCATAATGCCGTATACTTTTTCGTAGATATCTTCTACAGATGGTTTGCTGAAATAATCGCCGTCAGTAGCATAAGCAGGGCGGTGGGGTTGTGCGGCAAGCGTTTCGGGCTTGCTGTCCAGGTGTGTGTACGCACCCTGTACATCCACAATCTGCTGTAGTATGTAGGCCGATGCACCACCCGGCACGTCTTCGTCTATTACCAGCAGCCTGTTGGTTTTGGCTACGCTTTTGGCTATATCGTGGTTAATGTCAAACGGCAGTAGCGACTGTACATCTATAACCTCGGCATCTATGCCCGCTTCCAGCAGTTCTTTAGCAGCCTGCTCTACAAGGCGTAGCGTAGACCCGTACGATACCAGTGTAATATCGGTACCTTCTTTTACGGTTTCCACAACACCTATCGGGGTTTTAAACTCGCCAAGGTTCAGCGGCATTTTTTCTTTAAGGCGGTAACCGTTAAGGCATTCCACAATCAGTGCAGGTTCGTCGCACTCCATAAGGGTATTGTAGAACCCCGCGGCCTTGGTCATGTTTCGAGGCACCAGGACGTTAATACCCCTTAGCGCGTTAATAATCATGCCCATAGGCGAACCTGAGTGCCATATACCCTCCAGCCTGTGGCCACGTGTACGTATAATCAGTGGTGCTTTCTGCCTGCCGAAGGTACGGTAGTGCAGGGTAGCCAGGTCGTCGCTCATTATTTGTAATGCATACAGCAGGTAGTCCAGGTACTGTATTTCGGCAATGGGGCGTAAGCCGCGCATTGCCATACCGATGCCTTGCCCAAGGATGGTAGCCTCACGGATACCGGCATCGCACACACGGAAGTCTCCGTATTTTTCCTGCATGCCTTCAAGGCCCTGGTTTACGTCGCCTATGTTACCACAGTCTTCACCAAAAACAAGCGCTTCAGGATATTTGCTGAACAATGCATCAAAATTATTACGCATTATCATACGCCCGTCAGCTGCCTCAGGGGCGTCGCCATACTCGGGGGCAACTTCCTGTGCAGCCAGTACGTTTTTATCCGATTGCGAATGCAGGTGGCTGCTGTACTTCGGCTGGTTTTCGGCAAGATAACTACTTATCCATGCTGACAGCCCGTCTTTGCCGGGTTCGTTTATAACCATGCGCAGTGCCTTACGGGCAGCTACCAGCAGGTCTTTACGTTGTGGTTCTTTAAGGTTAGAAAGTTCGTTACTGTACTTTTCTATAAATATTTTGTTGTCGCTTTTGGCAGCAATACCCCTTAGCAGGTTTACAAGGCCGTCGCGCTCGTCTTTAATAGGGTTCTGGTATTCGGCCCAGGCTTTTTTACGGCCTTCCAGTACGGCGTCCTTGGCTTCTTTGTCTATTGTGGCAAGTTCTTCTTCGGTAGCAATACCGTTTTCTATAATCCACTTGCGCAGTTGTACGTTACAGTCGTATTCTGCCTCCCAGCTAAGGCGCTCAGGGGTTTTATAACGCTCATGCGAACCCGATGTAGAGTGCCCTTGCGGCTGTGTAAGTTCGTATACGTGGATGAGTACCGGTACGTGTTGTGTACGCGCCAATTCACCGGCACGTTCGTAAGCGGCCATCAGTTCGGGGTAATCCCAGCCTTTTACTTTTATAATTTCGTAACCGTTGGTGTTCTCATCACGCTGGAAGCCTTTCAGCACTTCAGATATGCTTTCTTTAGTGGTTTGGTAGCGCGCGTGTACCGAAATACCGTACTCATCATCCCAAACGCTGATAACCATAGGTACCTGAAGTACCCCGGCGGCGTTTATGGTTTCAAAGAACAGGCCTTCGCTGGTACTGGCGTTACCTATGGTACCCCAGGCTACCTCGTTACCTTTATCTGAAAAGTTTTCGCTGCCGCTGTAGTTGCCCACATTACGGTATATTTTACTGGCATGTGCCAGCCCTAGCAGCCTTGGCATTTGCCCGGCTGTAGGCGATATGTCTGAACTTGAGTTCTTTTGTTGGGTAAGGTTGCGCCAGTTGCCGTTTTCGTCCAGGCTGTGGGTGGCAAAGTGCCCGCCCATTTGTCGGCCTGCGCTGGTAGGCTCATGCGCTATGGAAGCGTGGCCGTACAGCCCCGCAAAAAACTGCTCTATGGTAAATTCGCCCAGTGCCATCATAAATGTCTGGTCGCGGTAATAGCCCGAACGGAAGTCGCCGTTCTTAAATGCCTTGGCCATAGCCAGCTGTGGCACTTCTTTACCATCACCAAAAATCCCGAACTTGGCTTTGCCCGTAAGCACCTCACGGCGGCCCAACAGGCTGCACTCGCGGCTGGTTACGGCAATTTTGTAATCGTGGAGCACTTCGGCCCTGAAATCGGTGTAAGAGAGGGCCTCTTTAGTTTCTGTACCGGTCATATCTCGAAGTTTGTGCAAAACACAAATTTAATCAAAACTGCGAGAAATCATAATATTAAGCGTTAAAATTAAATAGCGTTTTTATAACAAAAACTACCTAAAATTTTTAATAGTGTATTTTTAAGTAGTTTTTGGATTTTAAATTGAATTATCTTCAATGGTTAAGAGTGTTTTATGCGAATGTATGCTGCATAGCTTTAAGAAGCTGTTTTTAGAACCATTTACGCGTAAACAGGCTGAGCAATGTGCTGGGGCTAAGGGTAACCACAAAGCGTATTTTCTGCGAATAATTGCCCTGTGAAGGCTCAAAACCGTTGCTGGACTGTACGGGCAGGTACAACTCAAAATAATCAGTAACCAGGTTAAGGCGTACACCGCTGTCATACAAAAACTTAGTGCCGCTGTACTTGTTTTTCATAAGGCCTGCATCACCATACAGTTCTATCCAGTTCCATATATTAAAACTGCCGTTTACTGTGGTCATCCACTGGTTGGCATATCGGGTGTCAAACATCGATTTAAAACCGCCGTCGGCCATAATGTACTGCTGGCTGAAGAATCCGCTGGTTTCGCTACGGCCATAAAAGTTATAGTCAAACAGGTAATCGCTGGGCCTGTCCAATCCAAAACTAAAGAACTCTGAAGCGGTATCACGATACATAAATAATCCCGCAAAAACCCGCAGGTTTACCTGCCTGTTGTCGTTAAACAAATGCCGGTACTGGTACTCACCCGAAAGCTTGCCGAATATACCCGATAGCTGCACATCGGTACCAAAGCTGTTGGTATGGGCTATATCGCTTTTGGTAAAGTTATAACGTGCGTTAAATACCGAGTAGTTCTCATTCTGCTCCTGCGTATCGGCATACGCCGATTCCTGCCGCTGTACCATTACTTGGCGTATGGTTATAAATTCTCTTTGGTTAATCCGGTAGTTGTCGGGGCGTATGCGCAGCTGTATCCACGGCATCAGGCGGTAGTAGCGGGCATCGGGTGCGTAGTGGTAGGTGTTGCCCTGTAGGTTATAGCGCACATTAAACAGCGAACCTTCGCGTATGTACTGGTTGTACATAAACGATGCCGACCCGATGGCCTGGCCGGTATTGGGCGAATAGAGCCCGCTTACGTCAAACACAAAAGGCTTGTCTATAAACGACTTGTTGTTAAAGCGGATGCCGGGCGAAAAACCGTCGTACAGGTTGTAGCTAAAAGCGGGTACATAGAATATCTGGTTATAATCCGGGTCTTCCAAATCCAGGAAAAAGGTAAACTTGTACGGCCTGCGGTTCGGGAAAAAGCCTTTAAGCGAACGCTGGTTGTTGCGCGGGTTAAACTCGGGCATTTCCCTGTTGTAGTTCAGGGCAAGCCTTTCGGCATCGCGACGGGGCAGGGTTATGGTAGTATCCTTTTCGAAGGCATTAACCCATTGCTTAAACACCACTGCTTTTTTCTTTACCCCGTATAATGATACCGGTACCGGTGTGCCGCTTACGTTTTTCAGGGTAACGGTTACGGAATCTTTATCTTTTTTTACGGCGCCTATTTTGTAATCCACCACATCACGCGAATCTATGATATGGTTAAAAAACCAACTGATGTCTTTGTCAGTATTCTGGCGTAAAGCCAACTCAAAATCGTTGCGGTTAGTAGCCGTTGTGCTTTGGTTTTGAGCGAAAAACTCCTTTACCGATTTGTTTACAGCATTATTGCCTACATAGTCGTCAAGGTATTTGTAGCCCTGTGCAGCCTTATAGGCATTTGCTATCTGCTCGTTGAATTTTATGAATGAGCTTTTTGGGTCGCCTATGGGCTGGTCAAGGTTTTTGCGGGCCATAAGCAGGTACAGGTACAGGTATTGGTCTTCCTGTTTTATATTAAACAGATGGTGGCCCTGCAATAGGCTCCAGCTGCCCAGGTTTCCTGTAACTTTTTCGCCCGGATGGTATTCCCGCAGGTAATTGATAATTACAGAAGTTTCTATGAAGTTGTACACCCAGTTGTCTTCGCGCGGGTTCAGTTTCAGGGTATTGCGCAGGTAGGCGTTTACATAGGTTTTCAGGAACTTTATTTCAAAGATAAAACTATCGGGGAACGGCCTCAGGAACGACGGCAGCTGGTTTAGCCCGTATACAGGGCTGCGGTCGTAATCGGCCTGGGTAACCAGTATCTTTTCGTAAGGATATTTGCCAAGGCTGTTAGCGGTAAATGCTGCCACGCGGTCTATGAGTACGGCACGTTCTATATCGCTTACGCGGTTATCGGCTATGCTGTTGTATATAATCCCCGAGTTGAGGTTATGCACTTCTGTGACTTTTACTTTTTCTGCCTCAATAGTAAAGCCCATACGAGATTTTCCGGTAAAGGTGTAGGTGTCAACCTGTTTTGTAGTACCGTCAAGGTCGCAGTACAGTTTATAATCACCAGGTATGGTAATGGAAAAGTCGTAGTCTGAAGCCGCATTGGCTATGTCGTCCAGGTTTTCGTTGCTGGCAGTTACAAAGCCGTTCTCGTAGCGGGCAGGGGCCAGGTACCAGTCGCGCAGGTGGTAGTTGCCGGTTTTACCCTCGTAACCAAAATGTGTAAAGCGGGCATTGGGCAGCTTTACGTGATAGCTGAACGTTATTTTAAACGACCTGCCTGGGTAAATGGGATTTTTCAGCTGTACAAAAACCAGGTCCGGGTGGTCTTCCGGGCGGTTCCAGCTAAGGCTGAGGCCGTTCTGGTCGGTAAAGCTGTACAGGGTAGTGTTGCCACGGTCGGCTTCCTTAGCGAGGTGGAATGCCTTAATGAACTCATCGGTAAAACGTTTCGCCATAGGCGTTGTCTTGGCCGAGTAGGCGTTGTTCCAGTCGTTAAGGATAATGTGGTTCAGCGTATCGGCAGAGGTGTTTACGTAGGTAAGTTCCTGGCTTACATCTATAGTGCGTTCGCCGGGGTTAAACTGTGCCGAAATGTTGTTTTTGTGCTGTGCCAGAGCTACGTGGCTGCACACCAATAGTATAACGGAGCAAAGTGCTTTGCAGATGCGGTTCAAATTCCCTTTTTTTAGTTAAATTTTCTTTTGCCTATCGCTAAAAAGGGCCGGTGGTGCTATCCCTATATAACTCCTAATATACAAAAAAATTGTGCAGCACATTGAAGCACTGCACAATTTTTTAAACGCCAAAGCTTAAAAATTCGGACTAAGGCTGTATTTTTTGTAGAAAGCATCGATTACCTCAAGTACTTCATCGGCAGTATCTACCAGCTTTATCAGTTTAAGGTCGTCCGGGCCTGCATTGTGGAATTTGTCTATGATGGTCTGTTCTATCCAGCCCATAAGTCCGCCCCAAAACTCAGTGCCTACCAGTATGATAGGGAACTTGGCTATCTTCTTGGTCTGGATAAGGGTTACCGCTTCAAACAATTCGTCAAGCGTACCGAAACCGCCCGGCATGCCCACAAACCCCTGGCTGTACTTAACAAACATAACCTTGCGCACAAAGAAGTAATCAAAGTTAAGGTTAAAATCATGGCTGATGTACGGGTTAAAGTGCTGCTCAAAAGGCAATTCTATATTAAGCCCTACCGATGGCGCTTTGCCACGGCTGGCACCTTTGTTACCGGCTTCCATAATGCCGGGGCCGCCGCCTGTAATAACGCCGTAGCCTGCATTGGCTATCTTTTCGGCTATTTCTTCGGCAAGCAGGTAGTATTTATCATCGGGCTTGGTACGTGCTGAGCCGAATATCGACACGCACGGGCCTATCTTGGCCATGGTTTCAAAGCCGTTTACAAACTCGGACATAATCTTGAAGATTGCCCATGAGTCGTTACTCCTTATTTCATTCCAGGGTTTTTGGGTAAGCCCTTCCTGTATCCACTCTTCGTCGCTGCTGTATTTTTCTTTTGACATTCGTCTTTTGGTTTCAAGTTTAAGGTTTCAGGTTAATTTGACAGTTCGGCTGTTTCGCTGGTCGCTTAAAGCTAAATGCTAAATGCTGATAGCTGATAGCTGATAGCTGATAGCTGATAGCTCAAAATTTCAAAGCTGGCTAATATAACTCTTTTTTCAGGAAACGGGCTGTATGGCTCTTTTTATCTTTTGCCACTTCCTCCGGTGTGCCTTTGGCTACCAGTTGCCCGCCGCCTTTACCGCCTTCGTAGCCGATGTCGATTATGTAGTCGGCCAGCTTAATCACGTCCATGTTGTGCTCTATGATAAGCACGGTATTGCCTTTGTCTACCAATGATTTGATAACCTCCATCAGCACACGGATGTCTTCAAAATGCAGCCCCGTGGTAGGCTCATCCATAATGTAGAAGGTGTTGCCGGTGTCTTTCTTGCTGAGTTCGGTTGCCAGTTTAATACGCTGTGCTTCACCGCCACTAAGGGTAGTGCTTTGCTGCCCAAGGGTGATGTAGCCAAGGCCCACATCCTGTATCGTTTTTATCTTGCGGTATATTTTCGGGATGTTCTCAAAGAACGGTACTGCTTCATCTACCGTCATATCCAACACATCGCTTATCGACTTGCCTTTGTAACGGATTTCCAGTGTTTCGCGGTTAAAGCGCTTGCCCTGGCAGGTTTCGCATTCCACATACACATCGGGCAAAAAGGCCATTTCTATAACGCGCATACCACTGCCTTCACAGGTTTCGCAACGGCCGCCGCTTACGTTAAAGCTGAAGCGTCCCGGTTTGTAACCACGAATCATGGATTCAGGTGTCTGGGTAAACAGCGTACGGATTTCGCTAAACACGTCGGTATAGGTAGCCGGGTTAGAGCGTGGTGTACGTCCGATTGGGCTTTGATCAATATCGATAACTTTATCGATATGCTCCAGTCCTTCAATTTTCTTATAAGGTGCCGGTTTTTTAACGGCATTGAAAAAATGCGCGTTTAGTATAGGGTACAGGGTGCCGTTTATAAGCGTACTCTTGCCGCTACCCGATACACCTGTAACGCAAATCAGCTTGCCCAGTGGGAACTCCACCGAAACATTCTTCAGGTTGTTGCCCGTAGCGCCGGTAAGTTTTATTTTTTTGCCGTTACCTTCGCGGCGTTCTTTTGGGACTGAAATTTCCTTTTCACCGTTAAGGTAGGCTGCGGTAAGGGTGTGCTCCTTCAGTAGCTCTTCCGGTGTTCCCTTGCTCACAATCTGCCCGCCGAAACGCCCTGCAGCCGGGCCGATGTCTATTACATAATCGGCGCGTTCTATCATGTCCTTGTCGTGCTCCACAACGATAACTGAGTTGCCAATGTCGCGCAGTGATTCCAGTGAATGGATTAGTTTTTCGTTGTCGCGCTGGTGCAGCCCGATGCTTGGTTCGTCCAAAATATATAGTACGCCTACAAGTTGCGAACCAATTTGGGTTGCTAATCGTATGCGCTGTGCTTCACCACCCGATAATGTACCCGAGCTACGGTTAAGCGACAGGTAGTTTAGGCCAACATCTACAAGGAAGCCAAGGCGTGCGCTGATTTCCTTAACGATTTCAGCAGCGATTACTTTTTGCTTGTCCGAAAGGTGGTTGTGAAGTTCGCCAAACCAGGCAGACAGGTCGCTGATGTCCATCGCGCTCAGTTCGGCAATGTTAAGGCCGTTTACCTTAAAGTAAAGTGATTCCTTTTTCAGCCTGGTGCCTTCGCAGACAGGGCAGGGGATTTCATCCATGAATTCCTTGGCCCAACGCTTTATGGATGCCGAAGCCTCCTCGCTGAACTGATTTTTTATGAACGCCGATATGCCTTCAAATTCTATTTTGTACTCGCGGTTAACGCCGAGTGTTTTACTGTTTACGGTAAATTTTTCCTTGCCGCCGTTCAGTATCATTTCCATGGCTTCGGCAGGGATTTTTTCAATCGGGTCGGTTATCTTGAATTCAAACTTTTCGCCAATTGCCTCCAGCTGCTTGAATATCCATGAGTTTTTATATTCGCCCAGTGGCGCAAAACCACCCTGCTTTATGCTTAGCTTAGGGTTAGGGATAATCTTCTTAATGTTGATTTCGTTCACGATACCCAGCCCGTTACAGTGCGGGCAGGCACCCTTAGGCGAGTTAAACGAAAAGTTATTCGGCTCAGGGTTAGGGTAGGAGATGCCGCTGGTGGGGCACATAAGGTTACGGCTGTAGTAGCGTACCTCGTTGCTGTCGTGCTCTATCACCATCATTACATCTTCGCCGTGGTACATGGCCGTTTTTATGCTTTCGGTAAGGCGCTTATCGGCTTCTTCACTGTCGTTTACCGCCATACGGTCTATGACAATCTCTATGTCGTGCACCTTATAACGGTCCAGTTTCATGCCTGGCTCTATATCCTTTATTTCGCCATCCACACGCACCTTCAGGAAGCCCTGTTTCTGTACCTGCTCAAACAGCTCGCGGTAGTGGCCTTTACGGGCACGCACCACAGGCGCAAGTATATTGATACGCTTATTGCCGAATTTTTCGGTAATCAGTTCCTTAATCTGGTCGTCGCTGTAGCTCACCATCTTTTCGCCGGTAACGTAGCTGTAAGCATCGGCACCACGGGCAAAAAGCAGTCGGAGGAAGTCGTATATTTCGGTAATGGTACCCACGGTAGAACGCGGGCTTTTAGTGGTCGTCTTTTGTTCGATGGCAATTACGGGGCTAAGGCCGTCTATCTTATCGACATCGGGGCGCTCCAGACCGCCAAGGAACTGACGTGCATAAGCGGAAAAAGTTTCTATATAACGGCGCTGGCCCTCGGCATAAATGGTATCAAACGCCAGGCTCGACTTACCGGAACCCGATAGCCCGGTGATGACCACAAGCTTTTCGCGGGGTATGGTAACGTCTATATTTTTAAGGTTGTGGGCGCGTGCGCCAAGCACTTCAATCGTTTCGTCGGTATTCAGCATATTGGGTATGTGTGCAAAACGCAAAGGTACTGATTTTATGGCAATTTTTTAGGGTAGGGCAGTGGTAAGGGAGTGTTAAAAAGGGAAGTAATTTATCTTTAGCTATAAAATTGTATATTAGCTCTATATTGTAATTATTTATATGACATTCAAAGAAATAGCAAATAGAATAACAGGGTTTAGTATACCTGTTTTTGGAGTTTCATGGAATCCACCAATTCTTGAACAAAAAATAGCGGATAAAGTAATAACTTTTCTGGAGGACAGAAGAGTTTTATATAATCCATATGAGCTTGAGTCTCCAGAATATAGTAAACAATCTATACTTAAAATTAGAGAATTTTTGACTGAACAATTATATGATGTTGATAAAGATTCAGAACTAAGTATAATCTTGAGGACTATGCGTAGTAGTTGCCGAAAGTTTTTAGATATGTTAGAAAAAAATGATTTCTATTTTAAAGAAATGACTTATAATTTAAACTTTGGTGGGCAAATTTTATTTTATAGTGGTATTGGGGAACTTAGAGGTGTTGTCGGTTTCATGGTAGCAAAATTATTAATTATGTATGGAATAGATTGTGAAAGTGATTTACTGAAAATTATTCCTTTCGAAATTGATGAATAGTTTATGGCTTATATAATAAGATTGCTTCGTCGTACCTCCTCGCAAAGACAGTGCGTGAAAAAGGGAGTGTGAAAAACACAATGTAATTACAGTACCTCATTTTCCGGTCCAATCCGGTCCGTCTTTGCGAGCGCAACGCAGTGGAGCGCGGCAATCTATATAAACCCATTACAAAAACTCCTCTATTTTGTAAAACAAATCCTCCCACTCAGGATTTATCGATTCAATTAGTTTAATTTTCTTAGCCCTTGATCCTGCTTTAATTTGTTTCTCGCGGGCAATTGCATCTTCAATCATCAGGAAAGATTCAAAATACACCAATTTATTCAGGTTATATCGTGCCGAAAAAGAATCGGAATAACGCTTTTCTTTATGTTGTTTTATCCTTAGGTGTATATCGCTTGTAACCCCAGTGTAAAGAACTGTATTGGTGTGATTGGTAATGATGTATGTAAATCCTGTTTTCATTTTGGTTGGTTGTACATGCAAATTACAAAAAAATAGATTGCCGCGCTCCGTTGCACTTCGCTCGCAAAGACGGTGCGTGAAGAAATGAACGTGAAGAAAGGTGCGTAAAAAATGACGTTATTAAACCCTTACGACCCTGAAAGGGTCGCATGTATTAGCATGGGGCAACGCCCTACGAAGGTATAATGGATGATTTAAGACGTGTGCAGTGTGAGACGCATGCAATGCGTCTCTACGGGGAAAACTGTGAAAAATCCGTGAAAATCCATTTAATCTGTGTCATCAGTGTTCCGGTTTGTCCAACAACTAACAACCATTAACCAATAACTAAATCAGCATCTTAGCATCCTTATTTATAACCAATCTATTTTCAAATAACTCAAAACCAGTTATTTAGAATTTCTCTAACATATATTCTCCATAACTTTGCTGTATAGAAATTAAAATACGAAGTATAACCTCAAAAAATAATAGTTATGGATATTAAACTGGCAAATTGTTGTGGTAACTGCGACCACCACATAAAAGGACAACTTTGTAACGTACACGAAATTGTTACAGCAGAAACACAGGCTTGCGGCGCTTATGAGTTCCGTGCGGTACTAAACAGGGAAACCGACTGCCTTAAATGCTCTAAATTCCAAACGCAGCACTGCCCTCACTCAGAAAAAGCAAGCGAAGGCATGATGTGTACCGTATTCTACCCAAGGATTGTAGCATAACGGTTGTTGGTTGTCAGTTGCCGGTTGTTGGACATCAACCGGTTAACTTATAGACAAAACTAAATACATTTTTATAACGAAAGGCTGCCCAAAACGGGTGGCCTTTTTTATGCTTTCGTTGGCACTTCGCTAACAGTATGCTATGGTTTTACATGGTAACTTTACTATAAAAATTATCATGAAAAAGCTTGTTGCTATTATATTTCTACTACTTGGCTATGCTTGTGCTACCGGTACAAGCACCCCTGCCGATGAAGCCGTGCAGCCATTGCCGGGGCAAAACCTTCGCACGTCAAGCGATATGAATATTACCCCGGCTGCCAATACCGTGCCCGACGGCCCCGAACCCACGCCTGCCGATACACTAAAACCTAAAGAGTAACGGTTAATCTTTAAGGGTTTATTATCAGTAATTTATGATTTCTTTAGCTAAAGGGTGTGGTTTATACCTATAACTTTGGGTAAAACCGTAAAAACACCATGATATGAAGAAAATTGTTTTTGCAATACTACTGGCCGGAAGCCTGGGTATTATGTCTTGTAAATCTAATAAAAGCGGTGAAGGTGAAACCACAGACACCATTGCTGCAGATACGGCCACTGCGGTTGTAGACACTGCTACGACACCTACAGATACGGTACCTGCCGTAACCGATACCATACCGAAATAGTACCAAACGGCTGCGGCCAAAACATAAGCTTATGAAAAAGATAGCTACAACAGCAATGTACACGGTGCTTATTTTTGGGGCGCTTAGCGTGCAGTCGTGCAAAGACAAGCCTGCTGATGAAAGCAGTGAAAGCGGCGATATGGTAACCGATACCGTGCCGCCCGAAGGTATGTCGTCTAAACCGGTGGCAGATACTATTATTACCGAAAAAGATACGGTAGTAAGTACTAAAGATGCCAGTAAAGGAAAAGAGAATGTTACAGGGACACAAGTCCCTTAGTAATTATTATTTAATTTGGGTAGAAAAAGGACGGCTCCGCTTTTGCGGGGCTGTTTGTTTTTTATCGGAACAGGTTACCTATTTTGTGGAAAATACGGCCGAAGAAAGAGCGTTTAGGCTCTATCATCCCCTGGACAGTAGCCTCAAGCTTAATATTATAAAATGATTTACTGTTTAACGTTATATGTTTTGGTTCAAAACCGATATATGTTAACTCTAATACCTCTCCCGGCAGGGCTTCAATTGTAAAGTTGCCATCAATATCAGTCTGAATACAAAGGCCTGTAGATACGTTTTTAACGGTTACCCCTGGTAATGGTAAATCTAAGTCATCGTTAATTATTCCACTTACTGTTGCAATTTTTTCTACACTATCTGTAGCAGGAATATTCTCAGAAACATTGCTATTTGTTGTGTCCTTTTTCTGAGGTGAAGTTTCAGTTTTTATGGGTGAACCCTGTGCTATTGCCTTGTTACTGCCCAATACCAAAAAGCTTATAATAGCGGCGCAGGCTGTTGCCCACATGCTGCTTTTCTCTTTTGTAATGGCAAGGTCGCGGTTCAGCTGTGTAGCAGTAAACCTGCCGCACAGGTTGTTATCCTGCCGGAGTGCCGTGGTAATCTCCCTGTCTGATGCTTTTGTAAAATCAAACACCTGTTTCTGGCAGGCGGCGCAAAACCTTCCTTTATCGGTAGGCGTCATGGTAGCCCAGTTTTCATGGCAGGGTGTGGGGATGGATATTTGTATACGCTGGTTCATACCGGAAAGATTTTGTCCTTTATTATTAAGGATAACTTTCCGTGGTAAAAGGTTGGGTCACCTTTTGAAAAATTATTCCAAATGCGTCTGGAAAAAGGCCGTAACCTTGGTAAACAGCTCGCTGTATGTAGCATCGTCCCAGTCGCCATGTCCGCCGTCAGGGTAAAAGTTAAACTCGTTTGCCACCCCGGCATTGTCCAGCGCTTCGTGTAGTATAGGGCCTTGTGTGGCGGGAACCAACTCATCCATACCGCCATAGAAGCTGATTGTTGGAGGGGATTGCGCCGTAATGTGCGATACCGGGTTTACTTCGGTTATCATGCTTTGGGTAGGGGTGTAGGTGCCTAACAGGTAATAAGCTGCAAAACTGTAAATGGGGTGCGATGTATACATGGGGTCTGTAAAATCTGCCGGCCCTACAATATCGCAAATCGCTTTTACTTTGTGCTGGGTGTCGTAATTATAGCCGTGCAGCATGGCCAGGTGGGCACCTGCACTGGCGCCTATCAGGGCATATTCATCGTCTATAACATAACCGCTGCGGTTTTCCAGGTAGTCAAATACCTTTTTTATATCATCGGTCTGTTTCGGGAATGCCGGGCTTCCCTCAGTTGCCAGGCGGTAATTGATGTTGACAATGGCACAATCAGGGAATGCAGTTTTAAGCAATTGCACAAAACCGGTAAAGTCTGCCTTATCGCCTTCTATCCAGCCGCCGCCGTGTATCATTACAATTACTTTGGTGTTTTCGGTACGCCCGGCGGGCAGGTACACGTCCATTATTTGTTCGGGGTCATTGCCATAAGCCAGGTTGGTATATTCTTTGGCGGCAGAGGTGTCATCTGTGGGAAGGTTATTGTTGCTGTCGTCTGACGAACAAGCGGTGAATAACCCGCCAAGCAGGAACAGTATATAAAGCATTTTTTTCATAGCACAAGGTTTTGATAAACAGGCTGCAAAAACCGTGCAGAAAAAAAGCAGCGCTTTTGGCACTGCTTATATTATCTTTTTTATTACCCGTAGCTTGTGGCTGTGGCGTTTGGTATCTACGTTGTAAATGCCTAAGTGGTCCAGGCGGTCTATACGCACCTTGCCGTGAGCGTGGATAATGTAGTTGTCTTCCATAATAATACCCACGTGGATAATGCGGCCTTCTTCATTGTCAAAAAAGGCAAGGTCGCCCGGTTCGCTTTCTTCGATAAAGCTCAGGGCTTCACCCTGTGTGGCCTGTTGGCTGGCATCGCGCAGCAGCTTATAGCCATTCAGCTTATATACCATTTGCACCATGCCTGAACAGTCTATGCCGAATGGTGTTTTGCCTCCCCAAAGGTAAGGTGCATTAAGGTACATGTAAGCGGTATCCAGTATCTGGCTTTTGCCTTTAACGCCTGATACGCGCAATCCGTCAAATACAAATTGCTCAGGGTTAAGGCTTGCATCATCAAGTGCGGTAAGGGCTACACCCATGGGTACGGGCAGCAGCTGGTTGTTTGCAGAGGCAAGGTATTCTATAAGGTCGCCATTCATTACCGGTTCGGTTTCCTGCAGGCGGTTATAGGCGCCCTCACTTATAGTAAGGAATTGTTTGTTGTCTATCCAGCCGTTATAACCGTCATAACCAAGTTCTATGCGGCTCCATTTTTCGGTTTGTTCCAGTATTTTGAAATGTTCGCCAAACAATACCTGCGAGGTTAGCTCACTGCGGTCGCTGGGTTCCAGCCTTAAGGGTACAATAGCAAGGTTACAAATACCAAACATTTAATGTTCTATTTTTTATTGTCTATTTTTTATTGATCGCTGCCTGATAGGTTTGCCGTTGCGGTTTTTCGCGTTGCTACAAATATAGCAGTTAATTCGGAAGCTTCTCTATATAAATCAATGCAGATATTAACCGGAAGTAAATTTTCATCCATGGCAAATTCGAGCTAATATAATTCGAGTGTTTCTTAATATTGTTAATACTTCTAATTCGTTGTGAGTATTTATGCAAAGAAATAAAAGCTAAATTTGCTATATTGAGACGATAAAAAATGGATTTGAAAAAATATGACTCACTTTTAAAAGATGCTATTAAAGTGTTTTGGGAAACCCGTAATAGTCAAAAGGATTCTCAAAGTGAGAAAGAAATTAAAGATACCGGCAACAGAAGTTCGGTTACCGGAGGTAAACAGCTTGATGGATTTTTAAAGTTATTGTTCATTGTAGCAAAAGACATAGGTATACCTGAAGATTGCATATTCATTAAAGGAAATCAATTGCCAGGCTATTTCAGGCCTACAAAGGATTGGGATATGCTTATTATAACACCAACGAAAAAACTTGTTGCAGTTATTGAGTTAAAATCTCAAGTTGGGTCTTTTGGAAATAATTTTAATAACAGGACCGAAGAAGCTATAGGAAGTGCAACAGATTTGTGGACAGCTTTCAGAGAAAAAGTATTTCCGGAACAATCTGCACCTTGGTTAGGTTATTTAATAGTTGTAGAAAAAACAATAAAGTCTACATCTATTGTTAGAATATCCGAACCATATTACAAAGTTTTCGAAGAGTTTAAAAATACATCATATTTAGATAGGTATAAGCTTTTTTGCAAAAAATTAATGTTGGAGAGGCTCTATTCTCAATGTTGTCTTATTTGGGTAACTAACGATCATAAATTTGGAAATATTGAAGATAGTATTTCAATTGAGGCTTTTTTAAGTTCTTTTATAGGACACCTTATCGGCCAACTACGTGAGTTTAAAAGATAAATTATGAAAAGGAAAAATGGAAGAAATTATGGGGAAGTATATACTGATAAGAATGTTATACAATTTATCTTAGATGAAGTCGGTTATGTATCTTCAATTGATTTAAGTTTAATATCAATTCTTGAGCCTGCATCTGGTAAAGGAGCTTTTGCTCAGGAAATTGTTAAAAGGCTTTTTCGTTCGTCTGTTAGGTTTAATTTTTCCTTTAGAGAAGCCCTGATTAGAAATGTATGTTTTGTTGAAAAGGATTTTGAGGCATATACTGTTCTTAAAACTTCTATTAATGAAACAATAAAAAGAATAACAAACGAGACATCGAGCCTTGGTGAGAAGCTTTGTGTTAACAATGATTTTCTCTTCATGGCATTCGATGAAAAATTTGATTGTATTGTTGGAAATCCACCATATATACGCAATGAATTAATCTCGAAGGAATGTAAAAAGTATTATAAAAAATTTTACAAAACTTTCAAGTACAGAGCAGATTTATATATTGCATTCTTCGAAAAGTCACTTAGGCTTTTGAAACGAAATGGAGAATTATGTTTTATTTCCCCGAACAGATGGCTAAATAATCAATATGGTGATGCATTGAGAGAACTTATTTCAACGGAATATAATTTAAAAAAACTATTCAATATTGAAAAGTCTTCACCTTTCGATGAGGCAGTTATTGCTTACCCTTGTATAACGACAATTTCAAATAGCTTTAATACAGGAACAACACTTTATTGTGAGGACAATTCAAAAAATATAGAATTTAATAACATATTGTTTAACAAGGTGAAAATGCCCAAATGTTCATCATGGCAAAATCTTTTTTTAAGTTATGACATAAATCATAAAGCATTACTAGGTATTGTAGAACAGGGATTTAAAATAGGTATTGGAGTAGCAACAGGGGCGGATAAAATATTTATTAGACATATAACGGAAATAAAAGATATTGAAAGTGATAGGCTAATTCCTATACTTAAATCGGATGATTTAAAAAACAATAGCTTTAATTGGGGGGAGAATTTTATAATAAATCCTTATGAAGATGAAGAACTTTGCGATTTAGAAAAATATCCAAATTTAAAAGAATACTTTATCAAAAATAAAGAAGCCCTTTTAGAACGTTATACTGCACGAAAATCACCTGATAAATGGTATAAAACTATAGATAAAATCAGACCTGAATTACAGCATGTCCCAAAATTATTACTACCTGATTTAACGGGGAATAAAATGCTTTTTATTGATGATGGGGATTATTATCCGCATCATAATTTATATTATATAATATCGGATAGTAAAGAGCATTTGATTATTTTAGCAGCAGTTTTGATGTCTGATTTTGTTCGTAATCAAATGAGTAAAATAGGTGTTAGAATGAATGGTGGTACCCCACGGTTTCAATCTCAAGTGCTTAAAAAAATTAAAATTCCCAATTTGATATTTATAAGCGATGAAGATAAAGCTGTCTTAATTGATTGTTACAATCGTCAAGATATTAACAGTATAAATTCGGTATTAGATTATTATAATGCTCAACATAATATAATGCCGAATGTAGTTAATAATGAAAAAACTATTGAACCTTTTGAAAGTGTTGTTAATATGGAATTGATTTGATATTTTTCATTGGCTGATTGTTGGTAAAAATAAATTAAATAAAAAATTTGCCATTACAATCAGCCAATAAAAAATAATCAATAGAACATAGAAAATTACAGGCGTTCTATAACAACTGCCGAAGCGCCGCCACCGCCGTTACAAATAGCAGCTGCACCGGTTTTGGCATTGTTTTGTTCCAACACATTAATAAGTGTTACCAGTATACGCGCACCCGATGCACCCAGCGGATGCCCCAGTGATACAGCACCACCGTTTACATTTATTTTATTGCCATCAAGGCCAAGGATTTTTGCATTGGCAAGGCCAACTACCGAGAAGGCTTCGTTAAATTCAAAGAAATCTATATCATCTTTGGTAATGCCTGCTTTCTCAAGCGCCTTAGGCAATGCTTTGGCAGGAGCAGTGGTAAACCACTTTGGCTCCTGCTCGGCATCGGCATAGCTTTTTATGTAGGCAAGCGGTTTCAGGCCAAGGCTGTTCGCTTTTTCCTCGCTCATAAGTACAAGTGCAGCAGCACCGTCGTTTATGGTAGAGGCGTTGGCAGCAGTAACGGTACCATCTTTGGTAAACACAGCGTTTAGCGACGGAATTTTGTCCAGCTTCACATTAGTATATTCTTCGTCCTTGCTTACAATGATTGGTTCGCCACGGCGCTGCGGTACAGCAACCGGTACTACTTCATTGTCAAACTTACCCGCATCCCATGCGGCGGCAGAGCGCTTGTATGAGTTGATGGCAAATTCATCCTGCTCTTCGCGGGTTATTTTATATTCGGTAGCGCACAGGTCGGCGCAAACCCCCATGGCGTTGTTGTCATAAGCATCGGTAAGGCCGTCTTTCTGCAGGCCGTCTACCATAGTGGCAGGGCCAAACTTGTAACCGTTCCTCATGTGTACGTAATGCGGAATCTGGCTCATGCTTTCCATACCGCCGGCTACTACAATTTCTGCATCGCCCAGCATTATGGCCTGTGCTGCCTGGGTTACGGCTTTCATGCCGCTGGCGCACACCTTGTTTACCGTGGTGGCTATAACGCTGTCCGGTAGCCCGGCTAACCTCGATGCCTGCCTGGCCGGGGCCTGGCCTACACCGGCCTGCACCACATTGCCCATAAGCACTTCGTCTACCAGTGTGGGGTCAAGGTTTATTTTTTCAAGGGCACCTTTTATTGCTGCCGCGCCAAGCTGCGGAGCCGTAAGGGTAGAAAGCCCGCCAAGGAAACTGCCGATAGGCGTACGTACCGCCGATACTATTACAACTTTTTTATCCATGGTTTTAAATGTCTTTACTTTTATGTTGTTTGTATTGCGAATTTAATGATTTGTTTGGCTTAAAAAAATACTTTATTGAAAAATAATTATAAAATAGCTGGTCTTGTTAAAAATCGGAGAAATTTAATGCATAATGGCGCAAGTACTGTTTTATAGCCTAATATTGCAGTTTAAAATTGATTTTGTTATGAATATAGTTGCAGTATTGATGGGGATAGCTGCCCTTGTTTTTTTAGTGAATAAAATTTACAGCACGCCGGGTAAAGTGGTTTTTACGGAGTCGGATAACACTGCCGATGCACTGCTGGCCAATATAAATGAAGAGGTGCTTGCCGGGCTTACCCTTGTAAAAGGCGATGCTCTTGTTTTCCAGGAAAGCGCTGCATCGGGTGAGGTATTTGTAAAGGCAAAGAATGCAGCCGGTAACTACCAGACCATTGGTTCGCTAAACGATATAGAATTGTATAAAAAGGTACAACAGAAACGTGCCCGTGGCAAGGTGTCTGATATTTCGGGTAATGCTATAACCATTGGCTACAGCTATTCGTAGTTTTCTTTAAGGTGGAATTTTTTTGCTGTAAAGGGAAATAAGCGATTGTGTATTAAGTATATCTGAAAATTAATAAGTATCATTGCAACCTAACCAATTATAATACTTTATGTCAGGCGAATACCGATTAGTGATAAGGGTAGGGCTTATAGTCCTCTTCTTTGTAATACGACAGGTTTATAAAAGCAGCAATAAACCAGCTAAAGAATTTAATATAAGCTCTGCACTTGAGGTAGACAGCAGCCTTATGGAAAAATTACAGCTTAAGCCCGGCGAACTTTTAGCCCTTATACCCAACCCTGACACATTTGAGGTTATAGTAAAGGCCAAAGGTATCTCTGACCGCTATGAGCAGATAGGTATTATAGAAGACCGCGAACTTTCTGAAAGAGTAAAGAGCAACACTGCACGGGGCTATATAGCTACTATTGACGGTAATAACGTAAAAGTAACACTTACTTATTAAGCGGTATGCTGTCTGTTATACTTCTCATTGTTTCTGTAGTGGCATTTATCTTAAGCCAAATGGCACGTATGAAGGCAGATGCTATTTTAGTAACCCAGACGCTTACAGTGCCCGAAGAAAAAATTAAATCTTTAGGGTTATACACAGGGCTTGCGCTGCGCCTTCACCGCGCCGAAGAAGTCAATATAATACAGGTATGGGTAAAAGATGCTGCCGGCATGGATGTATTGCTGGGCGAATATACCGGCCCTGTAGAACACGATTTGCTCAGGAAGAAAAAAGTGTATGCTTTTGTACATTCAGTATACGGCGATACCGTAGTGGTAGAAATTAAACTAAATGATGCCTTAAAATAACAAACCCCGCAATTGCGGGGTTTTTGTTTGTATGCGGAGGGCGTTGTAATTAACCTACCAGTGTAGCCGATAGTGTTTTTTCGGCATTAAGCACTTTAGATACCGGGCAAATTTCTTTTGCCTTGGCAGCAGTTTCCTGGAAGTCCTGCTCTGTCATACCCGGAACGTTAGCTTCAAGTTTCAGGTGGATTTTGGTAATAGTACCGTCCTCAAAAGTAACCTGAGCCTCAGTAGTAAGGTCTTCAGGGGTAAAGCCTTTTTCTGAGATAAGGAAGCTTAGCTGCATGGTAAAGCAACCGGAATGTGCAGCGGCTATCAGTTCTTCAGGGTTTGTACCTATACCGTCGGCAAAACGGGTTTTAAATGAAAGCTGTGTGTTGTTCAGTACGGTGCTTTGAGTTGTAACGCTTCCTGCGCCTTCCATACCTGTGCCTTTCCAGTTTGTGCTTGCTGTTCTTGTGAATTTCATGGTGATAATTTTAAAGTGATTATTTATTTGTTATTGTTTTTAAAGATAGGGCTTAATCAGTAAAGTTATTTAATCTGTAAGCTGTAACTTGTTAAGCCTTTGTTATTTTTAGTGATGTGTGTGCTTAGTTCCTTAGTTTTTCTTTCAGTGCATCAACAGCCTGTTTTATAGCGGCGCGTGGTGCAGGGGTATCTGTAATAGGGTTTAGCATTACAAAGTCGTGTATGGTGCCTATGTAGCGTGTAGCGGTAACTTTTACACCGGCAGCATTCAGTTTTTTGGCATAAGCTTCGCCTTCATCACGTAGTACGTCGTTCTCAGCAGTGATAACAAGCGCTTCAGGCAGGCCTTTCAGCTGGTCGAATTCAGCACGTAGTGGCGATGCGGTAATCTGGTTACGGTCGGCCCTGTTTGGTGCATACTGGTCCCAAAACCATACCATGGCATTCAGGGTAAGGAAGTGCCCGTTTGCAAACTGCTGGTACGATGATGTGTTGAAGTTAGCATCTGTTACAGGGTAGAACAGTAGCTGGAAGTCAATTTTAGGGCCTTTACGGTCTTTCGCCATAAGGGTTACTGCTATGGCCATGTTGCCACCAACACTGTCGCCACCTACGGCAAGCTTATCAGTATTCAGGTTCAGTTTGGCACCGTTTTCTTTTATCCATTTAGTAGCAGCATAGGCTTCTTCGTTAGACTGAGGATAGTGTGCCTCGGGAGTAGGGGTGTAGTTTACAAATACTACGGCTACGTTAGCGCCCACTGCCAATTCCCTTACCAGTCGGTCGTGGGTAAAGGCGTTGCCCAGTATCCATCCGCCACCGTGGAAGTACATTAGCACCGGCAGCTTTTCTTTGCTGCCCTGTGGCCTTACTATACGTATAGATACTGTGCGGCCGTCTTGTGTTATGGTGCGTTCTTCTATATCAGCGTTCAGTTTTTTGTAGTTGCCGGTTTGAGCGTTGATGAGTACGTTACGGGCATCCTGTATAGAAAGTTCATAAAGTTGTGGGCCGGTGCCGCCGTGTACTGCTTTAAGGAACTCGCGGGTGTTTTTTTCAATGCTGTAGCTACCTGCAAGTGAAGGGTCGGTTTGTGCTGTGGCTGCGGTTAGTCCTAAAATCGCTAAGGCCAGTGTTGCTAATTTTTTCATGGTATTAAATTTTTGTGATGTTGAGTAATTTGTTCTTTTCTGTCAGGAGGTTGTTCCTTCATTTTGACAAGACAAATTTATCTCAATAGGCATATATAAAACAAATTAATAATTTTTTACCTTTATAAAATAATTTTATAATCATGACAATTCAACAACTGAGATATATAGTAGCGCTCGACGAACACCGCCATTTTGCAAGGGCTGCCGAAGAAAGCATGGTGACCCAGCCCGGGCTTACCATACAGCTAAAAAATCTTGAAGAAGAGATAGGAATTAAAATTTTCGACCGTACAAAGGTGCCTTTAAAGCCCACAGCGGCAGGTGAGGAGATTATTTTGCGTGCCCGAAAGGTACTCCGTGAAGCCGATGCCATACGCGATTATGTAGTAAATAAGAAAAACGACCTGGAGGGTACGGTAACGCTTGGGGTTATCAGTACGCTGTCGCCGTATCTTATGCCACAGTTTATAAAAGCGATGAGCGTAATTGTGCCGAACATGCAATTTATTATCCGCGAAAGCAGTACGGGCCAACTGATGGGCGACCTGGAGACCGGTGCTATAGACATAGCGCTTATGGCTACGCCTACCGGTAATGCCACGCTGAGGGAATATCCTGTTTTCCAGGAGCCGTTTGTGGCCTACCTGAATGAAGGGCACCCTATGGCAGAGGCCAAACAGTATAAGCTGCAGCCGCAGGACAGGCCGGAATTATTACTGTTAGAACACGAATACTGTTACAATGCCCAGCTGCTGGATATTTGTGGGATTAAAGACGGTGGTTTCAGTAAGGACCGTTTTAAGTACGAGATAAATTCTATAGAGACGCTGAAAAACCTGGTGAGGGCAGGGTTGGGATTTGCGTTAGTGCCACAGCTTTCGGTGCTGAACGAGCCTGAATCGCCTATGTTTAAGCCGTTTGAAGAGCCGGTGCCGGTACGCGAAATAAGCCTTGTAGTGGCAGACACCTTTACGCGAAAGCTGCTATTGGAAAAAATGAGTGAGGCTATATGGAACTGCCTGCCTGAAAATATAAGGCAAAACAAAGCCTATAAAAAAATCAGGTGGAATGACTCGCCGTATTTTATTGAGAAGGTTGCTGAAGCTATGAAGGGGTTGTAGTTTAGCCTTTTATAAATTATTAAACCTACAAGGTTTTTTAAAACCTTGCAGGTGTCGGACTCAATGTTGGGTGTTCTACTCTCCTGCAAGGTTTCTAAGACCTTGTAGGTGTTTAACAATATTGGGGTTGCAGTAGTGTTTTGGCTGTTCGCTATGTGGCTAAGCCAATGCTAAAACATATCTTCAAACTGTGCATACAGTTGGCCATCGGTTAGTGTGGCACCCTGTTCCATAAGGCTGAAAATTTCGGCATTGCGGTCTTCACCAAAGTCCTTTTTACCTCGGGTAACCTTTACGTCATCATGAAAAATATTTTCATTCAGCCATATCAGGCCGCTTTCGGTGGTAAGGTCGGCAGTAGGGGTGTGGGCATGTATAATGATGCTTTCCATACTCTCCTTGCCCATTTTAAACAAAAATATATGGTTCGGGCTATAGTGTTCCAGCCACTGGGCTTTATCCAGAACGGCTTCCCATATCAGGTCGCTAAACACGTCGAGCTCCTGTTCGGCTACTTCCGGTTTTTCGGCTTTAAGGGTTTCCCACTCGTTGCGGTCTATTTGCTGTGATGCCAGGAAACGGCTGAACTCCGGGTGCAGTTCTTCCAGCTGTTCTTTTGTAAGGCGGATGTATTTCATCAGTAAAAATTTGCCACGAATTTCGCTAATTATCACTAATTACTTAACCGTGCAGCGGTAATTTAAAGGATAAATTTGTGCGAATTCGTGAAATTAGTGGCTAAATGCATAAATAAAAAAGCCTTCCGGTGAGGGAAGGCTTAGTATATCGCATTTGCTAATTAGTTAGCAGCTGCAGCGGGTTGCTCAGCAACGATTTCGTACGGAAGCTCAACAATAACTTCGCGGTGAAGCCTTACTGAAGCAGTGTACTTACCTGTACGCTTAACAATACCGCTGGTGATGAATTTTTTGTCGATAGCCTGACCGTTAGCCGCAAGGATCTCAGCAAGATCTGCGTTAGTAACAGAACCGAAAAGTTTTTCGCCACCTGCTTTAGCAGTAATTTTTATTTCGATAGCTTTGATAGCCTCAGCAGTAGCTTTAGCATCATTTACAAGCTTTTGCTCTTTGAAAGCCCTTTGTTTAAGGTTTTCAGCAAGAACTTTTTTAGCTGAAGGAGTTGCAAGTGTTGCAAATCCTTGTGGTATAAGGAAGTTACGGCCGTATCCTGGCTTTACTGTAACTACATCATCTTTAAAACCTAAGTTTTGTACGTCTTGTTTAAGTATAAGTTCCATAATATTGCCTCTTTATTATTTTAGTAAGTCAGCCACATATGGCATTAGTGCTAGGTGACGTGCCCTTTTAACGGCTACAGATACTTTCCTTTGGTATTTTAGTGAAGTACCGGTAAGGCGACGAGGAAGGATTTTACCTTGCTCGTTTACAAATTTAAGTAGGAAATCTGCATCTTTGTAATCTACATACTTGATACCTGATTTCTTGAAACGGCAATACTTTTTAGTCTTGTTTGTCTCTATGTTCAAAGGCGTAAGATACCTGATATCTCCGTCTTTTTTTCCTTTAGCTGACTGTTCTATTGTTGACATAATTAGTTTGCTTTAGCTTTTAGTTTTTCCCTTCTTCTTTCTGCCCAAGATATAGCGTGTTTGTCTAGTGCTACGGTTAGGAAACGCATAACCCTTTCGTCACGGCGGAACTCAGTTTCAAAGCCTATAAGTGCCTCAGCAGGAGCTTTGAATTCAAACAGGTGGTAAAACCCGCTTTTTTTGTTCTGGATTTCATAAGCCAGTTTTTTAAGGCCCCAATCCTCTTTTGATACAAACTCGGCACCCTTTGAAGTAAGGTAGTCTTCAAACTTACTTACTGTTTCCTTTACCTGGGTTTCAGATAAAACGGGATTCAAGATGAAAACAGTTTCATAGTGATTCATAATACTATATAAATTTTGTTATAAAATTGGCTGCAAAGGTAATCCTTTTTATTTAATGTGCAACTTTACTTTTTTAGTTTTTTCCCTGTTAACTAAAACGAAAAAATTCTTTATATTTGTAAGCATTCCATCAAAAAAAGCATAATACTGATTACTAAAACCTTCAAAAATAATTTGACAGATGAAACTTAACTGTGTTGTTGTTGATGATAGCACAATACAAAGGATTACCATCGCCAAGCTTGTAAACGAGCATCCTAACCTTACGTTAGTAGGTGATTTTTCTAATGCTTCTGAAACGCGCAATTGTATATTGCATAAGCATGTAGACCTGCTTTTTTTGGATATTGAAATGCCGGTACAAACAGGTTTCGACCTGCTCGACGGATTAAAGGTAAGGCCACAGATTATTTTTGTGTCTTCCAAGTCAGACTATGCCCTTAAGGCTTTTGACTATGCAGCCCTCGATTACCTGCATAAACCGGTAACCAAAGACCGCTTTTATAAAGCGGTACAAAAAGCAATAGACATGAAGCTCCTGCAAAAGGACGGGGGCGAGGAAGAAGGCGAATTTATCTTTGTAAAGAGCAACCTTAAGAACTTTAAGGTATACATTTCAAAAATCCGATGGGTAGAGGCCTTTGGCGATTACATTAAAATAATCACCGAAGAGGACTCCCACCTTGTATTGTCTACCATGAAAGCTTTTGAAAGCGAGCTGCCCACAGACAAATTTATGCGGGTGCACAAGTCCTATATTATTAACCTGGACAAAGTGGAGCGTTTCAACAGCAAGTTCGCCGAAATAGGCGACACAAAAATCCCGCTTAGCCGCAACAAGAAAGAAGAGCTTGTTGCCGTGCTGAACAGGCCGCAATAAACCATTCCTAAAACAAACTACAGTAACAAAATACACTTCGGGCTGCTTTTATAAGCGGCCCGTTTTGTTTTAAACAGGCTCTTAGTACGGGTCTACATTTACGGTAACTTTTACGGCGCGGTACTGTGGTACGGCTTCCATACTGGAGAGTATCTTTTGTATGCTTCCTTTGGTGTTGCCCAGTGCAGTGCCCAGCGGTATCTTTACCATAATGGTACGTATGTACTCGTTACGTATGCGGCTGATGCCCGGTTCTTCAGGGCCGAGTATGGGGATGCTGAGGTTTTGGTTCAAAACATTGTACAGCCAGAATGAGGCTTCTTTCAGCTCTTCGTAGTCTTTGTGCTTTAAGATAAGGCGTACCATACGGAAGTAGGGCGGGTATTTAAAGTTTTTGCGTTCGTACAGCTGCTCCTTAAACATACCTTCGTAATCGCCTTCGGTAACCTGCTGAATAATATTATGCAGCGGATTGTAGGTTTGTATATACACCTTACCCCGGTCGTCTTTACGTCCGGCGCGGCCTGCAACCTGTACCATCATTTGGTACGCGCGTTCAAAGGCACGGAAGTCGGGCTGGAAGAGCATGTTATCAGCATTCAGTATGCCCACAAGGCCCACATTGTCAAAATGCAGCCCCTTAGCCAGCATCTGCGTGCCAACAAGGATGTCTATCTCGTGGTTTTTAAACGCATCGATAATCTTTTCGTAACCGTGCTTGCCGCGCGTGGTGTCCTGGTCCATGCGCCAGGCATTCTTTTTAGGGAACAGTGTTTTCAGTTCCTGCTCTATCTGTTCAGTGCCAAAACCTTTGGTACTGATGTCCAGGCTGTGGCACTGGTGGCAGTGCGTGGGCATGGCTATATGATGGGCGCAGTAGTGGCAGCGTAGCTGGTTTTTGTACTTATAATAGGTAAGGCTCACGTCGCACTGTGGGCATTGCGGCACGTGGCCACAGTTCATACACTCCACCCATGGCGAGTAGCCGCGGCGGTTCTGGAACAGTATAACCTGCTTGCCCAGCGCCATGGTTTCGGCCATAGCCTCGGTAAGGGTATCGCTAAAGTGTCCCGTCATTTGCTTGCGTTTGTACTTGTCCTTCAGGTCGACCAGAATAATTTCAGGGGGGAGCACCCGCCCGAAACGTTCTTTCAGTTCGGCAAAGGCATACTTACCGCTTTGCACATTGGTATAACTTTCAATACTTGGCGTAGCCGAACCCAGCAGTGTTTTAGCCCCGAAATAATTTGCCAACACTATAGCTGCATCCCTTGCATGATAGCGTGGTGCCGGGTCTTGCTGTTTAAAGGTTTGCTCGTGTTCCTCGTCAATTACGATAAGGCCCAGGTTCTGGAACGGTAAAAACAACGCTGACCGCGCACCGATAACTACCTGCGCTTTTTCGCTTTGCTGCAAGACCTGGTTCCAAACTTCTATGCGTTCGTTATTGGTATACTTGCTGTGGAATACAGCTACTTTATTGCCAAAATACGCTGACAGCCGGTGTACCAACTGCGTAGTAAGGGCTATTTCGGGCAACAGGTACAGCACCTGCTTACCGGAATTGATGTATTCTTCAATGAGTTTTATGTAGACTTCGGTCTTGCCGCTGCTGGTAATGCCGTGCAGCAGGGTAACAGGCAGCAGCTCGAAACCTGCCTTAATGCTGTTTAGTGCCAACTGCTGGCGGTCGCTCAGGGTAAAGCCTGCATCGTCGCTTCCGGAAAAACTTACACGGTCTTCCTGTAAAAAGTATTCTTCAAAAATGTTTTTGTCTACCAATGATTTTACTACTGCAGCCGTACTCCCTGCTGATTCTATAAGCGCTTTTACGGTAATGGGCTTGCGTTCCCGCGCCTGTAACTGGAAGTAATGCAATACCAGTTCGCGCTGTTTTTGCGCACGGCTGAGCAGTTGCAGCAATTCGCTAAGCTGTTCTTCCTGCAAAAACTCCTCCTGCAGGCGGATGTAACGGATAACCTTAGGTTTGTACTTTTCAGTGATTTCCTCCTGTAGCACCACTACGTTTTTACTGAGCAGGCGGTTAAGGGTGGGCAGTACCGTTTTTTTGTTGAGTATCGCTGCCACTTCCTGTACTTTTATAGCCGATTGCTTTTGCAGCGCTTCGTAAATCAGGTATTCGTCGTCGGTGAGTTGGCCTGCATCGGGGCGGAAGTCTTTAGTAGGGGTAATTATGGTTTCACTTTCCAGTAGCAGCCCGCTTGGCAGTGCCGAACGGTACACCTCGCCAATGGTACACATATAGTAGGAGGCTATCCACTCCCAGTGTTTCAGTTGGTTTACGGTGACTATGGGGGCATCGTCCAGTATCTGGTCGATTTCCTTGGCTTCGTAGGTAGACGGTGGGTTTTGGTGCAGTGCCTTAACCAGCCCTGTAAATATTTTGCTCTTACCAAAGGGCACTGCTACGCGCATACCGGGCTGCAAAAACGCGTACTCCGCCGCATTGACCGAGTAGGTAAAGGTTTTTGGCACAGCCAGCGGCAGTATCACTTCAATAAAATAAGGCATGGAGTGTGTTTAGGGCAAAGATAGGGATTTGGTATTTAAATTTAAAGCGGCATAACTGTCCTGTACTGTCTGTAGCTGGATAAATTTTAGTAAATTTGATAAAATATGTTTGATGTTGCAATTTGACACGCGTGGATATTTAAGGCCTGAAGGAAATATTGTTTCGGATATTAATGAACTTGAAACGATGTTTAGTGTAAACGAAAGCAGGAAAGGTTTGTTTGAACTTTTTTCAATTTATGCTCGCTCGCTTAAAGAAGTTTTGGGAGAAGACCTTAAAATATGGGTTGACGGTTCTTTTGTAACCAAGAAAGAAAAACCAAATGATATTGATATTGTAACATTTGTACAACATGATGTTTTTGAGAAGTTTGAAAAAGACCTGAAAGATTTCTTTTATCCACAGTCAAAAAGCAAGTATACTATCGATGCATATATTGTAGTTGTATATCCTGAAGGGCATAAAAAGAATTTCTTTTATAAAAGTGATTATGCACACTGGTTGCAGGACTTCTCTAAAGATTTAAAAACAAATAGTAAAAAAGGTTTCTTAGAAATAGTAGTATAATATGGAAAGGCAGGAAATAGATTACCTGATTAATTTGCTCGACAAATTAAAGAGGACCGACGAAATGATAAAGTTGCATCGTGAGAATGACTCTACGGCGATGCTAAATCAATATGAGGCCATATTAAACGATACCATTTTTGAAATCATGAAAGTGGTGTATACTGACAATAATAAAAACCACGAACTGGCTAATAAAATTAGCTATAATATACTATTTAAATACCCTAATGTAAGTACCCACAGGATTTTAAGTGAAGATGATATGATACCGAATTTAGAGAAGATGCTGTTGAGTTCTTAGGTGTTAATCAGTGATTTGTAAGCTAGTTTCTTTTGAGATTTCTATAACTACGCCTACATATAAGTGCCAGTCATTTAGGATATCCCAATCAGTTCCTCCTTCAGATAAATCAACAGGAGTGTCTTTTGGATATAATTGATCCATTACTGTGTCAACCTTGATTGTTAAATTTAATTCATTGTGAATCAATAGTTTTTTAAAGTTTTCTGTCCAATCGCTATATTTTGTTTCAATAAGCTGCTCGAAATTTTCTTTATCTTCTTTGTGTAGAAAAATGTTTGCTTTTTCTATACAAGCAAAATATGCATTTTGTATTTGGGATTTTCCTGTATTTTTATCGTTAATTAGAAAATATTCATAATTCCTCATTAGGTCTTCTAATACAAGTGTCTTGCTTGGGTTTATACCTTTTAATTCAATGGGGAATAATGCGGGCAAATTCGTTAAATATTTATTCGTTAAAGAATTACTATAAACAGCAATATCTATTCTTCCATTTCTTTTAACATTATGTCTGTCGGATGGTTCCCATTTTTCATTTATCTGCGGTATACATGAACTGGCAAAGTTTTTTGTAGAATCTTCTAATTTGACAGTAAACTTATTTTCGCTATCCGAAAATTGTTTCGCAACAAGCACAGTTAGTAGATATTCGGGTTTGATTTCCGTGAAATCTCCATTTTTCATAAAGAAAGATGTAAGACATGCATCTTTTAAACCTGACATTATTTTTGAAACCATAGTGAATAGCCTTTGATTTTGAGAGTGAATTTAATTATTTGTAGTCAAATTTAACAAAAAAAACCTGCAACTCTTCAGCTACAGGTTTCCAATATTCAGAGATTTCTCCACTCCACTTTGTTCCGGTCGAAATAGAAAATAGTCAATATTAAATAGAAAATAAAAAATTACTCCTCACTTTCCTGTTGCCCCATCATCATCAGGTAGGCTTTAAGGAACGGGTCAATTTCGCCGTTCATCACAGCGTCAACGTCGCTGGTTTCGTGTGCCGTGCGTACGTCTTTAACCAGTTTGTACGGGTGCATTACATAGTTTCGTATCTGCGAACCCCACTCAATTTTCATTTTGTTGGCCTCAATCTCGTCGCGCATTGCCTGGCGTTTCTTCAGCTCTATTTCATAAAGCTGCGATTTCAGGAGCTGCATGGCCTTAATCTTGTTATCCAGCTGCGAACGCGTTTCCGAGTTTTCAATGATAATCCCGGTAGGGTGGTGGCGCAGTCGTACAGCGGTTTCCACCTTGTTAACGTTCTGTCCGCCCGCACCGCTGCTTCGCATGGTTTCCCAACTGATGTCGGCAGGGCTTATTTCTATCTCTATGGTATCGTCGGCAAGCGGGTATACATACACCGATGCAAACGAGGTATGGCGCTTGGCATTACTGTCAAACGGGCTGATGCGTACCAACCTGTGTACGCCGTTTTCGCCCTTAAGCCACCCAAAGCTGTAATCGCCTTCAAACTCAAGCGTTACGGTCTTAATACCGGCAACCTCACCCTCCTGGAAGTTGAGTTCCTTTACTTTATAGCCGTGCTTTTCGCCCCACATAATGTACATACGCATCAGCATGCTGGCCCAGTCACAGCTTTCGGTACCACCGGCGCCGGCCGTTATTTGCAGTACGGCACTCATGCTGTCGCCTTCATCTGATAGCATGTTTTTAAACTCCAGGTTTTCTATGTGGGTTATGGTGTCGCTGTATTGGTTTTCCAGTTCTTCTGCGCTAACGTCGCCTTCCTTAAAAAAGTCGTACATTATTTGCAGTTCTTCGGCTAACTCGTTGGCTTTGTTATAGTCTTCCACCCACTTTTTCTTACTGCGCAGGTTGCGCACAATAAGCTCTGCCTGCTTGGCGTTGTTCCAAAAGTCAGGGGCGTAGGTCTTTTCTTCTTCGTTGGTTATTTCTATTAACTTCCTGTCGATGTCAAAGATACCTCCTCAGTGCTCCAAGGCGCTCCATAATACCTTTAATTTGTTCGGTATTTGTCATAAAAAATGTAGTTTTGTAATTGCTTACAAAAATAAGCGATACTTTTCATAATATGGAAATTAATTTAATTAGCGATACGGTTACCAAACCATCCCACGAAATGCTGCAACAAATGTTCCGGGCACGTGTGGGCGACGATGTGTACAAACAAGACCCTTCGGTAAACGAACTGGAGGAAACAGTAGCAGGGCTTTTCGGTAAGGAAGCCGGGCTGTTTTTTCCCAGTGGTACCATGGCAAACCAAACCGCGATTAAACTCCATACCCAGCCAGGCGATGAGCTTATTTGCGATAAATGGGCACATGTATACAACTACGAAGGTGGCGGCGCTGCTTTTAACAGCGGCGTATCGTGCAAGCTGATAGACGGTAACCGCGGCATGGTGACGGCGCAGCAGGTACGTGATGCCGTGAACCCACCCGACTTTTACCACAGCCCGCTTACATCATTGGTTTGCATAGAAAATACGACTAACAAAGGGGGAGGGGCGTGCTACGACCTGCAAACCCTGCGCGATATTAAAGAGGTTTGTACCCAAAACAACCTTAAATACCATCTGGACGGCGCCCGCCTGTGGAATGCCCTTGTGGCAAAGCGCCAGCACCCACGCCAGTTTGGCGAACTGTTCGATACGGTATCGGTATGCCTTAGCAAGGGGCTTGGTGCTCCGGTAGGTTCGGTACTGGTGGGCAGCAAAACCGATATTAACCGTGCGCTGCGCATTCGTAAGGTATTGGGCGGCGGTATGAGGCAGGCCGGTTACCTTGCTGCTGCGGGTATGTATGCGCTACAGCACAACGTAGGCCGCCTTGAGGAAGACCACCGCCGTGCAAAACAGCTGGGCCAACTGCTGAGCCAACTCCCGTGGGTGGCAAAAGTGGAGCCTGTGGAAACGAATATCCTGATTTTTACGCTTCGCGAAGGTTTCAGCGAAACGGCTGTGATAGAAAAACTAAAGCAAAAAAGTATCTTTATCAGCTCTATGGGGCAGGGCAAACTACGTATAGTAACCCACCTGGATTATAAAGAGGTGATGCACCAGTATGTGGTGGAAACGCTGAGCAGGTTTACGATTTAATTTTGTTTCAAGTTTAAAGTTTCAGGTTGCTGACTCTGGCGTAAAATGACAGTTATGAAAAAAAAACTTCTGTTTTTACTTTTTATAAGCTGCTTGTTTTCGTGTGCGAAATCAAATGAAGAGATTGTGGCTTCGCATCAGTGGAAGTTTGGCGAAGGAGCACATGAACTTGGTGATTGGGTAAATTTTAACGGAAAAAGTATAAAGCTACAAAACGATACAATATTCAAAAATGGCAAGCCTACAGCTGTAATTGATTCTGTCTACCATAATTATGACCATTATATGCTTGTGGTCCGCTCTGTAAAAACAGGCCAAAAAGGGCTTTATTTTGAAAAAGGGGAAGTAGATTAATTTCACTTAAGGTTTCAGGTTGAGTTTCACTCATTCCGTCATTGCGAGGAGGAACGACGAAGCAATCTTATAAAGAAGCTAAGCTACCAGTTTTACAACGATAAGATTACTCCGTCAGTTCGGGCTGTACCCTCGGGTGCTTCGTGCCTCGCAATGACAGATCGGATTGGACTTTGAGAATAGATTATCCGAGTAAGCAACTTTAAACCTTAAACTTTAAACAAAAATAACTACTCTAAAAGATCCGGCCTGCGTGTTTTAGTATGCTCGTACGCCATATCCTCGCGCCATTTGTCTATGTTAGCCTGGTGGCCGCTCAGTAGAATATCGGGTACTTTCCAGCCTTTATATTCAGCCGGGCGCGTATATACCGGCGGAGCCAGCAGGTTGTCCTGGAAGCTGTCGGTAAGGGCAGATGTTTCATTGCTCAAAACACCCGGAATCAGGCGAATGATAGAGTCGGCTACCACGGCAGCGGCAAGTTCGCCACCCGAAAGCACAAAATCACCTATAGATATTTCTTTGGTAATAAACTGGTCGCGCACGCGCTGGTCTACACCCTTGTAATGCCCACACAGGATGATGATGTTCTTTAAAAGCGACATCTTATTGGCCATGCCCTGGTTCAGCGTTTCGCCATCGGGGGTCATATAAATCACCTCGTCATACTCGCGTTCGGCTTTCAGTTTGCTGATGCAAAGGTCTATGGGTTCTATCATCATTACCATACCTGCACCACCGCCAAACTGGTAATCGTCTACATTTTTGTGCTTGTTGGTGCTGTAATCGCGCAGGTTATGCAGGTGTACTTCCACCAGGCCTTTGTCTATGGCACGTTTCAGGATAGAAGCCTCGAAAGGGCTGCGTAAAAGTTCAGGCAGTACAGTAATGATGTCGATGCGCATTTTTTAATGTATCAATTTTTCAATGTGCAAATGTAACAATTAAAGACGGTGCATAAAACACAACGCATACACTTTCATTAATTGTTACATCAAAGCATTGATTCATTGCTACATTAACCAATTGTTACATTATACCCCGAATTGCTTCAAATGGTGGTCCAGGTGTTTCCACTGTGCGGTATCAATTTCCTCGTACGTCATTTTCCCGAACAGTGGGTGCTCGGTAACTTTTATACCCTCATGGCCGTCGCGGCTGAACTGTGATACAAGTTCCTTTAGCTTTTGTTTTGCCGTTTCGAAATGTGGTTCATGGGTAACTTTAAACTCTTTCGCAGTAGGCATGCCTTTACCGAAAGGATGCACGCTGGTAAACTGTTTCTTGGCGCTTTTACCGAAAAAGAATTTAACCAGCGGGTTTACTTTAATTACGCGGGTGCCGTAAACTACCTCCAGCGGCATCTGGCAGTGTTCCAGCATCTGGCTTACGGTCATTACGCCCCATTCAGATAGTTTTATAGGGGTAAGTTTATCTATGCGGTCTAATATATGTTGGTTCCCTACCGGGTGAAAAAGGCTTTCCATAATGTGATTTTTAGCGTATCAAAATTAAGAATATTTCTGAAACGTTTCAATGGGGCGAACGGAATGTTTAACGGTAATAAATCGCACTTTAGTTAGGGCTTAACAGCAAGTACTGAATACACCATAGGGATGTTATTGCCCAGGTGCTTTACGCGGTATTTACCCGGCGCAAATTCCTCAAGGTGGCTGAAGCAGTTGTATGGCGAATAATCATATTCATTAAACTTTTCTATACGCAGGCCATGATGTAAGAGCGCCCCAAGCACTTCTCCTATACTGTGGTTCCAGTTTATGGTTTCGCTGCGCAGGTCGGCTTCCTTTTCGGCGTAGGTACCAGTTTCTTCTTCTATAATAGCCTCGTCCTTAAAGTAGTTGTAGGTTACTTTGGTAAAGTCGTTATCCATCATCCATACCACAGGGTGGAAGTCGGCAAATACAAACCTGCCGCCGGGCTTCAGGAAACGGGCTACCACAGCAGCCCATTTATCTACATCGGGCAGCCAGCCAATGGTGCCGTAGGTAGTGAATACAATATCAAACTGCTCGTCCAGTACATCGGGCAGGCTGTATACATCACAGCATATAAAGCGGGTGTTAAGCCCCATTTGCGTAGCCAGCCCTTTACCTTTTTCAATAGCCGCAGGGGAGAAATCGACCCCTGTAGCTACAGCGCCCATCCGCGAAAGCGAAAGCGTATCCTGCCCGAAATGGCATTGCAGGTGCAGTATGGTTTTTCCGCTAACATCGCCTAGCAGTTCCAGTTCTATTGGGTTAAGGCTATTGCGCCCGGCCAGGAAACCCGGCAGGTCATAAAAGTCGGATGCGGCGTGGTGTTCCGTTTTGGCATCCCAGGCTTTTTGGTTAATGGCTATGTAATTGTCTTCTTTTTTCATTTGGATTTGCATTGGCTTTCGCCAAATTTACTGTTTTGTTATGAGTTACCTCCGCAAATAAATTTGTAAATTTGCACTTTCAAACAAACTTGATAGATAATGGAAAACGGAATTTACGCAAAATTTCATACTTCAAAAGGGGATATCCTTGTGAAGCTTACCTATGACCTTACTCCCGGAACTGTGGGCAACTTTGTGGGCCTTGCCGAGGGTAACCTTGATAATGATGCCAAGCCAATGGGCAAACCATATTATGACGGCCTTGTTTTTCACCGTGTGATTTCTGACTTTATGATTCAGGGCGGATGCCCGCTGGGTAAAGGTACAGGCGGCCCGGGTTACCAATTTGACGATGAGTTCCACCCAAGCCTTAAACACGATGCGCCGGGTGTACTGAGTATGGCTAATGCCGGTCCGGGCTCTAACGGTTCTCAGTTCTTCATTACCCACGTGGCTACACCATGGCTGGATAACAAGCACACTGTGTTTGGTAATGTAGTAGACGGACAGGATATAGTAGATGCTATACAGCAAGGCGATAAAATAGAGAAACTTGAAATTATCCGCGTAGGCGAGGAGGCACAAAAATGGAATGCCATAGAGGCGTTCCGTACGTTTGAAGGCTCTCGCGAAAAGCGTATTGCCGAGCAGAAACGCCAGGCAGAGGAAGCCCTTGAAAAACTGGCTGCCGGTTTCGAAAAAACTGAAAGCGGCCTTCGTTACCAAATAATCCAGAAAGGTAACGGTAAAAAAGCCGAAGCCGGACGTAAAGTATCGGTACACTATAAAGGCGCCCTTGAAAACGGTATGGAGTTCGACTCATCATACAAGCGCAAGCAGCCTATAGAGTTCCCGTTAGGACAAGGCCACGTTATTGAAGGATGGGATGAAGGTATTGCCCTGCTACAGGTAGGTGACAAAGCCCGTTTTGTAATACCGTCTTACCTTGGTTACGGTTCGCGTGGTGCAGGTGGCGTTATCCCTCCGGATGCTACACTTATTTTCGACGTAGAACTTATGGACGTTAAATAGTCTCAAGACATCAGTACAAAGTATATATAAGGCTGCCCAACGGGCAGCCTTTGTACTTTATTATCAGTATTAACACAACCTTAGGTTGCCTTTAATACGGCGCTAAGAAAACTGCGCCTAACTTTATAGTAGATAAAAGGACAACCCACAACAGCGCTGCCTGTAGAAACGAAGATGACGGGTAGGCAGCCTGCCGATGGGATGCTGTAAAGGGCGCTGCGCTTTCCACCCGTTCGTGCAGTGCATTAACCTACGCCGGCACAGTAATGTGAAAAACGGCCAGCAACACGGCAGGCGGGCAGCAGTGCGGAAATCCTTTCTAACATATATCCTCCCTTGGGAAACAAAGCAAAGCTGCCTGTAATGGGCGGCTTTTTTGTTAGCTATCAGCTATCAGCGTTTAAAGTGTATACCCGCTACCAGTTCTGAGACGCATGCAATGCGTCTCTACTGAAGTATTTGCCAATAAAAACATACTTATATTTCCGAGTGAAGTTCCCAATAACCGACAACTAACAACCATCAACCAAAAAAACTACTTCTTATACGCCTTTACCCCTGCTTCAATTTTTAGTTGCAGGTAATTGCCTGTTGGCGGTATGGGGCAACTATAGTCGTGGTTGTAGGCACAGTACGGGTTATAGGCTTTATTAAAATCAATCTGTATGGTTGTGCCCTGCGGTATGCGCAGGTCTATGTATCGGCCGCCGGCATAGCTGCCCTCATCATTGGTGTCGTCGGTAAACGGAAGGAACAGGTAGTCCTTGTATTCCTCGCGCTTTATAAGATCCAGGCTTTGGTACACATCAAGCTTGCAGGCTTTGCCGTCTACGGTAAAACGCAGTTCGCCGTACTTTACATACTGGCGGGTTTGGCCATCGGTAGTCGCCATGGCAAAGGGCTTTTCGTTTGGCGTGCGTGCCAGTGTTGCGGTAACGCAGTATTTGAGGTCTACCGGGTAAAAAGCGAGCGATTTAAATGCCTTGCGGTCTTTTTTGGTAAGCGGCGACGTTTTTGGGTTGGCATACTCCTCGTTCAGTTTTTTTTGTGCTTCGAGAGATGCCGCCTTGCTGCAGTCCTGCGCATAGGTAAGGGATATAATAGACAATGCCGCGATGGCAAACATTTTTTTCATGGACCTGATTTTTACCAAAAGTAAGGATTTCGGCTGTATTGCCAAGGATTTTGGCAATTCACCCAACTAAAATGGCGCAATATTTGTGCAGCATAGGGCGTTTTTATTATTAATTTTACCAATAAAACCACCTTTGCTTTTATGATACAGAAATTACGTTTCGGTGTTTTGCTGCTTATGCTTACCAGTGCCACAACCGCCCAGGTTAAAAAGCTAAAAACCCAACATATAACCAACCCCTGCACTAACGAGGAAACCACACAGCACTTTGATAAAAAAGGTAAACTTACCGAGGAGATAAACAAAACTACATCGGCCAAAGGCAAGGTGGTGGTAAACCGCACCCTTTATAAATACCAGGAAAACAACCCCGTACTGGTGCAGTACGTGTGTAACGATACCCTGGTAAGCGAGGAAACCAGCGAATACATGAACGGCGATTTGGTACACTTCCGCCGTACGGTAAAGGGCAGCCTGGCGCTTGATGAGGCCTATACGTACAAAAAGGGCAAGGTACTCAGCGTGATCTCCACTACCCCGAAAGGCGTGCTTACCAAAACCGTAAAGTACGACAGCGGCCTCAGGCTAAAGGAAACGATATGCCGCACCGGCGATATTGTTACCTCTATAGAACGCGAATATACCCATGGAAATGCTAAAACGGTGCAGTACTTTTCGCAACCTATTACAAACGACCCGCAGATGATTAAGGAGTTTGTGTTTGACTACGACGGTAATGTTATAGACGAACGCACGATTATGAAAGGCGTGGAAACCGGCCGCATAGTGCAGCGTTTTGAAAAAGGCAGGCCTGCACTGCGTAAGGAATACGAATACAGCAACCCCGTGTATGAAATGCAGTTTGACGAGCGTGGCAACCCGCTGCGTGAGGAAAATTTTGAAACCGGCGATGTTACGCTTTATGACAGTAAGTTCAACCCGAACCGCGACCTTAAAGAGGTAAAAGTATTTAAAAACGACAAGGAGCAATGCATAAAGAAAGTGGACAATGAGTATTGGGAATAGTCTTTCATTGCCCGAAATAATTACCTTTCCTGAAACAAGGCTTGTGGGGCTGCACTGCACCATGAGCTTTGCGCAAAATACCACGCCGCTGCTTTGGCAACAGTTTATGCCGCGCCGTAAGGAAATATGGGCGGTTGATGCCAACCTGTTTTCGCTGCAACACTATCCTAAAGGATTTTTTGAGCATTTCAACCCGAATGCACAGTTTGAAAAATGGGCGGCGGTGGCTGCAACTGATTTTAGTACTGTGCCACAGGGCATGGCTACCATAACTATTCCTGCCGGAAAATATGCAGTATTCCACTACAAAGGCAACCCTGCCAATGGTGCCGAAGTGTTCCGGTATATTTTAGGTGAATGGCTGCCGCAAAGCGGTTATACTCTCGGTGCACGCCCGCATTTCGAAATCCTTGGTGCTAACTACAAAAACGGCTCCGACGACAGCGAAGAGGATATTTATATCCCTGTAGTGTAGTTGTTGGTCATTTTTTAAGATGGAAGTAAAACCAAGAGCATGCAAGGCTTATAAAAGTGAGTAGGATTATTATCTTGCCAATGGTTTTACTCCTTTAGTTATAATGATTTAGTCCCTGTAGGGAAGTACTATGGTACATTCATCATCTGTATGGCTGTCGTAGTCGTTACTTATAGCTGTACATTGCCCGGGCAGCAGGTAAACATCCGTCCAGCGGTGCCAGTTCAGTTCGCGCAGCATGGTGTTTAGCTGTGCTTCCACTATAGCCGCATTATCTGCTACCTGGGGGCGCAGGCGGTTTTCTATACTGCCGGTAAACAGCCCTCCTTCTATCCAGTACCACCAGCCTGCTACGGCTCCCTGCAAAACATGGTCTGACGTAATAAAGAGGTCTACATAATAGCCAATTTTAGCTTTATAGGTGATAAAAAGCGGCAGGTTTATCTTTAACGGGACCTCTATTTTTATGAGGTCATTACCAAATTGCCCTATCTCAAAGGCGTCGATTTTAAATTTAAATAAAACATTGCCATCACGCTTAATTTCATTTATACCCCTTAGCATATCATCAATAAGGCCGTTAACCCTTGCCCCGGCGAGCCGCCTTATATTTAGCAGTGATTTCCGTTCGGTAGGGTCGTGTGAAACCAATAACACAGACGATGTTTTGTCGTTAAAATCAGGTAGCGAATTAACATCCCTGTTACCCGTATAGGCAAAGGCTTTTAATTTCCCAGAAAACCGCGCATCTTCAAAAAGGTAGCAGGTATTGGGAGGAGATGCTGCCGATGCTCCCAGGCGCAGGGATGAAGCCTTATCATTAAACCCCATTTCGTTAATAAACCCGTATGTAGCCAGCAGGTAGCGTTGCGGCGCAGGGTTGTCTACATTCAGCTGTCGGCCGCCGAGACCGTTGTGCTCAAATAGTCTTGCATTTGCCATAATATCAGGTATTAAAAGGTTTGGTTAAAGAAAGTTCGGAAATCCGGTCGATGAGCGAATTGATTTTTTCATCAGCTTTTACGTGGTTACTGATATAGTTAGACAAGTGTACAAGGTCATCATACCTGCTTCGGGTAGGATTTTGCTCATACCTGGCTATTACGTTGTTTAAAGCATCATAAGGGTCTTTAAAATTATACACATCGGCATGCCCCAGTTTCCTCAGGTCATAGTTCCATCCGTCCATTACCTGGTAATCGTGCGAAAGGACTTTTTGTGCATGGTATTTTGAAGTTAGCCCGCCAAAGGCTTCACGGTTGGTTTTCCTGTCTTTAGTGTGTGGAAACCAGCCCAGTTCATGAATGATATAGCCCGCGTTAAAAATGAGGCTAATTGCGGCAACCCCTAAGGTTACCCCTAAAAGAATTGTATCCATAATTTTTTGTTTTTGCCCTTACTCGTATGGCTTTTCAGGATTCTCCCCGTTTTTTACAAGTGTTTCCCGGCTCACTTATGCATATGGGAGGTCACCCCGGCATAACCTGGATTTATATAAGAAACTTGAGTTAAGTGGTTGTAAATCTATTGATTAAGATTTCTCTTGGCAATACCTAACTGTAGGGAATTATTAGCAGGGGAAACTTATGCACAGCATAATGTTAAAAAATACACAAAGAAAAAAATCTTACAAATAGATTTTTTTCTTAAAATTGCTTTGTATTTAAATCGAATGTATGAAACACTTTATTGAATTTGCAGAACCTGATTTCGGTACGGTGGAAATTGTAAAGCCACACGGGTTTAACCAACTTGACCTTGAAAATGGCCGGACAACGTATTTAGAAGTGAGGAAATCCAGTTGGGAAGCTTTTGGCAAGCTAGTATCATCGTTAAAGCTTCGAGGAGCTGGTGCTGTAGCCAACTATATATATCAGAATGAAGGATACCCTCCTGTAGCATTAAATATCTGTATGTTGCGCGCCCATACAGATGAGTATACCTATTTCGGGATGTATGTAAATGATTACAGCCCGGCAGTGTTTGTGCGGCGCATAGGGTAATAAAAAAAGGAGTGGCATTACACCACTCCTTACATATAGGCCGTTACGGAACTAAAAACTTTTTAATATCCCGCAGTAAAGCGCTGCCTGCGGAAACGCGGTGTTTCGGCTTCATCGGCTATCACTACGGCGAGGTCTTCTACAGATAGGGTATTACGGTGGTTATCGTCAAATACGGGGCTGTCAAAGCCCAGGCGGTAATTACCTGTGCGGCCTGTGGTAATGCCCGGATGCATTTCTATAGCAGGGCTAAAGAATACCCAGTCCAGTTCTTTTTCATCCTGAAGGGTTTTCAGGTACTTGCGTACTGCATTGGCACCTGCTTTATAATCATCTGGGAATTTAGGCGTGTCTATAAGCTGTAAGCCCGGAGCCACGTACAGGCTGCCCGCACCACCTATAACTATAAAACGGCTGATGCCCGCCTGCTTCACGGCCTTTTGTATGCTTTCGGCACCTTTAAGGTAGTCCACGTAAATATCAGGGTTGGTCCACCCCGGGTTGTAGGCGCTTATTACCACATCGTGGCCTTTCAGTATTTCGGCAAGATCGGCGGTATCAAAAATATCGGCCTTAACGCCAACCACACCCTGCGGAAGTGTTTGCTTAGGGTGGCGGCTTATGGCAGTGGCCCTGTGGCCGCGGTGAGAGAACTCGTTTACAAGTGCCTGGCCTACAAAGCCTGTAGCACCTATTATCGCTACTTTCATAATCTGTTTGTTTATTTGTTTGTGTCTGGGTTATACGGTTTCGGTTGTAAACTGCCTGCTGAAGTCGTGCAGCGTTACCCCTTTCAGCTCGGCGCAAATACAATGGTTAATGTTTTTGTACAGGCTGTCCAGGCTCTCCCTTATGTTTTTGCCCACAGGGCATTTGCCATTTGGCTCATTGCGCGAAAATCCCAGCGACATACACTCAAACGTGGTGTTGTACACGTCTTCCAGCGTAATGTCTGTAGCGGGGCGTGCCAGGCGTGCACCGCCAAACTTGCCCTCGCGGCTTTCTACAATGTTGTGTTTTTTAAGGTTGCTTATTTCTTTGCGTATGAGCACGGGGTTAATGTTCATGCAGCCTGCAAGGTAATCTGACGATAAAAAATCTTCCGGGTGCCTGCTCATCAGGGTAAGGATGTGGAGTGTTATGGCAAATTTTCCGGAAATCATTCTGTAATATTATTTGTTACTAATGTAAGAAAAATTTCGGTAAGGAAAAATAACTTTTACCACGAATTTCGCGAATTAAACGAATCTGTTTGCTAAAATAAAGGATTATATAATTTATGATTTGATTTAGTGCTAAATACCAAATCTGTTTACACACCCCCAGCCCCTCTCAAGAGCTATCGTGTGGACACATTTATTGAGGAGACACTAATTCGCCATATAGTCCTCTCCCCCGACCCCTCTCCTTTGGAGAGGGGAGCGTGAACGGGTACAGTTAGTAAACATTTCGCATAAAAACACGAATAAATATAGTCCTAAATATACGAGTGAAGCTACTCCCTCCCCATTGGGGGAGGGTTGGGGAGGGGATAAAAAAGATGTGTCCACACGATAGTCTCAAGAGGGGAGCTACCACTCATACCCTTTAAGCTTCACTCAAAGTAAATACATTTTTAACACAAGAGTTATGCTTTTCCCTTTCTGAGACTATCGTGAGGACACATTTCCAAGACCATGATTTATCGGGATGAGTGAAGCTATTCCCCTCTTGAGAGGGGTTAGGGGTGTGTCATTACTTTCTTTGCCTCCAACAAGATGGTAACAACTACTAAATTGACAAAAATCATATACAGGCTGTGGCTTTGTACCGTATCTTTGAGAAATTACCAAAATTCCCCGCTTTTATGGATAGCCTTATCCTTATTGTAGTATGTATGCTGGCCGGTGTAATGCTGCGCCGCCAAAATGTGGTGCCGCCTAATGCCCACGTGGCACTAAACCAGTTTGCCATATACCTGCTGCTTCCGGCGCTGTCGCTGTATTACATCCCTAAAATCCAGATAAGCGAAAAGCTGCTCTACCCCGTAGGTGCAGGGTGGTTCAGTTTTCTGTTCAGTTGGGTGTTTTTTGCCCTTATGGGCAAATTGCTGAAATGGCCGCGCAAGCTGCAGGGCTGCCTGATTATTACCGGCGGGTTCCTTAACTCATCGTTCATCGGGTTCCCGGTTATAGAGGCGCTGTACGGCAAGGAGGGGCTTAAAACCGCTATTATGGTAGATCAGCCCGGCACGTTTGTAATGCTGTCCACACTCGGCGTACTGGTAGCGGTACTGTACTCACGGGGGACGCCATCGGCAGGGGTGATTGCCAAAAGGGTATTCAGTTTCCCGCCGTTTATAGGCTTTGCCATAGGGGCAATAATGAACCTTACGGGCTATGATTTTATAGATGTGGTGCAAACCGTGCTGCAAAAACTGGGCAGCTGCGTAACACCCGTAGCACTGGTGGCCGTAGGCCTGCAACTGAGCATTGACCGTAAAAGTAAGCACTGGGGATTCCTTGCCTGGGGGCTTGCCATGAAACTGCTTATGATACCCGCTTTTTTCTTTATCGTGTACAAACTGGTACTTGATGCCCATGGCGAACTGATAGACATCTCTATTATGGAAGCCGCCACACCACCTATGATAAGCGCCGCGATACTTGCCTCGGCACACGGACTGAAACCTAAGCTTGCAGGAATGATGGTGGGCATAGGCATACCGCTTTCGGCTGTAAGCATGACGTTTTGGTACCTGCTACTACAGTATTTTTAGTTAAATTTTAAATAAAAAGACGAATTTTAAGTTTAAACTATTGAATAACAGTGCAGTATTGTTGCTGTTTTCTGCAAAATAGCCTGCTTGTGGGTAAGGTTCGCCGCAACATTTTGAAAAATCCATAATAGTTTGATTAACAATGTAAAAATGTGAAATTTAACATTGTAAGTGTAAAGAAATTCTTAAATTTCGATTTCCTGAACAAACTACTTATTTCCTTGAAATCTTATGTGGATCTTTAAAAGCACCATTAACAAAAACCTGAACAGTTTTGCCCTGCTTTTGGTACGCGTTGTCTCCGGCGGGCTTATGCTTACCCATGGCATTATGAAATACAAACTACTGGTAGGCCCCGGCCCCATAAAGTTTGCCGACCCCATAGGCATTGGCGACGGCCCCACATTAGTCTTTGCCGTACTGGCCGAGTTGGTATGCTCCATACTGCTCATTGTGGGCTTTGCTACGCGGCTGGCTGCATTGCCGCCTATAATTACTATGTTTGTGGCAGTGTTTGTAGTGCATGCCCACGAAGGTTTGGAAAAACAGGAACTTGCTATACTGTACCTGCTTATTTATATAATGCTACTCATTACCGGCAGTGGCAAGTACTCTATAGACCGAATTATCCCAAGGAAGAAACGGTATATTTTTGGTTAGTTATCTTTTACCATCCAGATATTCCTGCCTGCGATCTAAACCATCTTCCATGAATTGCGCTTTAGGATGTTTTAGGAGATAATCCCTTATAGAGACACTTCTCAGTGAGTCTATGAAATGCTCTCCATATTGTTCATATATATAATCATTCATGGTCCCTTCATAACATTGCATTTCAAAACAGCCCAATTGAATGTCATAAAAGAGTGTTTCCTGATATTCAATTCCCTGTTTTTTCAATAGGTCTTTCATCCCCTCAGTTTGCGGAATTAAAAATGTAAAATATATTCTCTTTCCCTTTTTTATATCATCAAGTGCACGCTTAGTGTTGTAGGGGCATATGGTATCAATACATTTTATTTTTGCCTTTCGGTTTTCAAAAAATATTTTACTGTAATCTTCTACATTATATACTACAAAGCTGTCGTTTACAATTTCAATTCCCGGATAAGGACTTTCATTATTAGTCTTACAGGCGAATAATGTGATGAGGATTAACATAATCAATACAACTGACTTACTTTTCATTGATTGAGGTTTATTATATTAACTCAAAAAGATACATATATTGTATGAAGACAAGTATACAACAGGCCTCTTTGGCTGATTTTATTTCCTGGAAACTACTCCCCAAAATTAGCCTCATCATTTGAAATTACTTCGCGTATAGCTGCGTTGCCCACTATACGCCACTTGGCTGTATAGGTACCCGCGCCGTCTGAAAAGAATCCCGAAAGTACATATCGGTCGCCGTATTTCCTGATTTTAACCTGGTTATCATTCAGTGTACCGCTAAAATTGGTGTTGAACATACCGCTGATTTCAGGATAAATGTACGTGCCGTCTATCACCAGGGTAAATTTTACCAACTGGTTTCGGGGCATTTCCATACCCATATCGCTGCCGTACCATGGTTTGCCGTCTATGGTGCAGATATATTGCAGTTCGCCCGATTGGCATGTCTGCACAGTATGCTCCTTTTCAACGAAAGGCTTTATCTCCCAAATAAGCGAAACGTTTTCTGCAAGCTGTAGTTTCCCTTTTTTGGACTGGCTAAAAGCTAATAAAGGAACAGACAGCAGTATGATTAAATACTTCATGGCGTGGCAGTTTTAGTAAATGTAAGAATTAAAAGATATGCTTAGCCGTTTTTTTAAATTTCCCTACTTTTGAAACGTAATTTATACACTGCAATGAACACTACGCTTACCACTCCCTTTATAGAGCAACTACAGGCCGTAACCGGCGCCCAATACGTTTTTACTGACGAGGCTACCCGCATTACTTACGGCCATGACGAAACCGAAGACTATAGCTTTCCGCCTGCCGTGGTGGTAAAGCCGGGCACGCCCGAAGAGGTTTCGGCTATAATGAGGCTGGCCAACGAATATAAAATCCCCATAGTGCCCATAGGTGCACGTACCGGCCTCAGTGGCGGCGCGCTGAGCATCTACGGCGGTATAGGGCTGAGCATGGAGCGTTTTACCCAACTGGAAATCGACGAAAAGAATCTGCAGGCTATAGCAGGCCCGGCAGTGATAACGCAGGTTTTGCGCGATACGGCTTCCGAAAAGGGACTGTTTTATCCGCCCGACCCAAGCAGCCAGGGGAGCTGTTCTATAGGCGGTAACGTTGCCGAAAACAGTGGTGGTGCCCGCGCCGTAAAGTATGGCGTGACCAAAGATTACATCCTGAACCTTGAGGTGGTTTTGCCTAATGGCGAAATCATCTGGACGGGGGCCAATACCCTGAAAAACTCTACCGGGTACAACCTTACCCAGCTTATGGTGGGCAGCGAGGGGACGCTGGGCATCATTACCAAGATTGTATTAAAACTCATCCCGAAACCTACACATAACGTACTGATGCTGATACCGTTTTTTAAGGCGGGTCAGGCGTGTGAGGCTGTTGCCGAAATTTTCCGTGCGGGGATTGTGCCCAGTGCACTGGAATTTATGGAGCGCGATGCCATAGACTGGGGCCTGAAATACCTGGACAATGTAAGCATTGACATTAAGGATGAAGTACAGGCGCACCTGCTGGTAGAGGTAGACGGTAATTATCCTGACGTGCTGTTTAGCGAAGCCGAAAAGATTATGGGTGTAGTAGAGCAGTTTGATATTGACGAAATACTGTTTGCCGATACAGAAGACCAAAAAAACGCCCTGTGGAAATTGCGCCGCACCGTAGCCGAAGCGGTAAAATCACACTCAGTATATAAGGAGGAAGACACGGTGGTACCCCGCTATGAGTTGCCCGTACTGCTTGAAGGTATAAAAGCCATTGGTAAAAAATACGGTTTCCATTCGGTGTGCTATGGCCATGCCGGCGATGGCAACCTCCACGTGAACATCATTAAGGGTGATATGACCGATGAAAACTGGCTTGTTGAGGTGCCAAAAGGCATCCGCGAGATATTTGAGCTAACGGTTTCGCTGAAAGGTACGCTAAGCGGCGAACACGGCATTGGTTTCGTACAGAAAAATTATATGGATATTGCATTCCCGGAAGTGCAACTGCAACTAATGAAAGGCATTAAGCAATTATTCGACCCGAATAATATTTTGAATCCCGGTAAGATATTGCCGGACAATTTATAGAAGAGCTGCTGAGCTTCTTAGCCACTAAGCTGCTTAGAAGCTAAGAAGCTTCTTTAGATAATATCTTTGTAGCCACTTTAGCAATGGTAAGCCCCTGCACTATAATGCTGAATACCACTACAAAATAGGTAATGGCTATCAGGGTGTTTTTGTATGGGTTGTCGTGCATGGACAGTGCCAGTGCTATGGAAACCCCACCGCGCAGGCCACCCCATACCAGTATTTTTATGGTACCGCTACTGAATTTCTCCCTGAATGTAATGAGCTTTGTAGGAAGCCAAATCGATATAAACCTGCCCAGTAGCACCAGTGCCACAGTTATAAAACCCGGCACCCAGTAATTATGGAAATCCTTAATCATCAGCAGGTCCAGCCCTATGATAAGGAACAGTATCGCGTTTAGTATTTCGTCGTTCAGTTCCCAAAATTTATCCAGGTAGTCCTTTGTAATGGCACTCATGGCGAAACGCTTGCGCAGGTTGCCTATCATTATCCCCGCGAAAACCATCGTCAGCGGGCCCGATATGTGCAGGTAGCGTGCTATGAGATAACCGCCCATTACTACAGACAGTGTTATAAGTACCGATACTTTATAATCGTCCACCTTTCGCATGGCGCGCGATGCCGTGATGCCCAGTGTAAGCCCCACGATGAAAGCCCCACCGGCTTCCTTAACCAGCAGCCACAGTACGTGCAGCGGGGTAAGGTCAGATGCTTTTCCTTCGGCCAGTTGCAGTATTACGGCAAACACCACTACGGCCACGCCGTCGTTAAATAGCGATTCTCCTGCGATTTTGGTTTCGAGTGATTTACGTACTTTGGCCTGCTTCAGTATGCTGAGTACCGCCACCGGGTCGGTAGGGGAGATGAGCGCCCCAAACAGTAGGCAGTAGATATACGGTATCTCCAAACCTTTTATAGGGATAAAATACACCAGTGTACCCACCACAAATGTGGAAATCACCACACTTACGGTAGAGAATACCATTACAGGGCCGCGCTGTTCGCGGAGGTCTTTTATGTTAATATGGATGGCGCCCGCAAAGAGCAGGAAGTTCAGCATGGCGCCCATAAGGAGCTCGGTAAAATCGAACTTATTAATAAGCTCTGACAGCCCGTGCAGCGTCTTCGGGAAAATATTACCAAAGGCTACCAGCAATATAGATACCGCCATGGCTATGACCATAACCCCTATGGTAGAAGGCAGCTTCAGGTAGCGTACGTTGAGGTATGCAAAAAAGCTGGCCAGTACAATGAGGATAGAAACGGTATAGTATAATTCCATAGGCGTGCAAAAAAGGTAGTAAGTGGATTTTTACAAAGATAACTTTTTTAGACGCTGTGGCAGTTTTTTTAACAGTTATAAGCCTTTTCGGGTACCCTTTCCAAAGGTTATCGTATCGACACATCTTTTCGACTTCACGGCTTTACGTGAAATTTTACCACAAAGAACACCAAGGGAGGCACAAAGTTCCACAAAGTTGCCCGAAAATTCATCAAAAACCTATGATAAGGACACAAGGGCTTTCCTTTTGAAAGCTGAGAAGTACACGAAGTGATTTGTGACTACAAGGGCCTTAAAGGAGGGAGGTGAAGTTTCAGTAAGTTTAGTTTTAATTATACCCCCAGTTCCTTACACACTTCTTCGCCCAGTACCTTAGCCATAAGGCCATGCCCGGCGCGGTTCAGGAACTTCCATTTGCTTTTGGTAAGGCTGTCTGATATGGCTATGATATCGGCCTTTTGCTTTATGGTAAACGAATTGAATTTCGGGTTGAAGGTAACATCCTCTGTTTTCATAGACGTTTTCAGGTTCTTCAGCATTTCTTTGGCATCAATGCCGCTAAGCGGTTCCATAAAGGTCATTTTCATTACCAGGTCGTGCTTTATAATACAGTAGCTGCCACCGTTTATCTGCTTTATTTCACCAAACTCAAAGTTGGCAGGTTCCTCCAGTATGTCCATAATATAGCCGTCGCCCTTCAGCATTGCTTTCAGGCCTTCCATCATTTTTTCCTTCGGTATAATTTCAAATATCTTTGGGTAGGTATCGGCTATAAGAGCTTCGTATTTGCCCATAGTGGTATTTTTATAAAAACGTGCGGCATCGGTTTCCAGTGTTTTGCGATCCTGGGCTATGGTTGCCAGCGAAAACGTAAGTGCGAGGAATAAAAATAATTGCTTCATGTCCGTAAAGATAGGCATTAGCACACATTATCCGTTCATTTTAACAGGCACTGCATTGCAGTATTTGTTTTAATTTTTATTATTGCAGGTAATATTGTAAACTGTTGTCAATGAATACAATTATAAAGCCTTACCTGTTGTGCCTGTGGGCTGTTATCGGCTGCGTGGCGGCTGCGCATGCGCAAAGCGGTTTTAAGACTGATTTACAGGACGAAAACCTGAAAGGGAAGGTTAAGAGTTACAGCCTGAGGATAGATTATATAGATGAATATGACAAAACTTTGGGCCAAACCCGTATAGTGACACCAAAAGCCGCAATTGGCGAAAATGCTTACGCAGAATATAACAGGGACGGGCTACTGGTAAGCACCCTTATGGGGACTTTTGATGATGACCTGAAATTTAAGAAACATGATGAGGGCGAAACAATGTATTATGAATATGATGCCATGGACATTGCCGAAAAAAAGAAGTACGCCACAAAATATAAGTATCCGCCCATGCTCCCGAAGGAGTTTTATGCTGTTCACGCTAATTTCAGTACTTTCCGGAAAGATACAACACGTTTAAAAATTGGTATTGTAGAATTATACGGGGCCGGTTATGATGACAAAACCGGTAACCTTACGGGCGTTGTAAGGTTCAGGAAATCGTATAACCCTGCTAAACCCAATATTATGGCTAACGAAAAGGAACTAAAACTGATATTGACAGATAAATATACCGAGGAGCAACGCAGGTTTGAGTATGATGAAAAGGGGAGGCTGAAGAGCTGCATTTTGTACAAGCATGGGCACACGGTAAGCCACATTTATAATTTTAGTGAGGTGACTAACATACCCAAAACTAAAGTTACCTTTGCGTATGATGACCGGGGCAGGTTATACAAGTATACTTTGTATAACGGCGAAGATAAAGAGTTAGGCTCTGTAACATACCAATATAATAACAAGGAAAATTGGGTAGAGAGCGAACGTATTTATCTTGTGAACCCGCCCGAGTATTACCTTGCCTCAGTGCATTATCGCGAAAAAAAGTATAATAAGCAGGGCGACCTCATTGCCTATACCCTTAAAGTAGACCCAAGATATGCTGATTTGGTACGGGTACAGCAACAGTATGCCGATAAGTTTTTTTCGTATACCTATGATAAGCAGTCTAACTGGGTTAAGTGCGATATTTACCTTGATAGCGCACAAAGTAAACGTGTGTGTACAATGTACAGGGATATAGAGTATTATAAATAGCGCAACATTATTGCCCTGCAAAAACGGTTAAGTAATGTACGGCTTCGTGCTCGCGGGCTTCAATTTCGGCATGCAGGCCTTTGGCGGTGTGCTGTAGCCTGCCCAGTTTTTCCAGGTAGGCTATGCGCTTTTTGGCCACATCTTCAAAATGGTGGAGCGAGTTAGATATCCCTACCAGCTTTTCCCCCGAAATTTTAATATGCCGGTCGGCTATATTTTGCTCGGTATATATTTTTTGCAATTCCATATCGCGTACCTGCCGTATCAGTACCATAAGGTTATATGGGTTTTCGGCATTATCGGCCAGCAGGGTAAGGGTATGCAGCAGGCGGCGCACCACGGTAGGGTCTTCCTTTCCCCACTGGAAAATCTGGTCGAAACAAAAGTCAATCAGCAGGTCGAAGTTAAATTCATTTACAATAATATTCTTGCCCTCCAGCTTTCGTGCCTCGGTGGTAGGGAACTGTTTCTTTTGCAGGTTAAAGGCTATATCGGCCAGCTGGTCTATACAATTCAGGCAGGTAGTAGGGTCATTTACAGCAGGCGAAATAGCCTTTATGGCAATATCTACCAGCTTGCGTACCCCAAAATTTATATCCTGCGTGTAGCTGCGGAAGGTATTTACGCTGAATACGCTGTCTGCTATTTCGGCAAAGGCAGCCTGTAGTATGCTTTCCTGCTGCGGGGTAGGGGGAGTTTTCATTTCCACAGCCAAAAGGGTAGAAGCGTTGTGCATTACAAATTCGCCCACTACCGGTTTTTGGTACACAAAAAGCCCGTCGGCCCAGGGGTGGCTGTCTACAAATACAGTAACCAGCTTTTCCAGTTTCAGGTAGTTAATGTGTTCCAGGTAGCCGCTTTTAAGGCAGCTCTTTATTATAACCTGTGCCGATTGTGCATTGGGCTTCAGCGGGGCATACAGCATTGGGCTGCCCGGTTTCCAGTTTTCGCTGTACAGGGCATTTATTTCGGTTACGATGTCTACCTTAATTTTATCGGCTATGGCGGCCACATTCATGTTTACGCTGAGGTAGGTAATAAGGCGCGGGTAGCTCCACACCAGGCAATGCAGTGCCAGCAGTATGCCCATACCGATGGTTATGGGGAATGGCCTGCCGTGGAAGAGTGCCGATGCCGCCATGGGCATTACACAAAGCCCCACGGTACCTATAAACAGTCCTATGAATTGCTGTATGCGTACGTCATTGGCCAAAAAATGCCTCAGTATACGTGGCGAAAACTGCGATGATGCCAGCTGCATTACCACAAATATTACCGAAAAGGAAGTGAGCGATATGCCTATAACGATAGACACCATGAGCGATGCTATGCCGGTAAGGCGGTCGTAAATAATGGTTTCATCGGTAAGGGCAGAGAGGTCGGCTACGTAATCTATAGTGAGGAGCGCCAGGCTGATGATGATGGCAAAGGCATTGCCCATAAGGGTGCCTATGTATTTAATGCGGTGCTCCAGCCACTGGCTTAAGCGGTATTTAAGAGTGTTTTGGCCCATAAAAGCTTTAGGGTTTGCAGTACTAATATACAAATTTACGGCCCCAAAGATGCTAAATGTTTGTTAGCACACACGGTATTTTTTAATGTGACTGCGTTTTGTATTTGTAAAAAATGTAATTTTAAAGGAAACCGAAACCGCTATGAGATTACTTTTGGCACTGCTTTTTTTACTACCGCTTGTACCGCATGCCCAGCAGGGCTATCCCACACCGGCCGATTCGTACCGGCGGTTGTTTTATATCCAGCACAGTAAAAACCACAACACCTTTGTATACGATGCTAACCTTGCTAAGTCGGGCAAATTAAACACTGCCGACCCTATAGAGGTGTACCGCATTACCTACGAAAAGGGTGGGATGAAGGAGGAGCTAAGCCCGGTGCAGCGCAAAATGGCCTATGGTGTTACGGTAACAAGTGTTTCGGCTACAGGATGCGAGTTTACGCTATCGGCATATCCTACACAAAGGCTGCTGCTGAAGCTGGCCAAAGATGGTGAGCCGTATGTAATTACTGCTGTAAACGGCAAAACCATTATACTGAAACGCCTGTACCTGCAAATGGGTAAACTGGGTACTAATGTGCTGTTTGTAGATTTTTATGGGAAAGATGCAAACGGTAAGGAGGTGAGTGAAAGGTTATCTGTTAAGTAGGTTACTTTATTTATAATTAATGTTTTAGTTATATTTTTTGGAAATACCTACATGTGGGTATTTTAGTGTCTTTTATAATTCATAGATTTACAGTGAACTAACTAAATAAACACTGTATATGAAACTAAGTTACTATTTTTCTGTAGTAGTTTTTTTACTGCTGGCGTCTTGCGGTAGTACAGGTACTATAACTCAAATCACGTATCATGCAGATAAAACTACCGAATTAACTCAGCAGAACGGTACTGTTGTAGGACAGCCTGATGCCTATGTTACTGAAGGCGCAAATGTAAATGTAAGAGTACAAAACCCTAACCCGTTAAATACATCAATTACTGTACAGCAGGATGCCAATGTGTTGTTTTTTGTGTCGGGTGCGGGTAACCAGCCTACAGTATTGTTAGATTATATTACTAAAGGCAGTACTGTAACGCAGGGGCAGGCTTCAGGTACAGCTTCAACTTCAGGCACACCGGCAAAGCGCGGATGGTCAGCTTCAACAAATGAAGCTACTAAAAAACTAAATGATGCTAAGTGCGCCCAGGTAAGTGTTGTAAATACCTCAGAAAAGAACCTGAGTGACCTTATTAATAATTGGAACAAATTTTACAAAGAGGTTGAGGCATTTAATGCCGTTTTTGATGCATACAAGACAGTACCTGTACTGGATAGGGATATTTTTTACCATGACCTTGATGTGTATATAGACAATATCAGGAAGCAATATAATGTACCCGAGACCAATGCCAATGCAACGGCCCAAGCTACGGATTATGTTTTTAAAAATTTAGCCGAAGGTGCAAACATAATTAAAGCTAAAACTGATTATTTAACTGCACTGCAACAAGGTATTGCTGATGTTCAAAAAGAAACGAAAAAACTGGAAGGAATGGCGGGTACTTGTAGTAGCGGGGCTTTAAATACCTCTATAACCAATACGGTAACCCAGGCCCAAACACTTATAGGAGATATAAATGCAAAGTTATCTGCAACAATTAACACTGCTTCGGGTAATATTATAAAAGCAAATTCATTACAGTTTACAGAAAACAAAGGGGCGTACATTGTAGGCGATACAGATGAGTTTTCGCTTAAAGTTTCGTTTAAAGATGCTGCTAATAATGTTACTACACACCCTTTAATAGTGCTGCCTGTAAAAAAAGCAATCAAAATAGATTATTCGGCAGGTATGTTCTTTTCCGGGCTTTATGATGAAACGTACACTAAAACTGTAGAGACTATAGAGACTACTGTGATTGGGGAAGATGTAACAAGTACTACTACTTCAACCGATGAATATACTTTACACAAACAAGATAAAGGCGGGCTTTCTTATGGGGCTATGGGTTTTGTAAATTTTCATACCCAGCTGCTTAAGCCGGTTAACTTTGGGGCTTCTTTAGGGGCCGGCCTCAGGTTTAACGATCAGGCCAAACTAACCATTGCGCCTACAATCAGCTTTTTATTCGGAAAATATCAAAGGCTTATCCTCCATGTAGGTATGGCATTCTCGGAAGTTGACCGGGTATATTCTAAATATGGAGATAACACGTTTACCGATGCGGCCTATACCCCTGAAACGAAACAGGTGGTTAAAAGTAGTTGGCTCGCATCAATTTCCTGGAACCTAAGCAAATCATAAAACAAAAAAACTCCCGCTATTGCGGGAGTTTCATTTATGTAAGTAAGATAAATATATTGTTTGACAAACGTTGTTATTTAACCTGGTTTACAATAGCTGCAAACGCCTCAGGGTGGTTAGTAGCAAGGTCAGCAAGAACTTTACGGTTCAGCTCGATACCAGCTGCTTTTACTTTACCAATGAACTGAGAATAGCTAAGGCCGTGCTGACGGGCACCTGCGTTAATACGCATAATCCATAGTGCACGGAAATTCCTTTTCTTTTGTTTGCGGTCGCGGTAAGCATAAACCATTGCTTTTTCTACCGCGTTTTTGGCTACTGTCCAAACGTTTTTACGTCTTCCAAAGAAACCTTTGGCTTGCTTAAGAACCCTTTTCCTGCGGGCCCTAGAAGCAACTGAATTTGTTGATTTTGGCATAATCTTTAATTTTTTTGTAGCAGGCGCCCCGTTTTAATTATTGTTTTGGGGACTTAAAAGCCGTACTCCAGGGTTATAAATTTATTTTAACCGAACAATTAAAGGACGTATCTTATTAGATAATCCTAAGTTGTTGTTTTACGCTCTTCTCATCACTTGGGTGAACAAGTGTAGCATGAGTAAGGGCAAGCTTACGCTTTGTAGATTTTTTTGTCAGGATGTGACTTTTGAAAGCGTGCTTCCTTTTGATTTTACCTGAACCAGTTACCTGAAAACGTTTCTTGGCACTGGATTTTGTCTTCATTTTAGGCATTTTCTTCCTGTATTTTGATTTATCTTACTTACTTTTCTTTAGTCATAAAGTCGAAAGTCGTAAAGTTTATAAAGTCATGGGCACAATCAGCTTAAACAGCATTTGTCGGCTTTATGACTTTTGACTTTAAGACCTTCGACCTTTGGACTTATTTTATGCTTTCTTCTTCTTAGGCGCTATAAACATAATCATCCTTTTACCTTCAAGCACGGGCATGGCTTCTACCTTACCCCATTCTTCAAGGTCGGTGGCAAGTTTAAGCAGCAATATCTGCCCCTGCTCTTTGTAGATGATACTACGGCCTTTAAAGAATACAAATGCCTTTAGCTTAGAACCTTCCTTAAGGAACTTCTCGGCATTCTTTCTTTTAAATTCGTAATCGTGCTCATCAGTCTGCGGCCCGAAGCGTATTTCTTTTACAACAATCTGCGTGCTTTTTGCCTTCAGCATTTTATCGCGCTTCTTTTGTTCATAAAGAAACTTCTTGTAGTCCATAATCTTACATACCGGCGGTGCGGCATTTGGAGATATTTCTACAAGGTCAAGCTCCTGCTCTTCGGCCCACTGTAGTGCCTGAGATGTACGGTATACACCCGGCTCTATGTTGTCACCTACAAGCCTTACTTCAGGTACCCTGATAAGGGCGTTAATCCTGTGCGGATCTTTTTTTTCTACGCGGGGTTGTGGCCCCCTGTTGTTTCTAATAGCTATGGCTCTTAAATTTTTAAGTTAAACTTAGAATGGTTTCAGCGTTTTGTTTATTTCTTCCTGTACCAGTTCAGCAAATTGTGCTACCGTCATCGTCTGGTTGCTCTTACCGGCATCGCCGTGCTTCCTTACAGAAATCGTACCGTTCTTCTCTTCTTCCTCGCCTACAATCAGCATAAACGGCAGTTTCTGAACCTCTGCATCGCGTATTTTTTTACCGATAGTCTCGTTACGGTTGTCAATTAGAGCGCGAATTTCGTGATTTTCGAGCAATTCCAAAACTTTTTTGGCATAATTTTCATATTTCTCACTAAGAGACAGTATGATAGCCTGCTCCGGCATCAGCCAAAGCGGGAAATTACCGGCTGTATTTTCCAGCAAAATCGCTATAAAGCGCTCCATAGAACCGAATGGTGCACGGTGAATCATAACCGGGCGGTGCAGCTCGTTATCTGAACCTTTATAGCTCAGGTCGAAACGTTCCGGCAGGTTATAGTCTACCTGTATGGTACCCAGCTGCCACTGGCGGCCCAGGGCATCCTTCACCATAAAGTCGAGCTTAGGGCCATAGAAGGCCGCTTCGCCGTACTCTACAACGGTGTTAAGCCCTTTGTCTTTAGCAGCGTTAATAATCGCATTTTCAGCCTTTTCCCAGTTTTCTTCAGAACCGATGTACTTGTCGCGGTTTTCCTTGTCGCGAAGCGAAATCTGCGCGCTGAAGTTTTCAAAACCAAGCGAACCGAATACATACAGTACAAGGTCGATTACTTTTTTGAACTCCTCATCAAGCTGGTCCGGCGTACAGAAAATGTGCGCGTCATCCTGAGTAAACCCGCGAACGCGTGTCAATCCGTGAAGCTCGCCACTCTGCTCATAGCGGTATACAGTACCAAACTCGGCATAACGCTTTGGCAGGTCTTTGTAAGACCACGGCTTGCTGTTGTATATTTCGCAGTGGTGCGGGCAGTTCATCGGCTTCAGCAAAAACTCCTCGCCTTCGTTTGGCGTGTGTATCGGCTGGAAGCTGTCGGCACCGTACTTAGCATAGTGGCCACTGGTTACGTATAGTTCTTTTTGGCCAATGTGCGGCGTTACCACCTGCTCATATCCGGCTTTTTTCTGTGCTTTTTTCAGGAATTGCTCCAGGCGGTCGCGCAGGGCGGCACCTTTTGGCAACCATAATGGAAGGCCTTGCCCAACTTTCTGCGAGAAAGTGAACAGTTCCAGCTCCTTGCCCAGCTTACGGTGGTCGCGGCGCTTGGCTTCTTCAAGTAGCTCAAGGTACTCGGTAAGGTCTTTCTGCTTAGGGAACGATATACCGTATACGCGGGTAAGCTGTTTGTTCTTTTCGTCACCGCGCCAGTAGGCACCGGCCACACTCATAATTTTAAACGCCTTTATAATACCGGTGTTCGGGATGTGCCCGCCGCGGCAAAGGTCGGTAAAGGTAGCGTGGTCGCAGAAGGTGATGGTACCGTCTTCAAGGTTCTCGATAAGCTCGGTCTTGTAAGGGTTTTCTTCAGCTTTATAAAACGCAAGCGCCTCGGCTTTTGAAGCCGAACGCATGGTGAACTCATATTTTTCTTTGGCTATGGCCAGTACGCGGTCTTCCACGGCTTTAAAGTCCTTATCGGTAATTGTTTGCCCGTTAAAGTCTACGTCGTAGTAAAAACCGTTGTCTATAGCAGGGCCTATGGTAAGCTTAATACCGGGGTAAAGCTCCTGTAGTGCCTGCGCCATAACGTGGCTGGTAGAGTGCCAGAAGGCTTTTTTACCCTCTTTGTCGTTCCAGGTGTATAATATTAGCGAACCGTCGGTCGTCAGTGGGGTCTTGGTTTCAACAGTTGTACCATTAAAAGATGCAGAAATTATATTCCTTGCAAGGCCCTCGCTTATGCTTACGGCCACATCGTGGGGAGTTGCTCCCGACTCAAACTGTTTTACCGAACCGTCCGGCAGTGTAATATTTATCATTAGTATTAAAAATTTACAATGTGCGCAAATATAGCGATTTTTAGATTGATAAGATTGTTAGATTATTAGATTTTTAGAGGGTTGTTGGTTGTTAGTTTTTGGTTGTTGGGAACTGCAACGGATGAGTGAAGCTGCTCCCCTCTGTAAGAGGGGCTGGGGGTGTGTTATAAGGAACGCGGATAAAACGCATGCTTCGCAATCGCGGGTTATCGCAGATTTTCCCGTAGAGACGCATTGTATGCGTCTTTATGATGGTATGTGATAGTATGTCATTTTAGAGTATAAGTAAAAGTAATTTTACTACCGTCTTCATCTGAGCTGGATTTTTCTTCTTTACAATTACATTTACTTTTGCAATTACAGGGACAACAGCAATTAGGCTTTTCTTTTTCGGTGTAATATTGCGCAAAAAAATCGGTAGGGATTTTAGGGACTTTAAAATCTATATGTGCGGACGACATAATTATAACAGCCTCCTGAAAAGAGATATGGGGGTTGTCGTTATGGAATTTTGCTGCGAGATGTCTATCTTCGTAATGACGTTGGAGTTTTATGTAATACTGTAAGGTACGGAAAATGAAAATCACAAAGTAGAATGCCAAAGCATATAAGGCAACCCACTTTATCATTTTAAATTTGTCTTGTAAAGATTTGTCTTCTAACTTAGTTAAAAGTTCCTGATGGTTTGCTGCTATAGTTTTGTTAGTGCTGTCCGATTTAAGTTCTATACTTTTTAGTTCCGTCTTTAAGTAATCTGTGTTCTCAATTATTTTCTTTAGAAACTCTGCAAGTTCGTCGTAGTTTTTAATTTGGTGTCCATCAGAGGTGTAATAAAATGTTTGAGTACTCGTAGCTTTTCCTTCATTGTGCGACCTATTTGGAGAATAATTTAGAGCAATATTTTCAGGCAGGGTAAATTTGGTTTCTGGTTTTTTAAAAAAATCTATAAGTGCCTTTGATAGTTCTCCTAATAGCGATATGAGCATATTATAATCGATACTTTTTTTATCAGGTTTTAAGCTCTCACCTAAATTAATCGGTTGGTTAATGTTAAATACTAATTGGGAAGTGTTGCTATTTTTGTTTCTATCACCAGTATTACTTGACTGGGGTGTTTTAGATGGTTTTTTCCTAATTATGTTTTTTTTGGTGTAAACTTTGTAATCTTCCAAAAGTTGGATGATATTTAATAAACTGCTGTTTATCGCGTTAAAGTTTGGTTTGTCACGAATTAAATTATTGTTTATAGCATTTATTTGATTTATTGTATAGTGGATATAAATCACTTCCTTGCGTAATGTGCTGATATCGATTTTTTTGGTGTCTAAACTATCAAGTTTATTTAGTGAGTTATCTAACGACTTGAGTCTAACCAAAATTTCATCAGAGACAAATGCGCGATTAACCTGGCTGAGTAGATGTCTTATTGTCGTATTTTCGGTTTTAATTTTTTCCTGAAGAGCAGTTAAAGATATTTCCTGAACAACTGTTGGCTGTTGGGCATAACAAGTTCCCAGTCCAGCAAATATTAGGATAAGCATAATCAATACAACATAAGAGAGAAATCTACTGATTCTTTTTGTTTGCCGTGAAGCATCATCTAATGATTCAGTTTTGATATAAGTATTTTCGTTTTTTTTGAAATTACTTTGTATTCGGATTATTATTTCTAAAGGCATTTGTTTAATGTTTTGATTATGTTGGGTTTAGTGTCTAAAATTAAATTAAGCAGAGCATAAAATCAATACCTATAAGTAGGTATTCTCATCTACCTTAATTTCCTTCCCACAAAATTACAACCCTTTTCTCCACCCCGTACTGAAGCCATTCCTTCAGTACAACCTACTAAAAAATCCGTAAGCAGCCGTGTGTTAAAAAGATATTCCACAGGGCGCAATCCAATTGTGGAACCAAAAACGCTTGTTTGTTGAAAAACAATACTTTAACCTTACACACGTTTTTGTATAAAAATGTGCAAAAAGTGGAATATTCGAGCATTTTTGTAAGTAAAATATTTCAAATTTAAACTTCGCTACAATTCATCCCTAAAAATCTACAATTGGGTAATTCTATTTTTTTTCGGTGCGATTTTGTGTGCAACTTTGTACTGTGAAAATGCAACAACAACCTTTAAAAAATTAAAATTATGATACGGATTATTACTACAGCGTTCCTTTTTATCTGCACCATGCTTACGGCACAAACCCAGTACGAAACCGGCATGAAAAAAGCGTTTACCCTATGGGGCGAAGGCAAGTCTACCGAGGCCTCGGCTATGTTTGAGCGCATTGCTGCAGTAGAGAAAAACAACTGGTTGCCAAGTTATTACGTGGCTCTTGTGAACACTACTGATGCGTTTCAAACCAAAGATAAAGAGAAGATTAGCGCACTGCTTACCAAGGCGCAGGCCGCCCAGGATGCCGCCAGCCTGCTCTCTGAAAACAACCCGGAACTGCTGGTAATGCAGGCCATGATATACACCGCCTGGATTGTATACGACCCTATGACTAACGGCATGAAGTACGGCCAAAAGGTAAATGAAACCTACGCCAAAGCCCTTGCGTTAGCACCTGATAACCCGCGTGTTGTGTTCTGTAAAGCGGAGTATGACCTGGGTTCGGCTAAGTATTTCGGTACCGATACCAAGCCTATTTGCGCCCAGGTAGAGCGTTCACTGACACTTTTTGCTAACTTTAAGCCTGAAACGCCGTTTCACCCTACGTGGGGTAAAGACCGCGCCGAAGCCATGGCAGTTCAGTGCGCTGCTAAGAAATAATTTTGTAAATTGCTGAATATGAGGTTTGTGTTAAAGGAGTTTTTCAGGGCGATAGGATTAGGCCTGGTAATATTTATAGTGCTTTATGTCATAGCACTTGCCGGTGGCCGCCCACTTGGCTGGAATGACGACCTTATACGGCAGTTCTTATACGTAATGCTATATACCATACTGCTACACATGGGTAATATGGGGGTGTTTATAGTAATGGACAGGATTTTTAAGGGAGTGAGGATTTCTCCAATCCGTTTATTATCAGGGTTTATAAGTTCCTTTATAGTGTCGTTCCTTATTGTTTTCCTGTTGCGTATTTTTGAAGATGTAGTGATGGAAGGCGAGACACTGCTGCAGTTTTTTAAAGAGGAGGAGCTGAGCAATTACTATGTTGCCATGATTATTACGCTGACAATCACCTTCTTGCTGCACCTGTTCCATTTTTATAAAAAGTACCAGGAAAACCGCCTTAAGCAGCAGAAAATAATAGCGGGTACGGCCTCGGCCAAGTTTGAAACGCTTAAAAACCAGATAGATCCACACTTTTTGTTCAACAGCCTTAATGTACTGAGCTCGCTTATAGAGGAGAACCCGGAGAGCGCACAGAAGTTTACCACGTCGCTCAGCAAGGTGTACCGTTATGTGCTGGAACAGAAGGATAAAGAGCTGGTAAGCGTTGCCGAGGAACTGGCTTTTGCCAAAACCTACATGAACCTGCTGAAGATGCGCTTTGAAAACAGCCTGTTCTATGAACTGCCCGAAAAGCTTGATAATCCTGAGGCTATGGTGGTGCCGCTGTCACTACAGCTGTTACTGGAAAACACCGTGAAACACAACGTGGTAAGCCAGCAAAAGCCGCTGCACATCAGGATATTTGAACAAAATGGTTACCTGGTGGTACAAAACGATTACCAGAAAAAAGAGGTACTGCAAGACCGCCGCGGGGTGGGGCTTCAGAACATATTCAGCCGGTATGCCATCATTACGGCACGCCAGGTGGAAATAGAACAGGACGAGAAACATTTTACCGTAAAGCTGCCCATGCTTACCAAACAAGTCACCATTATGGAACCTACCTATACCGCAGACCAGGAGCGTTATAACAAAGCGCTGAAACACGTAGAGAACGTTAAGGGTTTTTACAGCCACCTGTTTTCTTACGTGGTAGTCATCACCGGCCTTACCATACTGAACATAGCTACCAGCCCCGAACATCTTTGGTTTATATGGCCTGCACTGGGGTGGGGTTTTGGGTTGGCCGCCCACGCACTCAGCATCTTCCAGATTATCCCTTTCCTGGGGCGCGACTGGGAAGAACGCAAGATACGCAGCCTTATGGAAAAAGAAAAAAACAACCGATGGAGGTAAAAATGTTTATGGTTTATTGTTCATGGTTTATGGTTGCCACTCAGCCATAACAATGAACGGTGAACAGTGAACAACAAACAAAAAACGGAGTCAATCATGAATCATCAAAACGAACAGGAAGCCTATAAAAGGGCTAAGAAAAGGGCAAAGGAAATCAGGAGCTTTTATTATAACCTGCTTTGCTATTGTATTGTAATACCTGCGCTTATTATTACTAATGTAATAGTTACACCTGAGTTCCATTGGTTTTGGTTCTCGTTACTGGGGTGGGGTACCGGGCTGCTTATACACGGGTTAAATGCCTTTAACGTAATGCCGTTCCTCGGCGCAGGCTGGGAAGAACGTAAGATGAAAGAGTATATGGATAAGGAAGATAATTCCGGTACCCAAAACAACTCCCGGAATTAAAACAGGCTGTTAGCTATATTTCAATACATTAAAAGAAAATAGTCATGGAAAATTTATCTTTCAGTGAACAAATAAAATTTGAAAGGGCCCATAAAAAAGTAAAATCAATAGAAAGGTTTTATAAGCACCTTATTGTTTATATCATTGTAAATGTGTTGTTTCTTATTACAGCATATTACAGAAGTGTAAACCCGCAAACACACCATCATGAGTTTTGGTCGTTTCAAACGTTTAATACTGTGATATTTTGGGGTGTAGGATTACTGTGCCATGCTTTTGTGGTATTTGGTACAGATGTTTTTATTGGCAAAGGCTGGGAAGAACGTAAGATGAAGGAGTACCTGGACAAGGAAGATGAAATCAACGGCAAAGCCAGTAAAAATGATGGATTATGGCAATAAGTAAACCTTACAATAAAGCCGATGAAGCACTGAAACACGTGTGGGACATACGTGGGTTTTATATGCATGTTATGGCGTATATTTGTGTCAATGCACTGATATTCATAGGGTGGTTTTTCGAGATAGGGCTACCCGCCAGCTTTTGGGATACCTCACTTTTTATAACACTGGTGTTTGCAGGTATCGGCCTTTTTGGGCACTGGCTGTGGCTGTACGGTTACAGGCTGCTTTTTAGCAAGGCATGCGAACAGAAACTTTTACAAGACAATATACAGAGCCAGGAAGCTATATTTCAAAACATTAAACAACATACTATTATGGAAAATATATCATTTGAAGAACAGGCAAAATACGACAGGGCACGCAAAAGGGTAAAATCGGTTAAAGGATTTTATAAGCACTTTATGGTTTATGTTATGGTAAATGCCATACTACTGGCTATGAAGTGGTTTAACCTTGATGCCGGCGAAGAATTTTTTACTTACCAAACTTTCAGCACTGCATTCTTTTGGGGTATAGGCCTTGCCTTCCACGCCTTTGGGGTGTTTGGTACTAACGCTTTCCTTGGCAAAGGCTGGGAAGAGCGTAAAATGAAGGAATACCTTGATAAGCACGACAGCAGCCACACTACATCTAAATGGGAGTAGGCTACTGTTTGGCCAGCTTGGCGCGAGTCTTGCTTAAAAACTCAGCCGAAATGCCCAGGTACGATGCTATATAGTGCTGGGCCACACGCTGGGGCAGGGTAGGGTACATTTCCAGAAATTCCAGGTACTTGTCCAGTGCGGTTTTGCTGATGGTATTGATAAGCCTGTTTTGGGTAACCCAAAGGTGGCGCTGTACCAGTATACGGAAGGCACGCTCAAAACGGGGTGCCAACTCAAAAAGCTGTTCCTTGGTTTCGGGGTTAAACGACAGGAATTCACAGTCTTCAAGCGTTTCTATGTACAGCCTGCTCGGTTTCTGGTCGTAGGCGCTGCTGGAAATATCACCCACCCAGGCATCTTCTATAGCAAATTGTAATATTACCTCAAACCCGTTTCCGTCTATATAATACTTACGTACACAGCCTTTTACCACAAAAGCCTCGAAGGTACATATGTCGCCCTCGCGAAGCATAATGGTCTTTTTAGGTACTTTTTTTAATTCCAGTAACGAATTGAAAATGTCCAGCTCTTCGTCTGAAAAGTTTACGTAACGGCTTATGTTCTTGTTTATCTGGGTATACGGATCCATAATGTGTGAGAGGTTTACACAAAAATAAGGATTTTGCCACAAATTTCCGAAAATCAACAGTATTCAGTTTTTTTGTTTTATGCCAATGGACTTCAGGTGCGCCCGGCGTTAGAAACTGTATATTAGCAAAAACATAATCATGAAGCGTTTCCTGAAATATATTGTTCCGGCAGTGTTTGTCAGTTTGGTAATGCTGTCCTGTTCTGATAAACAGCCTGAGGTACGTACCGATGCTGTTGTATTAAGTAAACTTATCAATTTACCTGTGAAACCTGTTTCGGTGCTGTGGGTTTCCCCAAAAGTAGTTGAAAACCCCCGCGTAGATTTAGGACCCACTGATTATTACATTAATGCAGTAATAAAACTGAATGATGCTGATTTTGAAAAGGTAAAGCAGCAATGCAGCACAGCGCCTTACAGCGAAGCCCAACTGGATAAAAGCTTTATGAAGCCCTGGTTTCCGCAGTCGGTAAAAGAATGTTTTAAAGATAAGGGAGATTACCTCCGGGTACCCGTTACCTGGGCCGACCCCAAAGTTTTTATTAAATCGCCACTACTACAGGGATTTTGCTTTTTTACCAATAACAATGAGGTATTCGTGCATTTGTATACGATGTAGTTTAATAGCGAATTAACCTTTATTGTTAACCTTTATTGTGAGTCAGGTACCCATGGCTTTAAACTCCGTTTTATTTCATTCTGGCTGAAGCCTTCGCGACGTAAGGCTACGGTATCTGTTACCCGTTTTGTAAAATCAACCCTAACCTTATCCGGGTCTAAAGAAGAATAGTTTATAACATAAAATTTCTTCAGCATCTCCTCATAATTATCCGGGCAGCCACTGCATTCTTTTTTAATTTTTCTATTATTGATATAATATACCATAACAGCATAATCGAATTTGCCACGTTTACAGTAACTGAATTTACCGATGGACACCACTTTATTTTCGTCAATTTCTTTGTTGTAAGAGTATTCCGATGTTTTAGAATAAATTATCATAACTGCAATTAATGCAGAAAAAATAAAAATCTTCCATAAACCTTTTTTTTCAATCTGATCCATAATCATTTGTTATTGTACTTGAATCAAATCCACGCTATCAATAGTAATTATGGCACGCGAAGAAAGCAACCTTATACATCACTTAATTTTGTATTCCAAATAAACACGCGTGTCTTCAATCGGGTGAAGTTCCCAACAACCGACAACTATCAACCAACAACTACTTCTTCACGATAATAAAATTACTCCTCCTGTTTAGCTGGTGGTCTTCTTCGCTGCACTGCTCATTATTGCTGCATTTGTTCAGCAGGCGTGTTTCACCAAAGCCCTTCACGCTTTCTATACGCTTAGGATCTATGCCTTTACTTACAATATAGCTGTAGGTGCTTTTGGCGCGGTCATCGCTCAGGCGCAGGTTGTATTCGTCCTTACCGCGGCTGTCGGTATGCGATTCTATCTTAATCACCACATTCGGGAAATGCTCCATCACATATACCACCTTATCCAGCTCTTTGGCAGCGAGCGGGGTGATGTAGTATTGGTCGAAATCAAAATAAATAGGGTTGATGTCTATCATTTCGGCATTCTCTTTTTTGGTAACCAAATCAGAATATGCGGTTAGTTTAAAGTCAAGTTCCACAGGGTCGGCAGAAATTACGCCCTGCTCGGTAGTATATTCCGGTTTTTCGGCAATTACGGTAACAGTCTCGTCACAAGGGATGGTAAATTCATAATGCCCCTGAGCATCGGTTTGCACCGAAGACGTAACCGTACCGTCGGCCTTTACTGCCTTAACCGTTGCCGCCGCTATAGGCGAACCATCCTTAGTATTGGTCACAGTACCTTTTATGTTTTTAACGCAGGGTTCGTCTTCCTTAGGCGTTACCAGGTAGATGTCGTCATCGCCCTTGCCCCCGGCGCGGTTGCTGCTCAGGTAAGTAAGCTTACCGTCGGCCGACTGCACATAGGCAAAATCGTCGCGGTTGCTGTTAACCGGTTTGCCCATATTCTGCGGAATCGAAAACTGCCCCACACCGCTTACAGTGCTGGTAAACACATCGAGCCCCCCCAGGCCGTAATGCCCGTCTGATGAAAAGTACAGCACATCCCCCTTCAGGAACGGGAACATTTCCTTACCCTCGGTATTAATCACAGCCCCGGCATTTTTAGGGTTGCCCAGCTTGCCATCACTGTATATTTCGCAATAGTAAATATCGGTTTCACCATAGCCCCCCGGCATGTCGCTTACAAAGTACAGCCATTTACCATCGGCACTTACAGCAGGTTGCCCTACCGAATAATCAGCACTGTTAAACGGTGCAGGCTGCTTTTTATCAAAGCGCTCACCGGTTACTTTGCCGTACACAATCTGTACGTTATTGGTGCCTGCCTTATCGTTTTGCAGGCGGTTGCTTTTGCTTACGTTGTTTACGCTTACGTAGGCCGTTTTCAGGTCGGGTGAAAAAGCCACCGCAGCGTTGTGGTAATCGGTCTGTGCATTTTTAAGGAACAGCTTTTCCTTGCCAAAGGTTCCGTCGGCATTCAGGTCGGCTACAAAAACCGACAGGTAGGGCTGCTGGTTCCAGGCGTAGGTTTTAGAACCGTCGCGCACCGTGTCTTTAGCCGAAGTGTAGACTGCCTTTTTACCAAAGAACACTACCCCGAAATCGGATTTTTCTGTGTTTATTTCAAGATTTTTTAGTTCATATTTTACAGGACGTTTGCTGATGCTATCAAGGTGCCGTTTTTGTTTGGAAAATTTTTGTCTTAAGGTATCATTGCCTTTTGAATTAAGCCACATAAGCTGTAATTCATCAGCAGTTTCATACTGCTCCTCCATCCTTAATGCATTATAATAACGCCTTAAAAATTTATACTGTACAGTATCTCCCTGAAGTGAAAATGCTCTTTTATAATAAAGTATTGCCGCCCCCGTATTGCCTATGTAGTAATTAGCCTCAGCGGCATGAAGCAATACTTCCTGCTTGGGGTTCTTTTCCTTTTCAAGGTATTGTTCATATTCGGCGGCAGCCTGGGTATAGGCCAGGTCGCGGAAGTGTATCTCTGCCTTGCGCAGCGCCCCCTGCGCCATCATGGTAGCTATGCAAAAAAACAGGGCTGCTGTGTAGTAGTATTTTTTCATAAGCTGATTAGAAGAAGCGTGGCGATTTTATACGGTTTGTTTTCGGGGCAAGCTCAAAGCGCAGCATAAACTCGTGCGTACCATTGTTGTACTTGTTCAGTTCGGTAACCGAATAGTCGAATGAATACCCCACAAAAATATTGCGGTTTATCTGTACACCTGCCAGTGCGCTTACCGAGTCGTCCCAGCGGTAACCGGCACCCAGCGTTACCACCTCCTGCAGCAGGAAGTTGGCCGAGACATCAGCCGTTATCGGTGCGCCGTTTACAATCTTAACCAATGCGGCAGGCTTAAACTTCACGTCTTCCGACAGGTCAAACACATAACCGCCTATTACATAATAATGCAGGCGGTCAGCCATCATGCTTTCCTGCACGTCGTTATAATAGTTATTTTGTATAAAATTCGGTACAGAAACCCCGGCATACCACTTATCGGTATAGTAATAAACACCGGCGCCTATGGTAGGGTTAAAGCGGTTATTAATGTTTGTATTAAGCAAAGGGTCGCCATCTTGGTAATAGGTACCGCGGCTCCAGTCAATGTTCAGTACGCGTACGCCTGCCCTGAGGCCAAAAGCCAGTTTGCTTTCCTCGCCGGTGCGTATGCTGTAGCTGAAGTTGGCATCGGCATATACCTCGTCACTCGGGCCTATGCGGTCATTTACCACGCTGAGGCCTACGCCTATGTTCTCGTAATATTCGCTCCACGGGGTGTGGATGCTGAAAGCCTGTGTTTGCGGTGCACCGCGCACGCCCACCCACTGGTTGCGGTACAGCAGGTTGGCCTGCAACACGCCCGGCGAACCCGTGTAACCGGGGTTTACCGTAAGGGTATTGTACATATACTGGGTGTACTGGGGTTCCTGCTGGGCATAAGCAGCCACTGCCAAGAACAGCACGGGGATAGGGATATATTTTTTAAAAACAGCGTAAATGTTCCGCATAAAGCTTGGTAATATTGGCCATAAGCTGTAAAAATAGTGTTTTTTTCTTAGCGGCTGAGTCGCTGAGTAACAAAGTTGCAAAGTTTAGCTTCCATTGCATACATATAGTATATACCACAGCTTAGGATACTTTAAAAATGAAACAAAAATGCATCCGTTAAGGATGCATTTTCAGTAAAAAGCAACAGTAAACACTTAGTTTAGTGTATCGTTCCAGAAACGTTTTAAGCTTCCGTTATTCATTCGTTGTAAACTCCATCCGCTTAAATGTAACGGTTTCCGGAGCTACCATTTCTTCAGGGGCACTTATGGCTATGTTGCTAATCTTTATGGTGTTCCTGTCAATTTTTGTAACAGTATGTTCTATTGGAGTGGTAGACCCGGATGCATAAAACAATAGTTTATTACCTGAAACGGTATAGTCAAACACCATCATAACACCGTCTGCGCGTGTCAGCATAGCCTGGGTATCGCTAAAGTTTACAGAGCGGTGGCCTTCAATGGGTTTGTGCTCCATCCAGCTGGCATCTTTAAGGAAATCAGTAGTTACGGTGTTGTTGTCGTCATCGCTGCAAGCGGTAAGGGCAAGGCAGGCCATGGCCAGGAAAAGGAATATTTTTCTCATAATTAATTGGTTATATTATATAGTAGATGCAGGTTTTAGGAAAAGGTTGCGTGGGAGCCCCTCCCCAGCCCTCCCCAAAGGGGAGAGGGGAAGCTTCACTCAGCATTTTTAGCTTTCTGTTTGCTCAGTAGCTAAGCGGCTCAGAGACTCAGCAGCTAAGAAGCTAAGTAGCTTTTTAAAATATATTCCTTGCACAATACTACCGATTGTTTACTTTTGTGAGTCGCAAACCCACAGCGGGTATACTATTTTGTATACTGCTGCGTTTAGTAAACCGTATCACTGATATATAAATTAAACTTTATAATGAAATTAAACAGGTTTTTTTCAGGCCTTTTAGCAGCCTCAGTTGTTGTAACCGGCTGTAAATCATCAAAAGAAACCACCACTCCTGCAACCGTTGCTGCCGCCCCGGCGCCACAAAAGGAGGTGCTTTTTACCGTAAACGATAAACCGTACTATACAGACGAGTTTGAAAGGGTATACAAAAAGAACCTGGACCTGGTGAAGGACGATTCGCAAAAAGACCTTAACAATTACCTGGACCTGTACATAGGCTATAAGCTTAAGGTAAACAAAGCCTACAAACTGGGCCTTCAGGATAATAAAAAATACCAGGGCGAACTGAAAAGCTACCGCAACCAGCTGGCTAAAAACTACCTTACCGACAGTAAGGTTACTGCCGAGCTGCTTCAGGAAGCATACGAGCGTTCGCTAAAGGAGGTACGCGCATCGCACATACTTATAATGGCCGATGAAAATGCTACCCCTGCCGATACCCTTAAAGCGTATAATAAAGCCGCTGAAGCCCGTAAGCGTGTGCTTGCCGGTGAAGACTTTGGAAAAGTGGCTGCCGAACTTTCGGAAGACCCTTCTGCAAAAGAGAATAAAGGCGACCTGGGTTACTTCTCTGTACTGAGGATGGTGTACCCGTTTGAAACTGCTGCCTTCAGCACCCCGAAAGGGCAGGTAAGCAAGCCTGTACGTACCCGTTTTGGCTACCACGTCATTAAAGTAACAGATGTGAGGGACAACCGTGGCGATATTACCGTGGCGCACATTATGGCACTGAAACCAAAAACTAATGATGCTGCCGAAGCTGAAAAGGCTAAGACCAAAATACAGGATATTTACAAGAAGCTGCAACAGGGTGAAGATTTTGCAGCCCTTGCCAAGCAGTTTAGCGAAGATAAATCGAGTGCTGAAAAAGGCGGTGTGCTAAACACCTTCAGCAGTGGCGAACTTACTTCTCAGGAGTTTGAAGACCATGCTTTCGCACTTAAAAATCCGGGTGATATTACCCAGCCGTTTGAAACACAATTCGGTTGGCATATCGTAAAGCTGGTTGAGAAGAAACCGGTTAAAACTTTTGAGCAGGCTAAAACTGAGTACGAAAACCGCATTAAGCGCGACGAGCGTTCAAGGCTTATTTCTGAAAGCTTTACGGCCAACCTTAAAAAGAAATATCCTATCGAAAAAAACAAGGCAACTTTTGAGCTTGCTGCCAAAACGCTTACCGACAGTATTTACAGCATGACCTGGAAAATGCCTGCACAAAGTGCCGCTTATACCCAGCCGATACTTACCATAAACAAGGATAAGAAGCTTACCGGCAGGGATTTCCTTAACTACGTTTCTACCCAGCAGAACCTTGGCATTACTGCCAAGCCGGTTGCGCATGCAGCTGAGGTGCTGTTTGAAAAATATACTAACGAGCAGATAAATGCTTATTACAACGAAAACCTTGAAAAGGAATTCCCTGAGTTTGCACAGGTAATGGAGGAGTACCGTGACGGCCTGTTGCTGTTTGACCTTATGGAGAAGGAAATATGGAACCGTGCCAAGACCGATACCATAGGGCTTCAGAAATATTATGATGACCATAAAGATGCCTACCAATGGAAGGAGAGGGCTGAGGTGGAAATTTATTCTTCTACCGATGCGAAGAAGGTAAACGAAGCCCGACAACTGTTGGTTAAAGGCAAAGACGCAAAAGCCATTAAGGCCAAGCTGAACACTAAAGAAAAGGTAAACATTATAGACAAGACCGGCACTTTTGAAACCGGTACTGATGCCATGCCGAAACTTACTGCCTGGAAACCGGGTGTAAGCGAGGTGGTAAAAGAAGGCAATTACTACTACGTGGTAAAAACCAAAAAGGTATTGCCGGCGGGCCCTAAAACGCTTGAAGAAGCTAAAGGCCGCGCCATAAACGACTACCAGCAGTATCTGGAAAATACCTGGGTAGACGACCTGAAGAAAGAGTTTACCGTGAAGGTGAACACCGATGTTTTTGAAAAAGTAAAAAAGGAGCTTAACCAGTAATGGGTAAAAAAGCGCTGTTGTACATAGTGTTGACCCTCGGGGCATTTTCATGCGGACGGAAAAACGATACCGTGCGCAGGGAAGATGCTGTGGCCCGCGTGGGCGATACCTACCTTGCCAAAAGCGAGATAGAAGGCCTGGTGCCGCCGGGTACGCCTAAAAAAGACAGCGTTGCCATGGTTAAGGCGTTTATAGACCGCTGGGCTTCGCAACGGCTGATGTATGAAGCGGCCAATGTGAACATAGGGGAGGAGAAGCAGGAAGAGCTGGATGAGCTGATCCGCCAGTATAAGACCGACCTGTACACACGTGCCTACCTTGAGGAAATGGTGAAGCAAAGCGTGGACACCCTCCTTACCGAGGAACAGCTGGTACAGTATTATAATGACAATAAAGAGAACTTCCGTACTACGGGCATGCTGGTAAAGCTGCGCTACCTGCGTATGGAAAAGAACCATGCTAAATTTGCACTGGCACGCCAGCGCTTTCTTAGCGGCAATAAAAAGGACAGGAAGGCGCTTACCGATATGTCGCTTTACTTTAAAAGCTACGCCTTTAACGACACTACCTGGGCCGATATGAACGAAATTTACCAGAAGCTTCCGTTTATAACACCCGATAACAGGCAGCGTTACGTGTCGGGGGGTATATCGTACCAGTATCCTGATTCGGCCGATGTGTACCTGGTTAAGGTAAATAAGGTACTGGACAGGAACCAGGTGGCACCATACGAATATATAAAGCCCACACTAAAGGAAGTTATAATAAATAACCGCAAACTGGAGTTAATTAAAAAGATCCAAAAAGACATTACGGATGATGCAATTAAAAATAAGAAGTATGAAGTTTATAAATAGCAGGCTTGCCGCATTTTTGTTACTTGCGCTGGTGAGTTTGCCCGCAGTTGCCCAGGAAATTATAAAAGATACGGTAAAGCCGCGCCCTGTGGCCCGTCCCGGTAAAGTTAAGGTAGACGGCGTGGTGGCTGTAGTAGGAGACTACGTGGTGCTGGAATCGGACATTGACCTGGCGTATAAAGAACTTCAGACACAAAATATAGCTACCGAAGGCATATCGCGCTGCGAAATGCTGGGCAAGCTTATGGAAGACAAACTGTATGCCCATCAGGCCATACAGGACAGTATTATTGTAGGCGATGCCGAGGTAAACGAGCAGATGAACCGCCGTATCGATTATTTTGTAGAGCAACTTGGCTCCCAGGATAAGATGGTAGAATACTTTAAAAAGAAAGACCTTGATTCGTTTAAGGCTGAGCTTTTTGAAATGATAAAAACACAGGAACTTACTTCGCAGATGCAGAAAAAAGTAATCGACGAGGTAGAGATAACCCCTGAGGAGGTAAGGCAGTTCTTCATGAAGTTTAAGAAGGAGGAGATACCGCAGTTTGGTGCCGAAATGGAAATTTCGCAAATCGTGGTAAAACCTGTTGTTTCGCAGGAAGAAAAACAGAAAGTCATCGACAGGCTTAAACAGATAAAAAAGGATGTGCAGGAAGGTAGCAGCTTTTACAGTAAGGCTGTACTGTATTCTGAAGACCCGGGTTCTAAAAACAGCGGCGGTTATTACAAAATGAACCGTAAAACCGCATTTGTAAAGGAGTTTAAGGACACGGCATTCAGCCTTGAGGAAGGAGAAATATCAGACCCGGTAGAGACCGAGTTTGGCTACCACCTTATTTATGTGGAAAAAATACGCGGACAGGAACGTGATGTGCGCCACATACTTATGTCGCCCAAAATAACCCCTCAGGCACTTAAAGATGCTAAGGACAAGATAGAAAAAATCAGGCAGCGCATAGCCAGCGGTGCCATAACCTTTGCCGATGCAGCCCGTTCTGAATCGGATGATAAGGAAACCAAAAACAGTGGTGGCCAGCTGATAAACCCAAGTTCACTTGGTACCCGTTTTGAACTTACTAAAATGGACCCTAACGTGTACAACGAGGTTTCGAACCTTAAAAACAACGAGGTGTCTGAACCGATACTGGATGTAGACCGCCGTGGCGTGCAGAGCTATAAGCTGTATGTAGTAACCAACAGGTACGACGAGCACCCTGCCGACTACGCACAGGACTATATTAAAATTAAAGAGCTTGCCCTTAAGGAAAAGCAGATAAAGACCATAGCCAAGTGGAGCGCCGAGAAAATTAAGGATGCTTATATTAAGGTTAGCGACGACTATAAAGGCTGCAAATTTGCAAACAACTGGCTGAAAAAATAAGCTGCAATTGCAGATATTATTAGGCAGGGAATAAAATTATTTATAAGTTTGAAGCTAAGGTACAAGCCTTAGCTTCATTTTTTAAAAACCGATTCAGAAACTATGTCAGACGTAGCAGCGATACAGAATTTAGTACAGAAACAGGCCGCATTAAAACAGGAAATAGCTAAAGTAATCGTGGGCCAGCACGAAGTGGTAAACCAGATAGTGCTGAGCATCTTTTCGGGGGGGCATGCCCTGCTTGTGGGTGTACCCGGACTTGCCAAAACACTTATGGTAAACACCATCAGCCAGGCGCTGGGGCTTGATTTCAAGCGCATACAGTTTACGCCCGACCTTATGCCGAGTGACATACTGGGTAGCGAGATACTGGATGAAAACCGTAACTTCAAGTTTATAAAGGGGCCTATTTTCAGTAATATTATCCTTGCTGACGAGATTAACCGTACACCGCCAAAAACTCAGGCGGCACTACTGGAGGCGATGCAGGAAAAATCGGTTACCATAGCCGGTGAAAACCACAAGCTGAGCCTGCCGTACTTTGTACTGGCTACGCAAAACCCGATAGAGCAGGAGGGAACCTACCCGCTGCCTGAGGCACAGCTGGACCGTTTTATGTTTGCCATAAAGCTGGATTACCCTACGTTTGAAGAAGAAGTACAGGTGGTAAAAAGCACCACCGCCGATAATAAGGTAACGATAACGCCGCTGTTTACCGCAGAGGAGATTGTGGAGTTCCAGCACCTGATACGCCGCATACCGGTAGCCGATAATGTGATAGAGTATGCTGTGAAGCTGGTGAACAAAACCCGCCCGGGCAATGCGCTGAGCAACGATTACGTAAAGACGTACCTGGACTGGGGTGCGGGGCCTCGCGCTTCACAGAGCCTTATCCTTGCTGCCAAGGCCAACGCCGCACTTACCGGCAAGTACAGCCCCGATATAGAGGATGTACAGGCGGTAGCCACCGGGGTACTGCGCCACCGAATCATTAAAAACTACAAGGCCGATGCCGAGGGCATTACCGAAGAAACGATAATCAAAAAGCTGTTTTAAGACAGCTTTTTTTATGTAATTAAATTTATTTAAAATGTTAGTTAGATTTATTTTTTTACTATTTTTAATAAAATAAATCTGACAACCAATGACAAATTTTTATTGCGAATATTGTGGAGCTAAAAGTTCAAGTGTTTCAAGTTTAACCAGTAGTTTATGTTCCCGTCATCCTTTAGGAACATCTAAGGGTAAGCATAAATTATACGAAGGAAGTGAAAAATCTAAATATACTTGTAAATATTGCGGAACTTCTAATTCTTCAATTTCAAGTTTGACCAATAGTTTGTGTTCTCGTCATCCAAATGGAACATCAAAAGGCAAACATTCACCAGCATTATAACCAATCAAAAATAATATATAAATGGCTTGGGGTACAAGAGAACAAAAAGGAGAAATTGCAAAAATGGGTATTGAAGCCCTAATAGGCTTTACTTCGTCAATGATTGAAGAGGGAAAACGAATTGATAAAGAAACTCGGAGTAATTCTGACAATGTCAATCGTAAAGAGTTTGAAGAATTGCTTGAGATCAATTCTGAATTAAATGAGTTAATTGATAACCTACTAACTGATGCGGAGCTTGGTTGTAAATATAAAAAGACTGAAGAGATTTTTTTGTACATCATCAGAATCATTATGTATGACGTGGAGAGTGACTACCGGGAAATAATTGATAATTTTACAAAGGCTATTGATACACAAGAGTTCATTGATTCTCATGAGTTGGCAGAAAAACGGAGGGAGGATAGGCTAGATGCTGAACATGCCGCTGCAATGAAAATATACAATTCTGAAATGACTCATTACAATGAAGAGCTAAAAGAGTTTAAATCAAAAAATTTTTTTTCAAAATTGTTCGTTGATGAGCCTGTAGAACCAGTAAAACCAATTAGAAGAGAATAATATAATCAAAAAGCTGTTTTAAGACAGCTTTTTTTATTTGGTGTAATATAGGAAACCTACAAGGTTGGAAAAACCTTCCAGGTTAGGGTGCGGATAGGAATGTTTGGTTTCCTACAAGGTCTTTAAGACCTTGTAGGTATTAAATATTAGACTGTTTAAATGCAATATAAATGGTGTGAAAAAAAACTTTTCATGATAATAAATTATTGAAAATTAAGTTGTTATTTTATGTAACCAAATAGCAACAATCATGAAGAAATACCTTTTACTATTCCCGGAATTGTTTTTTACGGCCCTTGCCACATACTGGGCTTACGAGAATTTTACCGTAAACGATTCGGTAAATTACATCGCCCTGTTTGTTATAGCGGTAATGTTGTTTCAGATGGTTTTCAGCAAAAGGGTACTGGGCCTTACCATGGGTGCAACGCTTACGTTGTTCTCTTTTTACATGATGCTGGCGGTGGTTTCGGAGTACAGGGATTTCCCTGAGGGTGACCCAGCCGGTACGCGTTTTTTGTATACGGGTTTGGGCTTCTTCTTGCTTTCGGTACTTACCGGCCTTGGCATGCTGCTGAAATATGGGCTACAGAAAAGCAACACTGTTGCGCCTGCTACAGGGATTACGGTATAAAATCTTATATTTGCGGTGTTTTCCATTTGCTACGCCAGTTCGGGCTTACGCCCTCGGGTCGAGCGAAACGCAGTGAAGCCTAGAAATCTAAAGCAAAATAGAGATTTCTCCATTCCGCTACGCTTCAGTCGAAATGGAAGAGTGGGCAACTCAGCCCTTTTTTAATGCATTAAAAATGAACAAACTCCTGCGTTTTGCCCCTGCAATATATTTTATACTGTTTACTGTATTCTGGTTTTTACAGGAATACGACAGCCTTGGCATTATAAACTACCCGTGCATTGCGTTGTTTATAGCATTGGCGGCACAGCTGTTTACTAATAACAAAACCACGGGTTTCCTGTACGGTATTTTGTTTGTTATTGTGTCGGGGTACATGCTTATCACTTCCTGGATTTCGTACTCAGAAACCGCTACCGGCGGCGATGGCTTCGGTTCGTTTTATGCCATACAGTTCGGTTTTTTTGGCTTCAGTTTGCTTATGGCGGCGGCTATGGTGTACTACAACCGTTATTTCAGTGTAAAGAAATAACCGTCAGTAAAATTCGTGTAAGTATTTTTGTATTGCTATATCGTTTTAGCAGTCGTTTTACCCAATAAAACCGTTGGTGCTATTTGCAGCAAATGTATGATTTTAGGCAGAATTTTTATATTTTGGCAATATGAGGTTAAATTAATGATAATTCCTAACCAAACCCTGCTTTAACATAAAACTTTTGAATTATCCTCACTAAAGTAGAATGTTTATAAATAATAATTTTGCCATTCTAAAGAAACAATAAAAATTTTTTAATTGAAATAAGTTTGAGTAAATTTACAGACTTTTTTAACAAACGAACATAAAGATTTAAGTATGGCTTTCGATAATATTTACAAGGAATACATCAAAGAAATTGAGGAAAGAAAAGCCCAGGGACTTCACCCAAAACCAATAGACGGAGCAGAATTAACAAGTGAAATTATTGCCCAGATAAAAGATACAGAGAATCCGGACAGAGCAGATTCTGTTAAGTTCTTTATTTATAACACGCTGCCGGGTACTACGCCTGCGGCAGCTGTAAAAGCAAAATTCTTAAAGGAAATCATCCTTGGCCAGGCTGTAGTTGCTGAAATTACACCTGAGTTTGCTTTCGAATTACTGTCGCACATGAAAGGCGGTAAATCAATCGAGGTATTGCTTGATTTAGCCCTTGGCCATGACATCGCTATCGCAAAACATGCGGCAGATGTGCTTAAAACACAGGTGTTCCTTTACGAGGCTGACACAGACCGTTTGAAAGCGGCTTATACAAGCGGAAATTCAATTGCAAAAGAAATACTGGAAAGCTACGCGAAGGCAGAGTTCTTTACTCAGCTTCCGGAGGTACCTGAAGAAATAAAAGTGGTTACCTACATTGCTGCCGAAGGTGATATTTCTACCGATTTACTTTCGCCGGGTAACCAGGCACACTCACGCTCAGACCGCGAACTGCACGGTTTGTGTATGATGACGCCGGAACAGCAACAGGAAATCAAAGATTACCAAACGAAGTTCCCTGATGCAAGCATCATGCTTATTGCCGAAAAGGGCACCATGGGTGTAGGTTCATCGCGTATGTCGGGTGTAAACAACGTGGCGCTTTGGACCGGTAAGCAGGCCAGCCCATACATCCCGTTTGTAAACATCGCGCCTATTGTGGGCGGAACTAACGGTATTTCGCCAATTTTCCTTACAACCGTAGACGTTACAGGTGGTATAGGTATCGACCTTAAAAACTGGGTTAAAAAACACGATGCCGACGGTAACCTTGTACGGAACGAAAAAGGTGAGCCGGTGCTGGAGGAGGTTTACTCTGTAGCTAGCGGAACGGTATTAACCATTAATACAAAGAAGAAAAAACTATATCACGGCGACCAGGAACTGATTGACCTTTCTAAATCGTTCACGCCGCAAAAATTAGAATTTATCAAAGCCGGCGGTTCTTACGCTGTGGTATTTGGTAAAAAAATACAAACATTCGCTGCCCAGACTCTGGGTATTGAAGCACCAACGGTATTTGCACCTTCAAAAGAAATTTCTATAGAAGGGCAGGGCCTTACTGCGGTTGAAAAAATATTCAATAAAAATGCAGTAGGTGTAACGCCGGGCAAACTACTGTACGCAGGTTCAGATGTTCGCGTTAAGGTAAACATTGTAGGTTCACAGGATACTACAGGCCTTATGACCGCGCAGGAGCTGGAGTCTATGGCTGCAACGGTGATTTCGCCAAGCGTAGACGGTGCATACCAGTCAGGTTGCCACACGGCTTCGGTTTGGGACAAAAAAGCGCAGGCAAACATCCCGAAACTGATGAAGTTCATGAATGATTTCGGTGTGATTACCGCCCGCGACCCTAAAGGCGTGTACCATTCAATGACCGACGTTATCCACAAAGTGCTTAACGATATTACCGTAGACGAGTGGGCGATTATCATTGGTGGCGACTCGCATACCAGGATGTCTAAAGGTGTCGCTTTCGGTGCCGATTCAGGTACTGTGGCACTTGCGCTGGCTACTGGTGAGGCTTCAATGCCAATCCCTGAGTCGGTAAAAGTAACCTTTAAAGGTGAAATGAAACAGCACATGGATTTCCGCGATGTGGTTCACGCTACACAGGCGCAAATGCTTCAGCAATTTGACGGTGAAAACGTGTTCCAGGGCAGAATTATAGAAGTACACATCGGTACACTACTGGCTGACCAGGCCTTTACCTTTACAGACTGGACTGCGGAAATGAAGGCGAAAGCTTCAATCTGTATTTCGCAGGACAATACCCTTATTGAGTCACTGGAAATTGCTAAGAGCAGGATCCAGATCATGATTGATAAAGGTATGGACAACCACAACCAGGTACTGCAAGGTTTGATTGATAAAGCAAATGCAAGGATCACTGAGATAAAACTGGGTTCTAAGCCGGTATTGACTCCCGACGAAAATGCAAAATATTACGCCGAAGTTGTAATTGACCTTGATGTAATAGAAGAACCAATGATTGCTGACCCGGATGTAAACAACGAAGACGTTTCTAAACGCTATACACACGATACTATCCGTGCTATTTCTTACTACGGTAACGACAAAAAAGTTGATTTGGGCTTTGTAGGTTCTTGTATGGTTCACAAAGGCGATTTGAAAATCGTTTCCCAAATGCTTAAAAACCTGGAAGAACAGCAAGGCGAAGTGAAGTTTAATGCACCTCTTGTTGTGGCTGCGCCTACGTATAACATTATTGATGAGCTGAAAGCTGAAGGCGACTGGGATTTACTACAGAAGTATTCAGGCTTTGAGTTTAGCGACCTTCTGCCTAAAAATACAGCCCGTACAGAATATGAGAATATGATGTACCTGGAGCGCCCGGGTTGTAACCTTTGTATGGGTAACCAGGAAAAAGCGGCGAAAGGCGATACGGTAATGGCTACTTCTACACGTCTTTTCCAAGGCCGTGTGGTGGAAGATACCGAGCGCAAAAAAGGCGAATCGCTACTTGCTTCTACACCGGTTGTTGTACTGTCGGCAATTTTAGGACGTATCCCAACCATCAACGAATACAAAACGGCGGTTGAAGGTATCGACCTGACTAAATTCTCACCTGCCAGTAAGCAGTTGGCATAATTTTAGTGCCTTTTACTGTCAGGAAAAATAAAGTATAATATTAAATTATAGAGATATGGCTTTTGATATTGAAATGATCAAAAAGGTGTATGAAAATCTGGCTGAGCGTGTGGACAAAGCACGTGAGCTGGTAGGACGTCCGCTTACACTTTCTGAAAAAATCCTGTACTCTCACCTGTGGGAGGGAACTCCTTCACAGGCGTTTACAAGGGGGAAAGATTATGTGGACTTTGCACCGGACAGGGTTGCCTGCCAGGATGCTACCGCCCAGATGGCCCTATTGCAGTTTATGCATGCCGGCAAAGCCAAAGTAGCCGTTCCTACCACAGTACACTGTGACCACCTTATACAGGCGAAAGTAGATGCTGCTACCGACCTTAAGCGTGCCAAAGAGCAGAGCAATGAGGTTTTTGACTTCCTGTCTTCAATTTCTAACAAATATGGCATTGGGTTCTGGAAACCGGGTGCCGGTATCATCCATCAGGTAGTGCTAGAAAACTATGCATTTCCGGGCGGTATGATGATAGGTACCGATTCTCACACGGTAAACGCAGGCGGCCTTGGTATGCTTGCCATAGGTGTGGGTGGTGCCGATGCTGTAGACGTAATGAGCGGTATGGCCTGGGAACTTAAATTTCCGAAACTTATCGGTGTAAAACTTACCGGTAAGCTAAGCGGCTGGACTGCCCCTAAAGACGTAATCCTTAAAGTAGCAGGTATCCTTACCGTAAAAGGCGGTACCGGCGCTATTGTAGAATATTTTGGCGAAGGTGCCACATCTATGTCATGTACCGGTAAAGGTACCATTTGTAACATGGGTGCCGAAGTAGGTGCTACTACATCTACTTTTGGTTATGACGAGTCTATGGGCCGTTACCTTCGTGCCACTAACCGTGCCGATGTGGCTGATGCTGCTGACAAAGTGGCTGCTTACCTTACAGGTGATGCCGAAGTATATGCCAACCCTGAGCAGTACTTTGACCAGGTGATAGAAATTAACCTTTCTGAGCTTGAGCCGCACCTTAACGGTCCTTTCACCCCGGATTTGGCTACGCCTATCTCTAAAATGAGGGAAGAGGCTGCCAAAAACAACTGGCCGCTACAGGTACAGGTAGGACTTATCGGTTCTTGTACCAACTCTTCTTACGAAGATATTTCACGTTCGGCTTCACTTGCCAGGCAGGTTGCCGAGAAGAAACTTAAAACAAAAGCGAAATTTACCATTACCCCGGGTTCTGAGGTAGTGCGTTCTACCATAGAGCGCGATGGTTTTATTGAAACTTTTGATAAAATTGGCGGTACTGTATTTGCCAATGCATGTGGCCCGTGTATCGGTATGTGGGACAGGGAAGGTGCCGAGAAAGAGGAACGTAACACTATCGTCCATTCATTTAACCGTAACTTCTCTAAGCGTGCCGACGGTAACCCTAACACGCTTGCGTTTGTAGGCTCTCCGGAGCTTGTAACGGCGCTTGCCATTGCCGGTGACCTTGGCTTTAATCCGCTTACAGACAAGCTTATCAACGAGAACGGCGAAGAAGTAATGCTTGACGAACCAACAGGGAACGAACTTCCTCCGAAAGGTTTTGATGCTGAAGACCCCGGTTACCAGGCTCCGGCTGCCGACGGTAGTTCTGTCCAGGTTGCAGTAAGCCCTACATCTGAGCGCCTTCAGCTGCTTGACCCGTTCACTCCGTGGAATGGTGAGAACATTATGGGTGCCAAGCTGCTTATTAAAGCGTTCGGTAAGTGTACTACAGACCACATTTCTATGGCAGGTCCATGGTTGCGTTTCCGTGGCCACCTTGATAACATTTCTAACAACATGCTTATCGGTGCCGTTAACGCATACAACCAAAAGACAAATAATGTAAAGAACGAGCTTACAGGTGCTTATGATGCAGTTCCGGCTGTACAGCGCGCTTATAAAGCTGCAGGTGTACCAACAATAGTAGTGGGCGACCACAACTATGGTGAAGGTTCATCCCGTGAGCACGCTGCCATGGAGCCGCGCCACCTTGGTGTTAAGGCGGTTCTTGTGAAGTCATTTGCACGTATCCACGAAACCAACCTTAAAAAGCAGGGTATGCTTGCGCTTACTTTTGCCAATGAGGCTGATTACGACAAAATACAGGAAGATGATACATTCAACTTTATCGACCTTGTAGAATTTGCACCGGGCAAGCCGCTAACGCTTCAGGTTGTACATGCCGATGGCAGTGTGGAAAACATCATTGCTAACCACAGCTACAACGCAGGTCAAATAGAATGGTTTAAGGCCGGTAGTGCACTAAACCTTATTGCAGCAAGCGCCCACTAAGAATAAGTATTGCTTTTATATACAAATGCCCACGCTGAAAAGTGTGGGCATTTTTGTTAGTTAGTGGATTTACTTTATCTGTTCAAACTAAACCCTCAGGTGTCATTTGGCTCAGGGTATAAACTGCAAACTGAGACTGCAAACTGAAAATGAGGTTCTGTTTTGAAGTTGCACACTTTTTTTTATCTTTAGCCGTAACAAAAAAGCCAATCGCTATACATATTGGCAAGAAAACATAGATCATGAATAAATTTATCTGTACACTGGCCTTATCCCTTACACTGGGCGGCCTGGCTTATGCACAAAAAGGCGGCGACATTAAGGTAGCCATAGACCTTACCAATGTAAAGGACGACAAAGTCCAGGTAACAGTAATCCCCGATGCTATAAAATCGGCTACGGTAACCTACTTTATCCCAAAAACAGTACCCGGGACCTATAGTGCCGATAACTACGGTACGTTTATAGAAGGCCTTAAAGCCTTTGACAAAAAAGGCAAGGAACTTACCGTAACCCAGCCCGATGTAAACTCTTGGAAAATAGAAGATGCTAAAAAGCTGGCCAAAATTACCTACCTGGTAAACGACAGCTATGATAACGAAAAAGAAAAGGAAGACCCTATCTTTTCACCATCGGGTACTAATATAGATGCAGGTAAAAACTTCATGCTGAACACTCACGGCTTCGTAGGCTACTTTGAAGGTAAGACCGAAACCCCGTATACCGTTACCGTAATGCACCCGGCAGAGCTTTGGGGCGCTACAAGTATGACTGACAGCAATGCATCGGCTACGATAGACGAGTTTAAAACATCGCGCTACCACGAGCTTACCGAGTTCCCGGTTATGTACAGCAAGCCTGATTATACCACCTTTACTGCCGATGGCATGGAGATTATCATTGCGGTATATTCGCCTACAGGCAAAGTAAAAGCTGCCGATGTAACCCCGATGCTGGAAAAAACAATGCGCGCCCAGAAGAAATTCCTTGGCCCTATAAACAGCAACAAAAAATATGCAGTGCTTATCTACCTTTCTCAGATGGGTGATAACGATGCAAACGGCTTTGGAGCATTGGAGCACCCTACCTGTACTACGGTGGTGATGCCTGAAATGATGGACATAGAAGAACTTGCCGAAAACTTTAAGGATATCGTATCGCACGAGTTTTTCCACATTGTTACCCCGCTTAGCGTACACAGTAAGGAAATACAGTATTTCGATTTCAACAACCCTAAAATGAGTGAGCACCTGTGGATGTACGAGGGTATTACCGAGTACTTCGCTAACCTGTTCCAGATAAACCAGGGGCTTATAGATGAGGAGGCTTTCTACAACCGTATGGCTGAGAAAATAGCACACTCACGCAAGTACAACGACACTATGCCGTTTACCACTATGAGTAAAAACGTGCTGGAGCCGGGCTACAAAGACCAGTACAACAACGTATACGAAAAAGGTGCGCTTATAGCAATGTGCCTTGACATTACCCTGCGTGAGCAGAGTAACGGTAAGCGCGGAATCCTTAGCCTTATGGCTGAGCTGAGCAAAACCTACGGCAATAACAAGCCGTTTAACGACAGCGAACTTTTCGATAAGATAACTTCTATTACATACCCTGCTGTGGGCGAATTCCTTAAAACATACGTATCGGGTAACACCGCTATACCATACGAGCAGTTTTTTGCCAAAATGGGTGTAAGCGAGGCTAAAACCAGCAAAACAGGCAACCCGTTCCTTATCAACATGCAGGAGCCTACCATTACTGTAGACCGTTCTACAAAAACGATACTGCTAAGGCCTGACCTTGAGCCAAACGCTTTCTACAAAACACTGGGCATACAAAAGAACGATGCACTGCTTGAAATAAACGGCACTGCTTACAACCTTGACAACATTTATGACCTGATAACCCTTAGCATCGGCTGGAAAGGCGGCGAGGACATCAGTGTGAAGATAAAACGCGACGGCAAAGAGCAGGTAGTTAAAGGCAAAGTTGTCCTTCCTACTGAAGAAGTAAACACATGGAAAGGTACTGATGCTTCTAAAGCTGCACTGCGTAATGCATGGCTGAAGGGTTAATTCATACCATTTTTCTTAAAATATTAAAATCCTGCATTATTTGCAGGATTTTTTTTATGCTTATACGCAACCTTTTGCATAAATTTATGTCTATATTAAACAAACCATTACCTAATACATATGAAAAAGATTTTACTCCTTTTGCTTTTTATTGTTAGCCCGTTGGTTTTTGCCCAGAATGCAGCTACCTGCGAAGAAGCGTATTCACTATGCGGGTCATTGGGTGTACCGTTCCCTAATACAACCGGCATACCTGCCGGACAAAACCCCCAACTTGTGGGTTGCCTTTATTCACAACCTAACCCTGCCTGGTTTTATTTCAGTGTGGAACAAAGTGGCCCCCTGGCATTTGTTATGAACCAGGTGTCTGACACTGGTGCCCCCATAGATGTCGACTTTATCTGCTATGGGCCATTTACCTCACCTGATGGTATGTGTAGTATTATGGGAGACAATAATATTGTGGACTGCAGCTACTCCGCTTCGGCTACAGAACAGCTTGATGTGCCTTACGCACAGGCAGGCGAATATTACCTGCTTATGATAACCAATTTTAACGGCAGTGCGGGGTTTATCACCATAGAAAGTCTGTTGAACAGCACAGGTGTTATAGGCTGCTCGGGCATAAACATCAATGCTTTTATAGATGCCAATGCTAATGGCGTGCGCGATATTGATGAAAACGGTTTCCCTTACGGTATCTTGAGTTATGAGGCGAACAGTAGTGGAGATGTACACAACATTACCGATTCAGACGGGTTTGTAACCCTGTACGATGAAAGCGCTACAGCCAGCTATGATTTCAGCTACAGCATACCGGAGCCTTATACAAGCTACTATTCGGTAAGCCCGGCTTCTTACCAGGGCATCAACCCGCAAGTGGCAGGCAGCATACAAACCTATGATTTTGCCATTACACTGTTGCAACCGTATAACGACCTTAACGTGCATATAATACCCGGCAGTGCGCCTTTGGCAGGTTTTAGCCACACGCTGCTTCTTGCATACAGCAACCAGGGCGCAGTACCGGTATCGGGTACGGTAACGTTTACAAACGATGCGGCTTATACCATTACCGATATTTATCCGGGCAGTATAGCCACTACTACAACCACAGGCTTTGAGTTTCCGTTTACCGACCTGCTTCCGCAGGAAACCCGTTACATAACTGTTACAATAAGTGTACCTGCCATACCGGAGGTAGAACTGGGCCAGCTTGCTACCTGTTCGGCTTCAATCACGGTGCCTGAAAATGACCTTACGCCTGCAGATAACGTAGCTGAACTTACACAGGAAATTGTGGCTTCTTACGACCCTAACGACATTACCGAATCGCACGGGCGCGAAATTGAAGCGGCTGCCTTTACTGATGATGACTACCTGTACTATACCATCCGTTTCCAAAACCTTGGTACTGCCCCGGCACATAATGTGCGTATAGAAGAAGTGCTGGATGTGCAGATAGATGCCTCAACGCTTACCATGCTAAGCAGCAGCCACAGCTATGAGCTGGACCGCACCGGAAGCAGCCTTAGCTGGAAGTTTGACAATATTATGCTGCCTGCCGCCGAAGATAATGAGGCCGGAAGCAATGGTTATGTATATTTTAAAGTGAAGCCGTTACCGGGCAGGCAGGTGGGCGACATGATACCGGCATCGGCAGGAATCTATTTCGACTTTAACCCTGTGGTAGATACCAATACGTTTACTACCGAGTTTGTGGCCACGCTTACTAACCCTGAAGTTATAGCAAAAGCCTTTACACTATATCCGAACCCTGCATCGGGCAATGTGAATATTGTTTCTGTAAACGGTATAGATACGGTGAAGATTTATGACATTACCGGTAAAGTATTGCTAAGCAAAGCCTGCAACGGCGCACTGCAAACTACCGTAGATACCGCAAGCTTTTCGGCAGGTACTTACTTTGTAGAAGCAGGGCAGGGCGGTACCCACAGCACGCTGAAACTTATAAAGCTGTAAATGCCCCAATTCTAAATATTCCAAAGAAAATGGCTGCTCGTTACCGGGCAGCCATTTTTGATTTATTTTTTGTAAAGGCGCTAAGATTGAATAAACTGAAAACTGATCCTGAAAACTGTAAACTATTTCCGGTGCTGTTCCGCTTCTTCTATAAGGTCGCTTAGGTGGATGCGTAGTGCTTTTACCGAAATACTGATTTCCCAAAACGAAACCCCCAGCGAGGCCAACAGTAATAACAGGCTAAGGCCAAAGGTATAAGCGCCCCAGTTTTCTATACCGAAGAACAACAGCATCATGGCAAATACTGAAAAGAACAGACTCAGTACGCCATACATCTGCATGTGGCGTATCAGGGTGAGGCGCTTGTTTAGGTTGGCTATTTCCAGCAGTATGCTTTTGGTCTGGTTTTGCTCGTAGCTTACTTTAAGCCCGCGCACTATACCCGCTATGGTTAGGAAACGGTTAGTATAGGCCAGCAGTATAAGCGATGTGGCCGAAAAAAGCAGGGCAGGGGTTTGTATGCTGAGTTCCAAAATATTTATGTTTTGTTGTAGAGACGCTGCATGGCAACGTCTCTGTGTATAAAAACGGACTGTAAATTATTAAATGCAAGAGTATATTACAACTCCTTCATGCCCAGTTCGCGGCGGATAACCTGCTCAAAGGTTTTTTCGCTTGGGCGCGGCATCGCTGCATTCACTATATTTCCTTTGTCATCTATCAGTATAAAGTGCGGAATGCCCTGTATGTCGTAATCTTCACCAAACTTATCGCCGTCATTGCTGTGCAGTTGCAGTACGCTTTTGCTTTTCAGTTTGGCATCAAGGTACCATTTATCCTGCTGCTGGTCGGTGCTTATGGCTACAAACTGTATGTTTTCTCCTTTGTACTTAATAGCCAGTTTTTCAAAGTAAGGCGATTCAGCCTTACACGGACCGCACCAGGTAGCCCATACATCTATAGCCAGGTATTTTCCTTTAAACTGTTCCAGAGAAGCAGGTTTACCGTCAAGCCCGGCAAGGGCTATTGCAGGGGCAGGCTTGCCTTTGTCTATACCTCCCAGGGTTTTGTTCAGTGCCAGTACATTTTGGGTAAAGTGCCCGTTAGTAAACGTGTGGGCATAATCCTTAATCAGGTTTTCACGTTCCAATGGATCACTGGCTTCACGAAGGCTGCTGCGTAGTTGCCATACCAGCATTTTGTCTTTAAAGATGCCCGGTTTCAGTTTGGCTATGGCGTGCAGTGATTTGGTATTTTCATCGGTATCGGTTTCATCCTTAAAAATCATCAGGCTGCGTACATAGCTAAAATAGGCTTCACTACTCAGCATCGCTGCGTCATCAAGCGGCACCATTTTTTTAATCGAAGCAATATCTGCATTCTCAGGAGTGGCTTTGCCGGGGAACATCACCTTGCGCTTTTTCAGGTACTCCTGCCAGTAATTTAAAAAGGTAAGTGTACGCTGCTGTTTCAGCTTGTTTATATAATCAGGCCCCGGTATATAATTATCGGCAGTACGGAACTTACTGGTTTCATCCATATCGTCTTTCCACTCCTTATATAATTGGCTGCTGAAAACCTCTACGTTTTCTAAGTTATCGTTAGACTCAAGGTAGTACTGCACCACGCTGAATGCCGGCGGCTGCTTTTCGTCAAATGCGTTTTCGGCCATCCTTGTGCCGGTTAGCTTGGCTTCCAGGGCTTTGCCGTATTGTTTTATATTCAGGTAAATGCTGTCCTTAGCGCCAAAAGAGAAGTTGCCGTTTAGGCCGTTATCCAATGTAAAACGGTACAAGTCCAGAGGTACTTCTTCCTTTATTTCATAATGGAATTTATTATCGGTTACAGGGATTATCGCTACCGTATCGTTAATAAATACGTCGGTAATTACTATGCTGTGGCATTGGCTTTTGCTGTCAATATTGCCGCTAATTATGGTTTTGGTATAGCGGTCAGTGGTTTTTGGTGTAAACATAAAAGCTGTTATACCCAGGGTTACAACCAGTGTTGCAATGAATACCCCAATGCGTTTTCCGTTACCAAAAAATGCAGGCTTTAGCCCTTTATGACTGTACCAATTAAAGCCGATGTAAACCATAAGATATGCAAGAACCAGCGACGCCAGTTCGGTTATGGTAATGGGGTAACCCAGTTCGCTGCCCTTTGCAAAATCAGCTACGTGGCCTATTACGTTAAGTGGGTACCACGCCGGCAGTACCTTAAACAACGAAAGGAACAGGTAACCCAGCAGCATAAAAAAGCCGATGAGGATGCTCCACACAAAGCTGGGTATAAGCACCGAAACCATGTATTGCAGGGCGGTAAAAAACAACCCGGTTACAAACAGCCTCAGTATTATCTTCAGTACGGCACCGGCCTCAAAGCCAAAGGTGGCTGCCTTGGGTGCTTCGGTAAACAGCAACGTAATGCCCCCGCCCACATAGCTCATAATAATAAGCGACAGTATAGAGATGAGGTTGGCCGTAAGTATCATGGTAAGCTTGGCGCTGTATATATCCCAACGCTTAATGGGCTGGGTTTCCATAAGCTGCCAGCCGCCGTTGCGGTGGTCGGTCTGGGTAATTCGGCTCACGGCAATAATAATGAACAGCGGGTAGAAAAACTGAGCGTACCCGGCCAGCATTTCCTCTATTATTTTGGTGAAATAGTTGTAGGGTATGGCATCGGCATTTTCGCTGCCCATGGTGTATTGTACAATCATCACAATTGCATATACTATGGGCATAAAAGCCCCCATACCGGCAGCAAGCCAAAACAGCCCGGTGCCTTTCTTTTTTATGTATTCGCCCTTAAGGGCTGTTATAAACGTATTCATAATCGGGTGGTTTTATTTTTGGTTGATTAGCGACATAAACCATTCTTCAAGGCCGTTCAGTACTTTCAGTTCGTACACATCGGCACCGGCAGTAACCAGCTTACGCAAAAACGCAGGGATATCATCGCGCCCCGGTAATTCCAGGAGCAACTGGTTTTCGGCTTCGCGAATTACGTCCGGGTGGTCGGCAAGGAGTTTGGTATGCCAGCCGGCTGCATCGTTAAGGGTAAGCTGCACACGGCATGCTCCCGATGCAGAGGCCAGTTCGCCTATGGTACCCTCAAAGCGCAACTTGCCGTGGCTTATAATACCCACATGGGTACACATACGCTCTACTTCGGCCAGCAGGTGGCTCGATACAAATATTGTAATGCCTTTTTCCTTATTCAGTTTCACCAAAAGCTGGCGAATGTCGCGCATACCGTTAGGGTCAAGGCCGTTTACGGGTTCGTCCAGCAAAAGCAGCTCGGGTTCGCCCAGCAGTGCCATAGCTATGGCAAGGCGTTGTTTCATACCCAGCGAATACTGCCTGGCTTTGCGGTGGGCATCGCGGTGCAGGTTTACCAGTTCCAGTGCTTCGGATATTTTGCTTTCGGGGATGTTCCGCAGGCGGGCTATGTAGCGCATGTTGTCCTGCCCGCTGAGGTGCAGGTACAGGGCAGGGCTTTCTACCAGTGAGCCTATACGGTGAAACACGGCAGGCATTTGCTCCTGTAGCGGTTGGCCAAACAGCTTTATGGAAGATTGCTGCTCGGCGAGGATGCCCGTAAGCAGGCGCATAGTGGTACTTTTACCCGCGCCGTTCGGCCCCAGGAAGCCGTATATTGCCCCTTTCGGGATGTTTAAAGAAACGTTGTCCAGGGCTTTCCTGCCCTTAGAGTAGTGGAAGGTAAGGCCATCCGTCTGTATAATGTTTTCAGGCATGATTGTTTCCGATTGGTTCGAGATGCTAATATAACATTAAAGCCACGAATTTCACGAATTTACACCAAGTTTATGTTATTGTGATTTGTAACTAAAAGTGTTATCGGAAGAATGTAGTGATGGTTTTTATCTAAATTTGTTTTCTGCTGTTAGTAACAATTTATCCCTTTACAATATGTACCAAGGCTTTTTGTTTTAACTAATCCTTTTGGCGTAACAACAACTTCGGCTGCTTCTGATTTTGGTTCAAAACGCGATTCTACAGGATCCTGGGCTCTTCGCAGGTTCATCTCGTAGTTGTTGTTTGTTATTCTGTAGCGGGCAGAAATTATACTGTCACCCAGAATATATCCATAAGTTTTAGCCAGTAGCATAGCTTCTTCCAGGTTGTTTACATTGCCTATAAAATCACGAAAAGTCTCTTCAGTAGTAATGTAATGCACACTATCGTTTTGTATTGTTACTACAAAATTGCTGCAAAAATGGGGGTGACAACCATGAAAAAAGCCATGATTTTCAGGAAGTTTTTTGGTATGCTTCCTGTATTTTAAATCTCCGCCTTCTGATATTATGGTAAATACATCGGGGTTATACCCATCAGATTCTCTAAAACCTACATAAGCCCAATATTGCCATTTAGGGTCTGGGATAAGCTTCTTTGCAATCGTATCAAGATAATCATAGCCCAGGCTGTAGGGGATGCGTTTAAATCCCTGCTGATTTCCGGTATAATAATATTTAACCCCTGCGGCAATAGGTTCAGAAACCTTGTGTTTTTCTATCAGGTTAATTTGATTTTTATCCTGCCTGCAGGCTGTGAGCAGCATGATGAAAGCAATAACAAGTATGCGCATGATTGTTGGTTTTACAGTACTAAGATAACGGAACTACTATTGAAATGTTTTCGAACACTTGTGATTTTCAATCCGTGCATTACAAGAAAGGATAAAAACAAAAGGCACGGATTAAAAATCCGCGCCATCGTATAGGGCTGTAAATTAATAGCTAAACCAAATAAGAACCTACTCGGTGGCAGGCTCCCAAAGCTCTATCTTATTGCCTTCGGGGTCGTATATCCAGGCAAACTTGCCGTACTCCATTTCCTGGCGGTCGTCGTCTATGCGTACGCCGTCGGCCTTCAGTTTTTCCAGTAGTGCATCAAGCCCTTCCACCCGGAAGTTGATCATAAACTGCTGGGTATCGCTGCCAAAGTAGCCGGTGTCTTCCTTAAACGGGGCAAATACTGTAGGCCCGGCTTCCTGTTGCCATGCCATACCGTTTACCCCCAGAAGGTTTTCATACCACTGCGCCAGTGCCTTGTGGTCTTTCGCGCGGAAAAACAATCCGCCGAATCCTGTTATTCTTGCCATATTTTTTTAGTTCCAAGTTTAAGGTTTAAAGTTATTTAGCGTTGCTGTCTCAAGATGTTCAAGCTTCAGCCATTTGAGGCTTTTTTTTCCTCATCAGGATAAGCGCGCTTATTATAGATACTATAATCCCGATGGGCAGTATCTCTATGTACGTCCACAATATTACATACCACGGTTTTTTGTAGTCGGTAACAAACTGGTCCATTTCGGCGGTTGCGGCTGCGATTTTCTCTGCTGATGCACCGCTTGTCTTAAGCCCTTTCAGGCATTCGGCTGCGTAGGTTTTGGCAAAGTCGGGGTACACATTGTACAGGTTGTACAGCCATACCAGCACATATACCGTGGAGGCAATAAGCGAAATGTAAATGCCAATTAAAAATGCATCTCTGAAGCTCACCGCGCCTCCCTGCGATTTGCGGTACTGTACCGTAGCCACAAAAATAAGCGAGAACGCAAGCAGCATGCTGGCAAAGCCGATAAGCATGGCCTGCCCGTTATGTAGCCCGCCCGATATAAAGGTAAACAAATACCCGATTACAGAAATACCTCCTGCAATAAGGCCGTAGGTTAAAACGATTTTTTTCATGTCTGTTAAATGTTTAGGCTGCAAAATTGGCAACGTTAAGGCACATTTCCCTCATACTAAAGTATGATTTTTACGGCTAATACTTTAGTGTGATACGGTGTTTAACTAATGATATTCAGTAGTTTTGCCTTTTCTACCGCCTGGGTACGCCTTTTTACGTCCAGTTTTTCGTAGATTTTAGAGGAATGCGTCTTCACGGTATTTAGCGACACAAAAAGCTGCTCGGCAATCTCGGCATTGCTCATCCCCGAAGCCATAAGTTGTAGTACCTCCAGCTCGCGTTTGCTCAGCACATCAGATTCAGCTATTGTAGCAGGCGGGGGGATAACTTCTACCTTGCGTTCCACAATTACGGTTTCTTTTTTTGGTTTGGCCAGCTTCAATGCCAGCCATATCCCAAGCCCTGTAAACACCAGTGCTATAAACCCGGTGTAGAGTTCCTGCCGGCTGCTTATAATAATGAAACGGTATTCGGCCCAGCGTAATGCCAGCAATAGTACTGCCAGGCAGGCGCCGTACAGCAATATATCCCGATATTTTTTAAGCCAGTGGCGCATTGAGGTGTTTTGGGCAAAGGTAGAATTTTCATGAGAAGTACATAATCATCCGTACTATCTAAATGTAATTGTCAGAAATTAAAAATCAGTTGAATTTCGAGATGAGTCATGAAATAAAAAAAGGCTTTTTCTACTTTACCATCTCGAAAATGAGTTATAATCACGTTATCATCGTTGGTTCCCCGACCGGGTAGATAACATTGATATGGGTCAAAATCATTACCACCTTCAATTGTAATTTGCTTTTCTAATTTCCATTTCCCATCCCTGCTAAAATCAAATAGAAGGATATGCGTTTTGTTCTCATTCTTATAAACAATGTAGTTTTCAATTTTTACGTACTCTCCCGATAAAATCGCTTCAATCACATAAAAATTGTTACTTTCTTTGAATTGAGATATTATATCTAAAAATAAGTAGCGCGAATCTTTCCGGTTTATTTCTCCTGTTGCCGAAATCCCCCATTGATTTTTAATTGCCGGGGTGTTTTTTTTGGCGTAGTCTTTTAAATATTCATCGTGTAATACCCTAGCCTCGTAATCATACGCTTCAGATGTCACACTATACCATGATTTAAAAAGTTCGTCATTTTTCTCAGATGAGGGTTTTTGAGCATTACTTTTAGCAATAGAGCAGATTAGGAATAGAATGCAAAATATACGTATCATAACCGGTTTGTTTATGCTAAGATAACAAAATCCTATACCGCTGTATTGCATCGCTTACTTTTACAAAGTATTTTTGGTGAAAATAACTTACTATGAAAATGGTGATTTCCCCGGCCAAGTCGCTGGATTTTGAAACTAAGCTTCCCGTACGCAAACATACCGAACCGGCTTTCCTGGCCCAGGCCAAAGAAGTACATGCCGCCGTTAAAGATAAAACCCCTGCCCAGCTAAGCAGTCTTATGGATATAAGCGATAACCTGGCGCAACTGAACTGGCAGCGCAACCAGGAATGGCAACCACCGTTTACCACCAAAAACGCACGCCCTGCCGTGTATGCCTTTAACGGCGATGTATATGTGGGGCTGGATGCCTATACAATTCCCGCTGCTAAGGTGAATAAACTACAGGACAGCCTGCGTATACTTTCGGGTTTGTATGGTTTACTGAAACCACTGGACTTAATACAGCCGTATCGCCTGGAAATGGGTACACACCTGCCGGTAGGGGAGAACAAGAACCTGTATGAGTTTTGGAAACAAACCGTTACCGAAGCCCTGAACAATGAACTTAAAGACGGCGAACTCTTTGTAAACCTTGCCAGCCAGGAGTACTTTGGGGCAATTGATGAAAAGGCACTGAAAGTCCCCGTAATCACCCCCGAGTTTAAAGATTATAAAGACGGCAAGCTACGCATGGTGAGTTTCTTTGCCAAGAAAGCACGCGGCATGATGGTACGCTACATTATAGACCATAACGTAAAAACCCTTAAGGGACTTAAGGGCTTTAATTATGAAGGCTATGCCTTTGATGCAAAATTAAGCAAGGGGAACACGCTTGTGTTTACAAGGTAATACAGATTAATATGCCGGTTTTTACCAGGAAGAAAAAGCGCTATGCGTTAATAGTTGTCGGATTTTTTATAGTTTCTGAATTGGTATTACGATACTGTTTTGGTTTTTGCAATGCCATACTTTATGTATCAAGCGCTGATTATGAATATATACCTGCGCCTAACCAGGACGGACAACGCTTTGGGAATCATTTTCACATCAATTCCTTTTCACAGCGAAGTGAGGAACCTGCCCCGGCAAAAACAAAAATCCTGGCACTGGGCGATTCTGTAATTTATGGTGGTATACAAACCGCACAGGACAGCCTTGCCACTACAGTGTTTACAAACCGTACAGGTGTGCAAATGCTTAATATTTCGGCAGGCAGTTGGGGTCCAGACAATTGTGCCGCTTACCTGAAAAAGCACGGTACCTTTGGCGCAAAGGCCATTATACTTGTGGTTAGCGGGCATGATGCTTACGATACCATGAACTTTATGCCTGTAGTGGGTGTATTGCCATCATATCCTGAAAAGCAATCGGCGCTGGCATGGGGAGAACTGATTAACCGTTATGTAGTACCGTTTGTTTTTAAGGGTATTTCTAATAAGGAAAGTGCTGTAACGCAACCTGTAAGAAAGAAAAGCAGTGTTTTTAATCCGGGGTTAAAACAATTAAAGGATATGGCCAAAGCGGCTGGTATTCCTTTTATTATATACCTGCACCCGGTACGGTGGGAAGCCCGGGCAAATAAAAATATTGATACCAGCAAAGAAATTATAGACTGGTGCGTACTAAATAACGTAGACTTAGTTAACGGGCTTAACTATAATTTTACGGCTGATGACTACAGGGATATCATCCACCTTAATTCTAAAGGCCAGAATAAACTTGCCGGTGCACTGCAACAATGCCTGGAAGAAAGGCAAATAGTACTTCAGGTTACTGAAAAATAAATTACGAATTACGAATTTTACCTATAAGTTTCAATTCGTAATTCGTAATTGAAAAATCTTAGTTCCCTTTCAGCTTCTTCATAAAGTCTTTCATGGCCGGAAGGAACTCTTCAAACAACGCATTGTCTTTATTGCGCAGCATTACTTCGCCCATCATTTTAAGTCCTATGGCAAACTCTGTGCTTTGGCCCATATCGCCAAAATGGTCTTTCTGCTGTAATACGTCAATAATAGTAAACAGGTTGTCGTGGTTGTCAAAAACCACTTCCACACGGCGGTGTAGGTCTTCGCTGGCCGGGCTGTAAATGTGTTCAAGGGTTACCTTGTAGTGATTGTATTTTTTGTTCATTTTAAGGTGATGATAAAAAAATAATAAAGTGATGTGTGTGCGTGTGTTAAAAAAACCTGCCGGCATGGAAATGTCGCGGCAGGTTCGGGAAATATATAAATGTAGTTAAGTTTCTTTCTTCAGTTATTGGTTGTCAGTTGTTAGTTGATGGCAGCTTCACTCGTATTGAAAATAGTATTCAAAAGGATTTGATTTTGCTATCATCACGTCCCAATTACTGAAAACTGCGACTGCGACTTAAAAACCAACAACTAACAACCGACAACCAACAACTAATTAGTGCATCGCATCGGCCATATCTATTTTGCCCTTTCCTTCCTTAATCAATAGGATAAAAGGAATACAAATGGCAAACAGTATACCCAGGTACAGGAATATATCCATGTATGCCAGTACGGTGGCCTGTTTCATTACTGCACCTTCCATAGCTTTATAGGCTTTGGCAGTAGCTTCAGTAATACTGTAGCCTTTAGCCATAAAACCTGCGGTAAGCTGCTGTACGCGTTGCTGTGTTTCAAATTTATAAACCGCTTCGTGTGCTACAAGGTTTACCCTGTGTGATTGCGTAAAACGTGTTACAAACGTACTGATGATAGCAATACCAAACGAACCGCCCAGCTGTCGTAGCATACCGGTAAAGGCAGCGCCTTCGCCAATAGCCTTACCTTTAAGTGTACTCAGCGACATGGTAGTAATAGGTACAAACAATAACCCAAGCCCCACACCGCGCAAAATAAGCGGCTTAAAGAAGTGTTCTGCACCGGTATCTGGTGTCATAACCAGGTACATCCATAAAGTAAAGCCTACGAATATGCTGAACCCTGCTGCAACCATATAGGTTTTCTTTAATCCGCGCTGTATCATTTGCCCTACAAAAGGCATCATAAAGGCGGTCATAAGTGAACTTGGTATCAGCAGCATACCGGCCTGAAGCGCAGTCCATCCTAATGTCGACTGGGTATAAAGGGGTATTATAAATGTTGACCCAAATAACCCAAAGCCCATGATGAACGACATGATGGTACCTATACGCAGGTTGCTGTCTTTAAGCACCTTTAGGTTTACAATAGGGTGTTCGTATACGCTTTCGCGCCATATAAAGGCAAGTAATCCAAAAATACTCAGTACGCTAAGGCCTACGATAAGCGGGTCTTCAAACCAGTCGTCCTGTTGGCCGTGCTCCAGTACAAACTGCAGCGAGCCGATGAACATTATCAGGAATATCATGCCCCACCAGTCTACTTTGTCGGCGCTTAGCTTTTCACCGTATTTGGGGCTCCTTACATACATTATAGAAAGCATGGTGGCTATAATACCCAGCGGCACGTTAATATAAAATATATACGGCCAGCTCCAGTTGTCTACAATCCAGCCACCCAGTGGCGGGCCAAGGGTAGGGCCTACAATTACACCCATACCGTATATGGCCTGCGCCATACCGCGTTTTGCCACAGGGTAACTTTCGGTAATAATGGTTTGTGCCGTTACCAGCAGCGCACCACCGCCCATACCCTGTATGAAGCGGAATACTACCAGTTCCCAAATATTTGTTGCATTACCACACAAAAATGATGATATGGTAAAAATGATGATGGATGCTGCGAAATAATTACGGCGGCCAAATTGCTGGCTCAGCCAGCTGGTCATGGGTATTACAATTACGTTTGCTATAGCATAGGCTGTAATTACCCAGGCCACATCGGTAAGGGTAGCACCAAGGCTTCCCCTCATTTCATTAAGTGCAACGTTTACAATGGTAGTATCTACAATTTCAAGCAGGGCACACAGTACCGCTGTTATGGTAATGATAACCCGCCTGTAACCGTATTCTACCAAATCGTCGCTTACGGTTGCTCCTCCTGCCATAATGTTATTTTAAGTGTACGTCTACTTCCACGTTCATACCCGGGCGAAGCAGTTTTACTTTTTCTTTGTCGTTGTTGTCTGTAAAGGTGATTTTTACAGGAAGCCTTTGTACGGTTTTTACGAAGTTACCTGTAGCGTTATCCGGAGGCAGTAGCGAAAAGCGTGCACCTGTAGCAGGGCTGAATGAGCTTACTGTACCTTCAAACTCGGTACCAGGGAAAGCATCTGCCTCTACAATTACCTTCTGGCCCGGAACCATTTTGGTAAGCTGGGTTTCCTTAAAGTTAGCCACTACCCATGGTTTTTCACTGTTGATGATGTAGAACAATGACTGGCCCGGTTGTACAAGCTGGCCCGGCTGAATGTCTACAGCGCTAAGTTGGCCGTCTACAGCAGCGGTAACCACAGTATAGCTAAGGTTAAGTTCGGCTGCTCTAAGGCTGGCTTTTGCTTTTTCTATGTTGGCTTTAGCCACTTCAGTTTGTTTGCTGCTTACGTTGCTGCGGCTTACACTGGCACTACGCTGGCTTTTGCTTGCGGCTTCGGCTTGTTGCAGTACCCTAAGGTTAGCTTCAGCTTCTTTTTTAGTAGCCTCTGCCTGCTCAAACTGCTGCTTGGTAATACTCTTGTTGGCATACAGGTTTTTGTAACGGTCGTAGTCGCTGTTAGCCCTCCATACACGTACTTTGGCTGCTTCTATATTTCCTTGGGATGAAGCAATGTTTGCATCGCTTACCGATACGCCTGCAGCAGCACCGCCTACATCGGCTTTGGCAGCTTCGTAGCTTCCTTCTGCGGCAGCAAGGGCAGCTTTGGCTTCCTCTACACGTACCACATAGTCTTTATCGTCTATTACAAACAGCGTGTCGCCTTTTTTCACCTGCTTGTTATCCTCAGCATATACTTTGGTAATATAACCCGATACACGCGGGATAATAGGGTTCATATTGTTTTCTACCTGGGCATCGTCTGTAGTTTCGTGCGCCTGAGAGTGTACATATTTGTATCCGCCGTAACCACCGCCTACAACTACAAGGGCAATAAGTATAACGAGGAACTTTTTATTTGTTTTCTTTTTTTCTTCCATGGCTAGGTGAATTATTTGTTCTGTGTAAGGTTAAATGAGTTTGTTAGTTTTCCTGAAGCATTAAGCAGCTCGTAGAAACGCTGGGTAATATCGGCCCTGCTGAAGGTTTCGTTCAGCTTCGCCTGAAGCTGGTCTACATCGGCTTCAAGGAGGTCGTTGGTATCTACCAGCCCGTTGTCGTATTTATCTTTAACAATGCGGTAGTTTTCTGCGGCCTGTGTTACGGCTTCGCTGTATACCCTGTTTTGTTTTACGGCAAAATTGTAGTTTTCAAGCGACTGGCGTACCTGTACTTTTACATTCTCTGTAGCTAGGTCCAGCTGCTGTTGCGATTCCAGCCTGCGGCTTTCGGCAGCCTGTACTTTCTTTTTGTTTTTAAACAGCCCGGCCAGGTCGTAAGATATGCTTACACCTGCATTGGCAGCATTGTACAGCTCTACAAAGTTTGGCACGTTAAGGTACACATAACCCGCAGAAAGCGCCAGGGTAGGGTAGTAGTCGCCTTTGGCTATTTTTACGTTGCTTTCGGCAGCCTTTTCAGCAAAGCGAAGCGCCTCAAGGTCGTTGCGCTGGGCTATGGCGTCGTTTTCGGTAACGGCAGGTTTTACGTTGCTGTTAGTAAAGTAACCGTCGTTAACGTCTATCTGGGTGTTTTCAGGCAGGTGCAGCAAGGTGGCCAACTGGTAGTTGATTACCGTAACATTCTTTTTCGCGTCTTCAAGAGATACCTCAATGTTGCTGGCCTGTAGTTGCGATTTCAGCAGGTCGTTGCGGGCTATAAGGCCGTTTTCTTCCATGGCGGTGAAATCCTTAACACGCTGGCGGGCACTTTTCAGGTTTTCCTCAATCAGGGAAACCGATTGTTTTGCCTTGTACAGGTTAGTGTACAGTACAATGGTTTGCATTGCTACCTGTTCTTTGGTACTTGCCGCATTAAAGGTTTCGGCCTTGTAGGCGTTTTCGCTGGCGGCAATGTTGTTCTTCAGCTTAAAGCCCGAAAAGATAGGCATGCTTGCATTGGCAAAACCATACATGGCGCTGTTAACGCTGGGTGTAGATCCGCCCGAAGAGCTGCCTGAACCATCATCGGTACTGCTTGTCGAAGTTTTAAGGTTAATGGTAGGGTCAGTCACCCTAAGGTACGCACCCGATAGTTTAAGGGAAGGGTATACGTTGTTTTTTACGTTATCCACTTCCAGTTTAGAGGTAGCTACCTTGGTATCGGCCAGGGTTGCTTCGGTGCTTTTGGTCACTGCCAGGTTTATGGCTTCGTCCAGCGAAAGTTGCCTTTGCTGTGCGTGCAGTGCCGTGGCGCTTAGCAACAGCAGGCTTACCGGCAGCAGGTTCTTAATGTTCATATGCCAATAGCGCTTTAATGGTTTGTTTAATGTGATGTGTAAGTTCATGTTTTATGTAGTGCTCAAAAGCTTCTTCAGTAACGAGGCCCATTGATTTTTCAAAGTAGGGTCTGTTGTTTCGAAAGTGCACCAGCGTGCCCATTATGGTAGCCGGTATAAGGTCGATATTTACGGCTTTGCTGAACAGTCCTTTTTCCTGTCCTTCTTCCACAATCTTCCTGAAAATTTCGGAGTTCTCACGCTTTATTTCCATAAAGCTTTCCATCTCTATAATCCGCTTTTTTGTGGTCAGCTCAAAGTGCATAATCTGGTACATGCACTTGTGTTTGTTAATACGGTTTATGTATAAATCTATGAGCAGTTCCACCTTTTGGAAAGGGGAGAGGTCTTCGTTAAAAATGCTTAGGAGCTGCATCTTCATATCGCTTGTGCGGTAGGTGATGAGTGCCTCCAGCAGCTTTTCCTTCGAACCGAAATAATAAGAAATCATGGCAATGTTTACGTTCGCCTCACGCGCTATGGCACGTATGGAAGCGCCGTCAAAACCCTCTTCGGCAAACAGCCTTTCGGCTACCTGGAGGATCTCAATCTGCTTATCATTAAAATCAGTCATTGCGATGCGATTTAATTTCGGTACAAAGTTAAACACTTGTTTAAATTAAACGTTTGTTTAAATCTCTTGTTAACATTTTTTTAACAGAAAACGGTTGCGATATCCATTATAGATAAATCTTATAGTTTATATTTATAAAATTAACATCCAGTATGTTGTGTACATTTATATAAACTTATTATTTACATTAAATAAAAATTGCGCCAAAATTAAAATTTCTAATAAATGTACGATACGTGCACTCCTTAATCCTGTCGTTTAATATAATTTTAACAGATTTATTAGTCTACTCAAATAGTAGGGTGTGTAAATTTTTCCCTACTTTTGTAAGGAAGGCTCCCTTCTTCCGGGAAGCAATCCGGCTGTCATTGCGAGGGACGAAGCAATCTATTCTGGGGATTCATCTCTGAACAATTTTTAAGATTGCCGCGGTCGTGCCTCCCTCGCAATGACGGAGCGTTTGGTAATACAGATTATAAAAATGAAACATCCTATATACACTGCAAACTACCTTAAGTCGGGTGTGCTGCCCGACATGCGCCACGTAGGCCAATGGATGGAAGACCTCTTCCAGTGGCTGTTTTGCATAGGGCCGCAGTTTGCCGATTACGACTATTTTGTGCAGCGCGAAAAGGAGCTTGAAAATACTTTCCTCAGCCTGCTTACCCTTGCCGGCCTGGAGGAGTCGAAAGCCGGAATTGTTGTATCTGTTTTACATGAAAAAGCAGCCGTTATCCATGCCAAATTAGAAGACGATTTAAAGGCTATTTTCAGGTTCGACCCGGCGGCCAAATCACGGTCTGAAGTGCTGGTTTCCTATCCCGGGTTTTTTGCTATTTCGGTATACCGCCTGGCACATGAATTATGGGTAATGAAGGTGCCGGTGCTGCCCCGCATGCTCAGCGAATATGTACACGGTAAAACGGGTATCGACATACACCCCGGTGCTGATATTGGCAACCGGTTTTTCATCGACCATGGCACGGGTATCGTTATTGGCGAGACATCGGTTATAGGCAATGACGTAAAAATGTACCAGGGCGTAACCCTCGGCGCACTCAGTGTGCAAAAGCAGGATGCCGAGCACAAGCGCCACCCGAGCATAGGTAACGGCGTTACCATTTATGCCAATGCCACCATACTGGGCGGGCGTACCTTTATAGGCCACGGCAGTGTGATAGGGGGCAACGTATGGCTTACGCATTTGGTGCCCGATGAGTCGCTGGTGTACCACAAGAGCGAGATTACCATAAAGACGAAGGAAACCTTCCCCGAGCCGCTGAATTTTGAAATTTAAATAATCCCAATTTATCCATATATGAAAGCGAACAACATCCTCGAAACTATAGGCAACACGCCCCACGTAAAGCTAAGCAAGCTGTTTCCCGGCGGTAACGTATGGGCCAAGCTGGAGCGTACCAACCCCGGCAGCAGCATTAAAGACCGTATAGCCCTGGCCATGATAGAAGATGCCGAGGCTAAAGGCATCCTTACACCCGACAGCGTTATCATAGAGCCTACATCGGGTAATACGGGTATAGGGCTGGCACTGGTGGCTGCCGTTAAAGGCTATAAGCTGATACTGGTAATGCCCGAAAGCATGAGTGTGGAACGCCGCAGGCTGATGTCTATCTACGGGGCGGAGTTTGAGCTTACCCCACGCGAAAAGGGCATGAAAGGTGCCATAGAAAAGGCTGCCGAGCTTACGGCTGCTACGCCAAATGCATGGTCGCCCAGCCAGTTTGAAAACCCTGCCAATACCGATGTGCACCGCCGCACTACCGCACAGGAAATACTGGCCGACTTCCCCGAAGGTGTCGACTACATTATTACCGGTGTGGGCACAGGAGGCCACATAACGGGCGTAGCAGAGGTTTTAAAAGAAAAATGGCCAAGCCTTAAGGTATTTGCCGTAGAGCCTGAATTATCGCCTGTACTGAGCGGAGGGGCTCCGGGGCCACACCCCATACAGGGTATAGGGGCAGGTTTTGTGCCGGGCATTTACAACAGCAGTGTGATAGACGGCGTAATACAAGTAAGCAAGGATGAGGCATTCGACTTTGCCCGCCGTGCCGCAAAAGAGGAAGGCATACTGATAGGTATTTCCAGCGGGGCATCTCTGGCTGCCGTAACCAAAAAACTGGCCGATATACCTGAAGGTGCCACAGTGCTTACGTTTAACTACGACACAGGAGAGAGGTATCTTTCTGTGGAAGGGCTTTTTTAAAGCTACTGAGCCGCTGAGCTTCTTAGCTGCTAAGCTATAAAAGACAAATGGCAGCCAATTGGCTGCCATTTGTCTTTTATATGTGGTGTCTGTCATTGCGAGGGAGGTACGACCGCGGCAATCTCATAATGATATAAAACCAGTAATGAGATAGCTTCGTTCCTCGCAATGACTGACCGGATAGGACACTGCGTTCACATTTGAGTGAAGCTCAATAATTTTCAAATTGGTACATTTTCAAATTGAAAAATTATTTTATCCTTATCTCAAACATCTTGTCCCAAAGCTTGCCGGTAACAAAGAAGGTTTTGGTTTTAGGGTTGTATGCAATACCGTTCAGTACATCCGTTTCAGGCGTACGGGTAATCTTTTCGCTAAGTGTGGTAAGGTCCAGCAGGCCTTCTACGTAGCCCGTAGCCGGGTCAAGTACCACTATGGTATTGGTCTGGTATACGTTCGCATAAATTTTACCGTCTACCCATTCCAGTTCGTTAAGCTCCTTTACCTTGCGGTTTTCGGCATAGATATTTACTGCGCCTACTTCTTTCAGTGTTTCAGGATCCAGCTTGTATATTTTCTCAGAACCGTCACTTTGGTACAGGTTTTTATCATCGTGGGTAAGTCCCCATCCTTCAATCTGCTTAAAGTAAGTAAAGTCCTTTACCTTGTTCAGGTTGCCCGCGTTGTACACAAACCCGGTGTTTTCCCTCCAGGTAAGCTGGTAAATCTTATTGTCAAACACCGTAACGCCCTCGCCAAAGTACTTGCCTTCAAGCGAAATTTGTTTGTATGCCTTACCGGTCTTGTAGTCGTTTTTGCGCAGTACCGATTTCTGGTACTGGCCGGTACCCTCAATCAGGGTGTCTTTATAAAACTCAAGCCCCTGCGTGTATGAGCCTGTATCGTGAGGGTAAGTATTTACAATTTCAAACGAAAGCATTTTTGCTTTCACCGGGCTTATTACCTCTACCTGTCCGGTAGCTTCGGTGTTTGCACCTTCGGCATATACCAGCGCTTTTATGGGAAGTTCGCCCAAAACACCTTCTTTCAGTACCACATCCAGTTTGATATTACCCTTAACCGAACCTATTTTTTCGTCGTTGAGGTAATACACAACCGAGTCTATCTGCTTATTTTCGGGGTTAAGTACCGTAAGCGGGAAGGTTTCCCCCGGCTTATACTGGCCTTTTACATTGTTAAAATCAAGTTCGAACGCTTTTTTTGCGTCGTTTCCGTCATTTTTGCAACTTAGTACAAGTGCCCCCAAAACCATGGAAGCTAACAATTTATGCATTGTGTAGAGGTTTTAAATAAGATGAAGCAATATACAATGTATTTTATTATGGGCAACGGGCTTGCAAAAATATAAAATGGTTGTATATTTGCACCCGGCAAGTCCTACACGACCAGCTCCTGCAGACTCCTCCAGGGTGGGAACGCAGCAAAGGTATGTGGTTGTAGCGGTGCGATGTAGGTCGCTTGCCTTTTTTTCTTTTTTTTCAGGTCTCCGTAAGGGGATTTTTTTGTTTATAGGTGTTACTGTTCTTCACCCGAAATAGCTTCTAAAGTACGCGTAATAGTACCGGTACGTACCTTAAAGTACACTTTATATGCTTTATGGTTCCTGTATTTTGTATCGTCATAGGTTATTTCATCATACTTAGCCGGAATCAGTGCCACACCGTTTTCATAGTTTTCATTCAGTAAGCCCATTTTGCCGTCTTTGGTAATCACGTAGTAGCCCATATTCCAGTATTTATGGTCGTATTCGGGTTTGCTTAGCTGTTTGTATTGGTGGTCGTAAAACCCCCACTTGCCATCCTTTTGCACATGCAGGGTGCGGTGGCTTTGCACTATGGTATCGTATGCTATGGGTATTGCAGCTTTAAAATCCTTGTCAAATACACCATACTTCCCGTTTTTCTTTACCAAGTGCCACAACTGCCTTGGGGTGGAATACAATACCTGTGCTTTAACCGTATCATATTCTAAAGCCAGCAAAACCTTGTTGTCGCGGTTTACCACCCCATACCTGCCGTTTTTTTCCACTACATATTCGTTAGGTGCACGGGGGTGTGGTGGCGGTGCCGGGGTAATGTGGCCGTACATACCCACCGGGAAAACAGGCTGTAGTGTAACGGGGTCTGTTACGCCAATGCCTCCATCATTTGTATAAACAAAATAGTCGCCATAGTCTTTATATTCAAGGATGTGCTTATACTTAAAATCAAGCAACACTTTACCGTCTGTATCTATAATGCCCAGCAGGCTGTCTTTTTTTGTGATGATATGCCGGTTATTAAACCGGGAGAGGTGTACAACACCCTCTAAGGTACCATAGACTACAGGGACTTTCTCTTTTAACTCAGCATCCAGCCACCCGAACTTTCCATCGTTAAATACCATGTAGCCGTTTTCGCCTTCATATTTTATGGCATCATATTGGGGTTGCAGTACTACATTCCCTTTGTAATCAATCAGCCCTTTTTTACAATTACCGCCTATAACATGGCGCTCTGCCAGGTACCACGGCACACCGTGGCTTTCCCTTGTTTTAGGTATACTGTCGCAGCCGTAAATTAAAAAGTAACGCCCCGGCTGGCCGTAGCTGTGCATCATGAGTTTTTTAGTCAGCACCACACTGTCTTTAGTAACGGGCTTAAAATCACTTTTAGAAAATTTATGTCCCATGGTATTGTAGCTCTTCAGTATGTTGCCCTGCCTGTCCCTTATTATGTACATATTGGGTAATGTAGATCCTATAACATCAGCCCACATCAGCGCGCGTGGGCGGCTAGCTTCATAAAAATCTACCTTTCTTTTCCAGGCATCGTAGCAGTTGATAACAACCATTTGGGTATCGCCATGAAAAGGATGATAGAGCGTGTCTACACTAAAGTCTTGTTCTTCATTCCCAAAAAGCGGTTGCGCCGCCATGGGCAAAGCGGGTAGGAGCAGGCTGAGGTAAAGTATTGCGTGTAATAAAAGCTTCATATTGGGTTGGTTTTAATATCCGTACGGGTATCAAATACCATTCCTGTTTTTCTTGACATAGTTCAATGCACAGGCCTTTTATATACCCCAACTTTGCACCGTTACCAATTAATACTACGTACTATGGACCGCAAAAGTTTTTTAAAGAAAGGCCTTATGGGTACCGGGATGTTTATAACATCGGCAGCCCTGGGCGATGCCATAACCAATGACATTGACGAACTGAAACCCCTGGAACCTATGGGGCATAACCACATCCCTAACCCGGAAACCACGCTTACCGAATACAGCGTGCTGCACCGCGCCGAAACCCGCGGCCATGCAAACCACGGCTGGCTGGATACGCACCACACCTTTAGCTTTGCTAATTACCACAATGCCGACCGCATGCACTTTGGAGTACTGCGCGTACTGAACGACGACCGCGTAAGCGAAGGCATGGGCTTTGGCACCCACCCGCATGATAATATGGAAATCATTTCCATTCCGCTGGAGGGCGACCTGGAGCACAAGGACAGCATGGGGAACAAGGCAGTAATAAAGCACGGCGATATACAGGTAATGAGTGCCGGTACGGGCATTACCCACAGCGAGTACAACAAAAACAGCGACAAGCTGGTGAAGTTCCTGCAAATATGGGTGTTTCCGAACAAAAAGGGAGTTACCCCGCGCTACGACCAGATAACCCTTAACGTGGCCGACAGGCACAACAAGCTGCAACAGATACTGTCGCCAAATCCTGCCGATGCCGGTGTATGGATTCACCAGGATGCGTGGTTCCACCTGGGCAGGTTTGACAAGGATAAAGGTGCAAGCTATACCGTGAAGCGCAAAGGCAACGGCGTGTATGCTTTTGTAATTAAAGGAAGTTTTACGCTGGGCAATGTAACCCTGAACGAGCGCGACGGCCTTGGCCTTTGGAACACAAACAGCATTAGCCTTAAAGCAAACTCAGCCGATGCCGAGATATTGCTTATGGATGTGCCGATGGCTTTGTAAAAAAATAGATAAAAATAAATTTCTTGTCCTAGTTCAATGCCGGGGCAGATGAAGCGACCGAACTTTGCTTCATCAAAATTGATAAACAAATTATAACCATAAAAATTTTAAAAAATCATGGCAACAACAAAATGGTCATTAGACCCAACCCACTCAGAAGTTACTTTTAAAGTAAAACACCTTATGTTTACTAACGTATCGGGTAACTTTACAAAATTTGAAGCTACAGCCGAATCTGACGATGAAAACTTTGATAACGCTTCTTTCAGTTTTTCAGCAGATGTAGATTCTGTAAACACTAATAATGCTGACCGCGACGGCCACCTTAAAAGTGCCGACTTCTTTGACGCTGCACAGTTCCCAACAATTGCTTTTAAATCTACAAGCGTAGCAAAAGCGGAAGAAGGCGAATATGTAGTAACCGGCGACCTTACCATACACGGCGAAACCAAGCCGGTAGCACTTGCAGTAGAATACGGCGGTATACAAAAAGACCCTTGGGGTAACATTAAATCAGGTTTTTCTGTAACAGGGAAAATTAACCGTAAAGACTTTGGCCTTAGCTGGAATGCTGCCCTTGAAACAGGTGGTGTAATGCTTGGCGAAGAAGTGAAACTTGCCCTTGAGCTTCAGTTTGTAAAACAAGCTTAATTTTTCTCCCAGAGAACTATCTACTACCTAAATATTTTTCACTCTCGAAGCCCTGTACGCAAGTATGGGGCTTTGGTTTTTGTAGAGCTTATGAGCGTCTGAGTCGCTGAGCTACTTAGCAGCTTCACTCGAATCGGTTGAGGTTTTCACGCCTGAGTAAGCTGTTCCCCTCCCTTTGAGCTATCATGTGGACACATCTTTGCGACTTAGCGTCTTTGCGAGGAATTTTCTACCACAAGGTTCGCAAAGTTTTTCACAAAGGACACAAAAGATATAAATTGTGCTTAATACGAACACCAAGGCTTTCCTTTTGAAAGCAAAAAAGTCCACAAAGCGATTTGTGTTCACACGATAGCTCTTGAAGGGGTGCCCGCAGGGCGGGGTGGTTACTTTATCGGTTCATTCCGAATAACCACATAACCAAATCACCGCATAACCTTTTCAAAAAAAACTTGCACATTAAAAACCACTTGCCTAACTTAGCACTTATGAATATCGCACAGAACATAGTTAATAATACCTGGTGGTGGCACTTTCACAACTCCGTGACGGTGGCCTAAACACGTATATACCTATATAAACGCATACAAACGGCTTGTCACTTTTGGCAAGCCGTTTTTTTTATACCCGTAACTATGAAAATTTACACACAGACATATAATTTTAATGCCGACCTGTACACGCCTGTAGGGCTGTACCTTGGCCTGCGCAACCACTACCGTAAGCCCTGCCTGCTGGAGGGTAACGACTATCATTCGCGTACCGACAGTACCTCATTTATTGGGCTTAACCCGTTGGTTGAGGTTACCGTCTATGGGAATAAAATAGTACAGCAGGCAGGGGACAAGGTAACAACTGTAGCCATTGCCAACCCGAGAAAAGTTACATCGCAGATAAAAGATATTTTAAATGGTTTTCAGTTTGATGCGCAACACAACCATAATGCGTTCCTAAGCTACTTCAGCTTTGAATATGCGCATTTCGAAGAACCTGTGGGTAATGCCAAAACATCAGTAAACGGGCTGCCATTGGCACAGTTTATATTGTTTGAATACCTGATAGTATTGGATCACTTCCACGATACCGGCACCATTTTCCGCAATTCATTTTCGGAAGATGTATTACCCGACAGTGCTTTTGAAGCAGTACTAAGAAGACAGACATTTACCCTGCTTCCGTTTGAAACAAAAGGCGAAGAAACCAGTGTGGATACCGATGAAAGTTTCCTCAATCTGGTGGAAAAAGCCAAAGAACATATTTACCGTGGTGATGTGTTCCAGCTGGTAGTATCGCGCCCGTTTGAGCAGGCATTTTTTGGTGATGATTTTCAAGTGTACAGACAGCTGCGCAGGCTGAACCCATCGCCCTACCTGTTCTATGCCGATATGGAAAGCTACCGCCTTATGGGCAGCAGTCCCGAAACGCAAATAGGCCTGCAAAACGGTCATGCTGCCATACATCCCATAGCGGGTACCGTACGTAAAACCGGCAACACGGCTGCCGACCAATTGAGCACCGAAGCCCTGCTGGCTGACGAAAAAGAAAATGCCGAGCACACCATGCTGGTTGATTTGGCTCGCAACGACCTAAGCCGTTTTTGCAATAACGTACACATAGCGTCGTATAAAGAGGTACAGCACTTTTCGCATGTTATCCACCTGGTGAGCAAGGTAGCCGGGGAAATGCGCGATGAGGATGCCTCGCTTGATTTGTTTGCGGGTACGTTTCCGGCGGGTACGCTTTCGGGAACACCAAAGCCTAAGGCATTGGAACTTATAAGCCGCTATGAAAGCACTCCGCGCGATTACTACGGTGGTGCCATTGGCTTCATCAACCCGAACGGCAACATCAACCTGGCCATTGTTATCCGCAGTATTTTCAGCCAGAATAATACCTTGCATTACCGTGCCGGTGCCGGTGTGGTCATAGACAGCAAACCCGAAAACGAACTACAGGAAGTAAACAACAAACTCGGTGCGGTACGCCGTGCCATTGCCGCTGCTAACAAACTTTAAACTCTAGACTTTACAACTTTCGACTATGAAAATCGGTATAATAGATAATTTCGACTCCTTTGTATACAACCTGGTACGCTACGTGCGCGAAACCGACAATGTGGAGGTGGTTGTACAACGTAACAATGAGGTAGACTACGATGAACTGGATACTTGCGATGCCCTGCTGCTTTCTCCCGGCCCCGGCATACCCAGCGAGGCTGGAGAACTGCTTGATGTGATTAAACGCTATTCAGGTAAAAAGAAGATGCTGGGCGTATGCTTAGGCCATCAGGCCATAGCCGAGGTTTTTGGAGGTGTTCTGGAACAATGCCCTGCCCCCGTACATGGCAAAGCTACCGATATGACGGTGCTTACCGACGACCCGCTATTCTTAAACCTGCCGCAAACCCTGCCCGTTGGCCGTTACCACAGTTGGAAAATAACCCCTGCCGACAGCCCGTACTTAAAAATCACGGCACAAACCGAAGACGGTACGGTAATGGCACTGCGCCACACATCGCATCCTACGTGCGGGGTACAGTTCCACCCGGAATCGGTACTAACACCACAAGGCAGGCAGATTATAGAAAACTGGATACGGGAGCCTTTTCTTATTTTAAATGATGAATTATAAATTTTAAATGAAAGGAGCATTTTTAAAAACTCCGTGAATCTCTGTGACTTCTCCGTGAAACTCCGTGTTACAATCTTATGAAAACGATACTCGAAAAAATAATAAACCATAGCCACCTTACCAAAGCCGAGGCGCACCAATGCATGCTGGCCATAGGCAACGGCGAGGTAAACGATGCCCAGACCGTAGCCCTGGTTACCGGTATACAAATGCGCGGGTTGCAGCTCGATGAACTTATGGGCTTCCGTGAAGCACTGCTGGAACTCGCCCTTCCCACGAAGTTTGAAGTAGGCGACAGTATCGACGTGTGCGGCACAGGCGGCGATGGTAAAAACACGTTTAACATCTCTACCGCTACCGCATTTGTGTTGGCATCGCTGGGCTATAAGGTAGTGAAGCACGGCAATTACGGCGTGAGTTCGCTTTGTGGTTCGAGCAACGTGCTGGAGGCATTGGGTTACACTTTTGTAAACGACCGCAACGCCCTCCAAAAACAACTGGATGAGGCGAACATCTGCTTTATGCATGCGCCCTTGTTTCACCCGGCATTAAAGGCGGTGGCACCCTTGCGCAAGGCATTGGGTATCGCTACGTTCTTTAACAGCATGGGGCCATTGGTAAACCCGGCGCACCCTACGCACCAGCTTACGGGTACATACAGTTTGGAATTGGCACGCCAATACCAGCATACACTGCGTAACGAACGTAAGGAGTTTACCGTACTGCACGGCATGGACGGGTTTGATGAGCTGACCTTTATCGGGGTAACCCGTATTTTAGGGCAGCAACGGGATGTGCTTTTGGGTAACAATCCGCTGCAAATCGCCATATCATTACCTGAAATAAGCGGTGGCGAAACCGTGAAAGAAGCCGCGACATTACTTGCTAACCTGCTTTCAGGGAAAGGCACCGAACCACAAAATATAGTATTGGCAGGTAACGTGGGACTTGCCTTGCAAACCTTCCATCCGGAAATGGATTTTGAAACGGCATTTGCCAAAGGTTACGAAGCCGTAAAAACCGGCACTGCCATCAACCACCTAAAAAAGATAGCATCATGAATGTATTAGATGAAATCATAGCTAATAAACGAAAGGAAGTTGCCCTGCTGAAACAGCAGTATACTATAAAAAGCTTTACCGAAAGCCCGGATTTTCATAGGCAAACGCTGTCGCTATCGGAACACATAAAGTCGAAAGGTTTTGGTATCATTGCGGAAATTAAGCGGAAATCACCCAGTGGCGGCGATATTAAAACCAATGTAAATATTACCGAACAGGCACGTTTTTACGAACAAAACGGCGCTTCGGGGATTTCGATACTTACCGATTCAACCTATTTTGGCGGAAGCATAAACGATATTTTAGAAGCCCGTGAGGCGGTAAACATTCCGCTGTTGCGTAAGGAGTTTATCATAGACGAAATACAACTATACGAAGCCAAAGCTGCCGGTGCCGATGCGATACTGCTCATCGGAGCGGTATTGCAACCCGAGGAAGCCAACTACCTGACCAATGTAGCGCGTAACCTGGGTCTGGAAGTTTTATACGAGGTACACACGCGTGAAGAAGTTGGCTTTATTCCGCCGGAAGTGGATATGGTTGCCGTAAACAACCGCGACCTAAAGGCGCAGCAAACCACGTTACAGCATTCGTTTGACCTGGCACCGATATTACCCAAAGGCATGCCACTGATTTCGGCATCGGGGATTAAGACACCTGAGGATATTGCCTTGATAAAAGCAGCCGGATTTAACGGGGCGCTCATTGGCGAAAGCATACTAAGGGAAGGGCACTTGGCACAACTTACCCAAAACCTTAAGCAATGATTATTAAAGTCTGCGGGCTAACCGATAATCCCGAAAGTAATGCCGTTGCTGAGTTAGATAGTGTGGATATGCTTGGGTTTATTTTCTTTGAGGGTTCATCACGGTATACCGAAAGTACATTGGCTACAGCCAAAAAGAAAGTGGGTGTATTTGTAAATGCACCGTTGGATTATGTGATGGAGAAGGTAGAAACCCACAAACTGAACGCAGTACAACTCCACGGCAGCGAACCACCGGAATACATAAGGCAACTGCCAAAAGGAATTGAAATCATAAAAGTTTTTGGTATTGCTTCGGCAGAAGATTTGGAACAGACCAAAGCCTACGAAGGATTAGCGGATTTGTTTTTGTTTGATACCAAAAGCCCTAAGCACGGCGGCACGGGCAAGGTATTTGATTGGCAAGTATTGGAAAACTACAGAGGCGAAACACCCTTTTTGCTGAGTGGGGGTATCGGGCGGGATTCGGCAGAAGCTCTAAAGAAATTTCGCCACCCAAAGCTTGCGGGTTACGACCTGAACAGCCGCTTTGAGTTGGCACCCAAAATAAAAGACGCAACACTGATTGCTAACTTTTTAAACGAAATGAAACCATGAACACATCCTATTTAGATACCGATGCATTGGGCTTTTACGGCGAATTTGGCGGGGCGTATGTACCTGAATTGTTACGCCCGAATGTAGAGGAACTTGAAGCGGCTTTTAACAGCTATTGCTTCACCGAGGACTTTGAAACGGAGTACGCCAACCTGCTACGCGACTTTGTAGGCAGGCCAACTCCATTGTACTACGCATCACGCTTAGGTGAAAAATACGGCGCACACATTTACCTGAAACGCGAAGACCTGTGCCACACCGGGGCGCATAAAGTAAACAATACCGTGGGGCAAATCCTGTTGGCCAAGCACATGGGCAAGACCGACATCATTGCCGAAACCGGCGCGGGTCAGCATGGCGTGGCTACGGCTACGGTGTGTGCGCTCATGGGCCTGAACTGCATTGTGTACATGGGCGAAAAAGACATAGAGCGCCAGGCACCAAATGTGCAGCGCATGAAAATGCTGGGTGCCGAAGTACGCGCGGCGGTATCGGGGAGCAAAACGCTGAAGGATGCTACGAATGAAGCCATTCGGCATTGGATAAACCATCCCGATTCGTACTATCTTATAGGCAGTGTGGTAGGGCCGCACCCGTACCCGAAAATCGTGGCGTATTTCCAGTCGGTTATTTCTAAGGAAATTGAGCTACAATTGTTAGATAAAACAGGCAAAAAATCTCCCGATAAAGTGGTGGCCTGCGTGGGTGGTGGCAGTAACGCTGCCGGGGCTTTTTACCAGTTTTATGATAATACAACCGTGGAACTCGTAGCCGTGGAAGCAGCAGGTTTCGGAGTAGATTCGGGTAAATCGGCGGCAACGAGCGTGCTGGGCACGCCGGGTGTTTTGCACGGTAGCCTTACGCTGTTAATGCAGGACGAAGACGGGCAGGTAACCGAACCGCATTCTATTTCGGCAGGGCTTGACTATCCGGGCATCGGGCCATTGCATGCACATACCATAGCTACAGGCAGGGCAAAAGCGATTGCCATTACCGACGAGGAAGCGCTGGAAGCAGCATTAGAACTATCCCGTCTGGAAGGTATTATACCCGCATTGGAAAGTGCGCACGCTTTATCTGCTTTGGGTAAAATGTCGCTAAAGAAAGACGATGTGGTGGTGGTAAACCTGAGCGGCCGCGGCGACAAAGACATGAATACGTATATGGACAAATTTCCCAACCTATGAATCCGTTTAAGAAAGATAAAAAACAACTGAGCATATTTGTAACCGCCGGCTACCCGGAATTGGACAGCCTGAAACCACAATTGCTACAACTTCAGGAACTGGGGGTGGACTTTGCCGAAGTAGGCATCCCGTTTAGTGACCCCATGGCTGACGGCCCTGTAATCCAGGAAACGAGTACTGTAGCCCTGCAAAACGGCATGAAGCTGGAATTGCTGCTGCAACAGCTTGAAGCCATACAGGGTGAAATACACATACCACTGGTACTCATGGGCTACCTGAATCCGGTACTGCAATTTGGGTTGGACAGCTTTTTAGGACGTTGCCAAAAGCTGGGTATTGCCTCGCTGATATTGCCCGACTTATCGTTAGAATTATATGAAGCCAAATACAAGGCCGCCTTTGAAAAGTACGGTGTGCCGGTTACCTTCCTTATTACACCACAAACCCCTGATGAACGTGTGCAGCGTATTGCCAAAGCCTGTGCCAACAGCTTTGTATACCTGGTGGGGCAAAACAGTATTACAGGGCAGGGCTACAGTATTGACGACGCGCTTATCGCCCGCTATACAGAACTGAAAATCCTGTGTGCCGAAACGCCGCTATTCATAGGCTTTGGTATAGACAGCAGTGAAAAGAAGGAAAAGGCTTTTGAAAGCGTGGATGGGGCTATTGTGGGTACGGCCTATTTAAAAGCGGTGAAAAACGGTGTGGAAAGGGAGTTTGTAAGGGGATTACAGGCCCCTCCCCAGCCCTCCCCAAAGGGAAGGGAGTAGCTTCACCCGTAACTGTCCTAACAAACTTTTTTGGAATTTAATTGCAAATCCCATTCCTGCTAATTCGTGAAATTGGTGTCAAAAAATCAACCATAAAGCACTACTTTCGCATACACATTCCGTAAACAGACAACATGAGCAAAGTAGTATTTATAACCGGTGCCTCGTCGGGCATTGGGAAATCCATAGGCGAATTTTTGTACCAAAAGGGTTACCGTGTGTACGGTACCAGCCGTAATCCCCAGAATGTAACAGGTTCGCTGTTCCCGCTGGTAGCGCTTGATGTTCGCAATGCCGATACCATTAAGGCGGCTGTAGCACAGGTAATTGCCGAAGCCGGTGCCATAGACGTGCTGGTAAACAATGCCGGTGTGGGTATTACAGGCCCCATTGAGGAAATCCCCGCCGATGAAATACGCAACAACTTTGAAGTAAACCTGTTTGGCCCTATTGAAGTGATGAAAGCCGTGCTGCCGCAAATGCGTGCACAGAAAAGCGGAACCATTATCAACATCACCAGTATTGCGGGCTATATGGGCCTGCCGTACCGTGGGGTGTATTCGGCATCTAAGGGTGCTTTGGAACTGATTACCGAAGCCATCCGTATGGAGGTAAAGGGCTTTGGCATCAATATCACTTCGGTTGCCCCCGGCGATTTTGCTACCAATATAGCCGCAGGCCGCTACCATGCACCATTGGTTAAGGGATCGGCATACGAAGTACCGTATGGCAATACGCTAAGCATGATGAACGAACACGTGGATGCCGGTAGCGACCCGATGCAAATGGCTGAGGCTGTGTATGCCATCATCAATTTATCTAACCCGAACGTGCATTACAGGGTAGGGGTATTTATGCAAAGGTTCAGTATAGTGCTGAAGAAGCTGCTCCCGGATAAAGTGTATGAAAAAATGCTGATGAAACATTATAAGTTGTAATTTCGCACCTGATTTTAAACATTAAATAACACAACATGAAATTTTTTATTGATACAGCAAACCTTGCACAGATAAAGGAAGCCCAGGAACTTGGCGTACTTGACGGCGTTACTACAAACCCTTCGCTTATGGCGAAAGAAGGCATTACCGGTAAAGACAACATCCTGAAACATTATGTAGACATCTGCAATATTTCAGATGGTGATGTGAGCGCTGAGGTAATCGCAGTAGACTACGAAGGTATGGTACGCGAAGGCGAAGAGCTTGCCGAGCTGCACGAGCGTATTGTGGTAAAACTTCCGCTTACCAAAGAAGGCATTAAGGCTTGTAAATATTTCTCTGATAAAGGCATTAAAACCAACGTGACTCTTGTGTTCTCTGCCGGGCAGGCGCTGCTTGCTGCCAAGGCTGGTGCTACTTACGTGTCGCCATTCATTGGCCGCCTTGACGATATTTCTACCGATGGCCTTAACCTGATTGAGGAAATCCGTGATATTTATGATAATTATGGTTATGAAACCCAAATCCTTGCTGCTTCGGTACGCCACACCATGCACATTGTAAACTGTGCCAAAATAGGTGCCGATGTTATTACCGGCCCGCTTAGCGCCATTACAGGCCTGCTGAAACACCCGCTAACCGACTTAGGCTTAGCCCAGTTCCTTGCCGATTACGCTAAGGGTAACCAGTAATTTTTTGGCACTGCCAAAAAATATTTGTTAAAAACGGGGCGTTGTAAAAAGTTTTATTTATACATTTGCCTCAGTCACAAAAGACAAAATATCATGATTTTTAATCAACTGCATCATCATCATTTCATCACTGGCTCAAGCGCGAGGAGGAAATGATATGGCAGTAACCTAAAATATTCCACAAACCCGTTTGAGTAATCAAGCGGGTTTTTTGTTTGGCTATATTTTCCTCCCACACATCCCGCTTCGTTACTCAGGCACATTTGAAAACAAAATGAGCATACTGAAAATTGCGGTACAGAAAAGTGGCCGCCTGAGCGAAAAATCACTACAACTCCTTGCCGATTGCGGCATTAAAATCCCCAACGGCGAACGCAGGCTTAAGGCTGTATCGCCAAATTTCCCTATCGAAGTACTGTTCCTGCGCGATGATGATATTCCGCAATATGTGGAAGAAGGCGTGGCCGATGCGGGCATATTGGGCGAAAACGAAGTGTGGGAAAAGGACAAGAATGTATCGGTAATAAAAAAGCTGGGCTTTGCCTCGTGCCGCCTTTCGCTTGCCGTGCCTAAGGATACCACTTATACCGACCCGCAGTACTTCAGCGGGAAAAAGGTGGCCACCAGCTACCCGGTTATCCTGCAAAAATTCTTTACGGAGAACAAGCTTGATACTGCTATAGAAACCATAAGCGGCAGTGTGGAAATAGCCCCTGCAATTGGTTTGGCAGACGGGATATTTGATATTGTAAGTACGGGAAGTACCCTGCAAATCAATGGGCTTAAGGAAGTGGAAGTAGTTACCAAAAGCGAAGCCGTACTGATAGGTAACCCCAACCTTTCTGCCGAAAAGCAGCAAATATTGGATAAGCTACTGTTTAGGATACAGTCAGTTAAAAATGCAGCCGAGAACAAGTACATACTGCTCAATGCACCAAACGAAGCCATCCCGAAAATATCTGAAATACTGCCCGGCATGAAAAGCCCTACGGTATTGCCATTAGCAGAAGAAGGCTGGAGCAGCATCCACTCGGTAATCCGTGAAGATGCGTTCTGGGACATCATTGACCAACTGAAAGCCCTTGGCGCTGAGGGGATTTTGGTAACCAATGTGGAGAAGATGATTTTGTAAGTGCGTTCTTCCATGTCGACGATAGGAGACGTCTCAGAGATTTCTCGACTCCGCTGCGCTGCGCTCGAAATGGAAGAACGGCAATCTCATAACCAAAACAAACTTTATGACTTTATAAACTTTCGACTTTAAGACTAATATGAAAACAATACTCAACCCCGATACCACCATATGGCAAGGCCTGTTTGCCCGCCCTGCGCTCGATGTGCAGGACCTGAACACGCTGGTGCAGCAGGTATTTACCGAAATAAGACAAAACGGCGATGCGGCTGTGGCCAAATACACCCAACTCTTTGACGGTTCGAATCCTGATGTGATCACAGTTTCTCAGGAAGAAATAAGTGCTGCCATAGCAACGGTGAGCGACGAACTGAAAGCCGCAATACAATTGGCTAAAAGCAATATTGAGAAATTCCACACGGCACAACAGGAGGGAATACAAATCATAGAAACCACACCCGGCGTAACCTGCTGGCGCGAAAGCCGTGCCATAGAAAAGGTAGGTATATACATACCCGGAGGTTCGGCACCATTGTTTTCTACTGTGCTTATGTTAGCGGTTCCGGCTGCTATAGCAGGCTGTAAAGAAGTAGTTTTGTGTACCCCACCGGACAAACAGGGCAACATCAACCCCGCTATATTATACACAGCGCAACTTGCCGGAGTGAACAAAATATATAAGGTAGGCGGCATACAGGCCGTTGGTGCGCTGGCTTTTGGTACGCAGGGCATCACTAAAGTGGATAAGATTTTTGGGCCGGGCAATCAGTACGTAACCGCTGCCAAACAGGCCGCCTTTGCTGCAGGTGTAGCAATCGACCTGCCCGCCGGGCCGAGTGAGTTGCTTGTCATTGCCGATGCCACTGCCAACCCTGCTTTTGTGGCTGCCGACCTGCTGAGCCAGGCCGAACACGGTGTCGACAGCCAGGTGGTATTGCTCACCACTGATGCTGCTTTTGCTGAAGCTACCCTTGCCGAAATCAATGCCCAGGTAGTACAGTTGCCGCGAGAGGGCGTTGCCCAAAAAGCCTTGAAAAACAGTAAAATCATAGTGCTGAAAGATACAGAGCAGTGTATAGCGTTCAGCAACGGTTATGCCCCCGAGCACCTTATAATAGCTACTGCCGATGCCGATGCTTTGGCACAGGAAGTTATAAATGCCGGTTCGGTTTTTATAGGGAATTACAGTTGCGAAAGCGCGGGCGATTATGCCAGCGGCACCAACCACACCCTGCCCACTAACGGATATGCCCGCAGCTACAGCGGTGTGTCGCTGGACAGTTTTGTAAAGAAAATCACCTTTCAGAAAATTACCGCGCAAGGGCTGCAAAACATCGGCCCGGCTATAGAAGCCATGGCTGCCGCCGAACAGCTTCAGGCACACAAAAATGCAGTAACCATCCGTTTAAAAAGCTTACAGAATGTTTAGTTTAGAAAAAATAGTACGCCCGAATATATTGGCTTTAAAGCCATACAGTTCTGCTCGCGATGAGTTTAAGGGTACGGCTACAGCCTATCTCGATGCCAATGAGAATCCGTTCGGTACACTGAACCGCTACCCGGATCCGTTGCAGAAACAATTGAAAGAGAAGCTATCGGAAATTAAAAATGTCCCGACAGATAACATCTTTATAGGCAATGGTAGTGACGAAGCGATTGACCTATGTTTCCGTATTTTTTGTGAGCCGGGCAAGGACAAAGCACTTACGTTTACACCCACGTATGGTATGTACAAGGTATCGGCAGATATTAATAATGTAACGCTTGATGAAGTGCCGCTTACGACAGATTTCCAGATTGATATAAACGAAGCGTTACCGTTATTAAAAGATGAAAAACTAAAAGTGGTGTTCCTTTGTTCACCAAACAACCCAACGGGTAATATCCTTAACGATGTGGAAACCATATTGCAAAATTTCAACGGTATTGTAGTTGTAGATGAGGCGTATATCGATTTTAGCGATGCAGTATCGCTTTCGCAGAAATTAGCACAATATCCTAATTTGGTTGTATTGCAAACCCTCAGTAAAGCCTGGGGACTGGCAGCGGCACGGGTAGGGCTGGCATTTGCCTCGGAAGAAATTATCAACCTGTTCAATAAGGTAAAACCGCCGTACAACATCAGCCGCCTGAACTATGAAGCTGCGATTAAGGCGTTGGATAATGCAGCAACGGTAGAAATCCAAAAGTTTATGCTTTTGGATGAACGGGCGAAGCTGATTGACAGTTTGGCACAACTGCCCATCACCAAAAAAATATACCCGACCGATGCCAATTTCGTACTGGTTGAGGTGACCGATGCTGATGGTATTTACAATGCTTTGGTAGAGAAAGGCATCATACTGCGTAACCGCAACAGCATAGTACCCGGCTGCCTGCGCATTACCATTGGCACACCACAGGAAAACACGCTACTCATCAACACACTAAAATCCCTGCAATTATGAAAAAAGTATTATTTATAGACCGCGACGGCACTCTTGTTATAGAACCGCCCATCGACCTGCAACTGGATTCACTCGAAAAGCTTGAGTTTTATCCCGGTGTGTTCTCAGGCCTAGGTAAAATTGCCCGTGAACTTGATTACGAGTTGGTTATGGTTACCAACCAGGACGGGCTTGGTACGGCTTCATTCCCTGAAGATACGTTTTGGCCTGCCCAGAATAAAATAATACAGGCATTTGAAAATGAAGGAATCCGCTTTAGTGAAGTGCTTATCGACCGAAGTTTCCCGCAAGATAACCTGCCGACCCGAAAACCCGGTACAGGTATGCTTACCCACTATGTTAAGGGTAATTACGATTTGGCCAATAGCTACGTTATAGGCGACCGCCTAACCGATGTACAGCTTGCAGAAAACCTGGGTTGCCAGTCGATATTCATCGGTAAAGATTGTGATGCTGCCACGCTGTGCGAAACCCGTTGGGATGCCATTTACAGCTTCCTGAAGCTAAAACCGAGGACGGGCAGTGTGGTTCGCAAGACAAACGAAACCAACATCAGTGTTACGGTAAACCTTGATGATAACAGCAAAACCAAGATTAATACCGGGTTGGCATTTTTCGACCACATGCTGGACCAGGTGTCACGCCACGGGGAAATTGGTTTGCAAATAGATGTAAAAGGCGACCTTGAGGTAGACGAACACCACACCATTGAAGATACGGCACTGGCACTTGGCGATGCCTTTTTACAAGCATTAGGCAGCAAAAAAGGGATAGAACGTTATGGCTTTTTGTTACCTATGGACGACTGCCTGGCACAGGTAGGCATTGATTTTGGCGGTAGGCCATGGCTGGTTTGGGATGCCGACTTTAAACGCGAAAAAATAGGGGAGATGCCTACTGAGATGTTCCTGCACTTTTTTAAATCGTTCACCGATACCGCTAAATGCAACCTGAACATTAAGGCAGAAGGCACTAACGAGCACCACAAGATAGAGGCCATATTTAAGGCCTTCGCCAAAGCTATACGCATGGCGGTGTCTAAGACCAATAACTACAACATACCCAGCACAAAAGGAACGCTATGATAGCCATTGTAAAATATAATGCGGGCAATACGCTTTCGGTGGAAAATGCCGTGAAACGCCTTGGCTATGCCGTGGTGGTTACTGATGATAAAACGTTGCTACGCACTGCCGATAAGGTAATCTTCCCAGGGGTGGGGCACGCAGCCCCGGCCATGGCCTATCTTAAAGAGAGAGGGCTTGATGCGGTATTGAAATCGCTAACCCAACCCGTGCTGGGCATCTGCCTTGGGCTGCAGCTTATGTGCCGATATTCTGAAGAAGGCGATACGGAAGGGCTTGGTGTTTTTGATACCGATGTGCTGAAGTTCCCGCCTGAAGATAAGGTACCACACATGGGCTGGAACACCGTACAGCACCTTGATAATGTTTTGTTTGAAGGTATAGCACCCGATGCCGATTTTTATTTTGTGCACAGCTACTATGCGGGGTTGGGCGATACTTCGGCGGGGGTGAGCCAATACATACTTCCGTTTAGCGCGGCCTTGCAGAAAGACAATTTTTACGCTGTGCAGTTCCACCCCGAGAAATCGGGTACTGCGGGCGAACAACTGCTTAAAAACTTTTTAGTATTATGAAAATCATTCCGGCCATAGATATAATAGACGGCAAATGCGTGCGCCTTACCCAAGGCGATTATGCCCAAAAGAAAGTATACAACGAAGACGCCGTGGCGGTTGCAAAAATGTTTGAGGCTGCCGGTATACGCTACCTGCACGTGGTAGACCTTGATGGCGCCAAACAGGGAAAAATTACAAACTATAAAGTATTGGAAGCCATTGCAACGCAAACAAAGCTTTCAGTTGATTTTGGCGGGGGCCTTAAAACCGATGAAGATATTACCATAGCGTTTAATAGTGGTGCAGCGCAGGTTACTGCGGGTAGCATTGCGGTAAAGCAGCCGGAAACAGTATACAATTGGCTTGAAAAATACGGTGCCGATAAAATCATTTTGGGTGCCGATTGCCGTAACCGTTTTGTGGCCACTAACGGTTGGCAACAGGAAAGTGAACTGGATGTGTTGGACTTTATAAAAGGTTACGAACAGAAAGGTATTACCTCGGTAATTTGTACCGATATCAGTAAAGACGGTATGTTACAGGGGCCGTCGTTTGAACTGTATAGCGAGATATTGGAAGAAACGAAAATTGGACTCATTGCAAGTGGCGGTATTAGTTCAATAGATGATGTTATACGGCTAAAAGAACTGGGCTGTAGCGGTGCTATCATTGGCAAGGCTATTTATGAAGGTAATATTACGTTAACCCAACTCTCACAATTATGCTAAAAAAACGGATAATTCCCTGCCTTGACATAAAGGATGGGCGTGTGGTAAAGGGCGTCAACTTTGTGGGGCTAACGGATGCCGGTAATCCTGTTGAACTTGCTGCCCGCTATGCTGCCGAAGGTGCCGATGAACTCGTGTTCCTGGACATAACCGCTACCGTAGAAAAACGTAAAACACTTGCCGGACTGGTTACGGAAGTGGCATCGCAAATTAATATACCGTTTACAGTAGGCGGGGGGATAAACATCGCCGCAGATGCTGAATACCTTATACGTAGTGGGGCAGACAAGGTAAGCCTGAACTCGTCGGCAGTAAAAAATCCGCAATTGATTAAAGAAATTGCCGATAACCTGGGCTGCCAGGCGGCGGTGGTTGCCATAGATGCCAAACGTACCAACGGCTTTTGGGAAGTGTACGTAAGCGGTGGACGCACGGCTACAGGACTTTCGGTTACCGAATGGGCGCAGCAGGCAGAGCAACTGGGTGCAGGCGAAATACTGCTTACCTCAATGGATAAGGACGGTACCAAAAGCGGTTTTGCTATTGATTTGCTGAATGAGGTGTGTGCCGTAACCACCATACCTGTAATTGCTTCGGGAGGGGCGGGCAGCAGGGAGCATTTTGCTGAGGTTTTTAGCCAAACTGAAGCTACGGCAGCACTGGCGGCAAGCCTGTTCCATTATGGAGAACTTGCCATACCCGATTTAAAAAAATACCTGAAACAACTAAACATACCCATACGATGATACAACCCGATTTTGATAAAACAGGGGGATTGATTCCCGCGATTATACAGGATTATGCCACAACTCAGGTGCTGATGCTGGGCTATATGAATGCCGAAGCCCTTGCCAAAACCCAGTCAGAAGGGCGCGTAACGTTTTTCAGCCGCAGTAAGAACAGGCTGTGGACAAAGGGTGAAACATCCGGTAATTATCTTACTGTAAAAGATATAAAGATTGATTGTGATAACGATACGCTACTGATACAGGTGCAACCCGCAGGCGTAGTATGCCATACCGGTACGCAGACTTGTTTTGGCGAGGGTACTGCCAAAGGTTTTCTTTATCAACTTGAGCAAACCATTGCCAGCCGTGCTGAGAGTGGCGATGAAAGCTCGTATACCAATTCGCTATTAAAACGTGGCATCAACAAAGTTGCCCAGAAAGTAGGCGAGGAGGCCATAGAGGTAGTTATTGAAGCCAAGGACAACAACGATGAATTGTTTAAAAACGAGTCGGCCGACCTGCTATTCCACTTTTTGGTACTACTCAGGGCAAAGGGATTTACGTTAGAAGATATTGAAGCGGTGTTGAAAAGCAGAGCAAAATAACAAAAAAACAGCCCCGAAGGGCTGTCTCACAACGTATGATAATTGGTTATTAAAACTTCATTACAAAGCCGCCGTATGGTTTTAGCGGTACAGTGGTTTTGGCCGGTTTTATGGCAGTTTTTTCGAAAAGCTGTCCGTTGCCATCGGTAATTTTGTAACCGCCTTTTTTAATGAATGACAGGTCTATGGTAAGGTCTTTGGCCTTGTTTTCGCCGTTAACGCCGGTTATAAACCAGGTATCGCCTTTGCGGCGCGCCATTACCACATCCTTACCCGGATAGCCCGCCAGGAGCTTGGTTTCGTCCCAGGCTACAGGGATGTTCTTTAGGTATTCCTGCACATAATCAGGCATTTTTGCCATGCCTTCCGGGATTTCGGCAAGGTGCTGTATACCCGAAAGGAACAGCGTAGGCAGTGCCAACTCAAATGCGCTGGTTGTCCTGCGGTTGATGTTCGGTATTTTATCCAGCGCCATAGGGGTGAAGTCCATAGGGTCGTACAGGTTGCGCGTAAACGGTAGCAACGCCATGTGCGACGGCGACTCATCGGCAACTTTTTGCTCAAACGAAATGAACTCAAACCCTTTTATAGACTCCATGGTCATCAGGTTAGGGTAGGTGCGCTGCCAGCCGCGCGGCAGGGTAGCCCCGTGGAAGTTCACCAGTATCTGGTGCTTCAGTGCCGACTTTAGTATCTCGTGGTAATAGGCAATCATGCTTTGCCCGTCACCGCCAAAGAAGTCAATTTTAACCCCTGCAATACCGGTATCGTGCAGCCACTTAAATTCGTTCTCGCGGCTTTCGGCAGTAAGGAATTTATCCTTTGGCCCGTAAGGCACCGTATTCCAGTCGCCCGCCGAGTTGTACCATAGTATCAGCTTTACATTATGCTCTTTGCCATACGCCACAAGTTCTTTTATCTTGTCGATGCCAATGCGCTTGTGCCAGTCGGCATCAATAAGGCAGTACAGCCAGTGCATTTTCTGCGCATAGTCTATAAACTGTTTGGTGGTTTCGTAGTTAACCGAATTGTCCTTTAGTATCGCCCAGCTCCATGACGAAATACCCGGGTGTACAAATGCGGTATCGTCTGTTACGGCCTTATCTGCAAGGTCGGTACCCAGGGTAGATTCAGCCACTTCATTAAGGCTGCCTATGGCTATGGTACGCCAAGGGGTTTCCCACGGTGTTTTAGATTCAGGGTACAGCGCTGCATCTTTAGCAAAACGCTCTGCATCCTGCGGGAATACGATTTTAAGGGCGCCAAGCTCTTTATTATAGTCAAGGTGCGATGCGCAGTAGTTACTGCCCAGGCCGGTTTCGGTAACGGCAAGCCAGGTATCGCCCTCGTTAACCAGCGCCGGGAAAACCCAACCCTGACCAATAGGCGATTTAGTATCTACGGGTACGCCCATCTGGTAGTATTCCTCGTAAGACGGGTTGGTGTGTTCCCACCCGGTTTTGGCCTCGCTAAGCGGTTGCAGCCATGCTTTGGCATCTTTTATAAAGTTAAATGAGGTCTTCTCTTCGGTGATGTATTTTACATCGTCTGATGCATCGGGGAATGCATAGCGGAATGCCACACCATTGTCTGACACGTTAAAGATAACGTCCATCTTTTCACCCTTATCGTTTTCAAGGTGGATCACCTTTTGGTCTGCCGTATAGGTAATGTCGGTTTTTTTACCCTGCAGCATTTTGTAGCTGTCGGTTATTTTACCGTTATCGGTAGCCGATACCAGCTTCAGGTTATCGAAGAAAGCAGCATCTTTCCTGATGATGCCCACAGCAGAAGTATCTATTACTACCTTGCCGTCTTTTTTTACCAGGTACCATGCCCTGTTGTTTTTGTTTACGCCAATTTCGGTAACAAGCTTACCGTTTGGGCTGGTTACGGTTTCGGTGGTTTTGCTGCCCGAACCGCAGGAAGCCAGCACTAATAACAGTGTGGCTACGCTCACGTGTTTTTTCATTGTTTTTAAGAGGTTTGATTAATAAAACGTTTGCGTGAGTTTGTAAAATAAAAGCCACTTTAAAGAACCGTTGGTTCAGTAAAATGGCTTTCGGTTGAATTTAATAAATGGTTTTTCGGATATTATTTTTTACGTGCAATAACCTTTTGTACGGCTTTCACGATGTGTTCTGCATCAAGGCCGTATTTGGTCATTAGCTGTGCAGGGGTTCCGCTTTCGCCGAAACTGTCGTTTACGGCAACGTACTCCTGTGGTACAGGGTTGTTTGTAGCAAGCAGCTGCGCTATGCTATCGCCAAGGCCGCCAAGGCGGTTGTGCTCTTCGGCAGTAACCACGCAGCCGGTTTTGGCTACTGATTTAAGTACTGCCTCAGCATCAAGCGGCTTAATGGTGTGGATGTTGATGATTTCTGCATCAATGCCCAGCTCGGCAAGGGTTTCGCCGGCTTTAATAGCTTCCCAAACCAGGTGGCCTGTAGCGAATATCGATACATCGGCACCTTCGTTTACCATCCATGCCTTACCGATTTCAAACTTTTGGTCAGGATCAGTAAAGATAGGCACTACCGGACGGCCGAAACGCAGGTATACAGGGCCCTCGTGCTCTGCAATAGCTATAGTAGCGGCTTTTGTCTGGTTGTAATCGCATGGGTTAATAACCGTCATGCCCGGAAGCATCTTCATAAGGCCGATGTCTTCCAGTATCTGGTGGGTTGCACCGTCTTCACCAAGGGTAAGGCCCGCGTGAGAAGCACATATTTTTACGTTTTTATCTGAATACGCTACAGATTGGCGTATCTGGTCGTATACACGGCCGGTAGAGAAGTTGGCGAACGTTCCGGTAAACGGAATTTTACCACCTATGGTAAGGCCTGCCGCCATGCCTATCATGTTGGCTTCGGCAATACCCACCTGTATAAAACGCTCCGGGAACTCGTTAATGAAGTCCTGCATCTTCAGCGAGGCAACAAGGTCGGCACAAAGCGCCACCACGTTTTCGTTTTTCCTGCCTGCTTCAAGCAATCCGGCCCCAAAGCCCGAGCGCGTATCTTTTGATTCTGTATAGGTATATTTTTTCATTTGTTCTTCATTTAAGAATTTAATGATTGAAAGATTTAAAAATTCAGGATGCTATCCATCACTACGAATCTTTCAATGTTTAAATTTTTCAATCTTTAAATTAATAATCGCCAAGCGTTTCCTCAAGTTGCGCTAATGCTGCTTCAAGCTGTGCATCGTTAGGGGCTGCACCGTGCCATTTGTGGCTTCCCATCATGTAGTCCACACCGTGGCCCATACCTGTTTTAAGCAGGATAACAATAGGTTTGCCCTGGCCGGTAAGCTCTTTAGCTTCGGCAAGCTTGGCTACTATCGTCGCCATGTCGTTACCTTCGCTTTCAAGAACTGTCCAGTCGAATGCTGCAAATTTAGCCTTAAGGTCGCCCAGTGAAAGTACCTGGCTGGTAGGGCCGTCTATCTGCTGGCCGTTGTAGTCTACGGCACAGATAAGGTTGTCTACACGGTTGTGCGGTGCAAACATAGCCGCTTCCCAGATTTGGCCTTCCTGAAGCTCGCCGTCACCAAAAAGTGCATATACAAGCTTGTTATCACCGTTAAGTTTTTTGGCAAGGGCAGCGCCCACAGCCACGCTCATGCCCTGGCCAAGCGAACCCGACGCAATGCGTACACCCGGTAGGTGCTCATGCGTGGTAGGGTGGCCCTGAAGGCGTGAATCAAGCTTACGGAATGTGGCAAGCTCAGCTTTATCGAAGTAGCCTGCGTGGGCAAGCACACTGTAAAACAGGGGAGAGATGTGGCCGTTAGAAAGGAAGAAAAGGTCTTCGCCCTTACCATCCATATCAAAGCCTTCTTTGCGGTCCATAGCGTTAAAGTACAGCGCCGTTACGTAGTCGGCACAACCAAGTGAACCACCCGGGTGGCCACTCTGGCAGCCGTGTACCATACGCACTATGTCGCGGCGTACCTGGCTTGCTACAGCCTCAAGTTTTTTAATATCGGTTATTTTTTCCATAAAATATTAAGCGTTTTTAGAAGCCGCTGCCGCGTGGTCTGCAAGGAATTGTGCAAGGCCGTTATCGGTAAGCGGGTGTTTAAGCAGGGCAGTCATTGCGCTAAGCGGGCCTGTCATAACATCGGCACCTATCTTGGCACAGTTTACAATGTGCATAGCGTGGCGTACAGAAGCAGCCAGGATTTGCGTTTCATAACCGTAGTTATCATATATAAGGCGTATTTCCTCAATCAGGTTAAGGCCATCTGTAGAGATGTCATCCAGCCTGCCCAGGAACGGCGATACATACGTGGCACCCGCCTTAGCGGCAAGCAGTGCCTGCCCGGCAGAGAATACCAGGGTAACGTTAGTTTTAATGCCCTTTTCAGAGAAATATTTAGCGGCTTTTACACCGTCTTTAATCATCGGTAGTTTTACCACTATACGCTCATGCAGTGCAGCAAGGGCTTCGCCTTCGCGTATCATGCCTTCAAAATCTGTAGCGATAACCTCGGCACTTACGTCGCCATCAGTAATTTCGCAGATTGCCTTGTAGTGGTTAATAATATTTTCGTGGCCTGTTATGCCTTCCTTAGCCATAAGCGAAGGGTTGGTGGTAACGCCGTCCAGAATCCCCATTTCATGGGCCTCCTTTATCTGGGCAAGGTTAGCGGTGTCAATAAAAAACTTCATATTGTGTGAGTTAAAGTTCGTTAATTACCAGTATTTTACATACAGGGCCGTTAAGCAAAGCAGTGTTACCACGATAAGCGCCAGTGTAGACGGCTCCACACGGAACATCTTGGTATCCAGTTGGAACGCTTTCGGGTTGATTTTCGGGCCGGTAAGGCTCATTACTATCATAAGCAGCATGGTGAATACAAATGCCCAGCCCATACAGATAAGGAATGGTATTTCGTATACGCCTGCTGCATTTTTATAAGCTGTCCAAAGCAGGGTTTCAGGGCCGAATACATCTACTGCAAAGCTGTTGAAGAAGATAGAAAGCACGAAGCCCGCTATTACACCCGCTACAGCTGCTGAGCCTGTAGTACGTTTCCAGAACATACCTAATAGGAACATGGCAAATACACCCGGGCTGAAGAAGCCGGTATATTTCTGGATGAAAGTGAAACCACCTTCACCGCCTATGCCCAGTGCGTCGTTCCAGGTAAGGCCTACCGAGAATACGATTGCCGCAAGGATGGCAAGACGGCCTACGATAACCAGTTTCTTTTCAGAAGCTTCTTTGTTGATATAGCGTTGGTAAATATCCAGTGTAAAGATGGTAGAGATACTGTTTGCCTTACCTGCAAGCGATGCCACAATAGCAGCAGTAAGCGCCGCTACCGAAAGCCCTTTAAGGCCTGTAGGAAGGAAGGTAAGTACCGCAGAGTAAGCGTTGTCTGCCTTAAAGGCTTCGCCTATACCCATTTCAGATTGAAGTGCACCGTTTTTATACAGTACATAAGCAGCAATACCCGGAAGCATAACGATAACCGGCATGGCAAGCTTCATGAAACCTGCAAAAAGGATACCGGTACGTGCCGTTTTAAGGTCGGCTCCAAGGGCACGTTGGGTGATGTATTGGTTACAGCCCCAGTAGTTAAGGTTTACAATCCAGATACCTGCAAAATACATGGCTATGCCCGGAAGCATAAGGTATTTGTTTATATCTGCCTGTGGCGAAGCAGCTGTAGGTTTGTCTACCATCAGCTTAAAGTGCTCCGGCGCATCCTGTACCATGGCGTTAAAGCCTGCAAGGGCATCAGGGCCAAGGCCGAAGTGTTCACCTACTTTAGTAAGTGCTATATAAGTAGTGGCAAGGCCTCCTACTACAAGCACTACTACCTGTATTACGTCGGTAAAACCGATAACCTTCATACCACCCAGTGTAATTACCAATGAGAATATGGCCATGGCTATTACAATGATGTGGAAGTACTCGGGTCCGGCAATACCGGCTATAGCGATTGCGCCCAGGTACAAAATAGAAGTAAGGTTTACGAATACGTAAAGGAACAGCCAGAATACCGACATGATAAGGCTGGTAGTCTGGTTATACCTGCTTTCCAGGAATTGCGGCATGGTGAATATCTTGTTTTTAAGATACACCGGTATAAACCATACGGCCACAATAATAAGTGCAAGTGCGGCTATCCATTCGTAAGCCGCTACGGCTACACCCACCACAAAACCGTTACCGCTCATCCCGATAAACTGTTCTGCAGAAATGTTAGACGCAATCAATGATGCACCGATAGCCCACCATGTAAGTGAGCCTTCGGCAAGGAAAAAGTCTTTTGAGTCTGATACGTTTTCTTCTGTGCTTTTCTTGTTGCGGTATACCCAGTAGCCATAGCCTGCAACAAGGAAGAAATACACGATAAAAATTACATAATCTATAGTAGCAAAGTTGCCCATAATTTGTGTGTGTTAAGGATTTTGGTTATAGCGGTGCCTAAGATAGTATTAAAATCTATCATAGGCACATAAAAATTTTACATAAATGCTACAACGTTTTATTTAAACGCTGCATCGTTCCACCTTAACTCGTTTTTAATGCTGTCTATAGTGGTGCCTTTGCCAATGCGGATAAACTCTATACCGGCCATTTCTGTAAAGTCCTGGATTATCTCGGCAGAAAGGTTCTGGCTATAGGCAGTGTGGTGTGCGCCACCGGCGTAGATCCATGCGGCACAACCTGTTTTCATATCAGGAAGCGGTTTCCACAGTACGCGTGCTACCGGTAGTTTCGGTAGTTCGTTTTCTACTTCTACGGCTTCTACTTCGTTTACAATCATACGGAAACGGTTACCCACGTCTATAATAGAAGCGTTTAGTGCAGCACCACCGGCTACGTTAAACACAAGGCGTGCTGGGTCTGCTTTTCCGCCGATTCCAAGCGGGTGTACCTCAAGGCTTGGCTTGGTAGCGGCAAGTGAGGCATCAATTTCAAGCATGTGCGAACCAAGAACAAGTTCGTTGTTCGGGTCGAAGTGGTAGGTGTAGTCTTCCATAAAGCCGTTACCGCCTTCAAGTCCGGCACCCATCACTTTAAATGCGCGCACAAGGGCAGCGGTTTTCCAGTCGCCTTCACCGGCAAAGCCAAAGCCTTCGGCAAGAAGCCTTTGTACTGCAAGGCCCGGAAGCTGTACCATACCGTGCAGGTCTTCAAATGTATCTGAGAAGCCAACAAAGCCACCGTCTACAAGGAACTTGCGCAGGGCAACTTCAATGCGGGCTGCTTCAAAAACTGAAGAATAACGTGCACCACCTTCTTTAAGGTCGTCTGCTACGGTGTACTCAGCGTTGTATACTGCAATCTGTTCTTTTATCTGCTCGTCTGTAACCGCATCGATAAGGGCCACTAGGTCGCCAATACCATAGCTGTTTACAGAGAAACCAAACTGAAGCTCGGCTTCTACCTTATCACCGTCTGTTACGGCTACAAAGCGCATGTTATCGCCAAAACGGGCTATTTTAGCACCTTGCCAGTCGTACCAGCCTGCTGCTGCACGGCTCCAGTCGCCTATTTGTTTTTCTACTTCAGGGTCTTGCCAGTGGCCTACAACTACCTTACGGTTTTTGCGCAGGCGCGATACCATAAAACCAAACTCACGGTCGCCGTGGGCGCTTTGGTTTAGGTTCATGAAATCCATATCTATAGAATTCCAAGGAATGTCGCGGTTAAACTGCGTGTGCAGGTGCAGTAGCGGCTTTTTAAGCGCAGCAAGGCCGCGTATCCACATTTTGGCAGGGGAGAAGGTGTGCATCCATGCGATAACACCTATTACATTCTCGGCAGTATTGGCAGCTACAAGTGTATCGTATATTTCCTGTGTAGATTTTACGGTAGGCTTGTATACCACCCTTACAGGTATGTTTCCGCTGGCATCAAGGCCTTTGGCCAGTTCCTGTGAGTGGGCTGCAACTTGTTTTAGTGTTTCCTCGCCATAAAGGTTCTGGCTTCCGGTAACAAACCATACTTCGAATGTCTTTAAGTTTATCATAACTGATGGTAAAAATTTTGATGTTTGTTTATGGGCTAACGGCCCGAAATTTTACTTGTAATTGTGTGTGTATTATAACTGTTAAAGAAGTTATAAAATAATAAGTGTCGAAATAACACTAATTTTTTCACATATACAAGTGTTTTACCAAAAAAATATTGACTCTGTAATTTTTAGCCCGATAATTAACATTACGGAAATAATTGGCACTGACTACTCTTACAGAATTGTTAATTGTATAGTTAAGGGTATCTTTGCGGCTGTGCTTGCGCTAAATAATTTTTACAAATAGGGGAAACCAAATAATAATTGTAAAAGTTACACTTGTAATTTTATCTTTGCAGACTAATTATCATTGTTTCAAAATGACACAAAAATATCAACCCGCTATTATACGGAGGGCTGTGGCAGCCATGTTTTTTATGGCAGGGCTTTGCTTCAGCAGTTGGGCATCGCGTATAGCTACCATACAGGAAAAGCTTTCCATATCTGACGGGCAGTTTGGCGCCGTATTGTTTGCCATGCCTGTGGGGCTTATGCTTTCGCTACCGGTTTCGGGCTGGGGGGTAAGCCGTTTCGGCAGCCGCAAAGTAGTATGTACTGCGCTTGCTGCGTACGGAACCTCGTTAATAGGGCTGGGGCTGATGCCTAATATGTACCTGCTGGCGCTGAATATTATGGTGTTTGGGTTTTGCAGCAATGCGGTAAACGTATCGGTAAACGCACAAGCGGTGGCCACTGAGTTGTTGTATAAGAAACCGATAATGGCATCATTCCACGGGGTGTGGAGCCTGGCCGGGTTTATAGGCGGGGGTATCGGCACGTTTATGATAGGGCAGAAGGTACCGCCGTTTATGCACTTTGTGTTTATTGCTGTAGTAACGGTAGGTTCGGTATTTATCTGCTGGCGTTACCTGAACGACGATAAGGGTTCGGGGGAGAAAAAACAATCGGCGTTTACCAAACCCGATGCTGCGCTTATCACGCTTGGGCTTATTGCATTCTGCTCTATGGTGGTAGAAGGTACGATGTTTGACTGGACAACGATTTACTTTAAAAAAGTGGTGCTTGCCAATGATGCCAATGCCGGGCTTGGCTTTACAGCCGGTATGTGCATGATGGCTACCGGGCGTTTTGTTGCTGATGGTTTTGCAGCGCGTTTCGGCCTGAAACGTACGTTACAGCTAAGCGGTATGCTGAGCCTTAGCGGGCTTGCTATTGCCATAGCATTCCCGTACCTGGTTCCTGCAATAATAGGTTTTATGCTTATAGGTGCAGGTATATCCAGCGTAGTGCCGCTGGTATACAGCGTGGCAGGTAAAAGCACTACCATGGCGCCGGGGCCTGCAATTGCGGCGGTGAGTACCATCAGCTTTTTAGGATTCCTTATAGGGCCGCCTATTATTGGCTTCCTCGCCGATGCTTTTAACCTAAGGGTGTCGTTTTTATTTGTGGCGCTTATGGCACTGCTGGTTATTGTATTTACTACAAGGGCTAAGGTTTAATATTGCCTCTTTTAATTTTACCACAAGGTACACCAGGTTTTCTCACGGAGTACACAAGGTAATACAGTGTTATGTTAGGCTAAGATTACAATCCCAATTATGGGATTGAAGTTCACGGGGCTTTGCGCACCGGCTTTGTGTCCTTCCGCTAACGGCGGATAACTTCAACTTCGTAGTGCCCTTCGTGAAAAAACTTCGTGTCCCTTGTGGTGAAATCCATAAAAAAAGCTGCCCTTTCAGGCAGCTTCATCAATCAAAATATTTTTATACCTGTTCGGCAGGTTCCTTTTTCGGGTCGTAGCCAAAGAGATGGTTTTGCTTTATAATTTCAGAGATACCTGCAGGTAGCATAGGTTCCCAACCCGGTTTCCCTTTGCTTATCAGTTTGAGTACTTCGCGGCTGAAGATGTTCAGAAGGTCGGTGTCCACATCGGTGATGTCTATTACCTTGCCGTTAAACTTAAAGAACTTGTAAAGCTCCTTCATACGCGGGTGCACCATAAGGTTTTCTGAGTCTACCACATTGCCTTCTTCATCCTTCATAGGGTACAGGTACACCTTAAGGTCGCGGTAGAACAGCTTACCGAATGCTTCCAGTATGCCCCCGCTAAGGTGGCGGTAGTATTTCTCGTCAAATATATCTACCAGGTTGCTCACGCCCATGGCAAGGCCCATACGGGCTTTGGTATACGCGCTGAAGTATTCTACCACGCGGTAGTACTCCTGGAAGTTAGATATCATTACCGTTTGCCCCATAGAACACAGCAGCTCGGCACGGTCCAGGAAGTCGCGTTCGTCTATCTCGCCTTCGCTGCGAAGGTTGCTCAGGGTTATTTCAAATACCACAAGGGTATTGGCTTTGTCTACTTTGTTTTCTTCAAGGAACATTTGGTATGCCTTTTCATACATATCCATGTTTACCTTGGTTACCGGGCGGAAACTACCCCTAAGTGCCAGTATGTTCTTTTTGTACAGTACGGCGGCAGGCAGTACGTTGTGCCCGTTCGGGTCGAACATTACCGCATCGGTCATGCCGTTCTTTACCAGCTGAAGGCTCATAAGCCTGTTGTCTACATCGGCAAAGCGCGGCCCACTGAAGTTGATGGTATCTATTTCCAGCTGGTCTTTATCCAGGTGGTCATACAGGTAGCGCAGCAGCTTCTTGGGGTCGTTGTATTTATAAAATGCGCCGTATATAAGGTTTACGCCAAGTATGCCCAGGGTTTCCTGTTGCAGGCGTGCATCGGTTTCCTTAAAACGTATGTGCAGGGTAATTTCGTTGTAGTCTTCATCCGGCTCTATCTGGTAGCGTATACCCACCCAGCCGTGGCCTTTAAACTGTTTTGCAAAGTCTATGGTAGCAACCGTATTGGCATAGCTGAAAAATACTTTGCTGGGGTGCTTGTCGCGGTTAAGCCTTTCTTCCATAATGCGCACCTCGTGGCCCAGCATTTTTTTCAGGCGGCTTTCGGTAACGTAGCGCCCGTCATATTCAATGCCGTATATCGCATCGCTGAAATCTTTGTCATAGGCCGACATCGCTTTTGCGATGGTACCTGATGAACCACCCGCACGGAAAAAGTGCCTTACGGTTTCCTGCCCTGCGCCAATTTCGGCAAAGGTGCCGTAAATGTTCTCGTTCAGGTTGATACGCAGTGCTTTATCCTTAATAGACGGTACCAGGGTTATTTCGCGGTCGCCTTTTACTTTGATTTCGTTATCTGAAAATTTCATAGCGCTGAAAGATATGTTGCAAAGTTAGGAAATCACTGCGTTTTATAAAACAAATAATGCTATTTTTGTAGAAAAAATACACAGTTTTGAACGTTTGGTTTCTTGGTACCGGTACATCGCAGGGCATACCCATTATAGGGAGTACGCATCCTGTGTGCCTGAGCACCGACCAAAGGGATAAACGCCTCAGGGTTTCGGTGTGGATTACCTGGGAAAACCACTCGTATGTAATAGATTGCGGACCCGATTTCCGCCAACAGATGCTTACCAGCGGCTGTACACAACTCGACGGTATATTGTATACCCATGAGCATGCCGACCATACTGCCGGGCTCGATGACATCCGCCCGTTTTTCTTCCGCCAGGGCGATATTCCCATTTATGCACATGCTCGTGTAATAGACGGCCTTAAAAAACGTTTTGACTATATATTTAAGGAAGGCGAAAAGTACCCAGGTGTGCCTACCGTGGCTATAAACGAGGTACGCGATGACGAACCCTTTACCATAGGCAATAAAACGGTGCTGCCCATAACGGTAATGCATGGCGAACTGCCTATTTTCGGGTACCGTATAGACGATTTTGCCTACCTTACTGATGTAAAGACAATACCCGAAAGCGACATTGAAAAATTAAAGGGTCTCAAGGTTTTGGTTATCAGCGCGCTGCGTGTAGAACCGCACGACAACCACCTGAACCTGGAGGAAGCCCTGGAAATGATAGGTCGCATACAGGCCGAAACAACCTATATTACCCACATAAGTCACATGCTCGGCTTCCATGCGGAAGTATCGGCGCAGCTGCCCGAAAATGTATTTTTAGCTTACGATAACCTTCAAATTACCTTATAAAATGAAGAAGAATTTATTCCTGTACCTGTTTGTTTTTTCGGTGTGCATTAACCTGTTTACCTATATGTACCTTACCGGGCAAACCAAGTACGAAGCTAAACGCGTGGCAGGTATAGAGAAACAACTGAAATCATCGCGCGACAGCCTTAAGGCCATGCAGGAAGATGCCGGTTATTTTTCTATGCAGGGAAATGACAATGTGGTAGACTATTTTGCCGATGGCGGCTTTATGGATACCCCGGCACTGGAAGCCAAAGTGAAAGATGGTATCATGGAACTGAATACCAACCCGCAGGGCAATCCGCTAACGCAAAATGAACCGCTAAACGGACAAAAATTCCTTATAAACCACGTAAAGGTGCTAAACCACAGGTGGATAATAGCCGATTTTAGCAACGGTACTGCCTGGGGCGATGTGCTTATCCGCTACTTTGTAGAAAGCGACGGCAAGGTTACTTACGAAACCATACAATCTACGCTGTACGCCGGTACAGTTAAATAAAAAAGCGTAATTTTATATTCCATATTAAGATACGATTGATGAAAAAGCCTTTACTGTTACTCATGGCCTGTTGCAGCCTGGTGTCTTGCGATTATATACTGAAAAAGCAAGACGACAGTGCTAAAACCGCAAAGGCCGATACCACTAAGGTTATGGGTACCGAAACGGAAACGGACAAAAACGGCTGTGTGATTTCGGCAGGGTACAGGTGGAGTGTGCTGAAAAACGACTGCATACGCCCGGTGGAAGATGCCTACAGGCTGAACTCGGTAGAAAAAGTGGAAGATGAAAGTGCGGTAAAGAGTGCGTTTGTGGTTTTTGATGAAGAAAAAGAAAATGCCGAACTGTACCTGCCCGATACGCAGACTTCGGTTATCCTTAAAAAGAAAGCCGATAATATCTACGTAAACGGTGCGTGGTCACTGCATTCAGATAAAGGGTATTCGCTTAAAAACCACGGTACCTTGATATATGTAGGAGCCGAAGCCGTAAAGGAAGGCCAGGTTACCGGCGATGAAAACCCTGAGAGTTAAGTTGATACTTCATATAAAAACAGTAAGCCCCGCTACAATGCGGGGCTTACTGTTTTTTATATACAGGTAGTTTATTGGTGTTATGGTACAAACCTGCCCAGGTAGTACACATCTTCTGTGCCGCCGGTAGGGTCATCGGTATTGCCCTCAGGGGCAAAGGTTTCGCCATTACTCAGGGTGTTATAAAACACAGCGTTTTTCAGGTACATTATGTGTACAAGTTCCCCGCCCACGCTTTGGGTATCTATAATAAGCTGGCCCGATTGGGTAGCCCATATTTGTTCAGGTACGGGGCTTAGCACATTACCATTACAAATAATTTCAGGGCTAAGGCCGGTACTGCTGTATTTTATGAATGTGAAATATACGCCATCATTATCTACGCTAAGTGTAATCGGAGGATTGGTTATACCCGTAGTGGTAGGTATACTCTCTTCAGGTATGTTAAGCAGTATTACTTCGTCGTTAGAATTCGTGTTGTTAAGGAAATACTTTTCACTGGTACATGCCGAAAACAGGTTTGATTCCTCTGTACCCTCAGCAAAATCAAAGTAAAAGCCTATCGGTTTTTTTATCTGGCCCAGGTAGTTGTCCTGTACACGTATGGTTTTTTCGCCCTGGGTAAAGCTTACATCTATAAGGTTTATAGAGTGGTAGTAGGTAACCATGCCCTGTGCGTCAACTGATTTTGTAGTGGTTATGGTAAGGTTGCCACTGCCTTCCCAGGTTTCGCGTACCGAAAGGTTTGGGTTGTCCAGGTCGCCGCAGATATTGCTGGTGGTAAGGCCGCTGCTGTTATATACGCGGTATTCTATATTGCCTTCGCTAAGGGTTACTGGTAATGCCCCGTGTTCTACATTCAGCAGGTCATCATCGTCAAATCTCAGTATCAGTACCTCGTTTTCGTTTACAGTAATATAGGTGTTTTCGGCAAAATCACAAGGCAGGGGGTCGCCCTCAAAGTTAAAGGTATTAAAGGTAAGCTCTCCGTCGTCGCAGGCTGTAAGCAGCATCATGCAGGCGATAAGCGCGAATATTTTTTTCATAGGTTTTATTTTAATGGCAAAAATAATGTTTTTAACGGTTTACAGAAAGCTTTTCGCAATTAGCTTCCCGGCACGCATTCCATGCGTTTTTTTTTATAAAGCCACGAATTCCACGAATCTTCACTAATGTTAATCATGCAGCACAGGCCAAATTCGGTTAATTTGTGTAATTAGTGGCTATGCTTATGCTTCTAATGGCGGTAAAACCAAAATTAGCTAACTTTGCAGCAATGAAAAAAGCTTATCTCGATAACGCATCTACTACGGCGCTGCGGCCCGAAGTAGTACACGAAATAGCCCATACGCTGGCCGAATACGGCAATGCCTCGTCTACGCACAGCTTTGGGCGCGGGGCTAAGGTACTGCTGGAAACGGCCCGCAAGGACATAGCCCGTTACCTTAACGCCGAAGCACGTGAAATTATTTTTACGAGCGGCGGTACTGAGGCAAATAATTTTTTACTGCGCAGTGCGGTAAAGGCGCTGGGCATTAAGCGCATCATCAGCAGTACCACCGAACATCATGCGGTGTTGAATACTGTGCACGAGCTTTCGGCGGAGTTAGGCATTACTGCCGAATACGTAAACCTGCTGCCCGGCGGCCTGCCCGACCCGGCTCACCTTGAAACGCTTTTACAGGAGGATGTACCTACTTTAGTAAGCCTTATGCATGTAAATAACGAAACAGGAGTGGTGCTTGATTTGGTTGCTATGGGCAACCTGTGCCACCAGTACAAGGCATATTTCCATAGCGATACAGTACAGTCGGTAGGTAAAACGGAACTCGACCTTAAAACCCTTCCGGTAGATTTTATTACAGCAAGTGCACACAAGTTCCACGGACCTAAGGGGATTGGTTTTGCATTCATCCGTAAGAACCTGCCCATGCAGCCGATACTTTTTGGCGGCGAACAGGAAAAAGGGCTGCGCCCCGGTACCGAACCCGTACACCAGGTAACGGGAATGGCTAAGGCGCTGGAACTTTCGTACAAACACCTTGACGAGGAACGCGCCTACATTACGGCATTAAAAGAATACCTGTATGCCCAACTTGATGCCCATTTCCCGGGATATAAAATAAACGGGCAGGGGGCGGGGAAGCTGTTTTATAACATGGCCAACATACAGTTTCCGTTGCCGGATGATAAAACCGGCATGATACTCTTTAGCCTTGACATGCAGGGTGTGGCGGTGTCCCGAGGCAGTGCGTGCCAAAGCGGCAGCATAAAACCTTCGCACGTACTGAAGGAAATATTACCTGAAGATGAGGTGAAGAAACCCTCGCTGCGTATATCCCTGAGCCATTTTAATACCAAAGAAGATATTGATTTGCTTATAACGGCGTTGCATAAGGTGTAAGCCTCTCTCCTCCCGATAGCTATCGGGACTCCAAAAGAGAGGGAGCAGCTTCACTCGGACATAGTTGATTCGTTATCGCGCAATTTTATGTTGCCAAATTAATACATCAACAAATCAACAAATCCACAAATCCACAACAATCGAATAACCGCATTGCCAAATAACCGTATAACCAAAAAAGCCGCTCCCCATCACAAGAGCGGCTTTCACCTTACACAAAAACCATCATTTGGCTTTCCAAAAACTAAAAACGGTATCCTATACCCGCGCCAAGTAAAAGCGGGTTGATGTCTACCTTCGCAGGAATTTCCAGCCCTGTGGCCAGGTTGCTTGCATCTACGGTAACATCGGTTTTCAGGAATATTTGTTTGGCATCAACATTTATAAAAAAGCGGTCGCTTATGTTGTAGTCAAACCCCAGTTGGAATGCATACCCAAAAGCGTTGTTATATTCTACATCCTTTACAGTAGTGCCGGCCTCGGTATTGTAAAAAATAGTGTAGTTAACACCCGCGCCTACGTACGGTTTAAAGGCCTGGCCTGCGCAAAAATGGTATTGCAGCGTAAGGGTAGGCGGCAGCAGGTACACGCTGCCAAGGTTTACATCAGTACTTGTAGGCCCGCCTATGGCAGAAATGTCTGAAGCCGTGGTATGCACATCATGCTTGGTAGTGCCCAGTATCAGCTCGGCGGCTATGTTTTTTGTAAAGAAATACGTAAAATCCAGTTCGGGGATGTAGCTGTTAGATATTGCGGCATCGCCACCGATTGTGCTAATATCGGCACTTTCAGCCGGTATTACACCCACGGCACGCATACGCACCTGCCAGCGGTAAAAATCGTTTGGATTAGTGTTTTCCTGTTCTTGTGCCTGAGTGGTGTTAAAGCCGAACAGCGCCAGGGCTATTACAGCAAAAGTTAGTTTTTTCATAAAACCTGTGTTTTGAATTACAGGTCAAAAGTAGGCCGCATAATTAGCGAAAAGCCTGACTTTAGTCATGTGTGGGGAATAATGTTGTGCTTATTATGGTTTGCCACAAATTTCCCGAATTTCACAAATTCAGGAAGTAATGTATTGCCAATAACCCCGATAGCGCGGATTTTTAATCATAACTGTTCGAAACCTTTCATCAGCTCCGGAGGAGCGGTATATCTATAGCAAGATGAATGATTTGGCAAGCAAAGGAGTTCCGGAGGAACGGCATATAATCGTATAAATATGCCGCTCCCCTGGAGCTCTGCTCACTCTTACCTATCCAAGAGCTATAGATATGCCACCCCTCCGGGGTTCTTTAACAGATAAAATTCATGTTTCGAACACTTGTGATTGAAAATCCGCGCTATCGATAGAAGCGGCACCTATATATGCCGCTCCTCCGGAATCAACGAAATTCGTGAAATTCGTGGCTCATTTTTTATTGGCGCCGTAAATCCTTACATTTGGTACAAACTATTCCCTATTCGCAATGAAGCACATCCTGGCCGCCTTAGTCTCCCTGTATACGCTGATTACCTTTGCCCAACCCAAAAGTCCCGATACCTTTCTGCCCGACTACGGCAGGCATGTTACTTACTACCACCAGCTTGAGGCGTATTTTGCGCAGCTGGTACAGAGTTCTGATATGATAAAACAGCAGGTGTATGGGCAAACCGCCGAGGGGCGCAACCTTAGCGTGTATTTTATTTCGACACCCGAAAACCTGAAGGAACTGGAAAACATCCGCAAAGGCCACCTTACCGCTGCCGGGCTGGAAGACCTGAAAGCTGCCGCACCCGATAAACTTATCGTATGGCTGAGCTTTGACGTGCACGGCAACGAACCTGCTGCTGCCGAAAGCTCTATGAATGTGGCATACCAATTAGTAAATCCCGATAATAAAGACACGAAGGAATGGCTAAAGGACATGATTATTATACTGGATCCGTGCCTGAACCCCGACGGTTTTTCGCGTTATGGCAACTGGCTGCACAGCATTACCGGGGCCAACCTGCACCCGGACCCGGACGACCGTGAGCACATGGAACCCTGGCCGAGAGGGCGTGAAAACCATTACCTGTACGACCTGAATCGCGACTGGGCATGGCAGGTGCAACCCGAATCGCAGCAGCGTATAGCCCTGTACAACCAGTGGATGCCCATGGTGCATGCCGATGTGCACGAAATGGGTTATGACGACCCGTATTTCTTTCCCCCGCCGGCTGAGCCTATGCACGATTTTATTACCAAAGGCCAAAAGGATTTCTATGAAGCCATAGGGCAAATGACTTCTAAAAAGTTTGATACCAAAGGCTGGAATTATTATTCGCGTGAGGTATTCGACCTGTTTTACCCAAGCTATGGCGATACCTACCCGAGCTTTAACGGTGCCGTGGGCATGACGTTTGAACAGGGCGGTATTGGCGCTGGCCGTGCTGTAAAGCTGAACAACGGCAATACCCTTACCCTTCAGGACCGTATAGACCACCATACCGTAGCCATGCTGAGCGTGGTGGAAACCGCCGCATGGAAAAAGAGCATGCTGATGCGCAACTTCAGGGCGTATTTTAAGGACAGCCGTGAAAACCCTAAGGGGAAATACCGTACGTATATTGTAAAGAACAATGGCCGCCTGCCCGAACTGGTGCAGCTGCTTACGCGCAACAAGATAAAATTTGCCTACGCAGATGAAACCAAAAAACTAAGCGGCTACCGCTATACTACCGACAAGGAAGACGATTTTACCGTAGAGCCAAACGACCTTATTGTAACCGCCGACCAACCAAAGGCAATACTGACACAGATATTGTTTGAGCCGGTACAGCGCCTTAGCGACAGCCTTTCGTATGATATTACCGCCTGGGATGTGCCGCATGCCTACGGCGCCGAGGCATATGCGCTAAAGAAATATGCATCAATCAAAACTAAAAAAGACTATACCTATAAAGGCAAGCTGGAGTACGAGAATGTATTTGCATTTTACATTCCGTGGTCGGGGAGGTCGGCTGTAAAAGTGCTTTCGTTATTGCACCAGAATAAGATTAAGGTACGTAGCGCGCGTAAGCCTGCATTGTTCAGGGGGATAAAAATGAGCCCCGGCGACCTTATAGTACTTAAAAGCGACAACCCGCAGCTCACCGGCTTTGCACAGACCATGGGCGTAATGCTGGATGGCAAAAAGGACTACGAAGTGCTGGACAGCGGCTATGCCGTAAATGGCAGCGATCTGGGGGGAGAAGCCTATCCGCTTCTGAAAGCGCCGAAAGTACTGTTGCTTTCGGGTGACGGTATCAGCAGCACTGATTTCGGGCAGGTATGGTTCTATATGGACCAGATGGCGGGTTACCCTGTAAGTATCATGGATGTGAAGAATTTCGGGGGCATTAACCTTGACGATTTTACAACGATAGTATTGGCCGAAGGCTATTATGATTTTAGCGATACCGACAAAACAAGGCTGGACAGCTACATAAGCCAGGGCGGCAAGGTGATAGCCATAGGCACCGCACTGGACCTGTTTGAAGACCGTGCCGGGTACAACCTTACCCGTTTTGCAACCGAAGAAAGCCGTGAAGCCTCTAAAAAAAGGTCGGAAGCCGCTGCACTTGATGCGCGTTTTTATACGTTTGACAATATGGTGCGCGAACAGCTTTCAAATGGGGTATCGGGGGCTATTGTAGAAAATACACTGGACACTACCCATCCGCTTAGCTATGGCCTGGGCAATAAATACTTTAGCCTGAAGACTTCGGGTACAGCCTATCAGCTGCTTAAAGGTGCAGTGAATGTGGCCTATGTGCCGTCAGGGTACAAGAGTTTCGGGTTTATTGGAGGTAACCTTAAACGGAAACTGGCCGAAACCGTAACGTTTGCCGTAGATTATAAAGGCAGCGGCAAGGTAGTGTATATGGTAGACAATCCGTTGTTCCGTGGTTTTTGGGAAAGCGGCAACTTGTTGTTTAGTAACGCATTGTTCCAGATAAATTAAATTCAGAATTTGTTTTTAGATTTGAGTGAAGCTGTTCCCCTCTCTGAGAGGGGTTAGGGGTGTGTTTTTTACCACAACGAACACCAAGGTTTTCACAAAGTTCGCTAAGTATTCGTATTAATGAACACAAAGGCTTTCCTTTGGAAAGCTGAAAAAAACACGAAGTTTTAAAAGTTTTGGCACAGATCAAGCTTATTCAGGGAGATATAACTAAGGTGGCGGTTGATGCGATTGTTAATGCAGCCAATTCCTCATTGCTTGGTGGTGGTGGGGTAGACGGTGCCATACACCGTGCAGGTGGCCCGGAAGTGTTGGAGGAATGCAGGGCAATACGCAACCGTCAGGGCAAATGCAAAACCGGTGAAGCGGTGATTACTACGGCGGGTAAGCTGCCAGCAAAATATGTTATCCATACGGTAGGGCCGGTTTGGAACGGTGGCCATAAAAACGAACCGGCGCTTTTGGCCAACTGCTACAAAAACAGTCTCACTTTGGCAGTAGAAAATGGTGTTACTACCATTGCTTTCCCTAATATCAGTACCGGGATATACGGTTACCCCAAGGAAGGTGCGGCTGAAGTAGCTGTGGGTACAGTTAAAGAATTTCTTTCAGGTAATGGTACCATAGAAGAAGTGACTTTTGTGTGCTTTGATGCAGAGAACTATGATTTATACCAGGCATTACTTGCTGAATAGTTACACTATTTAGCCGGTTCTACTACAAACACCTCGTCTATCCTCCTGAATTTAGGGTTGCTGGCTACGGTAACGCGCTGTATGTAGGAGTGTTCTTTTACCTTGGTGATTTTTACCATCATGGTTCCGGCTTTTTGCAGGGTTTCATTCCGCGCCGATGTAGCCGCAGTAGGGGTAATGGTATAGGTGCAGTCGTCTACCCAAACCACGTCAAAATCGTATACCTCTTCTGCATCCTCCATTTTCTCGGTTTGCTTGTTGCCGTTACGGGTAATGATACTCGTTTTTTTTGTGGCTGGGTCGGTAACCTTAAAGGTACCGTCCTTAAATTTTGCGCAGCCATCCTGGGCGTAGAGCGCTATATTTAGTAGCAGGGCAAAAGCAAAAAGTAACTTTGTCTTCATGGCGGGGAGGGATTATGGGATTAAACCTTTACTGCACGATAAATTTAGGTAAAGCACTTGTTAAAACCAACAGGCAGCTTTGTTAATTAACGTAATACCTTTTGTAAAAATTGTATTACTAAAGCACAAAAGGCCACCCATTACAGGCGGCCTTTCATTATTTTGTGTTGTAACGGTTATCTGTCTTGCTTTCGCAGCAGGTTTATAAAAATAAACACCACGCTTACCAGTATCAGTATACCGCCTGCCATAAGCATATTTTGCCCGCCCGGCCAGTGCATTATCCTGAAGAGGTAGCCCACTACGCTTATCAGCATCCCTACTGCTGCCGGTATTATTATGACGGTTTTATTCATTTATTTATTGCCACTTAAAGTTTTTCTCAATGGCCTTAATCATTTCGCCTGCAATGTCTTTTTGGGTAGCGCCTTCTATGCCCTCAAGGCCGGGAGATGAGTTTACCTCCAGCAGCAACGGCCCTTTAGACGAACGGATAATATCTACACCTGCCACTTTAAGGTTCATGGCTTTGGCTGCTTTTATGGCAATGCGTTTTTCTTCGGCAGTGGCTTTTATAACACTGGCAGTACCGCCCAAGTGGATGTTCGCGCGGAATTCACCCGGAAGTGCTTCACGTTGTATGGAAGCCACCACCTTGCCGTCGATAACAAAGCAACGGATGTCCTTGCCGTTAGCTTCCTTTATAAATTCCTGTACCAGTATGTTGGCATTAAGGCTCTTAAATGCGTTGATAACACTTTCTGCAGCTTTTTTGGTTTCGGCAAGTACCACGCCTTTACCCTGTGTGCCTTCCAGCAGCTTTACAATAAGCGGCGTGCCGCCTACCATTTTTATAAGGTCGTTAGTGTCCAGTGGCGAGTTGGCAAACCCAGTGGTGGGGATGTCTACACCGCTATTTAAGAGTAGTTGTAGCGAATACAGCTTATCGCGGCTCTGGCTTATAGCGGTAGATGAATTAAGGCAGAATACTTTAAGCGCCTCAAAATGGCGGGTTAGGGCACAGCCATAAAACGTCATGCTGGGGCGTATGCGGGGTATTACGGCATCAAAGTCGTTAAGCACACGGCCGCCACGGTAATGTATTTCGGGCTTATCGGCATCCAGCTTCATGTAGCAGTATTTCAGGTTCAGGAAGTGCATTTCGTGTCCGCGCATTTCGCCTGCCTCCATAATACGGCGGTTGCTGTATAATTCCGGGTTGCTGGCCAGTACACCTATGCGCAGACCGCGTTTTTCCTCGTCGCTTTTTTCGTAGTATTCCTTCAGTTTTTCTTTGGTAGGCTGGCCCAGCAGGTATTTCTGCTCAGGGTCTACCAATATGCGTCCGCTCATGGCCTCGCGTCCCAGCAGCATACGGAAACCCATAGAGTCGCGGTTGGTCAGGGTCATTTCTATTTCCCAGTCCTGGTCGCCCACCTGTATACGGGTTTTTATTACGTAGCGCTGCTCGCGGTATCCGCTGCTGCTTTTTACCACGCGCTTGTCTATAAGCGGGGCTTCGCTGTGTATTACCGCCTTGGTATTGTTCTGTATGGGGTGAATGTCAAATTTTACCCAGCTTTCGCCGTCCTTTTCAAAAGGTACAATGTTCAGGGCGTGGAGTGCAGAGGTTTTTGCGCCCGAGTCTACGCGGGCTTTTATAGTAGGTATCCCAAGTTCGGGGAAAGCGCACCATTCTTCGCTTCCTACAATTACTTTTTCGAGCATTTCAGTAAAAAATTGTAAAAACTAATTTACAGCTTTTTTCATTTGGCAGCGAGGGGCGCGGTTTATTTATCATAAATTTAATGTTAGCCCGTTGTAAACTGATTTTCAGGCCTGCATAGCCGTGTAAAAATAAAAATCCCGGCGGCATAGGCCACCGGGACTGTTTTTTGGGGTGTTTTATTCTTAGAATTTGTAGCGGATACCAAGCGCGATGTCCGGACCGAAGTTGTCGCCCCTGTAATCATCGTTAAAGTAAAGTTCCGGCCTGAAGTCAAGTGATAGCTGTAGTGGTATATCAAAGTTATACTCTATACCTATGTCACCGGCTACAAATATAAAGGTACCATCGTCATCATAGTCGTTGGGTCCCGGGCCGTCATAGTCGTGGCTCCATGAACCTACACCACCACCTACACCGGCGTACCAGTCAAACCCGCCTTCTATATTCCATACCCATTGGTATAAACCTGCAAGTTTAAAGGCGTCGTAGTCGTTAGAATTTCTCCATCCAAGGTCAAGTTCCAGCCTGTTGCTGCTTGAAAAGTCTCTTTGGTACGATATTTCTCCACCAAAACCATCGTTATCTCCCAGCCTTAAACCCAGTGCATTCCTGCGGTCCTGTGCTTGTGCGCTTAGTGCAATTCCTGCTAACAAAAACGCTGTAAATAATACTTTTTTCATAATGATCGTAGTCGTTTTATTTTCCTACGTCAAAATTAATACGACTGGTTTCGTAAGAATAGTAGTATGTTAAACTTTTAACAGTTAGATTTTTGTTAAAAAATGTAAGGGCCTTACAACAGGGAGTTTAGGGAGCTTGTAAAAGAAATCAGGGTAATGATAATCGGCTTCAGCATGTTCGGCCAGACTATCATTACCCTGATTTTGTATGAAAATTTATTAAGGTATTTAATTACTCTACGTTATAGGCATCCAGGTTTTCACCCTGCTGGATTGTACCGCTTTGCGGTATAGGTAGCGCTATGCCTAATGAAGACAAATCGGCAAGGGAGTAAGTAATGTAGGTAGATGTATTAACGGCACCTACATTTTTGGCAAAATATTGTGTTGAAGTTACCACATCCTGTTCGGGAAGTAAGGCAAAGTTTAACAGGTCCAGCGATATTTTAAGTTTAAGGGTGGTAACCACCGTTTTTATATCGGTATAGTTTGAACTGTTAATTGCTATGTTGCTAAGGTCTTCGCCGGCGGTAGTTTTTAGCGTATAGGTAAAAGTAAGGGGTAAGCCCTGTACTGTTTGTTGAAACGCTCCTGTAGTAATGCCTATCTGCTGCCCTGTTGTGGCATTGGCATCAAAAAAAGGAAAATCGGTTATGGCAATGCTAAACGGTATCTCTTCAGATACTGCTATAGAAGTGCTCCCCGTAACCAGTAGTTTGCTGCCATCCTGCCTTACTGCATTTCCGCTAAGCGAACCTGAATAGAAACCGGTGGCTGCTGCCAGGGTTTTAAACTTCTTATAGGTGTTGGCGCCTATAACCGTATCATTCGCTACATAAAGCGAGTCGCGCCCCGATGTGTCTACAGAACCCTCAGCACCTGTGGTATTAGTGTCATAAACCCAGTAGTCGCCGTTATCCAGTGGCAGATATACGGCAGTATTGTCGCCTCCGCTGTTGTTATTGTCGTCGCTGCTGCATGAAAAGGCCATTACCGCAACAAGGGCGGCAAGTGTGTAAGCAATTTTTTTCATTAGTGTTAGGGTATATTAAGTTTTGCGCTAATATAACCAACATTTTAAGATATTTACCGATTAATTTTTATTAAAAATAAGCGTGGCTACCAGTTGGTGTTCAAGCTTAAATTCAGGCTCCGGTTCTTCCTCAGTTACCTGTATTTTAGTGGCTTCGTCGGCATAGCGGTATAACTTCCATTTCTTTTTGTGGTACTCCAGTGCGGTAAGGTTTTCTATCCAGTCGCCCGAGTTAAGGTAGGTAACGCTGCCTTTCTTGTTTTCCTTTACGGTCATAGACGGCTCGTGTATGTGCCCGCACACTACGTAATCGTAATTGTTTTCTATGGCAATATCGGCAGCGGTGGTTTCAAAATCCGAGATGAATTTTACTGCCTGCTTTACGCCCGATTTTATCTTTTTGGAAAGCGAATACGGTTCGCGGCCCATTTTTACCAAAATCCAGTTTACAAAACGGTTCAATAATATAAGGTAGTCATAACCCAGGCCGCCCAGCTTTGCAATCCACTTGGCTGAGTTTACCGAGCTGTCGAACACGTCGCCGTGGAAAAACCATGCCTTTTTACCGTCCAGTTCCAGTACCACTTTGTTTACAATGCTGAAGTTGCCCATGGTAGTGTCGGTAAACTTGCGCAGCATTTCGTCGTGGTTTCCGGTAATGTAATATACGCGGGTTCCCTTCGCGGCAAAATCAAGCAGCTTCTTAACGACTTTAAGGTGCGACTTAGGGAAGTAGGATTTGCGGAACTGCCAGATGTCTATAATGTCTCCGTTAAGGATAAGGGTCTTGGGTTTAATACTTGATAAGTAGTGCAGTAGTTCTTTGGCATGGCAACCGTATGTGCCAAGGTGGATATCGGACAATACTACGATATCTACAACTCTTTTTTTCATCTGTCGTGTTTCTTGCAAAATAAGGGTGTAGTTATAATATGTTGGTTGCTATAAGGTTAATAAAATGTTTTGGCAATGCTGTGTTGTATTATGGTATTGTTTCTAAAAATTTTATCCCGAAAAAGGGGCAGTATTTGTTACATTTGTTTAAAATCAATACAGTAAACATGGCAGGCAATACCTACGGCACACTTTTCAGGCTTACAACATTTGGCGAATCGCACGGCGCGGCCATAGGCGGCGTTATAGACGGCTGCCCCCCGGGCATAACGCTGGATATGGATGCCATACAATATGAGCTAAACCGCCGTAAGCCCGGCCAGAGTGCTATAGTAACCCAGCGCAAGGAGCCTGATGAGGTGCAGTTCCTTTCGGGGATATTTGAAGGGAAAACCACCGGTGCCCCTATAGGTTTTATGGTGCCGAATACTAACCAAAAGAGTAACGACTATTCTCATATTAAAGATGTGTACCGTCCGTCGCACGCTGATTATACCTATGATAAAAAATATGGGGTAGGGGTGCGCGACTACCGTGGCGGTGGCCGCAGCAGTGCCCGCGAAACCATAAGCAGGGTAGTAGGGGGTGCTATAGCCCGCCAGGTACTGCCCGGTATTACTATTCAGGCGTATACATCGTCGGTAGGTGATATATTTTTAGAGAAGCCTTACCAGGCAATTGACTTCAGCCTGGTGGAGAGCAATGCCGTACGCTGCCCCGATGCCGAAGTGGCTGCCCGTATGGAAGACTATATTAAGGAGGTGCGAAAAGACGGTGATACCGTAGGCGGCACCGTAACCTGTGTAATAAAGAATGTACCTGCGGGGCTTGGCGAACCGGTTTTTGACAAACTGCATGCCGAACTGGGCAAGGCCATGCTGAGCATTAATGCTGTAAAAGGCTTTGAATACGGCAGCGGTTTTTGCGGTGCCAAAATGCGCGGCAGCGAACACAACGATATTTTTAATGCCGACGGCAGTACTAAAACCAACCTTTCGGGGGGTATACAGGGCGGTATAAGTAATGGTATGGATATTTATTTCAGGGTAGCATTTAAACCTGTGGCTACCATAATGCAGGCGCAGCAAACTATAGACAGCGACGGTAATGTGGTAGAAATGCATGGCAAAGGCAGGCACGACCCCTGTGTAGTACCCCGCGCAGTGCCTATAGTAGAAGCAATGGCGGCGCTGGTACTCGCTGATTTCTACCTTATTTCGGGTTTGTAAGGCGGTTTTTACAAGTTAAAACGGTGTAGTGATGTTAAAATTTTTTCGGTCATATTATTGAAATAGTACATATTACACCAATTTTTTGTATAAATTTAATATAAATAAATTGTAACGTATATATTTTTTATTATTTTTGGGGAAAATAAAAACTATCATCATGAAAAGACATTTACTTCTTTTAAGCATGCTTGGTTTGTGTGGCCTATCTTACGGTCAGGTTGCATTTACTGAGAATTTTGAAGGTGAAACCTTCCCGCCGGATGGATGGGAAGTGATTAACACTAACACTGATCCTGATTATAACTGGTCATTGTTTACAGGTAACAACGCTATAAGCGGAGCCCAGTCTGCAGGTGTGGCATGGGTTGCTGATGATTCTGACGAGTGGCTAATCACTCCAAGCATCGACCTTAGCAATTATACTTCTGCTTACCTTAACTTTACCCTTGTTACAGGTTATGAGTACATGGTAGATCCTAACGATAACGGTGATTTCATCGTTGCTGTTTCTACTGACGGTGGTGAAAACTGGACTGAGCTTTACACTGAAAACGATGAAGGCCTGTTTACAGATTACACTCCGCTTTACAAGCACTTAGACCTTACTGACTATGCTGGTGAAGCTGACGTTAAAGTAAGTTTCCGTTATGTAGCATACGATGCAGACATCGTATTCCTTGACGATGTAAGCATCACTGCATGTGCACCTATTACTAACCTTACTATAAGTGATCTTACAGACAGCTCTATAACAATAGGTGTTGAAGGAGATTCTCCTGCTTACACTGTAGAGTACGGTGAGCCTGGTTTTGAACTTGGTACTGGTACTACTGTAGATGTAGACGGTATAGAGTTTACACTTGACGGCCTTGAAGAAGGTACTGCTTACAACTTCTACATTACTGCTAACTGTAGTGAAACTGCTAACAGCGGATGGGATGGCCCGTATGTATTCTATACAGACCTTCTTTCTCCTGCAAACCTTCCTTACGAGTTTGGATTTGAAGAGCCGGCACTTAACGTTGCAGGTTGGTCAGTAGAAACTGTTAACCCTACAGGTGGTGCATGGAACAGGTATTCTGGTGGTACAGGCCTTCCTGCACAAGACGGTACTTACTTTGCCGGTGCTATAGGTATTGGTGCCCCTGCAGAATCATGGTTATTCTCTCGTGGCCTTAACCTTGTAGGTAACACTACTGTAAATCTTAGCTTCTATGTAATGAATGCTGCACTTGATACTAACGGTAACGGTAACTCTACAAACCTTTGGGTAACTGTAGGTGATGATAACACTCCTGAAGCACAAACTATAGAAGTTGCTGCTGAAGAAGAAGTTACTGATACTGAATTTACTGAAAGGACTTATGAGTTTACAGTTCCTGCTGACGGTGTTTACTACCTAGGTTTCCAATTTACAGGTCCTACTAACACTACTGCCGCACAGAGCGCACTTCTTCTTGATGCTGTAACTGTAACAGGTACTGCCGGTAATGATTCTTTCGAAACTACTAAACTTGCAGTGTATCCTAACCCTGCTTCAAACGTAGTGAACATTTCTAACACTGGTAGCGCACTTATCAACAGCGTTAACATTACTGATATCAACGGCCGTACTGTAAAAGCACTAAGCTTTGATGGTGTAGCTACTACACAAGTAAGCGTTTCTGACCTTGCTACAGGTGTATATATGATGACTATCAACTCTGATAAAGGTTCTGTAACTAAGAAAGTTGTTAAAAACTAATTAGTATACCTTTATAATATACATAAGGCCCCGCCAATGGCGGGGCCTTTTTTTATGCCTTGAGGTCTGGGTTTGATGTCAATTTGTTCCTACCCCTGTTTTTAGTAGGTAATCCAGTTGTTTAGTGCGGTAAACGGCGGTTTCAGGGGTTTTATAAGCGGGTAGTTTTTGTTTCCTTTATAAAAATTAAAACTATCACTATAATGAAAAGATTTTTACTTACGGGCTTAATGATTTTTGCCTTTGTTAGCGCCAATGCCCAACTTACATTTTCTTTTGAAGAAGCCGAAGGGTTTTCTGTTGGGGATATTTCAGGCCAAAGCGATTACTGGGGGGTATTTACTGACACCGACCCTATGGAGGTTTCAGAAGATTACAGTAGTGGCGACGGCCTTAATTCGCTAAAGTTTGCCGCACCTATTACAAATGACTATACGGGCGGTTACCTTTACTTCAACAACCCTTATACTACCTACAGCATTTCTATGGATGTGCTTACCGATGCTTTTGCTACGTCGGGCACAGGTTTCCAGGTTACAGGGCTTAACTATACTTCGGGTACGTATACTACAGCTTCGGCGCTTTATTTCTATTATGCCGATGGCAGTATCTATGTGTTTTATGGCGACGGCGATTCTGACTATGAGTTTATAGGCAATATGGATGCCGAGGTATGGACAAACGTACGTGCAGATTACGATACAGATAACAACGAAATCAACTATTACGTTAACGATGAACTGGTATTTACAACTGCTTTCTATGAAGGTGAAGGTGTTACGGTAAACATGATACAGTTTATAGCTGATGCAGGTACTACTTCGTGGTATATAGATAATGTAGTGGTACAGGAAACTACTACTGCTGCTGCTGTTGCAGATAATACTAAAGCCGTTTTCTCGGTATACCCTAACCCGGCTACAGATGTAGTTAATGTTTCGACAGGTACAGCTACAATCAATGCTGTGTCGTTCACAGATGTTAATGGCCGCGTGGTGAAAACCCAACAGGTAAATACTACTACAGCACAGGTAAGCATAGCCGACCTTGCTGCGGGTGTTTATGTTATGAATATTACTTCAGATAATGGTACGGTGAGCAAGAAGGTGATCAAAAACTAATTGCCGTTTTTATTTTTATATTTTGTCCCCCATGCCTGGCGTGGGGGATTTTTTTATGTTATCATTTTTGTAATACGTAGCGTGTATAATAAAATAAAGTCTATATTCGTTTAGATAAATATTTTAAAGCCCATGAACCGTATTTGTTTTGTACTGCTGTGTTTTTTTGCTGTTGCGGCAGGTTATGCCCAGGAACAGTTTTCGGTATATTTTGAAACCAATAAACACCAGCTCACCACCGCAGAGCAGGCCCGCCTGCGCGAATGGATGGCTTCTAACAAAACATCTAAGATACTTGCCATAAACGGTTATACTGATGAGGACGGCTCTATAGGCCTTAACGATACGCTGGCACAGCGAAGGGTAAGTGTAGTCTATAATATCATTAAGGGCAATGTAAAAATACGCGAGGATTTTAAAACCCGCAGCTTTGGTAAACTGCACAAGCAGGATGCCGTGAAGGCCAAAAACCGTAAGGCTACTATTTACTTTTTGCAGGAGAAAGACCTGGCTAAAGAAAATGAAATATTAGGTATAGTACCTGAACCGGTAAAGCCTGTTGCCTCTGACAAACCTGTTGAGTTCCCGGCTACAATAAAGGTGCCGAACATGCGTGGCGGTTTTGACGATATGAAGCTTGATGTGGCGTTTATGAACCGTATAAACACTGCCAAAACGGGTGAAACCATTGTAATTCCCAACCTGAACTTCCAGGAGAATACCTTTGCTGTAATGGCCGATTCGCGCCCGAGGCTGTACGAACTGCTGGAGGTAATGCGCTCTAATCCGGGCCTTAAAATAAAGCTTCAGGGCCACGTATGCTGTATGACTAAAGACCGCAAAGACCTTTCTACGCAACGTGCCAAAGCGGTAATGATGTTCCTTTTTACAAACGGTATAGAAAAGAGCCGCCTGTCGTTTGAAGGCTTTGGCGTGTCTAAACCTATTTATACCATCCCTGAAAAGACACCTGAAGAACGCGAGGCTAACCGCAGGGTAGAGGTATTTATCATTGCCAATAATTAGTCGCCTACAAGGATGCGGTAACCGTTGTTGTCTTCTATAACAAACTCGCGGCTGCCGTAAGGGCGTAACTCTATGCCTGTGATTATGGTAGCGCCACGGCGTTTTACTTCCGTATAAAAAACATCGATTTCCGGTACCCAAAGGATAAAATCGGGCAGGTCGCCACGGTGTGTGCGGTTAGGCGTATGTGTTTCTGCCTTGCCAAAATGCACTTGGAAACCGTTACGCTGTACCATGCCGTATACAGGTGGTTGCAGTACGGTGGCTATCAGTTCAAATCCCAGTTTTTCGGTATAGTAGTTTACGGTTTCCTGTACATCGGCTACGGCCAGTATGGGAGCACTGCCTATAATTTTGGGTGTTTCCATCATCAGTTTTTTGTATATCGTTTGGCAAAATCGCTCGGGGTTTCGCCTGTTTTGTTTTTAAATACCCTCGAAAAATACGCATAATCCACATAGCCCAGCACTTCGGCTATGCTTTTAAAGTTGCCCCGCCGCAGCACCAGTTCCTTTTTTGCTTCCAGCAGTACGCGGTCCAGTATGGCATCGGTGGCGGTTTTGCCGGTAACGGTTTGCGTTATGCGGTTCAGGTGTCGTGGGGTTATGTGCAGTTTTTCGGCGTAGAAGGCGGGCAGCTTTTCGCGGGTGTAATGCTCCTCCACAAGGGCTTCAAACTGCCTGAATTTTGTATAATAACCGCTGTCGGTATGGCTGGCTTCCTGGTTGCCGGTTTCAGAGAATATCCGTGCAGCATTAATATATACCAGGCTGATGTAACTTAATATTGCGGCTTTTTTCATGTTTTTCCCCAGTGCATCCTCCCTCAATACATTACTAAAATAATAATCCATACGCTCTAATTCCAATCCCTCAAGATATACGCACGGGCTGTTGTGCATGCTAAAAAAGAACGGGAAATCACTCAGCCTGCTACCGGTATAAAACTGCTCGTAATAATCCCGCGTGTGGAAAAAGATGGCCCCCTCGGTATCGGGCGATAGTGTCCAGTGGTGTGTTTGCCCCGGGTTCAGGAAGAACAATGCGCCGGGCTTCACCTCATAATCGGTAAAGTCTATTTCGTGCCGCCCTGAGCCTTTGGTAAACAGTATGGCCAGGTAAAAGTTATGGCTGTGCGGCTCGGCAATGTCTTTATGGCGTGTTTGCAGGTGGTTTTCCAGCGTATTGGTATGGAAATCCTCCTTATCGCCGTGGCTGAACTGGTTTATGTTGAGTACGTGTACGGGTTTCATGGTATGTGTGTGTTGGCCTCACCCCAGCCCGTTCCGTCATTGCGAGGAGGTACGACGAAGCAATCTCATCATTACAAGTTACTTTATAAGATTGCTTCGTTCCTCGCAATGACGGAGCCGTGAGCGGGATTAACAATGTCCTAAAAGTACAAATTATTGCGTAATAAAGCTATTGCCTTGTAGTGTATTCTGTGGGTAAATTTGTATATCAAAATCTTTAAGCTATGTCACAGTTTCACGATATTATAACAGAGAAATGCCCTAAGTGCGGCGAAGGCCAGGTGTTTGAAACCAAAGGCAACATCTTTTTGTTCCAAATGCCTAAAATGCACAAGGAGTGCAGCTGCTGCGGGCACCATTTTGAAAAGGAAACCGGTTACTTTTTCGGATCAATGTACGTAAGCTATGCACTGACCGTAGCAGAAATGATAGCACTGTTTGCTGTAATGCAGTTTTTTACCAAAAGCTCAGGTGCTATGATTAGCGGTGTGGCTGTAATGGCGGTGCTGATGAGTACGTTTAATTTCAGGCTGTCGCGCATGCTGTGGATTTATATGTTTGACGGAAAGGCACGTAGCGTCTAATATTCTTGACACGAATTATACGAATTTTTACTAATTCAATCTTGACAGAAGTTGGTGTAAATTTGTGTGATTCGTGTCAAAGACTTTTCTCCAATTCGTAATTTTAAAAAGGCTATATTTGTGGGGCACTTTGCATCGGAACACTTATGCTGCAAACACTTCAAATAAAGAATTTTGCGCTCATAGAGCACCTTCATATCGATTTTACAGGCAGTTTTTCCATCATTACGGGAGAAACAGGCGCCGGTAAATCCATCCTCCTTGGGGCGCTGGGTCTGGTATCGGGTAACCGTGCCGACCTCGGTTCGCTAAAGGACAAAGAACAGAAATGCGTGGTGGAAGCCCATTTCAAAATTTCGGGGTATAACCTGCGCGATTTTTTTGAGCAAAACGACCTCGACTATGAGGAAGTGACCATCATCCGTCGCGAGATTCTGCCTTCGGGCAAAAGCCGTGCGTTTATAAACGACAGCCCTGTAAACCTTGCCGAGGTGCAGCAACTGGGTGATTTCCTTATCGATATACACAGCCAGCAGCAAACGCGTGAACTGAGCGACGAGCAATACCAGATGCAGATACTGGATGCCGTGGCCGGTAACACTGCGCTGCTTGAAACCTATAAAAAGCAGTTGGCCGCCTATAAATCGGCGCAAACTGCCCTGAAAAAGCTTACCGAACAAAAGGCAACCCTAAACCGCGAACAGGATTACAACACCTTTTTGCTTACCGAACTTGAGGCTGCCAAGCTAAAAGCAGGTGAGCAGGCCGAACTGGAAAGCGAACTGGAGAAGCTAAGCAATGTGGAGTTTATCCGCGAGAATATGGCGAAAGCCATTGCTGTGGCTACTGAAGAGCAGATGGGTGCGGTGCAAAACCTGAAGGAAATACGCCAGGCACTGCAAAAAATAAGCAGCATCAGCGAAGAATATGCGGGGTACTACGAGCGCGTAAACAGCCTTATCATAGAGCTTGACGATATAAGCGAAAGCCTTTCGCAGGGGTATGAAGGCTTGGTGAACGACCCTGAAACATTGGAACAAATCAGCCAGAAACTACAGCTTATTTACGCCCTGCAAAAGAAACACAGCGTGGCTACCGTAGAGGAACTTATTGCCATTTATGAGGAGCTGGGCGAGAAAGTTGGTTTTGTCGAAGGGCTGGATGAAGCCATAGCCGAAAAAGAAGCCGAAGTACAGCGTACCCAGGCTGAAGCCGATGCAACCGCAACCGAACTGCATGAAAAAAGGGTAGGGGCGGTACCGGTACTGGTAGATAAAATCACGGCGATACTGGTGCAGCTGGGCATGCCGAACTCGCGTTTCCGGTTTGATATGGAAATGGGGGAGACGTATTATGCCAACGGTAAGGACAGTATAACGCTGTTGTTTTCTGCCAATAAAGGGACTGATTTCGGGTTGCTGAAAAAGGTGGCTTCGGGTGGCGAGATGTCGCGCATTATGCTTGCGGTTAAGGCCGTACTGGCAACGTACTCAAAATTACCTACCATAATTTTCGACGAAATAGATACGGGTGTATCGGGTGAGATTGCCATAAAAATGGGCGATATCATGAAGGCCATGAGCCGCGATATGCAGGTATTTGCCATAACGCACCTGCCACAGATAGCCTCTAAAGGCGATACCCACTACAAGGTATTTAAGAAAACCCAGGGCGACACCACCGTGAGCGAACTGAAGCTACTTACCGGTGACGAACGTGTACGCGAAATAGCTGAAATGCTGAGTGGTAAGGATGTAAGCGAATCGGCGCTGACGCATGCCAGGGCGTTATTGGGGTAAAGACCGTTTTATTTTCCGGGCACGGTTTGTTATGGGAATAACAATAGCAATTGTGATAAGGTATGTTATAATCAAAAGGACAAACGGGCTTGCCAGGGGTATAAAAACTTCGGGTATCCCTTCGGAAAAGTAAATCATTAAATAAGAATAGAACAGGTTGAAAAGCCTTGGGGTGAGATAGCACAGCTGTAGCGTTAATATCCCTGATAGTAAACGGCTTTTCGGTGTATCTAATAAGATTTCTTTTTTTGTGCATACCATAGCCAGTGACAAACCTAAAGGGATGATGGCCCCCGTAACTATACCCGACAAAATTATAGCGGTGAAATTTTGAAGATGAATCAGGTACTTAAAGGTGAGCAATACAATAATTGATATGACTATGGCTGCTACATAATACCGCGCAAACCATCCCTTGGGGTTATATGCTTTCGGTAAAAACTCGTCTTCATTTAATAGGTCGTTCATGGTTAGCCTTGTTTTCGTTTTCTTAAAATACGCTTTATAATATAATGGATGATGAGTGCTGTAATAGCATAATTTACGGTATACATAAGGAATATTCCTGCTACTACCCCCGTTAAATCTATGATTTTCACTTCATGTGTAAAATGGGCTATCATTGCAAGCGTCATAAATGCCAGGTATGAGGCTATATACACCAGACCGATGCCGTAGTTCCGGCTTTCCGGTTTAGTACTGTACATTTCTTTTTTAGTGAAAACGGCGAACACCGAAAACAACGGGGCACTAATAAAAACACAGATGCACAGTATGGGATTAATCAGGTCGGGGTAATAAATTTCAAATACCTTAGTCGAGTAAAGACAGGCAATATTAAAGCAGGCTGACAGTGCCGAAAACAGTATAAAATTTTTCCACGGATTATACTCTTTCGGTAAAAACTCGTCTTCGTTTAGTAGGTCGTTCATGTCTGTCTTTGGGAATTATGATGAAAGTAAACGATTCCTTATTTGTTTACGGCGTACTCTTGGCAGTATTATGGCTATAGTTATAAGGTATGTAAAAAGATACTGGATTATAATACTTTGAATTTTCTTTGACAGAATAGTACCAACAGTTAGCCTGATTGCAGCATCAGATATCAAAAAGATTATTACAACTATAAAAATAGCAAAAGCGATTTTGTTTAATTTCACTTTGTAAATTTCCCGGTTACTGGAAACCATAATATGGCAAAACACTGTAGGTACTATCATCAATACCCCGGCAATAATTATGGGAATGAATATGAATCCCCCTGCATTTGCTTTATAAAATGCCTCGTAAGTATAGTGGAGGAACCAAAATGAAAGCTGGCTACACATCGCAGCAATAATATAGGACACTAAAAAATATTTTTGCGGGTTGTATTCCTTTCGTATAAATTTTGGGTTAGTGTTACGTTGATCCATGGTTGGCAAATTAGTTTATTGGCTAAAATTACAGAATATAGAGCATAGTTATTTTAGTTTTTTATCTTTGCTTACCTTAAAACGATAAATATCAATTAACAAATACTGAATAAAACAGTTATGATTATAGAACCAAGGATGCGCGGCTTTATATGCCTTACTGCCCACCCGGCGGGTGCTGCGCAAAGCGTAAAGAACCAGATTGCTTACGTAAAATCACACGGTGAAATAGCCAACGGCCCTAAAAAAGTACTTGTTGTGGGCGCTTCTACAGGCTTTGGCCTTGCTTCACGCATTACTGCGGCTTTTGGCAGCAATGCAGCTACCGTGGGTGTTTTCTTTGAAAAAGAGCCTGCTGAAGGCAAAACTGCTACTGCAGGCTGGTACAACAGCGCCGCTTTTGAAAACGAAGCACACGCTGCAGGCCTGTATGCAAAAAGCATCAATGGCGACGCATTTAGCAACGAAGTCAAGCAACAGGCCATAGATATTATTAAAGCCGACCTGGGCCAGGTAGACCTTGTGGTGTACAGCCTTGCGTCTCCGGTGCGCCAGCATCCGGTAACGGGTGTGCTGCACCGCAGTGTGCTGAAGCCTATCGGTGGTGTGTTCAGCAACAAAACGGTAGATTTCCACACCGGTAAAGTATCTGAGGTTACCATACAGCCGGCGGTTGAAGGTGATATAGAAAATACCGTTACCGTTATGGGCGGCGAAGACTGGGCTATGTGGATTGATGCGCTTAAAGAAGCGGGTGTACTTGCCGAAGGCGCTACCACAGTGGCGTACTCGTACATAGGGCCATCGGTTACTGAGGCGGTGTACCGTAAAGGTACCATAGGCCAGGCTAAAGACCACCTTGAGGCTACGGCATTTGAAATCAGCGACAGCCTGAAGGATATTAACGGTAAAGCATATGTATCGGTAAACAAGGCGCTGGTTACGCAGGCGAGTTCGGCCATACCGGTTATCCCGCTATACATATCGTTACTGTATAAGACCATGAAAGAATTGGGCCTACACGAAGGCACCATAGAGCAGATAGACCGCCTGTACCGCGAAAGGCTGTACACCGGTGGCGAAGTGCCTGTAGATGATAAGGGCCGCATCCGTATAGACGACTGGGAAATGCGTGATGACGTACAGGCTAAGGTAAGCGAGCTTTGGGAAAAAGCCGATACCGAAAACCTTGCCGAACTGGGCGACCTTGAAGGCTACCGTAAGGATTTCTACAACCTGTTTGGCTTTGAAATTCCGGGTGTGGATTATACCGCCGATACCAATGAGGTTGTTAAAATAGAAAGCATAGGCTAATATCTTCTTAGCGAATATAAAGTGGGGCTGTTTCATTACGGTTTTCCATTTCGACGATAGGAGAAATCTCAGGTTATATACGAGATTTCTCCACTCCGCTGCGCTGCGGTCGAAATGGAAGACATGATGAAGCAGCCTTTTTTATTTGGTACAATTTGTTAAAATGCAATCAGCAGATTGTATGTTAATCTAATATGAATAATTGAAAAATGCTGTTGTACGGATGGGTTATACTTGTAACTTTTTAACAGTAAAAAAAGTGTAATACCTACAATTAAGCTAATAAATGCAGGTATTAACACACTTTTTGTAATATTTAGCGTCAGAAGGTTGTGATTTAATAATGTTAAATTAACATAATTAGTCTTTATGTTTTAAAGAATACAGCGTGTATTTTAATTATTGCTTCTTTATTTAACATTTGGAGTTTAATTTTTTCAAAAGAATTGCGAAAAATTCAAATTTATCATTAATTTAATATATTTAGTGAAAATTAAATGACAGTTAAATGAAAAAAATTACTTTATTGCTTGCTTTGATGCTGGTTTTTATAACCGGCTATGGGCAAGTAAGTTACACGTACGGTTGGGAGCCAACCGGACTCGGTAACTGGAATGGAACCAGCGGCTCTGCCGGTGGGTTCACCAGGAATACGAATACCCCCTGTGCAGGTACTGCTTCAGTAAGGGCAAATGCGTATTATGGCCTTGCGAGTATTTTGCGTTCACCAAACCTTGGTACTTCAAACGGTGGGCAAATTACCCTTAACTACAGCTACAAGGTTACGCAGTTTTCTGATAATACCATCGGCGCTCCTGTTACCGAGGTAAACCTTTTAGTGCAGTATGCTTCATCTGCAGACGGCCCGTGGACAACCGTGCAAACCATAGACAGTTCTAACCACACGGTAGCGACTACCTGTGCTCCGAAGACTGTAAACTTTACACCGGGCTTCGGCGATTTATACATCCGTTTTGTGTGTACTGCCGTAGGTGAAGACAGTGACCTTCGTTACTATTTTGACGAAATAGACATTAGCCAGGGTGCAGGCCCTACCTGCGTACCGCCAACGGCGCTTGTATCATCTGCTGTAACAGACGGTACCGCTACCATAGGATGGACAGCACCTGCAAGTGCACCGTCTGAAGGGTATCAATATGTGTACTCTACCAGCAGTACTGCCCCTACAGGCGCAGGTATCCCTGCAAGCGGTACATCGGCTAACCTTACCGGCCTTTTGGCAAATACCCAGTATTACTTTTGGGTAAGGAGCAGCTGTGGCGGTGGCGATTTCAGCCCGTATACTGCTTCGGGTACATTTACTACCCCGTGTAGCCCTACGGCTATTACCTACAACCAGGGCTTTAACGCTACTACGCAACCGGCATGCTGGACAAAGCAAAACGTAGCGGTACAAACTTCATCGTACATCAGCTTTGTTACTTCAGGCCTTTATCCTACTACAACCCCGCAAGAGGGTAGTGGCTATGTACTTTACAACTCGTACAATGCCAGTGCAGGTTCTGAAGAAAGGCTTATCAGCGCGCCGCTTTCATCTACGGGTGTAAACAGCGTGGATGTAGAGTTCTACTGGTTCCAGCTGAACGGTTCTGATTACAACTCGGGTAACTACCTTAACGAAGGTGTTACCGTACAATATTCTACAGATGGTGGTGCTAACTGGGCAAATGCAGGTGGTTTTATACCAAGGCATGTAGCTACAGCCCCATCGGCAGGAGAATGGTCTAAAAAAACGGTAACGCTTCCTGTGGCTGCCGCTAACCAGGCCAACTTCCTTGTAGCGCTTAAATTCCATTCGGAATACGGCTACAACATGTATGCAGACAACCTTACGGTTAAAGCTACACCGGCATGTGTAAACCCTACAGCACTTACCCTTGTAAGCGCAGGTGAAAACAACATCAACATTTCTTGGACTGCATCTGTGTCGGCTCCGGCTAACGGATACCAGTACTATGTAGGTACAACGGCTACTGCCCCTACGGCTGCAACAACTGCTACAGGCAGTGTAGGTGCGGGTGTGGTAACGGCTAACATAGGTTCGCTTACGCCAAGTACAGGCTACTATATATGGGTGCGTTCTAATTGCGGTACGGATTCGTACAGCGAGTGGGCAGGCCCTATCATTGCAGGTACGCTTTGCGATGCCGGTGAGGTACTTACCACAACCCCGGGTACACTATGTGGCCAGGGTAACGTAGCATTGGCCGCTACAGGAAACACAGGTGCGGTACTTAACTGGTATGCTGCTGCTACAGGCGGTGCTATACTGGGTACAGGTGCTACTTTTAATACGCCGCTTATTACACAAACCACTACATACTATGTAAGTTCGGGTAACATTACCCCTAACAGCACTGCTGTAGTAGGTGCCGGTAACTCTACAAGTACCAGCGGTGGTATATCTCCGTACTACCACGGATGGGGCGGTGTTAAAACACAGTATATCATAAGGGCTTCAGAGCTACAGGCGGCAGGTATTGCACCGGGCGCTATAAACTCTGTAGGCTTTACCATAACTTCATTAGGCACACCTACGCTAAACAGCTTTGCGATAAGCATGGGCGCTACTACCCAAAACGTGGCTACCACTACGCACGTAGACGGCCTTACGCCGGTATACAGCAACGCTGCGCAAACGCTTACAGCAGGTCTTAACAACTACACGCTTACATCTCCATTTACATGGGATGGTACCAGCAATATCGTAGTACAGGTATGTTATAGCAACGTAAACTATGGTGATACATCATCTGGTGTGCAGTATGACGATCCGGGCTTTGTATCAACTACGTATACGTATGCCGATAACCAGGCTGCTTCAGCTATTTGTGCTACCCTTACAGGTGGTGTAAACGGTTCGGGCAATACCCTTGCGGCAAACGGCAGGGCAAAAATGACCTTTAACGGTACTACTATTTGTAGTGGTGCACGTACACCGGTTATCGCTACCATTACTACAGCGCCAGCTATAACTGCTGCTGTAAGCCAGGCTACCGTATGTGCGGGTCAGTCTACAAACCTTTCGGTGACCAGCGACAACGCAGATTACACCTATACATGGATGCCGGGCAACCTTACAGGTGCTGCACAAACGGTATCTCCTACAGAGACTACAACGTATACTGTAACGGCTACAGACAACGTTAGTGGCTGTGTTACTACTGCTAACGTGGCAGTAGTTGTAAACCCGCTACCTTCTGCACTTACTGTAGCAGCTACAGGCAGCACGGTATGTGCCGATGCTATACTTCCGCTTACTGCCACCGGCGGTACAAATGGCGGATTGGTTACCCTTGGTACAGCAACTACGCTTACAGGCGATACAGAACAGCCTACGGCATTTTGTAACCGTTGGCCAAACTACTGGTCACAAACTATATACACTGCTGCCGAGCTTACTGCTGCAGGCGTTCAGGCAGGGCAGATCACCTCAATAGCTTACAACGTGGCTACATTGGGTAGTGCTGCTACCAATGCTAACTTTACTGTGAAGATAGGTACTACCACACTTGCTGCATTTGCAGATACCAACTATCTTGCTACTACAGGCTATACTACAGTATATGGCCCTGTAACCTATACGCACACGGCTACAGGTTGGCAGGTAATCAACTTCAGTACGCCTTACGTATGGGATGGTGTGTCTAACATTGTTATTAACGTAACCATGGACGGCGCCGACTCTGCAAACAATACGCAGACGTATTATACTGCGACTACTAACAATACCGTACTTTGGAAATACAGCTACAGCGGTACTACCACAACCGGTACTACATCGCCTAAGAGGGCAAACATAAGGTTTAACAACGTGGTGAATAACCCTGTAACATGGACTCCTGCCGAAAACCTTTATACCAATGCTGCTGCTACTGTACCTTATGTAGCAGGAACAGCAGCGGGTACAGTATACTTTAAGTCGGTTACTGCCGGTGCTGCCAGCTACACTGCTACAGCTACTGCCACAACCGGATGTACTACTACAGCTGCCGTAGCCCTTACGGTAAATGCTACCGCTGCACCTACAGTGGCTGCCCCTGCGGTAACCTTCTGTAACGCAGCTACCGTAGCTGAGCTTGCAGCTGAAGGTACTGCTATACAATGGTATACTACTGCTACAGGCGGTACAGCGCTTACTGCTGCTACAGGCCTGCAATCTACTACCTACTATGCTTCACAGACTGTGAATGGCTGCGAAAGCCTTACCAGGGCTGAGGTTGCCGTAACGGTTAACGTTACTGCTGCCCCAACTGCTGAAACTGACCAGTTATTCTGTAACTCAGCTACACTGGCTGATATCGTTATTGAAGGCGATAACATACTTTGGTATACTACTGCCGAAGGTGGTGAAGCCCTTGCTGCTGATGCTGCCATTATCACAGGTGCTTACTTTGCAAGCCAGACTATAGACGGCTGTACAAGTGCTACACGTAAGCAGGTGAACGTAACTGTGACGGTTACTCCTGCACCACAAGCGGGTGAAGAACAGGTATTCTGTAATGCTGCTACCGTTGCCGATATTGATGTAAGCGGTACCGATGTACAATGGTATACTACTGCCGAAGGTGGTGAGGCACTTGCTGCCGGTGCTGCCCTTGAAAGCGGTATTTACTATGCGAGCCAAACGGTTAACAACTGCGAAAGTGCTGAGCGTACTGCGGTAGGTGTAATCATCAACGCTATTGAGGTGCCTACTACAGCTGATATTATGTCTTGTGACAGCTATGTGCTACCGGAACTTCCTGAAGGTGTAACATACCATACTTTTGCACAGGGTGGTGGTGAAGCAATACCAGCCGGTACTACTATAACCGAAACTACTGTACTGTATGTATTTGCACAGGTAGGCCAGTGTACTGCCGAAGGTTCGTTTACAGTAACCATTACCGAAACACCGGTTATCACTGCTGTATCACCTCAGTCAGTAAGTACTACTAACGATGTTGCTACGGTTGCAGATATCGTTGCTAGTTCTGAAGTGGAAATTACATGGTATGCTACCGAGGCTGATGCTATGGCGCAAACTAACCCGCTTGCCATTACTACAGAGGTTGTAGCCGGTACTACGTACTATGCTGCAGCTGCTTCAGGTACTTGTGTGGCATATGCTTCGGTAATGGTGAGTGAAGTACTTGGTAACGACAAGTTCGATGTCCGCAACTTTGCGTACTACCCGAACCCGGTTAACAACGAGCTGAACATTAAGTACAGCGCCGATATTACATCGGTAGAAGTATACAACCTGCTGGGCCAGCTGGTACTTGGCACTACGCCAAATGCTGCTGCTGTGAAGTTAGATACTAACAAGCTTGCCGAAGGTACCTATGTGGTAACCGTGAAGGCGGGTGCTGTAAACCACACGTTCAAGATTGTGAAAAAACGGTAATATTTTTAAGTAGAAAACTTAAATTATCTTTAATAAAAACGGAAAGCCGCCAATTTTGGCGGCTTTCTTATTTAGAAAGAGTATCTTTGTTAAAAAAGGATTGCATGTTTTATTCGCTGATAATACCGGTATACAACAGGCCGGATGAAATTGACGAATTGCTGGATAGCCTTACCCGGCAGGACTACACCGCCGACTATGAAGTGGTGGTGGTAGAAGACGGGTCTACGGTACCCTGTGGCGATATTATTGTAAAGTATAAGGACGTACTGAATATTTCCTATTTCTATAAGCCGAACAGCGGCCCCGGCGATTCACGCAACTACGGTATGGGCGTAGCCAAAGGCGACTACTTCATTATATTAGATTCAGACTGCCTGCTGCCGCCACATTACCTGAGCAGCATAGACAACAGCCTTACGGCGCACTATGTAGACTGCTTTGGCGGTGCCGATGCCGCGCTGGACAGCTTCAGCGATGTGCAAAAGGCCATCAACTTTGCCATGACCTCATTCCTTACTACAGGTGGCATAAGGGGCAAATCAGAAAAAATAGAAAAATTCCAGCCGCGCAGCTTCAATATGGGCATCAGCAAGAAAGCCTTTGAAGCATCGCACGGTTTTGGGCACATACATCCCGGCGAAGACCCCGACCTTTCTATAAGGCTGTGGAAGCTGGGCTTTGAAACCCGCTTATTTGCCCACTCGTACGTGTACCACAAGCGCCGTATCGACTGGCAGAAGTTTAACAAGCAGGTAAGCAAGTTCGGTAAGGCACGCCCTATATTAGACAAGTGGCACCCGGAGTACAAGAAGATAACCTTCCTGTTCCCTACGGTGTTCATGCTTGGGCTATTTACCGCTGTATTATTGGCTTTCGCAGGTATTTCGTTTTTATTGTACCTGTATATTGCCTATTTTGTAGCAGTATTGGTATTGGCTACAGCCAAAAACGGTATTAAGGTAGGCTTCCTGGCGCTGGTAGCGGTGTTTATGCAGTTTTACGGTTACGGCTTCGGGTACCTGGAGTCGTTTGTAAAGATACACCTGCTTAGGCAGCCGCCAAAAGAGGCATTCCCAGAACTATTTTTCAAATGAAAACAAAGGTAATAGGGCTTACAGGTGGCATAGGCAGCGGAAAAACTACCGTAGCCAAACTATTTGAAGCACTGGGCGTACCGGTATATTATGCCGATGACGAAGCCAAAAAAATATTGTACCTGCCGCAAGTAGTGGAAGAACTTACTGCTGCTTTTGGCGAAGATATATTGCAAAACGGGCAGCCCGACCGCGCCCGCATAGCAGCGCTTGTGTTTAACGATAAGGAGAAACTGGCGACATTAAATAGTATCATCCACCCGCGGGTAGGGGAGCATTTCGGCAACTGGGTAAAAAGTCACGACACATATCCCTTCGTGATAAAGGAAGCCGCAATACTCTTTGAGAGTGGGAGTTATAAGTTGTGCGATGCCGTAATACTTGTTACCGCCCCGCAGGAAGAACGCATAAGCCGCGTTATGGCCCGCGATGGCGTAACCCGCGAGCAGGTGTTACAGCGCATGCAAAACCAATGGACAGACGGACAAAAGAAGCCGCTTAGTCAATTTATAATTGAAAACACTACAACACAGGCAGCTATGGCTCAGGCACAGGAGATTTTTAATTTTCTGAATATAATTGAAAAATAATGCCTGCTGTTAATATTTGGTTAATGGTTTTAAGCCGTAAGTGTTAAAATGTTAATTTTGTAAATGATGAACAAAACCAGGTTTAGATTGTTGGTAATTTTTATGAGCCTATCGTTATTAGGCATAATAGTTGTACAATTATACTGGGTAGATACATCGCTTAAAAATAATGACGAACAGTTCCGTTACCACATACAGCAGGTGCTGGGCAGGGTATCGGGCCAACTGGAGCAGCTGGAGACTGAAGAGTTTTATAAGGTATACCGCAAGTATGCCGACAGTATAGGCAAAGACCCGTCGCGGGCCGATATGCGAAGGCTGTACGACAGGCAGAACCAGCAGAACTCAGGCAACGTGGTATACTCAGGGCAGCTCACACCGCCCGATTTTGACGATATGCTCTTTGATAAAGCGGAAGTAGAGGCGTACATGAAGCGCAAAAGCAGCAAGCATCCTGTAAAACAAAACGGGGAACCTTCTGCCGAGCAGGCTGATGCCGACCGCCTTGTGAACTTCCAGATGGAAACGTTCCTGAAGGATTTCAGGGAGTATTACGGACTTGATACCTGGCTTAGTTCGCAACGGCTGAAAGAAATTATAGCCCGCGAACTGATACAGAGCGGTGTAGATACGCCGTTTGAGTTTGGCATCTATTACGGTGGCATGCCCACACGTATATCATCGGGAGGGTTAAGCCACGAACCGTCGATAAACGAGCACGTGCTCTTTGAAAATACCAACGGTTTTTCTAATTACCGTTTGTTTATAAGCTTCCCGCAAAAGGAAAAGTACCTGTTGTCTTCTATACTGGGCATCACCATGCTGTCGCTGGTATTTACGCTGGTAATCATTATTGCTTACCTGAGCGCCATAAACCAGCTGATAAAGCAGAAGAATATATCGGAAATAAAAACCGATTTTATAAACAACATGACCCACGAGTTTAAAACGCCTATAGCTACCATAAACCTGGCGCTGGATGCGATAAAGAACCCGAGGATTTTTGAAGACAAGGAACGGGTGCAGTATTACCTGCAAATGATACGCGAGGAGAACAAGCGTATGCACAGCCAGGTAGAAAATGTATTGCAGATTTCGAGGCTGGACAGGAGAGAATTAGATATTTCCAAGGAAGCCTCTGATGTAAATGACATCCTCGAAAACGCTATAGAGCACGTTTTATTGCTCATAGAAAACAGGGATGGCGTTTTAACACGGCACTTTAGTGCGCTGAGAACCACGGCTTTGTTAAATGATGTTCATTTTACTAACGTAATTGTTAATATTTTAGACAATGCAATCAAATATTCTCCCGATAAACCCGTTATAGATATTTACACGGAGAATGTTAAAGATTTCATTTTGATAAAAATAAAAGACCAGGGTATGGGAATGGGAAAGAATACCCAGAAACTGATCTTCGAAAAATTTTATCGCGAGCATACCGGCGACCGCCACGATGTAAAAGGACACGGACTGGGACTGGCCTACGTAAAGCGCATTATAGACGACCATAATTGCCACATATACGTAGAAAGCGAGAAAGGGAAAGGCAGTACCTTTATTATAAAAATGCCACTAATAAATTAAAAAAAATATGGAAGAAGTAAACAAAAAAATTCTTTTAGTGGAGGATGACCCAAACTTTGGGGCTGTACTAAAAGATTACCTGCTGATTAACGATTTTGACGTAACCCTTGCCAAAAATGGTATGGAAGGGTTTGAAAAGTTTAAAAAAGATAATTATGACCTGTGCATACTGGATGTAATGATGCCTTATAAGGACGGTTACACCCTTGCCAGGGAAATCAGGGAAAAAAACAAGGATGTGCCTATTATTTTCCTAACAGCTAAGTCTATGAAGGAAGACGTGCTGAAAGGTTATAAGGTAGGTGCCGACGATTACCTGAACAAACCGTTTGACTCTGAAGTGCTGCTGATGAAAATCAAGGCAATCATCCAGAGGAAATCAAGCGAAACCAAAACGGACAACTCTAAATTTGAGTTCCAGATTGGTAAGTTCCACCTTAACTCTAAGCTGCGTTTCCTAACCTTTGAAAACGAAGAGCCTATAAAGCTTTCGCCAAAGGAAAACGAACTGCTTAAAATGCTTGCCCTGCACGAGAATGACCTTATGCCGCGTGAGCTTGCCCTAACCAAAATATGGAGGGACGACAACTACTTTACATCACGCAGTATGGACGTGTACATTGCCAAGCTGCGCAAGTACCTGAAACCGGATGATGAGGTAGAAATCCTGAACATACACGGTGAAGGCTTCAGGCTGGTTGTAAAAAATAAAGTAGCTGCAGAAGAGAAGTAACAAAACGAAAACCTATTAAAAACCTTCGTTCCTATAGCAGGGACGGAGGTTTTTTTGTTTTCACATTTTCCATTTCGACGATAGGAGAAATCTCAAGGAGCAGCTTCACTTTTGTGGTTAATCCCGGAATGTTTAAAAGATTGCCACACTCCGCTGCGCTGCGTTCGCAATGACGGGTTGGATTGTTAGTGTCAATATCATAAACGTTTCTTTCTTCACGCGCTGTCATTGCGAGCGAAGCGCGGCAATCTCATAAAGCAATTCAAATTTAAGTCCTTTACAATGATGAGATTGCTTCGTCAGTTCGGGTGTTTATAAGGCACGGATCACAGATCCGCGCCATCGGATTGGAAGGTGCTATTCTACGTGAATATAATAAGGCTTTCTTATTACGTTCCTTTCTTCACGCGCTGTCATTGCGAGGAGGCACGACGAAGCAATCTCATCGTTCCAAATTATGATAGTTGCCTCATGAGATTGCTTCGTTCCTCGCAATGACGATTCGGATTGGAGCGTATATTCTACGTGAAAAATTTACTTCCTATACTTATCATTAAGGCCGCGGCCTTCCAGTATCATCGGTTGGATTTTTTCAAAGCGAGCCTGCTTTGTTTTATCCTGTTTGGCTTCGGCTATGTATTCGCAAAACTCGCGCTGCTTAAAGGGAGTAAACGCTTCAAAGGCGGTTTTCAGGCTGCTGTCGGTGTCCAATTGCTGTTGCAGGTATTCCGGTATTACCGTTTCCTTTTTAGAAGGTGTAATGGCAAGCCCCTGCTTTTCTATTTCTATGGCTTCGTTTATGTAATGAAGCACCAGCTTTTCGTTTATTTCACCTATCGAAGTAAACCGCCACTGGCGCAGGCCTTTGGTAGTGCCTTCATTGGCATTAATAAGCACACTGGCTTCGTCCTTTAAAAACACGCCCTTAAAAAACCAGATGGTAAAAAAGTCGTTAAAGCCGCCCACACCCAGCACATTCTTGCCGTTGTAGGTATAGGCAGGGCCGCCCCATTTGGTGGTTTCCACCAGGGGTGTTTTAGCAATAATGGCCTTGAGGGCATTAAGCTCCTCAGGCCATTTAGCTGATTTATCCCAACTTTTTTTTGGTTTTTCGTCCATTATTTGGTTTCGCCTTTAGCGGTAAGCTCGGCTATTTTTACAATAACTTCTACTGCTTTCATCATGCTCTCTACCGGTACGTATTCATACTTGCCATGGAAGTTGTGCCCACCGGCAAAGATGTTAGGGCACGGCAGCCCCATGTACGACAGCTGGCTGCCATCGGTACCGCCGCGTATCGGTTTAATGATTGGCTTAATACCAACTTTTTTCATCGCTTTTTCAGCAACCTTCACGATGTGGAATACAGGCTCCACCTTTTCGCGCATGTTGAAGTACTGGTCTTTTATCTGTAGTTCGGCAATGTCGCCGCCAAATTGCTTTTTAAACTTGCGGTTGATTTTATCCACAATGTTTTTAAGCATCTTTTTACGTTTCTTAAACAGCTTGGCATCATGGTCGCGGATGATAAGCTGCACCGTAGTTTCCTCTATACTGCCGCTAAGCCCCGTAACGTGGAAAAAGCCTTCGTAACCTTTTGTCTTTTCAGGCACTTCCTCTTTCGGTAGTGTAGATATAAAGGTGTTGGCAATAAGCATAGAGTTGATCATTTTGCCTTTTGCATAGCCCGGGTGAACGCTCTTGCCTTTAAAGATAACCTTGGCTCCGGCAGCGTTAAAGTTTTCGTATTCCAGTTCGCCTATCTGGCTACCGTCCATGGTATACGCCCAGTCAGCACCGAATTTTTCTACGTCAAATTTATGTGCGCCACGGCCTATTTCCTCATCAGGGGTAAAGCCGATGCGTATTTTTCCGTGCTTTATTTCAGGGTGCTGTACAAGGTACTCCATAGCCGTAACAATCTCGGTAATACCGGCCTTGTCGTCGGCACCCAGCAGGGTAGTACCATCGGTAGTGATTATGGTTTGCCCTTTATATTGCAGCAGGTCTTTAAAGTATTTTGGCGAAAGCACTATGTTTTGCTCCGCATTCAGCACAATGTCACCACCGTCGTAATTGGTAACAATCTGTGGGTTTACATTGGCCCCGGTAAAATCGGGCGTGGTATCAAAGTGCGATACAAAGCCTATTACGGGTACGTTGTGCTCTACGTTGCTGGGCAGTGTAGCCATGATGTAGGCGTTTTCGTCTATGGTAACGTCTTCCAGGCCTATGGCTTTCAGTTCGTCTACCAGTTTATTGGCCAGGTCCCATTGCTTGGCCGTGCTTGGTGTAGTGTCAGAATTTGGGTCCGATTCGGTGTCTACGGTAACGTAGCTTATAAAACGGTCGATTATATGTTGCATTTTGCAGGGTTATTTGTGTAAGCAAATTTACAATAAATTTACATTGGAGTATCAAAGCAGGCTGATTTCCAATGTTATGTTTTTGCGCGCCTCCGTTTCGTATAACTCTTTGAAATGCTTGGTTTTAAATATAGAATCCATCTCTAAAAAGTGTGATAACGCTTTTTTACGTCCCGGTTTGTACAGCAAATCAGGGTAAATACGGTACTCTTTCCGCACGTTTTTGCAATACTCTTCGTACACAGGCCACGGCTTGCCTAATATGCTCAGGTCGGCATCGGTAAAAAGGTTTATATCATCATTTTCAGATACAGTATGCTGCTTGGTAGCCAGTATCATTTCATGGCAAAGCGCAATCTTGTTTTCGGGGTAGCCAATGCCCCGCAGCCTTTCGGTAGCCATATCGGCGCTTTTTTCCTCATTGTCTTTCTTCGATGCATGGTACACCACATCATGATAGATAAGCGCAAACAACACTGTGTCCCAATCGGCTATAGTATCCTTTAGCGCAAGCAGTTCGGTATGCATGTTTTGCAGGTGGGTAAGGTTGTGGTAGTGGCGGCTGCTTTTGGTATAGGCCTTATTTATTTCTGCCAATATCGTATTGGCAACAGCCGTATTGTTAGTGTAATGTACAACCGTTTGGTAAAAAACGTCAGTGACTTCCATGGAGGGGTATAAGGTAGGTTTTCAGGTTTTCGGCCACTTTGTGCCAATGAGCCAGCATTTCATCACGCTGTTCGGCGTTTTCCAGTTTTTCCTGGTGGAAGCTCAGCGTGGTGCCGGTTTTGGCACGGATAAAACGTAACTGTAACGTGCTGGAATGTTCCCATTTTTTCTTTTTGTACAACAGGCGTACATGCGAAAGCTCGTTAAACACGCGTATGCATACAAAGGTACCTTTTTGCGTGGTAAATTTACGGCCTTTGCCCCACACCGGCTGGCCGTCGTAGCTCAGCCACAGAGCTATGCCTTTTGCCGAGAACATAAAATTCCAGGTATCGTGTAACGATACGGGGTAGGTGTGGCGTACACCCATCTGGTAGCCTGCATCTTTGGTTTTTCCTGTGTTGGTGGGTTCCATGGCGGCATCATTTACATACTTAAAGTTAGTATGGTAAAAGATGCTATGCAAGCCTTTTAAAATTAATTTAATAAAAATCGGGCGATATTTTTAAATTTGCAGTAACAACACAAACAAAAATCAATGTATAAGTCGCTCATAAGGCCCCTGCTTTTCCGTTTTGATCCAGAGAAGATACACCATTTCACCTTTTCATCCATACGGTTTTTAAACAGCGTACCCGGCATACCGGCGCTTATCCGCTCGGCGTTTACCATAAACGACCCCAGGCTGGAGCGCGAAGTTTTCGGGCTGAAGTTTAAAAATCCTGTGGGGCTTGCCGCAGGGCTTGATAAGGATGCCATAGCTTTTAAGGAGTTGGGTAATATGGGTTTCGGCTTTATAGAGATAGGCACGCTTACGCCAAAAGCGCAGGAGGGTAACCCGAAGCGAAGGCTGTTCCGCCTGAGGGAAGACAGCGCGCTCATAAACCGTATGGGCTTTAACAACGGTGGCGTACACGCAGCTGTAGAGCGCCTTAAAAAGAACCCGGCAGGCAAAGGCCATGTGCTTATAGGCGGTAACATCGGTAAAAATAAGGTGACGCCAAATGAAGAGGCGGTAAACGACTATATTATCTGCTTTGATGCGCTGTACGATTATGTGGATTATTTTGTGGTGAATGTGAGTTCGCCCAATACGCCCAACCTGCGTGAGTTACAGGATAAGGAGCCGCTTACCAAACTGCTTTCGGCACTGATGGATAAGAATGCAGCCAAACCGAAGCAAAAACCGATACTCCTGAAAATAGCGCCCGACCTTACCGACGGCCAGCTGCTGGATATTATAGACATAGTAAAAGATACCAAAATAGCCGGGGTTATTGCCACAAACACCACCATAAGCCGCGAAGGCCTGGTGAGTGAAGCCAAAACCGAAACCGGCGGGCTTAGCGGAAAGCCGCTTACCAAACGCAGTACCGAAGTGATACGTTTCCTTTCGGAAAAGAGTGGTAAGGCGTTCCCTATTATAGGGGTGGGGGGTATACATACCGCCGAAGATGCCCTGGAAAAACTGGAAGCAGGAGCCAGCCTGGTGCAGCTGTACACAGGTTTTATATACGAAGGCCCTCAGCTTATTAAGGATATTAATGAGAGGATTTTGGATTTATAGCTGCTTAGCCGCTGAGCTTCTAAGCTACTGAGCTTTGAAAGTGATTGTGAGGTTCAGCGACCTAATAATGCTATTTTACATGTTGAAACTTTCTAAAAAGCTAAGTGGCTCAGCGGCTAAGTAGCTCAGAAGCTCTAAAGAATGGAACAAGTCAAAATAATAGAATGTCCGCGCGATGCTATGCAGGGTATAAAACCTTTTATCCCTACAAAGCTGAAGATAACCTATATACAGTCGTTGCTGCGTGTGGGGTTTGATACTATTGATTTCGGCAGCTTTGTGTCGCCCAAGGCCATTCCGCAAATGCAGGACACTGCCGAGGTGCTTGCGGGGCTCGACTTGTCTGCTACCAAAAGCAAACTGCTGGCCATTATAGCCAATACGCAGGGCGCGGAAGCTGCGGCACAGCATAAGGAGATACAGTACCTGGGTTTCCCGTTTTCCATATCTGAAAACTTCCAGATGCGTAATACCCACAAAACCATTGCGCAAAGCATAATCACCCTCCGGGAAATACTGGATGTGGCCCACAATGCCGATAAAGAGGTGGTGGCCTACCTGAGCATGGGCTTCGGTAACCCGTATGGCGACCCTTGGAATGTGGAGATTGTAGGGGAGTGGACACAAAAGCTGGCTGCTATGGGCGTAAAGATACTTTCACTCAGCGATACCATAGGCAGCTCTACACCCGATGTTATTGACTACCTGTTCCGCAACCTGATACCGGCGTTCCCTGAGGTGGAATTTGGTGCGCACCTGCATACCACACCCGATAAGTGGCACGAAAAGGTAGACGCTGCCTACAAAGCCGGTTGCCGCCGTTTTGACGGGGCCATACAAGGCTTTGGCGGCTGCCCCATGGCAAAGGATGAACTTACGGGCAACATGCCTACCGAAAAACTGCTGTCTTACCTAACCGCAGTAAAAGCCGACCACGGCATGAACTCGCTAAGCTTTGAAAGTGCGTATAACGAGGCAAGCAAGGTGTTTTTGGAATATCATTAAAATTTCCCTTCTACAAGATAAGCAATTAAAGTTCATAATAGCCCTGCTTCGACAAGCTCAGCATGACAATTATGAACTTTAATTGCCCGAAAAATTTATTGAAACATACAGTCAGGCATGAGCTTGTCGAAGCCAGTTGTATATTTCAATAAATTAAACTTCAGGCACTAAAGGCAGAAAATGTTTTTTGCCTTTCTCCGTCATATATCAGGATTTTTGAAGTGTCGATATTAGCCTTTAAAAGAGGGTTTTTTATTGAGGCATTTGTAAGCAGGTCTACTTTCCTTTGAAAAAAGGCTTCCAGCTTTTCCCAAAGCGACAATAGCTTTTCACCGCGTTCCAGCGGGTCTGCAATGTCTACTTCCACAAGCAGGTCTATATCGCTTTTTCCCTCATTAAAATTACCATTTACAGAAGACCCAAACGCAAAAAGGCTCTTAACTCCATGCCTGCTGCACAGTGCCAAAAACTCATCCTGCCGTAAAAAAATGGTGTCCTGTAAATTCATATGCATAAAAGTACTAAATCTTTTTATTCAATACTATTTATAAAGGTAACTTTTAAAAGTACGTATAACTAGGCAAGCAAGGTGTTTCTGGAGTATCATTAAAATAAAAACTCCGCTTTTAGCAGTGCTAAAAGCGGAGTTTAAATTATTTGCCGTAAGGTATTAGTTCTTTATAAACTTCAGCGTAGTGCTGCCTTCGGCAAGTTTTATAAGGTAAACGCCTTTTGCAAAAGACGCTACGTTTATAGAGTTGTTGCTTGCAGTAAGTTCGCCTGATGCTATATTCCTGCCGTTTGTATCAAAAATGCTGTAAGCGCTTGCTGCTTCAATTCCTGATATTTCTACAACAGAATTTGCAGGGTTAGGGTACAGGCTTATGCTTTTGGCAGTAACTTCGTCTGTAGATGCTGTGCCGCTGCCATTGTAGCGTGCCAGTGCTATTTTACCGCCAGATAAACCTGCAAGTACTATTTTGCCATCCGATTGCAGTTTCATATCAAAGGCGCCGCTCACCGGGTTCTCAAAATCTGTAATGGTAAAACCGTTTGTGCCAAATGTGGTATCGGCACTAAGGTCGGCCTGAAGCCTGCCTACCAGGAATGAGGCCGCACCGGTATTATCGTCCATAATATAACCTGCAACTACCAGCTTGCCGTTAGTGTCTTTGGCCATAGACAGCGTAGTAGCGGTCTTTGTGCTGCCAAAGTTAAAGTGCTCTGCCGTAATACCGGTACCGTCTGCTTCTATAAAGCCGGTATACACCTCTGTTTGCGGAGATGTCCATATGTCACCGGTAAAATAGAAACTGTCGTCGTTGTTTAGTACTACAGAATACATGGTGCCATCCCACAGGTGGTTATAGCCGTCTGAAGAAAACGTGGTATCCATAGTACCGTTAGCATTAAGCCTGGCTAAGTAAAACCATGCTGTAGACCATCCTACCACGGTAATTTTACCGTTTGGCTTTATGGCAAGGTCTTCTATAGTAAACAGGTAGCTTGATGATATCTGGCTGTCTGGCAGTGCAGTATATTTACCACCACTGGCAAAAGTGGTGTCCAGCACCCCGGCCGAAGTATAACGTGCCAGTATGGCCCTGCTGTTGTTACTTGCCGAATACGATGTACCGCCGGCTACAATATTACCGGTAAGCCCGTGTACTTTTACTACCCAGTATTCGTCTTGCCTGTTGGCTAAGCCGGTTGTAGAGTAGTTAGTAAGTACCTTACCGTCTGTACCAAAAGTGGTATCAAGTGTACCATCGGTATTCACGCGTATTACCAGGGCATCCTTGTTGGTCCCGTTGTCGCTGTAGCCGCCTACTATAAGCTTGCCGTCGGCCTGTATGTCTATACAGGTGGCGCGGTCATCACTGCCCAGCTGTATATCAAAGGTAGCTATACCGTTAGTACCGAATGATGTATCAAGGGTACCGTTTGTATTGTATCGGGCACACGCTACGTCATAATCATAAATGCTGCTGTAAGTGTAGCCCGCTATTACAATTTTTCCGTCTGCCTGAACAACAAGCCCGTAAGCCCTTTCGTCGCTGTTTATGGTTGTAACAACTTTTCCGGAAGTACCGAATGAAGTGTCCAGGGAACCTGCCTGGCTGTAGGCTTGGGCAATAGACAATAATGATAAAGTAAGTAAAAGTCTTTTCATGTGAAGATAAAAATGTTGGTTTATTAAGGAAGCGAAAATACTATAATTTTCTGCGGAACAAAAAAAATAATTGTGCAAGCCCGTGATAAAATGTTATAAAATTTTACATTGATTTTATGTTGGCATAAAACGGCTGGGATTTATATAACATAAACTTATTACATAATAGTTGAAATCTATTTGGCAGCCTTTTTTTATTACCATAAAAATGACTATATTTGCACGCAATTTAACTACAAATTGCAACATGAAAGCACACACATCTAAAATCATCGGCGAGGGCCTTACCTACGATGATGTATTGCTTGTCCCTAACTACTCTGAAGTTTTACCGCGCGAAGTAAACATACAGTCGAAATTTTCACGAAACATTACACTTAACGTACCTGTGGTTAGTGCCGCTATGGATACCGTTACCGAAAGCGATATGGCTATAGCCATGGCTCGCGAAGGCGGTATAGGTGTACTGCACAAAAACATGACCATAGAGCAGCAGGCTGCCGAGGTGCGTAAAGTGAAGCGTGCCGAGAGCGGTCTTATCATAGACCCGGTTACCCTGCCGCTTACCGCTACCGTAAAAGATGCCAAAGCTGCCATGCGCGAGTATGGTATAGGCGGTATCCCTGTAGTGGATGAAAACGGAACGCTGAAAGGTATTGTTACCAACCGCGACCTTCGTTTTGAGAAAAACTTTGCAAGGGCTATTACCGAGGTAATGACGTCTGAAAACCTTGTTACTGCCCCGGAAGGTACTACGCTGGATGTGGCCGAGGAAATACTGCAAAACCACAAGATAGAAAAACTGCCTGTGGTTAGTGCCGATAACAAACTGGTAGGCCTTATTACCTTTAGGGATATAACCCAGGTAAGCAAGAAGCCTGTAGCCAACAAAGATAAATTTGGACGCCTTCGTGTGGCTGCCGCCCTTGGTGTTACTGCCGATGCTGTAACCCGTGCCGAAGCCCTGGTTAACGCCGGTGTAGATGCTGTGGTTATAGATACTGCACACGGGCATACACAAGGTGTGGTTACCGTACTGAAAGAGGTGAAAGCCAAATTCCCGGAGCTTGATGTGGTGGTGGGCAACATAGCCACTGCCGAAGCGGCACAATACCTTGTAGCTGCCGGTGCCGATGCCGTAAAAGTAGGTATAGGGCCTGGTTCTATATGTACCACGCGTGTGGTGGCCGGTGTAGGCTTCCCGCAGTTCAGCGCGGTGCTGGAGGTAGCTGCTGCCATTAAAGACAGTGGTGTGCCGGTTATAGCCGACGGTGGTATACGCTACACAGGCGATATCCCTAAAGCACTTGCAGCCGGTGCCGGTTGTGTAATGCTGGGTTCGCTGCTTGCCGGTACTAAAGAATCGCCAGGTGAAACCATTATATTTGAAGGGCGTAAGTTTAAATCATACCGTGGTATGGGCTCTGTGGAGGCCATGCAGGAGGGCAGCAAGGACCGCTACTTCCAGGATGTGGAAGACGATATTAAAAAGCTGGTTCCTGAAGGTATCGTAGGCCGTGTGCCGTACAAAGGCGAACTGTTTGAAAGCATGCTGCAGTTTGTGGGCGGGCTTCGTGCCGGTATGGGCTACTGCGGTGCCGGTGATATTAAAACGCTACAGGAAACCTCGCGTTTTGTACGCCTTACATCAAGCGGTATAGCTGAAAGCCACCCGCACAACGTAACGATTACTAAAGAAGCACCTAACTATTCGAGGTAATTGGGTTTCCATTTCGACCGAAGCGAAGCGTAGTGGAGAAATCTCTTCTACTTGAGATTCTTCGACTCCGCTGTGCTTCACTCAGAATAGAAGGTCGCTGTTCCATGTCGACGATAGGAGACATCTCAGATTGTTATTGAGATTTTTCGACTTCGCTGTGCTGCGCTCAAAATGGAAAACCACATATAAAAAAAAAAGGGCTGAATCATAATGTGATTCAGCCCTTTTTTTTGCTAAGCAGCTAAGAGACTCAGCGGCTAAGTTGCTTTATATACGTACACCTTCTTTTATGTATTACCGAATCAAAACTCTTAAACAGGTTATGTACGGCATTGTTCTCGTCAAGCTCCGGGGTGCGTATGCAGCGTTTTACGCCAAGCTTGGAAATGGCTTTATAGTTTTCAGAGAATAGTATAGCGTGGATGCCCTTGTTTTGGTACTCGGGTAAAATACCAATGAGGTAAAATGCTACGGCCTCCATCTTATTCTTTGCTTTAAGCAAATGGTACCAACCGAACGGTAGTAACGAACCGTTTGCTTTTTTCAGCGCAGGCGCAAAATCAGGCATCATAATGCTGAAGGCTACCATTTTGCCTTCTTCGTTCAAAACAAACTTTATCAGGCCGGGATTTATCAGCCCTATGTATTTCTGTTTAAAGAATGCCTTTTGTTTATCGGTTACTGCTACAAACGATGCCAGTTTGGCATAGGCGGCGTTAAACACGTCAAACATTTCATCTACATACGGCATAATGTCTTTAGACGAAGTGAAGCTCAGTGCGCGCACGCCATAACGTTTTTGCACCATTTCACTGCCGCGTTGCAGGGTAGGGCCATCTATGTTTTCTATAGGGAAATAGCCTTCTATGTATTCTTTTTCCTTTACAAAGCCCAGTTGCAACAGGTGGTCTATGTAGTAAGGGTGGTTGTACCAGCTTATGGCGGTGCCTATCTGGTCATAGCCCAGGGTAAGGAAGCCGGCTTTGTCCAGGTTGCTGAAGCCCAGCGGGCCTTCCATATGCTCCAGGTTGTTTTGGCGGCCTATTTCGGCTACTTTGTCCAGGAGGGCTTTGGTAACTTCAATGTCATCTACCATATCCAGCCAGCCAAAGCGCATTTTGCTTTTGCCCTGTTCGCGTACTTCCTGCCAGTTGATAATGGCGGCTATTTTGCCTACAGGTTCGCCGTTTTTATACGCGATAAAAAAGCGTGCTTCGGCAGTATCAAAGGCGGGGTTTATGCCTTTGTTAAATGTTTCCAGCTCATCGCTTACCAGTGGCGGAATCCAATACGGGTTATCTTTGTAAAGGGTAAACGAAAACTGTATAAACTCCTTTATTTCTTTTTTGGTAACGGCCTCTTTTATCGTTATCATGTGTGCTATTATGGTTCTGCAGGCCCCATAGGCTGCTCAAGTGCTCTTTTTTGTTCTTCGCGTTCTTTCCTGCGTTCTGCTTTTTCTTTTTTGCGCTTATCCTGTTCTTTTTTCTGCTTCTCCTTCTCGGCGTTCAGTTCATCTTCGCGATCGCCTTTACCTTTCAGCAGTACATCAGTATAGTTGGCATCAAACCTCCAAGAAAGGCCCACACCACCGTAAAGTATGGTAGGTGTATCTTTAAAGTTACCGCTTATAGAGGCATCTACCTGCAGGTCTTCGTGTAATAGGTAGGTGCCACCCACACGGGCAATACCATCGGCATAATAATCGCTTTTTATGGCTTGGAACTCAAAGAATCCCGATGCCTTTTTGCTGATGCCGTGCGTAAAGGTGGTAATCCAGTTAGAGCTGGGGTAGGTGGTGCCTACTTTGTCAAAAATAAAGTTGTTTACCCATACCCAGCGGCCAAAATGGTGCTGTGTTATCAGCATGGCCTTAAAGCTGGTTTTATCTTCGGGAAAGGTATACGGCCCGTTAGACATTACGTGCAAGCCGCCGTAAAACGCCACCGCCGGTATAAGCGTACGCCATTTAAATTTTCGGTTAGCCCACCAGCTTTTTAAGTTGGGTTCGGGGTGGTAGTTTTTATCAGGGTCGTAGGCCAGGTATTTTGCGCCCAGTACAAACTTGCTGAAATCGTTTCGGTTGTAGCTGTATATGGCATCTTCAAACAGGTCAAAACGGTACTGCATATCGGCCATAAATTCCAGGCTTTCGTCAAATGCGCCGTAACGTATGGCCAGGTCTGTAGTTACACCTTTGGCAGTATAGTTCAGTATGTCATGTTTTTCGTACACGCCGTTTAGCCCGGTTTCTACCTGGAAAATAGATTTGCCCACAGCAAAGGCCGATTGCGACTGGCCGGGGCGGTTAGAGTTTATTTCGTCAGTATATTGTGCGTTAGCCTGTAAGCCAAGTGCCAAAAGGGTAGTAAAAATGAGTTGTGTTTTGATGGTCATTGTCTTTGGCTCGTTTATTGATTTAGCAATGTTACGATTTTCAAATGTAGTACAATTTATTATTATTTTAAGACGCCAGCCCCAATTTTACGCGGCTTAATGCGTACTTTTACAAAAACTTTATGATAATGGAAACAGCATCATTTACCGGCCTGGTAAAAGCCATATTCACCATAGTAGTTATTTACTATATAGCCAAATTTTTAATGCGCCTGTTTTTGCCGGCCATGGCACAGCAGGTGGTACGCAAAGCCCAGCAGGATATGGAAAACCAACGCAAGAATTATGAAAACCAGCGCCAGCAACAGTACGGGCAACAACGACAATATACCCAGCAACAGCAACAACAGCAGCAGTCTAAGGACAAGCCGGTTGTGGGCGAGTATATAGATTTTGAAGAACTGGATTAAACACATACAGGCCCTGCCAAAAACGGCAGGGTTTTCTGTTTTTTTACCGGTTTATTTATTGTTTTATAAATTATAGGCAAAGCAGAAAATTCCTTACTTTTATCACACAAATATATCATCATGAAAAAAATACTTTTCATAGCCATAGGGGCACTTATGTGCTACACTGCCCCGGCCATGGCACAGGCAAAGAAAAAAGCCGCAAACACACCACAAAAAACTATGGAAAAAGCTACCATATACCAGTTTAAGGTAACCGACCTGTATGGAAACCCGTTTGATTTTGCCTCGCTTAAAGGCAAAAAAGTAATCATTGTAAATACGGCATCTAAGTGCGGGCTTACGCCGCAGTACGAGGAGCTGGAAGCGCTTTACGAAAAATACAAGGACAAAGGGCTTGTTATTGTAGGTTTCCCTGCCAATAACTTTGCAGGCCAGGAGCCGGGTACCAACCTGGAAATTGCTACTTTCTGCAAGCAGAACTACGGTGTTACCTTCCCGATGATGGAAAAAATATCGGTTAAGGGTGATGATATGGCGCCGCTGTACCACTTCCTTACCGAAAAATCTAAGAACGGCCTGCAGGACAGCGAGGTGCAATGGAACTTCCAGAAATACCTTATCAACGAAAAAGGCGAACTGGAAAAAGTGGTAAGCCCTAAAACACTGCCTACCGACGCTGAAATTATAAACTGGATTAATAAGTAACACATAAGCCCCCTAACCCCCAAAGGGGGCATTCTCACTCCTGCCTTTTAATAAGGTACGGTTAGAAATTCCCCCTTTGGGGGTTAGGGGGCGTATTATGATTTACCCTAAAATACCCCTGGCGCAGAGCATCATACAAATATGCCTGGCCAAAGGGGTTACTGATATTGTTATTTCGCCGGGTTCGCGAAATGCACCCCTTACCATTGGCTTTGCCAGTAATCCTGAGTTTAACTGCTATAGTATTGCCGACGAGCGCAGTGCAGCCTTCTTCGGGCTGGGGCTGGCGCAGCAGTCTAAAAAGCCGGTGGCACTGGTATGTACCTCGGGTTCGGCATTGCTTAATTATTACCCTGCCGTGGCTGAGGCTTTTTACAGCCAGGTACCGCTTATTGTTATTTCTGCCGACAGGCCTAAAAGCAAGATAGACATTGGCGACGGCCAAACTATCCGCCAGGAGAATGTATATGCAAACCATATTTTGCTCAGCGCAAATTTAGAGGAAGAGGCATCACCCGAAAATGATGCACTTATAAACACTGCCATTGCCGTAGCACGCTATGATAAAGGCCCGGTGCATATAAACGCACCTTTTGAGGAGCCGCTGTACGAAACCACTACCGAGCCTACCGTGCAGATAGACGTTAAGTTTGTGGCGCCGCGCATACGTGAACTGCAGGAAGACCCGCAGCCGTATGCTGAAATTTGGAACAAAGCGGCCAAAAAACTGGTGCTGGTAGGTGTAAACGAACCCAATACCATTAATGCCGAAATAATCAATTACCTGGCGGCAGACCCTACCGTGGTGGTTATGACCGAAACCACGAGCAACCTGCACCATAACAGTTTCCTGAACAGTATAGATACCATAATAACGCCGTTTACCCCACAGGATTTTGAAGCCTGGAAACCCGAAATACTGCTTACGTTTGGTGGTATGGTGGTGAGCAAAAGGGTAAAGGCATGGCTGCGCAAATACAAGCCACAGCACCACTGGCACATAGACCCGCTAAGGGCATACGATACCTACAGTGCGCTAACCAGGCATTTCAGGGTGAGTCCCAACGAGTTTTTCGGGGCATTTTTACCGTACGTAAAGCAGGGGCAGGGCAATTATAAAGAAACCGCCGTGCAGCTGAAAGCTTTCCGTAAGGTAAAGCACGATGCCTATCAGGAAAAAATACCGTTTACAGACCATAAGGTGTTTGGTACATTATTCTCCACATTGCCTGCGGGCAGCCAATTACAAATAAGCAACAGTTCGGCCATACGCTATGCACAGCTGTTTGATATTAACCCGTCGGTTGAGGTGTTTTGTAACCGTGGTACCAGCGGTATAGACGGTAGTAGCAGTACTGCTATAGGCGCCGCTGTAGCAAGCGGGAAACAAACCGTACTGCTTACAGGCGATATTAGTTTCCTTTATGACAGCAATGCCTTCTGGAACAGTTATGTGCCCGAAAGCTTCAGGGTGATACTGATAAACAATGCCGGTGGAGGCATCTTCCGTATATTGCCGGGACATACCGAAAACGCAGTGTTCAACACGTATTTTGAAACCACGCATAACCATACGGCTGAGCATTTGGCACGTATGTTCGGGTTTGATTATATAACCGCTACAGATGAGGCTTCGCTTGCCGCAGGGCTTGATGGTTTTTATGCGGCATCGGGCAGGCCGAAGATAATGGAGGTATTTACCCCAATGCGGGATAACGACCCTGTGCTGTTGCAGTATTTTAAGGAGCTTGTTTAGGAAAGTTGCTTAGATGCTGAGATTCTTAGATGCTGAGACTTAGCTTGTGGTATTGCTTGCGTGGTGTAAACCCATGGTTGTTTAAATTAAATTTCCGTAATGTTAATGTTTTGGTAACAATAACAGGTTATTATTAATATTAAGTTTGCGCAAACTTTACACGGCTGCTTTATGGTGGTTTGTAAGGTGTTTTTTAAACAACGCAACAGGCAATGAAACAACTACTCATCGTAATGATGGCATGCATCTGCGGCAGTGCTTACGCCCAGATAGACATTAAACGTACCACAACAAACAACGACCTGAAACTGGCTACACTGCCGTACTACAGTTACGGTAAGGGCCTTGGGCTTACTTCGCCCGACAGCCTTTTCCAGCTGAACATCCGCTTCCGTATACAAAACCGCGCTACCTACCTTCAGGAAGAAGGGGAGGAGGCAGCTATAGACGGACAGGTACGCAGGCTAAGGCTAAGGTTTGACGGTTATGTGGGTAACCCGCATTTCCTGTACGTGTTACAGCTTTCCTTTGCGCCCGGCGATGTGGGAGAAGTAAAGGATGGTGAAAACCTGAACATCATCCGTGATGCGGCCATTATTTACAGGCCGAATAAGAACTGGAACCTTGCCTTCGGGCAAACCAAGCTGCCGGGTAACCGCCAGCGTGTAAACTCATCGGGGGCGCTACAGCTTACCGACAGGAGTATAAACAACGCAAAGTTTAACATAGACCGTGATTTTGGGGTACAGGTGTACAACCTGCACGAGTGGGAAAACAAGTTTTCGTACAACTTTAAAACCGCGATTTCTATGGGTGAGGGGCGTAACTCTACCGATGAGCCTGATAATGGGCTTGCGTATACAGGTAAAGTAGAGTTATTTCCGCTGGGGGCGTTTACCAAAGACGGTACCTACTTTGAAGGCGACCTGAAACGTGAACCGAAACCGAAAGTATTGCTTTCGGGTGCTTACCAGTTTAATGATAAGTCGAGGCGTACGCAAGGCCAGCTGGGCGACGACCTTTTTGAAAAACGCGACACCCAGTCCTTGTTGCTCGATGGTATGTTTAAATACAGTGGATGGGCGTTTATGGCAGCATACATGCAGCGTACCGCAAAAGACCCTATTACTTACAACCCCATAGACCCTACCGATTTTAACTATGTGTATACCGGTAAGGGGTTTGACTACCAGGGGAGTTACCTGTTTCCGCAAGGATATGAAATAATAGCACGCTACAGTACACAAACGGTACACCGCGATATTAAAGCCTTTGCCCCTGATACTAATGAGTATACCATAGGCCTTACCAAATACATATGGGAACACTCGTTTAAACTACAGGGCGAAGTAACCCTGGACGACCTTAACTACTACGACGGCAGTACCAAACAGAACTGGTATGTGCGTTTCCAGATAGAGATGGGGATATAAGCCCCACCCAACCCTCCCGCCACGGCGGGGAGGAGGAAGCTTCACACCCGCGTACGTCTTTGCGAGGAGGCACGACGAAGCAATCCCATAATGTAGTTGGCTTATCAATAGCCTGAAGTTATAAAACAAAAAACGCCTGATTTGATTTCAAAGCAGGCGTTTTTTTATGTATTTATTCTGTCATTGCGAGGAACGAAGCAATCTCATAGAGTAATTTTTGACTTTCGTTTCTAATGAGATTGCTTCGTCGTGCCTCCTCGCAATGACGCGCAGCAAGAGTACCGTGCAGGGGCTTACTCTAATCCGTAGCTGATATTCACGTTAGCGGTAATGGCTATTTCGCCGGGGGCCAGGGTTTCTTTGGCTGACTCCATATCGGCAGCGCCTTTAAACATGGCCATAGAGCGCATTACCGGGTAATACGTTTGTGTGTTGTCGGTCACCATAAGGGCTTTACCCAGTTTTTGGCCAAGTGCTTTGGTGTAGTCGTCTGCTTTTTTACGGGCATCGGCTACGGCCTTAGCGCGGGCTTCGCTTTTGTACTGCTCTTCCTTGCTGGTTTTAAAGGTAACACCGTTTATGGTATTGGCACCGGCATCGGTAACGCCCATCATTATGGCATCGTACTTGCCCAGGTCGCGCAGGTGGATGCTTATGGTTTGCGAAGCTACAAAGTTGTACTTCTTCTTATCGTAATCGTAGGTGCGCTGCAGGCTTACACGGTCGGTCTGGTAATCCTTAGGGTCCAGCTTCTGGCTTTTCAGGTACTTCAGTATGGCATCTACGGCAGCGTCGTTTGCCTTTTTTACTGTTGCCGCATCGGCACCGGTATTGGTAACACCCACGCTTATTTCGGCTTCATCGGGTACTACGGTTACTTTTCCTTCACCGGCCACGTTTATCTGTGGCGGTGTGTTTTGCTGTACCTGCGCAGAGGCAAAGGTAGATACGGCTACAAACAAGGCTAATAATGTCTTTTTCATGGTCAATTTTTGTTTTTTATTTTGTTTCTGGGTATTCGGAATCCAAAATGCGTGCCAGTTTCACAGCTTGCCGAGCTTATCCATTACGAAAAGTAGTACAATAGGTGCGGCCAGGCCTATAATCAGCAGTGTTTCAGAATAGAAGAGTTCGGGCATGCGGCACAGCGTAATTACATATCCGCCTATGGCGCCGCCAAAGTGTGCGTGGTGGCCTATGTTGTCCCTTTTGGCACGCATACCGTAAATGGAAAACAACAGGTAGCCGATGCCGAATACCCAACCCGGGATAAAGTAGTTGATTTTCATATCCGGGTACAGCAATATACCCGAAAACACCACCCCCATTACCGCACCCGATGCGCCCAGTGCGGTGTAGTTATAGTTGTTGCGGTTCATGTACAGGGTAAGCAGGCTGCCTGCGGCGAGGCTGCCCAGGTATACCAGCATGAACCCGATATTGCCCAGGTTTGCAATTACGGCAGGCCCGAAAAAGAATAACGTAATCATGTTAAACAACAGGTGCTGCCAGTCGGCATGCAAAAATGCGCTGCTGAACATGCGTATCTGCTCACCGGCACGGATGCTGCCGATGTGGAAATAATATTTCCTGATAAAATTAGGGTCGTTAAACCCTTTGTAACTTACTAATACATTGATGCCTATAATAACCAGCAGTATGAGTTGGTTTCCTTGTAACATAGAATAATTTTTGTAGTGCTAAGTAAGGAAAAATTTACCATTTGTGTAAAATGTGGTATCTTAAATTGGCATTAATCTTTTGGGGTTGGAACACAGACCCCGATAGCTATCGGGGCAGATTTTGTTGATTCACACAGATTTTTTTAAGCAGAAGTGAAGCTTTTTCCCTCTGGGCTATCCTGTGGACACATCTTTGCGACTTAGCGGCTTTGCGAGATTTTTTTACCACAAGGTTCACAAAGTTTTTCACAAAGTACACAAAACACATAAATTATACACAACACGGACACAAAGGCTTTCCTTTGGAAAGCTAAAAAGGGCACGGGGCGGGTACCTTGGCGGTTTATTTCGAACAACCATGTAACCAAAAAATACATAACCTTCCCCACAAAAACTTTCACACCAAAATTCCTTATATTTACAGTATGAAAGTTACCTTCACCACAAAAGAAGAAAGCAAAGCCGCACAGCAGGAAGCCTTTTTAAAGCTTACCGGTTCACAGCGTTTTGAAAGTTTTTTAAGGCTTTCCCGCACCATACTTTCTACTTTTCCCAGTAATGCACCCACTAATGATAAAGGGAACTTTGTTATTGATGCTTCAATGAAAAAGAAATAAATAAATTGCAGTAAACAATCTTCAGTTTTTAGTAAAATCCTTAAAAATATTTCTACATACAACATAAAATTATAGTATTTTCGTTATGCCAAAAAACCACCGGCTGATGAAAAAACTCCTGTTACTTTTTGCCTGTATAGTACTGTTTTCATGCAGTAAAGAAAACCACATAACCCGCTCGTTCTGCTACTGGAAAACCCAGCTTGCCGTAGACCAAAAAGACAGCCTGTACCTGGACACCCTAAAGGTAAAGCACATGTACATGCGTTACTTTGATGTGGGCTGGAGCGCCTTTGATAACGAGCCGCGCCCCACTGCTACCCTTAATGCGGGGTGGAACATGGCGGGGCTGCCTGCCATAACGCCGTCGGTATACATTAAAAACGATGTGTTTTTGTACAGCAGCCGCGACCAGCTGAAGCAGCTTGCCGTGCGTGTTACCGACCGTATAGGGACCGTTACAAGCGATATTTCATCACAAATCAAAGTTGACGGAGAAATACCCCCGTACCCTTACGGTAAGCAAGATGAAGTGGCCAAATGGGAAAAGCAGCGCGACTCTATCCATAAAATAAAGGAAGAGCGGTTTACTGCCACTATAAAAGACATCCTTATCGACTGCGACTGGACGCCCAAAAGCAAGGGTAATTATTTCTTTTTCCTGACCGAACTGAAAAAGCTGGTGCCACAGTACAAGCTGTGTGCCACCATACGCCTGTGGCAGTACAGGGATTACGAACAATCTGGTATGCCGCCGGTAGACCGTGGCCTGCTGATGTGCTACAACATGCAGAGCGCCGAAGACTATGATATAGAAAACTCACTGGCTACCAGCGCCGAACTGAAAAAATACATAACGCACGACGATTATAAGTTGCCGCTGGATGTGGCACTGCCGGTATTCAGTTGGTCAGTAGTGTTCCGTAACGGGAAGTTTTTGGGTATAAACCGGGATATTTCGCCTGAAACGGACAGTATAACCTATACCAAAAAGGGCGACAACCGCTACGTGTTTAACCACGACAAGGTTATCGGGGAAACCTATTACCGCTACGGCGACGAAATCCGTGTGGAAAAAACTTCATCTGCCGAAATGGGAAAGATGATAGGCATACTGAAAGATAATATAGACCTGGACAACAGCCGGGTTACCTTTTTTTCGTGGGACCAAAAATACATAAACGACTATGGCATCAGCACCTTATCAGGCTACTATTCGCTTTTTTAGCACCTTGCTGTTACTGGGCATTTCTGCTGCGGGCCTGGCCTGCGGCTGGGGCTATACTGCCGAAACGCTGCGCCTGGCGTTTTTCAGGGCCGAGGTGACGGGTATGGATAAGTTCCGGTGGTTTTATTATTCCAGCGAAAGCTTTTTTCCGGGGAATCCCACAGCCCATAACGACCGTGACCGCAACTGCCGCGAGTGGCGTACCCGTATGGGCGCTGCCGTAACCGAAGCGGACATCTATACCATACAATACGAAACCGAACCTGCAGTTTTTGAAATGGCGTACAAAGAAGGCACGTTAGAAAAAGCATTCCCTAAGAATACGTTTATCAAAGCATTATTGCTACCTAAAAATAAGCCGCTGCTGGAGTATATGGCAGCAGCAAAAAGGGTGGAACACAGCCAGCTGGTGACTGATTCGGGTTGGGAATCATGGGAAACTGACAAAGAGGAGCCATCGTATGAAGATGACATTTTAGAGAAACCTGATGTTAGTTATTTCGGTAAAACATTTGACAAAACCACCGACCCGTTCCTGAAGCAGCGCTGCGCTTTTATGCTGGTTCGCTTTGCTGACCCTAAAACGGCGGTAGACCTGTACGATACGCAATTTGCCAACAGTAAGTCGATACTGCAAATATGGGCGTTGTACTTTACAGCGCTTAGCACGCCTGACAAGCCGCTGCAAAACTACTACCTGAGCCTTGTGTTTGACCAAAGCGACGACAAGATGTTCAACATCATGCAGAACTTTAACCGCAGTGATGTAAGGGAGTCGCTTAAATATGCCAAAAACAACCACGAAAAGGCGGTGCTGCTGGCCATGTATGCACTCCGCAACCCCGGGCCTGCCTTGGATGAAATCAGTGAAATATACGGCCTGGACCCTGAAAGCCCATACATAAACGTGCTGCTGGCCCGAGAAATCAACAAGCTGGAAGACTGGGTACTTTCGCCTGAAATAAACAACGATACCCCTACGGTAAGCTCTACAGGCAAATACGTTTGGGAGCTAAAAGCGCGCGACGAAAACCTGAAAAACGACAAAATATACCTTGCTAAGTTCCGTAAGTACCTAACGGGTATTTATGGTACGGCGGCGGCATCGCAAAAGGATTTCATAGCCGGGGCCATAGCCCACCTGTGCTATATGGAAGACGATGTGGCAGAAGGGAAGCGTTATGCAGCACAGATTTCTGCTAAGGCAAACCCGTCGGTTTTGGCACAGAAAGAACTGGAACTGGCGCTTGTAACCCTTAAAGAACAGGGATTACATTCGGCGCAGGCGCAGGATAAGCTGGTGGATGCCATTAACGCCGTATGCACCCTTGCCGAAAAAGACAGGACGCTGCTTAAAGGCGTGTATACCCTGCTGAGCGTACTGAGCAAGGAATACGAGCGCGGCGGCGATATAGCCACTGCCGGCCTGCTGTACCGCCAGCGCGAAAACTATGCTAACATGAACAGCTATGGCAGGGATGGTGAAATGGAATACTGGCTTGATGACCTTAACCCTGCCGATGTACACTATTTTTACATTCACTATTTTAATGAGCATGCCAGCACTACGGCTGATATCGATGCGCTTTTAAGCATTATCGATAAAAAGGACAAGAGCCGTTTTGAGGCGTTTATTTGCCGGGGTACGTTAACTGACCGTAACATGTACCTGGACCTGAAGGGCACTATTGCCTTCAGGCAGGATAATTTGCAACAGGCTTACGAGGTGTTTTCGCAAATACCGGAAAGCTTTTACAAGACCAAATACGAGTTTGCCAACTTCCTGAATGAAGACCCGTTTTTCCCGAGGATATTGCTGTATAAATTCAATAAGAAAGAGGGGTACTATGCCTATGCGCAAACCAACTATAAATACGATTTCAACAAGGCGCGTTTTGTAAAACAACTTATAGACCTGAAGCGTAAAAACGATGCAGCGAGTTTCATGAAGCTGGCCCATGCTTACTTTAACGTGAGCCGTTTTGGCAATGCCTGGATGATGAACAGCTATAGCAGCGGATGGGGCTATTATGGCACCAATGAAGAGTTTGCCGGGCAAAACGGTGATATTAATTACAACAATCTGAAGTTGAGTATCCATTACTATAATAAGGTATTGCAATCGTCTAAGGATAACGAGCAGCTGGCACTGGCAAGCCTTATGCTGCACAAGTGCCATTATTTGTTGGGCTTCAGTGACTATGAAGAGTATTCTCCGCCGTTTGCAGCAGTGTATAAGGGAGATGCAGCGTTAGTGGATTTTTACACCAAATACCGTAATACTAAAGTGTTTAAAACGTATAACTGCCCCATGCTGGAAAGTTTTTTAAAGTGATTTTTTTGCTAAAAACTTCCACAAATGATATTGTTGCACAAAAGGAATTAAAGTAAATAATAGCCGGTTTCGACAAGCTCAACCTGACTATTATTTACTTTAATTCCGTACCAAAATTTATTGCATTATACAGTCAGGCTGAGCTTGTCGAAGCCGATTGTATAATGCAATAAATTGTTTATTCGATATACTTTTAACATGATATCAAATACCATATAATTCGTTCAATTTGTGAAATTCGTGGCTAATTTTCTTCTTTGTTCAGCATGTCCCTGAAAAAATATTACATTTGCCCTAACAACACTATACGCACTATGCTTACGGAGGCACAAACACTACAGGGCACTACCTTAGAGGAGTATTTCTCTACATTCAGGGAGAATATCATTGGCATTAACCAGGAGTTTACTTCGCCCTACGGCGGGCAGAAAATGGTGTATACCGACTGGACTGCCAGCGGACGCCTGTACCGCCCTATAGAAGATAAAATGGTTAATGATTTCGGCCCGTTTGTAGCCAATACGCATACCGAAACCACCATGAGTGGTACGGCCATGACCAATGCCTACCACGAAGCACGCCACATTATAAAGCACCACGTTAACGCAGGGCCAGATGATGTACTGATAACAAACGGTACGGGTATGACGGGTGTTGTGAACAAATTCCAACGTATACTGGGGCTTAAGGTACCCGAAAACATAAGGCCGTATACCAATATACCCGACGAGAAAAGGCCTGTGGTTTTTATTACCCACATGGAGCACCACAGCAACCAGACCTCATGGCTGGAAACCATTGCTAAAGTGGAAGTGATACCTGCCTGCCCTGAAGGGTTGGTTTGCCTGGACAGCTTTAAGCAACTGCTGGAACAATATAAAGACTGTACCCTGAAAATAGCATCAGTTACGGCATGCAGCAATGTTACGGGCATTAAAACCCAGTACCACGAAATTGCCAAAATGGTACATGCATACAACGGCGTTTGCTTTGTAGACTTTGCCTGTAGTGCACCGTATGTAAACATAGACATGCATCCGGCCGATGAAGAAGCCTACCTTGATGCGGTATTCTTTTCGCCACATAAATTTTTGGGTGGCCCCGGCACAGCAGGTGTATTGGTGTTCAACAAAAAGCTGTACAAGAACATGGTACCCGACCAACCGGGCGGCGGTACTGTAAGCTGGACGAACCCGTGGGGCGAACACAAATACCTTGACAATATTGAAGAGCGCGAAGACGGTGGTACGCCGGGTTTCCTGCAGGTGATAAAAACGGCACTTGCCGTAAAACTTAAAGAGCAGATGGGTGTAGATAACATCCTGAAACGCGAAAAGGAAATCACCGATTATATTTTTGCCGAACTGGGCAATATACCCAACCTGAACATACTGGCCCCGCAGCACCAAAACAGGCTTGGGGTTATATCATTCTACATAAACGACCTGCATTATAACCTGGGCGTAAAGCTGCTTAACGACCGTTTCGGCATACAAACGCGTGGCGGATGCAGTTGTGCCGGTACCTACGGGCACTACCTGCTCCACGTAGACCAGGAGCAGAGCAACTATCTTACCGATAAAATTACGGCGGGCGACCTGATACAGAAACCGGGTTGGATCCGTATGTCGATACACCCTACAACTACCGATGCCGAGATACAGTACGTATGTGAAAGTATTAAGGCACTTGCCGAAAACTTTAACGAATGGGCAGCCGATTATAATTACATAAAGGGGACTAACGAGTTTACCCACAAACAGGAACAAAACGTTACCGAAGCCTTGCTGAAGGAGTGGTTTACGCTTTAGATTTAAAGATTGAAAAAATTTAAAGATTGAAAAATTGATGTATTGCTACATTGATTTATTTTCTCCGGTGTTTAAAGCGTTTGTGTGTCCACAGGTAGTAGGCGGGTTCTTTAAGGATTTGTTCCTCTAACATCTGCATAAAGCGGTCGGTTACCTCATAGTTGGGTATCTGTTTCAGGTCGCCTTCCACTTTTATAAAGGTGCATTGGTAGTAGCCGCGCTTTACCTTTTCTATTTTAGCATAAACCATATTAAGCCCCAGCTTTTTAGACAGCATTTCGCCGCCTATCTGTATGGGCACTTCCATCCCGAAGAAATTTCCCCAGTGTATGGCAGCGCTTTTTAACGGAGACTGGTCGGTTATAAATCCATAAAAACCTTTTTGCCCGGTACGGTTATTTTGACGTATAGTAGGTATAACCTCTTTTACACTTACAAGTTCAGCATTAAAGTGGCTGCGCATTTTCTTTACCAGGCGGTCAAAATACATGTTTTTAATAGGCTTATAAATACCGTAGCCCTTAAAGGTTTCGTTTTCCAGGCGGGTATGCATTACTAACAACCATTCGTAACTGGCATAATGCCCTATGAGTAAGGCTACGCTTTTGTCTTCTTTTTCGAGTTCCTCTATTACTTCAAAATTGGTAAACACAAAGCGTTCGTTTATCTCTTTATCGGTAATGCTCAGCGTTTTTATCATTTCCATGAAGCTGTCGCAAAAGTGGTGGTAAAAACGTTTTTCCAGTGCGCGTTTTTCCTCCGGGCTAAGGTGTGGCAGTGCCAGGTCGAAATTTTTGCGTACGATTTTTTTTCGGTAGCCGCCTATGCGGTAAACAATGAGGTAGAAAAAATCAGACAACAAATACAGCAGCGGAAACGGCAGTATAGAAATGAACCAGATAACGGGGTATGCCAGTATGTAGGCAATTCGTTGCATTAGAGTAGTGAATTTTAATAATGCAAAGATAACGCTTTATTTAATTGCCGAATTAGCAGGCGTGTTTTTACACCCTGTGCTCTTACTGTAAATATATAGGTTATTTGTAAGGGATTATTCCCCGCAGCGGGTGTCGTTTTCCTTCTCGTTCCTACAGTGTTTAAAGCGTTTATGCGTCCACAGGTAGTAGGCAGGCTCTTTAAGTATCTGCTCTTCCAGCATCTTCATAAAGTTATCGGTTACCTCAAAGTTAGGTACTTTCGTAACATCGCCCTCCACCCTTAAAAAGGTGCATTGGTAATAGCCGCGCTTCACTTTTTCTATTTTAGAGAAGGCAATATTAAGCCCCATTTTTTTAGATAGCATTTCGCCGCCTATCTGTACCGGTACTTCCTGCCCGAAGAACTTGCCCCAGTGTATGGTAGAATTTAGCAAAGGGCTCTGGTCTGTAACGAAGCCGTAAAACCCGTGTTTGCCCTCGCGCAGGTTTTTGCGCATGGTGGGTATTACATCCCTTACGCCTATGAGCTCAGAGTTTAGCCTGCCGCGGATTTTCCTTACCAGTCGGTCAAAATATATGTTCTTTATGGGTTTGTAAATACCAAAGCCTTTGTGGGTGGTAAGGTGCTGGCTCATGCCCAGTATCCACTCATAGTTAGCATAGTGGCCGGTAAGCAGGGCAGCGCTTTTGCCTTCACTTTCCATTTGGTGCAGCGCTTCGGGGTTTGTTACCACAAAATGCTCGGCCACTTCCTGTGGCGACATGCTCAGGGTTTTCATCATTTCCAGGAAACTGTCGCAAAAGTGGTGGTAAAATTTCTTTTCGGTTTTATGCAGTTCCTCCTTGCTTAAATGCGGCAAAGCCCTGCGCATATTGGCACGCACCGTTTTTTTACGGTAGCCGATAATGTGGTATACCAATACATAAATACAGTCTGACAAGATGTAAAGGATAGGGAAGGGGAGTATGGAAACCGTCCAGATAACAGGATAAGCAGCCAGGTAGGCGAGTCTTTGCATTAAAACAACTTTTTTTCCAAATATACTGTTTATTATTTAATATCAAATAAAACGTTTTAGTTATGAACGTTTAGTTTTAAGAAGGGGAGTTTTAGTATACTTTTCAGGATATAATAACGTGAATTTCAAAAAGAAATTGTGGATTGGGTGAAAGCACACTCTTTAGCTCTTTCAAAAAGTTATATGTGGATACATCTTAGCGTCTTTGCGGGAAATTTTTTACCACAAGGGGCACAAAGTTTTACACAAAGTCCACAATTGGCCTAAACTATATTTAACACGAACACAAAGGCTTTCCTTTGGAAAGCGAAAAAGTCAACAAAGCGATTTGTGTCTACAGGATTACCTCTGTATAATCTTCCCTACAAAAATCTAACAATCCAATGTTCCAACAATCCAAAAATCCAATAATCTAAAAATCCAACTATCCATCCTTTTGGCACAAAATTGGCAGTATCGGAAAAAAATGTAAATTCGCACAATGATGACAAGCGAAGCGATACACACGGCACAGCAGCTGCTGGCCACCCCAAAAAAGATTGCCATAATACACCACCGCAACCCCGATGGCGATGCACTGGGGTCTACACTGGGGCTTTACCATTTTTTACTGCAACTGGGCCACCAGCCCACCGTAATAAGCCCTAACGATTACCCTGATTTTATAGCATGGCTGCCGGGCGCCGAAAACGTACAGATTTTTGAACGCGATATACACAACGGCATTAAGCTGCTGGATGAAGCCGAGCTGGTTTTTACCCTGGACTTTAACCACCTGAGCCGCACCGGCGATACTATGGAACCCGCACTGCGCAGGGTACAGGCGCCGTTTATAATGATAGACCACCACCAGAAGCCGGATGACTATGCCGCGGTTACCTTTAGCAATACCGCTTATGGCAGCACCTGCGAAATGGTGTACCACTTTATAACCCAGTTGGGCTACGGCCACCTGATAAACAAAACCATAGGCACCTGCCTGTACACGGGTATAGTTACCGATTCGGGTTCGTTCCGTTTCCATACCACAACAGGTACCACGCACCGTATAGTGGCCGAATTTATAGACCTGGGGGTAGACAACAGCGCCATACACAGCCTGCTGTTTGACAACAGTTCGCCCAGCCGCCTGAAGACCCTTGCAAAAGCACTGGACAATATGGTGATACTGCCCGAATACAACGCCAGCTATACCTACCTTACACAGGAAGAGCTGAATGCCGTAAACCACATGAAAGGCGATACAGAAGGCGTGGTAAACTACGGACTTAGCGTTAAAGGTATTGTATTTACAGCGTTTTTTACCGAAAATAAGGAAGAAGGCATCATAAAAATATCGTTCCGTTCTAAGGATGGTTTTGACGTGAACCAGTATGCCCGCGAACATTTTAACGGAGGGGGCCATATTAATGCCGCCGGGGGCAAAAGCACCGAGAGTATGGAGGCTACCATACAAAAATTTATTGCTACCTTAGCGCACATTAAAATAGGATAATATGAAGAAGGTTACAGGTATAGCCCTTGCCCTGGCGGCAGTGGCGCTTACAGCGTGTTCGCAGCAGCAGGCCCGCAGGCCGGTTTCGCACAGCGAAGGCTCGTTTATGGAGGAGAGCATAGAGCGCAATAAAAAACTGATAGCCACCGAGGAGCAGGAAATAGACTCTATTATAAAAAGCACGCCGAATGTAAAGTACATAGCCTCGGCCAAAGGTTACTGGTATACGTACAACACTGAGGTGGCAGATGATACCATACGCCCTAAAGTAGGCGATATAGCCTATTTCGACTACGAGATAAAGGATATAAAAGGCAATGTAATATACAGCAAGGCCGAACTGCGCCCACAGGTATACCGCGTAGACAAGCAGAACATAATGATGGGGCTTCGCGATGGCATAAAGCTGATGAACGAGGGTGAAACCGTAACGTTCCTGTTTCCGTCTCACATGGGCTTTGGCTACCACGGCGACAACAACCGTATAGGTACTAACCAGTCGCTTATTTGCACCGTAACACTAAATGATATTAAAGCCGATACCACGGCAAAGCATTAATTAATTATAAATGAAACCGATGACAAGTCTTTTTTTAAGCCTTATTGCCTTATTTTCCTCGTGCATGAGCACGCCTGCCAATACTGATGGGCCTGTAGTACAACAAAAAATAGAACTGGATAAGCTGGAGCCCGGCATGTATGCCGAAATGGTAACTACAAAAGGTACCATACTGCTGCAACTGGAGTTTAAGAAAACCCCGCTTACCGTGGCTAACTTTGTTTCGCTTGCCGAAGGGGACAACCCGCTTGTGGAAGAAAAATACAAAAAGAAGAAGTTTTATGACGGGCTGAAATTTCACCGTGTGATTAAAGACTTTATGATACAGGGCGGCGACCCTAATGGTAACGGTTCGGGTGGGCCGGGCTATAAATTTGCCGATGAAATTACCGATATGAAACATACAGGCCCCGGCATACTGAGCATGGCCAATGCAGGCCCTGCTACTAACGGCAGCCAGTTCTTCATAACGCACAAAGCTACACCGCACCTTGATGGTATACACACCGTATTCGGGCACGTAATACAAGGCCAGGACGTGGTAAACGCCATAGTACAGGGCGATGAGCTTACAACCCTGAAAATTATCCGTGTAGGTAAGGAGGCTAAGAAATTTGACGCCCCTAAGATATTTAAGGAAATGACTGAAAAAGCCATAGCCGAACAAAAGAAGAAAGACGAAGCACTGGCTAAGGCTAAGGCCGATAAGGTAGCGTACTTTGCAAAAATGAAAGCCGCCGGTACCAAAACCGAATCAGGACTGGTATACAGCGTGATTAAAAAAGGCACTGCTGCCAAGCCTGCCGACGGTACTGAGGTACTTGTAGACTACTCCGGCTACCTGGAAAAAGACGGTTTCCTGTTTGATTCAAGCATTGCACAGGTGGCTAAGGATATGGGTAACTACATCCCGCAGAAGGATACCGCAAAGGCCTACGTGCCGATACCTTTTACCATTGGTACTAAAGAGGGCATGATACCGGGCTTCCTGGAAGGCCTTGCCAAAATGGTGCCGGGTGATGAGGTTATCATCTTCATCCCGTCGCACATCGGTTACGGTGAGCGCGGTAACCCAAGGGGTAAAATACCTGGGAATGCCGACCTTGTTTTCGAACTGAAAATGGCTGCTAAGTAGATTATTAGATTTTTAGACTACCTGGATTGTTAGAAAGCTAGACTTTTGGACAACCAGATATTTGAGATAGAAAGCCTCCGTTTATGCGGGGGCTTTTTTTTATGAGACACTGGATGCATTAAGAACGAAACACTGATGACACAGATTTAATGGATTTACGCAGACCTCTTCCTACACCGTCATTGCGGCACGAAGCGATCTCATAATATTTCAGATTATCAGATTAGTTAGACTACTTGGATTATTAAATCATTGGATTTCCGGAAATCTAAGAAGTCTAAAGCTCTAATAATCCAAAAATCTAACAATCCAACAATCCAACCTTCTATTTAAATTTCCAGTCAAATTCATCCTTGGCATTAATAATAGCGCCAACCTCTACACGTACTACCGTGCCAAATTCTACCTGGAAAATGGCCCAGTTGTCTTCGTTAAAGTAATTATCTACCGAGTCGAATGTTTCGTGTTCAAAGGCTTTCAGGCCGTTTTGTTTCAGTTGGGCTTCCAGCGAAGTCCATTCCTGCCCGATGATTTTTATGCCTGACAGTTCGGCCTCAGGGTGCGATGCTATGATGTAGCCCAGCCTGAAACCCTCATCGGCATAAAAGGTAAGGCGCAGTTTTTTATCGTTGTACAGGTATATGGTATTGTCTTCGTCGTCTTTGTACGTGCGCGAAGGGTTGCCGTACAGCGCCTTAACGTCTTTTTCGCGCATGCCGAACAGCAGCCCATTGATACCCGATTTCAAATTGATTTTCATAATGCATTTGTTTTGCACAAAGATAGCAAAACTACTGCTTTATAAGGCGCACGGTACCGCTTGCATTGCCTTCCACCCGCACAGAATACACCCCGGCACTCAGGGTAGAAATGTCAATGGTTGTGGCAACATCGGTAATGTCGCCATCGCCCACCTCTTTGCCTGCCACATCAAAAATGGTGTAAGTACTGCCGCGGAACGTGTCGGGAGCCTCAAGCGTTACGCTGGCGGTGGAGGGGATGGGGTAGAGGAGCAGGCTTTCCTTTGCGGCAGCCGCTGTAGAAAGATATCCCTGAAGGTACTGGGTAAGGTCTATGGTAAAAAGCCGTGCCGTACTGTTTAAAAACGGCGGCTGCTGAAAATGCTCATTGCTCAGGTAGTAGTGCAGGCCGTCGTTAGTGGTAATCCCCTCTGCCTGCAGGAAGTTAACCGAAATATTCAGCTTACGCCGGTTCCCGCCAAAAAAATCTTCCCCCTGAAAATCGTACAACAAATAAATAAATGGCGAAAGGGTGCCACTGTAGCCGCACAGTGCTATGACCCGCTTTTCGGGTAGCCAGGCAGCGCCGGTTATAAGCCCGCTTACGTTATAGGTAGCCAGCAGTTGGGCAACCTGGTTCCCGGCGGTTTTCGGCAGGCGGTACAGGCTCGTTTTTTTGCTCACCCATTGTTTGGTAAACAGGTAAATATAGTTGGTACCCACAATCATGGCTTCGCAGTCAAAATCAGTATGGTTGTTGCCCGTTGCGGCCAGGCTCGTTTGATCCGAGTAGGTAAAATTAATGGTCTCCGTAACCGGGCTGCCCGACATCAGGCCCGCCTTGCCCACCTTAAGGATGTGCAGGTTAGTACGGTTGCCGTTTACGTTATTGCCAAAATCGCCGATGTAAATATACTCATTGTCCTGGTCTATGTCTTCCCAGTCCTGGTTTACGGCACCGGCCACATTAAGCGTCTGGGTAATTTCCCCGTTGGCAGGGTCTATGCGGTACAGGTGGGTATCGGTATCGTCGTTATGGGTATACACATAGCTGTCCCACAGCACCAGTCCCGATGTTTCGTCTACCGTGCCGGGCAGGGTTACATTGGCCGTAGGGGTTACGGAACCCGAAGCGTAGGTGCACGAACCGTCGTTTACGGTGGCGTTAGGGTTGTAGCTGGCCGATAGGGGATCTGTACAGCCGTATACCTGCGCGCCGGCAATCTGTGCCAGCAGCAGGAGTACTGGTAGCAGGTAAATTTTCTTCATGTCAACGTCCTTTTATTGTGTGCTATAAAATTAGCTATTACTTACCCTAACAAAAAGCCAATTAGCATAGCTTTAAGTTGCCTTTCAGTGCGGCTTTGCCTGTAAAAAGCTATAGTTACGTTAAAGCGCGCTGCCATAAACCACAGGCTTGCTAACTTTAGTACAAACATAAAAAAATACTGACATGAACAAGTTCTTTCGCGCACTTATAGCAGGCTGGGGCGCCAAAAAAATTGGAGGCGGGTGCATAGGCACCATTATAGCGTTTTTAATATTATACTACTTGTTGGGGTATTGCGACAGGATGTAGTTGTCATATCCCATTGTAGGTATGGCTATTAATTATGTGTATCGTGATGAGAATGATGCGTATCGTGATGGGAATGGTGCGTATCGTGGCTGTGAGTAGTATGATGATGCATGGCCGAATCAAAATCATTCATGGACTGTTGATTTTGCATTGATGAAATATCATTTTGGTGGTTGAATAACTCGTGATGGCTATCTGTAAAATTACTATCAGAATGGTGTATATGATCACCTGATTTCGCCGTTTTATTTAAGTCGCCGAATATTTTTTTTCCAAGGGCAATTAAAATGACTACCACAATTAAAAAGTAAAATGGTTCAAACATGGTTGATGGATTTTGTCAATTAAAAATACAAAAACTTTTAAAATCTTGTTACACTAATTTTGTCAAAACCTGATGGCAAAGTTAGGGAGTTATACAGGCCAAAGTACTGAAGGCATTCGTTCAGTAAAATCCAATGTGGGTGAAGCTGCCAACAACCAACAACCAACAACTAACAACTATCAACCTAAAAATCCCATACGGAAAATTCAGCGGCGGAGTACTGAAGCCAACCCTTCAGTAAAAACGCTGTGGAAAATGTGGAATATTAGTGGACTATCAATTGTGGATTGAAAATGTTATATGTTTTATTTTCAATTAATTGTGTTTTTTAGTCTCGACTAAACTTCCACTAAAAAACGTACTTTTTTGTACAAATTGTGGAATATTAGCTGTTGATAACTTTTTCCTGTAAAAATATACGCACAAAAAAGTCCCGCCGCAGCGGGACTGATTTTTTATGCAGAGTGAGTCGAATAACCAAATAAACGAATCACCGTATAACCTAAAATTACATATTCCTACGGTACTGCCCACCCACCTCAAACAAGGCTGCCGTAAGCTGCCCCAGCGAGCATACTTTAGTAGCTTCCATAAGCTGTTCGAAGATGTTTTTATTCTGTATCGCAGCCTCCTGGATTATAGAAAGTTGTTCTTTAACCTTCTCAAAGTTAGACTGATGCAGGTTTTCGAGCGTATGTATCTGGAACTGTTTTTCGTCCTCCGTAGCACGGATAACCTCGGCAGGCACCACCGTAGGCGACCCTTTGCTGCTCAGGAAGGTATTCACTCCTATGATTGGGAACTCGCCTGTATGCTTAAGTGTTTCATAATAAAGGCTTTCCTCCTGTATTTTAGAACGTTGGTACATGGTTTCCATGGCGCCGAGCACACCGCCACGCTCCGTAATACGGTCAAATTCAGTCAGTACCGCTTCCTCCACAAGGTCGGTCAACTCCTCTATGATAAACGACCCCTGTATAGGGTTTTCATTCTTCGCTAAGCCCAGTTCTTTGTTGATAATCAGTTGTATAGCCATTGCACGGCGCACGCTTTCCTCGGTAGGCGTGGTTATGGCCTCGTCGTAAGCATTGGTATGCAGCGAGTTACAGTTGTCGTATATGGCGTAAAGCGCTTGTAATGTGGTTCTTATGTCGTTGAAGTCAATCTCCTGCGCGTGAAGTGAACGCCCTGAAGTCTGTATGTGGTACTTCAGCATTTGTGCACGCTCGTTAGCGTTGTATTTGTTTTTCAGTGCTTTAGCCCAAATGCGGCGTGCCACGCGGCCTATCACAGCATACTCAGGGTCGATACCGTTACTAAAGAAGAACGACAGGTTCGGCCCGAAATCGTTGATGTCCATACCGCGGCTCAGGTAGTACTCCACATACGTGAATCCGTTAGCTAACGTAAAGGCTAACTGTGTGATAGGGTTGGCACCAGCCTCAGCAATATGGTACCCGGAGATAGAAACTGAGTAGAAATTTCTTATGTTTTTTTGTATGAAGTATTCCTGTACGTCGCCCATCAGCCTCAGCGCAAATTCCGTACTGAAAATACAGGTGTTTTGTGCCTGGTCTTCCTTTAAAATATCGGCCTGAACCGTACCACGAACCTGGCTTAATGTTTTGATTTTTATATCGTTATATACATCGGCCGGCAGTACCTGGTCGCCTGTTACGCCAAGGAGCATCAGCCCAAGGCCGTCGTTGCCCTGTGGCAGGTCACCGTTATAGCGTGGGCGCTCGGTACCCTTGACTTTATAGATGGCTTCAATTTTTGCATTAACCTCATTTTCAAGGTCATTTGCTTTAATATACAGTTCGCATTGCTGGTCTATGGCGGCATTCATGAAGAAACCCAGCAGCATAGGCGCAGGTCCGTTGATGGTCATACTCACCGAGGTCATGGCATGTGCCAGGTTAAAGCCGCTGTACAGCTTCTTGGCATCGTCCAGGCAGCAGATGGAAACGCCTGCATTACCTATCTTTCCGTAGATGTCAGGCCTGTGCCCCGGGTCGTTTCCGTAGAGCGTAACACTGTCAAACGCAGTGGATAAGCGTTTTGCAGGCATGCCTAAACTCACGTAATGGAAACGCCTGTTGGTACGCTCGGGGCCACCCTCACCGGCAAACATACGGGTAGGGTCTTCGCCTTCGCGTTTAAAAGGGTAAAGCCCTGAGGTATAAGGGAATTCACCCGGTACATTCTCCTGAAGGCACCAGCGCAGCACATCACCCCACGCCTGGTATTTCGGCAGGGCAATTTTAGGTATCTGGCTGTGCGACAGCGATTCGGAATGCGTTTGTATTTTAATTTCCTTATCGCGTACCTTAAAGGTATACACAGGGTTCTTGTATTTGTTTACCTTTTCATCCCACGTAAAAATCACCTCCCAGTTGTACGGGTCAAGGTTCATTTTTACCCTATCAAACTCAGCTACAAGCAGTTTCAGGAAACCGGCATCGCCTTTAGCATTGGCAATAGGCTCTATGCCAAACTTCGCCAGTTCGGGCTTCACACCCGTAACCGACTCAATGGTTTTATAAATCCCGTACAGTTTTTGTGCCACATCTTGCTGTGATACAACGGTTTGGTCGTACGTACGGTTGTTTTCGGCAATCTCGCTCAGGTAACGTGTGCGGTGCGGCGGGATTACGAAAATCTTCTCGCTCATCTCACGCGTAATCGTAAACTCCGATTTCAGTTCGGCGCCGGTTTTCTCTACTATTGTATCCATGATTTTACGGTACAACGTGTTCATTCCCGGGTCGTTAAACTGTGAGGCAATGGTACCGAATACCGGCAAATCATCGGGCTTCGCATCCCAAAGGTTATGGTTGCGCTGGTACTGTTTCTTTACATCACGCAGGGCATCAAGGGCGCCGCGTTTGTCGAACTTATTTATGGCAACAACATCGGCAAAGTCTAGCATGTCAATCTTTTCCAGCTGGGTAGCGGCACCAAATTCGGGTGTCATTACGTACAACGCTACATCGCTGTGATCCAGTATTTCTGTATCGCTCTGCCCAATGCCCGAAGTCTCAAGGATAATCAGGTCGTACTTAGCGGCCTTAAGCACCTGTATGGCTTCGGCTACGTATTTGGAAAGGGCCAGGTTACTCTGCCTTGTAGCAAGCGAACGCATGTACACCCTTGGGTTGTTAATGGCATTCATACGGATACGGTCGCCCAGCAGTGCGCCACCCGTTTTACGCTTACTCGGGTCCACCGAAATAAGACCTATGGTTTTTTCAGGGAAATCAATCAGGAAGCGGCGTACCAGTTCATCTACAAGCGATGATTTACCCGCACCGCCCGTACCGGTTATACCCAGCACAGGGATGTTAACCCCCTCATTATCTTTATGAATGGTTTCCAGCGTAGGGGCTGCCACTTCTGGGAAGTTCTCTGCCGCTGAAATGATACGTGCTATGGCTGTCGGAACTTTTTCGGCAAGGTGCTTTACTTCACCGTTCAGGCTTTCGCCAAGCGGATAATCGGCCCTTTGTACCAAATCGTTTATCATGCCCTGAAGGCCCAGTTCGCGGCCGTCATCCGGTGAATAAATACGGGTAATGCCGTACTCATGAAGTTCACTGATTTCAGACGGAAGGATAACACCGCCGCCGCCGCCGAATATCTTAATGTGGCCTGCGCCTTTCTCGTTCAGCAGGTCGTACATGTACTTAAAGTACTCGTTGTGGCCGCCCTGGTACGAGGTCATGGCTATGCCATTGGCATCTTCCTGTATGGCGGTATTTACCACCTCTTCCACACTGCGGTCGTGCCCCAGGTGGATTACCTCCACGCCTGTAGACTGGATAATGCGGCGCATGATGTTTATGGCGGCATCGTGGCCGTCAAACAACGATGCTGCGGTTACTATGCGTATTTTATTTTTAGGAATATAGGGTTTTACGGGTTCCATCCTGAAATATATTCAATTTTATGTACGCAATTTAGGAAATTTTTAAAGATTGTAAAATTTTGAACCTAAATTTAATTGTTTCACGCGAAAAAATACAGGATTAATATTTATACTTATATTTTTGGACGGAACAAACCTGCCATTAATGAAAATCGCCACACTAAATATTGACTGGGCAAGGAAACTGAAACGCCATAAAACAGAGCAGTTTCTTAATGATTTTAGCTTTGATATTCTGGTACTTACTGAGGGCGTCAACCTCGATTTGCCCAACTATACATACAAATATCTTTGCGATCCGATTCCTGAGCATATTGAATATGAGGGGATTAATTATGCCGAATATCTCGAAGGCGAAACGGCTTATCGTACTATAATTTATTCTAAATATCCTTATACGAAACGATTTGAAGTGGTTGACAGTAAAACTTCATTAGCGCTTGAATTTGAAACGGATATGGGAAGTATCGTGATTTATACATTAATTGTAGGTACGCAATTTCGTAAAAAGCCCTATGCCCAAACAGAGCTGGATAACCTTATTGCTGATTGCAAAAGGATTTACAGTAGTAATCAAAACCTTATCATTGTGGGTGACCTTAATACCTCATTCAGGGAAAATGAAAAACAGTATTGCATTAATACAACTACCACACAGGCACTTACTGCTTTGTTTGGGCGTTTAGGTTTGTATGTGCCAACGAATGTTTTGGAACAAAATATCGACCATATTGTTATTCCTAAAGTATTTGGGAACAAGGTAGTTGAATGCGGTATATTTGTAGAAAAGGATATTGTCAGCGACCACAAAGGGGTTTTCATTAATCTTACTTAATTGTAATACCTACAAGGTCTTAAAGACCTTGCAGGAACCGCACCCAAATCTAAACATCTAATATTCTAAAAATCCAAGTAGTCTAACCTTCTAACAATCCAACAATCTAAATAGCTACCTCGCTATGTGCTCTATAATCCCATCTTCCATAAACACTATGCGTATGGGGTGCGACTGCGCTGGTACTTCAGTAGGGTACCAGTTGCGCCCGCGTTCAGATATTAGTACAAGCCCTTCGTCATCGCCCAGTGCGGTAAAATCGTCACGGCGTGGCTGGCGTTTAAACACAGGGATTCCCTGCTCCTTTATCAGCAGGTCGGCCAGTTCGGCAACACGGCTGGTAACCAGCGCCACCTCGCTCAGACCCATGTACGTTTTATAGCTGAAAGGTTCGGCATCGTAGGCGCGGGTAGGGTAGCGGGTTATCATCTCTACTATATTACCGTTGTTGTCGTAAAAGTAAAACGACTTGGCATCCCAGTCTACAAAGTTGGCAATATCGTTACCCGGCTCTACCTCAATGATTTTGGCGTTTTTGCCAATATAGTTATGGCAGTCGAAAAAACGGTTGTTCGGCACGTCTATGGCAAAGTGGTATACCGGCTTTTCGTCCTCCGACTTCTTAAAAATCAGTTCCGTGCCGCCTATCTTAAAGAACAGCAAATCCTCTTCTTTTTGGAAAGGCTTGAGGCCCAATACATTTCTGTAGAATTTCTCGGTTTCAGCCAGGTTGTCGCTGTGCAGTTCCACTTCCAGTATGTTCATAGCGCTGTGTGTTTGGGATTTGTACTAAAGGTAGGGATTTTTTCTTAGCTGTCAGCTATCAGCCGTCAGCAATTAGCCCGAAATCGGAATAATCAACTTTTCATTTTCTTTTGTCCTATCCAACAATCCAAGTAGTCTGACTTTCTAAAAATCCAATAATCCAATAATCCAATAATCCAAATTACAATCCACTAACCTCCACGGGTACATTGTTTACATAAAAGTATACCCCTTGGCGGTTGTAGGCATTCTTATTCAGGGTAATGTAATCCATATTACCGGTTACGGCATAGTCGCTTTCGGCAGACTTAAAGCCCATCAGAGACAGCACTTCCATTTCGTTATCGCTGTCCAGCACGTGTATGCTGCGTTCGCGGGTGGTGCCGTCGCCACTGCTCAGTATGGCTTCGGCTATAATGTCGCACTGGGTGCGTTCGGCTATGGCCTCGTTAAATCGGCCCAGCTGCCTCAGGCAGGCAATGCGGAACTGCTTTACCGTAAGGCTGAACGGCTCATAAGCCAGTATCACATCAGTATACTGTACTGCGGTGGCACAGTCTGTTGCTGAGGGTGCCGGTTTTGACAGTATATCGTTCAGCTTTTGCAGTGCATCTACAGCCTGCTGTGCCGAAACCAGTGCAGGCACATAGGCATAGCCGTAATACAGGTGGCGTGCTTCCTGTAGTGTAAGGGTGGTATCGGCCTTTTGGTAACGGTTAAAAAGTTCGGGGTAATAGTAGCCCGAATTTTTATCGTGTATGTTTTTTTCTATAAGGGCATAATCGGGTTTTTGTATGTCCTGTGCGGCGGCATTGGTCCCGGCAAGCGCCAGGATGGCCAATAGGGTAAACAGCTTTTTCATAATCCTTAGCATTTATACCCTAAAGGTACGTCCGCATTTCCCTAACATTATGCCAATTGTGATAGTGTTAATAGAGAAGCCATCAGCCATCAGCGGTTAGCTTGTTGCGTGTATCTAAAAAAGCTGAAAGCTGATGGCTAATAGCTAATCACTAAAATATTTTCACAATTTCAAATATTGCCTTACTTTTGCGCATGCAACACAACGTACTTATTTTAGATTTCGGTTCGCAATACACACAGCTTATTGCGCGCAGGGTTCGCGAGTTAAACATCTTCTGCGAAATTTTCCCTTACAACAATCCCCCGGCCGATATTTCATCATACAAGGCCGTAATACTATCGGGCAGCCCGTTTTCGGTGCGCGCCGAAGATGCCCCGCATCCTGACCTTAGCGAAATTCGCGGTAAAAAACCACTGCTTGCCGTATGCTATGGCGCACAGTACCTGGCCCACTTTAACGGTGGCGAGGTAGCCCCGAGCAACATACGCGAGTATGGCCGTGCCAACCTGAGCTTTATTAAAGAGGGTGAGCCGTTCCTTGAAGGCGTGTCTGAAAACAGCCAGGTGTGGATGAGCCACAGCGATACCATAAAAAAACTGCCTGAAGGCGGTGTGGTACTAGCCAGTACTAAAGACGTGGCTAATGCTGCTTACCGTATAGAGGGTGAAACCACATATGCTATACAGTATCACCCTGAGGTATACCACAGTACAGACGGTACCAAAATGCTGGAAAACTTCCTGGTGAAGATAGCAGGGATAGAGCAAAGCTTTACACCAAACTCATTTGTAGAAGAAATAGTTGCCGAGCTTAAAGCTAAAATAGGCAGCGATAAAGTAGTACTGGGCCTTTCGGGTGGGGTAGACTCTACCGTGGCGGCTGTATTGCTAAACAAAGCTATAGGCGATAACCTGTACTGCATATTTGTAAACAACGGCCTGCTGCGCAAGGACGAGTTTGCAAGCGTACTGGACCAATATAAAGATATGGGGCTAAACGTAAAAGGTGTAGATGCATCTGAGCGTTTCCTGTCGCAACTGGCAGGTATAGAAGACCCGGAAACCAAACGTAAAACCATTGGCCGTGTTTTCATAGAAGTATTTGACGATGAGGCACACCTGCTTACCGACGTGAAATGGCTGGGACAGGGTACCATTTACCCTGACGTAATTGAGTCGGTTTCGGTAAAAGGGCCGTCGGCTACCATAAAGTCGCACCACAACGTGGGCGGCCTTCCAGATTTTATGAAGCTACAGGTGGTAGAGCCGCTTCGTATGCTGTTTAAAGACGAGGTACGCCGTGTGGGCCGTTCGTTAGGCATAGACCCTGAGTTGCTGGGCCGCCATCCGTTCCCGGGGCCGGGCTTGTCTATACGCATCCTGGGCGATATTACACCGGAGAAGGTTCGTATACTGCAAGAGGTAGACCACATATTCATCCAGGGGCTTAAAGACCATGGGCTATACGATAAAGTATGGCAGGCCGGCGCTATACTGCTACCTGTAAACAGTGTGGGGGTTATGGGCGATGAGCGTACCTACGAAAAAGTTGTTGCCCTTCGTGCTGTAGAAAGTACCGATGGCATGACGGCAGACTGGGTTCATTTACCTTATGAATTTTTAATGAAAATAAGTAATGAAATTATAAATAAGGTAAAAGGTGTTAACAGGGTAGTGTATGACATTAGCTCTAAGCCGCCAGCTACCATAGAATGGGAATAATAGAAAATAACATATGTTAGGAAACTAACTTTTAAATGCCCGATTGTTACAATCGGGCATTTTTATTCAATTTGGAATTATTTAAAATTCAAATAAAAATGCATTTTGTCGATTTTTATGTGTTTTTTATCGGAAATATGGCTAAATGGCTGATTTTTCTTAATTAAAATGTTGGTAGTACACATAAACTGCATTACCTTTATCTCCGAAGACCTGAATATTGAAGTGCATTTTATCCAACTAAAAACCTTAATGACTATGAAAAAGGTTTTACTTACACTAACATTGATGTTTGCCTTAACAGGCACAGCTTTTGCCCAGGGGGAGGGGCAGGCGAAAGAAAATGAGAACATCACCAGCCATCACATTGAAACGGGAGAGACCGTACTGATGATAGCTAAAAAGTACAAGGTTACCCCACGTGATATTTATGATTACAACCCAGATGCCGTAAACGGGATAAACCCTAATGGCATATTGAGGATACCGGTACACAGGCAGCAACAGTTTGCCAGTACCGCTACCAGGACAGGGGCATCTGCAAAGCCTAAGACAGCAGAGTATGCCGATGAAATGTATGCTTACTCGCCTGCTCCTGAAGCAGAGAAAAAAGAGGTAGCTGCAGCACCTGTAGCAGAAAGCAAACCTGAAGTGGCTGCGCCAAAGCCGGTAGTGGTTTCGTCTAACTCACTACAGACTTTTGAGCATACGGTACAAAGCGGTGAAACGCTGTATTCGCTGGCACGCAGGTACAATACATCGGTAAGGAGTATACAGGACGAAAATGCCGCCAAGCTGGCATCTGGCCTGGATACCGGTACTGTACTTAACATTACTACCAAGCCAAGGACGGGCGACCCTGAAAAATACGTAGCCCACAATGTGGCTGCGGGCGAAACCCTGTTCTCGCTGGCACGTAAATACAATACCACGGTAGCTGCCATTACCGACAGTAATAAGGCAGCACTGAAAAAAGGCCTTATGAAGGGCCAGCAGCTGATGATACTTCCGGGTGATATATCGGGTAACGGTTATGATGTAATAGCCAAGGCAGATATAAATACCGGTAATATAGCCCACAAGGTACAAAACGGCGAAACGCTGAATACTATAGCAGGCAAGTACCACACCACGGTAGAAGACATTACCGCTACAAACAAAAGCGAACTTAGCAGCGGCCTTAAACCGGGCCAGGTGCTTAATATAAAAGACAATACTGCACTGAGTACTGTAACAGAGTAGTATTAACAGCACTTTTCTTTAAGGGGGGAAAGTAACACACACAAATTTTTTTTTGTCAGTACAAAGGGGCAGCAAAGGGGGAACTTGCTGCCCCTGTTTTTTTATAAATAGTTGCAAAATGTTCACTTTTAAGGTAACTTTGTAGAATGGCAAGACAAATAATTTTTCATGGTAATTATTTTATTGAGTTTTACAAGGGACAGGATGAAAAGGTAAAACTTAAAATCCAGTATGTCCTTGAACTTATAAAACAAGTAGAACGAATACCTGAAAAGTTTCTTAAACACCTTGCCGGTACAGATGGATTATATGAAATAAGGATTGAATACCAATCTAATATCTATAGGATATTCTGTTGTTTTGATGAGGGTAGGTTAGTAGTACTCTTTAACGGTTTCCAAAAGAAAACACAGAAAACTCCTTCGAATGAGCTGGAGAAAGCTTTGAAATTGAAAGATGAATACTTTGAACAGAAAAAATAGTACTGCTATGGAAAATTACAATAATATTAAAAATTTTGATGAACTCATTGAATTAGAGCATGGCAAAATAGGTACCGAGTCCCGAAATGCATATGAAGAAAACTCACAAATGTTCATAATTAGTGAAATGCTTAAAGAAGCCCGAAAAGAGGCTAACCTTACCCAGGAACAATTAGCAGAAAAAGCAGGAACCAAGAAAAGCTATATATCTAAAATAGAGAATGGAAAAGGAAATATCCAACTGTCTACGCTTATAAGGATTTTTGAATTGGGCCTTAACAAGAGAATAGGCTTAACGTTCTTATAATAAAAAAACGGCCCGCAGGCCGTTTCGTCATTTCAGTATATTTTACTTATCCTTATCTTCTTTTTTGGCGAGTATGGCACTGTCGGCAAATTTTTTAAGGGTGATGATTAGCTTGTCCGGATTGCCGAATACCTCGGTAACTGTTTTACCTGAGGCGCTCATAATAAGGTTCTCGGCTACCATAACGCTGCTTTTGCTATAGCTTTCGGTAGTCAGTTCCATTTTCTTTGCCGTGAAGCGCTTACCTGTAAATTCGCACATGTTGTCCAGCCTTACCTCGGCAGTATCGGCATCGCCCTCTATGGCTGCCGATGTCTTTTGGTACATATCCAGCTTCAGCTCCTTACACGAAATAAGTGATTTCAGGTTGGCATCCTTAGCCAGGTCTACGGTAACGTTGCCGGTTTTCAGGTTGATTTCGGCTTTTGTTTTATCGTTCATGCTCAGCCCGAAGCTTTTACTCTTTATGTTGAGGTACAGCTTAGAGTAGTCGATACATTTTATTTTCAGGCTGTCTACTTCCATATCGGTAAGCGAGTACAATATGGCTTCGTGCTTGGTAACTATGCTTTTTACTGCCGCAGTGTAGTTGATGCGTACCGCTATCTTCTTGGCAGAGGTGATTTCTTTGCTGGTATAAATACGAAGGGTATTGCCCTTTACTTCGGCCATAATGCTTTCCTGCAGGTTGTCGTCGGCTTCCACTTCAAGGGGCTTGGCAGCGCCGGTAACCAGGTAGGCTTCTATATTGTCTTCCACCTCTATAATTTCAAACGGCTGCAGGTCTTTCTGTACAACGGTAACATTCTTGGAACCCTTAATTTTTTCACGCTTTTGCGCAAAAGAGGGCAGGGTAAGGGCCAATAAGGCAATCAGAGCAAGCTTCTTCATGTAGTAATTTTATGTTGAATAATGGTCAAAGCAAATATAGCAAAACAGGTTATTGGTTGTTAGTTGATGGTTGTTGGTTTTTAGGATTTTTGGATTGTTAGAGCGTTAGATTATTAGATTTTCCTGATATGGATAACGTTACAGCCAAATAAATATTTCGTTTAATTATTCATGAGTGAAGCTGTTCCCTCTCTTTTGGAACTATCGTGTGATGCATCTTTGCGGCTTCGCGGCTTTGCGAGCAATTTTCTACCACAAGGAGCACAAAGTTTTTCACAAAGTCCACCAAGGATCCAAATTATACTTAACACGTACACCAAGGCTTTCCTTTAGAAAGCTAAAAAGTTCACAAAGCTCCATACTATAGATTCGAGTGAAGCTACTCAGAAGCTCAGCGGCTCAGTTTCTCAGTTTCTCAGTTTCTCAGCGGCTCAGTATCTCAGAAGCTCTAAAAAAGAAAAACCCCCGCACTTTTGGTGCGGGGGCAGGCAAAACGCTATTTAACCTTTTGAAACAGATCCTCCTGAAGAAGCCTGGGTGTCGGCTTTAATGTCACCCTCACTGTAGTAGGTGACACTGGCGCCCGATGATGCCCCGGCTTTAATGTATTTGGCAGGGCTTACACTAAGGCTGCTGCCACTCGAAGCCTCGGCATTGGCCTCCTGAACCTTTAGCTCTTTAGCATCAAGGCTGCTGCCACTGCTGCTGCTTGCCGTTATATTTGTAGCCGTACCTTTAAGCTCCATGCTGCTGCCACTACCGGTAGAGCAGTTTATGCTTGTGGCCCGGGTACTTACTTTCAGTTCGCTGCCACTGCTGCTTTCCAGTTGCAGGGCATCGGCTTTCAGTACGGTTTTACTTTCCAGCAGCGAACCCGCCTGTGCATGCAGGGAGCTAACTTGTGGCAGGGTAACGTATACGTGTACCGAACTGCCGTTTTGCAGGTTTTCCTTGCTGTATATTTTCAGTACCCCGTTGTTTACTTCGGTTTGTATCAGCGGCAGCAGGTTGTCATCGGCCTCTACGGTAATGCTGGCTACGCTGCCTTGGCTTACATACGCCGATAATCCTGACGATACCTCTATGCCTGTAAAGCCCTCGCTTACCGGCCTGTTGTCGGCTTTTATCTTACCGTTTCCGCTTACGCCCGTGCATGAGCCAAAAAGTAGTGCTGTTATGGCTATGATAAGCGTTTTTATAAGGTATATGGCTGTACGTATCATGGCTTAGTTGTTTTTAATGGCGTCTTGTATGTCCTTCTTGGTTTCCTTTGCCATGTTTTTGGCATCTTCCTTCATCTGGCGGGCCTGCTCTTTCATATCCTCGGCCTGTTGTTTCAGGTCTTCGGCTTGTTGCTCCAGGTCACGCTGTACGTCTTTATTTATTTGTTCTATTTCCTCATCGCTCATGGGTGTTGCTATCGCTGCTGCATCAGGGTCGTCAAATGGTGAGTTTACCATATCGCCGTTTTCACCTATACAGTCCATGCAGTACACCTTGTCTTTACCCATTTCATAGATATGGTTTTCACTATCGTACCACAGGTCGAAGAAATCATTATTGGTTTCATCATAATCCCTTGCGTTAGCGCTGGCGGTAAAATGAAAGCCTTCCGGCAGGTACAGGTATACCTCCACTTTTTGTGCCCTCCATTTAGAATCTACCGGGGTGGTAAGGTAGTTGTCCAGCAACAGTTCATCGCCTACAAGTGCATAGGTATACTTAATGGTTTTAGACAAGCTCTGCGCTTCGGTAAGGCTGCTGCCACCGGCAATTTTCTCTATCTGTACATAAGGCACTTTACCCTCAGCCTTCATGATGAACAGGTCAATATTATTGCTGTATATGTGCTGCCTGCCCAATGTATCCTGTTTCAGGGTGAAATCGGTGTGGTGTTCGGCATCCTTGGCATACATGCTGTTGTAACGGAAACGTATGTTAAGCGTATCTGTTTTGGCAATATCCAGTTCGTCCCTTTCAATGGTTTTACCCTGGTTAGAGTATTGTGATGTTTGCTCAAACGTAAGGTAAACACATGCGGCAAAGCTTACAAACCATAGCAGTACCAGCGTAAGCGATACATAACCCTTTACCGGTCTGATATGAGGAATTAATATCCTTAGCCCCAGTAAGAAGAAGCCCAGTACCGGTATGGTAACTACAAAAAATGCACTGATGGTTATAAGCCATATAGGCGCGCCGGTAATGTTAAACATTTGTATGTACGGGTACCATATGGGTGCAGTAGCGGCAGTGGCAAACATGGTTACCAGCATGGCTATAAGCAGCCCGCCCAGCCAAAGGCCTGAGAATATTACTATGATAGCGCCTATTATGCGCAGTATTACATTCAGTATTTTGCTTAATCCGCTTGTTACGCGGTCGGCACCGGTTTTTATATGGCTGAAGTCGGTATTTTTTATTTTGTCGCCTACGCGGTCAAATTCCTCGCGGACTTTTTTTTCGATGTTCGAAATGTTTATGGCTTCACCCTTCATTTCCAGCTTTTCGGCAGTGGTTACGGCAGGCGGGATTAATATCCAAAGCAGCACGTATACAATACTTGTAGTACCAACAAACACAAGCATGGTAAGGATAAAGATGATACGTATCCACAGCGGGTCTACCCTGAAGTAGTGGCCCAGGCCGGAACAAACACCACCTATTACTTTGGTATCCTCGTCGCGGTAAAACTTCTTGGTACGGTAGTATTCAAAAGTTTCGGCAGCCGATGAAGAAGCGGTGTTACTACTGCTTTTGCCTTTGCTGTTATCCTCTTCGTCTATACGGTAGTCTTCGGGCTGGCCCATAACGGCAATAACCTCTTCCACTTCGCGTATGCCTATTACCTGTTTTTCTGATTTTACTTTTTCAGAAAGCAGTTCGGCTATACGTGCCTCAATATCGCTCATGATTTCGTCTTTGCCGTCGGGCGAAAGCGATCGCCTTATAGCATCGAAGTAGCGGTTCAGCTTCTGGTATGCGTCTTCATCTATATGGAAGAACATGCCTCCTAAATTGATACTTACTGTTTTATTCATGGCTGTTAGCGTTTTGTGTGGTAATTGTGGTTACTGCGTCAGACAGTTCTGTCCAGGTGTTTTGCAATTCTTTTAAAAATACTTTTCCGTTCTCCGTAAGGCCATAGTACTTGCGTGGCGGCCCCGAGGTAGATTCTTCCCAGCGGTAGCTGAGGAGCCCGTCGTTCTTAAGCCTTGTAAGCAGCGGGTATACTGTACCTTCTACCACCAGCAGTTTGGCGTTTTTCAGTGTGTCCAGTATTTCGCTTGTATAGGCTTCATGTTCTTTTAGTACCGATAGGATACAAAACTCCAGCACGCCTTTGCGCATCTGGGCTTTGGTGTTTTCAACGTTCATAAATCCTCATTTTTTTTTTAGTTAAGGGTAAGCTTTTGCGTATCCCTTTGTATGCTGTAGGTGTTGGTTCCCGTTATGGCAGTCTGCGGCTCACCGTAGTAGGTAATGGTAGATGTGCCGTCGGCTTCAGCCTTAATGGCGCTGCTTGCATTTACAAATACTGCCGAACTGTTCAGTGCCTGTACATCGGCTTTGGCACACAACAGTTTACCCGCCTGTACAGAGCCGCCGCTTACATAAAGCTTCACATCATTAGTGTTTCCGGTAACCCTTATAAACGATCCGCCAAGCACATCGCCCGTAAGCGTCCCACCGTGTAGCACGCCCCTGAAGCCCGAGCCTGTCGAAGCTTTTATGTGGCAGTTACCATTTACCGCAAGGTCGCCTATCAGGGTGGCACCACCGCTAAGGCGTATGTCCATGTTTTCTGCGGTTACTTTTCCGTTCAGCCTTACCAGCGCGCTGCCCGATAAGGTAAGGTTCGTTATTTCCTTTTCAGAAACGTATACTTTTACAGTATTTGCATTAGCTATGGTGTTGGTTTCCTCATTTTTAAAGTAAACTTTCAGTACTCCCTTTTTGTACTCAGTAGCTACGTTATCCAGCAGGGCACGGCTGCTGGCTTCTACGGTAAGTGCCGGTGTTTCACTTTGGGTCAGTATAACTTCAATGCCCTTTTTTACTTCAATACCGGTAGCGTTTTCTGCTGCGCGGGTTTCTTTTTGCTGTGCCTGCGCCATAAATCCCGTTAAGGCTGCAAAGGCTGTGATGATTGATGATTTCATGTTACTGTTCGTTTTTTGATGATTTGATGATGATGATTGAACCCTTCTCCCTTTAAAAGCCCCGGCTTGTGATTGATTATTTGACTGATGATTGCTAACTCTTTAACTAATGTGCGGGGCCTTTATCAGGAGGTATATAATAGCTGTATTTACATAGTATATTTTTATGACCATTAATTTCTTATGCAAATATATATAGTTAATCAGGTAGTTTGTATCGCATAGTAGTGTGTTTTAACAAAATTTTAACATTTGCCAATTTCATAAATAGTTGTACATTAGTATAAAACCTCAGTATACAATGGAATTTACACCATCTAAGCTTAATACCTTCCTGCTCTTTAAGTTGCCATCGGCCTACATAAGCGGGGTAAGGGTAAAGCAAATAAATAAAGAACAGTGTACCGTAACGGTAAAGCACCGCTGGATAAACCAAAACCCGTTTAACAGTATGTATTTTGCCGTGCAGGCCATGGCTGCCGAGCTTACCACCGGGGCACTGGTGATGCTGCACATAAAGGAAAGCGGCAAAAAAATATCAATGCTGGTGGCCAACAATAAAGGTACGTTTACCAAAAAGGCACGCGGGCGCATCACCTTTGTGTGTAACGATGGGCATTTGATAAAAGAAGCCATAGGCAGGGCAGTGGCCACAGGCGAGGGGCAAACCTTCTGGATGAAGTCGGTAGGGACGGATGAGGCCGGTGATGCCGTAAGCCAGATGGACTTTGAATGGAGTATAAAGGTGAAGTAAGCCTCTGCCCAGCCCTCTCCAATGGAGAAGGAGCAGCTTCACTCGAATCTATAGCATGGAACTTTGTATCCTTTTTATCTTTCCAAAGGAAAGCCCTTGTGTTCTCTTTAAGGTTCAGGTAAATTTTAAGCAACTTTGTGGCACTTTGTGCTTCCCTTGGTGCCCTTTGTGGTAAAATTTCGCGCAAAGCCGCCAAGTCGCTAAGTTTTTCTACGCTATAGCTCTTAAAAGGGACGAGGAGTAAGGTCAAAATGCATTAAATAAATATTTATTTGCCCCATAATTTATAGCTATTTTCTTAAAGATACGTTAAACCCCGGCGTTTTTTAATGAAGCATATGGCCTACTGATGTATTTTTGTTATAAATAATGTAAGGTATGAGAGTTTTAATTACCGGGGCCACGGGCCTGGTGGGTAAGGAGCTTGTAGCGTATCTGCTGAAAAACGGCTATAGCATTAACTATCTTACCACATCTAAAAACAAAATACAGGAGGAAGAAAACTACTACGGATATTACTGGAACCCCGAAAAAGGTGAAATTGATGCAGACTGCCTGCAAAATGTAGGTACTGTAATTCACCTGGCAGGTGCCTCTATAAGCAAACGTTGGACAGCAAGCTACAAGCAGCAGATACTGGAAAGCCGCATTGCAAGCATCAATGTGCTGTATACCCTGCTGAAGAATACAGTAAACGACGTACACCAGTTTATTTCCGCCAGTGCTACGGGTATTTATCCTGATAGCCTTACTACTGTATATACCGAAGACAGCCCCGAGCGCGACAGCTCTTTCCTTGGTACGGTAGTACAAAAATGGGAGGCCGCTGCCGATACCATTGCATCATTGGGCATTAAAGTAGCCAAGATACGTACCGGACTGGTATTAAGCGGTAAAGGCGGTGTGCTGAAAGAGTTGGCAGGCCCTGCAAGGTTTGGGCTGGGTACGGCTTTCGGTTCGGGTAAGCAGGTGCAGTCGTGGGTGCATATCGCCGACCTTGTTGGCATCTACGTTCATGCATTAAAGCACGGGCTGGAAGGTGCGTACAATGCCGTGGCACCACATCCGGTTTCGCAAAACGAGCTGGTAAAGGTAATCGCTAAAATAATGGATAAACCCTACTTTATGCCGAACATACCCCGCTTTGCCATGCAACTGGCTTTAGGCGAAATGAGTACCCTGCTGTTTGACAGCCAAAACGTAAGTGCCCGTAAAATTGTAGATGCAGGCTACCAGTTCCGTTTCCTTTCGATAGAAAAAGCAGTGGCTAAGGAACTGGGGGAGTAGCCTGAAGACTTTAAGACAATAGATAAAAGATAATAGACAAGCCGGGAACTCCCGGCATTTTTTATTTCTGTTCAGATACAAAAAATCACATTACCTGTATTCGATAATACTTTTAAAATTTGTGCTAATTAGTGCAATTCGTGTCTGATTCAATGACAAATTGGCATTTTACAAAAATTGGCAATACTTTTGCAACTCGCTTTAGCGACAACACTTGATAATTAATGTTTAAGAAAATATTTAAAAATATGAGCCGCGAGCAAGCAGACAACGCCGAAAAAGAACTGAAACAGGAAGAAATTGTAAATGAAACGGAGCAGGCCACTGCTGAAACTGAACAAGGCATACCTTCGGCTGAAGGGCTTTCGGAAGAGGACAAGCTGAGGGAAGACCTTGCTGCCGAAAAAGACAAGTTCCTGCGCCTGTTTGCCGAGTTTGAAAACTACAAAAAACGCACTACAAAAGAGCGTATAGAGCTGTTTAAAACTGCAAACCAGGAAGTGCTTCAGGCCATGCTGCCTATACTTGACGATTTTGACCGTGCCATGGTGCAGATAGGCAAAAGCGGCGACGAAAACCTGCTGAAAGGTGTGGAGCTGATACATAATAAACTGAAAGATACACTGGTATCTAAAGGGCTGGAGCAGGTAGACCTGAAAGCGGGCGATGCCTTTGATGCTGATTTTGCCGAAGCCATTACACAAATACCTGCGCCAAGCGAGGAGCTTAAAGGCAAGATTGTAGATGTAGTGGAAAAAGGATATAAACTGGGCGACAAAATAATCCGTTTCCCTAAAGTAGTGTTGGGTAATTAATTACGTGCAAGGCAAGATGAAAAAAGATTATTACGAAATACTGGGTATAGATAAAAGCGCATCGGCTGAGCAGATTAAAAAAGCGTACCGCAAAAAAGCTATAGAGTTCCACCCTGATAAAAACCCGGGTGATAAGGCTGCCGAAGATAAATTTAAAGAAGCAGCCGAGGCATACGAAATACTGAGCGATGCCGATAAAAAAGCCCGTTACGACCAGTACGGCCACGCAGCCTTTGACCAGGGAGGTTTTGGCGGCGGCGGTGCAGGCCACATGAATATGGACGACATCTTCAGCCAGTTTGGCGACATCTTTGGCAGTGCCTTTGGTGGCGGTGGTTTTGGCGGATTCGGTGGTTTTGGCGGCGGTGGCGGCCAGCGCCGTGTTAAGGGCAGCAACCTGCGTATTAAGGTAAAACTTACCCTTGATGAGATAGCTAACGGCGTGGAGAAAAAGATAAAGGTAAAACGCAAGGTTCAGGCCAAAGGCGTTACATACCGCACGTGCCCTACCTGTAACGGTAGTGGGCAAGTGGTGAAGATTACCAATACCATACTGGGCCGTATGCAAACGGCTACTACCTGTAACCATTGTGGCGGCAGCGGACAGATACTGGACGGCAAACCGGCCGGGGCAGATGCCCAGGGTATGATAATGGAAGACGAAACCGTATCAATAAAAATACCTGCGGGTGTGGCAGACGGAATGCAGCTGAAAGTAGCCGGTAAGGGTAACGATGCACCGGGCAGCAACAGCATTCCGGGCGACCTTATTGTGGCTATAGAGGAGGTAGAGCACGAAACACTGAAGCGTGAAGGCGAAAACCTGCACCTGGATTTGTACATCAGCTATCCTGAAGCGGTTTTGGGCACCAGTAAAGATATTGATGCCGTTAACGGTAAGGTGCGCATTAAGCTGGAAGAGGGCATACAAAGCGGTAAAATACTGCGCCTTAAGGGCAAAGGTTTGCCAAGTCTTAACAGCTACGGTAACGGCGACCTGCTGATACATGTAAACGTATGGACGCCTAAAAACCTTAATAAAGAGCAGAAACAATTCTTTGAGAAAGCGCTGGGCGATGAAAACTTTTCGCCTAAGCCTGAAAAGAGTGAGAAATCTTTTTTCGAAAAAGTTAAGGATATGTTTTCATAATTTAAGAAAAAATTTTATATTTGAACTTCACTAAACAACTAGTGAATTTTTCTTTTTCATAGCAATTTTTCCCATCCTTTATGCAAATAGAGGGTGGGTTTTTTATTTTTTGCGAATTTCAGAATTTAGATTAGGCTTCACTCACTTCTAAAAACTTTAATTTACCACAAGGGACACAACGTTTTTTCACGGTGAAACACAAAGTGAGTTCAACCCGCCGTAGGCGGTAGGACACAAAGCTTTGTGAACTTTAATATCATTAATTGATTATAGCAATCATTGTGGACTTAGTGAAAAAACGTTGTGTCCCTTGTGGTAAAATTTCACGCAAAGGTGCCAAGTCGCAAAGGGATAGCAAATACTGCCTGTGTTGAAGCTAAATCTGAAATCTGGAATCTACAATCTGAAATAAATACAGTATTTTTACAATCCAAACAAAAAGCATGGATTCAATACTACAAGTAAAAAATGTTGTAAAGCAGTATGGCGATTACACAGCGCTTAACAGTGTGTCGCTTACCGTACCAAAAGGCAGCATTTACGGGCTGCTGGGGCCAAACGGCGCCGGTAAAACATCCCTGATACGCATTATAAACCAAATAACCATGCCCGATGGCGGCGAAGTGTTGCTGGACGGCGAAAAGCTGAATCCTTCGCATATATCGCACATCGGCTATATGCCCGAAGAACGCGGCCTTTACAAGACCATGACCGTGGGCGAGCAGGCACTGTATCTTGCGCAACTAAAAGGCCTAAGCAAAAAAGAGGCTAAGGAGCAACTGCAATATTGGTTTGAAAAGCTGGAAATACAGGGCTGGTGGAACAAAAAGATACAGGAACTGAGTAAGGGTATGGCCCAAAAGATACAGTTTGTGGTTACGGTGTTGCACAAGCCAAAACTGCTGATACTGGACGAGCCGTTCAGTGGTTTTGACCCGGTGAATGCCAACCTTATTAAAGACGAGATAATGGAGCTGCGCGATAAGGGTACCACTGTTATTTTCTCTACCCACCGTATGGAAAGCGTGGAGGACATGTGCGACCACATTGCCCTTATCCATAAAAGCAACAAGCTTATAGAAGGCCAGCTGCAGGAAGTAAAAAGGCAGTACCGTACCAATACCTACGAGGTGGGTATTGCACCGCTAAACTTCCAGGGGTTGCTGGCAGACATCAGCACCAAATACACTACAAAGCAGGCCAACTTTAAAACCCTGGACGACGAGCTGAAGCTGGAAGTAACCCTTCCTGCCACACAAACCCCGCGCGACCTGCTGCAATACCTGCTGCAACACGGCGAGGTGACGTATTTTGTGGAAAAGATACCAAGTGTAAACGACATTTTTATTCAAACCGTTAGCCAAAAGAAATAGCACATGAGCTTATCATTAATCATAAAGAGGGAGTTTAACGCCAAGGTGCGAAACAAGTCGTTTATAGTAATGACCTTCCTTAGCCCGTTGCTGTTTGTATTTATGGGCGGACTGGTATACTACCTTACCAGCCTTAATAACGATGAAACAATTAAAGTTGCCGTATACGACCAAAGCGGCTTTTTAAAAGATGGCCTTAAAAGCGACAAGCACATACAGTACACAGACCTGAGTAAATTGCCATTAGATACAGCCAAAAAAGAAGCTGTAAAAGACTACCTGGGGCTGGTATATGTGCCGAATATAGCTGATACCACCCAACTACAGGACAAGGTGCAGTATATAAGCAACGAAAGCCCTAATATGGATGTAGTATCCGGCCTTGAAGAGGTAATAAACGATAAGGTGACCAGGGTAAACCTGAACAGGCTGCATTTTGATTATAACAAAATAGAAAACGCTAAGGCCGATGCCTCTGTAAAGCTGAGCAAGTTTAGCGGGGAAGAAACCTCTAAAGGGGCTACCTGGATGCGTATCATCATAGGTGGTGGCTCGGGTTACCTGATTATGATGTTTATTATTATTTACGGTAACATGGTAATGCGCAGTGTTATAGAGGAAAAAACCAACCGTATTATAGAAATCATCATATCGTCGGTAAAACCGTTTAGGCTTATGATGGGCAAAATAATAGGCACATCGTTGGCAGGCCTGCTACAGTTTACCATTTGGGCGGTACTGGGTACAATCCTTACTTTGGTGCTTACCAATGTTTTCGGTATGCAAATGGGCGGTGGTGCCGGTATGGCACAGCAACAGGCGGCACAGATGAGCCAGAGCGATTCGGCACTTATTTTTGCTGAGTTCCTTAACCTGCCGTTGTTTACCATGTTCATTTCGTTTGTACTGTTCTTCATAGGAGGGTTCTATTTGTATAGCTCACTATATGCTGCCATCGGTGCAGCGGTAGACAGTGAAACCGATTCGCAGCAATTCCTGTTACCCATAATCATGCCATTGATGCTTGGGGTTTACGTAGGTGTATTTACGGTAATAAGCGACCCGCATGGTACCGTGGCTACCGTTTTCAGTATGATACCGCTTACCTCGCCTATAGTAATGCTTATGCGCATACCGTTTGGCGTACCGTTGTGGCAGGTAGTATTGTCTATGGCCATACTTTTCGGTACGTTTTTTGGAGTGGTGTGGTTCGCCGCAAAAGTGTACCGCATCGGTATACTGATGTACGGCAAAAAACCTACGTACAAAGAAATATTTAAGTGGATCAGGTACAACGGATAGTTGTTGGTTGACGGTTGTTAGTTGTTGGATTCAAATCTGAAATCTGACTTCTAATTTCTTAAATCTAAAAATCCAATAATCTAAAAATCTAATCAATCCCGATTATGCCAAAAATACTAATCATAGAAGACGAAGCTGCGATACGCCGTGTATTGGGTAAGATATTGCGTGAGGAAAATGATACTTACGCCGTAGATGAAGCCGAAGACGGTGCTGCCGGCCTTGAAAGAATAAAAAGCGAAGATTACGACCTGGTGGTGTGCGACATCAAAATGCCGAAAATGGACGGTGTTGAGGTGCTTGAAGCTGCCAAAAAGATAAAACCTGAAGTGCCGTTTGTAATGATAAGCGGCCACGGCGATATAGAAACGGCGATAAACACCATGCGCCTTGGGGCTTTCGACTACATTTCGAAGCCGCCCGACCTGAACCGCCTGCTTACCACTGTGCGCAATGCGCTGGACCGTAAGAGCCTTGTGGTGGAAAACAAAATGCTGAAAAAGAAAGTCAGCAAAAACTACGAGATGATTGGCGCAAGCGAGCCTATCCAGCACATAAAAGATATTATCGACAAAGTAGCACCGACGGATGCCCGTGTGCTTATTACCGGGCCAAACGGTACGGGTAAGGAGCTTGTAGCGCACCAGTTGCATGAAAAAAGCGAACGTTCTGCTGCGCCGTTTATAGAGGTGAACTGCGCTGCCATACCGGGTGAACTGATAGAAAGCGAGCTTTTCGGACATGTTAAGGGTGCCTTTACCAGTGCGGTAAAAGACCGTGCCGGTAAATTTGAAGCTGCGGATAAAGGGACCATTTTCCTGGATGAGATAGGGGATATGAGCCTTCCTGCACAGGCTAAGGTACTGCGTGCACTACAGGAAAACATGATTCAGCGTGTGGGTGCCGAGAAGGATATTAAAGTGGATGTACGTGTAGTGGCGGCAACCAACAAAGACCTTAAAAAGGAGATAGCCGAAGGGCGTTTCCGTGAGGATTTGTACCACCGCCTTGCCGTGATTTTGGTTAAGGTTCCGGCACTAAACGACCGCAGGGACGACATTCCGCTATTAATAAACCATTTTACGTCCAAGATCGCGGAAGAGCAGGGCAGTGCCCAGAAGGCTTTTTCGGCGGAAGCCATAAAACTGCTCCAGGAATACGACTGGACGGGTAACATACGCGAACTGCGCAATGTGGTGGAACGCCTTATTATATTGGGCGGCAGTGAAATATCTGAAACCGATGTGAAGCTTTTCGCAAGCAAATAATTTTTTTTCGCAAAGGTTCGCTAAGAAGACGCTAAGTTCCACAAAGTTTTTAGGAATAATAACTTTGTGGAACTTTATGAACCCCTTTGCGGTACTTTGTGTAATAACCTGACAAGATGAAATTAAAAAAGATAAACCCGAACCTGCAAAAAGCCCTTGAGGAAGCCGGGCTTACTGAGCCTACCGAACTGCAAAGCGAGAGCTTCGGCCCCATAAAAAGCGGTGCCGATTATGTGTTGGGTGCCCCGCGTGAGGAAGGGAAAACGACCACTATAGTAATCAGTGTTATCCAAAAGTTGGATAAAGCACCTGAAAATATGATAGCACCGCGTGCCCTTATTATTGTAAAAGATAAGGACAAGATGCTGGAAATGATGGAGATGTTCCGTGAGTTGGGCAAGTATACCGACCTGCGTATATATGGTGTGCATGACAAAACCAACCTTGACGAGGACAAGAACCAGATTTCGGTAGGGATAGACGTTTTGGTTGGAACTCCCATACGCCTGAATGAAATGTTCAGTACGGCGGGGTATGATATAAACCAACTGAAGATGTTTGTGGTGGACGATGTTGAGGAAATGCTGCGCAACAGGCTGGAACCTAAAATTTTCCGCCTGAGTGACAGTATTGGCAAAACCCAACGCCTGTTCTTTACCGATGTGATTACCGAAAGGGTGGAGCTATTAGCAGACCGCATTATGATAGAGCCCATTTTTATGGAAACAGGTGAGGACGAGGAAGACGATTTTGAGGAGGAATACGAGGATTAATCTGCCTGAAACCAAAATTTTATATCTTTACAAAAACTGATTTTATGCCTGCCATTACCGACATCAGCCAACTGGATATGGATAAAACCTATTCGTATGCCGATTACCTTACCTGGGAGTTTCCGGAGAGGACAGAGTTGTTTAAAGGGCGTATTTATGAAATGGGACCATCGCCAGGCCCATCTCATCAAAGACTGGTTGGTAAAGTATTTTATTTATTAGCGGAAAGTTTCACTTCGACCAATGGGGTATATCTTTCTCCTTTTGATGTAAGGTTAATTAGTGATTTTGGTAATGTTTCAGATAAAGGTATTTACACCGTAGTGCAACCCGACCTTTGCGTAATTTGTGATGAAGATAAATTAGAGGAGCGAGGTTGCATTGGCGCACCTGATTTGGTTATAGAGATACTTTCGCCGGGCAATTCCAAAAAAGAGCTTGGTATTAAGTTTGACCTGTATGAAGAGGCCGGTGTTCTTGAGTACTGGATTGTAGAACCCGCTGAAAAAACGGTATTTATTTACAGCCTTATAAACGGTAAGTACTCGGGCCAGCGCCCGCTTACTGAAGACGATAAAATAAAAAGCCCGTTGTTCCCGCAGCTTGATTTTGATATAGCAGGTATTTTTGAGTAAAACCTTATGCAACTACAATCACAACGCTTATACTATCGCGAGCTTCAGCCCGAAGATGACAAACATATGTTTGCATTAGATTCGGTGCCGGAGGTGCATACCTATTTGTATGACCCCGTGGTGACTGATATTCAGCAAAGCCGTGATGTTATTGCTTATGTCCGTAGCCAGTATGTAGCTAACGGCATAGGTCGTATGGCAGCCTTTACCAAAGATACCGATGAGTTTATAGGCTGGGTTGGCCTTAAGCTGGAAAAGAACGTGAACGGACGTGAGCAGTTTTACGACATCGGTTACAGGTTATTGCCGCAACATTGGGGTAAAGGTTACGCTACCGAAGCCACTTTGTTTTTCCTGGAGTATGCCTTTACTGTGCTGAATGCCACTGAGGTCAATGCCTTTGCGTTTACTACCAATGGCGCATCATTACGCGTATTGGAAAAGTGTGGGCTACAACGTGTGGAAAATTTTATTTTCAACGGGCAGGAGAGTGTATGGCTCGAAATTAAAAGATGATTTATATAGGATTATGATTATGGAGTTAGCATCGGAACGCCTGTACTACCGCGAAATAGAACCCTCAAATGCTGAGGCTATGTTCCTGTTGGATTCTAACCCCGAGGTACACCGCCACCTGGGGAATAACCCTTATACTGATATTGCACAAACCCACGAGTATATTGCCTTTGTACGCCAGCAATATAAGGACAACGGTATAGGCCGTATGGCTACCTTCTTAAAAGATACCCATGAATTTATTGGCTGGACCGGCCTGAAGCTGGAAAGCAACGTAAACGGCCACGACCGTTTCTACGATATTGGTTACCGCTTGTTGCCACAATACTGGGGCAGGGGATATGCTACTGAATCTTCAAGGTTTTTCATACAGCACGCATTTGAGAATCTGGGTATCAGTACTATAAATGCTACGGCGCTCCGTGCTAATAACGCATCGTGTAATGCATTGATGAAATCAGGCCTTGCAGAAATTGAGACCTTTGATTATAAAGGACTTGAAGCTGTGTGGTTTGAGATTAAACGATAAGTAAATGCTTCAACCTGTAAACACAATACAGTTAATCAATATCCTTTTAAAAGTTCAGGATAAGATTACGCCGGTCTCCGTTTCTTTTGGGTATGCTTCTTTTTCTTTTCGAAAAGATAACCGATAACCACGCCTACCAACGCCCATAGTGGCAGGCCGAGTAATAGTTTTTCAAGGTCAAAACTCTCATGGTCTATCATTGGGAAAATAACCATGGTTATTACGTATAAAATGCCGCCCCAAACCAGGCCGCTCCTAATCCACTTTTTCATTGCTTTGGTTATTAAATTGCTTTAAACGCCTTTTTTGGTACCAAATCACTGCAAAATATCCGCCGCCCCATACTACCAGGTTTATTATTACAGGACCCCAGCCTATTTTGTTATCGCTCCAGCCCATGTACGGGAACACAAATGTGGTCAGTACGAACATGATACCGAACCAAACGGCCATCGCCGCCTTGTATTTTTTGAAATTATCCATCAATCTGTTTCCTTGCTTTTTTCTTTTGGCTCCTGTAACCCATTAACATACCGGCTGTACCGAAAACTACGGCATTTATAACCGCCCTTGCCCAAAAGTACCCTATAAATTCTTCATCGCCTAAAATCAACTTCACTAAGTAAGGGAATACAAATGTCATTACGGTAAACATCCATACCGCCCAAAATATCCCGCCTTTAACCCAGGGTTTCATGCCTTATCTTTTATACTCAAATATACCGAAATTTGACAGTGTAAGCAAGTAAAACCGTTATTTGTTGGCAGCCAGTAAGCCATTCAAAATTTATCATTTAAAATTCAAAATAAACTCCCGCCGTCTATCGGCTATTATTATCTTTGCGGCTTAAAATTTTGCTGGAAATGATTACTGTAGATGCCCTTTCGGTACAGTTTGGCGGTACCACGCTGTTTAGCGATGTTTCTTTTTCCATAAACGAAAATGACAAAATAGCCCTTATGGGCAAAAACGGTGCGGGAAAAAGTACCCTGCTGAAAATTATAGCCGGGGCAAACAAGCCTACTTCAGGAGCCATATCGGCGCCTAAGGGCACTGTGATTGCTTACCTGCCGCAGCACCTGCTTACCCAGGATAACGCTACAGTATTTGAGGAGGCGAGCAAGGCATTTGAAGCCATCTTTAAAATGAAGGCCGAGATAGATGCCATTAACGAAGAACTTACCGTGCGTACTGATTATGAATCGGATGATTATTATAAGCTGATAGAAAAGGTATCGGAACTGAGCGAAAAGTTCTATTCTATCGAGGAAGTGAATTACGAGGCCGAAGTAGAAAAGGCACTTACAGGTATTGGTTTCCTGCGTGAGGATTTCAACAAGCCTACATCGGAGTTCAGTGGCGGATGGCGTATGCGTATAGAGTTGGCTAAAATCCTTTTACAGAAGCCCGACCTTATCCTGCTGGATGAGCCTACCAACCACCTTGATATAGAAAGTATACAGTGGCTGGAGGATTTCCTTGTAAACAGTGCCAAAGCGGTAATGGTTATAAGCCACGACCGTGCGTTTGTAGACAACATTACTACCCGTACCATAGAGGTTACTATGGGCCGTATTTATGATTATAAGGCTAAGTACTCACACTACTTAGAACTGCGCAAAGACCGCCGTGCCCACCAGCAAAAGGCGTATGAAGAACAGCAAAAATTCATAGCAGAAAACCAGGCGTTTATAGAGCGTTTCAGGGGGACTTTCTCAAAGACCGAGCAGGTACAATCGCGTGTGCGAATGCTGGAGAAACTGGTCCTTGTTGAGGTAGATGAGCTGGATACATCGGCACTTCGCCTTAAATTTCCTCCGGCACCACGTTCGGGCCAGTACCCGGTTATTGTAAAAGAACTTGATAAGGCGTATGACGACCATGTGGTGTTTAAAGACGCATCTATGGTTATAGAGCGCGGACAAAAGATAGCCTTTGTAGGTAAGAACGGTGAGGGTAAATCAACCATGATTAAGGCCATAATGCAGGAGATAGGCCACGACGGTGGTACGCTGGAAATAGGTCATAATGTAAAGATAGGTTACTTTGCACAAAACCAGGCGGCATTGCTTGACGGCGAACTTACTGTATTCGATACTATCGACCGTATTGCCGAAGGCGACATCCGTACGCAGATAAAGACCATATTGGGCGCATTTATGTTTAGTGGGGATGATACTACCAAGAAAGTGAAAGTGCTTTCGGGTGGTGAGCGTACACGCCTTGCTATGGTGAAACTGCTTTTAGAGCCTGTAAACCTGCTAATCCTCGATGAGCCTACCAACCACCTTGATATGAAGACCAAGGACATTATTAAGGAAGCCCTTAAAGCGTTTGACGGTACACTGGTATTGGTATCGCACGACAGGGATTTCCTTGACGGCCTTGCTACTAAGGTGTTTGAATTTGGCAACAAACGTGTAAAAGAGCACTTTGAAGATATTAAAGGTTTCCTTGAAATGAAGAAAATGGAAAACCTGCGCGATATAGAGCGTAAGTAATCACGGTATAATATTTGTTTCAGGCAAAGTATGAAGGACTATCTTTTTATACTTTGCCTTTTTTTATGCGGTTTGTTTTCACATGCGCAGGAAGAATATCTGGAACCTGTAGTGTGGCATCCGAGTAAAAGAGATACAACGGCAGTTTTATCGGGACAGCTATCCCCCTATATTCTCGAAGCGGATTCACTAACGGTAAGCAGGCTAAATAACCACATTGGTTTGTTAAAGACATTAAAGCCAAAGAGGGGTAGTGGTGATGTTGCAGATTATAAAATATTGTTCATCAAGAAAGAATATAGTGGTACGCATTACGCTCTTAAAGAGCAACCTGTCAGGCGTATGAGTGTAAATGAAATCTCTGATGACGTAGTGTTTAAGATGAGGGATAGTAATGCCGTTACTTTTCAGGTAACGTTTTTTGATGATGGCAGGTACGCTGTGGTTTGTATATCAGAAAGGGCGGTAGGGAATATGTATGAATATTTCACTTCGACTATTTATTATCTCCAAAAAATAAAATAAAAACAGCGTCGTGCTAAGCTGTAGCACGACGCTGTTTCTTCATAAAAGGTATATAAATTGTCTTAGTTGAATTTTACTTCAAGGACATCAATTTCGCCCTCGCTTACATCGCCGCTGTTATCGGCTATGATGTTAATGCCTTGTATACAAAGCGATTTTATCTTTTTACCGCCCGTAAGTATCAGCTTGTCGAAGTTCTTCGGGTGCAGCATAAGCATTACATTTTCGCTCAGTGCATTAGTGGCAATAAAATTCTTAATCGTGGCTAAGTCGATGTTCTTTTTCATATCTATAAGGTTTTAGTGGTTTTTTCCTGTTTTACAAAATTGGACTAAAAACCTTAAAAAATATGGTAACGAATTGCCAATAAAATATTAAAATTCTGTTGCGGTTGGGGTAAGGATTTTTTATTAGTATATAAAATCTATAGAGTATATATTTTAATATTATATTTGCCACACCAAAACCGCAATTATGAGATACCGTTACATCCTGAAATCATTATTGTTCTTACTGTTTATTGTTTCTTTTACTGCCAAAGCACAGCAGGTACAGGTAAGCGGCCTGGTTACCGACAGCGAGCTGAAACAACCCCTGCCGGGTATAAGTGTTGCCATAAAAGGTACACCTGTAACTACCGCTACCGATGCCACCGGGGCATTTGTACTGGTTACCGAAGTAAAGTTCCCGTTTGTGCTGGTATTTTCGGGTATTGGCTTCCGTTCGCAGGAAGTAAAGGTGCTTTCTGCCAGCAGTAAAATCGCAGTAGCCCTCGATACCGAAAGCACATTGCTGAATGAGGTGGTGGTTTCGGCCTCGCGGGTAGAGGAGCGCATATTGCAATCGCCCATTTCTATCGAAAAAATCGACATCAAATCCATAAAGCAAAACCCTGCGCCGTCGTTTTACGAAGCGTTAGATAACGTAAAAGGCGTACAGCTGCTCACATCGAGCCTTACCCTTAAAGTACCCAATTCACGCGGCTTTAACGTACCGAACAACTTCCGTTTTATGCAACTGGTAGACGGTGTAGACGTGCAGGCGGCTACGCTGGGTGTGCCGCTGGGTAATGCCATAGGCCCCACCGAGCTTGATATACAAAGCATGGAGGTAACCCCGGGTGCGGCATCGGCGTTGTATGGTATGAATGCCATTAACGGCCTTGCCAGCCTACAAACGCGCAACCCGTTTATACACAAAGGGCTTAGCCTGTACCTGCGCAATGGTGTAAACCACGTTAACGATAACGAAAAGGCGGCATCGCTGTTTACAGAAGCCGCTGTGCGTTATGCCCATGTGTTTGCCGATAAGTTTGCCATTAAGGTAAACGGTTCGTATTTTACAGGTACCGACTGGATTTCGAATACGCTGAAAGACCAGAACCCGAATACCTTGGCTACAGCCAACCCTAATTTTGACGAGCTTTCAAGTACTAATAACCCCGCCGCCGACCTTTGGAACAACTATGGCGATGAGCGCAACAACCGTGTTACCGTTACAGCCAATGTAGGCGGGCAGCAGCGTACGTTTAACGTATCGCGTACGGGTTACCTGGAAAAAGACCTTGTAGACCCTACGGTTACCAATGCCAAGTTTGATGCCGGTGGTTATTATAAACTAAAGGATAACCTGGAGCTGAGCTACGTATACCGCTACGGTATTATGGACGGTACATTCCAACGTGGGAATAAAATACGGCTGGATGGTGCTACCGTGCAGAACCACAAAGTAGAACTGAAAGGGGAGGAGTTCTATGTGCGGGCGTACACCTCGCTTGAAGAAACGGGCAACAGCTACAACCTGAAGCCCCTGGCCGATAACCTGGACCTTACCCACGCCGGTAATACCGATTGGCGAAATGCATTCCAGTCGGCGCTGCAAACGCAGTTAAACGGTGGTGTACCATTGGCGCAGGCTTTTGCCGATGCTCGTACCGCAGCTGATGCAGGCCGTGCCGAACCCGGTACACCCGAATTTGAGGCGCTTAAGAAAACCATCATCAGTACCAATAACTGGGACCATGCCAATTCGGGCATAGCGGGTGCACCTGCTACGGGTGGTGCATGGCTAAAGCAGAAATCGGCACTGTACCATGTAGAGGGGCAATACGACCTTTCTAAATACATAAAAATATTTGATTTACAGGCCGGTGCCGATTACAGGCTGTACCTGGTAACACCCGACGGTAATAACTTTGTAGACTTTTCGCGCCCCGTGAGTGAGCGTAATGTGCCACTTGCCGATGGTTCTTTTGGTGAAAAACAGCATTACGAAAAGTACGGCGCCTTTGTGCAGCTTACCAAGCGATTTTTTAATGACAGGCTAAAGCTGAATGCATCATTTCGTGCCGACCGTAACCCGGAGTTTGATACCAAATACAACCCACGTGTGGCTGTGGTGTATTCGCCGAAGGAAAACCACAATTTTAGGGTGTCGTACCAAAATGGTTTCCGTTTCCCTTCGTTGTTTGAGGCGCTTTCGTTTGTAAATAACGGCAATGTACGCAGGGTAGGCGGGCTTCCGCGCGTGAATGAAGGTATAGGCTTTTTGGAAAATTCCTATACACTAACTTCACTTGATGCCTTTAACGCTGCCGTAAACGCCGCTGTAGATGCCGGTACCCCACGCGAACAGGCCGCACTGCAAAACCGTGATGTACTTGTGGTGGCAAACCTGCCGCAAATGCGCCCGGAGCAAATCAACTCGTTTGAAGTTGGCTATAAGAGTGTGGTGGCAAATAATACCGTAACCATAGACTGGGATGCGTATTACAATATTTACGACGGCTTTTTAGGGCAGGTAGAGGTGGCAGTGCCAAAGGAAGCCGTAGTGGGTAGCGATGCCGCTGTTTTGGCCATGCTTACCCGCAGCAACCAGGACCGTTACCGCGTATTTACCAATAGCCTTAATACCTACAAGAGCGTTGGTTCATCATTAGGGGTGCAGTATAACTTTTATGCCGATTACACCGCCGGGTTTAATGTAAGCTATAACGAACTGGTGTCTAACGGCGGGTCTGATATTTTTGTAACGGCCTTTAATACGCCCAAGTGGGTGACCAACTTTTCCTTTGGCAACAGGCAGGTGGTGCGGAATGTAGGCTTTACGGTTTCGGCACGCTGGCAGGATGCTTTTTACTGGGAAAGTTCGCTTGCCAATGGCGATGTACCGGCCTACACTACGGTTGATGCCCAGGTGAATATTAAGATACCGTCCATTTACGGCGCTGCCAAAATAGGGGGTACTAACATACTGAACAACCGCTATTACCAGTACGCCGCAGGCCCTACCATAGGTGCGCTGTACTATGTAGCCCTAACCTTTGAGCTGAATAATCTGTAGTTGAAATATCCTACGTTTATATACTGTTTGTTTTACGTTTTTTGTTTACCACATATCCCGGTTCCCGCCGGGATATGTTTTTATTACCCCACAGTAAGTTTTGCCAGGTAGTCGGCATCGTCAGTATAATCGTGTATTTGGCGGTTAATACCTATAATGGTGTAGGCCTGCCCGTGTTCGCCCTCAATCTCAAAGCTGGTGCTTGCATTGTATGCCTCTAAAAATCCCGGCAGCGAAAAATCCTCAAGCTCAGGTTTTGGCATCAGCACAAAATAATCAATCACCACATCACTGCCTTCAAAGGTAGCCTTACCCTCAAAGTTTTTCAGCTCATCATACACGGATTTGGCATAGTCGTACTGCATAGGTCAGATTATTAGATTATTGGATTTTTAGACTTTTAGATTGTTGGATTGTTGGATTGTTGGATCTTTAGATTTTTGGACTTTATGACTTTCGACCTTCGACTTTATGACTTTACGACTTTACGACTTTATTACCGTTTAGATAGCCAGTTGTACAATCTTTCGGCATTCTCTTTACTAAACAGCCCTGTACCCTGTGCCATTGTCGCTGCCGAACCGCAGGCCACGCCCATGCGAGCCATTTCGGTAAGGCTGCCACCGCGAGCCAGTACGCTTACCATACCGGCCACCATGCTGTCTCCGGCGCCCACGGTACTCAGCTTTTTAACCGATGGTGCGGGTACATGTATGCATTCGTCTTTACTTACCAGGTAAGCACCCTGCGGCCCAAGCGATACCACCACAATTTCGGCCTTACCGTCGTCTACCAGTTGTTTTGCGGCTTCGTCGGCGCTGTCGTTGTCCAGCTCTTGTATGCCGGTAAGGGCGCCCAGCTCACCCAGGTTGGGTTTCAGCAGGTACACACCTTCTTTAAGCACTTCGGTAAGTGCATCGCCGCTGGTATCAGCTACAATAAGCGAGCCTTTATCTTTCAGGGCTTTAACCAGCTTGCCAATGTACGAGGCATCAATACCCGGTGGCAGGCTGCCGCTTATTACGGTAATATCAGGTGTAGGGGAAAGTGAGGTTATGGTTTGGAATATAGTATCGGCTTCGGTAGCGGTAATATCCTCGCCGGGCATCCCGAAGCGGTATTGCTCGTTGTGCGATGTATCTACCACGATAAAGTTTTCGCGGGTTTCGGCCTGTATGGTTACCGGTTGGGTATGCACGTCTTCTTTGGCAAGGAGTTCTTCCAGTAGTTTGCCGGTACGCCCGCCAGAGGTGAATAATGCAGTAGAATTTACCCCCAGCCTTACCAGCCCGCGCGATACGTTAATACCGCCGCCTCCGGGTTCGTATTTAGGCGGTTCGCAGCGCAGTTTTTTTTCGGGTTTTATGTTTTCTACGCTGGTGCTTTTGTCTACAGTAGGGTTTAGGGTAATGGTTAAAATAGATTTTGTCATCTGAAAAGGTTTGTTAACTATGGCTAAGTTATCAAATAATCCCCTTCAGATGACAAAACAAATTGTTAATACAGTGCCGGTGTTTTAGCGTACAAAACGCTCCAGTATACTGTATTCGTTACTAAGTTCTATGTAGTAGCAACCCTGCGGTATCTCTACATCCATGTCTTTTATTTGCTTTTTGGAAAATCCGCGCTTCACCAGGTCTTCGCTTGTGTGCAGCAGTACCGGGTCGTCGCCTACGTAGTACAGGTTTTCATCGGTGCGGGTAATTTCATTAACAGTACCCGAAATACCATAATCCATAGAGTTGTACAATAATTCTTTTTCCAGCTCTGCGTCACTAAGCTGGTCGAGCCACTGCTTCAGTTCTCTCAACTTCATAATCGTGCATTAGTAAAAAATTAATATTCATTTTACAGGTTTATATTCTATTGGGGGCAGACTATAAACTCCGGATTAAAATTATGGAAATTAAATGTAAAAAGTTAAAGAAAATTACATAAAATTATCAATATTAGATATTTAGATAAATAAATTTAAATGATAAATTATTTTAAGCAATTTTGCTGCGATTTTATACCCTTTAACTGAAATATAAATTACAGGATTAACGCTTTTCTGAGAATTTTATGTTAAAATTAACAGCGGTCTCCTCCAATAAAAGCGTAAAAACGTCGTTTCTACACTAAATCCCCCAAAGAAGATGAAAGAAATTGACGCAAAACACTTCGCTTACCACACCCTTACCGGGCTTTATTTTTTATGGCTTGCCGTTTTCATTACACTGTTAGGGTTATATATTAATAATCTGGTAACACCCTGTAGCGCCACCTACAGCAGGCTGCTGTTATTATGGATATTACTCAATACCGTAATAGGCACATCGTTGTATATGGTGCTACGGCTATTCGGTACACGCGGCTGGGTGTACAGGTTTGTGTTTTCCAGTTATGTTATAGCCATTTGTGTAGCTGTAGCGGCGCTGGTTACCGGCCTGGGCGGGCTATAAAAAAGCCGCCGCAGCATAATGCCACGGCAGCCCAGTATGAAATTATATAACCTAAATTCCCTTAATAGATGCATGGCGGCCAAAAAGGTTGCGCAATGCGGTGAATATAATATGTATCGCTGCTGCTTAAAGTAGGGCGGAAAAATGTATATTTGCGTTTATTTTAATGAAGGATGGATAACAAGACCGAAGAATTTTACAGGAGGCTTACCGAAGAACTTGCCGGTTCTGCCGACTGGCCTGCGCTGTACCTGTTTAAGTTTATAGTACCTACAGATGACAGCAAGATTGTAGCTGTAGAAAACGCCTTTAACAACCTGGGTGCTGTTATAGAAACTACTAAGTCTAAAACAGGCAAATACACCAGCGTATCTATAAACGTAAAAATGCAGGGGCCTGAAGCCATTGTGGCAAAATACAAGGAGCTTTCTACTATAGAGGGGATAATTTCCTTATAACAATAAAACACAGTATTATGTATAAAGCTGATGAAGCCGTAGGGTACCTGGAGTATAATTCACTGCGCGAGCACCTTATAATACCGGAATACGGGCGCCACCTGCAAAAGCTTATAGAACAGGCTACTGCACTGGAAGACCGTGCCGAGCGTAATAAGGCTGCTAAGTATATCATTGGTGTTATGGGTACGCTAAACCCGCACCTGCGTGATGTGCCCGATTTTCAGCACAAGCTGTGGGACCAGTTGTTTATAATGTCTGATTTTAAAATCGACGTAGACTCGCCATACCCTATACCGAACCGCGAAGTGCTGGACCAAAAGCCTGAAAGGCTGGCCTATCCGCAAAACTTCCCTAAGTACAGGTTTTATGGCAACAACATAAAGTACATGGTTGATGTGGCTAATAAGTGGGACGACGGCCCGCTTAAGGATGCACTGATTATAGTGATAGCAAACCACATGAAAAAGTCGTTCCTGAGCTGGAATAAAGATACTGTAAAGGACGATGTGATTTTTGAGCACCTGTATGAGCTTTCGGGCGGAAGGATAAACCTTACCGCTACCGATGAGGAGCTTTCGGCATCGACTGACCTTATGAAGGTGAACAAAAAGCTGAGCAATAAAACGCACAGCAACATGAATAACAACAATAACAATAATGCCCGCCAGAAAATGCAAAGGGGCAATACCAAAAACAACAATAACCGTAAATCCTAATTTTTACTCGTTTGCATGGGAACATTTAAAATTGAAGGTGGCGCACCGCTAAAAGGCGAGGTAGTACCTCAGGGTGCCAAAAACGAAGCGCTACAGGTACTTAACACCGTACTGCTTACCTCCGAAAAAGTAACCATTACTAACATCCCGGACATTATAGATGTTAACAAGCTGATAACCCTGCTTAGTAACCTGGGCGTTAAAATACAAAAGCTGGCGCACGGCTCATACACCTTCCAGGCAGATGAGGTTAACCTTGCTTACCTGGAAAGCGATGCCTTTAAGAAAGAAGGTGCCGGGCTTCGTGGCTCTATAATGATAGTAGGCCCGCTTTTGGCGCGTTTCGGCAAAGGATATATCCCGAAGCCGGGTGGCGACAAAATAGGCCGCCGTAGGCTAGATACGCACTTTGAAGGCTTTATAAACCTTGGTGCCAAATTCCGTTATAATGAAGAAGATTCTTTTTACGGTGTAGAGGCCGACAGGCTTAAAGGTGCTTACATGCTGCTTGACGAAGCATCGGTAACAGGTACTGCAAACATAGTTATGGCTGCCGTACTTGCCGAAGGTGTTACTACCATATATAATGCTGCTTGCGAACCGTACCTGCAGCAACTGTGCAACATGCTGAACCGCATGGGGGCAAAAATCAGTGGAGTGGGCAGTAACCTGCTTACTATAGAAGGTGTGGAAACCCTTGGCGGATGCGAACACCGCATACTGCCTGATATGATAGAAATAGGCAGCTGGATAGGCCTTGCCGCCATGACCCGTAGCGAAATAACCATTAAAGATGTAAGCTGGGAAAACCTGGGTGTAATACCTAATGTGTTCCGTAAGCTGGGGATTACCGTAGAACGCAGGGGAGATGATATCCATATCCCGGCGCATAAAGACGGCTACGAAATTCAAAGCTATATAGACGGTTCTATACTTACGGTGGCCGATGCCCCGTGGCCGGGCTTTACGCCAGACCTTTTGAGTATAGTGCTTGTTGTGGCTACCCAGGCACGCGGCAGTGTACTTATCCACCAGAAAATGTTTGAAAGCCGCCTGTTCTTTGTAGACCGCCTTATAGATATGGGTGCGCAGATTATCCTTTGCGACCCACACAGGGCTACTGTAATAGGGCTTGACTTTAAGTCGCAGCTAAAAGGTATACTGATGTCGTCGCCAGATATACGTGCGGGTATCTCTATGCTTATTGCAGCGCTTTCGGCAAAAGGTACCAGTACCATACAAAACAGTGACCAGATAGACCGTGGCTACGAGCGTATAGACGAAAGGCTGCGTGCCCTTGGTGCAAAAATTACCCGTGTAGATTAATTGTATCATACACTATAATATATAATGGCTGCTTTTTTAAGGCAGCCATTTTTTTGTTTCGGGATGTAAAATATTGCGTTAAACATATCTTAAAACATAACATTGCCACAAAAAGGTATGCGTAATTTTAACCACAGACAATTAATCGCACCTTTTTATGAAATCTCTTTGCCTTGCTTTGCTAAGTACGGCTGCATTGCTGTATTCCTGTTCCGATTGTGGAGATGATTCGCCTTCTGCAAACAATACACTTGCCATGCGCAGGGTAATGCCTACTGTTACTGATGCGCAAATAACTACCCATAACACCAAACCGCATACTGCGTATTACCATGCACAGGCCGATACTAAAAACCGCCTGTTGGTTTTTTTACCCGATGCCGGTACGCCGCCGCTTGAATCGGCTTTGTTCGGCACCCACGCGGCAATGCTGGGTTACCACAGTGTGGGGCTTAACTATGCTGCTGCAGGGCTTGAGGCTGTAGCCGCCGACCAAAGTACTACCGCTTTTGCCGATGCGCGCCTTGAGGTAATAACCGGCGCCGATCATTCGCAACATGTACAGGTTAATGAAAGTGAAAGTATATTGAACCGGCTAACCAAGCTGCTGGTGTATCTTGACGGGAAGTATCCTGGTGAGAACTGGGGGCAGTACCTTAACGGCACTGTGCCTGATTTTAGTAAAATAACCCTTTGCGGCCATGAAGAAGGGGCAGGGTATGCGGCTTTTATGGCAAGGCAGTATAGTGTAGATAAGCTGTTGTGCTTTTCACTTCCTCATGATTATAGTGTGCAAACCAATACCAGTGCCGCCTGGCTAAACAATGAAGGCTGGGCTACAACGCCAGACAAGGTGTTTGTATTGGCACACCAAACAGAAGTGGAAGAGCAGCATCCTGTTTGGGAACTGATGGATGTGCCGGGCAGTGCTACATATATAGACCATGCTGCCGGATATAACAACGCCCAAAGATTGGTGAGTAAATCTGCTGTGGTAGGGGAGGCATCTGAAGTGCTTATTGCTGATGCAGCTACACCTATGGTAAACGGTGCGCCGTATTATGCCCCGCTGTGGGATTATCTTTTAGACTAATTTGAGTTAGTATAATTATAAAAAGCAGGGAGCGCCTCAGTAGGGCGCTCCTTGTTATTTAATGTATATTGTTTTTACGTTTACAAATTCGTGTATGCCTTCCAGTGAAAGCTCGCGCCCGTACCCCGATCGCTTTACACCGCCGAAGGGTAGGGCAGGGTCGCTTTTTACCAGCGCGTTTATAAACACGGCTCCCTCCTGGAATAGGTGGACTTTTTCTTTTATACCTTCTGTATCTGTGGTGAAAATGGATACGCCAAGCCCGAAATCGCTTTGGTTGCTCAGTGCTATGGCTTCTTCAAAAGTATCAAAAGGCACTACCGGTACCGCCGGCCCGAAAACTTCATCTTTAAATACGGGCATATCGGGGGTAACATTAGTTAATATGGTTGGTTCATAAAAAGCATTATTTCGTTTACCGCCCAAAACAACTTTGGCACCCATAGCTACCGAATCGTTTACTTGTTTTTCCACCTCTTCGGCCAGGTCTACGCGTGCCAGGGGGCCTATGTAGGTGTTTTCATCTGTAGGGTCGCCACTTTTCAGCGCTGCTACCTGCGTGGTAAAGGCTTCCATAAAGGCGTCGTATACGCCGCGCTGTACCAGGAAACGTTTGGCGGCTATACAGCTTTGCCCGGTATTTTGGAAACGTGCAGTAACGGCTTCGGGTACGGTTTTCTCCAGGTCGGCATCGTTTAAAACAATCAGTGCATTACTGCCGCCCAGTTCCAGTACGGCTTTCTTTATCTGGGTAGCCGCCGCCGATGCTGCCGAAGCACCTGCTTTTTCACTTCCTGTAAGTGATATGGCTTTAATTTTCGGGTTTTCAATAACTTCTTTAACGTCGCTGCCGGGTATCAGCAGGTTTTGGTATACATTTTCAGGGAAACCTGCCTCGGTAAAAAGCTTTTCTATGAGTATGCCACAGCCTGCGACATTGCTGGCGTGTTTTAGTAAAACGGTGTTGCCGGCTATAATTGTAGGAATGGCAAAACGGAACACCTGCCAGTACGGAAAGTTCCACGGCATGATACCTAATATTACTCCCAGCGGCTCGTATTTTGTATAACTTTCAGAGCCATCGGTACTTATTTTTCTTCCTGTTAAAAAAAAATCAGAATTTTGTAGGTAAAATTCGCATAATAGCTTACATTTGTCTATCTCCGCATATGCTTGCTTTACGGGTTTACCCATCTCTGCAACAGCGGTTTCGGCAAGCAATTGCTTATTTTTTGTTAAAGTATTTATTAAACTTTTGATAAAGTTTAGCCTTTCGGATACGGAAATTACACTCCATTTTTCAAAGGCAACCACCGAATTTTTTATTGCAAGCTCAGTTTTTTCCTTGTTAAAATACTGGTAATCAGCAATATTTTTTAATGAGAATGGATTTATTGTAGAAAGCATTTTCTGTTATGAATTTGTTTTTTTATAAATGTAATACATATTTTCGTATTTTTATTTTATTATTTTTACAGAAAAATTTAAACGTACTGATAAACAAAACATTTTTTTATGAAGAAAGCTGTACTCCCCCTATTACTGCTTTGCCTTTCACAGGGCATAAACGCACAGGAAGCTGAAACTGCTACTACTGCTGCCGAAAAGCCTGCAAAAGCCTATAACAAATGGACTGTAGAACTTGGCGGTGGTATTAACAAAGTATCTAACCCTCTAAATGGTGGCTACCACGTAGACGGTTATAACCTTTATCACCTGGACCTTGGTGCAAGGTACATGTTTAACACCAAGTTTGGTCTTAAGTTTGATGTGGCATTAGACAGGCTGAAGGGTGATGATGCTTCGATTCCTTTTCAGACACAGTATTATTCTGCAAGCCTTCAGGGTGTAGGTAACCTTGGCCGTATCCTTCAATTTGAAGAGTGGACTAAAAAACTTAACGTTTTAGGACACATGGGTGTAGGTGTAGGTATGCTGGAAGGAGATAACGTAGTGGAAACAGACCACACAGGTAACTTCCTTGTAGGTTTTACCGGCCAGTACAAAATATCTGATAAAGTAACCCTTTATGGAGATTTTACCATGCTAAACACTTTCTCTATGCAGCTTGCATGGGATGGTAATCCTTATCAGGCAAACGGACAGCAAGGTTTCGATGGTACACTTTACACTGCCAGTATAGGTATCAGTGTTGCCTTCGGTAAGCAAAAAGAGCATGCTGACTGGTATGTGTTTAATAATGATGATGTTCTTGATGAACTTGAAAACCGCGTGTCTGAGCTTGAAGAGCTTATGAACGACGTAGATAAAGACGGTGTTCCTGATTACCTTGATGCTGAGCCAAACACACCATCTGGTGCGCTTGTAGATCCTAAAGGAAGGAACATTGACCTTAACAAAAACGGTATCCCTGATTACATAGACAGTGCCCTTACTGAAGTTGAAGGTAAAGTTACTGCCGGTGGTGGTGCAGGTGCTGCTGAAATTGTTGACCTGATTAACGATGGTTATGTAAATATCTACTTTGATTTCAACAAAGACACACCTACTAACGCTTCTACAGGTGCTATTACCTTCCTTATCACTTACCTAAGGGATAATCCTGAGAAATCAGCTTCTATCTGGGGTTATGCTGATGAAATTGGTGATGCTAAATACAACCAGGAGCTTTCTGAAAGAAGGGCTAACAACGTGAAGAAAATATTTAGTGATGCAGGTATTGATGCCAGCCGCCTGACAATAGAAGGCAAAGGTGTAGACAACTCTGTGAAGAAAGAATCTTCAGCTGCCCGTCAGACAGTACGTAGGGTGAAACTTGTTATCAAATAATAAATAGTAAATCACTATATACTACAGAGGCTTGCCGTATGGCAAGCCTTTTGTTTTTTAGGTTAAGTCCGATGCGGTTGTATGTTATGTTGCGTAAGCGGCGTTTAAATTTGGGTATGCCTGAGGAGGGAAAGGGGATTGTGTGTTTACTATCTTCTATTTTAGTACACAGCTTTATGGTTGGTGTGTAAAGGATTTGATATTATGCTGTAAGCCGGTTAAAGTCCTCCTGATAAAACTTGGGAGTGCCTTTGTTTTATCCCGCTAAACATCCATTGCCTAAATGGCTGTGGTTGCAGAAAGGAGGATTCCTTGCTTCATAGCTTTATATTTGAGCGTATTTGGTTTAAGATACTTTGTGTAAGTGTATATGTTATTTTCCTTGGTGGAGATATAGCTGCACTGCTGTAAAAAACAATAAGCCCCGGCCTGCTAAGGACGGGGCTTATTGTATATGGTAAAACCTTAGTCTTTAATTTACAGCAGGAATGGTGTATTCTATATACATATCCTTACCTAACGGCCTCAGGTTACGGCTGTCTTTAAATAGTTTGCGTGGCTTTACATCCTTTATGTGTGCGGGTTTGCCACCGCTTGTAATTTTTTCCAGTGCAAGGCTGTACAGGGGTTCGGCAGGGTCGCCCAGGGTGCCCATGTTACTGTAGTCTTCATACAGTTCAAAGTTTGGTTCTATGCCGTTGCTGTACTCACCAAAATTATTTTTGTTCAGTATTTTAAGTACAATAGGTTGCATGGCATAACGGTGGCTGCCGTTCCTTCCCCTTGAAGAGAAATCAGGAGAATCGTACAACGTTACAGAGCCTACGTTTTTACCAGTGGTGGTGGTGCCTATCTGTACTACATTTATGTATGGTTTAAGGCAGTTAATAACCAGCTCGCTGGCCGATGCTGTAGTTCCTGTTGTAAGTACATATACCTTATTAAGCTGCAGGCTGTTTATAGAAGTATTATCGCTCAGCTGGTTTGTAAATTTGTTTACAAGCGCATCAGGATTTTCGTTTTGGTAAATGGCCTGTAGCTTGCTGTTCCATTGTTGCTTTGCAAAAAGCTGCCCGTTAAATTGCCCGGTTATCATGCTGGCCAGGTAAGTAGCCGTACGGATAGAGCCACCGCTGTTGTACCTTAAATCCAGCACCAGGTCAGTTACCCCTGCGCCCGAAAATTGCGAGAAGGCTGCATTCAACTCATCGTCATAGTCGCTGTAAAAGCCATTAAACATCAGGTAGCCCACGGTGTGGCTTCCGGTAGTATAGGTGTTGGCCAGGTAAATAGGGTTTTCGCTGTATTCGCTTTTGGTAAGGAACACGTCAATACCATTTGGTGTAATGGTACCGTCAGTGTCTATCGTGGCCATGTTAAGGGTGTAGTTGTCCTGGCTCAGCAGTTCCCTATAGTTATTTGGGGTAAGTATAGAGCCATTTACGGCATAAAAAATATCGCCGCGGTGTATGTTTTTATTGGCTGCATCAGTACCCGACAGTATATAGCGTACGTAGCCAAAAACAGCCGTCTCGCTTTCGTCGGTATATACAAGGCCAAATTCGGCACCGGTGCTTTTGCTTACGCCTTGTAACGCATTTTCCAGCACACGGAAATCAGGATAAATCACGCTCCAGCGGTCTATGTCGTTTCCGGCGTCGTCTGTTTTGTACAGCAGGTGGTTAAACAGTTGTTCGGGGCTGCTGTATGTCCTGAGGTAGTTGTTCAGTTCGCCCTGGTTCGCAAAGCGGCTGTCGGCAAGGTCAGGCACGTTTTGCTGCCACAGGTAGTAGCTGTTAAGCCCTTTCCATATAAAGTCGTTAACCGGTACGGCAGTGTCGTCCTGGTCTTCACAGCTTTGGAAAACAAACATACCCAAAACCAGCGAAAACAGTAGTAGGCCAATCTTTTTCATTGAGCAAATTTTTAATTTAAAACGTAAATTTAAATAATTTTAATTTTCTGTGTAACAAAAATTACAGCAACTCGTCTTGCTTTTATAAACCGATACGTTAACCACGCACAATACATGGACCAGGCGGAATTTATTAAGGTAATTACCCCGTTTAAAGACAAGGTCTTCCGCCTTGCCCGCCGCCTGCTGGTGAGTACTGAGGAGGCAGAAGATGCTACACAGGAAGTGCTGGTAAAATTGTGGAACAACCGTGCCAAATTAAGCAGTTATAACAGTGTAGAGGCACTGGCCATGACCATGGCTAAGAACTACTGCCTGGACCGCCTGAAGAGCAAACAGGCATCGGAACTGCGGGTAGTGCACAATGTGTATGCCGACCGCCAGGCGGGACTGCAACAGCAGGCTGAAGACCGCGACAGCTGGGAATGGGCCGAACGTATAATGAAACAACTGCCCGAACAACAGCGTCTTATAATACAGATGCGCGATATAGAGCAATACGAATTTGAAGATATAGCAAAAATAATGGATATGAATGAAACCGCAGTGCGGGTAGCCCTCTCCAGGGCACGGAAAACACTGCGTGAGGAATTGCTAAAAACACACAGCTATGGAATTAAGAACAATTGAAAAACTGTTAGAAAAATATTTTGATGCCGAAACCACCCTTGCCGAAGAACAGGTACTTAAAGAGTACTTTGCTTCGGAAGATGTGGCACCACAGTTAGCACACTATCGCCCAATGTTTGGCTACTTTAAGGCACAACAGGCCGAAGAAACCTTTACACGCCCGTTGCCGCTTAAACGTAAAGCCGCCTATCATAAATGGTTTTCGGTGGCGGCCAGCGTGATTTTGCTTGCCGGTGTGGTTACTGTTTATAACTTAAATGGGCAGGATGCTACGCAGCAGGAACTTGGTACCTATGACGACCCCGAAGTAGCCTTCCGCGAAACCCAAAAGGCGCTTAACATGCTTTCGGTTAACGTAAATAAAGGTGTAAAAAGCGTACAATACATAGGCGAGTACGAAAAAACACGTAAATCAGTATTTAAACACTAATCTTTTATAAATAATAATTCATCATCAATCATCATGAAAAAGTTCATCATCACAACAGTACTTGCAGCCCTGCCATTGCTTGGCTTTGCCCAAACCACAGCCTTTGATAAATTCCAGAATATAGAGGGTATCGGCTCGGTTTGCATCAACAACAAATTTTTTGAAATGGCGGGCGAAACGCAGGCCGGAAACGAAAAAGCACAAAAATACCTTGATGTGGTAAATAAGCTGGATAATCTTAAGATATTTACAACGTCGGTTAAAAAACACAAGAAGGCGCTGCGCAATGCAGTTACGTCTTACCTTAAAAACAGCATGCTGGAGCAGCTTATAAGCGTAAACAGCGACGGCAGTAATGTAAAAGTGTACGTGCAGGAGGGTGAGGCGAAGCTGAAAGAAGCCCTGCTGTTTGTAGAAAGCGAGGAAGAAGTGGTGGTAATTACCTTTACCGGCACTATCGACCTTAAGAAGCTGAAGGATCTTCAGTAAGGATTTAGAGCATAATTTATTTTAGATATTACACAATGAAAAAACTGTTTATTGCCCTGTTGCTGGCCTTTTTGCCCTCTGTTATGATGGCGCAGAACTCCCTGTTTTCAAAGTTTGAAGATAAGGCCGGTATCACTTCGGTTATTGTGAACAAGAAAATGTTCGAACTGATGTCCGGAGTAAAAATGGATCCGAAAGATAAGGATGCGCAGCGGTACCTTAACCTGGTTAAGAAACTGGAAAACCTGAAGGTTTTTACCACTGACTCTCCTAAATATGCAGCTGAAATGAAGGCTACAGTAGATGGTTACCTGAAATCTAACCCGCTGGATGAGCTTATGCGTGTAAGTGAAGACGGCAGGTCGATTAAAATTTATGTAAAGCAAAACCCGAGCCTGCAGGTAAAAGAGCTGCTGATGTTTATAGACGGTGGCAAGCATGATACCGTGCTGATGTCGCTTACGGGTACGTTTGATCTGAACGACATATCGGTACTTACCGAAAAAATGAACCTGCCTGGCGGAGCTGAGCTTACCAGGGCGGCTAAAAAGCAAAAATCATGATACGGTTTTTCGTATTGGCAGCCGGAGCAGCGCTGGCGTTGCTTACATCGTGTAGTGGCGAACCTACCGTGCAGAAGTATTTTGTGGAAAAAAGCGAAGCACCCGATTTTATGGCGGTAGATTTGGCTCCGAGTATTATTAATGCCGACAGTATTGATATTTCTGAAGACCAGCGTGAGGCACTGAAATCAGTAAAGAGTATTAATATACTGGTGTACAACCCGAAGCAGGGCGACGATAAGAAGTTTGAAACCGAAACTACTTCGGTAAAAGGCATACTGAAAACCGACAGCTACGACGAACTGATAAAGTTTAACCACGACGGCTTTGGTGCATCAATCAGTACAAAAGGCGAAGGCGAGCATATAGAGGAGTTTGTGCTGTATGCCCAAAACCCCGAAACGGGCTTTGGCCTTGTGCGGGTTACCGGTAATGACATGACACCAAACAATGTGCTTACCATAGCCGAGGTGCTGCAAAAAGCAAACGTGGATACTAAGCAACTGGAGCCACTTAAACAGCTTTTAAAGAAATAGTTTTTGCTCAGTAGGGACCAGACATTATAAAAAAACCAACATCACAATCCTATTTAAGGAAAGTGATGTTGGTTTTTTTATTTTGGAGTGACTCTCTTTCTTCTGAATACAAAATATAGTCCGGGTACATAAATAAGTATAAGTACCAATTTTAGGATTAAGTTGTCAGAATTGACAAATCCTATTAAAAAGAAAATTGTCGATAATAGTAACCTGTATTTCATATCTGCATCCTTGTTACATACATACCAAAACTACCATATTTTAGTATAGGATAATATAGGTAAAACCATATATTTTAAATATGGAAACCTTTGTGTTGAATACAAAGTAGATGGGGCTGTAACATGATATAAAAAGCAAAACCCAGGAAGTGATTCCCGGGTTTTACTTTTTATATATCAATGTATATTATTTACGTATGGTCTGTGTCCTGTCCGGGCCTACAGAAATAACCTTGATAGGTACTTCAAGTTCAGCTTCAATGAACTCTACGTATTCTTTAAGCTCAGCAGGTAGTTCATCGTAAGTGGTCATACCCGTAAGGTCGGCAGCCCAGCCTTTTTTCTCTACAAATACAGGCTCTACATTTTCAGGCTCTATATTGTACGGGAAATGGTTGATAACCTCACCTTTATATTTATAAGCAGTACATACTTTAAGTGTTTCAAAACCGCTCAGTACGTCGCCTTTCATCATGTACAGTTGGGTTACGCCATTTACCTGTACCGCATATTTAAGCGCTACAAGATCCAGCCAGCCACAACGCCTTGCACGGCCTGTAACCGAACCAAACTCATTACCCACACGTGCCATAGTAGCACCGTCTTCGTCAAACAGTTCGGTAGGGAATGGGCCGCTACCTACGCGGGTAGTGTAAGCTTTGAAGATACCGAATACATCCTTCACTTTATTTGGGGCAATACCAAGGCCTGTACAGGCACCGGCAGCGGTAGTGTTAGATGATGTTACAAACGGGTACGTACCGAAGTCGATATCCAGTAGCGAACCCTGTGCACCTTCGGCAAGGATAGATTTTCCTGCTTTCATGGCGCTGTTAAGGTACTCTTCGCTGTCTATAAACGTAAGTGTTTTAAGTACCTCTACCGCCGCGAAGAACTCCTCTTCAAGTTCGGCAAGGTCGTATTCCAGCTCCACGTTGTAGAAGGCTATCATGGCCTCGTGCTTTTCGGCAAGCTGGCGGTAGCGCTCTTTAAAATCGTCAAGTTCTATATCGCCCACACGGATACCATTACGGCCGGTTTTGTCCATATAGGTAGGGCCTATACCTTTAAGGGTAGAGCCTATTTTGGCCTTGCCTTTGCTTGCCTCGCTGGCAGCATCAAGCAGGCGGTGTGTAGGCAGTATCAGGTGTGCCTTGCGCGAAATAAGCAGGCGCGATTTAATATCGATGTTGAATTTTTCAAGGCCTTCCAGTTCTTTCTGGAACACCACCGGATCCATTACCACGCCGTTACCGATAATGTTTACCGAATTTTTGTGGAATATACCCGAAGGTATCGTCCTTAGTACGTGTTTTATACCGTCAAATTCTAATGTGTGGCCGGCGTTTGGCCCTCCCTGAAAACGGGCTATTATGTCATATCCTGAGGTAAGTACGTCAACAATTTTCCCTTTGCCTTCGTCGCCCCACTGTAATCCGAGCAATAAATCTACGGTCATTCCTATTTTTTAGTTTGTTGTTTATTATTGTTTTGTAATTATCCGGTGTTTTATAAAAAACAAAAACCAATCCTTATGCAGGGTTGGCTTGCGTTTGTGTTGTGCAGCCGCTTACGGGTTTTCCGGAGCGGGCTGTTTTTTGTTGCCGTATAAGTATAGCGAATGGTTGTGTATCTCTATACCGAAAATTTCCTCGATGGTCTTTTTTATGCTTTGGATCCTCGGGTCGCAAAACTCTATTACCTCGCCCGTATCGGTCATGATAATGTGGTCGTGCTGTTTATCAAAGTACGATTTCTCGTAGTGGCTTTGGTTTTGGCCAAACTGGTGGCGCCTTACCAGGCCGCATTCCAGCAGCAATTCTATAGTGTTATACAGCGTGGCGCGGCTCACGCGGTAGTTTTTGTTCTTCATTTTGATGTAAAGTGACTCTATATCAAAATGCTCCCCGCTGTTATAAATTTCCTGGAGTATGGCGTAGCGCTCAGGCGTTTTCCTGTGTCCTTTGTCTTCAAGGAATTTTGTGAAGACATTTTTTACAATCTCCTGGTTTTTATTGTTTTCCATGTTTCTTATGCAAAATACATGCAAAGATAATCTAATTTTTTGGTACCTGAAAATGTTTTATGCCATTGTAGCAATGCATAATAGGCCACGAATTACACAAATTATACTAATTTTTTGTTTCTGTTGAATGACAGCTATCCAAAGCCCTTAAATAATTGTGGTAATTCGTGTAATTCGTGGCTAAATCAAAAACAAAAATTTCGGCTACAACAACCGTAGATTCGGCTACGTGCGGGTTTTGGTTCCTGCCGAACTTTGCAGTACACAAAATCACTAAAAAAATGGACATAGTTATTACAGGCTCGCTGGGCCGCATCAGCAAACCACTCGTACAGGAGCTTATAGAAAAAGGGCATAGCGTAACCGTTATCAGCAGCAAAGCTGAAAGGGCAGGGGAGATAGAAGCCACCGGTGCCAAAGCTGCCATTGGTTCAATAGACGATGCGGGTTTCCTTACTGAAACCTTTACCGGCGCCGATATCGTATACCTCATGGAACCACCGTTCCACTTTACCGACCCAAGTGTCGATACAGCCCAACTGTGGCTGAGCATTGCCCGTGCCTATGCCGAAGCAGTGAGCCAAGCGGGTGTTACCAAAGTCATCCACCTGAGCAGTATCGGCGGGCATACCGATAAGGGCAATGGTATGCTTGCAGCGCACCACTACGTTGAAAATATACTGAAAGGCCTGCCGGATAACGTAGCCATCAAGTTTATGCGCCCGGTAGGGTTCTACTATAATACGTTTGCTTTTATTCCTACTATAAAGGGTTCGGGCAGCATTTACCAGAATTATAGCGGCGACCTTAAAGAGCCGTGGGTTTCGCCACTGGATATTGCTGCTACCATTACCGAGGAGATTGAATTGCCTTTTGAAGGCCGCACCGTACGCTACATAGCCAGCGAGGAACTTACGGGTAAGGAAGTGGCTAAAATCCTTGGTGATGCTATAGGTGTACCCGATATTAAGTGGGTGGAAATACCCGATGCACAGTTTGAGGAAAACCTGCTTAAGGTTGGTTTCACGGCGCAGTCAGCCAAGGGGATTACCGAAATGAACATAGGCCGCCGACACGGTTTGTATGACGATTATAATGTAAATAAGCCGGTTTTGGGCAAGGTAAAATTGGCTGATTTTGCCAAGGACTTTGCGTTTGTGTATCACCAATAATAGCCTTACCTTGTACCTATGGAAACACCGTTGCGCATAAAAACCATTAGCGATTTTCATAAGCTGAGGGGCTTGCCGGGGTCTAACCACCCGCTGGTAAGTGTGGTGAATTATGACGAAATAAAGCACGACCCCGAGAATAACCTGAAAAGCTGGATACTTGATTTTTACTCCATATCGGTAAAACGGAATCCGGGTATGAAGATGAAGTACGGCCAGCAGCAGTATGATTTTGATGATGGTGTAATGTTTTTTATGGCGCCAAACCAGGTGTTTGGTGTGGAGTACAATCCCGGTGCGCCGCCCGTGCACCACAAAGGCTGGATGCTGCTGATACACCCTGATTTTTTCTGGAATACACCGCTTGCCAAAAGCATTAAGCAATACGATTATTTCGGGTATGCGGTGAAGGAAGCGTTGTGGCTGTCTGAAACTGAGGAACAGGTACTAAGCGGTATTATTGACAACATTAAGAACGAGTGCCGTGCCAATATAGATACGTTTACCCAAAATATAGTCATTGCCCAGATAGAGTTGCTTTTGGCGTATGGCGAGCGCTTTTACCAACGGCAATTCATTACCCGTAAGGTAAACAACCACCAGTTACTGGATAGGCTGGAAGCAGTTTTGGAACACTATTTTAATAGTGGTAATTTGGCAGATAAAGGTTTGCCTACGGTGCAACACATAGCCGATACACTACACGTATCACCCAATTATCTTAGTGGCGTACTGAAATCGGTTACCGGGCTGAGTACGCAGCAGCACATCCACGAAAAACTGATAGAAAAAGCCAAGCAGCAACTATCGGTAACTACCCTTAGCGTTAGTGAAATAGCCTACCGCCTGGGATTTGAACACCCGCAGTCGTTCAGTAAGCTGTTTAAAGCCAAAACAAACCTTTCGCCACAGGAGTTCAGGCAGTCGTTTAATTGATATTTTATGTTTTTAAACAGAGTTATTCAATGTGCTTTTTAGTTTTCCGAAGGAAAGCCTTGGTGTTCTTAAATGGCATTAAAAGGATTCTCAATCAAATCTTGATGAACTTTGTGAAGACAAAATCTTATGAAGAAATATCCCGACAGCAAATTAATTAAGGAGATAGAATCCGAATACAAATGGTTTACCGGAATATTTATAGCAGGAACTGAAAAAACACCGGTTAAGCCAATTAACAACACCTTACTAAAAGAAGAAGCTAAAATAGCATTTGAGGATTTTCTAATAAAATATCCTGATAGTAAAACTGCACCTATTGTAAAAGAAGCCCTAAACAATAAACAAGACGGTAAAGGTTATTCTGCAAGCATGAAAAGACTATTTGAAAAACTATGATGATATTGTGCTTATAAACAAATTCGCAGTTTTTCGATACCTTTGCGTTTCCGATAATAAGCACATGAAACAGATTACCAGCGCGCAAAACCCATACATAAAACAGCTTGTACAACTACAGGAAAAAGCCAAAGCCCGCAGGCAAAGCGGTACCTTTATTATAGAAGGCCAGCGCGAACTGGAACTGGCACGCAAGGGCGGTTACGAACTGGAAACCGTACTCTTTGTGCCGGAAATGCTCAGCGAAACAGAAGTAAGCGCCATAGCAGGTGCTTCCCCTGATTATATACAGATAAACCGTGAGGTGTACCAAAAACTGGCCTACCGCGATACTACCGAAGGTGTTATTGCCGTTGCAAAAACCAAAAGCCTTGACCTTGAAGATCTTCAGCTGAAGGAAAATCCATTAGTATTGGTTTGCGAAGCTACCGAAAAGCCAGGCAACCTTGGCGCGATGCTGCGCACTGCCGATGCTGCAAAACTGGATGCCGTGATTATAGCCAACCCAAAAACCGACCTGTATAATCCTAATATTGTTCGCAGTAGCGTGGGATGCCTGTTTACCAACCAGATAGCCACAGGAAGTACTGACGAGGTTATTACATTCTTAAAGCAGAAAAATATCAGTATATACAGCGCTACGTTGCAGCATTCGGCGCTGTACCACGAGCAGGATTATACCACCGGTAGTGCATTAGTTGTAGGCACCGAAGCCACAGGGCTTACACAGGCGTGGCGCGATGGTTCTACCCGCAATATTATTATCCCCATGCAGGGCGAAATTGACTCCATGAATGTATCAGTTGCCGCTGCAATCCTTATATTTGAGGCCAAACGCCAACGCGATTTTAAAATTTAGGCCATGAAACTGAAAGTACTGCTATTACTATTGTTACCTTTTTTTGCCGCTGCGCAAAACAACGAACTGTTTTCATGGCAAACCGGTAAGGTGAGTAATAAAATACCTATGCACCTTACCCTGGCTGAATTTGAAAAGATGTATAAAAAACCGGACAGCATTGCCGCTGCCCTGCCCGAACAGCTTTGCAATAACGAAACCGATAAAAACGGGCAAATGTTGTACTACAAAGGTGCGCGTTATCTATTGGTAAACGGTACGCTGAGTTTCAGGGAGCTTGATTTTTCGCCACGGAAGAATATGTATTTCCAGCAGAAAGACGACTGGTTTGACCATACTACTTCGCTGAAAAGCTTCGGCAAAACCTACCCCGATGCCGCCGCGCTTATAGACACAGAGGAAGACGGCACCGATGAGCCATGGGAAATCATCAGCCTGCTGCCCGAAGAAAAAGACGTAGATTGCCTGTGGATGTTTTATTTTAAAAAAGGGAAACTCCGCAAAATAAAATGCGAGTTCAGCTGTAAGTAATGCCCGGTACCAAAACCTACCACAACCCCATAAACGGGGAATACACCTCCATACTGCAAAGCGCAGCCGATACGGGCGGTGCACTCACCCACTTTGAGGTGAGCCTTACCCCTGGTGGCAGTAATCCGCTGCATTACCACAAAGGTTTTTCAGAAGAATTTACCGCCGTAAAAGGAAGGCTTGGCCTGCAACTTGGTAAAAAGAAACTGTACCTCAATCCCGGCGAAACTGCATTGGTAAAGCCATACGAACACCACCGATTTTTTAACGATACTGCCGAAACCATAGTATTCAGGGTAAAGCTTACACCGGGCCAGCCTGGTTTTGAGAATTTCCTGAAGGCCATGTTCGGGTTGGTAAACGATAAGCGTACCATAACCCGGAACCAGGTGCCGAAAAACATTTGGCACATAGCCGTAATGTACCGCTGGGGCGATACCCACTTTAGCCACCCCGCTGCAAAGCTCATTGCCCCCCTGTTCGGTATGTTTTATAAACGTGCGGTAAAGAAAGGCGTTGAGCAGCATTTACTTGAAAAATATTGCCGTTAGGTAATCACAAATTAAATTGATAAATTTGCATTTTTCAATAGTATATGAAGGCAAAGGATATAGAACGGATTTCGAAAGCGCTGGGCGACCCGCACCGCCTGCGCATTATGCAGGAGGTAAAAAAGAATGGCTGGATGCCGTGTGCACACCTGTGCGATATGATAGAGCTTGCACAGCCATCGGTATCGCACCACATAAAACAGCTTACCGATGCCGGACTGCTTATCGCTGAAAAAGAAGGGCGAAATATTCGCTACACCATTGATAACGATGTATTTGGCGGGTACATTACTTTCCTAAATTCTTTGGTGGAAAAATAATATATAGAAAAATTTAAATATATTAATTTATTTACTAATATTGCAGTAGCAAAGCCGATATATAGGGGCAGGATTTTCTGCCCTTTCTTTGGCTTAAAAATATAGATATATTTAAATAAATTAATTTTAAATCATGAGTTTTAAATTAGAAGGTAAAGTAGCCATAGTAACAGGTGCCAGCAAAGGAATAGGTGCCGGGATAGCAAAGAGCCTGGCAGCAGCCGGTGCAGCAGTAACCGTAAACTATGCCGGAGATAAGGCCGGAGCCGATAAAGCCGTAGCCCAGATAGCAGCCGATGGTGGCCGCGCCATAGCCGTACAAGGCAGCGTAAGTAACGAAGCCGATGTACAACAGCTGTTTGACCAAACCGTAAAAGCCTTTGGCCGTGTAGACATACTGGTAAACAATGCCGGTATCTACGCCTGGAGCAACCTTGATGAAATTACCCGCGAAGATTACGACCGCCAGTTTACCACCAATGTTTACGGGCCTATATTAACATCGCAACATGCGCTGAAACACTTCCCAGAAGCGGGCGGCAGCATCATCAACATCAGTTCGGTGGTGGGTTCTAACCCTCCTGCGGGTTCTACAGTATATTCGGCTACAAAGGGTGCGCTTGATACCGTTTCAAAAGCATTGGCAAAAGAACTTGCCCCTAAAAATATCCGCGTGAATGTTATAGCACCCGGCCTTACAGAGACCGAAGGCACACAGTCTTCAGGTTTTTCGGGCAGCGATTTTGAAAAAAGTATTGTTGCCTTAACACCACTGGGCCGTGTGGGCCAGCCAGACGATATAGCCCGTGCCGTTACGTTTTTGGCAAGCGACGACGCAGCCTGGGTTACCGGTGAGGTAATCAGGGTAGCGGGCGGATTAATATAATTGTTTGTTTTTTTAGTTTTTTCTCAGTGCCTGCAGCAACGAGGCCCCGCGTATTGTGGGGCCTCGTTTTTTGGCCTCACCCCCAGCCCCTCTCCAAAAGAGAGGGGTGCAGCTTCACTCGTACACATCAATAGATATTTATAAGCCATTACAGGCCTTATAAACAAATCACCGCATAATCTTCAAATAAACAAATAAACGAATCCACAAATCGACTTGCTTTTAATGCTGGAAAACCGTATATTTAATGCAGATGACGAGCAATATGACTGAGATTGATATAGAACAGGAAAACAAGGCAATAGCCAAAGAATATAAGGAACTTTTGCGCATAAGTTACCAAACGCTTAGCGAGGATGATAAGAAACTGATCCGCAAGGCATTTGATGTGGCTGTAGATGCGCACAAGGACCAGCGCCGCAAATCGGGTGAGGCATACATCTTCCACCCTATTGCCGTGGCGAAGATTGTTGCGTCGGAAATCGGACTTGGGGCTACTTCGATTGCCGCAGCGCTGATGCACGATGTTGTAGAAGATACCGATGTGACAGTGGAGGACATCAAGAACATGTTCAACCCGAAAATCGCGCAAATTGTAGAAGGCCTTACCAAAATAGCCCAGGTAAAGACCGACCAGGAAATGTCGCTTCAGGCAGAGAACTTCCGTAAGATGTTGCTTACCCTTAACGACGACGTGAGGGTAATACTGATAAAACTGGCCGACCGCCTGCACAACATGCAAACCATGGACAGCATGGCCGACTACAAGCAGGCAAAAATAGCCAGCGAAACGCTATACATATACGCACCATTAGCACACCGCCTGGGCTTGTACAACATAAAAAGCCAGTTGGAAGACCTTGGCCTGAAATACACCGAACCTTCTGTATACAACGACATTGTAAGCAAAATGAAGGAAAGTAAGGAGGAACAGGATGCTTACATAAAATCGATTAGTGATGTACTTAAAAAATCACTGGACACCGAGGGTATAGAATATACCATTAAGGGCAGGCCAAAGTCGGTGTACTCCATCCGCCGCAAGATGCTGGCACAAGGGGTAACGTTTGACGAGGTGTACGATAAATTTGCCTTGCGTATCATATACAAATCGAACCAGCACGACGAGAAATTCCTCGCCTGGAAAATATATTCCATAGTTACCGACCACTACCGCCCAAGCCCAAGCAGGCTGCGCGACTGGATTTCATCGCCAAAAAGTACCGGTTATGAGGCGTTGCACATTACCGTTATGGGCCCGAAAGGACGTTGGGTAGAAATACAGGTACGCAGCGAACGCATGGATGAAGTGGCCGAAAAAGGTTACGCTGCCCACTATAAGTACAAACAGGGTTCTACTACTGAAGAACACGGGCTGGAAACCTGGCTGAACCTGCTGAAAGAAGCACTGGAAAACTCATCGGGCAATGCAGTGGATTTTGTGGAGGATTTTAAACTGAACCTTTACGCCAAGGAAATCTATGTGTTTACACCCAAGGGTGAAATCAAGTCGCTTCCTAAGGGAGCCACTTCGCTGGATTTTGCCTTTAGCATACACTCAGAGGTGGGTATACGCACCCGTGGTACGCGCGTAAACGGTAAATTGGTTCCGCTAAACCACGTACTGAACAGTGGCGACCAGGTGGAAGTGATTACTTCGCAAAACCAGAAGCCTAACTCGCACTGGCTGGATTATGTTACCACTGCGCGTGCGAAGAACAAGATTAAAAACGTACTGAACGAAGATACCAAGCGTATAGCCGAAGACGGTAAGGAACTGCTTACCCGAAAAATGAGGCACCTGAAAATAACGCTGAATGAGGCTACGGTAAATGAACTGGTAACCTACTTTAAGCTAAAAACCAGCCTCGACCTGTTTTTCAGGGTGGGTATTGGCAGCATAGACAACCAGCAGCTAAAGGACTTCGCCGCCCTGAAGAGCAATACGTTTATGAACTTCTTTAAGGGCAAAATACGCAAGTCGCCAACAGTAGCACCCGAACAGATTCAGCGTGAAGAACTGAGCAAAAACTACGACCTGCTGGTATTCGGCAAAAACGATGATAAGCTGGATTATAAATTGGCCAACTGCTGTAACCCCATACCGGGTGATGATGTATTTGGGTTTGTAACTATAAACGAGGGAATTAAGGTACACAAACGCGATTGCCCTAACGCCATAAGGCTACAAAGCAACTACGCTTACCGTATTATCCCGGCGAAGTGGATAGACAGCAGCCAGGAAGAATTTAAGGCTACCCTTAAAATTACAGGTATGGACAGCCTGGGCCTTACCAATGAGCTTACTAAGGTGATTAGCAACAACATGCACGTAAACATACAAAGCATTTCGCTTAGTGGAAACGCGGGTGTATTTAACGGACAGGTTACCGTAGTGGTCCATAACAACACCATCCTTAAAAAGCTGATAGACAACATAAAGAAGATAGACGGTATAGATAAAGTGACACGGATTTATAATAATTAGGTACTTTATAACCCACAAAAAAATCCGGAACCATACAGTTCCGGATTTTTTTATGACTTACAAGAGACCTATCGTCTGGATATATTATTTTGTGAACTCTTTAGCTTTCCGAAGGAAAGCCTTGGTGAACTCTCAAACATAATTCACTTTACCTTGCGAACCTTGTGAAAAAACTTTGTGACCGTTGTGGTGAAAATTTCTCGTAAAAGCTTTTATTTTTTACCACGAGGTTCACTTTTCCCAAGCAATTACATTTGTTCCAATTTCTTTCCACGGAGCCCTTATTTTATCATCATAAATCCAGAAAGATTCTATTTTCCTGACGTTTCTGCTTTTAAATTAATGTATGCCTTGTAATCATCAGTAACATAATCATTAAATATGTCCTTGTAAAAAGAAGGATATTCTTTAATAAGTAATTGATCCATATAACGCTAGATAATTTCAAGATGTACCCTGTCCAAAATTTTCATTTTTTGCCGGGATATTGAATCTACGCCGGTAGTTATAAATGAGTAATAATGCTTTTTTAAGAAGGGAGTCTCTTTTTTGGTTTCGTCTACTAATAGTTTTTTATTCTCCGAGAGGTATGTTTCGTAGAGACTGTCAGCCTGTTTTGGGCTGAGTGTTTTCAATTGCTGTATAATTTGCTGCCTCCTACAACTAAATTGTTTTACAAATTCGTCAATCCCCGGACCATCTTCGGGCTTTTGTGAAATGACATCTTTTTTTGAAACAGTAACTTTAGTGGATTCCTCTTTGCAAGAACAAACCATAGCAAACAAAGCTATAAACAATGCCTTCTTCATGTATCCGAAAATTTAGCAACTAACCGTTGTTTTACCTCAATAAAACTGCGGTGGTTTAGCGGAAATTCCAACAGTACGTGGCCAAGGCTCAGTGCAAACAGCCATTTAAGGCCTACATTGTAATCTATAATGTACAGTACTACCGATGCAGCCCAGATAACCATTATGGCTACAAGGTTTATGGTTTTGGTATTGTGCCACTGTATTACCGATGTTTTGCTGAACCAGTTAAGGTAGTGATACGTATAGGCAAAGGCGATAAAACGCATGGCGCGTATACCGGCATCTGAAAAGTAAATGGGCAATTCCATAGGTTTATACCCCTCGGGAAACTGCGAAGTGGTAAGTGTATTTGGGTCGAAGGCATTGTACAGCGACAGCAGTACCTCATTCATCCGGAAGAAACCCATATAGCTGTGGTGTATTTGCCGGGTTATGGTTTCTATATTAAACTGCGTACCTGCTACAAGCGCTATAATCGCACAGCTTGTAAATACAATAATCGACGCCAGGCCGGTTTTGCTGCCCGACTTTAATGCACCTACCAGTATAAACATGCCTGTAAAGATGAATACGTGTACCAGCGTGGGCATAAGTATGGAAAACGCCATACGGAAATATACAGGAAACAGCAGGAAAAGTACCGCCCCCACAACCGTGGCACCCAGTGTAAACAGCGCTTTGGCTTTGGCAGTTTTAAACAATACAAACCCCAGTGCCGAAGCAAATATGCTACAGGTAATAATTGACGTGTATTCCTTCAGTGGCAGCTGGAAGAGCAATAAGGCACTTATAAGCAGGCAACCGGCCACTATAAAAATATAGTCGTACTTGGCCGTGGTGAAATATCCTTTTTGGTGCAGCCAGTTAATCTCGGTGAGGTAATGCAGCGGCCCCAAAAAGGCGTACACAAATAAAAACGTTTGGAACGGCCACAAGAAAGCAGGTACTAGCGCCACAAGCATCAGCAGTATGTTAATGCGGTCTATGGTTACCGTGCCTAACTTTTTCATGGTGAATGTTTTATAGTATACCCCTTGCCTTTATTTCAAGGTATTTGTTAATGCTGTCTATGGTAAGGTTTTCCGGCTTGGTAAGTACCGAATAGATACCGTACTTACGCAGCTCGTTTACAATAAGGCGCTTTTCGAAAGCAAACTTTTCGGCGATGACCTGGTCGTATACCTCGCGTATGTTGCCTGCCCTTTTGTAGATGAGTTTTTCCAGTTCCACGTTCTCAAAAAACACTACTACCAAAAGGTGGTTTTGTGCAATGCCTTTAAGGTAAGGGAGTTGCCTTTTAAGCCCATCGAGTGTTTCAAAGTTAGTGTATAAAACTATAAGGCTGCGCTGGGTAATGTTCTTTTTTATCTCGGCATACAGCCTGCCGAAGTCACTTTCAAAAAAGTTGGTGTTTACATTGTACAGGTTTTCCTGTATTTTCTGCATCTGGCCTGTGCGCCTGTCGGCAGGTACAAAATTTTCCACTTTTTTGCTGAAGGTAAGCATACCGGCTTTGTCCTGTTTGCGCGTAATAACATTGCTTAGTACCAGTGTGCTGTTTATGGCATAGTCCAGCAGGCTGAGCCCGTTAAAAGGCATTTTCATTACGCGGCCTTTGTCTATCACCATGTACACGCTTTGCGAACGTTCGTCCTGGTACTGGTTTACCATCAGCTGGTTTTTCTTGGCTGTGGCTTTCCAGTTTATGGTACGGATATCGTCTCCCGAAACATACTCTTTTATCTGCTCAAACTCCATGGTATGGCCCAGCCTGCGTATCTTTTTAATACCGTATTCAAACAGGTTGTTGCTAAAGGCCATAAGGCTGTACTTGCGCAGCTGCAGGTAGCTGGGGTAGGTGGGTACCATGGCACCTTCGCCAAAAATATAACGGCGTGCCACCAGCCTAAGCGGGCTTGATACGTAAATGTTCAGCTTGCCAAAATGGTATTCGCCACGCTGGGTAGGGCGCAGGTAAAACCCGAACGCCGTACTGCGGCCTGCGGCTACGGTGCGGTGCAGCTTAAAGTCGCGCTCCTGGAACTGGAACGGAAGCTCGTCTATCACCTTTACCCTTACCGGGAAGCTGTAGCCGTTTTCTATGTTTATGGTTACCGGGTTATCGTCGCCGTTACTGAATTTCTCCGGGGTAACACGGCTTGCCTCAAAGGTGTGGTTGCTTATAAATATGAGCAAAAAATCCAGTAGCAGGAAACCGAAGAAAAAGTACGTAATAAGCCAGGCAACATTAAAAAGCGACGGGAAAAATTGGGATACAAGGAACAGTACCAGTATACCCATAAACAGGTAAAAGGCAAAGTTGTTAATGTATATGCTTTTAAGCCACTTTATAAGCTGCTTCATTAGCGGGGTATTTCTACGGTGTCTACAATCTGTTTAATAATCTGTTCGCTGGTAAGGCCCTCCATTTCACGCTCTGGCGCTACTACTACGCGGTGCCTTAGTACCGGTATGGCGGCATCCTTCACGTCATCAGGCGTTACAAAGTCGCGGCCCCTTAGTGCGGCGTAGCCTTTGGCAGCATTCAGTATGGCAATAGATGCCCTTGGTGATGCCCCCAGGTACAGGAATGCATTTTCGCGGGTGTTGCCCACTATCTTGGCTATATATTCTATAAGTTGCGGCTCTACAGTTATCTGTTTTACCACCTCCTGGAAATTCAGTATATCCTGCTGGGTAAGCACCTTGCGTACGTTTTGCAGCTTGTCTGTGCCTTTAAGGGCATTTTCGCGCTGTAGTATTACTATTTCCTCGCTAAGGCTTGGGTAGCTTATGGTTACCTTAAACAAAAACCTGTCCAGCTGTGCTTCCGGCAGGCGGTAAGTACCTTCCTGCTCCACAGGGTTTTGTGTGGCAATAACAAGGAACGGCGGCTGCATGGCATGCGTTTCGCCTTCTACGGTTATCTGACGCTCTTCCATAACCTCAAATAGGGCAGCCTGGGTTTTGGCAGGGGCGCGGTTAATTTCGTCTATCAGCACAAAGTTAGAGAAGATAGGCCCCTTCTTAAAGTTGAACTCCGATTTAGCCAAATCGAATACCGATGTACCCAGTATGTCGCTCGGCATAAGGTCGGGTGTAAACTGTATACGGCTGAAATCAAGCGACAGCGCCTTGCTCAGCAACTTGGCGGTAATGGTTTTGGCCACACCCGGCACACCTTCTATAAGCACGTGGCCGTTGCTTAGTATGGCTACCAGTATCTGGTCTACCACCTTGTGCTGGCCTACGATAACCGAACTTATTTCGTGTTTTATGGCGTCTATGCCGCTGCGCAGGGCAGTAAGGTCTATCCTATTATAAAAACTTATCGATTCACTTTCCGGTGCCGGTGGAATTATGCTTTCTGCGGCAGGCGGTGTTATGTTTTCCGGTTGTTGCGGCTGTGTTTCGTTTTCGTCGTGGTTGATGTTGTCAAATTCTGTCATAACCTTAATTTTTCAATGGCGTTATTTATAGCTATTACGTCAGCTTCGGTGCTTGCAAAGTTGTGGCGGTGTTTTTTAATGAGCGATACCACGCGCTCTATGTCTTCCTGTGGCTTGCCTGTTTTTTGGTGCATACGCTCTATAAAGGCCTCGTTTAGCTCAAAGGTATCTATAAGGTACTCAGTGCGCACATGCTCCAGGAAGTAAATAATCTTTTTCTCTATAATGGTATGGTGGTTACGCTCCTGGAAGTACAGGTTACCTATGGTTTTGGTAAAATCTATGGTAGTATTAGGCACCGGTGGTATTATAGGTACTACACGCTGCTTACGTTTTGCATTAAAGAATATAAAGATAAATATGGCAAAAAGCCCCAGCCAGAAAAACGCCTTAAATGCAGGCTGGCTCAGGAAATAGCTTAGCGCGCTGCGGTCGTCTTCATCGGTATTGTTACCGGTTTGCCAAAGCAGCTGGCCTACGGGTATTTTAGTAGCCACTTCTTCCACATACTTATAGTTATTATCTTTAAGCATGTAGTAGTTAGTAAAGGCTACAGGCTCGGTATGTAGTAATATGCGTCCCTGCCCGAACTTTACCTGTATAAAGTTAGGCACCAGTGTGTCTTTTGTTTTTTGGTAGCCCAGTATGGCTACACTATCCTTAATGGGGCGGATGCTGTCAAAATATACCCCGTGTGTGCCGTGTGAGTACAAGTATTTATTAATCTTTTTATTCTGTACATACAGCTGTAGCGAATCGGGCAGCTTATTAACGCTGTTGGTATGTATTTTAAGCGTATCGGTAATAACCCCCGGAAATGTAGTCATAGACAGCATTACCGTGTTGCCGTGGCTTGCGTAGTTCAGCAGTTCGCGTGCCGACTCGTCATCTATATTATTGTCTGAGTCTATTTTAAGGTAGCAGCCCGTTTTGTTGTACTGGTTTTTTTCGTAATCGTATTCCGCATCCAGGTATTCGTAAGGCGAAGTACTGAATTTTGAAATTTCGTGTTTACTGAAGAGGTTTTTACTTTCCTTATCAAACACGTACAGGCCAAAAGGTATTTTATCGTATGTTTTGTATGACTCTTTCCAGTCTATTTCCTTAGGCGACATTGCAGCCGAAACAATCATTATAATGATTAAAACCACCACCACCGGTATTGCTATAGTCAGCGTCTTTTTCATATTACAGGGAGTTTAGGGTTTTCTTAAATGCCTTTTCCGCTTTGGAAAAAGCCTCACTGTCTATTTCAAATTCGCCATACCAGCAGTAATCGTACACGTATGAAAGGTATTTAAAGTCGTCCCTAAGGTTGTTGTCCTTAATTTCGTAATAGTAATCGGTATTGGTCTTGTCCCAGTTCCAGTCGATGATACCGCGTGCCGAAAGCCTTTTAAGCAGCCACAGGTAGTAGTAGCGTACGGCCAGCCTGTAATCGTTTTGTGCAGCAGCATTAGCAGTCAGGGTATTAAAGTCCATTTCGTGGATGTTTTGGGCTTCCTCATCATCCAGTGGCTTGATTTTTCTGGCAGAGCGGCCGAATATCCACATGCCTTCTTTTTTCAGGATGGCGCGTACTATAAAGTATACGGCTACCAGCACCAATGCAAATGCCAGTATTTTAAATATAATTTCAAGTGCCGTAGCGGTGCCTTTGCCGGGCTTTGCCCCGCCAAATATACTGTCGAAGAAACGCCCTATAGCCCTGAATAGTTTACTCAGTATGCCTTCAGCTTCCGGCTCTTCATTGTAGTCGAAGTCGTCGTCGTTTTTGTATTCGTCCTTAAAACCTTCCTTAAACTTACGCTGTGTATATACCGGTGGCGGTACATTTTCGGCAGCTTGTTTCGGGGCTTCCTGTACGTAATAATCATTATCGTAATCGTCAGCAACTAACGTGTCGATTTCGGGTGGGGCAAAAGTGTCTTCAGTGGTAATGGTTACATCACCGCTGTCGTTTTGTGCAAAACTGCCTGCCGGAATGCCAAGCAATGCTATGTAGAGTAAAAAACGGGTCACCTTGGTCAGTTAGGGTATTAAATGGCTTGTAATTCTTTCTTCATTTTGCGGTTTACCACAAATGGGTAAATGAGGTAGTACCACGAAATTACTGAAAGCGTAAACAAAATTATAAAAATATTAAGTGATAGCGGCATATCAGGCGAATAACGCGTTACAAAACCTTCCAGCAGGCCTGCCGCTATGGTAAACGGTATGGTGCTGAACCATATTTTCAAGGCATTGCGGAAACCTGTTTTAAGCGATTCCACACGCGATAGTGTTTTTGGGAACAGTATAGATGCGCCAAACACCAGCCCGGCGGCAGCTTCTATAACCATCCCGAAGATTTCCATGGCACCGTGTATCCATATACCGCGTACGCTGGCCCAAAATACATTCTGCTCATAGAAGAAGTACTGGAATGCACCCAGCATTATACTGTTTTGCATCAGTATATAAGCCGTACCGAAACCGGCAAAAATACCGGCTATAAATTCCATAATACCCACTTTAAGGTTGTTTATGGTAATGGCCACGGCACCGGCCCAGTCGGCTCCCTGTTTGTATACTGCTACGGGGTTGCCTTTTTCTATATTTTCCAGTGTCATGTTTACGTAGTGGTCGCCCAGTATAAGGCGTACAAACGTACTGTCATGCGCAGCAGAGAAAGCACCTATAAACAGGAATATGAAAAACAACGCAAAGGCATACAGCACATAGCGGCGGTTTTGGTATACTATAAGGGGTACGTCGGTTTTAAAGTACTGTACAAGGCGGTTGCTGTCTTCGCGTTTGGTTTTGTATATCTTCTGGTAGGTAAGCGCTGCCAGGTTGTTAAGGTATATTACCGACTTGCTTTTGGGGTAGTAGGTTTGCGCATACGCCAGGTCGTTTACCAGGTGTATGTACAGGCTGGCAAGCTCGTCGGGATTTTTTTTAACTTTACCGAAAATAGCCTGCTCAAAATCGAGCCATTTTTCTTTATTTTGTTTTATAAACGCAACTTCTCTCATAGTAGCGCTAAAAATAGAAAAAAATATGGCACAACTTTCCATAACCACTACACAAAATGTTAATATTAATTTTAACACGGCCAGCCCGGGAGACAGGGTAGTGGCTTCTATAATAGATATAGCCATTATATGGGCATACTATATAGTTATAGTAGTGCTGCTTATAGATGCCTCGGGGCTTACAAATTTACTTGATGGGGCCGACCAATGGGTGCTGTGGGCCATATACAGCCTTATAGGGCTGCCGCCGTTTTTATACTCGCTGTTGTTTGAGACTTTTATGGAAGGGCAAAGCCCCGGCAAGAAGATAATGAAGATAAAGGTGATAAAGATAGACGGCTACCAGGCGGGTTTTTCAGATTACCTTATCCGCTGGGTGTTCCGCATGGTAGAGGTATCGCCGCCGTTTGGCATTATAGGGCTTATAACCATGATTGTAAATAAGGAAGACCGCCGCCTGGGTGACCTTGCAGCCGGTACTGCCGTTATTACCCTGAGGAATAAAGTAACTATAGACCACACCATACTGCGTAATATAGGCAGCGACTATGTGCCGGTATACCCACTGGTAATAAAGCTGAGCGATAACGACGTGCGTATTATAAAAGACACCTACGAAGCCAGCTACCGCCAGGCCGATTTTGTAATGATGGATAAGCTCCAGGATAAAATAACAGCGGTTACGGGTATAAAGCCCATAGGCAACAGTTCTACCGGTTTTGTAGATACAGTGTTAAAGGATTATAACTACTATACCCAGAATATGTAGGGGTTTGTAGGTATTGTATGTAAGAAATTTTTAGTGTTAAATATTTGATTATCAGCTTTTTTATTTTGTAATTTTCCATTCCTCAAGAATTGAAAATGCAGAAGATTATGAAGAAGACACTTTTAACACTACTATTATTACCATTTGCCACAGGCGTGTTTGCGCAGGAAATTGACAGAACGCAGGAACCCATCAGGGACAGTATTGTATCGTATCGCGTATCGGTGGGCGAAACTATAATGATGATTGCAAAAAAGCACCACATTACCCCACGCGACATCTATGAACTGAACCCCGATGCTGTAGACGGAATACATGAAAACACAGTACTACAGCTACCAAACTACAAGATTGCCCAATACCAGGAAAAGAAAAAGCCGAAACCTTCTACAGCTGTGGCAGCCTCTTCAGACTAAGGCTGCTTTAACTTAAAATTAGAAAATAAAATTCGCAAACGTGCCGTTACATAATGTACCTTTGTTTCGTCTTATGTCAACCATAAAAAACAAGAGATAATGAAGTACATTTTAGCGTTCGCCTTTACATTTTCGATATTTTGCGCATCGGCTTTCGGGCAGGATTACAAAAAGCACAAGGTAGCGAAGGGCGAAACGGTTACAAGCATCAGCCAAAAGTATAAAGTTACCCCTAATGATATATACCGCCTTAACCCCGATGCTAAGAACGGGGTTAAGGTGGATACCTACCTGCTGATACCCAATGCCCCAGCCAAAACACTTCCGGCGGGTACACAGGTAAAGGAATCGCCTACAAAGGTTACCAATACCGTGCATACCGTGGCACAGGGCGAAACGCTTACGGCTATTGCCAAAAAGTACGGAGTATCGGTTGCAGAGCTTGAAAAGGCTAATGCTGCCCGTGGTACGGGAGGGCTTAAACTGGGTGAAAAACTGGTAATACCCGTAAAGGGTAGTGGTGTGGCTGCACAGGCTAAAGTGGCCGAAAAGCAGATTGCCAAAAAACAGGAAACTACTTATATGTACCATACCGTGGCCGATGGCGATACCAAATATAGTATTGCTAAAAAATATGGTATGACGGTACAACTACTGGAAGAACTGAACCCCGATGTAAAAGATACCCTGCCGCTGGGCCATAAGCTGAAGCTGGCCAAGAACTCTGTTATTGCGGAGGCTAAAACGCCTGCCGTGGCCGATGCTGCAAAACCGGCTGCCGATAAAAAATACAAAGAATACACCATACAGGCCAAAGAAACCCTGTACAGCCTTACCAAAGATACCGGCCTTACCGATGATGAACTAATCAGGCTTAACCCTGCCCTTAAAGACGGGGTAAAGGAAGGTATGGTTATTAAAGTACCTGCTTCGGTACAAACGGGAGATGGTGTAATAAACAAGGCAGTTGTTGACCTTAGTAAGACCCTTAAAAAGACACAGGATGCCAAGAAGCTGGCGCTACTGCTGCCGTTTAACCTGTACAGGCTGGAAACCGATACGGTAAAAGCCAAGCTACTGCGTACCGATAAGTTCCTGAACCTGACACTTGATTTTTATGCAGGTGCCATGGTAGCTATAGATTCGGCTAAAACGCTTGGGCTGCCGCTTAACGTTAGCATACTGGATGCCAAGGAAACCCCTAAAACATCTGATGTGGTGTCGCTTAAAGGCAGTGTAGCCGGTGCCGATGCTATTATAGGCCCATTCTTTCAGGGGAATGCCGAAAGTACTGCGGCGCTGTTCCCTAATGCAGTGGTGATTTCGCCGCTGGCTAAGGAAACCGGTACCCCGCACGATAACCTGTATTACTCTATCCCTTCAGACGAAACCATGCGTGCCGCACTGTACAACTACCTGAAAGGGAAGGGGGGCAACGTCGTGGCTATAGTTTCTGCCAAAAAAGTAAGCTCGCGTACATTTATACAATCTAATTACCCCGACTTTAAAATACTGGATGGTGCCATAACCGGCGATGGTATACAGGCGCTATTGGTAAAAGGAAAACAAAACTACGTGATACTGGATACAGAATCGCTGGGCAACATTACCGGGGCTATAAAAATGCTTACCGAAATGCAAAAGGATTACAGCATACAGCTTGCCGTGCCCGATAAGAATGAGAAGTATGACAATGACGAAATAGCACTGGATAAGTTGGCAAAACTAAAACTGCTGTACCCGTCTATAACCCGTGATGCTCCAAACGACCAGGAAACATTATTCGCCCGCCTGTATCGCGAAAAGAATGGTGTAAACCCTTCGCCGTATGCGGTGCGTGGCTTTGATATAACATTCGACCTGATACAGCGTATGTTCCAGCCGGAAGAACTGAAGCAGGTAATGACCGCGAGGGCATCGGAGCAGGTAGAGAACAAATTTATTTATACAGCCGAAAACGGCGGTAACTACAACTATGGCGTGTACATAATGCAGTACAACGAAGGCCTTACTGTAACCGAAGCACAATAATGTTATTTGCAGCCATTAATTTTGCAGTCCTGCACCATATTGGTGTAAAATTGCGAAATTAGTGGCTGTAACCATTTAATACATCCGCAAAATGACATCTAAAGTAACCTACCTGGGCGACCTTCGCACCTCATCGATACACCTGCAATCGGGTTCAGAAATTATTTCAGACGCACCACTTGATAACAACGGTAAGGGCGAAGCCTTTTCACCTACCGATACTGTAGCCAACGCATTGGCAAGCTGTATGTTTACCATTATGGGCATTAAAGCACGCGATATGGGTGTGGCACTGGAAGGCAGCACTGCTGAGGTAACCAAGTTTATGGCTGCCGAACCACGCCGTATATCGGGCATTAAAATCGTTTTCACCCTGAAAAGCGATGCCGATGAAAAGGCGCGTACCATATTAGAACGTTCGGCTATGACCTGCCCGGTATACCACAGCCTGCACCCGGATATTGAGAAGGATATTACTTTTAACTGGTAACCGATGTTTGGTCCTGACCAGCAAAAGCAACTTATAGAACTGGCGCATGCCAAAATGCCCTTCGGTAAATACGAGGGGCGTTATCTTATAGACCTGCCTGAATATTATATGGTATGGTTCCACGGCAAAGGGTTCCCCAAAGGCAAGCTTGGCGACCAGCTGAAGCAAGTTTACGAACTGAAACTTAATGGCCTGGAACCGCTCATCCGCAACATTCGTACACAATTCCCAAAGCCATAAATTAAAACTGTATCAGCCTATAATGAAAACAGTCATTGCGGGCTGATATAGCTATAATTTTTATCTCGTAATCAGGTTAAACCATATCAGCCTGAAAATTCCTATAATAACAAATTTTCAGTATTTACGAAAAAAAGGTTTCGTAACGAAAATTTTTCGCGTTAAAATTTCATAATAATTCATTTTGTAACTGTAAAAAGCAGTAAATCAATTAAATTAACGCATACCTGCACTTCGGTTAACATATTTAACAATCCCGTTCCCTTCTGTTAAAAAAAGCATAAGCGGCGCATTACTTAAATGCAATATACAAAATGGCCGCCCGATAACACCGGCTTATAAATTTGTAACACACTGATTTATAAACCATTTTTTATCACTTATGAAAAACAATTTACGCAAAGCATTTTTTAATGCTTTTTCGGTTGCTTGCGTTATGGCAGCACCGGCAGTTTGGAGCCAGGTATCACTACCGGGTTCATCACCTTACACACAAAATTTTGACACCACTCCGGGTGCAAGCGGTACTGCTTACCCTACCGGATGGGTGTCGTACAACGGCTCTACAGCCGACGCCAGCATGACTGTTGGCACAAACACTTCTACTGCGGGAGCCAACTACAACTACGGTTCACGCATAGGTATCCTTGGTTCGGGCAGTGCTTTCGTGCCTTCATCTATCGTACTTGCCATTACTAACACTACCGGCAAAACAGGTCTTAAAATTTCTTACGATGTTATCAAAGTAAGGGAGCAGGCGCGCAGCAACTCTTTTAACCTTGAAATTTCTACTACATCGGCTACTTCAGGCTTTACTGCCATCCCTACCGGTGCTTATGCTTCAGGTACCCTTGCAGAAGGTAACGTAAGCAACTATGCTAACATCGACATTTCAGGCCTTGACAATGCTTCAGGCACTGTATTCATCAGGTGGAACTATACAGAAATCAGTGGTTCAGGCAGCCGTGATGGTATAGCCCTGGACAATGTTTCACTTTCATGGAATACTGCACCATCTCTTGCCACGCCGGTAGCTATTGCTGCTACAAGCGTAACGCATAACAGCTTCCAGGCCAACTGGAACGCCGCTACAGGCGCTACAGGTTACAGGCTTGATGTAAGTACCTCATCTACTTTCGGTACATTTACTCCTGCTACAGACCTGTTCTTTTCTGAGTACGTAGAAGGTTCATCTTCTAACAAGTACCTTGAAATTTACAACGGTACAGGCGCTACTGTAAACCTTGCTGATTACAGGGTAAGGCTTTATGCTAACGGAAACAGCGCTGCTACTACAGATACGCAACTTTCTGGCTCTATAGCCAATGGTGCTACTGTAGTAATTAAAAACAACCTTGCTACTGCTTACACCGGTACTGCTGCCGTAGTTGCCGCTGTAAACTTTAACGGTGACGATGCTGTAGCACTTTACAAGATATCTACTGCTGCAAACGTAGATATCTTTGGTGCTATAGGCGAAGATCCGGGTACTGCCTGGGTAGGTACTACAAACACTACAGTAGACAAAACCCTTGTACGTAAAGCCAGTGTTAGTGCAGGTGTTACGGTATCTGCTGCAGGTTTCCCTACACTTGATACTGAGTGGGATATGTTCAACCAGGATGATGTTACACACCTTGGAAGCCACACTTACGGAGGCCTTACGCCTATCTACGTTGCAGGCTACCAGGACCTTGCCGTAACCGGTACTTCTGCTGCTGTTACAGGGCTTACAGGTTCTACTACTTACTACTACAGGGTTAGGGCTACAGACGGTGTTACTACAACTCCAAACTCTAACGTGATTTCTCAGCTTACTGCTGTTAACACAGACCCTACACTTACAATCTCTGCCCCTCTTGCAGGTTTTGGCGACCTTTGTATCGACGCGCTTAGCGACGTGCTTTCATTCAGCGTATCGGGTATCAACCTTACTGCCGGTAATATTGCAGTAGGCCCGCTTGCAGGTTATACTTTCTCTGAAAGCGCTACAGGCCCTTTCACCGCTTCACTTTCTATAGCCCAGGCCGGTGGTACTTACAACGACGATATCTACGTGCGTTTTGAGCCAACTGCTGTTGCCAGTTACGATGGAAATATCAGCGTAAGCGGTGGCGGTGCTACTGCTGTAAACGCTGCCGCTACTGCAGAAGGTGTTAGCACTGTGGCTACTGTAGCCGTAACTACTGCTACAGCCCTTACCCAATCTACTGCCGAAGTTGAAGCCGATGTTACTGCCGAAGGTTGTACTGAAGTTTCTGAAAGGGGTATAGTATACAGCACATCTCCGGCTCCAGAATTTGGCCAGCCGGGTGTATCATTTGTTGATGCCGGTACAGCAGGTACAGGTGCATACATTGTTTCTATAGACGAACTTATAGGTGGTACTACTTACTATGTAAGGGCTTATGCCATAAACGACGGTGGTACTGCTTACAGTGCAGATGCTATATTCACTACTCCGGGTGTTGTTGCCCCTCTTGCTGTAGATGCTACAGCTGTAGGTACTACAAGCTTTACTGCTAACTGGGAGCCTGTAGAAGGCGCTGTAAGCTACAGGTTAGATGTAAGCGAGGAGCCTACATTTGGCGTACTTGCCCAAGCTACAGACCTGTTCTTCTCTGAATATGCTGAAGGTTCATCTAACAACAAATACCTTGAAATATACAATGGTACAGGTAGCGACATAGACCTTTCTGACTACAGGGTAAGGTTCTATGCAAACGGTACTACAACTCCTACAAACGATGTTCAGCTTTCAGGTATCCTTGAAAACGACACTGTTATTGTACTTAAAAACAATCTTGCCACTGTATATACAGGTACTGCTACTGTAAACGCTGCCATTAACTTTAACGGTAACGATGCTGTGGCCCTTTTCAAAATATCTACCAGCGCTAACGTAGACATCTTTGGTAACATTGGTGAAAACCCTGGTACTGCATGGACAGGTTCTGGTGACTATACTACAGTAAACAAAACCCTTGTAAGGAAATCTACTGTAAACGCCGGTGTTACTGTTAACCCAACTACTGGTTTCCCGACTCTTGAGACTGAGTGGGACGTACTTGACCAGGATGATGTTACAGCCCTTGGTGCTCACCCATATGCTGGCCAAACTCCTTCATATGTTACAGGTTATGAAAACCTTACTGTAAACGATACCCTTCAGGTTGTAAGCGGCCTTACTGCCGGTACTACATACTACTACAGGGTTAGGGCTGTAGCCGGAAACACCAGCGCAAACTCTAATACTGAAGATGTGACTACTACAGGTACTGGCAAAATGGTAAAAGCCGGTAAAGATAAAGGTGCACAGGTAGCTAACGTTAACGGCCTTGCAGTGTACAAGCAAAATAACGTACTTACTGTAAATTCATCAAACAGCGAAATAAAATCGGTTACTGTATTTGATATTACAGGCAAGCTTATCTTCAATGGCGATTTCAACCAGAAATCAGTTGCCATAAACAGCATTACTGCTGCTAACCAGATACTGATTGTTAAAGCAATTACTGCCGACAACCAGGTTCAGGTGAAAAAAGTATTGTTCTAATTTCTGTCGCTTTATACTAACAGATACCCCTCCAGCCCCGGAGGGGTATCTTCTTTTTATACAATACCATAAATTTAATTTGGCTATTAAAATACTTTTGGTACTTTTGACTATAAGTAATTTGAAATTTATCACTTTACTAATTATTCACCCAAGCTATAACCATGACAACAAAAAAAACAGTACCAAATTTTCATTTAGTCAAAAAAAAGGCTAAAACTACATTTGCCGCAACACTGCTCGCATTAGCAGCAATCAGCGCAAATGCACAGCAAAACCGCAGCATTTCGGTAGATTATAACAATGCCAAAGGCGCACTGAACACCCAGTTTAAACAGTGTATAGGGGCAGGGCGTGCCAATGAAGGACTTCGCGCCGACTGGCAACAGCAGCTGGCCTATGTAAAGAAGGAATGCGATTTTAAATACATCCGCATGCACGGCCTGCTTATTGACGATATGGCTATATACCGTGAAGACAAAAATGGCAACCCCGAGTACAACTACCAGTATGTAGATGCACTGTTTGACTACCTGCTGAGCATCGATGTAAAGCCGTTTGTAGAGTTGGGTTTTATGCCGTCGCAACTGGCCAGTGGCAGCAAAACCATTTTCTGGTGGAGGGGCAACGTAACCCCACCTAAGGATTACGATAAATGGGAAGGCCTTATACGTAACCTTACGCAGCACTTTACCGAGCGTTACGGCGCCGAAGAGGTAAAGACCTGGTATTTTGAAGTATGGAACGAACCGAACCTTGACGGGTTTTGGGCAGGCTCACAGGAAGAGTACTTTAAGCTGTACCGCTACGCCGCCAAAGCCATTAAAGGGGTTAACAAAGACTATAAAGTGGGCGGCCCGGCCACAGCCGGTGCAGCCTGGATACCCGAAATGATAAGCTTTTGCAGCAAAAACAACGTGCCTATAGATTTTGCAAGTACGCACTCGTATGGGGTGAAGCAGGGATTCCTTGATGAGTTTGGTAACTCAGGTACCGTACTCAGCAAAGACCCTATGGCGGTAAGCGGCGATATTATTAAGTCGCGTAAGGAGATTAAAACATCGGCACTGCCCAATCTGGAGCTGCATTATACCGAATGGAGTGCATCATACACGCCTGCCGACCCGATACACGACAGCTACCACGAAGCGGCCTACATCCTTGAAAAGATTAAGCAAACCGGTGATGCTGCAAACTCTATGAGCTACTGGGTATTTACCGATATTTTTGAGGAAGCCGGACCAAGGTTTAAGCCGTTCCATGGTGGTTTCGGCTTACTGAACACGCAGGGCATCAACAAGGCAGCATTTCACTCGTACCGCCTGCTGAACAAGCTGGGTGCTACCGAACTGGTAAACAAGGACAAAGAATCTTGGGCTACCAAAGATGCCAACGGTGGCGTACAGCTGTTGCTTTGGGATTTTACCAACACCCACCCCGGTGATGCGGTAAACAACCAGGTGTACTATACCAAAGACCTGCCTGCGAAAGACAAAGGCACGGCTACGGTATCGGTTAAAAACCTGCCGCAGGGCAGCTACAAGCTGGAAGTATATAAAGTAGGCTACCGCGCCAACGACCCTTATACTAAATACATAGAGATGGGCGAACCGGCCAACCTTACCAAAGCCCAGACAGCTGAACTTAAAAAGCTGAGCGACGGTGCCCCGGTAAGCACCGAAACCATTACCATAGGCAAAGACGGCACCTTTAAAAAACAACTGCCACTGCGCGAAAATGATGTGTACCTCATTAATATTATAAAAGGATAATATGACAAACGCCTCCTGGAATGGGAGGCGTTTTTGTTATATTGATTTTGCAAAATAATACTCAAATCTTCAAAATAGTTGCGTTCTTCCATTTCGACCGGAGCGTAGCGGAGTGGAGAAATCTCTTGTCGATATAACCTGAGATTTCTCCCTATCGGTCGAAATGGAAGAGTAGTAAATCACTTACTGCACCTCATACCGCACCGTAAGGCTGTCACTTTTAATGCCTGCCATACCACCCCTGTCTCGCACATTAGTATACCGTAGTAACGAAGGCAGCCCGCCACCGTCGTCACCCTGTTTAATGGAGAGTTGACGGCCCAGCTTCATGCCGCTTGCCGTAGCTATAAATTCGGCTTTTTTACGGGCTTTTTCCAGCAGTTTCTTTACCAGTTGGTTGTCGTAACCTGTATCATCGCCATACACCGTACCCGATTTCATGGCTCCGGCATAGCCCAACTTGTTTACTTCATCAACAAACTTATCGGCCTCGGCCTGGTTTTTAAAGGTCACCACAAAGCCTTCGAGCCGCGTAAGCACAGCCCCCAGTGGTGCCGAATTTTCATCGGCCGGCAGCGGCTTATATCCTTTTTTGATAAGGTAGTCCTTCAGGGCTATTTCCTGCTGCTTCCTGGTTTGCTCCTTTGCCTTATAGGCATATTCATCTTCAATTACATCGCCCTCATCTCTGTCTATCACAAATGCAAGGTATTTTACCCCTTGCGGTTTCATCATTATGGTGTCGGTTACCTGCACTTCTATAAAGCGGTCCTGTGCAAATGCGACAGTACCGGCCATAAGCACCAGGGCAAAGAGTAGTTTTTTCATGATTTAATTGGTTTACAAAGTGTTTCAGGTTAAAACTACAAAAACACAGCTAAAATTGTAGCCACCCGGTCCAAATATTTGTAATGGGCTTTGCAACAAAATAATTTGGACGTTTAAACAAAATGCCGGAAAATAGTATTACCTAACTTTGTTTTGCTAATACAATACTTATGGCATTAAAAGTAATTATTACCGGGGTTACCGGTATGGTAGGCGAAGGCGTATTGCTGGATAGCCTGCAAAATGAAAAAGTTTCAGAAATACTCATCATCGGCAGGAGGGCATACGGCCTGCAGCACCCTAAGGTTAAGGAGCTGGTTGTTCCTGATTTCTTCAGCCTTGATGCTTATGCCGACACCATAACCGGGTACGACGCCTGTCTGTTTTGCGCAGGTATCAGTTCAGTCGGACTAAACGAGGAAAAATACACATACATCACCTACGATACTACCCTGGCGTTTGCTAACAGCCTGCTGAAGGTAAACCCCGGTATGGTGTTCAATTTCATATCGGGTGCGCATACCGATGGTACCGAACAGGGCCGCGTAATGTGGGCACGCGTAAAAGGCCGCACCGAAAATGCCCTGGCAAAGCTGCCGTTTAAGGCCGTGTACAGCTTCAGGCCGGGCGGCATGCTTACTATTGATGGGCAAAAGAACGGCAAAGTGCTGTACAAAGCCATAGTTACCCTTATAAAACTATTTGTTCCAAAAGTAATACTCACGTTGCACGAACTGGGCAGGGCCATGGTAAACGCGTCGGTTTCGGGTTATGAAAAGCCGGTGCTGGAAGTAAGCGATATTAAACTGCTTGCCAAACGCTGATGCTATTTGTAAGATAATGGTTTTCTTCAAAAGGGCATCCGGCTTAAAAGCTTAATGTTTTATTTACATCTGAATATGTTGTAAATGAATGGTTTTGCTGTTTGTTGCAAATTTGCCCAATTTCAAATTTTCGGATTAAGAATGTCGAATTAATTCCTTACTTTTGCCACGTTTTTTACAACAACGACAACAACACAACAGGAGGAATTAATAATGAACCAAACAAAGTATATTTTTGTTACCGGAGGTGTTACGAGCTCACTTGGAAAGGGCATCATAGCGGCTTCGCTGGCAAAACTATTGCAGGCCAGGGGCTACAGGACAACAATCCAGAAGTTTGACCCCTACATTAACGTAGACCCGGGAACACTTAACCCGTACGAGCACGGCGAATGTTATGTAACAGACGACGGAGCCGAAACCGACCTTGACCTTGGCCACTACGAACGTTTCCTTAACGTGCCTACATCTCAGGCTAATAACGTTACTACCGGTAGGGTATACCTGTCTGTTATAGAAAAAGAGCGCCGTGGCGAGTTTTTGGGCAAAACCGTACAGGTAGTACCCCATATTACCAACGAGATTAAGGAACGTATGCAGCTGCTGGGTAACAATGGCGAATTTGACATTGTTATTACCGAGATAGGCGGTACGGTAGGCGATATAGAGTCGCTACCGTATATAGAATCGGTGCGCCAGCTTATTTACGACCTTGGCGAAAACAACAGTATAGTAATACACCTTACCCTGGTGCCATACCTTGCTGCTGCGGGCGAGCTAAAAACTAAGCCTACACAGCACTCGGTAAAAACCCTGATGGAAAGCGGTATCAAAGCCGACATATTAGTATGCCGTACAGAGCACGAGCTTTCGTCTGACCTTAGGCAGAAGCTTGCTGCGTTTTGTAACGTAAAAAGGGAAGCGGTTATACAGTCGATTGACGCTTCTACCATCTACGATGTGCCAAACCTGATGCTGGAAGAAGGCCTGGATAAGGTAACGCTTAAAAAGCTGGACCTTCCGGAAATGAATACCCCGGATTTAGCCCAGTGGAACGAGTTCCTTTTCAAGCTTAAAAATCCTAAGCATACGGTAAACATTGGCCTTGTAGGTAAGTACGTAGAGCTTCAGGATTCTTACAAATCGATATTGGAGGCGTTTATCCACGCTGGTGCTACCAATGAAACCAAGGTAAACGTTATCAGCGTACATTCAGAATACATAGATAAAGACAATGCTGCCGATAAGCTTTCGGGCTTAGACGGTATACTTGTGGCTCCCGGTTTTGGTGGCCGCGGTATAGAAGGCAAAATAGAAACCGTGCGCTACGCCCGCGAAAACGGCATACCGTTCTTCGGTATCTGTTTGGGTATGCAAATGGCGGTTATAGAATATGCCCGTAATGTGCTGGGCTGGACTGAGGCTAACTCTACAGAAATGAACGAGCACACGCCTTACCCGGTTATCAACATTATGGAAGAGCAGAAGAATATTATAAACAAAGGCGGTACCATGCGCCTTGGTGCCTGGAAATGCTCACTTACCGAAGGTACGCTGGCAAGCGAAATTTACCACGGTAAAAAAGAGATACAGGAGCGCCACCGCCACCGCTATGAGTTTAACGGTGCTTATTTTAACGAGCTTACGGGCGCAGGCCTTAAAGCTTCGGGTGTAAACCCCGATACCGGCCTTGTAGAGGTAGTGGAGCTAAACAACCACCCGTTCTTTATAGGTGTGCAGTACCACCCTGAGTATAAGAGTACGGTGGCTAACCCGCATCCGCTTTTTGTAAGCTTTGTAAAGGCGGCGGTACAAAAAAAGAATGCATAGCCTGTAAGCTTTAGTAAGGGCGCGGCTATCAATTATAATTTTAATAATGGAAGAAAAAAAATTAGACATTAAAACGCTTGTAGGTTTTGGCCTTATAACTGTTTTGCTGCTGTGGATGATTTACAACAACAGCAAACAGGAAGAACAACAAGCCCGTACTAAAGAAAAAGAGGAACAGCAACAAAAAGCTGCCGACAAAAAAGCGAAACAAACTGATGCAGCCTATACCGCTGCTGCTGCCCCGAACGATTCTGTACGCGTGGCACAGCTTCAGGGTACACTGGGAGCATTTGCCTACAGTGCAGGGCTGCCGTCGGCTAAAGATACCGTAACCACACTTGAAAGTAAACTGATAAGCCTTTCTGTAGCTAACAAAGGCGGTTACATAAAAGAACTGAAACTGAAAGGTTTTGATAAGTTTACTAAAGATTCGGGCCAGCCTGTAGAGCTTATAAAAGACAATAACGCTGCCCTTAACATACAGTTTAAAACTGCCGATAACAGGATACTGAATACCAAAGACCTTTACTTTGAGCCAACAGTAACCAAAGAAGGCGAAAACCAGGTGCTTACCCTGAAGCTTAAAGCTTCGGATGCACAGTTCCTAGAGTACCGCTACGTGCTGAAACCGGACGATTATATGCTGGATTTCTCAGTACGTTCGCAAGGGCTTTCCCGTGTGGTAGATACGTCTAAACCACTTGATATGGAGTGGTCTATGCAAACGTACCGTAACGAGAAGAGCGCTTCTTACGAAAGCCGTTATACCAACATCGTATATCTTTATGAAGAGAGTAAAGATGATAAAATGGGCGAGGGCAAAAGCGATGAAGAAAGTGTAGACGACGTAAGCTACATAGCATTTAAGCAACACCTGTTTACATCGGTACTGCTTACCGGCACGCCGTTTAAAAAGGCCGAACTAAAATCGGAAACCCTTATAAAAGACGAGCAGAAAGATACCGTATTCACCAAGAAGTTTGATGCCAAAGTGCCGCTTGCCTTTAAAGGTGGTGAGCTGAACTATGACATGAACATGTACTATGGCCCGTCTGACTACGACATCCTTACAAGCGATAAGTACGAAGGCAAGCATCTGGACAGGATTATGCCGCTGGGCTGGGGACTTTTCGGGTGGATGAACCGTTTTGTATTCATCCCGGTATTTGGATTCCTAAGCACATTCATTTCATCATTTGGTGTATGTATTATAGTGCTTACCATTTTGGTAAGGCTGGTTATGTCTCCTGTTACGTATAAATCTTACGTATCACAGGCCAAGATGAAAGTACTGAAACCGGAGATTGCTGAGATAAACGAGAAATACAGCAAAGACCCGATGAAAAAACAGCAGGAAACCATGAAGCTGTACAACTCGGCAGGTGTAAGCCCTATGGCAGGATGCTTACCGGCGCTGATGCAGATTCCGGTATTCTATGCGCTGTTCCAGTTCTTCCCGTCGTATTTTAACCTTAGGCAGAAAAGTTTCCTTTGGGCAACCGACCTTTCTACCTATGACGTGGTGTACAAGCTGCCGTTCCGTATACCGGTATATGGCGACCACATCAGTTTGTTCCCTATACTTGCGTCTGTGGCCATATTCTTCTACATGAGAATGACTACCGGAGACCAGGCCATGAGCGCACCACAGCAGGAAGGTATGCCGGATATGAGCAAGGTAATGAAGATAATGATTTACCTTTCGCCAATCATGATGCTTGTGTTCTTCAACACTAACCCGGCAGGTTTAAGTTTGTACTACTTTGTATCTAACCTTATTACCATAGGTATTATGTATGTGATTAAAAACCACATTGTAAACGAGGAAAAAATACATGCACTGGTACAGGCCAATAAGAGCAAGCCGAAAACCCAGGGACGTTTCCAGCGTAAGATGCAGGAAATGATGGAGCAGGCCCAGGAGCAGCAAAAAACAAACAATAAAGGCAAAAAATAATACGCAAAGCACTCTACGGAGTGCTTTTGTGTTCAGTGCCATAGTGTGCGGCTGCGTGATGGCACACATTTTGGATTGGCAGTTACAATAAATTAATTTACTTTAGGTTTCTATATAAAAAGAAGGACAAACCAATGAAGAAATTTGCATTACTACTTTCGGCCGGGCTTATTACACTGGCTTCCTTTGCACAGGAAACAAACAAGAACGATGCAGCCGGCAAGCGCCACGGTGTGTGGAAAGGCACCTATGAAGAAAGCAAGCGTAAGCGCTACGAAGGTACTTTTGACCACGGTAAGGAAACCGGTACGTTTAAGTTTTATGACGACAGTGAGCAAAATACCCTTATGGCTACCCGTGTGTTTAGTGCCGACGGGTCGTGCTTTACTACTTTCTTTGACCCGAAAGGCAACAAGGTAAGCGAAGGCCGTGAGGTAAACCGCAAGCAGGAAGGGGAGTGGAAGTACTACCACTACGAGAGCAAAGCCATAATGCAGGTAGAGCACTATAAGCAGGGTGTACTGAACGGTTCACGTAAAGTGTATTTTGAAAACGGTGCTATAGCGGAAGAAGAGAACTATGCAAACGGCCTAAAAAACGGTGCGTATAAAAAATATACAGAGAAAGGCATAGTGCTGGAGGAATCAAATTATGTAAACGGTAAGCCTGAAGGCAAGGCCATTTACCGCGATGGTAAAGGCAATGTAGCTTCGGAAGGTATATATAAAGACGGAACAAAATCCGGTATCTGGAAGTTTTATGCAGATGGCAAATTGGTAAAAGAAGAAAACCAGGATGCCCATGCATTAAAAGCCGCAGGAAAAGCCAAAATGCAGGAAAAAGCGAAAAAGCCTTCGAATTAAAAAAATCACTACCTTTGTATCGAAATTTTTGAATGTATTTTTAAGATGAAACGTGTAGTAGTTGGCCTTTCGGGCGGAGTAGACAGTAGTGTGGCGGCATACCTGCTAAAAGAGCAGGGGTATGAGGTGATAGGCCTTTTTATGAAGAACTGGCACGATGACAGCGTAACCATATCTAACGAATGCCCGTGGCTGGAAGACAGCAACGATGCGCTTTTGGTTGCCGAAAAGCTGGGCATACCGTTCCAGACGGTAGACCTTAGCGAGCAATATAAGGAGCGTATTGTAGACTACATGTTTAACGAATACGAAAAAGGACGTACGCCAAACCCGGATGTGCTTTGCAACCGGGAGATTAAGTTTGACGTGTTCATGAAAATAGCCCTGAGCCTGGGTGCTGATTACGTAGCTACCGGCCATTACTGCCGCCGGGACGTAATAGAAAAAGATGGAAAAGAGGTATACAGGCTGCTTTCGGGCGAGGATAATAACAAAGACCAGTCGTACTTTTTGTGTCAGCTTTCGCAGGAGCAACTGAGCAAAGCACTGTTTCCGATAGGGGAGCTTACCAAGCCGCAGGTGCGTGAAATTGCCGCTGAGCAGGGATTAATCACTGCCGAGAAAAAAGACTCGCAGGGGCTTTGCTTTATTGGCAAGGTACGCCTGCCGGAGTTCCTGCAACAGCAATTGCAACCTAAAGAAGGTGTAATTTACGAAGTAAATGCCGACCTACCTTTATATTCTGAAGCCGAACCGGAGTTTGCCAATGTAGAAGATAAACTAGCTTACGAAGCCAAAAATATAAGCTATAACCCGGCAATGGCTAAAGTAGTGGGCAAGCACCAGGGTGCACATTATTATACCATAGGCCAGCGCAAAGGCCTGAATGTAGGCGGTACCAAAGAGGCGCTGTTTATCATAGCGACTGATGTGGAAACCAATGCTATATACACCGGACAGGGGCATGCCCACCCGGGTTTGTTCCGTAAGGCGCTGTACATACAGGAAAGCGAAATCCACTGGGTACGTGAAGACCTTGCCCTTAACGACGGCGAAACCATGGAGGTTATGGTGCGCATACGCTACCGCCAGCCGTTGCAGAAAGCTACCCTGCATAAGTTTGATAACGGTATGTACATTTCCTTTGACCAGCCGCAAAGCGCCATTACCGAAGGGCAGTTTGCTGCATGGCACATAGGCGAAGAGCTTGTGGGCAGCGGTGTGATTTCGTAAAGAGAAAAAACGTATATTTACACTATGGAATCTTTTCAAATAGACATACTTAACCCTAAGGCTATTGCATTGCTGAATGATTTGGCAGCGCAAAAACTTATTGCTATGAAGCCTGCTAATGGCAATAAGTTTTTGAGTGTTGTTGAGAAATTGCGTGAGAAAGCTTCGAAAGATGCCCCAACTCAGGAGGAAATCGCGGCAGAGGTAGAAGCTTTAAGGATGAAAAGGTATGCAAAATAATAAGTTGAGGCTTATTATTGATACCAATTTGTGGATAAGTTTTTTGCTTACCAAAGATTACAATAAACTTGATATACTGTTTGATACTTCCAAAGTTGAATTGCTTTTTAGCGAAGAACTTTTAGCTGAATTTATAGAAGTAGCAAACCGTCCAAAATTCAAAAAGTATTTTACGTTAGATATTGTGGCAGACCTTATTGATGCTATTAATGAGCATGCTGGGTTTATAACGGTTAACTCTGTCGTTGCATTATGCCGCGACGAGAAAGATAACTTCTTGCTTGCTTTGGCTTGCGATGGCAATGCTGATTATCTCATTACGGGAGATAAAGACCTTCTCATACTTGAGAAAATACAGGGTACAAAAATTACTACTATGAGTGATTTTTTAGGTTCCCTTACTACATAGCCATCAAACTACAGCCAGATAATAAGCTTTATTGGTGATGGTACGGTTCGTTCCGTAAAATGGTAAAGGCGCGGTATACCTGCTCTATAAAAAACAGCCGCACCATCTGGTGGCTGAAGGTCATGGAAGATAGCGATACTTTGCCCTGCGCCTTGGCATATACCGTAGGACTGAAACCATACGGCCCGCCAATAACGTACACCAGTGTTTTTACACCGCTGTTCATCTTCTTTTGCAGTTCGTCGCTAAAGCCCACGCTGCTGAATGTTTTACCATTCTCATCAAGCAAAATAAGCTGGTCGGTAGGGGAGAGCTTGCTAAGAATAAGTTCGCCTTCTTTTTCCTTTTGCTGCGCTTCGCTCAGGTTTTTTACATTCTTTATATCGGGTATGATTTCCAGGTCAAACTTCACGTAAAAGCCAAGCCGTTTGGTGTAATCATCAATCAGCGTTTGCAGGGCTTTGTTATCGGTTTTGCCTATGGCAAGTAGTTTTATGTTCATTTTTTAGAGCTGCTAAGCCTCTTAGCTACTGAGTTTCTTAGCTTTTTTTGATGATGTAAATAGATGTCTATTGTGGCTTAGGAGCTAAGAAGCTTAGCGGCTCCTTACAAGCTTAATATATTTTGATTTACAGTCAAGCTTTTGGTATTCGTTCGTAGCGTTGCCGTAATTTTGTATGAGCAGGGTGTCTTTGTTTTTTTCAATTTCAAGGTTGTTGTGTACAGTTTCCTGACTTTCATCACCATTGGTGTAAGATGACCACGTAACCCCTTTCAGGGAAAGGTACCCATTTTCGATGCCAACCTGCCCAATGTTATCAAGGCTGTTATTGACGATGTGGTATTCGTATACCCGCCCTTTTTTACTGATGCTGATTGTCAGCGGGCAAGCATCGCCACCATCAAAACCTATCGAAACATATTTGCCCGCAAGGGTGTCTGCTGCTGTGGGTTCATTGTCCTGCACAGTTGCTTTGGGCTGTTTATCTTTACAACTGACTAGTGTGAATGCGGTAAAGGCTATAATATAGTATTTCATTTTTCTCAAGCTTCTGATTTTCTGAGCAGCTTAGCTTTTATCATGCTTACAAGGGAAAGCTTAGTGTCTAAGAATCTTAGGAACTCAGCATCTCTATAAACTCATCCTCACTAATAATCGCCACACCCAGCTGGGTTGCTTTTTCCAGCTTGGCAGGGCCCATATTGTCACCGGCTACCACATAGTGGGTTTTACCTGTAATAGAGCTGCCTACCTTACCGCCGTTTGCCTCGATGGCATTCTTCAGTTCGTCGCGGCTGAATTTTGTAAACACACCCGATACCACAAAGGTTTTCCCGGCCAGCTTATCGCTTGCAGCCACGGCTTCGGTAGCAGTAGATTCCAGTTGCACGCCGTATGCTTTCAGGCGCTCTACCAGCTTGCGGTTTTCTTCATTTTCAAAGAAATCAACCACGCTTTGTGCAATGCGTTCGCCTATTTCGTCTACCAGTATCAGGTCCATTAATGTAGCCTTTGCAAGGTTGTCAATCGATTTGTAATGCTTTGCCAGTTTTTTGGCAACGGTTTCACCCACATAGCGGATGCCCAGTGCATATAGCACACGTTCAAACGCTACCTGTTTCGATTTTTCAATACCGTCTACCAGGTTCTGCGCCGACTTATCCGCCATGCGTTCCAGTGGCACCACCTGTTCCTTTTGCAGGTCGTACAGGTCGGCATAGTTTTGTATCAGCCCTGAGTTGTACAGCAAGGCAACGGTTTCGCCACCAAGGCCTTCAATGTCCATAGCCTTACGCGATATATAGTGCTGTACACGGCCAATGATTTGTGGCGGGCAACCGTAAAAGTTAGGGCAATAGTGCTGAGCCTCACCCTCTTTGCGTTCCAGTTCGGTAAGGCATTCGGGGCATTTGTGTATATATACGGTAGGCTCGCTGTCGGCAGGGCGTTTGGTAAAATCCACAGCAATAATCTTCGGGATAATCTCGCCGCCTTTTTCTACAAACACCTCGTCGCCTATGCGTACGTCTAGTTTTTCTATCTGGTCGGCATTATGGAGCGATGCACGTTTTACCACCGTACCGGCCAGCTGTACTGGCTCTAAGTTGGCCACAGGGGTTATGGCACCCGTGCGCCCCACCTGGTAGCTTATGCTGTTCAGCCTGGTGCTTACGCGCTCGGCCTTAAATTTATAGGCCACAGCCCAGCGCGGGCTTTTGGCGGTATAGCCCAGTTCATCCTGTTGGTGCAGGTCGTTTACCTTAATTACCACACCGTCTGTTTCATACGGCAGGTCGTGGCGGTGGTGGTCCCAGTGTTCTATAAATGCCAGTACTTCTTCCATGTTGTTGGCAAGGCGGGCTTCTTTCGGGACTTTAAAGCCCCACTGGCGCGCTTTTTCCAACCCGTGGAACTGTGTATCTATAGGCAGGCTTGGGCCAATGAGCGAATACAACAGGCAGTCCAGCGGGCGTTTTGCCACTTCGGCGCTGTCCTGTAGCTTCAGGCTGCCCGATGCCGTGTTACGCGGATTGGCATATGGCGTACCACCGGCTTCTATAACTTCCTGGTTCATTTTGGCAAAACCTTCCAGTGGGAGGATGATTTCACCACGGATGTCAAACTTTGCAGGGAAATCGCCCTTTAGCTTCAACGGTACCGAGCGTATCGTTTTTATATTGGTAGTCACTTCATCCCCCTGGAAACCGTCGCCGCGGGTTACGGCTTTGGTAAGCTGCCCATTTTCATAAGAAATAGTAATGGAAGCACCGTCGTATTTCAGTTCGCAGGTATATTGTACATTGTCTGTGCCAAGGCCTTTCTGTACACGCTTTTCCCATTCCAATAGCTCTTCGGTACTGTAAGCGTTGTCCAGCGAATACATGCGGTATTCGTGTACTATGGTATTAAAATTTTTGGTCACTGCACCGCCCACGCGCTGGGTAGGGGAGCTGGGGTCGTCATATTCAGGATGCTGTGCTTCAAGCTGCTGCAGCTCTTTCAGCTTCATGTCAAACTCAAAGTCGGTTATGGTAGGTGCGTCAAGCACGTAGTAGTTGTAGTTATGCTGGTTCAGTTCTTCGCGTAGTGCGGTTATCTGTTGGAGGGCATCCATGCTGTAATGTTTGTTTATACGGCTAATTTAGCCAAAGTTTAAAACATGGAAAACATTTTGGGCAGCTTATGTACTATGAGTTTAATTTTTTGAGTTATGTTAAAAGAGACAAAGAATACGTTAAATGAGAAATTAAACCACATAGTTTCATAGCTTGGATTTTACCGAAAAGGCTGTATAGAAAACAGGTTTTACACATAGCACTCCTATGTAAAGCACAGCTTTCTATCTTAACTTTGTTAATGTGCAGTGTTTTTTTAAATTATGTGCCTATGTGGTTTTAAAAATAATCCATAGAAAATAAAAAATTTAAATCCCCCGGAAAATGAGAATAACAGTTTTATTTATGAGTTTGGTGTTGCTGGCAGGATGCAGTAACAGCGACGACAACGAATCTGGTACCGATACCGGCGACCGCAATTACAAACAAGACATGCGCGATTTTGTTATCGGTATCAGTGAAAAGGCTAAGGCTTCAGACTCCGGTTTTGCCATTATCCCGCAAAACGGCATTGAACTGGTAACCGATAACGGCGAACAGGATGGCAGCCCCGCAACGGCCTACCTTAATGCGATAGACGGTAACGGGCAGGAGGATTTGCTTTACGGCTATGACAACGATGATGTGGCTACCCCAACGTCAACAACTACCTACCTTAAAAGTTACCTTGATATTTCTAAAAATGCAGGGAATACAATACTGGCTATTGATTATTGCAGTACGGTTTCTAAAATAGCCGATTCGTATACTAAGAATGCTGCATCAGGGTACATATCATTCGCGGCGACAGAGCGCAACCTGAACGTAATTCCGCCAGGCAGCCCGCATAATGAGAACAGCGATAACATTACGTCGCTTTCGCAGGCCAAAAACTTTTTGTACCTGATAAACCCTGAGGATTTCACGTCAAAACAGGTGTTTATCAGTGCGGTGCAGGCCACGAATTACGATGCCCTGATTATGGATTTGTATTTTAACAATGAAACGTTTACCGCTGCCGAAATAAACCAGCTGAAGCAGAAAAATAATGGTGGTACACGGTTGGTTATCTGTTATATGTCTATTGGTGAGGCCGAAGATTACCGCTATTACTGGAACAGCAGTTGGGCGGGCAATGCGCCATCATGGCTGGCTGCGGAAAACCCCAACTGGCCGGGCAACTACAAGGTGCGTTACTGGGATGAAGACTGGCAGGGGATAGTGTATAAAAATGATGATTCCTACCTTAATAAAATACTCGGTGCAGGCTTTAACGGGGTGTACCTGGATATTATAGATGCGTTTGAATATTTTGAAAATTAATTTAGCCACGAATTACACTAATTTCACCAAAACAATTAGTGATAATTAGTGCAATTTGTGGCTAATATATTTTCTAATTCAGCCTGAAAATACCGCCAAACACTATAATACGCTGTGCGAATGTAAAGTGTTGTGAGGCACGGTCGGCACCCATGTACGTAGTACGGATGTCGTTCATTTCTATGTAACCGGTTTTGTATTCGGTTTGTACAAAGAAGTGTTTAAAGAATGTAATGTTAAGGCCTGCTTTGGCTCCCACGCCATATCCCGAAATATGGAAATCGTCATGGCGTTGCTTACCCAGTACCATAGCATTGGTTTTTGGGTACAGTACACCGCCGTCTACACCTACGGTAAAGTTTACCTGTATTTTGTCGGTATTGTTTATGCCAATGTATTTAGACAGGTCGTCTACACGGGCTATACCGGCATTAATGTAGTTAAGGCCATCGGTATGCTCAAAGGTGAGGAAATCCTCGGTCATTTGTACCGGTATGTTGTTATAGATACCGTTAAATGCCGAACCTGCCTGGTCCAGAGGCAGGTCTATGTAGCCGTTTACGTTAACAGTTTGATTCTGCCTCATTACATACTTCATATGGTCCAGGCCCACGTTAATGTTGTAATGGTCGTTGATAAAGTAACCTACGCGTAAGTTGGTTTGCGGGATGGTCATCCTGCCGGGGTTTACATAATCAATGTTCCAGCCTTTCGGTTTGTCGTGGGCAGTAACGTTATTAAGGGTAAAATTATACCCGTTACCTGAAAAGTTAATGTCCGACTCCGAGTAGCTGTCGCGGTTGCCCCCCCAGTAAATATAGAACTTTCCTTTATTATGGGCCGTGTATTTTTCAGGACTTGCAGGCACGTCTTGTGCAAAGGTGTACTGTGAAAAAACACAAAAAGCTAGTACAACCTTTAGTAAAGGTTGCTTCATTATAAGTGATGTGTGAGTGTGTTATTGGTCAATGCAGCGCTTAGAACCCGTTAATGGTGGTCCTTATTGCTGTAAGCTTTTCCATAAGCCCTTCAAAATAATCAAGGTGCAGCATGTTAGCCCCGTCGCTTTTTGCATTAGCAGGGTCAAAATGCGTTTCTATAAAAATGCCGTCTACACCGGTGGCTATACCGGCACGGGCTATAGTTTCTATCATATCGGGCCTGCCGCCTGTAACGCCCGCCTCCTGGTTTGGCTGTTGTAGCGAGTGGGTAACGTCAAGCACGGTAGACGCAAACTTTTTCATGGTAGGTATACCACGGAAGTCTACAATCATGTCCTGGTAGCCAAACATCGTACCACGGTCGGTAACCATTACTTTATTGTTGTTGCTGTCCAGAACCTTTTGTACGGCGTGTTTCATGCTCTCAGGGCTCATGAACTGGCCTTTTTTAAGGTTTACGGTACGGCCGGTTTCGGCGGCAGCCACAACAAGGTCGGTTTGCCTTACCAGGAATGCCGGTATTTGCAGCACATCTACATACTGTGCAGCCATAGCGGCATCTTCATTGGTGTGGATGTCTGTAACAGTAGGTATATCAAAAGTTTCCGATACTTTTTGAAGAATTTTAAGCGCTTTTTCGTCGCCAATGCCGGTAAAACTGTCTACACGGCTGCGGTTTGCCTTTTTAAACGAACCTTTAAAAACGTAAGGTATTTTAAGCCTGTCAGTTACTTTTACAATATGCTCGGCTATGCGCAGTGCCATTTCTTCGCCTTCAATAGCACAAGGGCCTGATAAAAGGAAAAAATTACCACTATCGGTATGCTTTATTTTAGGGATGTTGTTTAAGTCCATTTTGCGTGTTTAAAATGTGGCGCAAAGATACAAAGAAAAAAGCCTTCCTGTAACAGAAGGCTTTGTGTATTATAGTACAATTTATATCAAATTGCTGCTTCTTTATAGCAAATCAGGTTTTTTTAATACCAAAACCCACCGGTGCCATTACTTTGCCCTTTTCGTATAGGTTAATGTATATCTTTTTTGGTTCGCTAAGGCCTTCCCAGGTAACCTCATACACATCCAGCAGGCCGGCGCCCATAGTGTATTTTTTGGTAGGGAAGGGGCAGCAGGCGTCTACCTTGGTATAGGTAAGGGTTTGCCCATCGGGACCGGTAAGTCCCCCGAAATAGCGCTTTACGTTAACCTCCGCACTCTGGAACGGAAGGAAGCCAAGGTTTACCGGGTAGTCCTGGTCGTAGCCAAATTTTTTATCGGTAGCCGTTTCGGTTATTATAAAGTATTTTTCTTTAGACAGTGCAGGCATCACGGCGTTGTCGTCTATATTCTGTATGGTGTTTTTTGATCCTGAGCAGGCAAACAGTAACGACAGGCAGCCCAGTAGCAATAGCTTTTTCATGGTTTCTGAATCTTTCGGTCAAAAGTAATAAATAATAGGCAACACTGATGACACTGATATAAGGGATTTACACTGATTTTTTATCCCCGTAGAGACGTTGCAGTGCAACGTCTGTAATTAAGTTCCTCAAAATTACTTGTTACTTTTAAAAATAACGAAGTCAAAATCGGTACCCGAAAGCGCCGATAGTACTCCCGACACTATATCACCACCCTGGTAGTTGTAGAACAGCGGCGTATTACCGGCTATGGGCATGGTAGGTACGTAACGTCCATCGCCCAGCGAATAAAAATTACCATCCGGCGCGGCGTAAATACTGCGGTTGTTTACAGCACCACTGTCAAAAGTATACTGGTAGCGTCCGAAAACACTTTCGTAGTTTTTGCTGAAATAGGTAAAATCAGGCAGTTCTACTTTAAGGCTGTCCTGCGGGGTTGCGGTAAACGATAGTTTTTTCTGCTGTGCAAAGCCTGCTGTAGCAATCAGTAGTGCGGCTATGGTGAATATCCTTTTCATAACTTATGGTTTAAATGGTTTGTTATGCCCAAGTTACAAAAAATACCGATACCAAAAATGCCGTGCCGAAGAAGTAATAACTTTTTCAGCACGACAGGTTTAACGCAACAGGCATCCTTTACTCCTCCGGAAAATCATTTAAAAGGAACCGCAGTGGTGTTATAGGTCCAAGCGGTATAAAGTCGAACTCCATCATACCGGCCTGCCCCAGCGGTAGCCTTTCCAGCAAATCGTGGGCTTCGGCTGCATCGGTAACATTCATTATGAACACCACGCCGCTTATATCGGGTTTTATGTACCACGATTCTATTTTCCCGGTAAGGTACAGCCTTACTGTAGCGGGTACCTCTTTTATCATTACAGGTATCCTGTCACTTTTTACCAGGCCTTTTTCTGTCCACCTGCCTATAGCCAACATTTTTGTTACGGGAGTAGAAAGGTCTATCGCGGCAAACCTGGCTATGGTTTCAGGGTTTGCGGCTGTGTTTTGATTTGCATCCATAATTTTGAATTTTAAGTGTATAAAATTGTTGTTATTACACAGGCAAAGTTCATGCATGTAAAGGGCAATACTCTTGGCAAATGGCAAGAAATGGTTTTGAGATGCATTTTATTAGTACCTTGCTGTACCTATTTAAAAATAGCAGCATGAACAGAGAAGCCCTTGCCGCCTACTTTAAGAAAACAGATCTGGTATCGCATGCCACTGCCGAAAAAATCATAGAGCAGTTTGAGGACAAACACCTTCTGAAAAATGAGGTGCAACTGGCGGAAGACACGGTGTGCAACCAATACCTTTTCCTTGCAAAAGGCTATATGCGTGCCTATGCACACGATACTGAAGGGAATGAAGTAACTACAGGGTTTTATGCCCCCGGCGAAGTAATATTTGAAGTGGCTTCTTTTTTTAACCGAACAAAATCTAAAGAAAACATACAGGCACTTACCGATTGCGAAGGATTATACATTACCTACGAGCAACTGAACCACCTGTTCCATACCCTGCCGGAGTTCAGGGAATTTGGCAGGTCCATACTCGTAAAAGGGTTTTCAGGGCTTAAGACGAGAATGCTGTCCATGATTACCGAAACTGCTGAAGAACGCTATCTGTACCTGCTGAAAACGAATCCGGATATTTTTCAGCATGCAGCATTAAAGCACATTGCTTCTTACCTGGGCATTACAGATACTTCGCTGAGCCGTATACGTAAGGAGCTGTATAAAAAACACTGATGATTCCATTTCTTGCCATTTGCCAAGACGGTTGCCGTGCGCATGTTATTCCTTTGCTTAAACAAAAACAAGTACAGCAATGGAAACACTACCGCTTTACATCAGCCTGGTTTTTGGGATTACACTCCTAACTGCCATAGCGCTTTTTTACAAAGCCACACACAATTCTAAAATTGCCATAGGCATCATTGTAGCCTTGGCCATTACACAATCGGCAATCAGCCTTACCGGGTTTTACACTGCCGAAAGCACCATACCGCCACACTTTGCATTATTATTGGTGCCGTCATTGGTAATTATTATCGCACTTTTTGCAATGAAAAAAGGAAGGGCTTTTATAGACGGACTTGATATTAAGATGCTCACGCTGTTGCATACCATACGGATCCCTGTAGAATTGGTATTGCTGTGGCTGTACCTGCACAAAGCCGTACCACAGCTCATGACGTTTGAAGGAAGCAACTACGATATCCTTTCGGGCATCAGCGCACCGGTTGTATATTTCCTTACGTTCAGGTTAAAGAAAGCAGGGCCACCCTTTCTCCTCATCTGGAATTTTATCTGCCTGGGGCTGCTATTTAATATTGTATTCCATGCAGTGCTGTCGGTGCCCACAGCCTTACAGCAATTTGCCTTTGACCAGCCGAATGTAGCCCTGCTGTATTTTCCGTTTATACTGTTGCCGTCAATCCTTGTACCATTGGTACTGTTTAGCCACCTTGCAGCCATAAGGCGGATATTGCGTAAGGATCTAAACTAAAAAAAAGCCCGTCTGAAAATAGTTCCAGACGGGCTTTCTGCTGTAGATTATATATAAAGAAGTTGTTTTTATGGGAAAATACCCCTCTGCTTGTATGCCATTTCTATCCTGGTAAGGGCTACAATGTAAGCAGCAGTCCTCCAGTCGGTTTTAAACTTATCTGAAGTCTCTACCACTTTACCGAAAGCGTCTTCCAGTTTTTTGCGCAGCTTGGTAATTACATCGTCCATGCTCCATATCTCACCGTTACGGTTTTGAAGCCACTCGTAGTAACTGCCTATAACACCACCCGAGTTACAAAGGATATCAGGGATAATCTCTACACCGTTAGCCAGTAGTATTGCTTCACCTTCAGTATCTGTAGGGCCGTTAGCACCTTCAGCAATTACGCGGGCTTTAATATTAGGGGCGTTTTCTTCGGTAATCTGGTTACCAAGGGCAGCCGGGATAATAATATCACAATCTATAGTAAAGAAAGATGAACCGTCATAATCAGCCGTAAAGCCTTTAATGGTAGCATTTTTGCTTTGGTAGTCAAGCAGCGCTTCAGGGTCTATACCATCGGCATTATAAATAGTGCCTGTAGCATCCTGTACACCTACAAGTATAGCACCGTTCTTGTTCATAAAGTGCGCACTCCAGTAACCTACGTTACCAAAGCCCTGTATAATGTATTTTTTACCTTCAAGCGAAACATTGCGCAGCTTAGCCCATGCTTCAAGGGTAACCACTACACCAAAGCCTGTAGCACGGTCGCGTCCTTCAAGTCCGCCCGAACCTACCGGCTTACCGGTAACCACGTGCTGGTTCTTGCTACGCTCGGCCGGGGCCTTGGTACTCATGTACGTATCGGCTATCCATGCCATCATCTGGGCATTGGTATTTACATCCGGTGCAGGTATGTCGTGCTCAGGGCCTATGTTATCGCCCAGGGCAAAAGTAAACCTGCGGGTGATGCGCTCAAGCTCTGCCTGGCTGTATTTTTTAGGATCAAGCTGGATACCGCCTTTACCACCACCATACGGAAGGCCGGCTAGCGATGTTTTCCAGGTCATCCAGGTAGCCAGTGCACGTGCGGCATCAAGATCTACCGTTTCGTGGTAACGAAGGCCGCCTTTGTATGGCCCAAGGAAATTGTTGTGCTGTACACGGTAACCTGTAAATACTTCTACTTCTCCGCTGTCCATTTTTACAGGGAAGTGTACTACTATTTCGTTATTGGTAAGTGCCAGGATTTTCTTTAAACTGTCGTCAAGGCCCATTACACCTGCAGCCTTTTCAAACTGGTTTTTTACGTTTTCATACATGCCCGTTCTTTTGGGCGTTGTGGTTGTTGCCATACCTATAGTTGTAGCTTAATAAGACAATTTTTATGTAAGTTAGTTTGTATCGTAAATACTCTAACAAAGGTATTTATAATTATTAAATACACAAATATTATTCTATAATATTATCACATTTTTAATCATAAAGTTATTTAACACCCTTTTAGTAAAAATATGATAATTTTTAGTTTTCATTAACACGCTACCCGTACGGGCAGGTATCACATTTTGGCGTTTAAATGTTACGCCATCCCTCCCCATAATTTTAGGGTTGCATAAGCTATAAATTGATATATTTGCATCAATACCCCATAAGGATTTTTGAAATTGCAAAATATGCTGTGGGGCAACGCAAATCATTACAAAATGAAAATAGAACAAATATATACCGGATGCATAGCGCAGGCAGCTTACTACCTTGTAAGCAACGGCGAGGCAGCCATATTCGACCCGCTGCGCGAGGTACAGCCTTATATAGACCGTGCCGCCAAAGACGGTGCACAAATAAAATACATCTTTGAAACGCATTTCCATGCCGATTTTGTATCGGGCCACCTGGATTTGGCAAAGAAAACCGGTGCGCAGATTGTATACGGACCCACCGCCCAACCCGAGTTTGATGCGCTTATAGCCACAGACGGGCAGGAATTTACCGTGGGCAATTATACCATACGTGCCATACACACCCCCGGCCACACGCTGGAAAGCACCTGCTACCTGCTGCTGGATGAAAACAAAAACATACACGGCATTATTACCGGCGATACGCTGTTTATAGGCGATGTGGGCAGGCCCGACCTGGCGCAGGCACTTACCAGCGAGCTTACGCAGGAAATACTGGCATCGCACCTGTACGATTCGCTGCGCGATAAGGTAATGGTATTGCCAAACGAAACCATAGTATACCCAAGCCACGGTGCGGGCAGTGCCTGCGGCAAAAACATGAGCAAGGAAACTACCGATACATTGGGTAACCAAAAGCAGGTGAACTACGCCCTTAGGGCAGATATGACCCGAGAGGAGTTCATCAGCGAACTGCTGGACGGGCTGGGAAGGCCACCGGCGTATTTCCCGCAAAATGTAATGATGAACATTAAGGGTTACGACAGCCTTGACAATATTATACAACAGGGTGCAAAGGCTCTTACACCTGCTGAATTTGAAGCCATAGCTACCGAAACCGGAGCCATAGTGCTGGACGTAAGGAGCGAGGCCGAATTTATAGAGGAGCACATACCGGGTTCTATATTTATAGGCCTGCACGGTGGCTTTGCCCCGTGGGTAGGTGCACTGATTATGGATGTAAACCAGCCATTAGTGCTTATAACCCCTGAAGGTAAGGAAGAAGAAGCCGTAACCCGCCTGGCCCGTGTAGGGTTCGACCATTCTTTGGGGTACCTGCAGGGTGGGGTAGTGGCATGGAAAGCAGCAGGCTACGAAACTGACAGCGTACGCTCGGTAAGCCCTGAGGCATTTGCCGATGCCTTTGAAACCGAAGCCTGTACAGTAGTAGATTCGCGCAGGCCGGGTGAATTTGAAGCAGGCCACGTACTGGATGCGCTGAACATTCCGCTTGATTTTGTAAACGAGCAACTTGCTGAAGTACCTAAGGATAAGGATTTTTACCTGCACTGTGCCGGTGGCTACCGTTCTATCATCATGGCCAGCATCCTAAAGGCACGAGGCTACCATAACATGATAAACGTGGAGAAAGGTTTTGGCGGTATCAAGAATACTTCGGTGAAAACCACCCTTAACCAGGAGGCATCACTTTAAATACATTTAAACAAACATATCTTAAACAGAAGACTTTTAATCAGATGAAAAAAATAGCTTTGCTACTGTCCCTTTCCCTGCTGGCCATATCGTGCAAGCAGCTTGGCGAAAAAGAATATGAAGTAACCGGTACAGTAGACCCGTCTTGGGAAGGTAAAATGGTAATACTTGAAAAGGCCCTGCCAAACGGTACCACACCTATAGATACCGTAATGGTGCACAATGCCGAATTTACATTTAAAGATACCATATCTGCTGCCGATGTATACTACCTGCGTTTCCAGCAGAAGCCTATGGAAACCCTTGATTTTGTACTGGAACCGGGCAGTATAGATATAGCTGTAGATAAAGATACTATACTTAACTCTAAGCTTTCGGGCACGTACAACAACGAGAAGTTTGAAGACCTGAAAAGGGTATTTAAAACGCACCGTATGAAGCTGCAAAGCTTTGAGAAAAAAAACCTTAGGCCGTACAAAATGGCTGAAGAAAGGAAAGATACAGTTACCACAAACAAGCTTATGAAACAGCGTAAAGAACTTCTTGAGAAGTTTGAAGCCGACATTACCAAGTTTGTAACCGAAAACCCTAAAGCATTAGCCAGCCTTAATGGTGTTACCATAGTACACCGTTTCCATTTTAAAGAAGACAAGGAAGTAAAAGCCATGTTTGACAAGCTGGACGCTTCTGTAAGGAACACCATGCAGGGCAAGCAGATTGAAGATTATTTTAAAAGGCTGGAAGAAGTGAGCCAGGCTGTACCGCAGCCTAAGCCAGAACCCGCCAAGTCTACTGTAAAGGTAGGCGACACTGCACCTCAGTTCTCTGCCAAAACACCCGAGGGAGGGCAGTTAGCACTAAAGCAGGCTATGGGTAAAAAGGCTACGATTATCGATTTTTGGGCATCTTGGTGTGGCCCTTGCCGTAAAGAAAGCCCTGCACTTGTAGCGCTGTATAAAAAATATCATGATGCGGGCCTTAACATTATAAGCGTATCGCTTGATGATAATGAAAGTGCCTGGAAAGAGGCTATAAAAAAAGACGGCCTTACATGGTCTCACATATCTAACCTTAAGCGTTGGCAAGACCCTATTGCGGCTATGTACGGCGTAGAGCAAATACCGGCCCCGTTCCTGCTGGATGCAAATGGTAAGGTAGTAGCCCGCGATCTTGTAGGCAATAACCTGGCTACAGAAGTAGGTAAACTGATGAAATAAACGCATTGCATATACTACACAACAGCCCCTTTTAGGGGCTGTTTGCATTTATAGCGGTACCGGCATTAAAAATTTTCAGTTATTACCCACTATACATCAGTCGATTAAAAATTAGTTAAGCTTTTACCGCATTTTTTGTTTGCTTACTAAAAAAACAACACTATATTTGCAACCGCAATGGCGAAAAAGTGAAACTGTTTCAGTAACACTTTATGGGGAGATACTCAAGCGGCCAACGAGGACGGACTGTAAATCCGTTGGGAAACCTTCGCAGGTTCGAATCCTGCTCTCCCCACAAACCGGAAGTTTTAAAACTTCCGGTTTTTTGTTTTTAATATATCCCAGACCTTATAATGACCCTTTTCCCGACCCAGTATTCCGTGCTTAAGGCCGAGGCAGTAGGCAGCTACATAGGCCATATGTACGGCCTGCCCGTAACCGCATGCAGGCTGCTTATACATAACGTAAGCGATACTTATATTGTAGAGACGACCGAAACCAGATACATCTTTAAAATATACCGCGACAGCCACCGCCCTGAAGCCGAAATACGCGGCGAGGCCGAGCTTCTTACCGCTTTTAAGGATAACGGTGTCAGTATATCGTACACCCTGCCGAATATTTACGGGGACATGCTTACGCCTTTTAACGCCGCCGAGGGCCAGCGCTTCGGGATGCTGTTTACCTATGCCGAGGGAAAACCGGTTTACGTGCTAAGCGATGCCCAACTAAAGTTATTGGGTGCCGAAATGGCAAAGCTCCATACCATTGCTGCCACTACCGAGCTTAAGTTTCCGCGCAGGGAGTATACTATAGATACGATGCTGCGCAAGCCTTTAGAAGTTATAGCGCCGGATTTTGAACAGCTGCCTGAAGAATACACTTACCTTAAAGAAACAACCGCGTATGTAATAGCTGAGTTGGAGAAACTGCCGCTGCACGATTTTCCCACAGGATATTGCCAATATGATTTCCTGCCGAAGAACTTCCATTTTTTGGGAGAAGATAAAATAACCTTCTTTGACTTCGATTTTGCAGGAAAAGGGCATCTTATAAACGATATTACCACTTTTTACGTCCATTACTTTTTTGATGTAATGACGGGAAAATGCACACGCGAGCATGCCGACCGCTGCTTTACCGTATTCCTGGAAGCCTACCGCACTGTAAGGCCTGTAAGCGATACCGAACTGGGCAGTATGAAGCTGTTTGGTTTTGGCTTCTTTATGTTTTATTTCCAGTTCCACCACGAGAATTTCGATGACTGGTCGAACTTCTTCTATACCGAACGCTTTATAAAGGAACGCATTTCCATCTTTAAAAAATGGATGGACTACGCACCGCTGCCTTTGTAAGGAAAACGCTTTGTTTTCATTTTTAAATGCAGTATTTTCGGCTTGTTTAGCATCAATCCCATATGTACGAAGTATTCCGCAAATACCTTGACGATAAAGCAACCCTTACCGAAGCCGAATCGGAGCGCATACGGTCATTTGCCATTATAAAAAAGCTGCGTAAAAAACAGTACCTGCTCCAGGAAGGCGACATCTGGAAATACGATGCCTTTGTTACAAAGGGCTGCCTGCGTACCTATAAGGTTGATGAAAAGGGCGGGGAACACGTACTGAGCTTCAGCATAGAAAACTGGTGGACAGGCGACCGCGAAAGCCTGCTGGCACAACAACCGTCTAAGTTTAACATCGATGCTGTGGAAGACTGCGAGCTGGTATTGTTCACACACGACAATTTTGAGCTGCTGTGCCGCGAAATACCTGCTTTCAATATGATGATACAAAACATATTGCAAAGGAGTTTTATTGCCGCGCAAAACCGCATAGCCGCAACGCTGACACTTACCGCTGAAGAAAAATACCTCAACTTTATCAGCAAATACCCCGGCTTTGCCGTACGCATCCCGCAGGGTATGATAGCCTCTTACCTGGGCATGACCCCAGAAACCCTGAGCCGTATCAGGAAACAAACAGCCAAGAAATAGTTTTTTTTCCATTTCGACCGCAGCGTAGCGGAGTGGAGAAATCCCTTTTTATTAGAGATTTCTTCTATCGTCGAAATGGAAAAGGATTCCAATTGATCTATATCAAGTTTTTACTTATTTCTAATCAATGTACAGGTTTGGCGCTTGCCGCAACTTTGTAATGTTCAAAAGCAACATTATAAACATTAAAAATTAGAAGTCATGTCAAAAACAATTTTCATTACAGGAACCAGCACAGGATTTGGTAAACTAACAGCCATCACATTAGCAGGCGCAGGCCATTCGGTTATTGCCGGTATGCGAAATACAACCGATAAAAACGCCGCCGCAGCACAGGAGCTTTCAGCCATAGACAACATAGAGGTAGTGGATATCGATATTACCGGCGATGCTTCGGTAGCCGCAGCCTTTGATAAGGTACTGACCAAATACGGAAAAATAGATGTACTGGTAAACAATGCAGCAGTAAGCGGTTTCGGTTTGCTGGAAGGGTATTCGATAGAACAAATGCAACGAATGTTTGAGGTAAACGTATACGGCGTACTGCGCACCTACCAGGCGGTGCTGCCTTCTATGAGGAAAGAAAAGAACGGCCTTATCATCAACATTACCACAGGTGCCAGCGGGCATACGCTTCCGTTCATGATTCCGTACATCTCGTCTAAGCTGGTGGTAGAAAGCATTACCGAAGGCCTACAGGATGAGCTTGCCGAATACGGTATAGAAAACGTAAGCATTCAGCCGGGTGTATATCCTACCGAAATGAACAACGGTTCTAAAGCGGGCATCCACGCCGATAAACCCGAAATCATTGAACAATATGGTACAGCAGCTACTGATAAGTTTAATGCCCTTGGAGCGGCATTGTTTGGTAAGATGGCCCAGTTCGATATGAACCCGCAAACCATAGCCAACGGTATACTGGAACTCGTGGAAATGAAAAAAGGCGACCGCCCACTGCGTTTCCCGCTTGATGCCATAGCTCAGGGTACCGACAAGGAATTTATACAGGCCCGTGCCGATATTAAGGCAAAATGGTTAGCCGCATACAGCAATTAATTTTTCAACAACTCATTTTTCAACACATAAATAATAACGTCATGAAAACAACTCATAAAACCCAAAAAGTACAGGCTTCGGCAGTAGCCCTGTTAAATTTAGTACTGTTCTTTTCCACTACCGAAAATGCCTCTGCCCAAAATAAAGCAGGCATTACAGGCATAGACCACGTAGGCATTAACGTGCCCGACCTTAAAGCAGCTGTAACCTTTTTTAACGATGCGCTTGGCTTTACACCCGTAACACAGCTCGGCCCCATTCCGCTTGATGCCGCCTGGAAAGAACTGAACCACATAAATCCTAACACCGGCGCAGTGACCATAAAAATGCTACATGCCGGTACCGGTGCCAGTATAGAGGTTTTTGAGTATGCCAACAGCAAAGGCAGCCACAAACAACCCAATGCCGATGACCTGGGCGCTTCGCACATTGCGTTTTATACGGCAGACATCAACAAATCGGTAAACTACCTGAAAAGCAAAGGTGTGAAAATACTGGGTGAGCCTTTCACCACGCCATCGGGTGATACTGCGGGCGAAACCTGGGTATATTTTGAAACGCCGTGGGGCAGTAAAATGGAACTGGTTTCGTACCCTGACGGCAAGGGGTATGAAAAGAACAACCCGAAAGTAGTATTATGGTCACCCAAGGAGGCTGCTGCGACAACTTCTGCCAAAGAATTACTATTGGGCTACCTCGCAAATATTAACGATACAGACAAAGTTATAGAGCTGTTTGCCGATGATGCCACCATAGAACTTCCTTACCTGAAAACACTGGGTATGCCGTGGCAATGGCATGGTAAGGATGTAATTTACAACTTCCTGAAAAACCTGCCGAAAACCTTCCCGGGGTTTAAATTTGACAATATCAGAATACACATTGATACACCGGACCAGGCTTTTGGCGAGTATGATGCGCATACCACTGTGGCCGCTACAGGCAAGCAATACGACCAGACTTACATGGGCAGGCTGGTAGCCGAAAACGGCAAGATAAAACTGCTGCGCGAAGCACTGGACATGGCGCAGGTAGCCAAAAGCATGACCCCGGACAGCGCTCCCGGTAAAAACAAGAAAACGGAGTAAGCATAGATTTATCCGTTGAATAAAGTAAGGCCAATCCATATCGGATTGGCCTTACTTTATTTGGTTAAAACCACAATATTCATCCCACCATCAGCGTTATTACACTATCACCTCCACTACAAAAATTGAGTTGGCTGTGCTTAAAAGGCAGGCCGGCGTTATAACCTCATTTTATTATATCCTAAAGGCAAACCGTAAACCGGTGGAGCGTTCCATTGTGTTTGTTTGCCCTTTCTTCTACCCCTAAGTAAAATCCCCCTACACGGTGTGCAGGGGGATTTTCGTTTTTGTGTATTTTGTAATGCTAACGCTTTGTCGGCTGCATTTTTTGTATGTATACCGCGAGGTCTACCATGGTGGTAACCCATAGGTCCTTTTCTTTCTTTTTAAGGTATTCCAATAGTTTACGGTGTTCTTCAAGGTCTACATTCAGCGGATGCTCACCACCCACTCCATGAAAGATAAACACTATAAACGAACCCGCTTTCTCGGCCTTTTCCACTTCGGCTATCATCTGGTCTGCGGTGGTGTTTATTTCGGCAAAGGCATTCACATCGCTAAGGTTTACCTCCTTAGCCTGAAGGTAGCCCTGGGCCACGCCACGCGCGCAGGCAAATTCGCCTTTCACCCTGTCATAAAACAGCGTATCGTTTATGGTAAGGTCGCCACACGGGTAGGCAAACGTGCGCAGGCTTTTTCCGTCAATTGCTTTAAGGATGGTATTGGTAGCGCGTATCTCACTAACCGCACGCGCCACGGTGTAACGGGCAAGGTCGGTTTCCGGGGTTATGAACCCACGGCCGGGCAGGCTGCCTATGCAGGGATGGTTCAGGGTGTGGTTACCAAGCTCATGCCCCTGTTGTGCGGCTTTACGCCAATCGTCAATACGGTTGGTTACCACACCTGCATTGCCTATCAGGTAAAACGTACCCTTAAACCCAAAGCTGTTCAGTTGGGGGATAACCTTGTCCAGGTGCACATTCAGCGCATCATCATAGGTAAGCACCACGGCACATTTTTTACCGTTCCAGTTGCGGGCGGTGGTTTGTGCCTGGCAAATGCCCGTAGCCATAAGCGCGTACAGGCATAGTATCTTTACTAATTTCATGGGTAATGATTCAGGGTTATTTCCTGCCGTCGGTTACGCCCGGCCAGCTATCGGTACGGAATGATGTAGCCGGTAATCCCGAATCGTTGGTAAGGTTGCCCTGTGGGTTATCAGCCCAGTTGTAGCGCACAGCTTCAGGATTGGCAACATTTGGTGATGAAACCACAATCCTGCCGTCTACCACTTTGGCATCAGCCCAGTAGAATTTCCTGTCGGCACCGGCTATGGCAAATCCTTTCAGCACACCGTCTTTTGCTTTGATACCTTCTTCATGGGCAAAGTCTAATACTATGGTATTCGCTTTCTTGATGAACGACTTATAAAGAGGGCCGGTAAAGGCAACTTTAACACCATAGTTTTTGGCAAGGGCTATCAACGCCAGTCGGCCACCCACGTCCTGCTTGTTTTTCGGGTGAATGTCTTCGGCAGCGCCTATATCGGTAATCACAGCCATGCCCGTATACGGCAGGGCAAGCGTTTTAAACTGCGCCTCACGAAGCTCTGCCCAATCGGCATCGGCAGGCTGGTCTTTAACTTGTTTATAGTTGGCCAGCTGCACAAAATAAAACGGCAGCGCAGGGTTGTTAAACTGTTTGCGCCAGTCTTTAATCAGGGTAGGGAATACCTTTTGGTACTGCTGCGCACGGGTGGCATTAGCCTCGCCCTGGTACCAGATAACACCTGCTATCTTGTATTTCTGTATCGGATGGATCATGGCATTGTACAACACCGCAGGCCTGTTTTGGTTCTCCGGCATAGACGGCTGCGGAGGAAGGTCGGCGCTGTTTACGCCCACTTTATACTTCCACGTACCCGAAAGTGGCACCGAAAGGTTGGTAAACTTTATGGCGATGTTTTCAGGTGCGTAAATACCACCGCCACCGGCACCGTCAAAACTGCGGATGGCAATTACGTTTTCCCCTTTACGGAATACCGAAGCCGGTATGGTATATTTCCTCTGGGTGTTGTAGCCGCGTGTGGCACCTACCTGTACGCCATTTATCCAGGTGATTTCATCGTCGTCTACGTACAGTTCCAGTACGCCGTCGCCGGGTGCACCGTTTGGCAGGTTAAAGGTTTTTCGGTACCATACGATGCCGTCAAAATCAGGCAGTACGGTATTCTCGTAATACGCAGGTACCGGCATGGTAGGCCACGCAGCATCGTTAAAAGCCGCTTCAGCCCAAACCATTTTACCGTCTTTCATGCTGCCTTCTTTAGCGGTAAGCTTTGCATTCCATTCGGCCATATCGGTATCATATTTTTTCTGAAGTGCATTTTTTACCTCAGGGTCTTCCATGGCTTCTATGGCCTGGTTAAAATCGTGTATTTCCTTAAGCGAACCGGCGCTTGTCCAAGCCTCGGCTATGGTACCGCCCCAGCTGCTGTGGATAAGGCCGATAGGTATGTGCTTTTCCTGGTACACCTTACGGGCAAAAAAGTAAGCGGTACTGCTGAATTCGCCTATGGTTTCAGGGCTGCATACCTGCCATCCGCCAAATTGCAGCTTGATGTCGTCCAGCGGTTTTTCGCTGAAAACATGTTCGGCCTGCAGTAGCCGTATTTCAGGGTATTTGGCATTGGCTATTTCTTCTTTGTAGTTGGCTACCTTGCCCCAGCCTTCCAGCGGCATTTCCATATTACTCTGGCCCGAACACAGCCATACTTCGCCGATAAGGATGTTTTTCAACTCAATTTTATCCTTGCCGTCTTTAATAAGTATAGTGTACGGCCCGCCGTATGCAGGGGTGGCAAGCTGTACTTCCCACTTACCGTTGGCAGTTTTGGCAGTGTAGGATTTTTTGTCCCACGATGTGGTTACGGTAACTTCTTTGGCAGTACTGGTTCCGAAAAAAGGCACTGCGGACTTTTGTTGGAGTACCATGTTACTGGTAAAGAAGCTTGGCAGGGTTACTTTGGCGTAGCTGGCAGGCAGGCCAAAAAGCAGGCATAAAGCCAGCATAAGTGTTTGTAAGGTTTTCATGTAATGAGCTTTGGTTTTTGCTATTGTGTGCGGCACTAATGTATGAACTAAATACGGCTTAGGCAAAATTTTTGCCCTATACTCCTAAAACCGTAAAAAACTGTAATGAGACTGCCCTAATTTTAACCATAATTGAAAATAGCCCGGCAGCATTATTGCGTAACTTTGTAAAAACTGATGCAATGAAACCTGTAGTTAAAAAGAACCGTAAAAGTGAAGAACTGTGGAATGCCCTTACCCATGGCACGGGTGCTATATTGTCTGTAGCAGCGCTGGTAGCCATGCTTGCATTCAGCATAATCAACGGCACTGCGGTGCATATAGCGGCTTCACTGGTTTTTGGCATCAGCCTTATACTGCTGTACACGGCGTCTACGGTATACCACTCAGTTTGGACACTAAAGTGGAAACGCATACTAAAACAGGCCGACCACCTGTGTATTTACCTGCTTATTGCGGGCACGTATACACCTGTAGCACTCATCGGGCTTAAAGGCGCCTGGGGATGGGCCATCTTTGGGCTGATATGGGCGTTTGCCTTAGCCGGTTTTATCTTTAAATTCACATCCCTGCGCTACAACCAAAAACTGTCTCTTACGCTGTACGCCCTTATGGGATGGCTGATTATTGTAGCCATAAAGCCCATGATAACCAACCTTTCTACGGGTATGTTGCTGTACATTTTGGGTGGCGGGCTGTGTTATACTTTTGGCATTTACTTTTATGCCAAAGAGCGCATCCCGTACAACCACGCTATATGGCATGTGTTTGTACTCGGCGGAAGCGCACTACATTTTACGGGTATCTTTTTGTATTTGATTCCGTGAGAAAGCTGTTGAGCCACTGAGCTACTTAGCTGCTGAGTTTTTTATGCTTATTGTAAAAATCTCTCGCAAAGGCGCCAAGCCGCAAAGATGTGTTCACACGAAAGCTCTTTGAGTGAGGCCAACATTTAATAATCCCTTACGACAATTCCACCTGTAAATTGTGTAGGTTTGTTGTAAACACACACTGCTATGGACAACACCAAACCTGCCACACAACATTTTTCTATACACGCACCCCAATTTGGTTCAGAAAGGAAAATATGGGTGCACCTGCCTGATGGTTACGACACGAATGACTTTCGTTACCCTGTGGTATACATGAACGACGGCCAGCACGTTTTTGCGCAGGCAGAAGAAAAACACAGTTGGATTGCCGGTGAACGCCTGAAACACGACCCGGTGGAAGCCATTATCATTGGTATAGAACACGGCAAAAACCGCATAGACGAAATGACCCCGTTTGCCAATGAAACCCACGGCGGCGGGCATGCCGATGTGTACCTTGACTTTATCATCAATACCCTGAAGCCTTATATCGACAGCCATTACAGGACATTGCCTGAAAGCCGGAATACCGGTATTTTCGGAAGTTCGATAGGTGGGTTGCTGTCGTTTTATGCTGCGCTGAAACATCCTGATGTGTTTGGCAATGCAGCGGTGTTTTCGCCTTCATTCTGGTTTGGGGAGGAAATCTACACCCAAACCGAAAGTATACCGGAAATAAACGGCCGCATTTACCTTATGGCAGGTGACCGCGAAAGCCACACTACCATACCTGACCTGGAGCGTATGGAGCAGTTAGTTATGGAGCGTATAAAAAACAAAAGCCGCCTGCACAAAAAGATAGTGCACAACGGCCAGCATAACGAAAAGCTGTGGCGCAAGGAAATGATTGAAGCCCTGCGTTGGCTTATAGCCGGTTAATGCGGCAGTTTGTTCTTAAGCACACCGTACAGCCAGGTACCCAGCAGCGCACCGATAAGCACGATACCGATACCCATAAAACCTGAGCCTATAAGTATAAATATGGGTCCCGGGCAGGTACCCACAAGACCCCAGCCCAAACCGAAGATAAGCCCGCCCACAAAGTAGTTGGTAAAGCCTTTATCTTTATCCGGCGGGGCTATAAGTTGGCCGTTTGTGTCTTTTACACTGTTGCGTTTAAACAGTTGCAGGCCGATAAGCCCGGTGCATACTGCCACGCCAATGATGCCGAACATGTGGAACGACTGGAAGTGGAACATTTCATATATGCGGTACCACGACACGGCTTCTGATTTTGTAAGCACTATGCCGAATACTATCCCTACGAGTATAAATCTCAATAATTTCATCTTATCCAAAAATTAAAGGCAACAAAAACCACGACATAACAAGCCCCCCGATAAAGAACCCCATAACAGCAATAAGGCTGGGCAATTGCAGGTTGCTAAGCCCGGTAATGGCATGCCCTGATGTGCAGCCACCGCCATAACGTGTACCAAAGCCTACCAGCACGCCGCCTATAAGCAGTATCAGTATCACCTTGGGCGACTTCAGCGCATCGGTACCGGCAAGGGCATCGGGCAGCAGTTTGCCGTTTGGTGCATCAATGTGCAGTTGTTGCAGTTCGGTTACGGTTTTAGGGTTAAGCTGTACACTTTTTGTGGCATCGGTAAGGTAGTGCGTGGCTATAAAACCGCCTATCATGGCACCTGCCACTACGGCAAGGTTCCAGCGCTGTGCTTTCCAGTCGAACCTGAAGAATTCTGATGTTTTGCCCGCGCCCAGTATGGAGCACATGGTGCGCAGGTTACTGCTCATACCGAAGGTTTTACCGAAGTACACCAGCAGCAGCATTACCACACCTATTAAAAAGCCCGACAAATACCAGGGCCAGGTTCCGAAAAAGCTATACATGATTGTAATATTTTAGTGCAAAAGTATGATTTTTTCTGATTGTGACGCGATAGAAAATGGAACACTGATCCCGATAGGCATCGGGACAGATTTTAAGGATTGTCACAGGTTTTTCAGGTTTGAGTGAGGTTGCTCCCTCTCCGTTGGAGTTATCGTGTTTACACATCTTTGCGACTTAGCGTCTTTGCGAGGAATTTTCTACCACAAGGGACACAAAGTTTTTCACAAAGTCCACAAAAGACCTAAATTATGCTTAACACGAACACCAGGGCTTTCCTTTGGAAAGCAAAAAAATGTCCACAAAGCGATTCGTGTCCACACGATAGCTGTCGGAGAGGGGTGGGGAGAGGCTCATTACTTCACGATAAACTTATAGCCAATGCCACGTATGTTTACTAACGATACGCTGTCTATCCCGGCGAAGTGCTTGCGTATGCGGGTAATAAACACATCCATGCTGCGGGCGTTAAAAAAAGTATCGTCGCCCCATAGTTCCATAAGTACCTGGTGGCGTTCCAGTATTTTGTTTTTGTGGGTTATAAGGCGGTGCAGCAGCTCGTTTTCCAGGTGGGTGAGTACTATCTTTTTGCCGTCGCGCTCCAGTTCCATGGTTTCGTAATTGTAGTGCAGGCCCGCAATTTCCACAATGCCGGGAGCTGTTGGTTCAGCATCGGTAGCAGTGGCTTTGTTGTGGCGTTTCAGGAGTTCCTTCATGCGTACCATGAGCTCCTCTATACTGAAGGGTTTCTTCAGGTAGTCGTTGCCCCCCAAGTCGTATCCCTTTAGCACATCCTCAGTAAGCGAACGCGCCGTAAGGAAAATAACCGGAACATTAGGGTCGGTTTTACGGAACTCCTTTACCAGCGTATAGCCGTCTATACCCGGTAGCATAATATCTACTACGCAAATATCAAACTGGTGGGGTACAAAACCTTCCAGCGCCTTGGCCCCATCATGGAACCACCGCACCGAAAAGCCGCTGCGCGTAAGCACATCGGTGGTTACCTTGCCCAGCATCAGCTCGTCTTCTACGTAGAGTACCTTAATATCATCCATGGTTTTTCGGTAGGGTTATTTCAAAAACAGATCCTTCTCCCAAAGTGCTTTCGGCCAACGTAATACCGCCGCCGTGCAGTTCCATAATGTCTTTTACATAGCTAAGGCCCAGTCCGTAGCCTTTTACATTATGCCTGTCGCCCTCGGGCACACGGAAATACGGCTTAAAAATTTCCTTACGGTACTCTGCCGGTATGCCTATGCCGTTGTCGGCTACGGTTATGTTTATGGCATTACCGTTATCAGCAGCATGTATAGCTATCTTTGCATCTTCCTTACTGTACTTTAAGGCATTGTCTATAAGGTTGCACAATACATTGGTCAGGTGTTCTTTATCGGCTAATATACTACCATCTTCGGTTAGTCCGGTAAAGGTTATCACGGCCTCTTTCTTATCAGCTAAGGGACCTACGGTTTTTTCCACTTCGGTAAGCAGGCTGTTTACAGAAATTGTTTGTTTATCCAGTATCAGTTTGCCTTCGGCAAGGCTGGCGCTGTTCAGCATGGTTTCGGTCATAAATTGCAGGCGTTTCAGCCCGGCTTGTATGATGCCTATGTACTCGCGCGACATGCTTTCATCCTGTATCATGTTGTATTTGTCCAGCGCCTCAGTAGCGGCAAATAGTGTTGCTATAGGGGTTTTTATCTCGTGGGTAATGTTATGGGTAAAGTTGTCCTTCATTTCCATGAGCCTGCGGCTTTTGCTTATGTTTTTTACCAATAACAATACCGAGGTAACGCACACGGCCAGGCAAAGCAACGACAGCAATATAAGCCCGCGCATGTTCCATACAAGGTAGATACTGAGGTTTTTAAAGGACAGCATGTAGCTTTCATTAGGGTTTATTTTAGAATCTATCTTTATATTGCGTGAGGCACCGGCAGCCTTTGCATTTTTTTCCAGTGTAAATTCCAGTCCCGGAAATTTCTCGTTTATTTCAGCAGTTACTACCGGCTCCAGCATTTGGTTTACAAGGGTAAGCAGGTTGTCCTTTTTCATAAGGCTGTCCAGTGCGTGCGACAGTTTTTCATCGCCCATATCGCCGCCGCCCACAACCTCTACGTGTACCTGCGACTGCGACGACAGCGTCATCATTTCGCGAAGGCTTTCGGGTGGGACCCTGGAATCTTTCGGAAGCTTATTGGTAAGCAGCAATGCATCGCGGCCCAGTATGTACTCCTTCATAATGTTTTCGGTTTCCTGTACGGTTACATCGCGGCGGTTTGTATACACATCCCACAGCCAGTAGGCCTGAAACACCGTAAAAAACAGTATGATAAGCCCGGCGTACAGCCACACCCAAAACCGGGCTGATTTCTTAAGGTTTTTCTTTTCCATGCCCAAATGTAGTTATTTTCCCAAAGCGTTTTTGCCGCTTAACACTAAATAACACTAGATAAAACTACATAACAATCGGTTGCTTTTTAGCGGTTTACATTTGTACTGTAATCTTAAAACAATATTTAGTCATGAAAACAAAATTCATATTACCGTTAGTGTTGCTGTTAGTTTCATTAACCGCTTCGGCACAAAAAATAAGTGAATATAAACCACAGGTAGACGCCGTACAGAAGATGTTTGCTACAAAAGATGTTTCGGTTATAGCCAGTGTAATAAACGACCCGTACTCTATTAATAAGATATTCCCGGGTACCGAAGCAAAATCGCTTCCGCAGATACTACAACAACTGCCTGATTTTGACGGTTACGAAATAATTTCTGAAACCAAAGAGAAAGATGGTGTAAGGCTTCAGGTAGATTTCTTTATAAAAGGCTACGGCACGTATGGCTACTCTACTAACTTCCTGATACTGGACAGCAATAAAAAGATAGCTGAGCTTAACGTACTTGAAGGTGCACAGGTAGAGACCAAACTGCCTACCGCACAGAATTAAAACAATGTATAATCCCCGATAATTAATTTAAATACTATTAGTCATGAAAACAAAATTCATATTACCGCTGGTATTACTGTTCGTATCATTAACAGTATCAGCACAAAAAGCAAGCGAGTATAAGCCACAGGTAGATGCCGTGCTGGCCATGCTGAATACACAAAATGCCGATGCTGTAAAAAATGTACTGGCAGAGGGCTATACTATAGGCCAGGTAGACCCGGGTACTGAGGACTTACTACTGCCGCAAATATTGTTGCAACTGCCAAAATTTGACAGCTACGAAATTAAAAGTGAAACCAAAGAAAACGGCAATACCCGTATTAAGGTGGACTTTATTATAAAGGGTGCCAACTTCAGGTACCCGGCTAATTTGCTTATTGCAGCAAAAAGCAACAAAATACAAGAACTAAATATCCTGGAACAGGCGCAGATAAGCGTACAAGAGGGAAACTAATTGTTTTTGTGATTGACCGATGGGGCGGGGGCTAACACCCGTTCCATAAAAAAAGGAGGCCTAAGCCTCCTTTTTCGTCGTAATTAACCTCCCATATATTCGCCGCCGCCGTCGTCCTGGCGTTGGCGTTGTTGTTCTTTCTGCCTGTCGCTTTTGGTCATGTTAAAGCGGTAGGTAAATGACAGGGTTACCTGCCTTACGCGCCACTGCATTTCGCTGTACGACTGCACCTGGCCCGCTATATACGTTTCATTCTTCATTTTACGCGAGTTAAAAATATCCTGTACGTTCAGGGCTATAGTAGCCTTGTCTTTCAGTATATCCTTGCTCAGTGCGGTATTAAGGCCTGCCTGTGCACGGCGTTTGCCCTGTGCACTTTTCTGCGGCGCCTCATACTGGCCGTTCAGCTGCCAGTCTATTTTGTACGGCAATGTTATTTTTGAGTTGATACGGCTGGTCCAGGTATAGGCTGTAAAATTGAAATCCTGGTAATCAGTAATGGTTTCACCTGTGTTACTGTCTTCATAGCTAAAGGTATAATCACCTTTGGTCTGGTTACGGAAGAAGTTAAAGTTACTGTTTATCCTCCACCATTTAAACGGTGTATAGTTTACGTTAAACTCAAAACCAAAACGGTATTCTTTGGCAAGATTCACCGGGGTGGTAAGTATTACAGGAGTCCTTACGTCCTGCCCGTCTACTACGGTAACAGAGCCGTCTGGGTTTATAATATCCTCACCGCCTACGGCCTGTGTTACATAATCACCTGATAGCTGCCTTACAAACTGGAAGCTGTCGTCAGTCACGTTCAGGTAGGCTGAGGTGCTCAGTGTTACCTTATCCCACTTTTTAAGGTAGGCAAGGTCTATGGCGTGGGTCTTGCTCGGGTTAAGGTCCGGGTTACCCCTGAAAATGTTGATGTTACTCTGTAACCCTGAGAACGGGTTAAGGAACCTGCCGCGCGGGCGGTTTATACGGCGGCTGTAGCTCAGCGTAAGGTTGCTGCCATTAGAAAACTCATACCCAAGGAACGCACTCGGAAAGAAGTTATTGTAGCGCTTGTTGTGGTAGTCGTCCAGGTTCAGCTGGTTTACATCGATGTTAGAGTCTTCCCAGCGAAGGCCCGCCATATACGAGAATTTACCAATCTTGTTGCCGTACTGCGTATACAGGGCGTTTACCTTTTCTTTATATTCCAGCAGGTTGCTGTAGTTTTCGTTGTTTACCCATTCGCCACCTTCCAGGTTTTCGGCTACGGCATCGGTAGTTATGGTAGTGAAGCTGCCACGGTAACCGGCCTCAAACTTACCGTTTTCGCCTACGGGCAAAACATAATCGGCCTGTACAAGCCCGCGTGTTTCATCCTGGTCGTTACGGGTACGCTGGTAGGTGTCGCCTGATGTATCTGCTGCATCCAGTATCATGTCTGATATGTTGGCATCCTCATCGTCTATATTTTTAGAAACCGAAGCATCTACTTTCAGTTCGTGCCCTTTATCATCGAATTTTTTAAGGAAGCTGGTAGCATAGTTTACGTTGCTTTCTTCATCGTCTTCGTCGTTGTAGCGGTAACGGGTGTTGTTAAAGCTGCCATCGGCAAAGTAGTTATCGTAGTACGTCTTGGCCGGGTTGTTACCCACGTTGCGGCGCACACTAACCGAGTTTGTCCATGTAAATGTACTGTCTATAAACCATTCCAGGCCAAGGCTGGCGTTAAAGCCCTTACGGATGCGCTCATTTTTGCGGCGTTCGTTGGTGTAGCTTGTGGTGTTGTTATCGTCGTCAAGGTAACGGCTGTTAGTAAACGAGTTGCCCGGATTGTTACGGTAGTTGTAGCCCAGGTTGCTGTACAGGTTAAAGTTATCGCCCCTGAAGTTAAGGTTGGTGCTTATACCGTGGTTAGCCGGGTCGCCCGTATTGGCCACCACCGAACCGTTAAAGCCGTTTGCCTTTCCTTTTTTCAGTACAATGTTTACAATACCGCCACCGCCTTCGGCATCATAGCGCGCCGACGGGTTGGTTATAACCTCTACCTTATCTACAGAATCTGCCGGAAGCAGGCGCAGCACCTCGGCTACGTTACTGCCTGCCAGGTTGCTCGGGCGGCCGTCTATAAGTATGGTTACACTTTGGTTGCCACGCAGTGCCACGTTACCCTCGGCATCCACTGAAAGCGAAGGTACGTTGTCCAGTACGTCGCTTACGGTACCGCCTTTTACCATCATGTCATTGCCCACGCTGTATACGCGTTTGTCCAGCTTAATTTCTACGGTGCTGCGTTCTGCGGTAATTTCCACATCCTTCAGTACAGTAGCATCGGGTGCCAGGGTTATCACGCCCAGGTTGGTATCGCCGGTTATCTGTTTGCCGTTTATTAGTTGCGGTTTAAACGAAATAAAATCGAATTTAATATTGTAGGTGCCTGGTTTCACTTCCAGGCTATATTGGCCGTTAGCATCGGTAAGGCCGCCTGCCACGGTTACGTTTGCGGGGGTTTGTATAATAACGTTAGTAAACTCCAGGGGCTGTTTGCTGTCCTGGTCTATAACCTTTCCGGTTACTTTTACCGTGCCGCCACCCTGCGAGGGGTTTTGTGCAAAGCCGGTAAATGCGGCAAGCAACAGCGCAAGTAGAAAGGTTGTTTGCAGATGTTTTTTCATGAAAGTAATTATATAGTAAGTAAAGTTTTGGTGATATGACGGTATGCGTGCCGTAAGGTTTAATCAGAAACTCTTAAAGCTTTGTTAAAATTCCTGCCCAATACCTCATAAATCCGTTCGGCGGGGCGGGCTATTACTGCCTTGCGGCCGTTTACCACTATGGGACGCTCTATGAGTATGGGGTTTTGTACCAATGCCTGCACCACCTCTTCATCGGTAAGGATTTTGCCATTGAACTGCTCTTTCCAAAGGGTTTCTTTGGTACGTACAAGGCCGATAGGCGCTATGCCCAGCTTTTTTATGAGTGCGGTAAGCTGCTTTTCGGTAAGCGGATGCGTAAGGTAGTTTACGGTTTTATAGGGAAGGTTAAGGTTTTCAATGAGTTGTAATCCCTCGCGCGACTTGCCGCAGCGTGGGTTATGGTATATGGTAAGCACTTTTGATTCTTTTTTGCAAAGGTATGCCAATATGATTATAAATTGTTGTATATTTAATGTAGTAATGCAAATACTAACAATTCTTTAATAATGTACATAGAGCAGGCTTACAACAGCACTTTTAAATTCAGCAAGTATGTGCCGTTTTCGGCGTTCTTTATTTTTATTATCCTGATTAATCTTGTGGCAGTGCTTATTTCGGATATAGACACAAATGCTGCCATGCAACAGGTGATAGAGCAGCAAGGCGAAATGCCTGTATTTATACAAACTGTCGGCTTTATGGGAATCCTCCTGCTGATGCTTTTGGGCTATGTAATGCTGGTACACCACCAAACCATACGCAGCCTTACCACATCGCGCAGGGAGGTAGACTGGAAACGGATTTTCACCTCGTTTTCTATATGGGGGGTGTTTAACGCCATAACCATATTTGCATCCTATTATGCCGACCCGGATAGCTTTGTACTGAACTTCCACCTGAAGCCGTTCCTTATACTCACTGCCGTATCTGTAGTGCTGCTGCCCATGCAAACCAGCTTTGAAGAATATTTTTTCAGGGGCTACCTTATGCAGGGCATAGGCATTGCTACCCGAAGCAGGTTGGCGGCTTTTGTAATTACGTCGCTGATGTTCGGGCTGATGCACATTGCCAACCCCGAAGTAGCTGAAATGGGCCCGCTGGTACTGCTGTATTACATCGGTACGGGCTTCTTTTTAGGGGCCATAACCCTTATGGACGAAGGCCTGGAACTGGCGCTGGGTTTCCATGCGGCCAATAACCTTGTGGCCTGCCTGCTCATAACAAGCGACTACAGTGCCATACAAACGCCTTCGGTATTTAAAGATGTTTCGGCACCCTCAGCAGGTATAGATGTGCTGCTGCCGGTGCTGGTATTATTCCCGATATTGCTGTTTATTTTCTCCAGGATATATAAATGGAACAACTGGAAGCAACGCCTTACTGGTAAAATCACGCTTCCGGCAGACGCTGTTTAACCCAAAAAACCAAACGCTATGCACCACTACGAAACAGGATTTGTACACCCCGATTTCAGGCTGAACGGTTTCCGCTTTACGGCAGAAGCCCTCCGCAAACTGGCTTACGACCTTATTAAGGAAGGGGAGGCCTACGAGCACCCCGTGGGTGATTTTTTGCTCGACTGGTTTGATGAAAAGGATTATGTGGCCATACGTACCTCAGGTACTACAGGGATTCCCAAGCTTATCCGCATAAAGAAAGAACACATGGTAAATTCAGCCTTGGCCACGGCTGATTTTTTTGGCGAACACGACCATACCAAGGCATTGCTGTGCCTGCCCGCGCAATACGTAGCAGGAAAAATGATGCTGGTCCGCGCCATAATAAACGGCTGGCAGCTGGATATGGCGCCGCCGGTTTCCAATCCGCTGGAAGGGAACGATAAGGTATACGATTTTGCCGCCATGGTACCCCTGCAGGCCGAGCAGTCGTTTGATAAACTCGGGCAGGTAAAAAAACTGATACTGGGCGGGGGCAGGGTAAGCCCGTCGCTTTCGGCAAGGCTGCAAACGCTGTCTACCGAAATTTGGGAAACCTACGCCATGACCGAAACCGTGACCCATATTGCGGCCAAACGTATAGGCGAAGTGGCCTTTACTACACTGCCGGGCGTAACCGTAAGCGCCGATGCACGCGGCTGCCTGGTTATTTATGCGCCTAACGTAGCAGATACCACGGTGGTAACAAATGACCTGGCTTCGGTGCTGGATGCCGGACATTTTATCTGGCTGGGCAGGGTAGATAATGTGATAAACAGCGGCGGTATAAAGCTGTACCCTGAGCAGATAGAGGAGAAGCTGTCGTCGTTTATTTCGCAGCGCTTCTTTGTATACGGCATCCCTGACGATGTACTGGGCGAAAGGCTGGTGCTGGTTATAGAGGGCGAACCCTATACCGTAACCGATGATGCCTACATAGCCCTTGATAAATATGAAAAACCAAAAGAGGTGCTGTTTATAACGCAGTTTACCGAAACCGGCACGGGCAAAATTCAGCGCAGTGAAACGGTAAAGGTTTTTGAAGTATAATTTCATTTGGTTCCCTGCTTTGGTTTTTATGCCGGGGCAGGGAATTTTATTTACAATAGGGTTTATTGCCTGAATGCTTTGTGTTTTTAAAACCATACAAAATCAACAAACATCGATGAAACATTATTTTTCACTTTTCTTTTGCCTGTGGGCCATCTGTAGCAGTGCCCAGGAAAACCTGATAATAAATACCGAAGGCAGGAAATCAGTTTCCCTGAACGGCACCTGGCATTACATAGCCGACCCTTATGAAACCGGGGGGTATGATTACCGGTTAAAAGAAAAGAAGGAAAATGACCCGGGGGCTTACTGGAATGTACCCGTTAGTGAAAATAAAAGCGACTGGGCCGAACACGGCTACAAAGACCCGTACAGCATACAGGTGCCGGGCGACTGGAATACGCAGGTTGAGGCCTTAACATATTATGAAGGCACGGTGTGGTACCATAAAGCGTTTGACCGGCCTGTAATGAAAAGCACTGAAGATGCATACCTTTATTTCGGGGCGGTAAATTATGAGGCGCAGGTGTACCTTAACGGCAAGAAACTGGGTGTACACAAAGGTGGTTTTACCCCTTTTAATTTTAAGGTACCTGCCGGTTTATTAAAACCCTCGGGTAATAACCTTGTGGTGAAGGTAAACAACAAACGCTTTGTAGATGAAGTCCCTACAACCAATACCGACTGGTGGAACTACGGCGGCATTACAAGGGATGTAAATTTGCTTATTGTACCCAAACAATTTATCGGGCAATACCAGGTACAGCTGGACGAAGGGATGGATATTGCCGCGGCGAAAAAAAGCAAACGCTACCGCATTAAAGGCTGGGTGAAGCTTAACGAACCGGTTGCTGATGGTAAGGTGGTTGTTGAAATCCCCGAACTGAAGGTGAGCAAGGAGTTTAAAGTAAAGGGAGATTCTGTGGCAATAGCCTTTGAAGCCCGGAACCTAAGTTTGTGGTCTACCAAAAACCCGAAGCTGTATAATGTACACCTTACCTATAACGGCCAGGTGCTTGCTGATAAAATAGGTTTCCGTACCATAAGAACAGACGGTGAGAAGCTGCTGCTTAACGGTACTGAACTCTTTTTAAGGGGGATATGCCTCCATGAGGAAGTTGTGGCTCGCCGTGCGCACAGCAGGCAGGATGCCGAAAAACTCTTTGGCTATGTAAAAGATCTCCATGCCAATATGGTGCGCCTTGCCCATTATCCTCACAATGAAAATATGGTGCGTGTGGCAGATTCGTTGGGCATACTTGTATGGGATGAAATCCCTGTGTACTGGACCATCGACTTTGGTAACCCTGAAGTACTTAAAAAAGCGCAGCAACAACTGAAGGAAATGATTACCAGGGACAGGAACAGGGCATCGGTATTCGTGTGGTCTGTGGGCAATGAAACTCCGGTAAGCGAAAATAGGAACCTTTTTATGAGTACCCTTGCCAAAGATGCCAAGGCACAGGACCCTTCAAGGCTTGTTTCGGCGGCATTGGAAGTAAGGTATAATGCAGGCGTTAATTACGTAGACGACCCGCTGGGGGAATATACCGATATTGTTTCGCTGAACGAATACCTGGGTTGGTACGGCTCTACGCCTGATGGCTGCAGGACGGCAAAATGGGACACTAAGTACAAGAAGCCGTTCTTTATCAGTGAAACAGGCGCCGAGGCAAAAACCGGTTTCCACGACAGTAAGGAAGCCCGTTTTAGCGAGGAGTACCAGGAATGGTATTATAAGGAGCAGATAGAAATGTTTAAAAACCGTTTCCCTAAAAACTACATTGGCGTAAGCCCGTGGATACTCATCGATTTCAGGTCGCCAAAGAGAAATAACCCCGATTACCAGAACGGCTTTAACCGCAAAGGGCTGATAGACGGCGAGGGCAATAGAAAGAAGGCTTTTTATGTACTACAGGAATATTACAAACAACAGGAGCAGAAAGACCTGATTGATAAATAAGGTATTCCTGCTTCCGTTTATGTTAAATGAAACTATTTCGAAAGTAGTAATTGCAATCGGGTGTTCCACTTGCTTCACCAGTTTGGGTATGGTTTCACTGGTGTTCGAAACCTTAACTTTGTCCGTTAGTAAACCCCGGAGGGGTGGCATATCTATAGCTATTGGATAGGCAAGAGTGGGCAGAGCTCCAGAGGAGCGGCATATTTTTATGATTGTATGCCGTTCCTCCGGAACTCCTAAAATGCGATTCTTCAATATTTTCTATAGATATGCCGATCCTCCGTAGCTAAAAGGTAAAATCCTACAGCTTCTCCGTTTTTACATAAAACTTTTTATCAGACACAGCTACATCGCTTAATGACGTTGCCTGTACCGTTTCCTTTTTCCAGTCGTTAGTGGCAGCAAGGCGAAGGGTTTTGCCTGCAATGGTAACTTCTACCGGCATGGCAAAGTTGGGTTCGTCCGTTACCCAGCGGTATTGCAGGGCATTGCCTTCGAGCTTCAGTTGCAGTACCGGGATTTTCGCATAGCGCAGGTACTGGTTAAAAATGGGAGTAAGCTCCAGCCCGGTTTGAGAGTTGAAGAAGCTTATTACCGTTTCGGTATCAATAACCTGTTTTTTGTATTTGGTACTGTAATCGTATATCAGTTTCCACCATTTGGCATCATCGTTAACCACATTACGCAGGGTGTTCAGCATCAGGGCGCCTTTAAAGTACATATCGCCGCTGCCTTCCTTGTTCACCCCGAAGATGCCTATGGCAGGCTTGCGGTTTTCTACGCTGCGGCGCTGGCCGTAAATGTATTTCATGGCCTGGTCATAGCCCTCGCGGCATTCCACATATACCGTTTCGCTGTAGGTGGTAAAGCCCTCGTGAATCCACATATCGGCGATATCCTTACTGGTAATGCTGTTGCCAAACCACTCGTGCCCGCTTTCGTGCACCACGATATAGTCAAATTTCATACCTACGCCCGTCCCGGATATATCCATGCCCATATAGCCCTTGCGGTAGTTGTTTCCATACGCCACGGCACTTTGGTGTTCCATGCCCAAATAGGGCGTTTCCACCAGTTTGTAACCGTCTTCATAGAAAGGGTAGGGGCCGAATTTTTCTTCAAAGCATTGCAGCATAGGTTTTACTTCATCAAACTGCTTTTTAGCCTTATCAACATTGCCACGCAGCACGTAGTAGTCCAGGCTCAGGCTGTTGTACTGGTCGTGTATGTGCTCGTAGTCGGCTATGTTTACGGTGATATCGTAGTTGTTTATGGGGTTTTTTACCTCCCAGTCCCAACGGGTGTAACCGTTTTTCAGGTCGGTGCTGCCTATAAATCGGCCATTGCTCACGTCCATAAGGCCATTTGGTACGGCCACTTTTATGCTGGCACCACGGTCGGGTTCGTCGGTCTGGTGGTCTTTTACAGGGTACCAAAGGCTGGCACCTGTTCCCTGCACGGCTACGCCAATCCACGGTTTGCCGTTGGTATCATTGGTAAACACAAAACCGCCGTCCCACGGGGCATTTTTAGCAATGACCGGATTCCCCGAATATGAAAAACGCAGCGTATACTCCTTATCTTTTTCCAAAGGTTTCGGGAAGGTAATAAACACCGCATCGTTATCGCGCTTGTAGGTGGGTTTAATCTTGCCCAGCGTTATTCCGTCTATCTTCATGTTTTCGAAAAGGTCTACCTGTATGCGGCTGGTAGCTTCGGTGGCCTTAAAGGTAATATCGTTGTACCCTTTAATAAACTTCTTTTCGGGGTCTACGGTAATATTAAGGTCGTAGCGCAGCACGTCGTAACTGGTACGTTCGGGACGCAGGCCACCCTGCAGGCTGTCGCGGCGGGTATAGTTTTGGGCGTAAGCCGATAAGCAGAAAAACGCAGCGGATAGTACGATAAATCTTTTCATAAAGGGTTGTTTATACTATTGGTGACTAAATGTAGTTATTTGTTTCATCATTTGGGTAAAATTTTTAATGATATAGTAACTTGCTTATCTTTGTGCAATGCGTTTATCGGTAATTATACTAAACTACAATGTGCGCCATTTTTTGCACCTGTGCCTGCAAAGCGTGCAACGTGCCACCCGCCATCTCAATGCGGAGATTATTGTGGTAGACAACAACTCACCCGACGACAGCTGTGCCATGGTGAAGCAGTACTTCCCCGATGTGGTGCTGATAGAAAACCCCGAAAACAGTGGTTTCCCCAAGGGTAATAATATAGGTGTGGCTGCTGCCAAAGGCGACTACGTATGCATACTGAACCCCGATACGGTGGTAGCCGAAGATACGTTTGATAAGCTGTTCCGGTTTGTTGGCGATACACTAAATACAGGTATTACAGGCATAAAGCTTGTGGACGGCCGGGGTAACTTTTTGCCGGAAAGCAAGCGCGGGCTACCTACACCCTGGGTAGCGTTTACCAAAATATCGGGGCTGTATAAGATGTTCCCGGGGGTGAAATCATTCAACAAATATTATAACAAGGCCGTTGTCCAAAACGGTATAGGTACTACCGATATACTGGTGGGCGCCTTTATGTTTATGGAGCGCAGCCTGTACCTGGAAGTGGGCGGCTTTGATGAGGACTGCTTTATGTACAGCGATGATTTCGACCTGTCGTATACTGTGACTAAAAAGGGACTGGGCAATTATTACTTTGGTAAGGTAACAGCTATCCACTTTAAGGGAGAAAGCACGGTAAAGGACGGTACGTACATGAGGCGTTTCCGTGAGGCGATGCAGTTTTTTTATAAAAAGCACTTCAGGTCATACCCGGTGTTCGACCTGTTTATGCGCTTAGGGGCGTTTGCTTTTATGTTCGTAAAAAAGAACCGCACGGGCAAGGTTGTGGTGCCGCAGTCGTATATTTTGGTGTCGGGTAACGGGCAGCTAACTACGGCTTTACAGGATGTTTTGCAAAAACCATTGGTAACCGTGCCCGATTTACATGCAGAAAGCGTATTTTTACAACACGCGGGTGCTGAGGTTATCTTTGATGCCGCTACTGTGCCTTACGGGCAAATGATAGCCTTTATGGAACAGCACGGCGGTGCATTTACCTATAAAATGAAGCCCGATGGCGCCGATTTTATCATAGGCAGTAACAGCAGCGACGACCGCGGCACGGTGATATCGATTAAATCGTGAGAAAAAATGTTTTCGAAATATTTTTTGGATTGATTTTTTATTAAATTCGCAAACATAAATTTGAAATACACCATTTGATTAACAATATGGCAAAATTTGAACTTAAGTTGCCCAAAATGGGAGAAAGTGTTGCCGAAGCAACCATAACGAATTGGCTTAAAAAAGTAGGCGACCCAATAGAGGCCGATGAGGCGATATTGGAAATTGCTACCGATAAGGTGGATTCTGAAGTGCCGTCTGAAGTTTCGGGGGTGCTTAGCGAGATACTTTTTAATGTAAACGATGTGGTGCAGGTAGGCCAGACGATAGCCTATATAGAAACCGAAGGCGGCGCTGTAGCTGTGGCCCCGGTTGCCGAAGCTGCCCCTGTCGAAAGCGCTGCACATGTGGAAGCTATCGAGAAATCGGTTGCTGCTGCGGTAGAAAGCGTATCTGCTCCCGTAGATTTTTCGGGTACTGATAAGTTCTACTCGCCATTGGTGAAAAATATTGCCAAAGAGGAGGGCGTAAGCCTTGCCGAACTGGAAAGCATAAACGGTACCGGCAAAGACGGCCGCGTTACCAAGAATGATATACTGGAGTATGTGGAGAAGAGGAAGAGCGGCCAGCTATCAGCTATCAGCGCTCAGCCATCGGCTACACCGGCTTCAACACCTGTTGCTCCAACAACCAACAACCAACAACCGGCAACTAAAGCTGTTCCGGTATCGGTAAACGGTGGCGATGAGATTGTGGAAATGGACCGTATGCGTAAGCTTATTTCGGGCTATATGGTGCAGAGCGTGCAAACGTCGGCGCACGTGCAGTCGTTCATTGAGGTAGATGTGACCAACATAGTAAAATGGCGCGATAAGGTGAAGTCGGCTTTCGAGAAACGCGAGGGCGAGAAGCTTACCTTTACCCCTATATTTATGGAGGCTGTAGCTAAAGCGCTGAAGGACTTCCCGATGATGAACATAAGCGTGGACGGCGAGTACATTATTAAAAAGAAAAACATTAACCTGGGTATGGCTGCGGCCCTGCCAAATGGTAACCTTATAGTACCGGTGATTAAAAATGCCGACCAGCTGAACCTTGTGGGTATGGCCAAGGCTGTAAATGACCTGGGTAACCGTGCCAAGGCCGGTAAACTAAAACCGGACGATACGCAAGGTGGTACTTATACGGTGACCAACGTAGGTACGTTTGGCAGTGTGTTTGGTACGCCGATAATTAACCAGCCGCAGGTGGGTATCCTTGCGCTTGGTGCTATACGTAAAGTGCCGGCAGTTATAGAAACCCCTGAGGGCGATTTTATAGGCATCCGCCAAAAGATGTTCCTGTCGCACAGCTACGACCACCGCGTGGTAGACGGTGCACTGGGTGGCTCTTTCGTAAAACGCGTAGCCGAATACCTGGAAGCATTTGACGTGAACAGGGATTATTAAGATTTTAAATTTTTATTTTATATGGGAGCCCCGCTATTGCGGGGCTTTTTATATATTTGGAGCTAAATCAACCACATATGAAACTCTTAAAATTACTCGCTGTATTTTTATTGGGATTAACCCTTTATGCCCAGGAGGGCGCTAACGACCCTGCGTTTAACCCCGCAGATACTTCTATAGGCACCAGTACAGACGGGCCTGTACAGGACTTTTTGGTATGCCCGGACGGGAAACTTATCATCTACGGAAGGTTTGAGAAGTACAATAATGTAGATTCGCACCATATTGTTCGTATTAATGCTGATAAAAGTATAGATACCTCATTTAATATTGGTTCGGCTTTAAATGGTGGTGTGTCGGCTGCTGCATTACAAAGTGATGGTAAAATAGTAATTGCCGGTTATTTTACAGAATACAATGGTACGTCTGTAGGTAATGTGATACGCCTGAATAGTGACGGTTCACTGGATACTTCTTTTACAAACGGAACTACGGATGATTATGTATATGAAATAAAAGCACAGGCCGACGGAAAGCTGTTGCTTTGTGGTAGTTTCACCACCTACAATGATGTTGTTGTAAAAAAGGTAATACGGCTAAATACTGACGGAACACTTGATACAACGTTTAACCTTGCTGCAACGTATAGTGTTGTACTGGATATTGCTGTGCAGGCAGACGGTAAAGTAATAGTGCCGGGCAACTACAGCGGAGGGGCATTAAGGCGGTTTAATACAGATGGCTCAGCCGATACCTCTTTTGCCATAGTCTTTACAAATTTTGAGATAAGGGCCGTTGCTATACAGCCGGATGGCAAAATCGTTATTGGCGGAAGCTTTGAAACACTGAATGGAGTGGATCATAAAGGCATTGCAAGGATAAATACCAATGGTACTAAAGATACAACATTTGCTGTGGGGACAGGCATGTATGCGATAGTGACCGATATAGCAATACAGCCCGATGGTAAAATTATTTTTGTAGGATCTTTTTCAAATTTAGGTGATTATTATGCACGGGGTGCTATACGATTTAACGAAGACGGAACGGTAGACACTACCTTTAATGCCCCACAGACGGATCCTGAAGGAAACATACTTGGCGTAGCGCTTACTGAGAGTAACATTTATTTGGGCGGTATGTTTGTAAATTATAACAACACACCGGCAAATTATGTTTTCCCTTTAAACTATGATGGTACCCCTGATTATACCGGATATGAATATCCTACCGGTGCAAACAACCCGGTTACTGCAATAACCGATGCAGGTAATGGCAATATGCTTATCGGAGGATGGTTTAGTCATTATAACGGGCAGCCTCACAAGAGCATTGCACTGATTGATGGTGATGGAGCATTGGTAGATGGATTTAATCCTGGAGAAGGGCCTAATAAAAGGATAAGCGAAATTTTACGCCAAAATGATGGTAAGTATATACTATATGGTGATTTTACTTCGTATAATGGTATAACCCGTAAGTATATAGCAAGAATTAATGCTGATGGTAGCCTGGATACATCGTATGATTTAACGGGGATGTTTTTAGTTGCTTATTCGTATGTTTGGGGTTGTAAACTACAGCCGGATGGAAAATTAATAGTGTACGGCTCGCTTCCTTTAACGTACGGAAACGCTGCCGCAAATGTTTATCTTGCCTGCCGCATTAATATAGACGGTACGCTGGATGAAAGTTTTCAATTACCTGTTACAGCTATTTATTCATCACCTTATTCTCCTTTGGGTAATTTAGAAATTTTACCTGATGGGAAAATGTTGTTAAGTGTAGGTGGAGGTACTGCTGATCCTAAAATAGTAAAAATAAACAGTGATGGTACTGTAGACAATAGCTTCCCTTTCATAGGAGGGGATTATTTTGCAAACACGAGAGGGCTATGGCCTGATAATAATGGGAAATACATTACATCTGAAATTATTTATAATGGTGAAAATGTGCCGAGTACAACTTTATACCGCAGGATGGATGCTAATGGTGTTTATGAAGCTGATTTTGAGTTGTCTGACGATGATTATGGGGCATTATCATTTATCCAGGGAGACGGCAAAATGTTTTTTATAAATAATAATGATAATGAGTTGGGATTTCTATTCAGGAGATATAATACTGATGGCACTTTAGATGAAGCTTTTGGTGAGCATACTATTTATGAGTGGTCGCCCTCTGTAAATGCAGTATATTATCAGGAAGATAAAGTAGTTATAGGTGGAAGGTTTAGCCGTTATGACGGTAACCACCGCAGTAATATAGCCCGTTTTAACAGCACCGGCGCAGCACTGAAAACAGCAACCCCTGAGGCTGTTGTAAAACCATCGCTCATTGCCCTGAAGAAAAATAATACGGTAGATGTGGAGTGCCCTACCACGACATTGTCTTCGGTTGCGGTGTACGACCTTTTGGGCAGGTTGGTGGCCCAGGCCGATAAACTACAGGATAACAAAGTATCATTAAAATACGCAGACGTTGCAGACAATGTGCTTATCATCCAGGCTAAGTTGCAGGACGGTAGTACCTTGGTGAAAAAGATAATGTAGGTAAGAAAAAGAATATTGAAAATCCCGCACCGGCGGGATTTTCTGTTTTTATATAATTCCCCTATATTTACACAAACCCGTTACATGAAAATATTCCACCACATACTCCTTTTTATCACCATAACCGCATTCGCCCAGCCTGCAAAAATAACCCACAAGCTCAGCGATGAGTGGGCTGAGGTACAGTTTGATTCGTTGGGACCGCTGAATAAAATGACCTATGCCGATACTGCCAACTTCATGCACGAAAAAGTATATCCCTGCGCGCGCTGCCTGTTGCGTCCTGAGGTTGCCGAAGCATTGGAACGCGCCAATGCACTGGCTGCCGAAAAGGGATACCGACTGGTGATGTACGACTGCTACCGTCCGTATCCCATACAATATAAGATGTATGAGTTGGTAAACAATCCGCTGTACGTGGCCAAGCCGGGTAAGGGCAGTAACCACAACAGGGGGCAGGCGGTAGATATTTCGCTGGCGGATGAAAACGGCGAACTGCTGGATATGGGCGGGGCTTTTGATGAGTTTTCGGAAATATCGCATTATGCTTATAAGGACATACCGAGGAAGGCGCGGAAAAACCGCAAACGCCTGCGTACCATAATGATTGAGGCTGGTTTTACGCCCTTTGAAAGCGAGTGGTGGCACTTTGATTATAAGCAGAAAACCTACGAAACATCGAACTATGTATGGGAATGTAATTAAATCTTTTACATTTTGCAGCAGCAGAAATCGGTTAAGACTATTCTTTTTATAATTTTGCTGCCCTATATTTGTTATAATATAAAGATGTATGGAACTGAAACTGCACCGCCCAATTTGTTTTTTCGACCTGGAAACCACAGGCACTGATATAACTAAAGACCGTATTGTAGAAATCTCAATATTAAAGGTTTTCCCTAACGGTAACAAAGAAAGCCGTACCTGGCTGGTAAACCCCGAAAGGCCTATACCACCCGCTACTACGGTGTTTCACGGTATTACCGACGATAAGGTGGCTAACGAGCCTACCTTTAAGCAGCTGTCAGCACAGGTATATAATATGATAAAGGATGCCGACCTTGCCGGGTACAATTCAGACCGTTTTGATATCCCGCTGCTGGCTGAGGAGCTTATCCGCGCCGGGGTGGACTTTGATATGAAAAACCGCGTTGCCGTAGACGTGCAGACCATTTTCCATAAAAAGGAGGAGCGCACCCTTAGTGCCGCCTACAAGTTTTACTGCGGGCAAACCCTGGAAAATGCACACACTGCTGCTGCCGATACCAATGCGACTTACGAAATACTGAAAGCCCAGCTGGACCGTTATGACGATTTGGAAAACGACATGCGCCTGCTGTCGGAATACACTACACGTAAAAAAGCGGTAGACTTTGCCGGCTTCATAGCGCTGGACGACCAGGGGCAGGAGGTATTTACCTTTGGTAAGTTTAAAAACGTAAGGGTAGAGCAGGTGCTGCAGCAGGAGCCGGGCTACTACGGCTGGTTCCAGAGTGCTGATTTCCCGTTGTATACTAAAAAAGTATTAACGGCCATCAAGCTTAGGAAATTAAACAATAAATTAGCATAACGCACCATCCAATTTTATAGTTATGAAGATTATCTGCATCGGGAGGAACTATGTAAACCACATTGCCGAGCTGCAAAACGAGCGCCCGGCCGAACCCGTGGTGTTCATGAAGCCCGATACCGCCGTGCTGCAAAAGCAATACCCCTTTATTATCCCTGATTTTTCGAAAGAGGTGCATTATGAGGTGGAGGTTATTGTAAAAATAAGCAAGATAGGTAAGTATATAGATGCTAAATTTGCCCATAAATATTACGACGAAATAAGTGTGGGTATCGATTTTACTGCCCGCGATGTGCAGGATGCGCTAAAGGCAAAAGGCCTGCCGTGGGAAAAAGCCAAAGCGTTTGACGGTTCGGCTGTGGTGGGCGATTTCGTGCCAAAAACGGAGTATGCATCGGTAGATGATGTTAACTTTGAGCTGCACAAAAACGGCGATATAGTTCAGAAAGGCAATACAAGCCACATGATTTGGAAAATAAACGAGCTGATAGCCGAGGTGAGTAAATATGTAACCCTGCGCACGGGCGATGTACTGTATACCGGTACCCCCGAGGGTGTGGGCAAAGTAGCCGAAGGCGATGTGCTGGAAGGCTTCCTGGAAGGGAAGAAGTTGTTTAAAATTCAGGTAAAGTAATAAGGAAACGGAATATGGCGCTTCATTACAATTTATCAAAAGTATATGCAATTTCTGATAACGATGAGGATTTTGCAAAGCAGATAGTTACCCTCTTTACAGAGGAGGTTCCCACGGAAATTAAGAACATCCGCGAGGGGCTGGAGGATAAAGACTATAAAAGGGTGTACCAGGCGGCACACAAAATAAAACCCACGCTGGACCTGCTGGGCATGGAACTGGCGTATGACGATGTGCTGGCCATAGAAAAATGGACCAAGGCCGAAGGCAGGCGCAAGGAAATAAAAGATGTGGTAAAGAGCCTGAGGCACCATGTGGAAAATACACTTAAGGAAGTAAAAAAGAATTATAACCTGTAGGATATGAAAGCTGCTGTAGTAACCGTAGGCGACGAAATACTCATAGGCCAGATTGTAGATACTAATTCGGCATATATAGCCAAGGCGCTGGATAAAATAGGTATAGCCGTGTTCGAAATGTTTTCGGTAAGCGATGAGCGCCGCCACATACTGGATACGCTGGCGTACCTGCAAAACCGTGTGCAGCTGGTTATAGTAACCGGAGGCCTCGGCCCTACAAAGGACGATATTACAAAGAATACTTTTTGCGAGTATTTTGACGACCACCTGGTGCGTAATGAGGAGGTGGAAGCCCATGTGGTAAAGCTGATAGAAAAGGCCATGAACCGCCCTGCAAGCCAGATGAACCGAGACCAGGCACTGGTGCCCAGCAAGGCTACCGTATTGCACAACGAAGTGGGTACAGCACCGGGCATGTGGATGAAAAGGGCCGATACGGTGTTTATATCGCTGCCGGGTGTGCCGTATGAAATGAAATACATCATGGAAAACGCGGTAGTGCCAAAGCTTATAGCGGAGTTTGAGCGACCGTATATTATCCATAAAACCATACTAACCTACGGGCAGGGCGAAAGCCTTGTAGCCGAACGTATAGAAAACTGGGAAAACAGCCTTCCGTCATTTATAAAACTGGCGTATTTGCCAAGCCCCGGTAAGGTAAGGTTAAGGCTGAGCGGCCAGGGTACTGATGAAGCACAACTGCGTAATGCCATAGAAAACGAAGCTGCCAAGCTTAAAAATATTATAGGCGACATTATTGTGGGTATGGACGAAGACGACCCGCTTGAGGTGGTTATAGGCCGCCTGATGCAGGAAAAAGGCGTTACTGTAGCCGCAGCCGAAAGTTGTACCGGGGGTAAGGTAGGTACCCTGTTTACCAGTGTGGCAGGCTCTTCTGCGTACTTTAAGGGTAGTGCCGTAACGTATGCTACAGAAAGTAAGATAAAAGTGCTGGGCGTAGAGCACCAGCTTATAGATATTTACAGCCCGGTAAGCGCTAAGGTAGCGGAGGTTATGGCCACGCGCGCAAAAAAAATATTCGGGACGGATTATGCCATTTCCACCACCGGAAATGCAGGCCCGTCTAAGGGCGATGCCGCTGCCGATGTGGGTACTGTGTTTATAGGCATTGCAACACCTAGTGGTGTTTACAGCCATAAGTTTGACTTCGGGCAACCGCGTGAAAAGGTGATAGCACGGGCAGCTGAAAAGGCGCTGGAATTGCTTTATAAGGAAATTTTAAAAAACTAATACATTACGTTTGCGTAATATTTTTATTTTTTGTTACTTTGCACCCTGATTTTGAATAACGATATAAAAGCAAGAAATAATGTCAAGAGTTTGTGCCCTTACCGGTAAAAAAGCGATGGTTGGAAATAACGTTTCCCACGCGATGAACAAGACTAAGCGTAAGTTTAGTGTAAACTTAGTTAAGAAGCGTTTTTATCTTCCTGAAGAAGACAGGTGGATCACTCTTAGGGTAGCTGCTTCTACAATCAAAACGATTAACAAAAACGGTATAGCCGCGGTTTTAAAAGAGGCCAAAGCTAACGGATTCATTAAATAATTAATCCGGTTACACCTCCTTAATATATATTACACGATGGCAAAGAAAGGTAACAGAATCCAGGTAATCCTAGAGTGTACAGAGCATAAAAACTCTGGTATGCCGGGTACTTCAAGGTATATTACTACCAAAAACAAAAAAAACACTCCAGACAGGCTTGAAATCAAGAAGTTTAACCCTGTATTGAAGAAAGTAACTGTTCATAAAGAAATAAAATAATCAGGACTGAGTCATGGCAAAGAAAACCGTAGCAACGTTACAGACAGCTTCAAAGAGGTTAACAAAAGCAATCAAAATGGTAAAATCACCTAAATCAGGTGCTTATACTTTCGTTGAGAGCGTTATGTCTCCAGAAGAAGTGGATGCATTTCTTAAGAAGAAATAATTATCCTTACAATATATAGAAAAGCTACTTTCACATAAAGAAAGTAGCTTTTTTGTTTTTATCTTTATCCCACAAAACTAAAGACGAAGTAACTGTATATATGAATTTCTTTAAAAAAATATTTTCTTCGGAAAAAAAGGAGACCCTGGACAAGGGCCTCGAAAAAACGAAGACCTCTTTTTTTTCTAAACTGTCTAAAGCCGTAGCCGGAAAAAGCAAGGTAGATGCCGAAGTGCTGGATAACCTTGAGGAAGTACTGGTAAGTTCTGACGTGGGCGTAGACACTACCCTTAAAATCATAGAGCGTATAGAAGAGCGTGTATCTCGCGATAAATACCTTGGTACGGAAGAGCTGAACGGACTACTGCGCGAGGAAATCGGTGCACTGCTTAGCGAAACCAATACCGGCGATGCAGCCGATTTTGAAATCCCTGCCAACAAAAAGCCGTATGTGCTTATGGTGGTGGGCGTAAACGGTGTGGGTAAAACCACTACCATAGGCAAGCTGGCCTACCAGTTTAAAAAAGCCGGACTTAATGTGGTGCTTGGTGCAGCCGATACCTTTCGTGCGGCGGCCATAGACCAGCTACAGGTATGGGCAGACAGGGTAGGGGTGCCTATAGTACGCCAGCAAATGGGTAGTGACCCTGCTTCGGTGGCGTTTGATACCATACAGAGTGCCGTAAAACAAAATGCCGATGTGGTAATTATAGATACCGCAGGCCGACTACATAACAAAGTGGGCCTTATGAACGAGCTTACCAAAGTAAAACGCGTGATGCAAAAGGTGGTGGATGATGCCCCGCACGATGTACTGCTGGTACTGGACGGCTCTACCGGGCAAAATGCCTTTGAACAGGCCAAACAGTTTACTGCTGCTACAGAGGTGACCTGCCTTGCCGTAACCAAGCTGGACGGTACTGCCAAAGGTGGTGTGGTTATAGGCATATCAGACCAGTTTAAAATACCGGTTAAATACATAGGCGTAGGCGAAGGCATAGAAGACCTACAGGTATTTAACAAGTTTGAATTTGTGGATTCTTTCTTTAAATAAGATTTTTTCCATATCGACCGGAGCGCAGCGTAGTGGAGACATCTCAGAATCAGTATCTCGATTTAAAGAGATTTATTTAACCATAGAGATTTCTCCATTCCACTGCGTTTCGCTCGGAATGGAACAGCAATAACCGCTGTTTATGCAACCAACCGAAAACCAAACAACCAACACAAACAATAACAGGAGACCACACTTCATTATCCTGTTCATAGCCGTATTAGGGCTGGTTCATTTCTGCATCCGTTACTTTGATGTTAAGAGTGACATGACCAACCCGCTTATCCCAAAATCGCTTTTGCATTATGTCCTTACTCCGTACTATTATGCGTCGGGTATGTATGTGGCTGCCATAGTATTGCAGGTTTTGGCACTGTATAAACCAAATTTTTCTCGCCTGGCGATTATTGCAGGCGCGATGCTGATTGTTTTGGCCACCTTACAGAGCGTTTTTATTACGAATTGTTTTAACCTAAACCAACCATAATTATGAAACAGTTTACGCTGTTCGTTGCGCTGCTTTTTGCAGTATTTACCCTTAATGCCCAAAATGTAAAAGGGTATTACACTACCGGTGGCGGTGCGCGGAGTGAGGGCTACTTTAAGCAGGTTAATTTTTACAACGAGAACAACCTGTACTTTACTTCGGCTGAAAACGGAACGGATTACACTAAAATTGACCCTGAAACCGTAAGCGAATACGGAGCGGGTGACGATGTGGTTTTCCGTAAGGTTACGGTAAAACTAGACGATTCCAGGCTTATGGGGAGTGACCACGGCACGGCCAAAATGCCGGAGTGGATTACCAAAACGATATTCCTGAACGTTATTATAGAAGGCGATGCCTCGCTTTATTCGTATACCAGCGATAAGGGCGTAAAGTATTTTTTTGATGTAAAAAGCAAAAATATAGCCCTTAACCAGTTGGTGTACAAGCAGTATATGGCTAATCAAAACGAAATAGGCGAAAACAACCAGTTCCGTCAGCAGCTGTATAACGATGTGAGTTGCCCGGGTGCAAAAGCATCTGAATTTTCATTGGTTAAATATAACAAAACCGAACTTGAAAAGATATTCCGTAAGTACAATACCTGTACGGGTGGCGAAAACAGCAGTAAAGAATATAGTGCTACGACCAGTAAAAAGTCTAAGTTTTCGTTTACCCTTCTTGCCGGTGCGGGCAACACTAAGACCGGGATAAGCAATATAGAACCTATACCGGCCAGTGTGAACAATATGTTGTTTACCGGCGGGGGCGAAGTAGCGCTTACACTGCCTTCGGGCATGTTTTCGTTCTTTTTTAAAGCAATGTACGAAAACGTATCGTCTGAAAATAAGGTGACCACTGTAAGCACCTCGCGTACCATTACCGATACCCATACCGTAAAAAGCGGTTTTGCCGACCTGTATGTGGGGCCAAGGTATAACTTTAATTTTGCCGGGGTACATACGCTGTTTGCCGATGTGGCGTATGCTGTGGCTATACCTTTCGGAGATTCGTCGCACAGGCACGAAACCACAACGGTAAATGGTACGGTATCATATACCCATACCTATCCGCTGAAAAGCGACTTCTTTTATACCGCCGGTATAGGTTACCAGTACAATAATAAATATGGGTTAGAGCTGCATACTGATTTTTCCCGTGAGTATGAGGGTGCCGACTTTACCACTATAAAGCTAAACAGGTTGTGGGTTAACCTACGCTATACGTTTTAGGCTTTATTAATTGTTGGTAATCAAAATTTTATATTTTTTTAAAAAATGCCTGACTTTATATGTACGTATTTTCTTTTTAAGAAAATGTGAATATATTGCGTCAACTTAATAACTAACCATGAAAAAATGCTTATTTGCTGCTGTACTGTTCTTTACAGTGGTGTGTGCCTTTGCCCAGGAAACGGTAAAAGGCTATTATGTAACTGCCAACGGCCAAAAAACGGAAGGGTATTTTAAATATACCGATTATACCGATGTTTCCTTACTGCGCTTTAGCGAGAATGAAAGCGGTGAGTACAGCAAACTTTCGCCGGAATTAATCAAAGAATACAGCGTAGCAGGGCGTACGTTTACAAGACTTTTTGTTGATATAGATGCCGATGGCGGCAGCAACAAGTCGGCGATGAGCAAAGAAGCCGATTTTGTAAAGAAAGAGGTATTCCTGGAACTGTTGCTGAAAAGCGAAGTATCGCTGTATGTAAATACCGATAATGGCAACGAAAAGTTTTTCTACAAGCAGGAAGGGGATGTAAGGTATGTGCAGCTGGTGTACCGCAGGTATAAGCTGCAAACCGGGCAGGAAATGCAGAATACAGAGTTCAGGAGGCAGCTGGCCCAAAACTTTTTGTGCAAAGGCGAAAGCCCGCAGGTATATGCTAAAACTGCTTACAGCCGCAAGGCACTTACCGAAGCCATAAAACACTACAACGACTGTACAGGCCATACATCTGAACTACCTAAAGTGGCAGAAGAAAAAGGCGATAACCATTTTGCACTTTCGGGATATGCGGGTGTACTGTTTGCAAGCAACGAGGTGTCTGCAATGGCATATGATTTTTCGGGTAAAGAAAGCGGCCCGGTGTACCGTGCCGGTGCCGAGGTTTCTTTTTATAACGAATTCAGGGGGTTGTCGTTCTTTGCAAGGGTTGGGGTAGAATATATAGACGCCGAGATTTCGGGCAGGTATATGCCTTCGCCGGGTTCAACGTACGTATTTAAAGATACCTATAAAGTATCGGGCATTTCGGCAGATTTAGCTGTGGGGCCGCGTTATTCGTTCAGTATTAACGATGTAAAACGTGTTTATATAGACGGTACCTTTGGCATATCACAGCCACTGGGCACTAAGGTAGAAATGAACCGCAGCGCTACCACTTCGGGCAGTTCGTCTCCCATGGGCTGGAGTACCGATGCGCAGGGTGTGGCAACTTTTACTGTAGGGGCGGGCTGTTACATCACTAAAGAAATCAGCGCCGAAGTACGTTACATAGCCAAACGCGATTACCTTGAAAACTATTTAGATACCTCATTTAACAATTCGGGGGTAAATATAAACGTGCTGTACCGATTCCTTTAAGAGTTTACAGTCGCAGTTTTCGGTTGAGTCAGTCATGGCGAGGAACGAAGCCATCCCATGCTCTGCTGCTTTGTGAGAAATTGTAACACGGAGATACACGGAGGAGTCACAGAGCTGCACAGAGGGCTATTACCCAAAGTCCCTCAAAGGAAGCCCAAAGTCTCCCGAAGTTTTTAGTGCGTTGTGCTGAAAGGCCACAAAGCATTCCTTCGGAATGGAGAAAAGGATGCTGGGTTTACCATTCCAGTTTTCAGGCTTTGTCATGGCGAGGAACGAAGCCATCTATTTCTTACCGTCTTGGCGGCTTTGCGAGGAATTAAATACCGAAAGGAAAACAACAAAAAATACCATAAACGGCGTTATTTAATAACGTCGTTTATTTTTTTCCAGAGGTTGTTGTCAAAACCCGATTTGGCAAAATTTTCGCCTTCGGCCGAATTGCCCATGCGGATAATCACCATATTGCGTGATGGGATTACATATATCTTCTGGTCGTTTTTGCCCAGTGCGGCATACATATCGGCAGGCGCATCGGGAATCAGCGGGCCTTTAAAATCCATTTGCGTAGCCGGAAGCCTGAAATTCTGCTTGCCGTTAAGCCACCACAGGTAACCATAGGATTTGTTCAGGTCCTGCGATGTGTTTACCGCCTGTTCAAAATACTTCTCGTTTACCACCTGCGTGCCATCCCAGTTGCCTTTATTCAGCGCCAGCAGGCCAAAACGCGCCATACTGCGGGCATTGCTCCAATACACGCTGAAAACATCGTGCTTGCCCAGTGTGGTCCAGGCGCCCGTCATGCCTATTTTTTCCTTCAGGCTTTGGTTAAAATATTCTTCCCAGGTCTGCTTTGTGGCAGCAGCTATTACATCCTGTAGCTTTACGTAGGCATTATGGTATGCCCAGCGTGTACCGGCATCGGCTTTGTAGGTAAGCTTATCGGGGGTAACCTCGTTATTGCCGTCGGCCAGGCCGCTGGTCATTGTAAGCAGGTGGTGGCAGGTAATCAGGTTTTCCTTTTCGGGTGGTGCGCTCGTCCAGCCCTTGCCCAGGTAATCGGTCACCTTTTTGTCTATGCTCACAAAACCTTCCTGCTGCGCTATGCCAAATACAGTAGCTGTAAGCGTTTTCCCGGCACTGGCCCAGTACCAGGGCTTACGCGGCCCCCCGTGGTTAAAGTATTTTTCGGTGGCTATACGGCCGTTTACCAATATTATAAAGGCTTTGGTATTTTTTTCTTCAAGGAAATCATACAGAGGTTGGGCTGCGGCTTCGTTCCAGCCGAGCGATTCCATGCTTACGGTTTCCCATTGGCCTGAGTTTACCGGCGGGAAATACATATCGCCTGCAGGCTTTTTGCGGATGCCAAAACCGGTAAGCATTACACTGGCTATGGCGCATAACAGGGCTATCTTTTTCATAAACAGTGGTTTTTACCAAAGATAATAAATTGCCCAATCTCCGGCTAATAGTTTTTTACCACGAGGTGCACTAAGTTTTTCACAATGGGCACAAAGTGAATTACTAAATTTTTTGATACAAATATACCAATCCCAATTATTGGGATTGAAGTTCACAAGGTTGTTGCGCAAAGCTTTGTGTTCTCCCGCCTACGGCGGATAGGCTTTGCCCCGTGCACCTTCGTGAGAAACCTTGTGAGTCTTGTGGTAAAATTTCCTGAATTTTTATAATGCATATTGTTCGTTTGTAGTACACATTTATACGTAAATTTGCCCCCTACATTTTACGGTTATGAAGAAACTGGTTTTTATTTTTTTACTGCTGGCCACAATGGCGGGCTGCAAAAAACGTTTTGAAGGTAACAGCTATGCCGCACTAAACGGCTACTGGGAAATAGAAAGGGTGGTATTGCCCGACGGTACTGAAAAGGACTATGGCGCTAACCCTACCATAGACTACTTTGAGGTGAAGGACACGGCTGGCTTCCGTAAAAAGGCCATGCCGCAGTTTGACGGTACGTACCGAGCCAATGACCTTAGCGAAAGCTTTACCATACAACGCCGTGGCGACAGTGTGGTACTGCACTATACCACGCCGTATGCGCAGTGGGACGAAACCCTGCTGAGTGCTAACGACGAGGAACTGGTGGTGCGAAACCAGCATAAAATAGAATACCATTATAAAAAACCGGAACCCTTTACCCTTAAATAATGGCAAAACGGCTTAAAGATTCTAATGCGGTGGGCGATGTGCTGAAGGCTTTTATACAGGAAAACCACCTGCAAAAGGGCATGGATGCCATAAACGTACGCGATGCCTGGGCTACACTTATGGGACCCGGGGTAAACAGCTATACCCGCGATGTAGTGCTGAAGGGTAGTGTGCTGTACGTAGAACTTACTTCGGCAGTGCTGCGTGAGGAGCTGAGCTATGGCCGCGAAAAGATTGTAAAGATGATTAACGAATCGCTGGGCAGGGATGTGGTTACCGAAGTGTATTTGAGGTAGATTTTTAGAAAGCCAAAAGTGAAGATTGGATTTAAAGAGTATAAATATCCAACATTCTATTCATAGCAATCAAACAATCTAACTTTCTAAGAAGTCTAAAAATCCAATAATCCAGTAAATCCAAAATAAAATAGAAAAGGGGTGCATGTTGCAACCCCTTTTTCGTTGTGTAACCAACCAAACTTAATCTTCAAATCCTGTATCGTATTAAAACTTATATCCTAAGCCTATCTGGAAAACAGCGTTTTTGGCATCCACATCTTCTATAATATCAGTAATACCCTGGTTGTAGCGCGCTGTGGCAAAAATGCCCACCGGGGTTTCGAAGCTTACGCCACCCGATACGCCAAATTCAAAATCCTTGGCTTCGTTAAGGTTCCAGTCGCCACCGTCGGCATTGGCATCGGCATCTATTTCTTCGTTTACCTTAAAGCTGAACTGAGGGCCGGCTTCCAGGCTCAGGCCTTCCAGTATGTAGAATTTGGCCAGCACGGGTACGTTAATATAGTCCAACTGGTATTCTACCTTGCCGTTGCCGCCAAATATTTCGCCGTCTACATCGCTTTCAAATCCCTGGCCTGAGTATAGTGCTTCCACCTGTAATGAAAACATATCGGGCGCTATAGGAAATTCGGCAAACAAACCGGCGTGGAAGCTGGTACGCGCCTCAGGGTCAAAATCATCGCCGCTAACCGAAGCAAGGTTTAAACCGCCCTTAACACCAAAGCTTATTGATGAACTTTTACCCGTACCCCCGGCATTATCCTGTGCATATGTGGCCGCTATACCGCCAAGCATAAGGGTGCTAACTGTTAAAATCTTAAATAGTTTCATGTTTAATTAGTTTTAGTTTTGTTTTCCAAAATTATATGTTTAAAATTGGGGCTTTTATCAACGATTTCTTAATTCACATAACTTTAACCGCACATGCAGCCGTGGAGCAGGTACATAAGGGAGTATAAAACCTACCTGAAAATAGAGCGTGGCCTATCGGAAAACTCGCTGGTAAACTATATCTTCGATATAGAAAGGCTGCTTAAATACCTGGAAAATAACGGTATTGATGTTTCGCCTGTAAACATAACCGAAGATACCCTGCAACAGTTTATTTACCACATAGCGGGCGAGCTGGCACCCCGCAGCCGGGCACGTTTAATATCGGGGCTTAAGAGTTTTTTTAACTTTATGCTGTTTGAAGACTACCGTAAAGACATGCCTATGGAGTTTATAGAAGTGCCAAAAACCGGCCGCAGGCTCCCTGATACCCTAAGCACTGCCGAAATAGATGCGCTTATTGCCGCCATAATGCTGGATAATGAGGGCGAACGCAACCGCGCCATGCTGGAAACCCTGTACGGGTGTGGCCTTCGGGTATCTGAACTTACAGGGCTGCAACTGTCTGATTTGTTTTTTAACGAAGGCTTTATACGGGTAACGGGTAAGGGCAGCAAGCAGCGTTTTGTGCCGCTTAGCCCTTATACGCAAAAGTACCTTTCTATTTATATAGATGAAGTAAGGGTGCTGCAAACACCGAAAGCAGGGCATGGCGATACAGTGTTCCTGAGCCGTAGGGGTACAGGCCTTACACGTGCTATGGTATTTACTATTATACGTAGGCTGGCCGATAAAATAGGCCTGCAAAAAACCATAAGCCCGCACACCTTCAGGCACTCGTTTGCCACCCATTTACTGGAAAACGGCGCCGACCTGCGCTCCATACAGCTTATGCTGGGGCACGAGTCCATAACCACTACAGAGGTGTATATGCACGTAGACCGCAGCTTCCTGAGTAGTGTAGTAAATGCTTTTCACCCGCGTAAATAAACATTCTGCCGATTTTTTACATTACTATTCCTTTTTGTTTTAAATTTATCACATGAAGCTTTACGGTTCTTCCGATTTAGATGCAGCCCAGCCGCTGAATGCCTTTTATAAAAGGCTTATGGACCAGGTACCCGATGTTATCTTTAACCTGCTATGGAAGGCTGATAACACGTACACCCTGTTGTTTTGCAACGAGTCGGTAAATAACATATACGAACTGACATCGGCAGAGCTGATGGATGATTTTGTTACTGCGCTGAACAGCCGCATTGTAGATACCTACCAGCGTAGTTTTTATGTAGCACTGCACCGCGCCCGAAAGCACAACAAAGCATGGGACTACGAGTACCAGGTGGCATTGCCGCTTAAAGGCTACCGATGGATAAAGGTACATGCCAACCCCGAAATGCTGGAAGATGGCAATGTGCTGTTTTATGGCCGTATGAGCGATGTAAGCCAGCAGAAAGAGCAGGAAATACGCCTGAAAGGCAGTGAGGCACGCATCCGTTTTGCCCTTGAAGCGGCCGCGGAAGGGATTTGGGACTATAATATGCAGTACAACGAGGTATATTTTTCGGCACAGACCATGAAAATTGTGGGCATGGAACCCAAAGAGGTGGTGTGGACACAGGAACAATGGCGCAGCCTTATACATAAAGAGGATATTAAAGGACATATAAAAGCCGTAACCGATTACATAAACGGTAAAACGCCGCGCTTTGAGCATATTTACCGCATAAAGCACACTACTGACGGTTACCGTTGGGTAATGAGCCGAGGCCAGATAGTGGAGTATACCAAAGACAGGCAGCCCTACCGCGCCGTAGGTACGCTTAAAGATATTACCGAGCTGAAGGAGAAGGAGATAAACCTGGGACGTACCATAACCATTATTGGCGAACAGAACAACCGCCTGAGCAACTTTGCCCACATAGTGTCGCACAACCTGCGCTCGCATGCCGGCAACCTTAAAATGCTGCTGGACCTGTTTAAAACTGCAGACGAAAGCGAAAAGGCGCAGATGATGGAACACCTGGAGGGCATATCTGACGGGCTTACCATAACCATAAGCCACCTGAAGGAGCTGGTGGAAATACAAACCGAGGTAAAAAGTGTAAAGGAACAGATAAACCTGAGGAGCACGCTGAAAAATATCCTTACCATTTTGCACAATGAGATAAGTAAGCACGGCGTTACCATAGAAATTAACATACCGCTCGATGTAACGGTAAATTACAACCCGGCATACCTGGAAAGTGTATTGCTTAATTTTACAACCAACGCAATTAAATACTCAAGCTCTGAACGCAAGCCTGTTATTTCGTATGATTACGCTATAGAACACCGTAAAAAGGTACTTTACATTAGCGACAACGGCCTTGGTATCGACCTTAAAAAACACAAGAATGCCCTTTTTGGTATGTACAAAACATTCCACAAACACCAGAATTCGCGTGGGATAGGGCTGTTTATTACCAAGAACCAGATTGAAGCCATGGGCGGAAAAATAGAAGTGACCAGTGAGGTAGATAAGGGTACCGTGTTTAAATTATATTTCAATGAGGAAAGTTAGCCGTATGTATGTAATAGACGACGACAAGATATACCACTTTTTGCTTAAAAACCTGTTTAAGCAAAATAACATAGAAGTAAGCCCGCTGTTTTTCAGTAACGGGCAGGAAGCTATAGATACCCTGAAGAACGATTTGATTTCGGGTACATTGCCTTCATTGATTTTGCTTGACGTGAACATGCCTATTATGGACGGCTGGCAGTTTTTAGAGGAATTTAAAGAGCTGCTGGGCAGTAGTATAGGGCAGTGTACCATATTTATGATAAGTTCATCTAACGACGAGCACGACCTTAACAAGGCACGCCAGTACAGCAACATAGTAAAAGACTACCTGCTGAAACCCATATGCAAGGAAGACCTTGACAAGATTTTTACTCCTGAAGAAGTATAATACGCAGGTA
>NZ_JBUYSX010000008.1:0-173115 GCF_055231775.1 Flavobacterium niveum
CGTACAAGTTACGTTGGCATCGCCTGTCTGTGCCCATACATAAACCGTACGGGTCTGCGTAAGTATATCACCCGGGAATAACTGGATGCCTAAACCGCCTGTAGCAGTGCGGTAAACCGCCCCGGTAATTGGCTCAAGTGTATAGCTGCTACACTCTGTTACATCTGCTATTTCAGGAGCTGTAGGCTGTGGGAATACGGTAACAGTAAAGCTGTCTTCGTCTGTACAGGTGTTAGGAGCCGATCCGTTTACAGCATACACATATATAGTTTGCGTAGTTGTAATAGCAGTACCTTCTGCAAGTACAGTTCCTGTTCCGCCGGGACCGGTATAATAACTACCTTCTGTAAGAGCAGGAAGGATATATGAACTATCACTACAAATATATGCATCGGCAGGGGCTGTAACTTCAGGTTGTGGTGTAACCACAATCATAAAGCTGGTAGTACCATAACAGTCTTCGTCAGCATTATTGGTAACACGCACGTAAACCATACCTCCCGGTGTAGTATAAATACTTGGGTTGTTAATCTCATTCTCATTAGCATCAGCATCAGCCGAAGTAGTATAATAAGTAACCGTAAAATCATTCGGGTCAGAAAGCGCAAGCGCCGGACCATCCTGTACGGTAAGGTCAAATGTTTCTACGTTGTTATGGTCTATATCACAGGCGTAAAAATTAGAAAGCGCCGGTGGCTGCGGTGCAGGGTTTGCATGCAGTACAAAACTTCTCCTTATTTTACATCCTGTTTCATAATCTTCAATAACAGCCCATATCTCCTGCCCGTCTACACCTTGATATGAAGCGGGAGGATATATAAAAGGGAAACCTTCAATAGCATCGGCTTCACTTTCAAAATATGTAATAGGGAATAAACTGGCATCCTGCCCGTTTAATATAATTGCATCGTTTTGGGTAAGGTCAAAAGTATAAGGTGGTGCCCCTACACCACATATGGTAATATCCTCAGGGTCTGAAGTAGGAAATTCACCAGGACCCGAAACAACAACACTGTCAGTAATAGCACTGGAGCCACAAGCAGGGTTTGTAATGCTTACCGAATATGTCCCCGGCTCACTAATGGTTAAAGAAGTGCCGTTAGCATTCGGTATAGGCGTAGGGCCATTGTACCACTGTATAGTAGTAAGGTTACCATTATACGTGCCCTGCGGGGTGAATACCGCAGTTAAGTTAGCCGTAGTATCGGGACAAAGGATAAAATCCTCACCTATTGTAAGCGGACAAAGGATAGCACAGGTAGTAGAACCTGCGCCGTTTTGGCCTGAATTGGTCTGGGTAAGGCTTATCTGCCCGGCACTACCGTTAAAGTTGGTTATAAGTACTACATAGTACATACCCGACTGGGCGTTAGGTATATTAATCTGCTCAGTAGCCGAACCCGAATAACTACAATCTACCTCTGTAGTTGAGTTAAGGTTAGTAGGGCCGAAAACAGGTGGCGGACCAACAAACGGACCCCAGCAGATAAAATCCACGTCTATAGGGTTACCATTTGTACTTACCTGGTTAAGGTTAAACACAAGGTTACCAGACACATCTATCTGCATGTAAAACCACGATGGGTTTGGCTGAGTAAATAAACAACCGTAGTTCTGGGCATCGGTTGGGTCAATAGCAGTGCCGGTAGCACTGGGAAATGTGAGTGTGGTACCTCCCGCACAAAACGGATCCATTTCCGAAGCATCACTTCCCTGGCCAAAAACATTAAATGTCAGCAGGCTAAGAAAGCATAATAAGTAGTATTTATTCATTTTCAGAGAATGATTTTTGAAACGCGAAAATTACAATAAAATGAACTTTACACAACATAAAATTCACATTTTTTATGTTAACATTTCAAATAACGTATACCCTACCCGATTTTGTGAAAAAATTCTTTTTTAACACTTTTTCATTGAAATTAAACTATACATGCAGCATTCGCCAAATTTTAAAAAAATACATAAAGAAGTGTCAGCAGCAAAAAACAGCTGTTACAAGGGTGTTTCAACAAGGCATTTAAACAGTAGGTTAACAATAAAAGTTTTCTAACTATCTTTGCACACTATTTATATACGCTAATACACTTTGTAATGACTCATAACGACGATTTTCGCGACGACCTTGGCGAGAACCATATAGCAACCAGCGCAGAAACCCCTATAAGGGAAGATGCCTTTCAACTATCTGACGAAGAAAAGATTGCACTGATAAAAAAAGACGTAGAAAGCATACTGAACACCCTGGGTATGGACCTTACAGACGACAGCCTGAAGGGTACGCCAAACCGCGTGGCAAAAATGTTTGTAAAAGAGATTTTCGGCGGGCTTAACCCGAATAAAAAACCGGGCTCTTCTACGTTTGAAAACAAATACAAATACGGCGAAATGCTGGTAGAAAAAAACATCACTGTATATTCTACCTGCGAACACCACCTTTTACCTATTGTGGGGCGTGCACATGTTGCTTATATTAGCAACGGCTCTGTAATAGGCCTTAGCAAAATGAACCGTATTGTAGATTTCTACGCCAAGCGTCCGCAGGTGCAGGAGCGCCTTACCATGCAGATAGTACAGGAAATGCAGCGCGTACTGGGCACGCAAGACGTAGCCTGCGTGATTGATGCCAAGCACCTGTGTGTAAATTCACGCGGTATACGCGATATTGAAAGCAGTACCGTAACCAGCGAATTTGGCGGTAAATTTAAAGACGAACATGTACGCAGGGAATTCCTGGATTACATAAAACTTGACACCCAGTTTTAAAAAAACTTAAATCATAAATATGCAGCTTTACCTTAACCAGCAACTAAAGATATACAACTCGCTTTCGGGCGATAAAGAGGTGTTTGCCCCTATTACAGAGGGAAATGTAGGCATGTATGTGTGCGGCCCCACTGTATACAGCAACGTGCACCTGGGCAACTGCCGCACCTTTATATCTTTTGACCTGGTGAACCGTTACCTGAAGCATCTTGGGTACAAGGTAAGGTATGTGCGTAATATTACCGACGTAGGCCACATAGAAGATGATGCCGACGAAGGTGAAGATAAAATTGCAAAAAAAGCAAGGCTGGAAAAGCTGGAGCCAATGGAAATTGTACAGCAGTATTCGGTAGATTTTCACCAGATACTTGAGTTGTTCAATAACATGCCGCCCAGCATAGAGCCTACCGCTACCGGACATATTATAGAACAGATAGAAACCATTAAGGAGATTATAGCCAATGGTTTTGCTTACGAAAGCAATGGTTCGGTGTATTTTGATGTGGTGAAGTTTAACGAAAGTCATAATTATGGCAAGCTTAGCGGACGCAACCTGGACGACATGCTGGCCAACAGCCGTGAACTTGCCGGACAGGACGAGAAGCGTAATTCTGCTGACTTCGCGCTGTGGAAACGTGCAGAGCCGGAACATATAATGCGCTGGCCTTCGCCATGGGGCGACGGTTTCCCGGGGTGGCACCTGGAATGTACTGCTATGAGCACCAAGTACCTTGGCAACCATTTTGACATTCATGGCGGTGGTATGGACCTTAAGTTCCCGCACCACGAATGTGAAATTGCACAAAATGAAGCCGCAACAGGCCACAGCCCGGTAAACTACTGGATGCATGCCAACATGCTTACGCTTAACGGCAAAAAGATGTCGAAATCTACCGGAAACAACATACTGCCGCGTGAGATATTTACCGGTAATAACCCGTTCCTGAGCAAGGCATTTTCGCCATCGGTGGCACGTTTCTTTATGCTGCAGGCGCACTACCGCAGTGTACTTGATTTTAGCGACGAGGCCATCACCGCATCCGAAAAAGGCTACAACAAGTTGATGGAAGCATTTGCCACACTGGAAGAAATAACCCCGGCTACAACTTCTACCCTTGATATAGCTGTATGGAAACAGCAGTGCTACGACGCCATGAACGACGACTTTAACAGCCCTATACTGATAGCACACCTGTTTGAAGCCGTAAAATATGCCAACCTGCTCAAAGAAAATAAAGAAACACTGACGCAAGCCGACCTTGACTGCCTGAAAAAGACACTGAGCAGCTTTACGTTTGATGTGCTTGGCCTTAAAGACGAAAAAGGACAGGACGGCAGCAACGACAAGCTGGAAGGCGTGGTAAACATGCTGATAGAGATGCGTAAGGAAGCCCGTGCCAATAAAAACTTTGCCCTTAGTGACGAAATACGCAACAAGCTGGCAAGCTTAGGCATAGAGCTCAAGGATACCCGCGAGGGCACTACCTTCAGCGTAAACTAAACCGGGCATGAAGGCAGGGCAGCTACTCACATTACCGTTCGTGTTCCTGATACGGGTATACCAAACGGTGCTTTCTCCCCTGCTGCCATCGGCATGCCGCTATACCCCTACCTGCTCACAATACACCATTGAAGCCCTGAAAACACACGGGCTGTTTTACGGCGGATGGCTGGGTATAAAACGTATAGTAAGCTGTAATCCCTGGGGCGGGCGTGGCTACGACCCTGTGCCCGAAAAAAAATGCGCGCATAAACATTAATTAACAGTTTTTACTGTAACAAATCTTACTTTTACAGGACAAACAGTTTAAAACTAAAAACACAATACAGATATACATGATACACAGCCTTAGCATTACATGGAACAGCGCCGAAGGTGTAGATATTGGGCCATTAAAACTGCGTTTTTACAGCTTAATGTTCATAGTAGCCTTTGTACTGGGCTGGTACATCATGAAAAAGATATACGACCGCGAAGGAGAATCAACCGATAAGCTGGACAAGCTGTTTATCTATACCGTAGTGGCCACGCTACTGGGTGCAAGGCTTGGGCAAGTATTTTTCTACGACTGGGATTATTTCAGGGATCATCCGGCAGAAATACTGCTTCCGTTTAAATTTGGAGGCCCGAACGGTACTGAGTTTACAGGCTTTGCAGGCCTTGCCAGTCACGGTGCCGCTATAGCCATTATACTTTCGTGTATTTGGTACAGCAAAAAAATAATCCACAGGCCGGTGCTTTGGGTACTGGACCGTGTAGTAATACCCGTAACCAGCGGCGGTATATTTGTAAGGCTTGGTAACTTTTTCAATAGTGAAATTTTGGGTGACCCTACCTCACCTACCCTGGCTACCGCGGTACGTTTTATACGTGGCGAAGATGACCTGAGGGCCGGAAAAGCAATGGAAATTACCGGTGCTAAAACACCCGATGAAGCCTACACACTTATAGCACACGACCCGCGCTTTGCCGATACGCTTGCCAAAATACCGTTTCGTCATCCGGCGCAGTTGTATGAAGCATTTTTATACATATTTGTATTTGCCCTGTTGTTCTACATGTACTGGAAAACACCTGCACGTAAGTACAGGGGGCTTCTTTTCGGCGTATTCATGGTACTGCTTTGGACAGTGCGCTTTGTGGTAGAATTTGTAAAACAGAGCCAGGGTGGCTTTGAGGGCGAAAACCCTATACTTTCTACAGGGCAGTGGCTCAGCATACCGTTTATACTGGTAGGTATCTACCTTATCTTTACCGCAAAAAACAGGACTGAAACCTTATAATATAAACCGCCCGAGTGGCGGTTTCTTTTTAGGCATTGTTATTGCATACTTTTTGGCAGCAGGCAGCGTTGTATATGCACTTGCAAAAGCTGAAAATTTAGATGATTTTGTGTAATTTTGTTCAAATTTCTATTACTTTGAAGAAAGCCTTTCTTGTTACTATACTACTCGCCTTGTGGTGCCTGCCGGGTTATGCCCAGCCGAAACCTGTACAGAAAAGCAAGGTTATCATAGAAAATGCCGATTATACCGACCGCAACCAAACCGAGATACCCGGTGCAGTGGTGCTTACCGGCCACGTAAGGCTGAAGCACGAAGGTGTAACTATACTATCTAACAAAGCCTATTACTTTGAAGCCGAAAACTACGCCAAGCTGTTTGGCGATGTGGTAATGAACCAGGGCGATACACTTTTCCTGAACAGTAAATATGCCGAATATAACGGGGAACGAAAGTTTGCCTTTGCCAGTGGCGATGTAAGCATGAAATCGCCCGATACACGTTTGGTTACCGATACCATTTACCTTGACCGAAACATCCAACAGGCATACTACCGTACTCCCGGTACCATAACCAGTGGCGAAAACGTGCTGAAAAGCAAGTCGGGGCGTTACTACATCCCTCAGAAGAAATACCAGTTCACCACTGCTGTAACGCTTACCAACCCGAAATATGTAATGAAGTCGAACCACCTGGATTATTACAGCAGTCCGGGCCATGCGTATGTGTTCGGCCCATCGACCATAACCGGGAAGGATAACTTCATCTATACCGAAAAAGGCTTTTACGACACTAAGAAAGACCGGGCCAAGTTGCTCACCAATTCCTATATAACCTACGGTACCCAGCTCATTAAGGGCGACAGTATTTATTACGACCGTAAGCGCGAGTTTTCATCGGTAACCAATAACGTTAGGGTACGCGATTCCGTAAACAATTATGTAATACGGGGCCACTATGGCGAGGTGTATAAAAACAAAGACTCACTGTTTGTAACCAAACATGCAGAAGCCGTTACCCTTGTAGAAAAAGATTCGGTATATATGCATGCCAAGCGTATGCTGGTAACCGGTAAGGAAGGCGCCCGAATAATACGCGGCTTTAACGATGCCCGTTTCTACAAAATAGATATGAGCGGCAAGTGCGATTCTATACATTCAGACGAGGCAAAGGGGCTTACACAGCTTATAAAGCGTCCGGTGGTATGGAACGGCGACAGCCAGGTTACGGGTGATATTATCCACCTTATATCTGACAATAAAACCGAGCAACTCGACAGTATTAAGGTGCTAAACAATGCCTTTATAGTACAGCTCGATACCGTATGGAGCTTTGCCCACCGCGACAAGCCCCGGTATAACCAGGTAAAGGGTGTAAACCTCTACGGACGTTTTTGCGACAACAAGCTCTACGAAATAGACCTGGTTAAGAACACCGAGAAAATCTACTATATGTACGATAGTGATAACTCGCTCATTGGTATAGATAAAGGCGTAAGCAGTAAAATACACTTGGAAATTGAAGACAACCAGATTGTTTCGGTTACCTCTATAATAAAACCCGACAGCGAGAGTTACCCTGAAGACCAGTTCCCTGAAAACGCCCGTAAGTTGCGTGGTTTCGAATGGCGGGGCGATGAACGGATACGGACAAAAGATGACATTTTCCCCGAGGAGGAAAAGAAGCTCCACGAAGAAATACTGAAGAAAACCGGAAAGCTGAAACAAAAGGAAGACAAGCCTCTGGAACCCCTTAAAGAAACCCTGAACTGGGATAAGGAGCATCCTAAACCGAAACCTGAAGGCACAGAACCGGCAACACCTGCTACTACAGCCCCGGCAAAAACTCCGGCTCCGGCAGCTAAAACCCCACCGGTAAAAGCCCCGGTTAATAAAGACAAAAAAGCAAAATCTTAATAGCACAGCATAACGATGCTCAACGATTTTTATAAATACCAGACGCAGACTACGCAGCACCCGCTTGGCCTCGCCATTTCGCACGCCAAAGGGAGCTATATATATGATGTGGACAACAAGCCCTACCTCGACTTTGTGGCGGGGGTATCGGCAGCGAGCCTGGGGCACCAGCACCCGAGGGTAACACAGGCCATTAAGGACCAGCTGGACAAGTACTCGCATGTTATGGTGTATGGCGAATATGCCCAGCACCCGGCTGTGGAGTTTTGCAGGCTATTGGCACAGCACCTGCCTGAAAAACTAAACAACACCTACCTGCTGAACAGCGGTACCGAAGCTACCGAAGGCGCACTGAAACTGGCACGCCGCGTTACAGGCCGCAGCCAGCTGATATCGTGCTTTAATGCCTACCACGGCAATACCATGGGCTCTATGAGCGTTATGGGTTTTGAAGAGCGTAAGCAGGTCTTCCGCCCACTGATACCCGATGTGGATTTTATTACCTATAATAATGAGGCCGACCTTGAGAAGATAACCACCAGGACAGCCGGAATTATACTGGAAACCATACAGGGCGGTGCCGGTTTTGTGGAACCTTATAATGATTTCCTTAAAAAAGTACGCCAACGTTGCGACGAAGTGGGCGCACTGATGATACTGGACGAAATACAGCCGGGCTTTGGCCGTACAGGCAAATTGTTCGGATTCCAGAACTACGATGTGGTACCCGATGTTATTGTGATGGGCAAAGGCATGGGTGGTGGTATGCCTGTTGGGGCTTTTACCGCATCATCTGAAATGATGGATTTACTAAGCCACGATCCCAAATTGGGTCACATAACAACCTTTGGGGGGCACCCGGTAATAGCTGCTGCCTGCCTTGCAACACTACAGGAAATCGTAGAGACTGACATTATGGCACAGGCATTGGAAAAAGAAAAATTATTCCGTAGCCTGCTGGTGCACCCACTGATTACTGAAGTGCGTGGCCAAGGCCTGATGCTCGCTGCCATGACCGAAAACGATGATATTACTAATAAAGTGATACTTCGATGCCACGACAGGGGCCTTATTTTGTTCTGGCTGCTATTTGAAGGAAAAGCCATACGCATTACTCCTCCCCTTACAATTTCGGATGATGAAATTCGCGAAGGGGTTGGCATTATTCTTGAAGTAATGGATGAAGTGATGCAAGAGTTGGATAACGGCCAATAATCGGTTGGCAATTAAATTATTCAACATTTTGTTAATTAATTTGTTTAAAAGATATTTAAAGAATTTCTGATTAGGGTGAAGATTTTGTAACTTTAAGAAGGATATTTAAACCGTAGGAGTATGAATTTGAGCCACGAGGAAGAAGATCGCAGTTTATCCTTATCAAAGTTCGAATCGATGTTGAAGACCAACAAAGTATTCTTCTTTGACTCTGAAGAGTTTGAGGACATTATCCTCCACTATCTCGACAGCGGAAAAATAAATTTAGCTAAGAAGGCCTTAAAATTAGGTCTGGAACAACATCCCAGGTCAACAGGCTTAAAATTAGTACAAGTAGAGATTTTAGTTTTTGACGATAAACTGGAGCAGGCCGAACGTTTACTTAACGAACTTTATGCCATAGAGCCTACTAACGAGGAAATCTATATCCAGAAAGCCAACATTTACAGCAAACGCGACCAGCATGATAAGGCTGTTGAATACCTGAAGATAGCCTTGCAATATACCGACGATTATGCCGATGTATATTCGCTGCTGGGCATGGAATACCTGTTTATGGACAACCTGGAACTGGCACGGGAAAACTTTATCAAGTGCCTTGAGGAAGACCTTGAAGACCATTCGGCACTATATAATGTAGTGTACTGTTTTGACTTTTTGGACCAAAACCTTGAAGCCATTGATTTCCTGAACAGTTTTATAGACAAGCAGCCGTATAGTGAGGTAGCCTGGCACCAACTTGGCCGCCAGTACTATGCCATTAAAAAATATGAAGATGCCCTTAGGGCTTTTGAATATGCCACGCTTATAGACGAGGTATTTCTGGGTGCTTTCCTTGAAAAGGCCAAGACCCTTGAAAAACTGAAGCGCTATGAAGAAGCCATAGAATGCTATAACACTACTATGGAGCTTGATGACCCTACGTCATTTGCACTGCTGCGTGTAGGCAAGTGTTACGAAAGGCTTGGCAACAAGGAAAAGGCGCTAAAGTATTACCTGAAAACGGTACACGAAGACCCGCTTCTGGACAAGGCATGGATAGCCATAACCGACTTTTACATCCGCCAGAAGAATTACCAGAAGGCGCTGTATTACGTAAACAAGGCCATTGGTATAGACAATGAAAACAAGGTATACTGGAAACGCTATGCTACCATAAACACAGCCCTTAAATTTTATGAGGAAGCTGAAGAAGGTTATCGTAAAGCTGTGGAATTTGGTGATTATCATCTTGATACCTGGTTGTTTTGGATAGATACGCTACACAGCCTTGGCGAAAACGACAGTGCCATAGAAACGCTGAACCAGGCCGCAGAGTACCATGCTGACGAGTATGAAATAGAATACCGTCTTGCCGGGTTGTACCTGCAGCAGAGCCAGACCGATAAAGGTATTTACCACCTTAACAACGGCCTGAAACTGAACTACCGCCACCACACCCTGCTGGAAGAATATTTCCCTGATGTGTTTTACTTACCGGTAGTACAGGAAGAAATGAAAAAGTACCGTAAACACTAAGTACACAAATAATTAGTATATTTACCCTGCCCTTTAAGGCAGGGTTTTTATTTGTCATGAAATATTTGTTAGCCATAGTATTATTCATCAGTTATTCTTGTTTTGCACAGCAAAGCAAGAAAAATGTGCTTCCTATGCAGCCAATAATATGCTATGCAACGCCACCAACCGACTGCCCATACCCTGTTCGCGATCTTAGCGCACCCGATGCTATATACTACCCTGCTGAAGTAAAAACTATGGCTGTAAGTAAGGGTGGCATAAAGCGCTTTATGGATTTTATGAAAACAAATATGAATGCCCAAAACTTAGGATTACCGAAAGGGAAATACAGGGTATTTTATTCTTTTATTATAGAAAAAGATGGAAGCTTAAGTTCTGTAAAAATCATAAAAACTCCACACAAAGCCTTAGGTGAGATGATAACCAGAGCAATAGCAAAAGCACCTAAATGGACTCCGGCAACAAATAAAAAGGATGAGCCTGTACGGTTATTATATTCACTACCCTATAGTTTTGAAGTAAAGTAGTAGGTGTTTTTTTGTGATATTAGTATCGTGTTATTCCTATAGCAATGTATACCAACATTAAGTTTACAAATAAATTTTATATTTACCCTGCCCTACTGAGCAGGTCTTATTATGAGGTATCTTATAGTCATATTATTTATCAGCTTTTCATGTTCTGGGCAGGATATAAAAAAAGAAACCGGCACACCCCCTGTTTGTGAATTTTCTGATTTGGCTGCCGCACCATATCAACAGGATCCGGATGGTGTATATAATCCTGCCGGGTTGCTTTTTAAGCCTGAATATCCATATGGTTATCTCCAGTTAATATATTATGTTAAGAAAAACTTTAATTACAGTAATCTTACTGACCCAAGCGCGTTTATCAAGCCACAGCGTGTATATGTAAGCTTTATAATAGAAAAAGACGGTTCATTAAGCAACCATAAATTACTACGCGATACCGGTTTGGGTATTGGCCCCGAAGTAGAACGTGTCCTAAAATTAAATACTGTAAAATGGGAACCCGGAAAACTAAGCGAAACAGTTCCTGTAAGAAGCAGCTTCTATATAGGCATAACTATAAATCCTGAAAAAAAACAGATTTCCGCTATTGATCCCAATGGCAGTAATAAGAATGAAAATAAGCCTTTAAATGCCGGAGAGCTTGAGAAAATGCCTGAATACCCGGGCGGAATAGCAAAATTTGTCAAAAAGGTAAAATCTAAAATTAATTATGACAACCTCCCTGAAAAATATGCACAAAATAGCGTAAGTATACATTGTTCTTTCGTTATAGAAAAAGATGGTGCATTAACAAACATCACCTTTGATAATCGTTATAGCATTCTGCCAACGAACATAATTAGTAAAATTGAAAGTGAAATAGAAAATGCCATTAAATCAGTTAAAAACAAATGGATTGCAGGAGAACAAAATGGCTTGCCGGTAAGGGCGGCTTATACTATCCTGATTACAACTGGCAGAAAAAAGTAAGCTTTGACCATTACTTAAGGAATAACTACCCTACAGGCTACAACACAAATATTGTTAGTATATAAAAGACAGTACATGCAAAATGAAAAAATACCCGAAACCTTAATTTAACAAATAAGTTTTATATTTACCCTGCCCTACTAAGCAGGGTTTATTTTTTAAACAGTTTCATAATCGTGAAAGAAAGAATCTTTGGCCTTGTGGGCCGTAACATCAGCTACTCCTTCTCTGCCGGATACTTTAAAAAGAAGTTTGAAAAGCTAAAGCTTGAAAGCGTTAACTACCGCAATTTTGATATTGACGAAATTGATGAATTACCTCACATTATTAAAAACACCAAGGGGCTAAAAGGGCTTAACGTTACCATTCCGTATAAGGAGGAAGTGCTGCCGTTACTGGATAAACTTTCTAAAAATGCTAAGATTATAGGTGCGGTTAATACCGTTGCCATATCTAAAAAAGGAAAGCTTAAAGGCTACAATACCGATTACTTCGGGTTTAAAAAATCACTGAAGCCGTTACTTAAAAAACACCATGAAAAAGCCCTGATACTGGGTACCGGCGGTGCTGCAAAGGCTGTCGCGTTTGCATTGCGCAAGCTGAAGATAGAATACGACTTTGTATCACGCAGCGGTAATGAGGAGCTATTTGGCTATGCCGACCTTACGAAAGATATTTTCGGCGAATACCACATTATCATTAATACCACACCTGTAGGAACTTTCCCGAATGTGGATGAATGCCCTGAACTGGACTATTCGCTGTTCACCAAGAAGCATATTGCGTATGATTTGGTCTACAACCCCGAGGAAACAAAGTTCCTGCGCCTTGCCAAAGAAAACGGTGCCAAAACCATTAACGGGTACAAAATGCTTGTATATCAGGCAGAACGCGCCTGGAAAATATGGAACCGTTAAACCACTTTAACCATTTTGTAAATATTGTTATAAAATTGGTTCATTATTCAGAAAAATTATCTGTATAAGATGTTTTTCTTTGAATTTTAAAGAGTCTTTAGTATCTTTCGGCAATAAAGCTAACCCCTTAAGCATTAAAAAAATGTTAGAAGAAAAGAATGACAACCTGCATGATGCAGATGGAACCCCGATTACAGGCGCCGGAGATACTTTTGAAAACGGCTACATTCCTGAAAATAAAGCTCTAAGTAATGAGGAACTTCCGGAAGATGCGGAAGACCTTAAAGAGCAACTTCACGAAACCGAAGGACAGCTTCCTTTTGCCCCTGCCGAAGTAACAGGAGCAGAACCGGAAGAAACAACTGAACCTGAAGCAGAAGCACCTGCGGAAACTACCGAGCCTGAACCGGCTGAAGTTACCGAGCCGGCTGCTGAAGCAGAAGAAGTTGCCACTGAAGTTACCGAGACAACTGAAGTAACTGAAGCTACTGAGGAACCTGTAAGCGCGGAAGCGGAACATCATGAAGAGGACCATGCTGAGGAGGTGCCTGATTACAGCGGGCTTTCTATGGAGCAGCTTACTGCCGAACTGGAAAAGCTTACATCAGGCGAAAGCGCTTTGTCTGTAAAAAACCGTGTGGAGGAAATCCGTCGCGAGTTTTACAACAAGTACAATCATTTTATAGAAGAAAAAAGGGAAGAGTATACCAACGATAATGGTGGTGATGCTTCAGGATTTGAATACCATTTCCCGCTAAAAAATACGTTTGACAGCCTTTATAATAAGTACAGGGATCAGAAAAATGCCCACTTTAAAAAGGTACAGAACGACCAGAAAGCCAACCTTGACAACAGGCTTGCCATTATAGAAGAACTTAAGGTATTGGCAGACAACGGCAGTAACCTGAAAGATTCTATAAAGCAGGTTAATGAGCTTAGGGAGCGCTGGAAAAATGCTGGCCCCATACCAAGGGATAAGTACAACCACGTATTTAATAACTTCCATTTCCACATAGAGCGTTTTTATGACCAGCTACACCTGGACCGTGAGGCGCGCGACCTTGACTTTAAGCACAACCTGGACCAGAAGCTTAAAATTATAGCACGTGCTGAGGAACTGGCTAATGATACCGACGTAAGCAAGGCGTTCCGTGAGTTGCAGGCACTGCACAAAATATGGAAAGAGGAAATAGGCCCGGTATCGCGTGAGCACCGTGAAGAAATATGGAACCGCTTTAGCGAACTTACCAAACAGATACACGAAAAACGCGAAGCCCTTGTAAGCCGCATCCGCGAAACGGAAAACGAAAACCTGAAACGCAAACAGGAAATTATAGCCGGTATTGAGGCGGTTGCTGCCGAAAAGGTAACAGCACACAATGCATGGCAGGGTCTTATAGACCGCGTTGAGGCACTTAGGGAAGAATTCTTTAAGGCCGGTAAGGTGCCACAAGAGGTTAATGAGGAAGTTTGGGCCGCATTTAAAGATGCCGTAAGGAACTTTAACGGCGTGAAGAACTCTTTCTATAAAGACATTAAGAAAGACCAGCAGACCAACCTGAACCGTAAACTGGCACTGGTAGAAAAAGCAAATGAGCTGAAAGAAAGCGAAGACTTTGCTACTACTACTGCGGTAATGAAACAGATTCAGGAGGAATGGAAAACCATTGGCCATGTTCCGCGTAAATACAGCGATGCTGTGTGGAAAGACTTTAAGGCCGCTTGTAACCATTATTTCGATAGGCTGCATGCACACCGCAATGAGGCTAACAAAGATGAACTGGACGCCTTTGAAAAGAAAAAGGAATACCTGGAAAACCTTAAAACCTTTGAGCTTACCGGTAGCCACAAGGAAGACCTTGATGCTATAAAACAGCACATAGAAAACTGGAAAACGCTGGGCCGTGTACCGCAGGCACGCAGGCACATTGAGGGCAAATTCAACAAGATACTTGATGCTTTGTTTGACAAGCTGAGCCTGAGCAAGAAAGAAAGCGAAATGGTTCGTTTCAGCAACAGGCTGGAACAGCTCTCTGAAGGTGACAACAACACCCGCAGGCTGGAAAACGAGCAGATTTTCATTATGCGCAAGATTGAGGAAGTACAGTCTGAAATCTTCCAGCTGGAAAACAACATACAGTTTATAAGTAATGCCAAGGCCGATAACCCTTTTGTAAAAGAAGTTTACAAGAGCATAGAACGCCATAAGGAAGAGCTTAAAACTTGGAAAGACAAGCTGAAACAAATACGCACCCTTACTTCTCAACAGCAGCAGCAAGGAGAGCAAGAATAAAAAAATAACCCCGCTATGGCGGGGTTATTTTTTTTTAAGATATATTAGGAAATCATGTTTTTAGCCAACTGGTAGAGGGATACTGTAATAGCAGCAATAACATTAGCCACTATATAAAATATAAAGCCAACAGCCATATAGGGCAACCCGCACCTTACTTCATCTTCCCCGTATTCCGGGTAGAAAAAGTTTGGGAACACGAATATGTTAGCCAATACAATTACCAGCAAAGCGATATGTTTACCAAAGGGTATTTTCTTCAGGTCGAAGCCAACACACAACAGCAGCAATAGCAGTACTTCGGCAATTATAATGGTCAGCGGTGTCAAGATTATTTATGGTCAAATGTTACAGGTACTTTTACTGATGTGATTTGCGGTTCCTTAACCGACTTTTTCTCATAACGGGGCGTTACGGTATAGTCGGTGTATTTCTCGTCCTTGTATTTAATATGTTCAATTATAGTCGAAATTTTTACATTGACATCTATGGGTTGTACAAGGTTGTCATTGGCCAGCGCCATATAATAAGTCCCTTGCAGCATTTTCGCATCAATAAAGCGCTTATAAGCCGCTATGCCTTTACCATTATCAAAAGGCTTGCACTCCTTCCCTTCCATAAACAGCTTTTTATTAGCTTCGTTTGTCAGGGCATATTCCACATCCTCGCCGTTTACAGGCAGCACCAGGTTGGTCACCGCACCGGCAGCCACACCGCCCAGCGGCGATGTAAAATACGTAGTAGCCGTTTGCACCGCGCCTACAATCATTTTACGGTTCTGCTTCCAGAACTCATTACTCTCCTCGCCTACACCTACCCAGTACGCCCAGGCAACCACTTTTTTAGTCTCGTCTTTGGAAACAGTATTTTCAGGCAACGTAAAGGCAACAAACGAACGCGTATCGCCCAGGTTAGTAGCCTTAGCCCCTACACGCTGGCTTTTGTCCAGTATCATTTCTTCATAACGGGTTTCCGATGCTATGGTACGGTGGGTTTTCTGCACACGTACCGAATCATAGCCGGTTAGCACCTCTTTTGTAACCGAAGTCCAAACCGTGTCCTGCGTTGTAGCCCATTTTATGGCCGTATTAAAATTGCGGGTATCACTACCGGCGGGTATACGGGTTATGGTAACGTTACAGGTACGTTTGCCGCGCGCGGTATTATTAAACCTAAATACATAAACCGATTTATCTATTACGGTAAATTCTTTTTTTTCTTCCTTGATGTTTTGGCCTTTGTATTTCAGCACATCGGGGTATTGCAACACGCTCACTTCCGCCAATGAAGCGCCATCAGCCTTTAGCGTAAGGATAACACGGTCGCCGGCAGCAAAGCCGTACATCACCTCTTCAGTTTTATTTCCCTCAAGCTTTATCTGGAGTTCTGCTACTGTAATCTTTTGCCCGTAACAAAGGCTGCCCACAAAAAGGCATAGTACTAATAACTTTTTCATCTATAATTACAGCTTTTTAGCTTCGTTCCAAAATACATCCATCTCCGCAAGGGTCATATCGGCAAGCGATTTACCCATTTCGGCAGCCTTGCCTTCAAGATATGTAAAACGCTTTATAAATTTTTTGTTGGTGCGTTCTAAGGCATCCTCAGGGTTTATTTTCAAAAACCGTGCATAATTTATCAGCGAGAATAAAACATCACCAAATTCGCCTTCTATTTTATCCTGGTCGCCATGTACAACTTCCTCATGGAATTCGGCAATCTCCTCCTGCACCTTTTCCCAAACCTGTCCCGGTTCTTCCCAATCGAAACCTACACCACGTGCCTTATCCTGTATGCGGCTTGCCTTAACCAATGCAGGCAGGCTCTTTGGCACACCTTCCAGCACCGATTTTTTGCCTTCTTTCAGCTTCAGCTTTTCCCAGTTTTGTTTTACTTGTTCTTCATCTTCCACTACCACATCACCATAAATATGCGGGTGGCGGTGTATCAGCTTATCGCAAATACTGTTAGCCACATCAGCAATGTCGAAATCACCGGTTTCACTGCCTATTTTAGCGTAGAAAACAATGTGCAGCAGTATATCGCCCAACTCCTTTTTTATCTCCTGAAGGTCATTGTCCAGGATAGCATCGCCCAGCTCATAGGTCTCTTCTATGGTAAGGTGGCGAAGGCTTTGCAGAGTCTGCTTTTTATCCCATGGGCATTTTTCGCGCAGGTCATCCATAATGTCGAGCAGGCGATTAAAAGCGTCAAGTTGTTGCTGGCGTGTATTCATGGCTGAAAATTTGGTGTAAAAATAAAAAAATCCTGCTGCATTTTACCGCAACAGGACTTTTGTATAAACTAAGATTGTAAATTATTCTTATTCTTCAGCTTTAACTTCCTCAGCCGTAGCTTCAGTTGTCTCAGTAGCTTCAGCAGCAGGTGCATCTTTGCTTACAAGGCCTTTAGCCTGTAGCATGTTGTACCAGTTAAGTATCTTTTTAATGTCTGAAGCATATACCCTGTCTTCATCAAACTCAGGAAGTGCTTCCCTGAAGTAAGTTTCAAGCTTGGCATTATCCTCTTTGTGAGAAAGTGCCGGGCCGTTATCCTCTTTCTCGGCAATGCTGCGGAATACCTCGCTAAGGCGGATTTCGCCGTCATAGGTATATACCGATATTTCCGAAAGCAGGCTTACGTTACTCCTAAGGCCCACCGTTACTTTTTTTCCGTCTATAAGTGATTCTGCCACAAAACCGGTACGGGTTTGCAGTTTCAGTTCATAAAGCCCCGGTTTACCCGAAATGGCCAATATTTTTTCTATACTCATTATGCAGTGTTTTTCTCAGTCTTAAAAATTTAAGGGACGCAAATATCTAATGTTTGCCCTTAAAAACAAAAATTATCTGCCTTTTTTGGCAATAAATTTCATTTTATAATCAGGCCTTGTTTTGCCCTCCATAATGTTCTGGAGCTTTTTATTTATTAAACGCTTTTTTAGCGGAGATAGTCTGTCCGTAAATAAAATTCCTTCAATATGGTCGTACTCATGCTGTATAACCCTGGCTATCAAACCATCGTAAACATCAGTATGCTTATTAAAATCCTCATCGTAATATTCTATGGTTATCCTTTCGTGGCGGTATACATCCTCGCGCACTTCGGGTATACTAAGGCAGCCTTCATTAAAGCCCCACTCCTCACCGTCTTCCTTAACGATAACCGGATTAATAAGCGCCTTTTTAAAGGTAGAAAGCTGTTGTTGTTCCTCTTTGCTCAGGTCTTCGTCTTCGCCGAAAGGGGTAGTATCAATAACAAAAAGCCTTATAGCAAGGCCTATTTGCGGTGCGGCAAGCCCTACGCCGTGTGCATTGTACATGGTTTCGAACATATCGGCTATAAGCTGCTTCAGGTTCGGGTAATCCTGTGGGATGTTTTCGCCCTTTTTGCGCAATACCGGGTCGCCGTAAGCTATAATAGGTAGTACCATAATCGTGTGTGTTAAAACCGTGCCTGCGCACAGCCTCGTTAAGCCGCAAAAATAGGAAATAATTACAATATTACCGAAGTTACTGCAAATGCTAAATTTTTGTGAGAATTCACGGCAATAATACCCCGTCGAATTTTGCATTGCGTACCTTTGCCCCCACACCGATATGATACAACGCGTACGCCTTTTTACCGAAAACGCCAATTTTACCCGGGCATTTATTGTTACGGCAGCAGCGGTATTACCGGTACTTATATTAAAACAATTTGACCTTTTTGAAGCGGGTTTTACCATAGCACTCGGGGCATTCCTCACCTACCCGTCTGATATCCCGAGCAACTGGCAGCAGCGGGTTAAAGGGCTTTTTACGGCAGCCGTAATCATATCGGGCAGCACGCTTATGGTAAACCTGCTGCACCCGTTACCGTGGCTTTTTTACCCAATAATCACGGCGCTTATCTTTTTCCTGTCCATGATTTCGGTATACGGACAAAGGGCTACAATGGTGTCGTTTTCGGGCTTGCTGGCCATTGCATTAGGCACCGGGCATATACAGACCGGTACCGAAGTTTTTATCTATGCAGGCGAAGTATTTGCCGGTTCGCTTTTCTACATAGTACTATCGCTTGCTTTTAATTACCTGAATCCGCACCGTTATAGCGAATTACAGATAGCCGACTGTCTGAAGTTTACCGCCAAGTACATGAAGCTTCGCGGCGACCTTTGGGATGCTAATGCCGACAGGGAGACCATTATCAGCAAGCAGCTGCACCTGCAGGTAGACATAAACACCACCCACGACAACCTGCGTGAAATATTGATACGCAGCCACGGCACTGCCGGTACTAACAGCAAAAACCGCCGTATGCTGATGGTTTTCATTTCGCTGATGGAAATTTTAGAGTTGGGGCTTTCTACCCCGTTTGACCACAGTAAGATGTTCGAGAAGTTTGGCAAAAGCTCTAAAGTGCTTTACATATACCAGAAACTGGCGTATGATATGGGTGCCACATTGAAGAAACTTGGCAAAAACCTGGAAAACCATAAGCAGTATGTACCCAAGCACAACCTGACACAAAACCTGGAAGCGCTGGAAAAAGCCATAGCCGAATACGAAGCTTCCGCAGGCAAGGAAGGTGATGCCGAAGGGCTATGGATGTTGCTGAACGTGCTGCACTACGCCGAAAAGCAGATTGAAAAAATAAAATTCATAGAACGGGTATTTGTACAAAACCTTTCTTTTAAGGAAATGCCTGAACACCGCAGGCGTGATTTGGAAAAATTCCTCACACCTGAAAATTACCTGCTGGGCACACTTAAAGAAAACCTTACATTCAGTAGTACTATTTTCAGGCACTCACTGCGGCTTACGCTCACCATAGCCATAGGGTTTATTATAGGCAACATCTTCCCGTTCCAGAATATTTACTGGATATTGCTTACCATAGTGGTAATTATGCGCCCCGGTTACGGCCTTACCAAACAGCGTTCGTACCAGCGTATAGCGGGCACAGTGGCAGGTGGTGTAGTGGCGTTTGCCCTACTGCATTTTATCCATAATCCGGAAATCATCGGTACGCTGTCCATCATCTGTATGCTGCTGGGCTTTACGTTTACGGCGATTAACTATAGTGTAGGAGCTACTTTTGTAACCATTTATGTAATACTATTGTATTCGCTGCTTACGCCAAATATAAACGACGTAATACAATACCGTTTTATAGATACTGCCGTGGGTGCAGTACTGGCGTTTATAGCCAATTATTTCTTTTGGCCTTCGTGGGAGTTTATAACCCTGCCGAAATATATTAAGAGCGCTATTGAAGCCAACCGCGATTACCTTACCGAAATATCACGCTACTACAACAACAAAGGCGAAGTGACCACAGGTTATCGCCTGGCGCGTAAAAATGCATTCGTTGCGCTTGGTAACCTGATGCAAAGCTACCAGCGTATGGCACAGGAGCCTAAAAGCAAACAAAAACAGCAGCAACAGGTATATAAAATTGCCGTGCTGAACCATACCATGCTGTCATCTTTGGCGTCTATGGGTACGTATATACAATCGCACCACACCACTTCGGCAAGTGAGGCTTTTAATACCGTGGTGGCTACCGTTATAAAAAACCTGGAGCATGCCATAGCCCTAATGGATATGGAAGACCGTGCCGAAGCAGCCCTGCTGCAAGACAATGAGGAACTGGCCATGCGTTTTACTGAGCTTAAAAACATACGCGCACGCGAACTGAAGGAACTCGAACTTACCGACGAGCAGGAATTCCGGCTACGTATGGAAGAAGCCCAACTGGTTATAGAGCAGTTGGTTTGGCTGAACAGCCTTAGCGAGCGTATTGTAAAAGCCGTTAAAAAGCTGGAAACGGTGAAATAGCTTACTGTTTTTTTATAATCTTGCCATAAAGCACACTACTGTTAACCTCAGCCTTTACATAATACACAGCATCAGGAAATGACGTCAGGTCAATGTTATACGTGTCGTTTTTATCCTCAAAATACATCAGTAGCTTACCGGTTGCATCAAAAATCCCAAGGCTGTTAGCCCGTTCATTGTTACTTATGGTTACAGTAGTTTTTCCCGTGGTAGGATTTGGTGCGCAGATGAGTTTAAGCCCTGTATTTACTACCCGTTGTTCTATAATATTGTTTTGCTGTAAATTATCTGACTTACAATCTGTAACCTGAGACATTTGCAGTATAACACGGAGTAGTAATTCGTTCAGTGTTTCTACTTTATATGAGTCTGTAGAAGGCTCTATATGGTTGTTGCCTATACCGCTATGGTTAGTAAGGAACAGGTAGGTACCATTTGTTTGCAACGCCATGGCACGCATTAAATATTCAGTACTCTTATCAATACCACTGGCCGCTACAGGGATTATCCTGATACCTTTTTTGGCAGCCCTTGCGGCAAGTTTCTGTAACTTTTCTATGTTATCACCTTCACTATGCGGCGGGGCATCAAGCACAACAAAAAGCAGGCGTGCGCGGGCATCATCACTCCACCCCAGCGTATCTATTGATTTTTCAAATGCCTCGGTAGCTGCTTCCGGATAATCGCCTCCTCCTCTTGCATTCTGCTGCTTTATAAATGAAACAACATCGGGTATGGCAGGTGTCAGGTCAAAAGCCTTCAATAAATATTCATCAGCCTTATCACGGTAAAAAACACTCCCCATACGTAAATCAATATTTTTAAGGGAATCTTTGCTGCGTTTCAAAACATCATAAAGTTCTGCCTGGAGATAACTGATTTCATCTCCCATAGAACCTGTAGCATCTATCATAAAGGCAATATCAATTTTGTTAGGTGTATTGCACGGCAGGTTAGTCACATAGGTATTAATTCCTTTGTGAAATTCTTTAGGGTTATTGATTATTGTAGTCCCGTTACCATCAGTAATCTGCAATTCGTCATCAACCGATTCATTCTCATAAGCATCAGGCCTGTACCATAATTCTGCCTTTCCTGTATTATCGGTCCGGGCAGACCAAAGTTTTACGCCTTCAACATTTGTCAAATTTACTTCCTTGTTTACAACCGGATAGCCATCTTTTGTAACCAGCGAAACCGAATACCTTAACGTAGGGGATATTTGCCACTCTTTACGCCATTGTGCCAACTGGTCTTTGGTAAGGTCTTCCCAATAATCCCATTTACTGAAATCATTCACCTCCCCGGCAGTAAGCTGCCCCGGCTTTATTCCTTCCTCTTTTCTTTTATAATATTTTAGGTCATCAGCTCCCATTTTAGAAGGCACAGCTACGTCTCCTGTAGCAGGTGAAGGGCTTGCCTCGGCTGATTTTGAAGTAACTATGGCAGCCGCAGTAGCCAACTTTGGCCGGGTTCTGTCCACTTCAACTCCCGATGCTACACCCCGTATGCTTACACTTTCTTTTTTCATTGTTCCATAGCCCACAACTACAACCTCACTAAGTTCAGTAGCACTTGGGTGAAGGCTAAAATTCATTACGGTGTGTGTAATTTTTATTTCCATGGTTTGATACCCTACAAACGAAGCCACCAATACATCTCCTACTTTTGCATCAATACCATAATATCCGTCAATATCTGTTATAGTTGTTTTGGTAGTACCTTTAATTGAAATCAATACACCGGGTAAGGATAAACCGTTCTCATCCAGCACCTGCCCTATCACACTATTCTTATAGTGGTTTGAACCTTTAGCATGAGCATTTTTAGTAATTTTTTCCCGTTCTTTTGCAGCAATCGTTTCCTTGGTGTCAAATGATAAATCTACATTTTTTACTTTCGAAACTGCTGCCACTATATCTAACTTCCCCTGAAAACGTACCCTGAGCCTGTTGCCTTTTTGCCCGAGTATTTCAAAACGCCCATACGCATCAGTATACGTATAAAAGCTATTACTCAGGTTAGCTACTTCGGCTTTTGCCACAGGCTTACCTTTTTCATCATGCACAGTGCCTTTTATAACCGGCACCTGTTTACCTGTAGCGGTAGAAATAAAGCTAACCAGCAATAATAACGTTACAAAAAAATTACGGAGGTTGGTATATCTGCTCATAGTTATATCTGTTTATATTACTATAGAGGAGTAAAACGATAAAAAGGTTGGGAACAATACAAAAAAAGGAGGCTAAATAGCCTCCTTCTATAATTTAAAACCAGTTACTGGTTTATTTTCAAAGCCTTATCAGACTGTTCACGCACGGTGGCTAACAGTTGCGGGTTATCGTTAAGCGACTGCCCATAAGACGGTATCATGGCTTTAAGTTTAGCCTGCCATTCCGCGCTTTTCACCTGTGGGAAACAGCGCTCCATAACATCGAGCATTACGGTAACGGCTGTACTGGCACCCGGTGAAGCACCCAATAGCACTGCAAGCGAACCATCGGCACTGTTTATAACTTCGGTACCAAACTCAAGTTTGCCACCTGCTTTTTCATCTTTTTTAATAACCTGTACACGCTGGCCTGCGATTTCCAGTTTCCAGTCTTCCATTTTCGCCTCAGGAAGGTATTCTTTAAGCGCTTCAAGCCTGTCTTCCGGGCTTTGAGTTACCTGTTGTATAAGGTATTTTGTAAGCGGAAGGTTGTGGTAGCCCGCTGCAAGCATAGGCTTTATGTTACCCAGGTTTATAGAAGTAAACAGGTCGGCATACGAACCCTGTTTCAGGAACTTGGTACTGAACCCAGCATAAGGGCCAAACAGCAGTTCCTTTTTACCATTAATCATACGGGTATCTACGTGGGGAACCGACATAGGCGGCGCCCCTACCGAAGCCTTACCGTATACTTTGGCATTATGTTTTTGTATCAGTTCTTCATTTACGCATTTCAGCCACTGCCCGCTTACCGGGAAACCGCCGTAGCCTTTGCCTTCCGGTATGTTTGCTTTTTCAAGCAGGTGTAGCGAACCACCGCCTGCGCCTATAAACACAAACTTTGTTGCAGCCGATGTTTTATTGCCTGTGGCTACATCTTTAACTTTTATCTTCCAGCCGGTGCCGTTTCGTTTAATGTCTTTTACCTGCTTGCCGTAGTAGATGTTTACGCCCTGCTGGCTGCCCAGCCATGCAAAAAGGTTACGTGTAAGTTCGCCGAAGTTTACGTCGGTACCAATTTTCATGTTGGTAGCGGCTACAACCTCATCGGCTTTACGGCCTTCCATAACCAACGGAATCCACTGCTTCAGGGTTTCGGCATCTTCGGTATACTCCATAGCACTGAACAACGGGAATTTGCTCAGGGCTTCGTGCCTTTTCTTAAGGTAGGTTACGTTTTCGGCTCCCCACACAAAACTAAGGTGCGGTATGGGCCTTATAAAATTTTCGGGATTGTTAAGCAGGCCTTTCTGTACAAGGTACGTCCAGAATTGCTTCGACTGCTCAAACCATTCGGCAATACGTACTGCCTTTATGGTTTCTATGGTTCCGTCGTTAAGTTCGGGGGTGTAGTTAAGCTCGCAAAAAGCTGAGTGGCCTGTACCTGCATTGTTCCAGGCATCGCTGCTTTCGGCGGCAGCCACATCCAGTTTTTCATAAATATTGATTGTTACTTCAGGCATTAATTCCTTTAAAAACACACCTAAAGTTGCGCTCATAATACCGGCGCCTATAAGAACCACTTCGGGTTCTTGTTGCTTATCAGTTGACATCAGCTATTTTTTGAAAACACAAATTTACTCCGAAAACATCAAAGAATTATTATAAAAGCACGGCTTATATTAAGAAAAATATATTTTTAACAAAATTCAAAAAATTACAACTATTTTTTTTGAGATAAATAATCCTGAAGCAAAATCGTTGCGGAAATTTCATCAATAAGCCCTTTATCCTGTCTTTGTTTCTTTTTCAGGCCTCCAGCAAGCATCGCATTAAATGCTAATTTGCTTGTAAAGCGTTCGTCTACCCTTACTATTTCGATTTCAGGGAACTGCCCTGCAAAACCGGTGACGAATTTCTCAATCATATCCGCACTTTCAGATGGCAGGCCGTTCATTTGCTTAGGCTCCCCTACCACTACCGTGGCTACACTCTCTTTTTTAAAGTAGTCGGTAAGGAAAGGGAACAGCTTAGGCGTTTCTACCGTGGTAAGCCCCGAAGCTATAAGCTGTAATTCGTCGGTAACGGCTATACCCGTCCTTTTTGCACCGTAATCTATGGCAAGTATGCGTGGCATGTACTATAGTTTAAAGGTGTAAAGATACGGCTTTTACCAGCCGGTAGCGTATTTCTTTAAATCCTGCTGAAGTCTTCAATGGTTTTTTTAGCGTATTCGCGCGCCGTGGCCATAACAATCCTTTTGGCGCCTGTATTTTTCTCCAGCCCGTTTTCTTTTATAAACCTTTGCGATGCCGCCTGTAAATGGTTTTGCAGTTCGCTTATAAAAGCCTCAAGCTTAGCTCCCCCGGCCGATACGTAAAGGCTTCCGCTGAATTTTTTATGAAATGACCGGTTTACTTCAGCACACGCTTTTTCAAGTTCTTGTTTTAACAGATCAATATTAAAGCTCATGTTGTAGATGGACGTTAATTTCGGAATGTCAAAATAAACACACAATACTCCGTTGAACATTACAATATTTAACAGTAAAATAATAAAATTTTTCGTACCTGCTATTTTTATAGCAGCCTGCCGTAGTCGTCGAGGCATTTTTTGGCATGGTCACGGGCTATTTTCCTGATGCGTTTTAGCGCTTCCGTATTGCCTGTCAGCTTATTCTTATCTATGAATAACTGTTCGGCTTTTTCAAAATTGGTCTTAATCATGTCCAAAAATGTTTCCAGCCTTCCTGCGCCGTTGTAGTACTCAGTTTTATAGAGCACTGAGAGCTGTGTGATAACATCCCTGCAGGCGCAATCAAAATCTTTTTCCAGTGCATTATAATCCATAACAAATTGATTTTAGTAAGAATACAGATACTAAATTATAAGTTTTTTTAGGGCAAATCTTATAAAGAAATGCTAAGGTTGTTATAACATTTGCTAAAAAAGAAAGGGCTGCCCTTACCGGACAGCCCTAATCTCTTGGGGTATATTAAGCTTTATAGCAACCGTTTAGAATATAATACGCTTACTTACTTTACCATTTACAGTATCTACCTCTACTATAAGTACCTGCTGCTCTGCAGTAAGGGTGCTTATTTTCAGTTGGGTATTGTTGATATTGTTTTGGCTGTAAAGCTTGCGGCCACGGATGTCGTAGATGGCTACATTGTTCATCGTAACATTTACGCTGTTAATACCTATTACTTTACCTTCGGTATAAACAATCACTTTGGCAGCATCTACAACAGGGTTATCTGTACCAAGCGCCTGTGTGGTGTAAATTACATCAAAACGCTCTTCAAACGTACCTGCTTCGGTAGTAAAGGTATAATCATACTGCGTAAGGTCGCGTACTATACCTTCTGCGTTATCCCTAAGGTAAATTTTCTGTCCGTCTGCAAACAGGCCGTCCACATGGTCAAGGTTTACGGTAAAGGTACCTGCATTTGGCGCTGTAAAGCCCATAGGTACTACATCGCTTACTTCAAAGCCCGGCCTTGCCTGTATGGCAAGCGGTGTTGTTTCGGCTACTGAGTAGAATGCTACAGCATTGCCGTCTGCAAAGTTCTTAGCGTCAAAACCGTAATCAAGGCTCAGGGTAGCATCTTCAAAATAACCTACCATGGTTTGGCTTGCGGTACCGTTTTCGGCAACCATGTTCAGCCAAAGGCGTGAAGCAGTGATTGGCGCCGACTTAAAGAAGCCTTGTGAAACACCTGTTGATGGTGTACGCATGCTGTTTGTAAACGTAAGCTGAGGGTTAGTTAGCCCCGCTTTTGTTTTCACAATAAAGCCCTGTCCTTGCGAAAGTATCCAATTAAGGCTGTTACCTGTATAGAAATCAGACTGTTCAGATCCGCCACCTTCGGCAGGGTTTACTACATAACCTCCAAGGTTAATGGTAGCATAAGACGAGCTAGCGCTGTTGTTACGCTTCCTCCACAGGTAGATACCCGATGCAATGTCTATAACATTGCCATTGTTTTGTGTACCCGCTGTTACAGGGTCGGTATCGCCGTTAAAGAACTCGTTGATGTTTATTGGCGACGGGTAAGGGTTACCTACAGCGGTAAACCTTCCACCTTCTGTATTTAGCGGATAAGTTATGGTACCGTTGTTTGGCTTACCGGTAAACGAACCGTTAAAAATGTAGTTGTCAGTTCCTGCAATATACTCGGCCGGTGTAGTAACAAGGTCATTAGTAGTACCGGTTACGTCAGCGCTAAGTACATTCGGCATACGGATAAGGTAACCTTTTGCTGCTGTAAATACAGTAGTCGGGGCTACCGGAGAGTAGGCATCAAGGCCATCTACATGCAGGTACTCATAGTAACGGTTACTTGCCGTGGCCGGAGAGAACTGGCCTACAGTCCATACATCTACAGGAGAAGACCACATGGTGTAATCTAACCTGTATAGCGGGTTGCTCTTTTTGTTGATTGTAATGTTACCATTGTTAGCGTTGGCTACAGTCGCTTCACCTTGCAGTAGTGCAGCATTGTCCTGTACGGTTAGTGTACCGGCTGCGTTAACACTAAGGATATTATCTACATTAAGGGTAGCGCCAGAGTTTACAGTAAGTGTAGCACTTGCAGCTACGGTAAGGTTGTGTGCATTAGCTATACCTGTTGTAATTACAGGATCGTTAGCAGCATCAACAATAGTAACATCACTGCTGCCAAACGGCACAATGTTACCACACCAGTTACCGGCTTCGTTCCAGTTTGTACTTACAGCACCTGTCCACTCAAAGCAGCCTGAAGATACAGTAATGTTACGTGTTTCGGTTACCGGATTGTAAGTAGCATCACCTGCATTTGACGCGGTAATGGTAGCTGTGCCCGGGCCTACAATGGTTATTATACCGGCAGCATCAATAGTTACTACTGATTCATCTGAACTTGACCAGTTAACCGGAAGGCCGGCTGTGTTGCTTACTTCAAACAGGAACGGAGCCTCGCCTAATACTTTAACCGGTAGCGGGTCCGGGTCGAAAGTAAGTATCTGGTCCAGTTTGTTCACAGTATACACAAGGGTTTCGGTATCGGTGCCGTAGAAGCTTGATGCCGAAAGTATAATGTTATAAGTACCTGCCGGTGTAGTACCGTCAAATGTTATAAGGCCTGTGTTATCTACCGTAGCACCTATAGGAAGTGAAGTAACAGAAAGGTTTATTTGCGGTGTACCGGTAGCGGTTATCTGGTAGGTATCTGTGGCACCTATAGATGAACTATCGGTAAGTGCACTGGTAATTACAGGAAGTGCCGGTGCAGCAGAAACTGTACCTTTTATAGCAAGGCCATAGTTACCTGTCGATGCCGAGTAATAACCCCATCCGCCGGTAGAAGTATTTCCGCTGGCATAATACCTGAAGGTTACAGTAGTACCCGCAGGTATGTTTTGCAGGGCAGCTACACCACTAACATCTACAGAAAGTGTGGCAAATTCTCCTGTAGTAGTAACTACAGGGTTTCCTATAAATGTAAAGTTAGTACCGTCTGTACTGTATGCATAACGGTGTGTAACAGAATTACCAAAAGAAGCCGTTCCCCTGAATGACGCATCTATTGATGTTAATGATGCTACGTAGTTAGGGTCTGCTGATATTTGAAACTGGAAATAATCAGTATTCGTAAGAGCTACACCATTATTCTGGAAGCCTACTGTCCTGAATGAGTTGGCTCCGGCAGAAGCAGCTGCACCTGCACCACGCGAAAGTGTAAGTGAAGAGTCAAGATTGCTGTTCTGTATTTCAGCGGTAGAAGTAGCCAACTGTGCTTCACCTGTAAAATCCCATGCAAGGATATTAGCCACAGTGGTTGAAGCCATAACGCTAAGCCAGCCATCAGTAAGTGATGTAAAGTTGTAGTTACCAGCCGAACCACCTTGTATAGTAATAGGATACACACCTATTGGCGATGCTGTAACAGCCGTAGTAGCCGTTTCAGGCGCTGTAAAGTTAAACGCTGTAGCAGCGGTTTCACCATTTACCATTCCGTTATAGGTTATGGTTAGTGACGGGTTAACCGCTCCCTGTACTTTAGAAAGGTTATTAGCCGTAGCAGTAATATCTTTTTTGTTTACAGTACCTGTCAATGGAGTTTCAGGTTGTGTAAGCGTATAGTTAGCTGCACTGGTACCGGTAAGCACTATAGTTACCGGTTTTTCAGTACCTGCATTTGCAGTATCAAAAGTACCGCTTACGGCGTTTACTGTATCACCTTCAAGCACACCGCTAAGTACGGCACCTGTTACCTGTGCAGTAGCAGTACCGTCGTATATTTTAGTAGTTACAGCTGCATTGGTTACATCAACGGTAAGCGTAGCAGCTGTAATGTTAGCCGGATACGTTTGTACAGTAATGCTGTAATTACCTGCATCGGCACCTGCTAATGTAAATGTAGCCGATACCGGTTTGTTATTAGCTACAGCAGGGTTGTTAAATGTACCGCTTACTGTAGTTTCGGCAACGGTTACGTCGTCAGGGCTGATGATGTCTGTAGTAACAACGTAAGCATTTTGTACTGTAGTAGCTATGTTACCGTCATATACTTTAGAAACTGCTTCGGCAGCTATGGTAACTGCTTTCCTTGTAATGTCTGCATTAAGGCCTGTAGGCTGGGTGATGGTATAATTAGCACTATCGGCACCACTTAGGGTAATGGCCGCAGTAACCTCTATATCGTTAGCCACATCAGGAGATGCAAAAGTACCTATACCGTTATAAGTAACAGTATCATCTGTAACTATACCGGCAAGTGTACCGGTTACAGTGGCAGCAGTTGTACCGTCATATACCTTATTTTGTGCAGCAGCACTGTTCAGGGTAAGTGTGGCAGGTGTAATGTTACCTGAAAGTGTTTCTACAGGCTGAACAAGGTTATAGTTACCTGAAGCCGTACCCGAAAGCACAAAATCAGATACTGAAATGCCTGTACCTACAGTTTCCTGTGCGAATACCGCTGATACAGCCTGTACATCAGCTTCATCGCCGGTAACAACATCGTTAAGCGCTACCCCGCTTACTACAGCAGCGGTAGTGTTGTTATATACTTTATCTGCTACAACGGCAGCAGTAATATCGGCAGTAATATCTTTTTTGGTGATAGCAGCCGTAAGGCCTGCAGGCTGTGTAAATGTATAGTTTGCCGCATCGGCTCCGCCCAATACAAGGTTAGCCGTTACAGGCTTACCAATACCTACATTATAGTCATCAAATGTACCGCCACCGGTTACGGTAACATCGTCACCGTCGGCAATACCGGTAACACCGGTAACAGTTATCTGGGCATCTGTAGTGCGGTCGTATACTTTATCTGAAGCTGTAGCTGTTACAGTAATTCCTGCAGCTGTAATATCTGCCGAAAGCCCTGTAGGCTGCGCTACGGTATAGTTAGCAGCATCGTCACCGCTTAGTATAACAGCAGCTGTAACCTCAATATTTTGGGCAACATCCGGGCTTGCAAAAGCCCCTGTGCCCACCAAAGCAACAACATCGGTACCAATTACACCATCCAAAATACCTGTAATGGCAGCAACAGTATTTGCGTTATAAACTTTATCCTGTGCTGTAGCATTATTTACAGTAAGTTGTAGCGGGGTTATAGTACCGGTGATATCTCCCGGTTGTTCCAATACATAATTAGCAGCATCGTCACCGCTTAGTGCAAATACCGTGGTAACCGTTTTGTTTACGCCTGCATTTTTGTCTTCAAATGTACCAGTACCACTTGTAGTTACCACATCTGTACCTACAATACCTGTAAGGGTACCACTAACCTGGGCAGTAGTAGTACCGTCATAGGTTTTGGTAATTGCAGCTGCATCGTTTATGGTAAGTGTTTTAGGGTTAACCACAAGCTGTTGCTGTACCGCCTGTGCAGGGTTGTACTGGCTGTTGCCTGATTGGCTTGCAGTAATGGTTACGATACCTGCACCGGTTATGGTTACAGTATCACCTGAAACTGTTGCTATACTCTCATCAGAACTTGTATAGGTTATTTCAAGGCCCGACGTAGATGATGCATTAAGTGTAAAAGGCGCATCACCATACGTTACCGCACTAAGCGGGTCAAAGGTAATAGTCTGAAATTCCAGGCCGGTATCGTTTATATTACCCGTAAGGCCTGTAGGCTGTACCACTGTATAGTTCGCAGCATCGGCGCCATCAAGGGTATAGCCCGATACAATCACCGGTATATTGGTTGAAGGGCCGGTGCCTGTAAATGCAGCTTCAGCAGCCGAACTGTTTACAGTAACCACATCACCGTCTATAATACCTACAAGGCTTGGCGTACCTCCTATCGAAGCAACCGTATTGCCGTCGAAGTTTTTGTCATTGATAAATATACCTGTAATGGTAAGTTGTTTCTGTAATATTTCGGCAGTAAGGCCTGCAGGCTCTTGTGGATATACAAGCGTATAATTTGTATTATCTACACCATAGCCGCTTATAATGCTTACTTGTTGTGTACCGGCATCGGCAGAAACAAAGGCTGCAACAGGGCCGCCTGTTATATTAACTGTATCACCATCAAGAATACCTGATAATGTTGGTGCAACAGTAACTGTTACATCAGTAGTGCCGTCGTATATTTTATCATCGGCATCACCACCGGTTAGGGTAAGTGACTTGGCCGTACGAGTATATACAAGCGTTTGTGCAGTACCAAACCCACCACCGGCATTAGAAGCGCTGATGGCAATATTATAAGTACCCGCAGCAAGGCTTTCATCTATAGTAATAAGTCCCGAAGTTGCTGTCAGTACCATACCGGCAGGTAGTGCGCCGCTATTATAGGTAGCATTATAGCTGTTAGGAGTATTTGAAGCTGTGATTTGGTAAGTGTCTGTACTTCCGTATACCGAAGTATCGGTTAATGCACTGGTAATAGCCGGTGGCGGTACAGCCACACCTGTTCCTGAAACATTCAGGGTACGGTTAGTTACCGTAGCACCATTGGTTTCTTTGCTTACTACTACCTGTCCTGAAAGTGCACCTGAAGTTGTAGGGGCAAACTTTATATAGATGGTTTTGGTAGCTGTATTGTTTGCAAATGAAATACTGCTTGTATAGGTTCCGTTTGAAGTTTCACAAACTACCCAGTTTGTAGGGGCCTGTACTTTTATATTACTGCCTGAAATAGCACTTGGCTGTAATACGAATGACGAAGCAGCACTTGTGGCTGCCACGTTAGTGTTAGGAAAGCTTAGGGAAGTTATTGTTGCGTTATTGGAATTGGTAATGTTACCAATACCGGTAATAGTACCCGTTACAGTAAGAGCATTAATAGCAGTATAACCTGTACCGGCAGGAGTATTTCCATTGTTACATGCCGCCCTTATAACATTAACTCTTGCATTACCACCACTGGCAATGGTTTGACTTGTAGATATTGAAGGTACCGTAAAGGCGCTGCCGCTACTGGCTCCGCAACTACTGGATTTTGCACCACAAACTGTATTACCGTTTACAGTAGAAGCTCCGTTAACAAGTTGCCAGTTAACCTGGTTATAACCTTGCTCACTTCTTGAAGCTGAACCGGATACACCTGCTATAGTAACAGTAAAACCTGCAAGCGGTGCATATTGAGTAAAAAATGCCGTAGAACCATTTGCTGAAGTAGAGCAGGAACTCGGGATGTTAGTCGTAACAGTAATACCTGAGGCATTAGTACTGCTTTCTCCATTAGTACCCCGCGTTACGCTAAAGGTAACCTGCCCCCACGAGACAGTAGCCGTCAAAAAAAGCGCAAGCATTACTATGCCCCGCAACTTTTGGTGTAGAGTTTTTTTCATTGAAAGGTTTAAAAAAATTAAGTTCTGATTTCTGGTATTGAGTAACATGCAAATATTACAATCGTGTGTTACCTGGATGTAGCAACGCTGTAAAAACTTAATTACCATTATGTTAACATGTAAACAAAATGAAAAACCCTCCGTGCAAATCGGAGGGTAAAATCAGGAATAACTTAACATCTATTCAGATATTAACTTTATAAAAAAGTGCAAAATCTGCTGAAGTCCTTTAAAAGCGGGGCTTTTCGCGTTAATATTATCTTAACAAAGAGAAATGCGCCCTGAATTCTTTTATACTGCCGTCTGATGAACGGTAATTTACAGTAAACCAATAATCTGTAGCAGGTAACGGGTATCCGTTAAGGGTACCGTCCCATCCTCGGCCTGTAGGGAATATCGATGTAATCAGCTTTCCATAGCGGTCAAAAATATGGATATAAGAGTTTGACTGGCCCGATAACCCCGGTATGTTCCAGGTATCGTGCTTGCCATCATTATTTGGAGAGAAGAAACGTGGGTAATCCAATGCAAAAACAGTAATGTCTATACTGCCGCAACCGTTAACATCATTCACGGTAATAATGTGTTCGCCGGAGCTTACACCCGTAAATATTGGCGATTCCTGGAATGCACCACCATCAAGGCTAAACACATAGTCACCCGACCCTCCTACTACATTAACTGTTATAATTTGGTTCCTATGGAAATCCTGGCCCACCTCAGCCGTAGCAAGCGGCATAGACGATATACCCACAACAGCCTGTGCTGTAGCCGAACATCCGCTAACAATATTAGTAGCAGTAACGGTATAGATACCCGGTTCCATAACACTGATACTTGCCGTAGTATTAGCTAATGCAGTACCGTCTTTATCCCAAACAAAAGTATAATCGGCATTGCTAAGGCCACTATCCAGCGTTTTAGGAGCCAAAATGAGGTGGTTTATCCTGTCCTCACAAAGGTAAACATCGCGCAGGCGTGGATTAGGTAACGGATATACAGTTATAGTTTTTTGTGCAAAATCTGTACAAACTGTACCTACAGTGTAGTAAACGATTACAGTACCTGCATGTACCGGAGTTACAAGGCCGGTAGCATCTACAGTAGCTATAGCAGTATTAGAAACACTCCACACTCCACCGGTTACTGTATTGGCAAGCTGCAAAGTATCGTCTATACACACACCATTATTGCCGGTAATGGTACCAGGTGCAGGTGCAGGTGTTGGCGCAGCATTAACCACAACCGGAAGCGACACATTGGTACAACCGGCATCATTCATTACGGTTACGGTATATGTCCCTTGTGCAAGGCCTGTAAACACAGGTACCGGCTGGTAAGCGCCACCCGCACTGTAGGTGTACCCTGCCCCTACCGGGCTGGTCACTACAATTTTACCCGAAGGCACATCGCAGGTAGGCTGTGTAACTGTAAGCTGTGGTACAGCAGGCGTTGCAGGTGCATTCTTGATAAAGAAAGTTGTTGATACTGAAACGCACCCATCTGCATTTCTCACTTTTATGTTATGGTAACCCGGTGTAAGGATACCGAAGTTAACCGAAGTTTGGTAAGTACCGTTATCTACGCTATACTCTAACCCTGCCCCTACAGGCGATGTAACTACTATGCTGCCCGTGGCAGTAGTACAATCAGGATGTGTGATATTGATAAGCGGTGCCGTAGGTGTAGCAGGTGCAGCATTTATGGTTACTATGGCAGATACTGCCGTACATCCTGCTGCATTCTTTACCGTTACAGTATAAGTGTTTGCAGTAAGCGAAGCGAATGTTGGCGAATTTTGGTAAGCACCGCCGTTAAGGCTGTACTGATAGCCGGAACCTATTGGTGTAGTAACGGTTATACTTCCGGTAGCTACACTACAGGTAGGCTGTGTTACTGCAAGCACAGGTACGGTCGGTGGTGTAGGTACATTATTAATAACAATACCTGCAACTGCGGTACAGCCGGCATTGTTCTTTACTGTTACGGTATGGCTTCCTGAACCTACCGGTGCAAAAACCGTCGAACTTTGGTAAGGCCCTCCGTCAAGACTGTATTGGTATGTCGAGCCGGTTGGCGAAACCACCGTTACAGTACCGTCAGCAGTTATACAGTTAGGCTGTGTGGCACTAAGCTGTGGTGTAGCAGGCCCCGCAGGTGCAGCATTTATGGTTACACTTGAAGATATTGCCGTACATCCGACTGCATTCTTTACTGTAACAGTATACGTATTAGGCGACAATGGGCTAAATACAGGTGAATTTTGGAATGGACTGTTATTAATACTGTACTGGTACCCCGCTCCCGTAGGCGAAGTTACAGTAATACTTCCCGGAGTGTTACAATCAGGTTGGACAACGCTAAGCTGTGGTACTGCCGGCGGTGTAGGTATGGCATTTACTGTTATGCTTGCGCTTGATGTACAGTTTGCAGCATTTATTACCGTAATGGTATGACTTCCCGGAGATACCGGTTCGAATAGCGCCGAAGCCTGGTAAGGGTTTCCGTCTATACTATATTGATAACCTGCTCCTGTTGGCGAAACAACTGTAATACTGCCTGTTGTAGTAGTACATCCGGGATGTACAACACTAAACTGAGGGGCAGCTGGTGTTGCCGGGGCAGCGTTAATAGTAACACTTGATGACACCTCCGTACATCCTGCCGCATTTTGTACGGTTACGGTATAGGTACCGGCAGCAACTGTAAATACAGGCGACGTTTGGTACGGCCCATTATTTACTTTATACTGGTAGCCTGTGCCTACAGGCGAAGTAACAGTTATAGTACCCGTTGCAGTGGTACAATCAGGCTGCGCAAGGCTAAGCTGTGGCACAGCAGGTGCGGTTGGCACTGCATTTATAGTAACACTTGACGAGATCGATATACATCCTGCTGCATTTTGCACGGTTACAGTATAGGTACCGGTAGCAACTGTAAACACAGGCGACGTTTGGTACGGCTCGTTATTTACTTTATACTGGTAGCCTGTGCCCGTAGGTGACGTTACAGTTATAGTGCCTGTTGCTGTGGTACAGTCAGGCTGTGTAAGGCTAAGCTGCGGCACAGCCGGAGTAGCAGGTGCAGCATTGATAGTTACGCTTGATGACACCGCTGTACAGCCGTCTGCGTTTTGCACCGTTACAGTGTACGTACCGGCAGGAACTGTAAACACAGGCGAACTTTGGTAAGGCTCGTTATTTACTTTGTACTGGTAGCCCGTGCCTACGGGCGAAGTAACAGTTATAGTACCCGTTGCTGTAGTACAATCCGGCTGTGTAAGGCTAAGCTGCGGCACGGCCGGAGTAGCAGGAGCAGCATTGATAGTTACGCTTGATGACACCGCTGTACAGCCGTCTGCGTTTTGCACCGTTACAGTGTACGTACCGGCAGGAACTGTAAACACAGGCGAACTTTGGTAAGGCTCATTATTTACTTTGTACTGGTAGCCTGTGCCTACAGGCGAAGTAACAGTTATAGTACCCGTTGCTGTGGTACAATCAGGCTGTGTAAGGGCAAGTTGCGGCACAGCCGGGGTAACAGGTGCAGCATTGATAGTTACACTTGGTGATACCGCTGTACAACCTCCATTTTGTACTGTTACTGTATACGTACCGGCAGGAAGCGTAAATACAGGCGAACTTTGGTAAGGCTCGTTATTTACTTTATATTGGTAAGCCGCACCTGTAGGAGAAGTAACAGTTATACTTCCCATTGATGTGGTACAGTCAGGCTGTACGATATTCAATACCGGTGTAGGCAGTGTTGACGTAAAAGGGTTTATGGTTATTGTAGGACCATCTGTAAAACAGCCCGAGGCATCGTGTGCAGCAATAATGTGCGTACCCGGAGAAAGCCCCGGAAATACAGGCGACGCCTGTGGGGTACCTCCGTTATCTGTATAGGTATAACCCGCACCTAACGGACTGGTTACGGTAATCGTACCTGTTGTAGCAACACAATCAGGCTGGACAACATCAACTGTTGGGGCATCAGGGCCTGCAGGTGGGCTATTCACTACAATATCCTGGCTTACAGTAGTACAGCCGTCAGCATTTTTCACAGTTATGTGGTGTATGCCTGTACCTACTCCTGTGAAAGTAAGCGTAGATACATAAGCTCCTCCATCTAAGCTATAGGTATATGCCCCTATGGGAGATACTACCGTAATTGTACCGGTAAGTACCACACAGGTAGGTTGTATTATTGTAACTACAGGTTGCGCAGGTGCATCAGTATACGGTAGTACTGTAAAGTTATAAGCTACCGTAGTACACCCTGAAGCGTTTTTGGCAATTATAGTATGGCTGCCTTCAGGAAGGCCGGTAAATGTGGTTGTGCTTACAAAAGTACCTCCGTCCATGCTATATGTTATGCCTGCGCCTATAGGGCTGGTTACTGTAAACTGCCCGTCGGCAGTACAGGTAGCATTGGTTACTGTACCCGCAGGTGCCGCAAGAGTACCGCCTACCGTAAGCATTGCAGCATCAGTAAAAATTTCACATGTAACCGAAGTTATATAACAATAGTATTGGCTGTGATTTAAAGCTGCTGTAGCATTAGTTATGGTAAGCTGTGCTGTAGTAGCACCACTAAACGTAGCATTGTTAGTAACATTTACCCATGTACCCGATGCATCAAGCGTGCGCCACTGGTAGCTGAATCCTGTGCCGGTAACGGCAGTGGTAAACACCGCATTGGCACCTTCACACACGGTTACATCCTGCGGTTGTGTAATATCAGGGATGGCGCCTGTAGACGGGTCGGCTGTGTGCATGCCCAGGTCTGTACATGACTCTGATGTAGACATGTTCCAGTCGTTGGTAGAAAATATAAGGTTTGGCGCTACAGCATTGGGCTTACGTATCATGGTATACCCTACACCCAGCGAACTCGGCACCTGTACTTCATCAATTTGTACACCAAGCTTCCATAACTTAAATTCGTCATTGGCATTTATACCCTGCCCCATGTTAGCATCAGGAGTAATATTACATGGCGGCCCGCTATTGCCGCTGCTGTTTACGAGATACGTTTCATGTGGGCCTATTGAACCCGGTAAAATTAATGTATAGCCTCCTGTGGGTGAACCGTCTCCGACAGTGCCATAGCGTTCCAGTACGTATTCATTGTTAAACGTAACTGTATTTACTGCCGAAGGGTTGTATAATTCTATTGCACCGGGGCTGCCACTTGAGGCATCATGCAGTTCGGATATATAAATTTCCTGGCTGCCGCAAACCGACAACACAGGGGTAAACGAGCCTTCAACATTGGTAGGACACCCACCGGCTGTTATTATTATTTCATCGCCTGCTGCTGCATTATCGGGTACAAAAACAATAAGGGTTGTATCATCCACTATAGTGTAAGTAGCTGTAACGCCACCAACAGTAACGCCTGTAGTAGCACTAAAGCCGGTACCTGTAAATGTAATGCCCGTATTTGCAGGGCCGCTGGTTGGCGTAAATCCGCTTATAACGGCACCGTTACAGTTTGAAGATACGCTGCCATATAGTGTAAAGTCGTCAAGGCGTATATTCCCACCACCGGCGTTAGAAACGGTTAAAACTACGGAGACAGTCCCGGTAAGGCCGGTTACAGGGGTACTTACAGGAGTATTGCCTAATGCCGCACCTGTAGTAGTTACCGAACCGCTGCCTACTGTAGTGCCATTGATTGACATGGACCAGTTTTGCGGCCCCGAACTACTACGCCTGCTCCAAAAGTCGAAAGCAGTAATTGTAGCTGCATAGCCTGAGGCGACATTAAATGTTAAGGTTAAGGTAGAACTACCCGCCGGGGTACTTACCATTATGGCCTGGCCGGTGGCTCCGGTGTTGCTTGTCCAGTTGCCTATACTGTTCGTCCAGGATGAGGTGTTAAGGTTTGCATTTAGTATGGATGGCGCCACATTATAAGGATATGCGCTTATGGTTGTGGTACCAAATTCGTGCTTGTAAATCTGCCCTTGGGATAGTGCGCAGATAAAGAAAAACAACAGGAATAAATAAGTTTTGATAGCAGTTTTTTGTCTAATGTTCATCTTTCATTTACGATCGGAGTTAGCAGGCCGAAGTTATAAGTTATTGCAATATAGCACATTTACTAAACATTAAATAATAATTTCGCATTTGTGAATATATTGTTAAAAACAAAAAGCCGGAGCCATACCCTACGTACAGCCCCGGCTTTTTTATGCTTTGTGCGGGGGTTATTTTACTTCCCTGTTTACATACACCCATCCGGTGCGTGTACCTGAGGCAGTTTCCACCATATAGAAATAAGTACCTGTAGGCAGCTCATCTCCATTATCGGTTTGGCCGTTCCACTGGTTTGTATAATTATTCCTGTGGTATACTTCAAGGCCGTAACGGTTTACTATGGTAAGTTTCCTTACATCTAAACCTGTAAGGTCGAAGTTGTCATTCATCTGGTCGTTGTTTGGCGAAATTCCCCTTGGTATATCGCAGAACACACCGTCAACAGTAAATATGTAGCTGTCTGAACAGCCTCCCGCAGTAGTTACGGTAAGTTCAAACTGTAGCGGGAATGCATCTGTATCAATATTGTTGTCGGCTACATATTCTGTTACATTGAACGTAGTATCATCACCCAATACAGCATTTTCACCCAATACTTTCCATTCATATGTAACATCAGCAGGATTAAATGAAGCATTGGCAGCAATACCTTCAAGCAGGTATTCCCTACCGTTTATAGTGGCAGTACAACCCTGCGTACCGGCAAGTTCAGGCTCGCCACCGGCAACTGTACTTATAGTGAATACCGGTGAAACCGATGTACAACCGTCGGCATTCTGAACGGTAACAGTATAATTTCCTGTAGCAAGGCCTGTAAAAATCGGGCTGACCTGGAAAGCGCCACCGTTTACACTGTACTGGTAACCTGTACCTACGGGAGCCGTAACAGTAAGTGTACCGTCTGGGTTGCTGCAACTTGGATGTATAAGCATAGCTGTAGCCGTTGCAGGAGCCACCGGCGCAGTACCTATAATAAAGGTTTGCGATAGTGAAGTACAACCAGCCGCATTTTGCACAGTGATTATATATAAATCGGCAGGAAGGCTGTCAAATAAAACACCGGTTTGGAACGGACTGCCATTAATACTGTACTGGTAACCTGCCCCTACCGGCGCAGTTACCGTTATACTACCTGTAGCTGTGAAACAATCAGGTTGCGCCACTATAGCTGTAGCGGCAGCAGGGCCGGCCGGGGCTGCGTTTATAACAAATGCAGCCGATGTTGAAGTACAACCGCCTGTTGTCTGCACAGTAACTATATAGCTATCAGCAGGAAGGTTAGCAAATACAGGGCTGCTTTGGAAAGCGCCACCATTTATGCTGTATTGATATTCAGCTCCAAGAGGCGATGTAACAGTAAGTGTACCTGAAGGAACAGTACAATCAGGCTGGGTAAGCGCAGCTATAGCGGGCGCCGGGCCTGTTGTTGCAGGGTTGATTACATAAGCCGAAGAAACCGATGTACAACCGGCTGTGTTTTGCACGGTTACTACATAGCTGTCCGGGGTAAGGTTAGTAAATATCGGGCTGCCCTGGAAAGGGCCGCCGTTTATACTGTACTGGTATTCGGTTCCAAGTGGGGCATCCACTGTAAGTGTTCCTGTAGCTGAGTTACAATCAGGTTGGGTAAGTGTAGCTGTGGCAGGATCAGGCGCGCCTGTAGCAGGATTAATAACAAAAGCTAAAGAAACAGATGTACACCCTGCCGTGTTTTGCACGGTTACTATATAACTGTCGGCAGGAAGGTTAGCAAATACCGGGCTGCTTTGGAAAGGGCCACCGTTTATGCTGTATTGATATTCTGCACCTAATGGCAAAGTCACCGTAAGCGTACCTGTAGGAGTTGTACAGTCCGGCTGGATAAGCGCAACCTCAGCAATTACCGGGGTTACAGGAGCAGGTGATATTACAAATGCCGTAGAAACCGAATTACAACCTGCTGTATTTTGGACAGTTACTACGTAGCTATCGGCAGGAAGGTTAGGGAATATAGGGCTGCTTTGGAAAGGACCGCCGTTTATGCTGTATTGGTATTCAGTTCCAAGCGGAGCAGTTACCGTAAGCGTACCTGTAGCAATAAAACAGTCGGGCTGTATAAGCGCAGCCGTGGCAGGCGCAGGTGCACCGGGAGCCGGTGATATTACAAATGCTGCAGAAACCGATTCACATCCTGCTGTGTTCTGTACAGTTACCACATAGCTGTCAGCAGGAAGGTTAGCAAATACAGGGCTGCTTTGTAGCGGGCCTCCATTAAGGCTGTATTGGTATTCTGCGCCAAGTGGGGCAGTTACTGTAAGTGTACCCGTAGCAGTAGTACAGTCAGGCTGTATAAGTGCAGCTGTAGCAATTGCCGGAGTTGTAGGAGCCGGTGATATTACAAATACTGTAGAGGTAGAAGTACATCCTGCTGTATTTTGTACTGTTACTACATAGTTACCGGCAGGCAAATCCGTGAATACAGGGTTGCTTTGCAGCGGGCCTCCATTTAGGCTATACTGGTATTCTGCACCAATTGGGGCAGTTACCGTAAGTGTACCTGTAGCAGTGGTACAGTTTGGCTGCACAAGTAATGCTGTGGCAACAGCAGGTGCTGTAGGTACAGGGGCAATAGTTACGGGTGTTAGCACCAATATACATCCCTCAGCATTCTGTACTGAAACAGTGTGGTCACCTACGGCTACACCGGTAAATGTAGCACTGGTTTGATAAGAACCTCCGTCAAGGCTGTAGGTAAGCCCCGTACCTGAAACCGGATTAATCGTGATACTTCCGGTTGGTGTGGCACAGGTAGGATTTGTAACTACAAAAGTAGCCTGTGGTACAGGATTTACAGTTAATTGTACAGCATTAGTTATTAAGGTACAATCAGGCGTTGTTATTATACAATAATATTGTGTATTGTTTACCGCTGCCGAAACAGCAACAGTAAGTGTAGCTGAAGTACCATTCGTTGCATTCACCCAGGCACCGGAAGCATTAAGGGTTTTCCACTGATATGTAGCTGCAATGTTAACACTCAGGCCGGTAGTAAATGTTACCGTACCTGCATTGGCGCATACAGTAGCGTCTACAGGCTGTAAAGATATTGTAGGAAGAACAGCTACCGGATCGGCAGTGTGGTTGCCAAGGTCAGCACAGCTTTGCGTACCGAAAAAGTTCCAGTCGTTATCGCTATAAGCTGTAGTTGGTGCCACGGCATCAGGTTTACGGATTACCGTGTAACCTGTTTCACCCGGTGCGTGTGCTATGTCTATAATGGCACCATTCTTTTTTAGTTTAAATTCGTCATCGGCATTAATCCCTGCACCAAGCTGGGCAACCGTTACAACGGTACAACCACCTGAAGAGTTGTCTCCGGTAAGTACCAGGTATGTTGATTCCGGGCCTATTGAACCCGGTAGGGTAAGCGTATAACTCGGCGTAGCATCGCCAACAGAACCATAACGCTCTAACACATATTCACCATTAAAGGTAAGGGTATTAGTAGGTGAAGGGTTGTACAGTTCTATTACACCATAGCTGCCCGGTACGTGGTCATAAAGTTCTGAAATGTACAATTCAGGCTCTGCTGATGTACAGCTTGATGCCATACCTACAAAACCTGTAGCTGTAGCCATACAACCATTGGTAATTACAGATATGCTGCCCGTAACATTTCCGTTAGGTACGGTTGCCACAATCTGCGTATCTGAAACTACGGTGTAAACGGCATCTACACCGTTAAATTTTACCGATGAAGTACCCGTACCCAGGCTAAAACCAACCCCGGTTAGGGTTACGTTTGTACCGGCGGGTCCGGTTGCAGGGTTAAAGATGTACACAAAAGTGTTAGTACAGGCAGACTGCGAATAGCCTTTTGTTGCCCATAAAACACAGAAAGCCAGAAGGCTTAGCCTACATAAGGCTGTGAATAAGCGAGACTTATTGGTCATGTTTTTACGTGATAAAAATGCCCCGCAAGGTAATAAATATTAAATAATATAACTTTTTCCCTAAGTTTATTAAATAGTTAACGCAAGAAAATATTCATAAAAATGATTTTGACCTTTATATTAGTATATAAGGCTGCATTATGGCAACAAAAAAGGCCGCCTTTTGGCAGCCTTAATTATCTTTGAAACAATACTAATTATTGCTCAAGTTGCTTTTGGGCCCTCTTCTCTTTTACCAGCTCTACGGTAGCACCGCCTACCCAGTAAAATACGAAACTTACCAGGAACATCATAAGCCAAAAACCTATGGTGGCAATGGTAAGGAAAAGAAGGAAACCTAAGTACTCTTGAAATTCAAACATGTTTTCCGGAAATTTTGAATTATGCCCCAAATATAAGCCAATAGATTTGTTAAAACAACTAAATCATTGAGAAAAGTCCACTAAAAATTAATCCCGAAATCATTTTCTTAAAGAATCTTTATTGCGTAATTTTGGCTGGCTTTTCTACCGCCTGCACAGCTTCAGGCAATTAAACGGCCATTAACCTAAATTTTATAAACAACCATAAACATTTTTAAAATGGAATACAGGATTGAAAAAGACACTATGGGCGAAGTGAAGGTGCCTGCAGACAAGTACTGGGGTGCACAAACTGAGCGTTCGCGTAACAACTTTAAGATAGGCCCTTCAGGCTCTATGCCGAAGGAAATCATTGAAGGTTTTGCCTACCTTAAAAAAGCTGCTGCTTATGCGAACCACGACCTTGGTGTACTTAGCGCAGAAAAACGCGATGCCATAGGCCAGGTTTGCGACGAAATTCTTGAAGGCAAGCTTGAAGGCGAATTTCCGCTTGTAATATGGCAAACCGGATCAGGCACTCAGAGTAACATGAACCTGAATGAGGTAATAGCCAACAGGGCACAGGTTCTTGCAGGTGGCAAAATAGGCGAAGGTGAACCGGTACTTAAAGCCAATGACGACGTAAACAAGTCGCAATCCAGCAACGATACCTACCCTACCGGCATGCATATTGCCGCATATAAAGCTGTAGTGGAAGTTACGCTTCCGGGTGTAGAAAAACTACGTGATACACTTAAAGCGAAATCTGCCGAGTACATGAATGTGGTTAAGATAGGCCGTACGCACCTTATGGATGCTACTCCCCTAACCCTTGGCCAGGAGCTTAGCGGTTACGTAGCCCAGCTTACTTATGGTATCAAAGCCGTTAAAAACACGCTTGAGCACCTTGGCGAGCTTGCCCTTGGCGGTACTGCCGTAGGTACAGGACTTAACACCCCTGAAGGTTACGACGTTAAAGTAGCCGAATACATAGCCAAATTCACAGGCCACCCGTTTGTAACGGCTCCTAACAAGTTTGAAGCTCTTGCCAGCCATGATGCCCTTGTGGAAACCCACGGCGCACTAAAACAACTTGCCGTTTCGCTTAATAAAATAGCTAACGACATCCGTATGCTGGCTTCAGGCCCACGTTCGGGTATTGGTGAAATACTTATCCCTGAAAACGAGCCGGGTTCATCTATCATGCCGGGCAAAGTTAACCCTACACAGTGTGAGGCGCTTACCATGGTGTGTGCACAGGTTATGGGTAACGACGTGGCTATTACAATAGGCGGTACACAAGGCCACTACGAACTTAACGTATTCAAGCCGCTTATGGCTGCCAACTTCCTGCAGTCAGCACGCTTATTAGGTGATGCATGTGTATCGTTTGACGAGCACTGTGCACAGGGCATTGAGCCAAACTACACCCGTATTAAGGAGCTTGTAGACAACTCACTGATGCTGGTTACGGCACTAAACACCAAAATAGGCTACTACAAAGCAGCTGAAATTGCACAAACCGCGCACAAAAACGGTACTACACTTAAAGACGAAGCTGTTCGCCTTGGTTATGTAACCCCTGAAGATTTTGATGCATGGGTGAAACCGGAAGACATGGTGGGTTCTCTTAAATAGTAAATCCTCATTTATCATACAAAAGCAGCTCTATTCGGGCTGCTTTTTTTGTTAAGGGTAATTTAAACCGTTTACAATCAAAACGTTTTATAGGTAATTTTAGGCAAATTGATTCCCCATGAAAGACATTGCCCGCCGTTTCCCTGAAAACCCGATATTGATACCTAACGATATTAAACCCAGTAATTACGGGCTTAAAGTTATCTGCCTATTAAATCCAGGAGTGTTTACGTTTGACGGAAAAACATGGCTGCTGATACGCGTTGCGGAAAACGTAGCCCCGAAAGACGGTATGATTTCATTTCCGGTATTGGATGAATCAGGAAACATAGACGTTCTCGATGTATCGGAAGATGATACAGGCCTGGACGCATCTGACCCGCGGGTGATGAATTACAAAGGGCAGGACTACCTCACTACCCTATCGCATTTACGGTTGGTATGTAGCTATGACGGTATACATTTCAATGAACCCGACAACATAAAAACCATACTCACAGGGAATGGTAAAGCAGAAAGTTTCGGCATAGAAGACTGCAGGGTTTCTAAAGTTGAGGATGCCTATTACCTCACCTACACTGCGGTATCGGCAAGTGGTGTGGGTGTTGGGCTACGTACAACCAAAGACTGGATAAATTTTGAGGCGTTCGGGATGATATTCCCACCGCATAATAAAGACTGTGCTGTTTTCGAGGAAAAAATAAACGGAAAATTTTACGCCCTGCACAGACCGAGTAGCATACAATTGGGAGGTAATTACATCTGGATTGCAGAATCACCCGATGGCATACACTGGGGTAACCATCAATGCATAGTAAAAACAAGGAAAAACCATTGGGACAGTACCCGTGTGGGTGCCGGTGCTGCCCCCATAAAAACCGACAAAGGCTGGCTGGAAATTTATCATGGTGCCAACGAAAACAACCTCTACTGCCTGGGTGCTTTCCTTATGGAATTGGACAATCCATATAAAGTGATTTCAAGGACTACCTTACCTATTATGGTTCCTACAGAAGAATATGAGTTGACCGGATTTTTCGGGCAGGTGGTATTTACAAATGGACATATTGTAAATGGCGATGAGCTTACCATTTATTACGGCGCCGCCGATGAGTTTGTTTGCGGTGCTAAGTTTTCTATAGAGGAAATTTTGGGTTTATTGGAATAGTTTTAGCCACGAATTACACAAATTTTCACCAATTTGATTTGTGCAAATTTGTGTAATTCGTGGCTATAACCGTTATATCAACAATTAATACTCAAAAGTACCGTATTCGCTTGTAATAGTTAACTTCTTAGTTTCAGAGGCTTGTACCCTACCTACAATCTGCGCATCAATATTAAACGATTTACTTATCGTAATAATATCTTCGGCTATAGCATGTGGTACATAAAGCTCCATACGGTGGCCGCTGTTAAACACCTGGTACATTTCTTTCCAGTCGGTGCCGCTTTGCTCCTGTATCAGCTTAAACAGTGGCGGAACCGGGAACAGGTTGTCTTTAATCACGTGTACGTTATCTACAAAGTGCAGCACCTTAGTCTGGGCACCACCGCTGCAATGTACCATACCGTGAATATCTTCCGGTGTATATTTCTCAAGGATTTTCTTAATCACAGGTGCATAGGTACGCGTAGGCGAAAGTACCAGCTTACCTGCATCAATAGGGCTGTCCTGCACAGCATCCGTTAACTTTACATTGCCTGAATATACCAGTTCATTTGGCACAGCAGCATCAAAGCTTTCAGGGTATTTTTCGGCAAGGTATTTATTAAACACATCATGGCGCGCCGAAGTAAGGCCATTACTGCCCATACCGCCGTTATACTCTTTTTCATAAGTAGCCTGCCCGTAAGACGCAAGGCCTACAATAACGTCGCCTGCCTGTATGTTGGCATTATCTATAACATTGCTGTGTTTTATGCGTGCCGTAACGGTACTGTCTACAATAATAGTACGTACCAGGTCGCCTACATCGGCAGTTTCACCACCGGTAGAATGTATGGTAACACCAAAGTTTTTCAGTTCCTCAATAAGCTCTTCCGTACCATTTATAATGGCAGAAATCACTTCACCCGGAACAAGGTTTTTGTTGCGTCCTATAGTTGAAGAAAGCATTATATTATCTACGGCACCTACACACAGCAGGTCGTCTATATTCATGATAAGCGCATCCTGGGCAATGCCTTTCCATACGCTGATGTCTCCGGTTTCTTTCCAGTACATGTACGCCAAAGACGATTTTGTACCAGCGCCGTCAGCATGCATAATCAGGCAGTAATCTTCATCTCCGGTAAGGTAATCGGGTACAATTTTGCAGAAAGCCTTAGGGAACAGGCCTTTGTCTATATTCTTAATTGCGTTGTGTACATCCTCTTTAGAGGCCGAAACACCACGCTGGCTGTATCGTTTGCTGGTATCAGAGCTCATTATGCGCAGTTTGTGTTGTTGGTGCAAAGATAGTTTTTAATTACACAATTTGAAAATTAGCGAATTTGAAAATTCGGCTATGTGCAATGAATTAATTAATACAATCAAAAGATTTCGGAATAGCTTAAAATGCTTAGCTTTACTTATAATCAATTAACAATCATAAGAAGCACAAATTATGCCCAAGAGCGATATGACAAGAGAATCATTATTACTGGAACTATATAAAGAGCAATGCAACATGATAAGGCATCACGAAACTCAACGCTCTTCGGTTGTAAATTTTATTTTGCTGATAGGTGGCGTTATTATAGGCTTAATAACTACAGACAAAACTCTTGATGATTCAGATTCAAACCTCGTTAATGTCTTAATTTGTATGGGGCTCTTTGGATTTTTATTTGCAATGGCGACATCATTAAGATATTACAGGAATAAAATGAGAAGTATATTTTATCTCAAAGAACTGGACAAAACCATTGTTGATGAAAATCATTCGGTAGTATCAATAAAAGAAAAAGCAGACAATGAAACAACTAATTCTCATAAGGTACTTACATTCTTTTTTGAAGACAACAGTAGCAAGCGCTTTATAATTAACGTACATTTCTTATGGCCTTTATTGCCACTTGTATTAGTAGTTATAGGAATAATGCTACATTGCAAGTAAAAAATCATAGACCCATAATATCCATCATGCAGTCCTACAACACCAAAGAGTGGTTTTCATTTATATTCCGTTTTCATAAGGGTGACACCTTCATGAAACTGTTACCGTTAATGCTGGCTATTGCAGCATACTCCGCCGGTATAGCGTGGCTGGAAACCAGCTACTGGAAACTATCAGAGACCAGCCATGTAAAAAACATTACCATAATACACAGCCTTGTAGGTTTTGTAATATCCATGCTGCTCGTGTTCCGTACTAATACTGCTTACGACCGCTGGTGGGAAGGCCGCCGTATGTGGGGTGCTTTGGTAAACAACTCGCGCAACCTTGCCATAAAAATCACCGTAATGGTACAGGGAACTGAAGACAAGGAACTATTTCGCAGGCTGATTCCGGCGTTTAGCAACGTATTGGCACAACACCTGCGCAATGAAGACATAAGCCATGAGCTATTTGACGATGCCACACTAAAAGCCGACCACTACAAGCACAAGCCAAACCAGATTGTAAAAACCATCATGGATAAAGTGAACCAACTCTATACCGAAGGTAAAATAACCGGCGACCAACTGATTGTTCTTAATGCCGAAATACAAAGCCTGCTAGATATTTGCGGTGCCTGCGAACGCATAAAAAATACACCTATCCCTTACTCGTACAGTGCGTTTATAAAGAAGTTTATCTTCTTTTATGTGATGTCACTGCCGTTTGGATATGTGTTCCAGTTGGGGTATTATGTAATCCCTGTAGTAGTGTTCGTATTTTATGTATTGGCTTCGCTAGAACTTATTGCGGAAGAAATAGAGGATCCGTTCGGTAAAGACCAAAACGACCTTCCGCTGGATCGTATGGCTGAAAATATCCGTAAAAATGTAGAAGAACTGATATATTAAAGATTATTTTTCAGGGACTTAACATCAATACTGAATTATTTTCAGTAACTTACCCGAAATGTTTTAGGATTATGGACACACAAAAGAAAATTACCGTTGCAAATGACAACATGAACAACAATGCCCACTACGACGCTAACGGAAAAATAACCCGCACAGATGACCGCGACCGCAAAAGCCCGGACAACGACTGGAATGCCGAAGGCAGCCGCACTGGCCGTAATAAATAAGCGTTATTTATTGCCCCCGTACAAGTTAGCCAGTGAATAGAACAACGGTTCCCAGTTGGCATTGCCTGTATCTTTACCCAGCCTCACTATAATCACATTATTTTTAGGCGACACGTATACAAACTGCCCTAAGATACCTGTTGCGGTATAGTTTCCGCCTTTCTCCAGCCACCACTGGTATTTGTAGTATGGCACGCCACCCTCCAGCGTATCGGGTGTTGTACATGCTTCTACCCATTCTTTGCTTATCACTTGTTTGCCATTCCAGTTGCCTTTATTCAGGAACAGCCTGCCGATTTTGGCAAAATCTCTTGCACGTGCATTCACACAGCAAAATGTTTTTTCAAGCCCGTCTTTTTTACGGTCAAGGCTCCATGTGGCATCATACTCCATACCAAGTGGCTTCCACAGCTTCTCTTCAAGGTATTCGGTAATCTTTTTACCTTTCAGTGCACGCTCAAGTATAAGTCCCAGTATCTGGGTATCGCCGCTGCTGTAGCTAAAGTTTGTACCCGGTTTATTCTGGAGTTTCCGTTTATAGATGGCTTTGCGCAAATCTCGCCCGTAATAATAGGTAGCGGCATCGCCAAAAGGGTTAATGTAACTTTCGTTAAACTCTATACCGCTTGTCATTTGCAGTACATTCTTGATACTAAGGTTATCCATACCCTTGCCCGAAAACTCTGGTATATAATTAATTACAGGCTCCTCTACCGAACGGATAAGCCCGTCGTCTATAGCACAGCCTATAAGTATTGAAGTGATGGACTTGGCCATAGAAAATGACGCTACAACCGATTCTTCCGTATAACCGTTATAATACTTTTCGCAAAGCAGGCTGTCGTTCTTTATGATAAGGAAAGCTACCGTTTTGTTCTTTTTAAGATATTCGTCAAAATCATACTGCTTATCGCCAAAGGTAATCTGTCTTGGTGCCCTTGGCTTATTAGGCGTTGTAAAGGTAAATTTTACCGAATCGTTCTTTGCTGTACGGCTCGGGAACACCTTATAATCAGTAATGTTGGCAAAATTATAATATACAAACCTGCCCAGTTTACACGATGATACAAAGCCGCAAACAGCAAGCAGCACTACTATTGAAAATACTTTAGAAAATTTCATATATTAGAAAATACAGGGAAACATGAAGCCTACAGGACAGCTCCTTATAATTAAAAGGCTAAAATAGCGTTATAATTGTATGCTTGCCGAAGTTTTTGGCAAAATTTTTGTTCCTTTGTTTTAGACAGATTTTAACCGTACCATGAAAAAAATTATTTTAAGTACATTATTGGTCGCTATCACTGCCGTAGCCTCTGCCCAAACCGATACCGGGGCAAAGGGTTCGCTGCATATACCCCGTGCTACCAATAACAATACTACGGTTAAGCCTTCTACAACTACCATGAGCCCATCTACCAGCCTTCTCGATATGAAGCCGGATGAAAAGCCCCAACATTACCCGAAATTTACCATAGGCGAAAAAAAGCCCGATTTCAGTATGTACCAGGATACGGAATTTGTAAACCGTACTAAAGAGTTTTCCGATCGTACTACTGTAAGGCCACAGGGCGACGCCACACCGGAGTTTAAGGGTAACCAGGATTTTGGCGAAGTACGCACCAAATCAGGATATGTAGATATAATGGCCGCCGATTTTGGTGCAGAAGACGGTGACCGTGTACGTGTACTGGTAAACGGGCAGGTAGCCATACCCGAGTTTACCCTGTACAACACCTACAAACCTTTACGCATACCCCTACAGGAAGGCTTTAACAACATAGAATTTGAGGCCATGAACCAGGGCACCCAGGGGCCTAACACAGCTTTATTCCTTGTATATGACAATGCTGGCACCCTGCTTATGAAAGGCGAATGGGGCCTATGCACCGGATTTAAAGGCCGTGTGATGGTTATTAAAGAATCTGACCAATAATAAAAATGCGATATAAAAAAGTAAAGCCCCTCAATGAGGGGCTTTACTTTTTTATATCGCTAATGCTTAGTCGTTCATGCTTAGCAGGAACTCGGCATTGTTGCGGGTTTTCTTAAAGCGGTCGTTAATGAAATCCATAGCCTCTACCGGGTTCATGTCGGCAAGGTACTTACGCATAATCCACATGCGTTGTATGGTTTTTTCATCAAGAAGCAGGTCATCGCGGCGTGTGCTCGATGAAGTAAGGTCGATAGCAGGGAAAATACGCCTGTTAGCAATCTTACGGTCAAGCTGAAGCTCCATGTTACCGGTACCTTTAAATTCTTCAAAGATAACCTCGTCCATTTTAGAGCCGGTATCGGTAAGCGCTGTAGCAATAATACTAAGCGAACCACCATTCTCTATATTACGCGCAGCACCGAAGAAACGTTTCGGTTTTTGTAGTGCATTGGCATCTACACCACCACTCAGTACCTTACCCGATGCAGGCTGCACCGTGTTGTAAGCCCTGGCAAGGCGGGTTATTGAGTCTAATAGTATCACCACATCGTGGCCACACTCTACAAGGCGTTTAGATTTTTCAAGGACTATATTAGCCACTTTTACGTGACGCTCTGCAGGCTCATCAAAGGTAGAGGCAATAACCTCAGCCTTAACGCTGCGTTGCATATCGGTAACCTCTTCAGGCCTTTCGTCTATAAGCAGTACTATAAGGTATACCTCAGGATGGTTAGCCGCAATAGAGTTGGCAATATCCTTAAGCAACATAGTCTTACCCGTTTTTGGCTGGGCTACAATCATACCCCTCTGCCCTTTTCCTATTGGCGAAAACAGGTCGATAATACGGGTAGATATGGTGCTTTGCCTGTCGGCAAGGTTAAATTTCTCGTTAGGGAAAAGCGGTGTAAGGTGTTCAAACGATACGCGGTCGCGTACTACCTGTGGGTCGTGTCCGTTTATTTTCAGTACACGTACCAGCGGGAAATATTTTTCACCTTCCTTAGGCGGGCGTACCACACCTTTTACAGTGTCACCGGTTTTAAGCCCGAAAAGGCGTATTTGTGAGTTTGATAAATATATATCGTCAGGCGAAGCAAGATAGTTATAGTCAGACGAACGCAGGAAACCATAGCCATCAGGCATCATTTCCAGTACTCCTTCGCTTTCTATAATACCGTCAAACTCATAATCGGCCTCGCGATAATTTGGCTCTTTCTGTATTTTTGGTTCCCTCGCTTCTTTCTGCACCGGCTCCTTAGCAGCAGCAGGCTGTATTGCAGCCCCACTTTTAACTGCTTCGCCCCCTTGCTCTGCAGCAAGCTCAGCCATGCGTTTTTTATAACTCGGGTGATTCGGGTTGTTAGCATTAGCACGTTCTATCTGTGCGCGGCGTTCTTCATCGGTCATAGGCGGGCGAACCGGCTTCTGGCCATTGTCCTTGCCGTTTTGTACCGGGCCTTTTTGCTGTAGCGGCTTATTGTTACGGTTATCCTTCTGTAAATTTTTATCAGCAGGCTTAATTAGTAAACCGGATGTTTCAGCAGTGGCAGCAGTAGTTTCTTGTGGAGTTGTTTCTTTCTCTTCTTTTGGGGCAAAAAGAGTTTCCTGGGCAGCTTCTTCTACTTTTTTAGTAATACGCGGCTTTTTAGCTTTAGGTTCCTCCTCAGCCGCAGGGGTTTCGACTACAGGAGTTTCTTCTGCTACCGGGGCAGGCGCTTCAGCAGTTTCGGCAGCATCAGCGTTTTTGCTTATGCGTGCCCTTTTTTGCTTAGGGGCAGCAGCATCTTCGGCAGCGGGCGCTGCTTCTTCAAACAGGGGCTGTACCTGTGCCGGGTTTGCTGCCTGATGGTCGAGGATCTTATAAATAAGCTCGTCCTTTTTTAACCCCCTGAATTTACTGATATTGGCTTTTTTGGCTATATCCTGTAGTTCAGGAAGCTTCATTTCTTTTAATTCAGAAATATCAAACATGTATACTTTATAGTTAATTTAGGCAATTACAAAAAATGCGGATATGTAAGTGGATTTTTTTCTGACACCCATACTTTCGCAGTATGAGCAACTTGCAGTTTAGTACTGCAATAATACAAATTAATTTTTATCATACAATAGTATTTTATAAAAAGAAAACATATTTTTGTGCTGCAATTAAATCAAGGAATGATACAACGCATACAGAGCATTTACCTAATCATAGCAATACTTGCCAGCGGTATACTGCCCATTTTTTTGCCCCTGTACACATTAAGTACAGACGAGGATCCTACTTACTTTAACAAGAATATAGCATATGTATTTTTGTTTGTGGCAAGCGCCACGCTATCGGTAGTTAGTCTCTTTAGTTATAAGAAACGTAAAAACCAGTTTGTTATTGGCAGGCTGAACATAATATTAAATTTTATTTTACTTGGTTTATTTATATACAGGTTGCTAAACTTATCCGGAGACGCCGAGGTGTCTGAGAAGGGTATTGGGATCTATCTTCCTCTTGTTTCTATCGTTTTTTTAAGCCTTGCAAATAAGGCTATAAAGAAGGACGAGGATCTTGTAAAATCTGCAGACCGTTTGAGGTAAACCTTTTAACTTAGTTTATTAGTGCGTAAAGAATCCGGGGTATCCCGGATTTTTTTATGGCCTTAAAAAAGAGAAACGCCCCGGGGATTAATCTTCTCCAACCACCTGTTTCCCCGGAGCGTTTCTGCAAAAACCAATCAAAACCAATTATGATAAAAACTTTTACTTCCTTAAACCTGTACGGGTTATTACCCGATTACAGTACAAATGTACAACGCTGAAACAGCCCGAGGGTGTTTTTTAGGCAGACGGATAGTTACTGTAGACCAATGCCGTTTATCTTTATGCAAAGTGGAAAAGCAGGTAGGACTAATACTGAATATTAAGCCATTGAACAGACAAAAAACGGCTACACAACAGCTACTCTCTCAGTTCAATTTGGTATAAAACAAAAAATGCCCTGCATTTGGGTTACAGGGCATTTTTAAAACCAATCAAAAACCAATTATGAAAAAAAACTTTTACTTCTTAAACCTTATCGGGCTGCAACCCGATTGTGATACAAATGTACAACCGCAGAACAGCTTACGGGTACTTTTTAGGTGAATACCCACTTTTGTATCGGTGAACGGAAGTTATCTTCAGGTGGTTATACTAAAACTACAGACTGCTCAGGTTCAACGCCCTGCATTAATTTATCTAGACTATTAAGCGTTACCTGTGCTATCTGCGAAAGCGCCTCATCTGTAAAAAAAGCCTGGTGTGCCGTAACCAGTACATTCGGGAAACTCATAAGCCGCTGTATATTATCGTCATCAATAATATTTTCAGACAGGTCGCGGAAAAACAGTTTCTCCTCCTGCTCGTACACATCTATACCCAGTGCACCTACCTGCCTGCTTTTAAGCGCTTCAATAATATCTGTGGTACAAATAAGCCCTCCCCTGCTCGTATTTATAATCACCACGCCTTTTTTCATTTGCGCAAGCGAATCTTTATTCACCAGGTAATGATTTTCCGGCACAAGCGGACAGTGTAATGACAGTATATCGGCCACCGGCAGTACATCCTCTAACTGTTTATATACTACACTAGCTTGTTGCAGTTCGGCATCAGGGTAAATATCATAGGCCACCACTGTACAACCAAAGCCCAGCATTATTTTACAGAATGCCTTGCCTATTTTACCCGTACCTATAACCCCTACCGTTTTGCCATACAGGTTAAAACCAAGTAGGCCATTCAGCGAAAAATTCTGCTCGCGTACGCGGTTATAGGCTTTATGGGTTTTGCGGTTAAGGGTAAGCAGCATGGCTACAGTATGCTCCGCCACAGCCTCAGGCGAATAGGCCGGTACACGGCATACCCGCATACTATGAGCCTTAGCCGCATCCAGGTCTACATTGTTAAAACCGGCACAGCGCAAGGCAATTATCTTTACCCCGCGGGCAGCAAGCGTTGCTATTACTGACGCAGTAAGCTTGTCGTTTACAAAAGCGCAAACAGCCACGGCATCTTCCACCACATTGGCTATATGCGGGCCAAGGTGGGTTTCATAATATTCTATTTCAAGGCCGGGGATGTTATTATAGCGGTCAAAAAACAGCCTGTCGTAAGGCTTTGCTGAGAAGAAAACCATTTTCATAAAGATGATTATTAATTGTTTGTATACAAATTTATACTTATTTTACGCAACCAATTATGATGTTTATCATCTAATCAACAAACCAATTACTGATATCCAAATGATTAAGAAAATCACCCTACTCTTACTAACAGCCTGCCTTGTGGTGTCTTGTGGCCTGGACTATGACGGAGACACTAAAATCCTCTACAAAGGTACAGTGACCGATGATTTAGGCACTCCGCTTTCGGGAATACCGGTATACGTAATTATGTATAACAGCAGCCTGTCTGAAACAATAGCTTATGGCTATACTGATGCTAAAGGCAACTTCCGCATTGCTGCGCCAAGGGCAAAAAACGGCATCCCGAAAATTTATATTAATAAAACTGATTACATAGTTAATGGTGTAAACACAGCATTTTCTGATGTTGAGTATCATAATATCAATCAGGAGGCACTTAATGATTACACACTTAACCTGGGTACTACCGCGCTATGCCCCAAAACCAACACTGCTAAAATAACCCTAAACTTTAGCTTTGGACAAATAGTGAAAACAAGCATGACGGGTATAGTAGCCCGAAACAGTATAGACCTTGATTTTCCTGTAAATAATTTTTACAATAATTATGACGAACTGCCTTATAGTGAGTATTACAATGACGCAAACATGATTTTCTATGTAAAAAAGAACCAGATACTTACACTGCGTTATATGAAAAACGACGAAACTATATACGAGCAGCTTGTAACAATGGGAGAACAAGACGTAACCATAACCATACCATAATGAAAAAAATTATTACCACAATAATCCTCCTATGCAGCATAACTTTAAGCGCACAGGAGGAACAGGATTCTACAAAGACATTTCTACCCCGCGAGTATTTTAAAATATACTATTGCGCCCCCGTGGGTATAGGCAATAATGTATTGGCAAAAGCCCATCATGGCGATTTTGGTTTTGGCCTTGCATTTACAATTTTACAATACCATAATTTCCAGCTGAACGGCGGCATGAGGTTTCTCCAATATAAAACTTCAGACCCGGCTTTTGCCACAACTGCAAGCAACACAAAGCTTACCGGGTTTTACGGCGAAATACTGTTTAAACAGCCCATTTCAAAAAAGTTTATCTTAAACCACCAGGTTTTTGTATCGAGCCTGGACCTGAATGTAGGTGGTTCGGCATTTTCGATTAAGAAAAGTAAGGGCCGGCAATCTGGCCATACACTGGGCGGTGGTGTAGATGTTGATTTTGTGCTGCAAGAGCACGTCAAGATATTTGTTGGCGCCACCTACAGCATGTCTTACCTGGATGCTAAAACCGCACCCGAACTGGACAAATTTTACAACCGCCTGGGGCAGCTGAATATAATGGCAGGTGTAAGGTTTTAACCTATACCCGCTTCCCTATTTCTATCACCTCAAGGTTTTGTATTTTATCGCCGTCTATTTCAAAGCGCAGCATGGTACGCACCTGGTGGAAACCGTGTGTGCCTGCCGCTCCGGGATTCATGTGGATAAGCCCCAGCTTAGGATCGGCCATTACTTTCAGTATGTGCGAGTGCCCGCAGATAAAAATCTTTGGCGGATTTAACTGTATTTCACTACGAATAGCCGGGTTATACTTACCGGGATAGCCACCTATATGGGTAATCCACACATCTACCCCCTCGCACATAAAACGGTTATGCAACGGAAATTCAAGGCGTGCCTGTGCATCGTCTATATTACCATACACCGCCCTTAGGGGCTTTTCCTTTTTTATAGTGTCAGTCACCGAGAGGTCGCCTATATCACCGGCATGCCATACCTCATCGGCCTGGCGTATGTATTTCATTATGGTAGCATCTATATGGCTGTGGGTATCAGAAAGCAAGAGTATCTTGATCAAAGCAGTTGTTTTTATCATTCAAAAGTACGCATCAAACCCTACATACCCAAATACTAAATATCACAGAAAAGCCGTACTTTTACAAATAATAACTGGCCTAAGCCAACTTATTTTACCATGCAAAAAAAACCACAATTGCGCACCGTTACCGTTACGCGCTATATAACCCCACTACGGGAAGGCGGCTCACTCCCTGCCCTTGCCGAAGCAGATGACGAATTTAAATACGTACTGAAATTTAAAGGTGCTGGCCACGGCACCAAGGCACTTATTGCTGAACTGTTGGGTGGCGAAATAGCCCGCACACTTGGCCTGCCCGTACCTGAACTGGTATTTGCCAATCTTGATGAGGCTTTTGGGCGTACTGAAGCAGACGAAGAAATACAGGACCTGCTACAATTCAGCCAGGGGCTTAACCTTGCCCTGCACTTCCTTAGCGGCGCTATTAATTATGACCCGGTTGTAACTACGGTAGACGAAAAACTGGCTTCGCAAATTGTGTGGCTGGATGCTTATATAACTAACGTAGACCGCACCTTCCGTAACACCAATATGCTGATGTGGCATAAGGAACTGTGGCTGATAGACCACGGCGCTGCGTTTTACTTCCACCATTCGTTCAGCGACCCGCAGGGCCATGCCGTAGTGCCCTTTTCATTGATAAAAGACCATGTACTGCTGCCTCAGGCTTCTAAACTGGAAGAGGTGGATGCCGAATTTAAAGCTATACTTAGCGAAGACACTTTACACGGCATTGTAAACCTGCTGCCTGATGAATGGCTGCAATGGGAAGGTAGCGACCTGTCTCCATCTGAAATTCGGGAGGTATACGCACAGTTCCTGCTGGTTCGCTTACAAAATTCTGACATATTTATAAAACAAGCTACCCATGCAAGACAGGCACTTATATGAATATGCAGTAATTCGCGTGGTACCCAGGGTAGAACGCGAAGAGTTTGTAAATGTAGGCGTAATACTGTTTAGCAAACGCAAAAAGTTTATTAAGGTACTGCACCACTTACATGCCGATAAGGTATTGGCTATGTGCAGCACATCAGACGTGGAACAGATACAGAAAAACCTGGATTCGTTTGAGCGGATAGCACACGGCAGCCGTAACGGCGGCCCTATAGCCCAAATGGAAATAGCCGAACGTTTCCGGTGGCTTACCGCAGTGCGCAGCTCGGTGATACAGACATCGCGCCCACACCCCGGCCTGTGCCCTGACCCTGAAACGAAGGTACAGCAACTTTTTGAGGAACTGGTGTTATAACCTTAGATTCGCTCAGGTAAAAATATTTACCCTGATTTATATGCAAAAAAAATACCGCTTATTCAGCGGTATTTTTTTATTTATGATTTGGCATTTGCCTTAGCACTAAGCTCCTGCGATATGGCCGAGCGTTCAAATTTTATTTTGCCCGCCATGGTTTCGATTACCATAGTGGTTTCGCTAAGTTCGGCAAGCCTGCCATGGATGCCGCTTTTTGTAACGATTTTATCGCCTACTTTAAGGGCACTGTCAAATTCTTTTTCCTGTTTAATTTTTTTCTGTTGCGGCCTTAGCATAAAGAAGTAAAAAACTACTACTACAAGCAGCAACGGTAAAAACGACTGTAATTGTCCCATTGGTTATAATATATTAATGTGCGGCAGGCACTGCGCCTATACCTTTGTTTTCTATGTTTGCTTTAAACGAAACTATTTCAGTACCTGCTTCGGTATTAAGGGTAAGGGTTACCTTTTTAGTAACTTCACCACTTTTTCCGGCAGAGTCAAACACTACGTGTACTTCTCCCGTTTTACCCGGCTCTACAGGCTCTTTGGTATAATCAGGCACAGTACAGCCACAGCTGGCCTTTGCATTGGTAATAATAAGGTCAGACGTACCTGTATTGGTATACTTAAAAGTGTGTTCTACCTTATCCCCCTGCTGGATGGTACCAAAATCGTGCTCAGGGTTTTCAAATTTTATGGTAGCAAGCTTACCGCCGTCAATATGGGCAAGCTCCGCTTTTTTTGCAGTAGCATCGTCTATGGTAAGTGCCTGGTCTTTTTTGCATGAAACCAGTGCTACAGATGCCACAGCAAGCATGGCCAGTGATTTCTTTAACATAACATATAGTGTATTAAGATGGTTTTACATCAATCCCCTGCCGGTTTTTACCATTTTGTTTGCAGCCTGGTAATCCTTAACAAGGTTATCTAAAATTCCGTTGATAAATATACTGCTTTTTGGTGTACTGTACTCCTTGGCTATTTCCAGGTATTCATTAATGGTAACTTTTACCGGTATAGACGGAAACTTCAGGAACTCGCAAATCGCCATTTTAAGTATGATAGAGTCAATTTCGGCAATACGCTCTGCATCCCAGTTTGGCGTTTTGTCCATAAACTCTTTAGCCAGCTCATTATTATTTAGCACCACCTTACGGAACAGGTCGCGTACAAAATCCTTATCATCAAGGTCTTTGTACAGTTTTGGTACATAATAGGCATCACGGCCTTGTGGCGCTATAGCCCTAAGCTGCTTGCTGATTATGGTGTTTACCACCGGTATATCATCTACCCAGGTAAGCTTATAATCTTCCAGGTATTCGTATAGCTTATCGTTTGGTGCGATTACTTCTTCAAACAGGGTAGCTATAAACTCGCGATCTTCTTCAAAATTGTTTTCACGGGTTTCCATGTACTTTTGGTACAGCGCGCTTTCCTTTACTGCATCAAGCAGTATCAGTATATAATCGTCGTTAAGCTTCCAGTTATTTATTTTACGGTCTTCAAGCGCTATACCCAGCGGATTACTTTCTTCAAGCAATTTCAAAACAGCGTTATTCACAAACTTACGGTTTGCATTACGCTCCTCGGCAGTAACAAGGTGCTTTTTGCTTATTTTTTCAAGGTAATCTTCCTCTGCATTCTTCAGTTCCACAAGTGCCGAAACCATAATGAGGTACAGGTCGCGGATGTTGTCAATGCTTTGGAACAAAAATTTCTCTTCTTTGTCCAGGCTATCTGAACCATTTTGGAGCATAGCATAAATGCTCTGCATTACTTTAACACGAATATGTCTCCTGTTTAACATCCGGATATAAGAACTTTAAATTATTACGGGGCGAAAGTTTCCTTTTCGCCCCGCAAAATTAAGAATAATATTTTTTTAAGCTAATTATTTGGCTTTTTCTTTTTTACGCTCGTCAATACGCCTTTGGGCAATGTTCATAGCCGCCTGGTGCGTAGTAATGTTATCAGCCTCAGCTTCGTGGAAAATTTCCAGTGTAGTATTGTAGATGTTCTCAGTCCTGCGAAGGGCTTCTTCTTTGCCATAACCGGCTATCTCGCCATATACATTAATAATACCACCGGCGTTTATAAGGAAATCCGGGGCGTAAGCTATACCACGCTCTTTAAGTATATTACCGTGAATGGTTTCTACCGCAAGCTGGTTGTTAGCAGCACCGGCAATCACCTTGGCATTGATTTTATTTACGGTATCGTCATTAATAGTAGCTCCCAGTGCACATGGCGCATAGATGTCTACATCGGCGCTGTAAAGGTCGGCACCTGTAAATACTACAGCACCGTATTTTGCAGCTACGGCATTAACGCGGTCTTCATTTATATCAGTTATCTGTAGCAGTGCGCCTTCTTTAGCAAGGTAGCTTATAAGCGTTTCACCTACGTGGCCTGTACCTTGTACAAGCACTTTTTTACCGGCAAGGTTATCAGTACCAAACTGGTATTTAGCGGCGGCTTTCATACCCATGTATACGCCATAAGCGGTAACAGGGCTTGGATTACCCGAACCTCCCCTGCTTTCCGAAATACCGGTAACATAAGGGGTAACATCGCGGATAAGGTCCATATCGGGGGTTGTAGAACCTACGTCTTCAGCAGTAATATACTTACCGCTAAGCGAGTGTACAAACTGGCCGAAACGGGTAATAAGCTCAGGAGTTTTATCGGCTGCGGCGTTACCTATAATAACCGCCTTACCACCACCCAGGTTTAAGCCCGAAATAGCTGATTTATACGTCATTCCCCTCGAAAGCCTTAAAACGTCATTAAGGGCTTCCCACTCGTTGGCATACTTCCACATACGGGTACCGCCCAAAGCCGGACCCAAAACCGTGTTATGTATACCAATTATTGCTTTTAAACCAGTATCTTTGTCACGGCAGAAAACTACCTGCTCATGATCATTAAAAGACTGTTGACCGAACACAGGGTCAACCTTGGTAAGCTCATTGGCCTTAACAACTTCTGCTATCATAATAATTCGTTTTAAACTTGAAATAATTTCAAAAAGCTGACACAAATTTAAACATTTTACATTAGAAAAGCGTTTTAAAGTTCATTTTTTAGGATATTTACAAAAACAATAGCTTTTTTAAACAGTTCCAAAAAATTGTTTTTGAAGATAATTTAACACACCCGTTACGGTTAATTTACCGTAGCAAAATACATCATGAAAGAATTACAATATTTAAACAAATATTTCATAAAATATAAATTTCAATTTCTTCTCGGAATTGTCATTACCATAGCAGCACAAATACTATCGCAGTTTACCCCGGTTTATGTGGGCGATGCTGTTGCCGCTGTAGAAAAGTACACAAAAGGGCAGGCTACATCCGAAACCGTACAGGCAGAACTGCTCCATGCCATACTTGTTATTGTAGGCACTACATTACTAGCAGGGTTGCTAACATTTTTTATGAGACAAACCCTAATAGTAATGTCTCGCCATATAGAGTTTGACCTGAAAAACGAGGTATTCAAACAGTACGAAAACTTGTCGCAAAGTTTCTATAAAAAGAACCGCACTGGCGACCTTATGAATCGCATTACCGAAGACGTAAATAAGGTAAGGCAGTACGTAGGCCCCGCCATAATGTATTCACTAAACACCATTATAGGGTTTATAGTAATCCTTACGCAGATGACAAGGATATCGCCGCAACTTACCTTATACACCATACTACCCCTGCCCCTATTGGCCTATAGTATATTCTGGGTAAGTCGCGAAATTAACAGGCGCAGTGCCCGTACACAGCAAAACCTTTCACAACTGGCTACCAACTCACAGGAAATATTTTCGGGTATACGGGTTATAAAAGCCTACGCACTGGAAGACCAGCGCGAAGAAAGCTTTAAAGGACTTTCACGCGAAAGCAAAAAACTAAACATGAACCTTGCATGGGTAAATGCTATGTTTGGGCCGTTGATGATACTACTTATAGGTATAAGCAACCTTGTAGTGATAATGGTAGGTGGCATGATGTACGTACGCGGCAGCATAGACAACATAGGTACCATAGCCGAATTTATACTTTACATCAACAAACTTACCTGGCCGGTAGCTTCACTCGGGTGGATATCGAGCATGATACAGGAAGCTGAGGTTTCGCAGGTACGCATTAATGAGTTCCTGAAAGTGAAGCCCGAAATTGAGAACAGTAACCGCGACCACTCCTATATTAAAGGAGATATACGTTTCGAAAACGTTAGCTTCACTTATGAAGATACCAACATACAAGCACTTAAAGACGTAAGCTTTACCCTGAACAAAGGCGAAACACTTGCCATCCTTGGGCGTACGGGTAGTGGTAAGAGTACGTTACTATCGCTCATCAGCAGGTTGTACGATGCCGATGGCGGGCATATAGCCGTAGACGGTCAGGATATAAAATCACTTAACCTCTACGACCTTAGGGATGCTATAGGCTTTGTACCACAGGATGCCTTTTTGTTTAGCGACAGTATAAAGAACAACATTAAATTTGGCAAAGAAGACGCTACCGATGCCGAAATAGAAAACGTAGCACGCAAGGCCGCAGTACACCATAATATAGAAGGCTTTACCCATAAGTATGATACCATACTGGGCGAAAGGGGGCTTACGCTTTCGGGCGGGCAAAAGCAGCGTGTATCTATAGCGCGCGCCATGATTAAGGATGCACCTATATTATTGCTTGACGATTGCCTTTCGGCGGTAGATACCGAAACCGAAGAAACCATACTGAATAACCTTAAGGATTTTTGTAAAGACAAGACCACAATTATTGTAAGCCACAGGGTTTCATCAGCTAAAAATGCTGATAAAATAATCATTTTGGAGGATGGAAAAGTAGCCGAACAAGGCACTCACAATCAATTAATAAACCACAACGGATATTACAAGGAATTGTACCTGCTGCAATTATCAGAAAAAGAATTACAATAATTGTTGCTTTATTAAGATTTTTTTTAGATTTTTGGTATCAGCATAAACCACATAAAACGGACAGAGGATTATGAGAGAACATGACATGCTGGAAAAGGAGGAGATTTTTTCAAAAGTGCTTAGAGCCGGCAGAAGGACGTATTTCTTCGATGTAAGGGCTACCAAGGCTGAAGATTACTACATCACCATTACCGAAAGCAAAAAGTTTACCGAAGAAGACGGTTCATTCCACTTCAAAAAGCACAAAATTTATCTTTATAAGGAAGATTTCGGCGCTTTTAAGGAAATCCTTGACGAGATGACTAACTTTGTACTGAACAACAAGGGCGAAGAAGTTATTTCTGAAAGGCACCAAAAAGATTTCAGGAAATTCTTTTCTGAAAGGACTGAAGAAGAAACAGAGCCAGCTTTGGTTTCTGAAAGTTTTACCGACATTAGTTTTGATGACATATAATAAATAGCCCTTTTTTTACAAAGGGCTATTTATTTTACTTCACTTTCCCCTGCCTTAGCCCATGATGATGTACACGGCTGTGCGCAGGCATATTTATCATTATACCTACTATACTTATAAGTACTAAAAGTACCATAAGCAGGAATAACAAGGCACCATTAAAGGTACCAGCACCGGGAAAAGATGTTACGGTAAAAAATGATGCCAGTAGTAACGATACCACTGATACCAAAAGGCTTAAGACTTTCACGGCTGTAATTTTTCATAATTGATTAAGTAATCCGGGTAGAGGATTGCCGAAACAGCTTCCGTAAAGGCTTGCCTTGCCTACAGGCAAAACATAATTGGGTAGAAAATTACCGGATACACATAACCGGCTCTGTATAAAGGTAATAAAAAATAATCATTCCCTTGTTAAAAGAACATCTTTTATATATTAAGAACGGTTTTTATAAACCGTAACCAGCTCAAAGACTTTAGTAAAATAATCTTCCATACACGCCAAGTCGGTCTTTGCTTCTTTGGTCTGTTTTATTTTGCCTTTTTCTACAAGATGGCTCTCGGCTAACAACTTTTTCTTGCCGTTATTAAAGCTGATTAAAGAAAGGGTTACGCGATATTTACCTTGGTATTGTTCAATCTCAAAATTGAAATTATACCCTCCCGAAAGCACTTTAGATGTACCCGGACATACCCTGCTAAGCCCCGTCCCGGTACCTTTATAAAGGTTTCCTTTTGCAGAGGTAACTTTCAGCCTGGAATTACGGGTTATAAGCGCCGCTGCATTGGGCTCTTTAGATATATAGACGTTTTCCCAAACCAACCTGTCTTTCAGCAGCGAAAAACCTGTGGCCTGGCTATAGGCAGCTACTGTTATAAATAACAGTAAAAAGGTAACTACGATTTTTTTCATAGCGTTTATTTAATTCTGGGTAATCAAAGATATAAATTAAACGGCAGCAATTAATATACCCTACTTAATTTACTTACAAATTGTGTATTAATCCTGTATCTATAAATGTATGTTTCCATATTTCAAGCTTTTGCTCAAAGCGCATGGTAGCATTTGCGCCGCTGGGCGACGGCAGTGTATAATACTGTAGGCCGGGCTTCTTCCCTACAAACTTATCATAATATTTCTCCGCATTTTTACTGGAAAACAGCACATGGCGTATCTGCGGATGAGCGGTATAAAAAGCGTCAAAATCATTTGGCACCTCATTTTTGATATTGCTATCCAGGCTGCCTTCGCGCTCACAATACGCCAGCACATCCCATAGGGCAATACCATGATTTTTTAAGAAAGAAACCTTGCCGTCATAATCGTGTGATAGTGTTTCGTTAAACACAGCGTATATCAACCTCCAGAACTGGTTACCCCTATTACCATAATATTCCTGCAACTGTAATGATTTTTCACCGGGCATGGTACCCAATATAAGTACAGTACTACCATGTGAAACTATAGGAGGAAATGCTTTTTTCATAAATAAATTTTAAGGCTTTACCCTTGCTGTAAGTATTGTATGTCACTGACAGTTAAACTATTGTTACAGCATTTTGTTTTAAGAATTTGTTGGCACACAGCCCTTTGTACAATAGCTAATTTTGATTGTATTCAACAAACAAAAATAATTTTTTACGCAATTAATCAAAAAAATAAAATTATGAAAACTGTAACAAAAGCACCTTCAAAAAGTAAAAGCACTACCGCTTCAAGGACAACAGCTGCTTCAGCTGCAAGGGGAAAAGTAAAGGCAAAATCTACCGCCGCCGACGGGCTTAAAGAACTGTTTACAGACTGCCTTAAAGACATTTACTGGGCAGAGAAAGCATTACTAAAAGCATTGCCAAAAATGGCAAAGAACGCCACCACACAGAACCTTATTAACGGCCTGGATGAACATACCGCACAAACCGAAGAACATGTAGCAAGGCTTGAACAGGTGTTTGAAATGATAGGCAAACGTGCCGTGGGCAAAAAATGTGAAGCTATGGACGGCCTTATCCGCGAAGGTCAGGACATACTGGAAAGCACCGAGCCGGGTCCGGTACGCGATGCCGGTATTATAGCTGCTTCGCAAAAAATTGAACATTACGAAATCGCCACTTACGGTACGCTATGCGCCTTTGCTAAAACACTGGGTATGGAAGATGCCGCAGCCATATTGCACCAAACTCTTGAGGAAGAAAAGCAGGCTGATATGACATTGACAGAAGCAGCATACAGCTCTATAAACTTTGACGCTGCAGATGCAGATGATAGTGAGGAGTAAGACAGCAGCGTCTGAACAGGATGGGGTTTATAATAAACCCCATTTTTTTTGGCTTAACATAACCGCTCTTTCCATAGTCCAATGATTTGACCTATCTTTATTGTTCTTTTTAAAATCATCTTGCATGATAATTGAATTTTAGCCGAGTATGTTTGTTGCATTTATAATCATAATAGTTGTTTTTACCTGCTATATAATATATAACAGGATACAGGACTTAAAACTCCTTAAAACCGTCACACAAACACACAGGGGTACAAAATCAGAAAGAAGCCTTGTGTTGGCACTATTAAAAGCAGGAATCCCGGCAGAAACTATCTACCACGATTTATATTTGAAAAAACATAACGGTACCTATTCTCAAATCGATTTGGTTATAGCAACGAAGGCTGGCTTAATTGTTTTTGAAGTAAAGGATTATGGCGGCTGGATTTTTGGAAAAGCCCACAATTCCGAATGGATGCAGATATTGGCTTACGGAAGATTGAAACATAATTTCTATAACCCTATCATGCAGAACTCCAGCCATATCCTTAATCTCCGGAAATCGTGCGAACAGTTTAAATATATACCTATTTATTCGGTTATAGTATTCTATGGCAATAGTATTTTCAAAGATATTAGCGGCATACCTAAACAAACTTATATTATTAAGCCAAAGTACATAGCCGAAGTTGTTAATGAAATTCTATATGAAAATAAACCCGCAATGTACACAAGCAAACGTGAGGTTGTAAGTGTATTAAAAAAAGCGGTGCAAAATGGTGAAAGCATCGATATTCAAATTGAGCATGTTAAAAATATCAGGGATATGCTAAACAGGCGTCAGTCATATTATTGAAAACTTTCATTAACTCCTTAATTCCGTATCTTTGTAAAAAAGCTTAGAGAATGAAATTTCAGGTAGTTTCAGAATATAAACCTATGGGCGACCAACCCGGTGCCATAAAGCAACTTGCAGAAGGCATACAAAACGGCGAGCGCTACCAGACCCTGCTTGGGGTTACAGGTTCGGGTAAGACATTTACAGTAGCCAATGTGGTGCAGGAAGTACAAAAACCCACGCTTGTACTCGCCCACAACAAAACCCTTGCAGCACAGCTGTACAGCGAGTTCAAGCAGTTTTTCCCGAACAATGCGGTGGAGTACTTTGTATCGTACTACGACTACTACCAGCCCGAAGCCTACATACCCGTAACAGGTACCTACATAGAAAAAGACCTTTCCATAAACGAGGAGCTGGAAAAAATGCGTCTCAGTACCACCTCTTCCCTGCTTTCAGGCCGTAGGGATATACTTGTAGTAGCATCGGTATCGTGCCTTTACGGTATCGGTAACCCGGTGGAGTTCCAAAAGAATGTAGTATCACTGCAAAACGGGCAGGTTATAAGCCGCACCAAACTTTTGCACCGTTTGGTTCAAAGCCTTTATGCCCGTACGGAAGCCGATTTCACCCCCGGAACCTTCCGCATTAAGGGTGATACGGTAGAGGTTTTCCCGAGCTATGGTGATGAACCGTTCCGCATACATTTCTTTGGCGATGAAATTGAAGAGATTGAAGCCTTTGATAAAGTAACCTCACGGGTTATTGAAAAATACGACAGGCTGAATATATATCCCGCCAATATGTTTGTTACCAGCCCCGATGTGCTGCAAGGTGCAATTTGGGACATACAACAGGACTTGGTGAAGCAAGTCGACTTTTTTAAAGAAACCGGCAAACACCTTGAAGCCAAACGACTTGAGGAGCGTACCAACTTCGACCTGGAAATGATACGTGAACTGGGTTACTGCTCAGGTATTGAAAACTACTCGCGCTACCTTGACCGCAGGCAACCGGGTACAAGGCCATTCTGCCTGCTGGATTATTTCCCTGAAGATTACCTTATGGTGATAGACGAAAGCCACGTTACCGTAAGCCAGGTACACGCCATGTACGGTGGCGACCGCAGCCGTAAGGAAAACCTTGTGGAATATGGTTTCCGCCTGCCTGCCGCTATGGACAACAGGCCGTTAAAGTTTGAGGAATTTGAAGCCCTGCAAAACCAGGTGGTATATGTAAGCGCCACCCCTGCCGACTACGAAATGCAGAAAAGCGGCGGTGTGTATACCGAACAGGTGATACGCCCTACCGGCCTACTTGACCCTGTTATAGAAATCCGCCCGAGCCTTAACCAGATAGACGACCTTATTGAGGAGATACAACAGCGTGTAGAGGTAGACGAACGTGTGTTGGTTACCACCCTTACCAAACGTATGGCTGAAGAACTTGCCAAATACCTGACTAAAGTTTCTATCCGTTGCCGTTATATACACAGTGAGGTAGATACGTTGGAACGCGTAGAAATTATGCAGGATTTACGTAAAGGGCTGTTTGATGTATTGATTGGCGTGAACCTGCTCCGTGAAGGTCTCGACTTACCCGAAGTGTCACTTGTAGCGATACTGGATGCCGATAAAGAAGGCTTTTTGCGCAGTACACGTTCGCTGGTGCAGACGGTGGGCCGCGCGGCGCGTAACGTTAACGGTAAAGCGATAATGTATGCAGATAAGATCACCGACAGTATGCAGCGCACTATAGACGAAACCAGTTACCGCCGTGAAAAGCAGATGAACTTCAACAAAGCGAATGGCATAACGCCGAAAGGGCTTAACAAGAAGATAGAAAGCGCATTGGTTAAAAGCCCAATTTCGTCGTTCCATTACGATAATTCGCCTAAGATTGCGGCTGAACCCGATACGGCATATATGGCTAAGGGCGATATTGAGAAACTTATCCGCGAAAAGCGTAAATCTATGGAAAAAGCCGCTAAGGAGCTTGACTTCATGCAGGCTGCCAAACTGAGGGATGAAATAAAGGTGCTTCAGGAGAGGATATAAAGCCTATGTTTCCAAAAATCTAAAAGTCTAGTAGTCTAAAAATCCAATAATCTAATAATGAAAGTAACTCCCGAACATAACGAACGCATAGCAAAAATGACCTTTGCATCGGTATATCCGCACTACATTGTAAAAGTGGAAAAGAAAGGCCGCACCAAGGAGGAACTGTTACGGGTTATTGAATGGCTGACGGGTTTTGACGAAAAAAAGCTTCAAAGCCTGATTGATGACAAAGTAACCTTTGAAACCTTTTTTGATAAGGCTACGTTAAATCCCAATGCTGGGCTTATAAAAGGTGTGATTTGCGGATACCGAATTGAGGAAATAGAAAATGAACTCACCCGCAACGTACGCTATCTGGATAAACTGGTAGACGAACTGGCTAAGGGTAAGGCAATGGAAAAAATATTGCGATAACCTCTCTTTAATATAAAAAAAGGCTTCCTATACGGAAGCCTTTTTCGATGTATTATGAATTACAACACGATGTTGCCTTTATTTCTTATAAGCATTACTTCAACTATTTTAGAAGCAGTAGCATCACTTACACTTAATGATTTTGCCACCACCTCAATAATCGTTTCCTCGTCTTTAGAAATAGAGCCGTCTGCAAGTACTAATTCTACAGCCATTGCAAATACGGTTTCTTTATCTTCGCTTTTAACAGAACTACCTGCAGCTTCAACAATACCAGCTCCACCAATTTTATTCTTTGCATCGATAATAGATCCGAAGAAATTACTCAAATTCACTCCATTAAATTTAGTCTTGAAAGCCAGCATCCTTGCCAGTGAATCAATTTCGGTATCATCCATGTCGCCATCTGCAAACATACATGCTAATAAAATAGCTACCCAAGCCTCATGTTCATTAGGCGAATACACAAAAGTAGCATCATTTTTTTTCGAAAAAAGATCGAATAGTCCCATAATTTGATTGTTTGATTATTAAAAATTTTGATGCAATATAGCCTTTATGGTGTAACCTCCAAAAGAAACGACAGAATTGTTTTCAACAGAATTTCTATTTGAAATTAATAACTCAAATAAAAAAGTTAACTTTGCGTGCTTTTAAAAAACAGAGACCAAATGCGTATATCTTACAATTGGCTGAAACAATTCATTAAACTCGACTGGACATCTGAAGAGACCTCTGCTCTCCTTACCGACCTTGGACTTGAAGTAGAAGGTGTTGACAAATACGAATCACTTAAGGGTGGCCTTGAAGGCGTGGTTATAGGCCACGTGCTTACCTGTGTGCCCCACCCTAATGCCGACCGCCTGCGTGTTACCACCGTAGACCTGGGCGAAGGCAATGCCCCCGTACAAATAGTATGTGGCGCGCCAAACGTGGCTGCCGGGCAAAAAGTGGCCGTGGCTACCATTGGCACTAACCTATATGACAAAGAAGGCAATGCCTTCCAGATAAAAAAAGGAAAAATACGCGGCGAAGAGAGCCACGGCATGATTTGCGCCGAAGATGAGCTGGGCCTTGGCGAAAGCCATGACGGCATCATGATACTGGCCGATGATATTGCTCCGGGTACTCCCGCTGCTAAGATATTCAACATAGTAACCGACGAGGTTTTTGAAATAGGCCTTACCCCTAACCGCGCCGATGCCATGAGCCACCTGGGTGTGGCACGTGACCTGAAAGCAGGTCTTTCACAAAAGAACGTACATACCGAACTGATAACACCATCAGTAAGTAACTTCAGGGTAGACAAACGTACCCTGAAAATGGACATCCGTGTGGAAGACAACAAGCGTGCACCGCGTTACTGCGGGGTTACCATTTCGGGCGTTACGGTAAAGCCGTCTCCGGCATGGCTGCAAAACAGGCTTAAGGCTATCGGCCTTACTCCTAAAAACAATATTGTAGACGTAACAAACTACGTATTGCACGAACTTGGCCAACCGTTACACGCTTTTGATGCTGCCAAAATAAAAGGCAACAAGGTGATTGTAAAAACTGCCGAAGCCGGTACAAAATTTGTCACCCTTGACGATGTAGAGCGTACACTGCATGAGGAAGACCTTATGATTTGCGATGAAAAAGGCCCTATGTGTATTGCCGGTGTTATGGGTGGAAAAGACTCAGGTGTTACCGACAGCACTTCAACCATATTCCTGGAAAGTGCCTACTTTAACCCGGTTTCTATCCGTAAGAGTGCCAAACGCCACGGTATAAGCAGCGATGCATCGTTCCGTTTTGAAAGGGGTATCGACCCGAACATTACGCAATACGCACTGAAACGCGCTGCCCTGTTAATCCAGGAAACTGCCGGTGGAGAAATCACTTCGGATATTGAAGACCAATATCCTAAAAAGATAGAAGACCATTCGGTTTTCCTGAGCTTTGATAACGTAAACCGTATCATCGGGCAGGAAATTTCGAAGGAAACCATAAAGAAAATACTGGTATCGCTGGATATAAAAATCAGTAACATGTCTGAAAAAGGGCTTGGGCTGGTTATCCCGGTGTACCGCGTGGATGTGGAACGTGAAATTGACGTTATAGAGGAAATCCTTAGGATATACGGCTATAACAATATCGGCTTTACGCAAAAGCTGAACGCATCTATATCTAACTCTTCGCGCACGGAAGACTACAAGCTGCAAAACATTGTAGCAAACCAGCTTACGTCGCTTGGATTTAATGAAATGATGGCGAACAGCCTTACCACTCCTGAGTACATTTCGCTTAGCGAAAAACTAAAGGAAGACCATAACGTAACCATGCTGAACCCACTGAGCAGCGACCTTTCTGTAATGAGGCAGTCTCTGTTGTTCAGCGCGCTTGAAGCGGTATCGTTTAACATCAACCGCCGCCGTGCCGACCTTAAGTTCTTTGAATTCGGTAAAAGTTACCACAAAGTAGCCGGCAGCTATAATGAGAACAAGCACCTTACACTTACAGTAACCGGTAACCGTTTGGCTGAAAGCTGGACACAGGCACAAAAAGGTGCTGATTTCTTCCTGTTTAAAGGATATGTTACACAGATACTTTCAAGGCTGGGGCTTAATAAGCTTCAAAGCCAGCCGCTGAGCAACGATGTATTTGCAGAAGGTATGGCGTTTTCTGTCGGGGCCGAAACTATAGTAGAATTTGGTACCATCAAAAAGAATGTACTAAAGCATTTTGATATAAAACAAGAGGTACTGTTTGCCGACTTCAACTGGGCTGCTGTTACCAAGATTGTTTCGGGTAAAATTAAGTTTACTGAAATATCGAAGTTCCCTGAAGTACGCCGCGACCTTGCCCTACTGGTAGATGCCGCTGTAAGCTTTGAGCAGATTTACAAAACGGCTGTACTTACTGAAAAGTCGTTACTGAAAGACGTAAGCCTGTTTGACGTATACGAAGGCAAGAACCTGCCTGAAGGTAAAAAATCATACGCAGTAAGCTTTGTACTCCAAGACAGCGACAAAACCCTTACTGACGAACAGATTGATAAAATTATGGGTAAAATAAGGCAAAACCTAGAAAAGGAAACCGGAGCCCAACTGCGATAAACTCCGAAAAAGAGGATAATAAAGGCCATCTGCTACTAAAGCAGGTGGTTTTTTATTTTAAGAGAATTTACTTCGGCAAAAAGGCGCTGTTGATTACCTTTGCAAAAATACCTTTTGTAACCATGACTAAATTCTTTAAAATAGTAGCCACCCTTGAGGGGCTTTCACTTTTGTTCCTTTTTTTGGTTGCCATGCCAATGAAATATATCTACCACGATTTAACCCTCCTTAAACCTGCGGGTATGACCCACGGCATACTTTTTATAGCCTACATTATATTGGCTTATATGCTTAAGGAGGAACAAAACTGGAGTTTTAAAAAATTCTTCATCGTAGCCATAGCCTCGGTTATACCTTTCGGTACTTTTTACATAGAGTGGAAATACCTGAAAGCCCCACAAAGCTAAATGAACCTGTACAACTGGGCATATCACCTGTTCCGGGAACTGCACCTGGGCCATACGACAGCGCTGTATGCTAACTTGGGCGTAAACCTGCTATGCATAGCGTTAATTTCGTTTGTGCTGTATTACATAGCGCGCCGTACATTAAAAACCATTGCGATAGTAATTGCCCGGCGCAGCAGCAGTACCTTTGATGATTTCCTGGTGCTGAACGGCGTACCCAAACACATAGCCTGGTTAGTACCGCTACTGTTGGTATACAATACTGTGCCCATAGCGCTGGAAAAATTTGTATACTGGGAGTTTATATTCGGTAAGGGGTTTACCATAGTGGCATTACTACTTACCCTGCGTATTATAGGCAGCATTATGCGGTCGGTACGCGATTACCTGAAACAACAACCCGGTTATAACGATAAGCCCATAGACAGTTACATACAGGTGGTAATGATACTGCTGTGGCTGTTTGCTTCAGTAACTATTGTACTTATTCTGTTCAATGTACGGGTAGGTGCGCTGCTGGGTACATTGGGTACCATATCGGCAGTGATTATACTGATATTCAAGGACACCCTACTGGGCTTTGTAGCCAGCATACAGATTTCGGTGAACGACATTGTACGTATAGGCGACTGGATAACCTTTGAGAAGTTTGGCGCCGACGGTTACGTTACCGAGATAAACCTTGCCACGGTACGTGTACAAAATTTTGACAATACCTTTACCACAGTACCTACATACAGCCTTATTTCCGATTCGTTTAAGAACTGGCGCGGCATGCTGAACTCGGGGGGAAGGCGCATAAAACGCCACATACTGATTAAAGCCAATAGCGTGAAGTTTCTGGGTGACGAGGAAATACTGGCATTGGAAAAAATACAACTGGTTACAGCCTACCTGGTACAGCGCAAAGCCGACATAGACCGCTACAATACCGAGAATAACGTAGACAAATCACTGGCTATAAATGGGCGTAACCTTACTAACCTGGGTGTGTTCCGAAAGTATATAAACAGTTATATAGAAAGGCATTCCGGCGTAAATAAAGACCTTACCATAATGTGCCGCCACCTGCAACCCACCGAAAAAGGTATACCACTGGAAATTTACCTGTTTACCAGCGATAAAAAGTGGCTGAACCACGAGTACATTATGGCTGATATTTTTGACCACGTAATTGCTGCCGTACCTTACTTTGGATTGGAAGTGTTTGAACTGCCCTCACAGGGTAGCCAGCCGGGCGAATATTAAACCGAAAATAGCCGTACCTTTGTACTGTTATCCCGCAATAAATGAAACTCGCTATAAAAAATATGGTTTGCCCACGCTGTATCACCGCTGTAGAAGGGGTGCTTACAGGTGTGGGATTGCAACCTGAAAATGTGCAGCTGGGTGAAGCTACAACAGGTGTTGAACCCAGTAATAAACAGTTGGCTCAACTAAAACTGAAATTACAGGAGCAGGGTTTCGAACTTCTGGAAGATAATAAGCTACAGCTGGTAGACAGGATTAAATCAATCATAATTAGCCAAATCCACCATTCTGAAGAAAACAGTGTGGTATTCTCTGAATTACTGGCTATGGAACTGCACCGTGATTATTCCGGCCTGAGTAAATTATTTTCAGCCACCGAAGGCATTACCATAGAGCAGTACATCATTTTACAAAAGACCGAAAAGGTAAAGGAACTACTGCAATACAACGAGCTTACCCTTAGCGAAATTGCCGACAGGCTGGGTTATAGTAGCGTGGCGCACCTTTCTGCTCAATTCCGTAAGACTACGGGCATTACCCCAACTGGTTTCCGTAAAGATGGCACTACCCTACGCCAGCCGCTTGATGCACTTTCCCGAAATCTGTAAACCCTTTCCAAAATCGTATAACAACGACCTTTACTTTACATCGTACTTTTGTAAAGTAAATAACACGTTATGGCTACTATCCTAAAAAAAACATACCCGGTACTTAATATGAGTTGCGCTTCGTGTGCTGCAAGCAGCCAGGATGTGCTGGCTATGCAACCCGGTGTGGTAAGCGCCAATGTGAACTATGCAAATGGAAACGGTACGATAGAATTTGATTCAAACCAAACCAATCCGCAAGCACTGAAATCGGCATTGCAAGCCGTGGGTTTCAACCTGATGATTGATGAAAGCGATACCGCAGCCGACAGCCTTGCCGAGTTACAACGCGAACATTATCAAAAACTCAAAAAAAGGACAATATGGTCGGTAGTATTATCCATTCCTTTGATATTATTGGGTATGGTACCTGCGCTTATGGAACAACCATGGGTACCTTATGTAATGTGGATTTTGGCCACGCCTGTTGTGCTGTACTTTGGGCAGCAGTTTTTTACAGGAGCCTATAAGCAGGCCAAACACCGTTCGGCCAATATGGATACGCTGGTAGCACTCAGTACCGGTGTGGCCTACCTGTTTAGTGTTTTTAATACGTTATTCCCTGAATTTTGGCACAAAAGAGGATTGCACGCCCATGTATATTTTGAGGCCGCTGCGGTTGTCATAGCATTTATCCTCTTAGGAAAACTGTTGGAAGACAGGGCTAAGGCAAAAACTTCATCTGCCATAAAAAGCCTCATGGGGCTGCAACCCAAAACCGTTACCGTAGTACACCACGACGGCCAGCAGATGGAAATGCCTGTAAGCAGCATACAACAGGGCACCGTATTACTTGTAAAACCCGGTGAAAAAATAGCCGTAGACGGCACCGTAACCACCGGCAGCAGCTATGTGGATGAAAGCATGATAAGCGGTGAACCCCTGGCCGTAGAAAAGCTGAAGGATAGCAAAGTCTTTGCCGGTACACTAAACCAAAAAGGCAGCTTCCAATTCAGGGCCGATAAGGTGGGCAGTGATACGCTTTTGGCGCAAATCATTAAAATGGTAGAAGACGCCCAGGGCAGCCGTGCCCCGGTACAAAACCTTGTAGATAAGATAGCGGGTATTTTTGTCCCCGTGGTGATAGGTATTGCTATACTTACGTTTGTTGTGTGGGTTATTTTCGGCAGCGAAAACGACTTTACGCAGGGGCTTATGGCTATGGTTACCGTACTGGTCATTGCCTGCCCATGTGCGCTGGGGCTTGCCACGCCCACTGCCATTATGGTGGGCGTAGGCCGCGGGGCATCGCTGGGTATATTGGTTAAGGATGCCGACAGCCTTGAACGTGCCGGAAAGGTAAACGCCGTAGTGCTCGACAAAACCGGTACACTGACCGAAGGAAAACCTAAGGTAACGGCTGCCAAATGGTTCACCCAGGACAAAACTGCTAAGAGCGTGTTATACAGTATTGAAAAGGCTGCATCGCATCCATTGGCGGAAGCCGTAGTACTTAATCTTGAAGGTGAAAAGTTTATTGATGGCATCACTATTGAAAATAGTGCAGGTAAGGGTATTGAAGCCATATTTGAAGGTAAAAAATATTGGGTAGGCAATAAAGTATTACTCTCTGAAAAAGGAGTAATAATGAGTGAAGATGCCGAAAACTGGACAACAGCCCAACTGGAAAAAGCCCAAACACTGGTTTTCTTCGCGAATGAAACCCAACTGCTGGCTGCCTTTGCGATAGCCGATGCGCTGAAACCAACTTCCGTTGAAGCGGTGAAACAATTACAGGCTGAAGGCATAACAGTTTATATGCTGACAGGCGATAATGAGGCTACTGCCAAAGCCATTGCACAATCCGTTGACATAAGTCATTACAAGGCAAATACACTACCACAGGATAAGCTGGCTTTTGTAAAAGAGTTACAGCAACAGGGTAAAGTAGTAGCCATGGCAGGCGACGGTATTAACGACAGTGCTGCCCTCGCCCAAGCCGATGTAAGCATTGCCATGGGACGTGGCAGTGATATAGCAATGGACGTAGCCAAGATGACGATTATCTCCGGGGATTTACTAAAGCTTCCGCAGGCGATACACCTGTCACGTAAGACTATGGCTACCGTAAAGCAAAACCTGTTTTGGGCATTTATTTATAATGTGATAGGCATACCGGTGGCTGCCGGGGTGTTATACCCGTTAAATGGCTTTCTGCTCAGCCCAATGATAGCCGGTGCTGCTATGGCACTGAGCAGTGTGAGTGTGGTAAGCAACAGTTTATTATTAAAAATCAAAAAGATATAGATATGGAAAAGCAAATGCAATTTAAGACGAGCATCAACTGTGGTGGCTGTGTAGCAAAAGTAACACCGCTACTAAACGGAACTGAGGGTATTGAAAACTGGAAAGTAGATACAGACAACCCGGATAAGGTGCTTACTGTAACCACCACCCTGCCCGAAGAAACAGTAATAGAAACTGTGAAGAAAGCAGGTTTTAAAATAGAACCGTTGGTGTAAACACTTCTCTTCTATAAAGAAGGATATAAAAAAGCCGCATCCATATACTGAATGCGGCTATATACTATCTTACAGATACTGTAAACTATTCCTCCTCTGCCGTATGCGATTTCGCATAGGTGCGCCATTTATCTATACAGTCTACCATATCCTGCGGGATTTCGCTGTCAAAACGCATAAACTCTTTAGTTACAGGATGCTCAAAACCTAGGGTTTTGGCATGCAGTGCCTGGCGTGGTAGTGTCTTAAAACAGTTGTCTATAAACTGTTTGTACTTGGTAAAAGTGGTACCCTTCAGTATAATATCACCGCCGTAGCGTGCATCATTAAACAGTGTGTGGCCTATGTATTTCATGTGTACGCGTATCTGGTGGGTGCGACCGGTTTCCAGCCTGCAGCTTACCAACGTTACATAACCCAGGCGCTCTAAAACCTTATAATGCGTCACCGCGTGCTTGCCTTGGCTTCCATCTGGATATACGGCCATTTGCATACGGTCTTTAGGGTGGCGGTCTATATTACCTTCTATTGTGCCTTCATCTTCCACAACATTACCCCAAACAAGCGCAATATATTCGCGCTCACTGGTTTTATCGGCAAACTGTTTGGTAAGGTGCGTCATAGCCTGTTCGGTTTTGGCAATCACCAAAAGGCCCGAAGTATCTTTATCTATACGGTGTACCAACCCCGGGCGCTCACTGCTGTTCATGGGCAGGTTCTCAAAATGGTAGGCCAGCGCATTAACCAGCGTACCGCTGTAATTACCATGCCCCGGATGCACCACCATGCCCGGCTCCTTATTTACAATAAGCAGCTGGTCGTCTTCATACACTATGTTCAGCGGAATGTTTTCAGGCTCCAGCAGGTATTCATACGGAGGGTGCTCCATAAGTACGCGCACCACATCGTTAGATTTTACCTTGGCATTGCTTTTCACGGCAACATCATTAATATAAATATTACCGGCTTCGGCAGCCTTCTGTATTTTGTTGCGGGTAGCATTCTCTACCAGGTTCATCAGGAACTTGTCTACCCTAAGCGGCTGCTGGCCTTTACCGGCCTCAAACCGGAAATGCTCATACAGGTCTTCATTTTCAGCGTCGATATCTGCAATCGGCTTAGTACTCATTAATCTTGCCCCCCCTCATCTTCGTTATTTTCACTTGGCGTTTCTACGGCCGTACTGTCTACATAGCTCACTTTACCGTCGCCCAGTACAAAATCAATTTTACTTGCCTTAAGCACCTTATCGCCCGGTTTTAGTTTTTTACCATTAATTTTCACTTCCAAAACCACGTCTTTGGCAATATCCGGCACGTAGGTTTTAGTACCTTCTTCAAGGCCAACGGCTTTTAGCATCGGTACGGCCTGGCGGTATGTTTTCTGTATAATATCAGGCAGGGCTATGGTACCGTAGCCACCTGCATTTACCTTAACGTATATCTTGCGGTTGTGCTTTACCCCTACCTGTGGCAGCGGATCCTGCTCGGTAATGGTATACGGCGGGAACGCCGGGTTAAAGTCAACCGTATCAAGCACTATGGCTTCAAGGTCCAGTTCGTCAAGCCTCTCCTGTGCACTTTCTACAGTAGTTTTCTTCAGGTCGGGAACCAGGATTTTTTCATCGTGATTGGTAAAAAAATCAAGCCATTGCAGCAGTAAAAATATTACAACAACTACAATAACAAGGGCTATACCCACCTGCTTAAAAAATACGGGGCTTTTCAGGAAATTCTTTAAACTCATGAATTGTTAGGTTTCTGCAAAGATATAAATAATAACGTAGCTGCCACAGTGCTGTACAAATACCATTTTTAGCGGATAACAACAAGGCTGCCGTATATTATAACCTAAACCCAATATAAATAGTATGTACAGGATATGTTATTAGGTAAATAATGATATTTTTGTGTAGGCTTAACCGTTTTCGCGGCGGCCTGAATTAACCGATTGATTAAAAAAATGAATGTAGCAGTAGTAATGGGCGGGTATTCAGATGAGTCTGTAATCTCTGTCCGCAGCGGCCAGCTTATCCTTGCCAACCTGGACCGTAATAAATATACACCTTTTGAAGTACACATTTTACCCGAAGGCTGGGATGTACTGATTGAAGGCAGCAAATACGCAATCAACAAAGCCGATTTCAGTTTTGAGAAAGACGGCACCAAAATAGCATTTGATGTAGTGATAAATACCATACACGGCACTCCGGGCGAAGACGGCCAGATGCAGGCCTACTGGCAGCTGCTGGGCATACCGTATACCGGCTGCGGGTTTTACCAGAGCGCACTTACCTTTAATAAAAGGGACACGCTGAGTGTGCTGAATAAATTTGGCATACCACGTGCCAAGAGCATTTACCTGAGCCAGGGCGATGCCGTAACCGCGCATGATATAGTGGACACCCTTGGCCTTCCGTTTATGGTAAAACCAAACCAAAGCGGCAGCAGCCTGGGCATCAGCAAAGTAAATAGTATTGATGAATTTGACAAGGCACTGGAATTTGCCTTTGCAGAAGACACCGATATACTGATTGAGAGCTTCCTGAAAGGTATGGAAGTATCGGTTGGGGTGCTTAACTACCAGGAGGAAACCACGGTTTTGGGCATTACCGAAATTGTGTCGCACAATGATTTCTTTGATTACGAAGCCAAATACCAGGGCAAAAGTGACGAAATAACCCCTGCCCGCCTTGATGAGGCAACCGAGCAAAAAGTGCGCGAAATATCCATAAAGGCTTATGAAGCACTGGGAATGAGTGGATTTACCCGTTCGGAATTTATAATCGTGGATGGCGAACCGCATTTCATTGAAATGAATACCAATCCGGGGCTATCGCCTGCCAGTATATTCCCGCAGCAGGCAGCAGTAGCCGGCGTGGCCATGGGCGACCTGTTTGATAACGAAATAAAACTGGCACTGGAACGGAAAGTGCTTTTTAAGAAATAGTTATTGGTTGTCAGTTGTTGGTTGTTGGCAGAACAGCACCAACCTGAAACCTTAAACTTTAAACAAAAAAGAAATGAAAGTAGCCGTATTTCCGGGATCGTTTGACCCTATTACACTCGGGCATTATGATATTATAAAACGTGGCAGCACACTGTTCGATAAAATCATTATTGCCATAGGGGTTAATGCCGAAAAAAAATACATGTTCCCGCTGGAGGAGCGCAAACGATTTATTGAAGAGGCATTTAAAGACGAACCTAATATAGAGGTGATTACCTACGAAGGCCTTACCATAGACCTGTGCAAAAAAGTAGGTGCCAAATTCATTTTAAGGGGATTACGCAACCCGGCCGACTTCGAGTTTGAAAAGGCCATTGCCCACACCAACCGCCAGTTGAGCAAGATAGAAACCGTATTCCTGCTTACTGCTGCAAAAACCTCATATATAAGCTCCAGCATAGTACGCGATGTACTGCGCCATGGGGGCGATTACACCAAACTGGTACCGGATTCGGTGCGCGTGAAATAAGAAAGGAACTACATTTAATGAATAAGATACTGGTATGGCTGCTGTTTCCGGCGGCCTTATTTGCTCAGAACAAGCCTATGTATACTACGCCTTACGAAAAAGGGAACGGCAACCAAACCGCTACCTACAAGGAAACTATAGCGTACTACGAAGCGCTGGATAAGGGTTTTGAAACCATACAGATACTGCCTGCCGGTGAAGACGATAACGGCCTGCCCATACATATAGTAACCTACAGCGCCGATAAAAACTTCAACCTTGCCGAAGCACGAAAAAACAAAGCGGTACTGCTTATAAACAATGGCATACACCCCGGCGAACCCGATGGTATAGATGCCACGATGATGCTGTACCGCGACCTGGCAACAGGCAAAATACAGGCGCCTGAAAATACCATAATTGTAGCCATACCGGTGTACAACGTATCGGGTATGCTGAACCGTGGCAGCTATAGCCGTGCCAACCAGAACGGCCCGGAGAGCTATGGTTTCAGGGGGAATGTGCGCAACTACGACCTGAACCGCGACTTTGTGAAATGCGACACCAAAAATGCACTGAGCTTTGCAGGGATATTCCACAAGGTAAAGCCCGATGTATTTATAGACAATCACGTGAGCAACGGCGCCGACTACCAGTACACCCTTACCTACATAGCCACGCAACACCAAAAACTGGGCGGGCCATTAGGGCAATATTTTAAAACAAACATGATGCCTGCAATACTGGATGCGCTGAAGGCAAAAAATATAGACGCTACCCCTTATGTAAACGTACACGACGAGTTGCCCGAAAAAGGCTTTACCCAGTTTATGGACTACCCTCGCTACTCTACCGGCTATGCCAGCATGTTTGACGTACCGGGTTCCATGCCCGAGACACACATGCTGAAGCCTTACGCAGACCGCGTAAGGGTAACCTACGAGTACATGCTGGAAACCCTGAACTACCTGGATAAAAACCACACTGCCATAAAAGAAATGCGCCAGGCCAACCGTGACAATTTTATGCCGGGCCAAAAGTATACACTACTTTGGCAGACCGACAGTTCAGCAGTATCGCTGCTGCCATTTAAGGGCTATGAAGGCAGCTACAAGACCAGCGAGGTTACCGGGCAGTCGAGATTGTACTACGACCGCACCAAGCCTTTCAGCAAGCTGATAAAGTACTACCGCGAATACTCACCGGTTACCGAGGTTACCATACCGAAAGCCTACATTATACCAAAAGGCTGGTGGAATGTGGCAGACCTACTAAAGCTGAACAACATACAAATACAGGAGCTGAAGCAGGACACGTTGATTGAGGTAGAAAGCTACCGCATCGTTAATTACAAAACCTCAGGACAGCCTTATGAGGGGCATTACCCGCACAGCAATACCGAAGTAGCAATAAAAACCCAGAAAATAACCTTCAAAAAAGGGGATTATTTAATCGACTCCCAGCAGGCAGGTGTAAAATACCTGTTGGAAATGCTGGAACCACAGGGGGTCGACTCATTTTTTACCTGGAATTTTTTTGACGCCATTTTGCAGCAAAAGGAGTATTATTCAGCCTATGTATTTGAAGACACCGCCGCAAAACTGCTAAAAACCAACCCTAAGCTTAAGGCGGAATTTGACACCAAAAAGCTGAACGACAAGGTTTTTGCATGGAACCCTGAAGCACAACTCGACTGGATATATACCCACAGCGAGTATTATGAGAAAACACATAACGAATACCCGGTATACAGGATTGTGAAGTAGGTTCATTTTTAGCCCTGCAATATTCTGTAAACCGGGTACGTTAAAAGCCAACAAACACACCAAATGAAAAACCTCCGACTCTATCCCCGCCTGTTTGCGTTTATTGCACTTGGGTTTGTAATTGCCACTATTGTAGGTGCCGTAAGCCATGAAATGGGGCACATTGCTGTAGCCCGAAGCCTTGGTTACTCCACTACCCTTCATTACGCTTCAATGAGCCACAATATGGAAGATAAAATGGATTCGCTTGGCACATATTACGATGAACATCATGATAAAATAATTGCGCGCGGCAATTCACCTGAAAAAACATTCTTCAAAGAAAAATACGACCATTTAGGTTTTGAAGACCACCTGATACGTTGGGGCGGGCCTTTACAAACCATGATTACCGGTACTATAGGATTGGCAGTTTTATGGTTCAGGCGAAAAAAAATTGCCGCTGTAGGCATGAAAGCAGTTGACTGGCTTTGGATTATCCTTGCTTTCTTTTGGTCAAGACAACTGGCTAACCTTTTAATTGTACTGTTTTTTTACTTAAGACGCGGTAAATATACCAGTCACGGAGATGAATCAATAATAAGCCTCTATTATCATTGGCCTTTTATCACCCTGAATGCAATAACAGGTATATTAGCAGCAGCCATACTAACGTATGTTGTATTTTACATCATTCCGAAACAACAACGCCTTACCTTTGTGGCAGCCGGTGCAGCGGGCAGTGTTTTGGGCTGGATCGTATGGATGCACTGGATAGGGCCGGTGGTGTTGCCGTGATGAGCTTAGCGGTCAGCTGTCAGCTTTCAGCGATTAGCTTTCAGCCATCAGCTCCAACAACCAATAACCATCACCCAAAAAACATTATATTTGCAGCCGCACTAACACAAACCCATGTTTAAGAAAATCCTGAGTTATTTTATTCCTGTAAACCTTCTCAGGAAAGATTCGGAAGTAAGCCAGCGCCTGGAAGTTACCCTTAACTACGGCAAACTGGTACTAGACAGCAAAAACACCAATTACTCTTACGGCAGCCTGCAACGCATATTGCGCAAAGGGCTTCACTACATCGGTTTTGAGCGTATACGCCGGTTCAGTAACGTGCTGGTGCTGGGTGTGGCAGGCGGTAGTGTTATAAAAACATTATCGGACGACATCGGTTACAAAGGGAAAATTACCGGCGTGGAAATCGACCCGAAGGTAATTGAGTTGGCCAACACCTATTTTGGGCTGGCTGATATTCCGAACTGCACTATTGTCATAGATGATGCCTTTGAATTTGTACTGAAAACCAAAGACCGCTATGACCTAATCATTATCGACATCTTTAAAGATACAGTGATGCCAAACTTCCTGTTTGAGGAGTTTTTTATTAACCGTATTAACCTGTTGCTCAATGTAAACGGCTTCATCCTGTTCAATACTATGACGCTCACGCAGAAGGATAAAGACCGTAACCTGGCGTACCGCGAAAAATTCAGTAAGGATTATTCGGTACGCATGTACCCGAAGGTAGAAGACCACAATGAGCTGTTCACCATAAAAAAGCTGAAGTGATTTTAACAAAAAATCACACTATGTTGAATCGTTCTAAAGAATAACCTCCCGTTAACCGTTACGAAACAAATTAACGGGTTTTTAACAAAAACCTTCATCTTTTAGCCACAGTGCCATAAATAATCGTTAACCGCACGCCGATAGTTTTGCAATCGGACAATTAACTAACTTAACGTTTATGACACAACTAAAGGCTGCATCATTCCTGATGCTTGCGGGGCTTGCTATATCTGTAGCTTCCTGCGGTGACGACGATTCACCAAAAGTAAACAAGTCAATCGACTTTACTTCAAAATCGGTAGAACCTGCATTGGTGTATGCCATGCCGGGCTTCGAAAGCATTGAAATTGTGCCGCTTCTAAGCAGTACAGACGTACTTACACAATCCCCAAGCTTTGTGTACGGCCCTCAGCCCGATGGTGCAGGTTTCATGAAAAACCCTGACGGCGAAGGGTACATCATGATTACCAACCACGAAATCATCCAGTCGGTATCACGTGTATACCTGGACAAAACTCTTAAACCGGTAAAAGGTGAATACATTGTAGACGCGGTAGGCGGTATGACCCGTTTGTGTTCTGCAACCCTTGCCACACCGGACATCCACGGCTTTGGCCCGATGTTCCTTACAGCAGGTGAAAGCGGCGAAGAAAGTATGGTACACGGCATAGACCCACTGGGACTTAGCAGTGACAAAAGCCGTAACGACAGGGTACTTCCTGCCCTTGGTAAAGCCAGTATGGAAAATGCAGTTCCGCTACCTAAAGGTATTTACAACGGAAAAACTGTAATTTTCATTGGCGAAGACCAGTCGTACACAACAGCACACAACAGTGCCGGCCAACTTATCATGTACATGAGCGAAACCCTTGGCGACCTTACTAACGGTAAACTGTACGCCCTGAAAAGGACAGACGGCAACCAGGTAGAGACCGATATGACCATTGGCGGTAACTACGACGTGCAGTTTGTAGAAATACCTAATGCTAAAAACATTACCGGTGCACAAATAAACACAACAGTTAACAGCCTTGGTGCTATCCGTTTTTCAAGAGTGGAAGACGTAGATTACCGTAAAGGCAGCAAGGCTAACAACAGGGAGATATTCTTTACTGCAACAGGCCAGGCCTCATCTAACCAACCTGTGGCTGGCTACACTATGTGGGGCCGTGTGTACCACCTTACCCTTAACCCGAACAACCCACTACAAGGTACTCTTGAGGTTATTGCAGAAGGCGACAGCACACCGGGCCAGGGGCTTATTAATCCGGACAACCTTTGTGTAACCGAAAACTTTGTGTACATACAGGAAGACGGTGACAGCTACTATACCGCTGCAACCCACGATTCATACATCTGGCAATATAAAATAAGCAACAAGCAGCTTAAGCCATGGCTTACCATGAACCATAAGCGTAATGATGCTAACTGGGTAGCCAAATACAACCAAACCGGCGAAACCCGTTTCGGGTGCTGGGAGTATGGCGCTATGGAAGATATATCAGACATTATAGGTGTACCGAATACGTTCCTTGTAAACATACACCCGCACACCTGGCAGAAGGATAGTTTTGGCAATGCAGACGGCAGCGGCACTACTACCAACAAAGAAGGCAGCCAGACTGTGATTATCCGCAATGTGGAGAAATAGTAGTTCAGAAATAAATTTTTTAGCAAAGCAGGCAACCCTTTTTAAGGGTTGTTTGCATTTTTATACAGCATGAAACTATATAAGATTATTTTCACAACACTACTTTCAACAATCTGTTTATCAGGATGTAAAAAAGAAACATATAAAGCTACACTTAAACAGGATATTTTAGCAGCCTGCGACAGCCTGCACGCACACGGCAATGGCTTTTTAAAAGCCACCGAAGCAGGTGAAAGCATCGCTATATTGAAAGATAAGCTCGCCAAAGAACGCCTGCTGTACAAGAAAATAGAATGGGCTGTGGAATACTTTTTACCCGAACAGGCACGCTTTATGAACGGCCCGGCCCTGCCTGAACTGGAGCTGGAAGAAAACAGGGAATTCCCGCCGCACGGTTTCCAGGTGATGGAAGAAGCCCTGTTTGGCGAATACAACCCGGATTCAAAAAAGAACCTTATCCGCGAAATTAAATCCATACAGTCCAACGCATTAGTTGCTAAAAAACACTTTGAAGCCCTGCCCTTTTCAGACGACCAGGTTATGGATGCTACCCGCCTGCAGGTGTACCGCATTTTAGCACTGGGTATTACCGGAAGCGATTGCCCGCTGGCACTGACATCAATACCTGAAGCACAGGCTTCTTTAGAAGAAACGGCGAATGTAGCCCGTTTTATTTTTAGCAATAAGCAAACGAACAACACTAAAGAGCTTCACCAGAAAATCAACGATGCGATAGGTTTTTGCAAAGTAAATTATAACTTCCAAAACTTTGACAGGTCGTATTTTATAGCACATTACCTAAACCCAATAAGTAAGTTACTTTACACCTGCCAAAAAGAGAATAACATACCGAATGTAGCACGCAATCGCGCCCTGAAAGCCGATGCCGCATACCTCTTTGCCGAAAATGCTTTTGATGTGGATGCATTCATCCCTGCACCGGAATATGCCTTTAGCAAAGACAAAGCCGAGCTTGGCAAAATGCTGTTTTACGACACGAAGCTCTCAGGTGATAACAGCCGTAGCTGTTCAAGTTGCCACAAGCCGGAACTTGCCTTTACCGACGGGCTTGCAGTAAATACTTCGCTTACCGGCAGCAACCTGAAGCGTAACACCCCTACCCTTACCTATGCAGCATTGCAGCACGGGCAGTTTTGGGACATGCGCCAGCCCGACCTGGAAAAACAAAGCACCGACGTAATGGAGAACCGCGACGAGATGCACGGCAGTATGGACAATATTATTACAGTGGCCACAACCGACGCAACGTATAAAGGTTTATTCAAAAAGGCATTTGGCACTGAAAAGCCCGAGGGCTGGCAGGTACAAAGTGCACTGGCAAGCTATGTGCGTACGTTTATTAAGTTCAACTCGCGGTTTGACCAATATATGCGTGGTAATGAAAAAGCCATGACAGCTGAAGAACTTCGTGGTATGAACCTGTTTATGGGCTCTGCGAAATGCGCTACCTGTCACTTTGTACCGTTATTTAACGGTACCGTACCGCCAAATTTCAGCAAGACCGAACACGAGGTATTAGGCACCCCACAAACAGCAGGCAGTAAAACACGCAGCGACGATACCGGCCGCTATATCCAAAACCAGATGCCGCAACTTGTAGGCGCGTTTAAAACCCCTACCCTGCGCAATGTAGCCCTTACTGCACCTTATATGCACAACGGCGTTTACAAAACGCTGGACGAGGTTATGGATTTTTACAATCGTGGCGGCGGAGTTGGCATGGGCATAAACGTCGAAAACCAGACGCTTCCCACGAAACCCCTGAACCTGAATCCGGCACAAATAAAGGCTCTGACTGCATTTATGAAGACACTTTCCGATGAATAACCAATAAAAATCAGCAAAAGGATAATTACGATTTTACAACCCTACATCGTTGTAAAATTTTGACATGAAAATTTTTTTAAACAAAAATTTGATAATTAAATAATTTTTGTTCTATATTTGATAAGTGTAAAAATAACATTTATTAAACAAACCAAACTTTTAATTTTCATGATTAAAACTTTACGCTCATCAGGGGTTGCCGCTATTGCAGTAGCAGCAGCCCTACTGGGCGCAGGTTCTGTACGGGCACAAACCTATACCTGGACAGGAGCTGCGAACAACCAGTTCTACAACACTTCAAACTGGACAAGTACAGATGGCTTTGTAGCATTTGACAACTCGTCTTTTAAAGTGGTTGTAACCAACGCTACGGGGACATCCCCGCAAGTAGACCAGTTTACCGACTGGCAACCGGGTATTTATAACAACCTGGGTGGCAGCATTACCTTTAACGCCGATTACAACGTATACTACAACGACTGGCTGAACGGTACTGTAACGGTAAACACCGGCGCTTTCTTTACCTGCCGTAACATTATACGTGTAGGCCGCGAAGGAAGCGGCACGGTAAACCTTAACGGCGGTACCATGCGCAGCCTGCACGAAACTAACTGGCAGGGTATTTTTATCGGGGTGCTTACCAATGGTAACGGCACCGTGAATGTAAACAACGGCGGCGTTATAAGCGGCGGCTACCAGGTAGAAGTTGGCACACGCGACTTTTACCCTACCGGTGTACTTAACGTAAACGAAGGCGGTACAAGCGAAGCCTACTGGACAACAGTTGTAGGCCCTAACGGCACCATCAACGTAAACGGGGGTACCGTAAACTGTGGCCAGGTACTACTGGTAGGCGACCTGTATGTAGACAATGCAGGGAATACCGGCACTGTAGGCAGTGTAGTAGGCCAGGTTTATGTAAACTCGGGTACACTTACCGTAAACCACCTAAATCTTGATGCTCCTTACATAGGAATGAATCCTAACAGCAAAGTAGTTGTAGATAACGGCACCTTCAGGGTAAGGCGCACGGGTGTTGACTTTAGCGAAACGCTAAACGGTTTTATCACCGGGGGGCAACTACAAGCCGCTGAAGGCAAAACACTGGTAGTAGCCTATGACGGTACCGAATTTACTACTGTAACCGCAACAACTAATGCTACTGTGGCTGGTGTAAACAAGAAGGAAATTACCCTGTACCCTAACCCTGCCACTGACAGGCTGAATGTAACAGGTAATGGCCTTAGCTCAAAAGCTGAAATCAGTATTGCATCGGTTACAGGAGAAACAGTGCTACATCAGGCTGTAAGCAGCATGGATAATGCGGTAGACATCAGCAGGCTTGCAACAGGCATGTACATTGCTACCATAACTGCCGACAACAGCAGCTACATTACCAAATTCATCAAAAAGTAGAATAAGTAAATTTCGTTACATATTTAGGTTAGTCAAAAAAAGAAGGGCTGTCCATAATGGACAGCCCTTTTTGTATGTATTCAAATGCTGTTAAGCAATAATTTATTAGCTAAGTGCAGCTTGTACCTGGTCTGCAGCTTCCTGGAACAGGGTAGCAGAAAGGATAGGCATACCAGAGTTATCTATAAGCTCTTTTGCAAGCTCGGCATTAGTACCTTGCAGACGCACAATGATAGGCACTTTAATATCGTCACCCATGTTTTGGTAAGCATCTACAACACCTTGTGCAACACGGTCGCAACGAACGATACCACCAAAGATGTTGATAAGGATCGCTTTTACGTTCGGGTCACGAAGAATAATACGGAAAGCAGTTTCCACACGCTTAGCATCGGCAGTACCACCTACGTCAAGGAAGTTAGCCGGCTCAAAGCCTGCATATTTAATAAGGTCCATAGTAGCCATAGCAAGACCTGCACCGTTTACCATACAGCCTACAGTACCGTCAAGGTCTACATAGTTAAGGCCTGCTTCTTTAGCTTCAACTTCGATTGGGTTCTCCTCACGAACGTCGCGCATGTCTTCATATTTCTTCTGGCGGTAAAGGGCGTTGTCATCAAGCACCACTTTAGCATCTACAGCAAGGATTTTGTTGTCTGAAGTTTTAAGTACCGGGTTGATTTCAAACATTGAAGCATCACTGTCTGTATACGCTTTGTAAAGCGCAGCAACAAACGCTACCATTTCTTTGAAAGCATTGCCGCTAAGGCCAAGGTTAAAAGCAATCCTCCTGGCCTGGAAGCCCTGTAGGCCTACAGCCGGGTCTACCTCTTCTGTAAAGATAGCATCGGGAGTGTGCTCTGCAACTTCTTCGATATCCATACCACCTTCGGTAGAATACATAATCATGTTACGTCCTTTTGCTCTGTTAAGCAGCACAGACATATAAAATTCTGAAGTTTCACTCTCACCAGGGTAGTATACATCTTCAGCAACAAGTACTTTGTGTACCTTTTTTCCGGTTGGGGGAGTTTGAGGCGTAATAAGGTCCATGCCTATTATTTGTCCTGCAATCTCTTCTACCTGCTCAAGGTTTTTAGCAAGTTTTACACCACCGCCTTTACCGCGGCCACCTGCGTGTATTTGTGCTTTAATAACGTACCAGCCTGTACCGGTCTGTGCAGTAAGCTCTTTAGCAGCAGCTACAGCCTCTGTAGCATTGTTTGCCACTATACCGCGTTGCACACGTACACCGTGGCTTGCCAGTATTTCTTTTCCCTGATATTCGTGTAAATTCATGATATATGCGTTTATCGTATTAAAAGTGCAACAAAAATAATAAATACAATCAAACTACCGAAGGTATTTTAAACTTTTTCCTGCCAAAAAGCCTTTGTAATTTTAACATTACGTTAAGCAAGCTTCAACGCAACCTTTTGACACCTTATTCATCTAATTAACAAATAACATTAACATTTAATTCGGCATTATTTAATATTTTTATAGTAAATATGCATATCAGAACCATTGTATAAACCACAAAAATTGCTTTTATGAAAAGTTTTACCAGAATCTGCTGTGCTATCATCGTTATTTTGATAGTAGGTTGCGGCAAAGACGAAGATGACAGTCCCCTGCTAATTTCAGACAAGGGATAGATTGAACTACAACTGCACCCCACCAGTTGGCAAGAAAATTAAAACAGGAAAAACTTACTATATTACAGCCCCATTAGGGGCTGTTTTTATTATAATTCACCAGGTAGTAGTAATAATGTTCTTTCAGATAATAAAATAACACCACATAAAACCATACAAGATGCAACCCACTCCCCCGCAGGAACCACTTTATTCCATACCCCTACGCTACCGCAGAATGGAAAATCTGCATATTGTTTTCTGGCTGCTTAAAGACCTGTGCTGGGTAATGCTGTGGAAACCCCTCGGCCTTATCATGATAGTGCCCACCATAGCCGCTGCACTTATCATCACCTGGCAAACCCGACATATACTGAGCGAACTACTGCATAACATTGCTGTGGCCTTTTGGATTATAGCAAACTCATACTGGATGATTACCGAGTTTTTCAGCAACGACGACAACCTACGATACTATGCCGTAATCCCATTTTCGCTGGGTATTGTGGTCATTGCATATTACTACATCGGCGTTATCTTTAACCGCATTAAAGACAGGGGCATTGCCAAACGTTAACAATTGCCCGTATCCACCCCATATTTAACACAGAAAATAAAAAATCATAAATAATTATGCGTGCATAATTTTATTATCCTAATTTTAAGGCTGAATAATTTTTTTTTCATAATTTGCAGTAGATAATACTGACAACTACAAACTTATATGAAAGCAGTAACACGCCTGTTTGACTTTCCATATTACCAACTTGAAAAATACAACCTTAGCGAAGCGCTTGTAACCAAGTACAACGATAAATGGGTAGCCACATCTACACAGGAATATATAGATAAAGCCAATGCCTTTAGCCGCGGGCTGCTGCGCATGGGCATAAAAAAAGACGATAAAATCGCTGTGATATCGCACAACAACCGCACCGAGTGGAATATAGCCGATATAGGCATACTGCAAACCGGCGCACAAAACGTACCGGTATACCCTACCATTTCTGAAGAGGACTTTGAATACATACTGAACCATTCGGGTGCGCAGTACTGTATTGTTTCGAATGAGGATTTGTTCCAAAAAATCAGTTCGGTTAAAAGCAAAGTGCCGTCGCTTAAGGAAATATATTCTTTTGAGTCTGTAAACGGATGCAAAAACTGGGAAGAAATACTGGAACTGGGTAAAGACACAGCTAACCAGGGCGAGGTAGATGCCATAAAAGATACCATTACTACCGAAGACCTGGCTACCATAATATACACTTCGGGTACTACCGGCAGGCCAAAGGGTGTAATGCTTTCGCACAAAAACATTGTAAGCAATGTACTGATGAGCGAAGAGCGCGTACCGTTTGAAAAAGGCAAAAGCCGTTCGCTGAGCTTCCTGCCTGTATGCCACATTTATGAACGTATGATACTGTACATCTACCAGTACGTAGGTGTATCCATATACTTTGCCGAAAGCATAGAAAAAGTAAGTGCCAACATAAAAGAAGCCCAACCCGATGTAATTACAGCGGTACCAAGGCTACTTGAAAAAGTATACGATGCCATTATAGCCAAAGGCAGCGAACTTACCGGCATTAAGCGCAAACTGTTCTTCTGGGCAGTAGACGTTGGCCATGAGTATGAACCGTATGGCGCTAACGGCCCTTGGTACGGGTTTAAGCTATGGCTGGCCCGCAAGCTTATTTTCAGTAAATGGAAAGCAGGGCTTGGCGGCCGCCTGGGCCTTATGGTAAGTGGTAGTGCTGCCATACAACCGAGGTTGGCACGCGTATTTGCTGCGGCGGAAATCCCTGTTATGGAGGGCTATGGCCTTACCGAGACTTCGCCGGTAATTGCCGTAAACGATATGCGTAACCGTGGCTTTAAGATAGGCACCGTAGGCAAGCCGCTGAAAGGCGTAGAGGTAAAAATAGCCGAAGATGGCGAAATCCTTACCAAAAGCGATAGCGTAATGATGGGCTACTATAACGATCCTGAAAAAACTGCCGAGGCTATAACCAATGGTTATTTCCATACGGGGGATATAGGTGAAGTGGACAAAGACGGCTTCCTGAAGATAACCGACCGTAAGAAGGAGATGTTTAAAACTTCAGGTGGTAAGTACGTAGCACCACAGATGCTGGAAAACGCCCTGAAACAAAGCCGCTTTATAGAGCAGGTTATGGTGATAGGTGAAGGCGAGAAAATGCCTGCTGCCTTTATACAGCCTGACTTTGCATTTGTAAAGCAATGGGCTTCGCGCAAAGGGCTGTCATTAAACAGCAACGAGGATATAGCCAACAGCAAGGAGGTACACGAGCGCCTGCAGGAAGAAATAGAGGGTATCAACAAAAAGTTCGGGCACTGGGAACAGGTAAAGAGGTTTGAGATTACCCCTGAGTTATGGAGCGTGGAAGGCGGTGAAATGACCCCTACCCTGAAACTGAAACGAAAGCAGATAAAAGAAAAGTACAAAGCCTTGTATGATAAGATATACGGCGGGGACAGATAGGTTCTTTAGATTGTTGGATTTTTAGACAGTCAGAATTTTAGATATTGAAACAGCCTTCGGGCTGTTTTTTTATATTTGGTTAAACAACCTATACATATGTATACCAAAATATTTACCCGGTTTAAAATATTTGTTGCTGTTTGCTGTACTATGGCTTTAGCAGGCTTTACAATAGCCCAAAGTGATATTGACAGTAACATTATCTCCTACACCGCCAACCCAAAAACCGAAAACATCAGCCTATATTACAAAAACAATTCAGGTAAGCGTATTGGCACCTTGGGTAACCTTAAAAAGCATGTTGGCACACAGGGTAAAACTTTACTTTTCGGGATGAACGGCGGTATGTTTATGGAGGATTTCACTCCCGTGGGGCTGTACGTAGAAAATGGTAAAACCATTCGGGAACTGAACACCCGCAGTGCCGGGGGCAACTTCTACATGAAGCCGAACGGGGTGTTTTATATTTCCAAAAACGGTAAGGCTGCCGTATGCAAAACAGAAGACTTCCACTCCTCGCCTGCTGCACAATACGCCACACAAAGCGGCCCAATGCTGGTTATAGATGGCGAAATACATCCTGATTTTAAGGTAGGCTCAGCCAACCTCAACATACGAAACGGCGTGGGTATATTGCCCGACGGCAAAGTGCTATTTGCTATGAGTAAAAAAGAAGTCAATTTTTATGATTTTGCACGCTTCTTTAAAGACAAAGGGTGTAAAAACGCATTGTATCTGGATGGTTTTGTATCGCGTGCTTATGCACCGTCCAAAAACTGGCAGCAAACCGACGGGAATTTCGGGGTGATGATAGGTGTAACTAAAAAATAACTACCATAAAACTAAGCCACTACTGTTTTGTTGCGTAACTTTACAGGACAACTAAACATCCACCACCATGAACCAGCAGGAAATAATACGGGCCGTAACCTGGAAAGACCTCCGCAACCTCAGCGTAAAAGAAATGCTCATAGAAAACAACCTTACCATACCATGGTTCCTTGTTTCGGTTGCACTGGCGTGGAAAGGCTATTACCTTTTGGCACTGCCATTTTCGGGGTTCTTTTTCCTTACCGGGCTAAGGCAGGTACACAACGGTTTCCACAACTCGCTTGGTACCAATAAATTCCTTACCTGGCTGTCGCTGTACCTTAACAGCATACTGATGATGGTAAGCATACACGCTGTAAAGTTTAACCACATACGCCACCACAAATATTGCCTGGGCGATGAAGACTACGAAGGAAAATCAGCCGGGATGAGTTGGTACGGCGCCATATTCTATGGCCCTGTACACATGTTCCTTATCCATAAAATCACCTGGCAGCTGGGCAATAAAAACTACAGGCGCAACATGTTTCTGGAACTGGCATCAGCAGCAATATTTGCCGGTATAGCCTTTGGTTTCCAGATACACTGGCTTATGTACCACATTATTGTAATGATAGTGGGCGAATTCCTTATGGCATTCTTTGCCGTGTGGACGGTACACCACGACACACATGACAACCCCGACTTTGCACGTACGCAGCGCGGCTGGTGGAAGAACAAACTTACGTTCAGTATGTTTTACCACCTGGAACACCACCTGTTCCCCGCTGTGCCTACCATAAAACTACCCGAACTGGCACGCCGCATAGATGAAGCCCTTCCGGAAATAGAAAAGAAAAATACGTTTTAACGTATGAAAGCATTTGGTGTTTTATCCATATTATTATTTTACTCTATTTCTGTTTTTTCACAAGAGAGTGCAGATACTAACTGGGTGTATATAGACAGCGTAAGATATGATTTAAGCAAAATGTTTATCAACCCCAAAAATGTAAAGCATATTTATGCCGAACAGCATCCTGACGATACAATCTACACAACACACAAGCCTGGCAAGCGGTATTTAGAACGTAAAAAGAAAAGCCGTATCGTTTCATTATCCTCTATGATTAATGGAGTGAGGAACAACAATAAGATTCCTGATGATGAAAGGATATCGGTTGTAGTAGACGGGGTGTTGTTGGTTAATACTGAAGACTATTATATTGAAGAAAGCTACATTAAAGGAGTAACATTTATTATTAATAATCCTGAGCAACGCGGCGACCATATGTACCGCCCGCCAAGTATTATTATCAAAACCAAAAAAAGAAAAAGACAAACTTAAGTAGCATCCTATTTACTATTGCACAGCATAATAAAAACAGTATATTAGCAGGTATAAAAACCATCTGATATGCACAAAAAACTACTTGCACTACTGCTGTTTGTAACAGCAGTTTCTTTTGCCCAAACCACCATTCAAGGCACCCTTAAAGACATTAATACCAATGAGCCGGTAGAGCTGGCCACCATTTCGGCAGACGGTACTAATATTGTTACCGTAAGCAACAGCGAAGGGGTTTTCCGTATTACCGTTCCGCAAAACGTAACCCAGGTTACCATAAGCCACCTCTCCTATCGCGACTTTATCATTAAAAAAGAACAGTTTGGCCAGGAAGATATTTTCCTGGAGCCATCGGGCATTGAGTTGGAAGAAATATTTGTTAGTAACCTCACCCCCCAGCAAATACTGAAACAGGTTATTGATAAAACCAAGAAACGCCTCGAAAAGTCAATACTACTTAATACCTACTACCGCGAGTTTATAAAAGTAGACGGTACATATACCAAGTTTTCGGATGGCTTACTGGACTTTAACGTAAAAAACAAATCAGGGAAGTCTGATGTATATGTAAAGCAAAGCCGTGCCGTACGCCTTGCCGATGCCAAAAGTAACAACCCCGAAAGCGCCAATGCTATAGACGCACTATCGTTGTTTGATGTAGACGAATCTGTATCAGACGGGTACAACCTGAAAATGGCAAAAAGGCTTTTAGGTAGTGAAGCTTACAATTTTGAGGTAAAAACACGCACCGGTAAAGATGGCAAAAGCATCAATATTATAAGGATTACCCCAAAGCCTGAATTAGCAGGCCTTTTATCTGAAGGTACTGTAATATATGACCCCGCTACCGAACTGATACTGGATGTGGATGTAAAAACAGCCGAATCGCATAAAAAATATGCCAAAGAAATAAACATCAAACTCTTCAGCCTGAAGTTTATCATATACAACCAAGAGAAGAAAACCACCTTTAAGCTCGATGGTGACAAATACATCATGACGTATAACAGGCACCTGTTTGATGTAAAAATAACGTTCCGTGATTACATAGACAACACCTTCCTGTTTATGAGCGACAACCTGATAATGGACTATAAGGAAGGCGAATTTGATTTTGACCGCAGCAAGCGCTTTAAAGAAAAAAGCCTGTTTAAGGCGGGTACACACTACACCGAAGAATTTTGGAAAACCGCGAATGCCATACCGCTGACCACAGAAGAAGAATCGGTAATTAAAAAACTGGAAACCGTAAAATAACATAAAGAATCACCCCAAGCGGGTGATTTTTCTTTTACTGACAAATCTAAAAAAATCCTTATATTTACTAAGGCATGCATAGCATTATACATAATTTTAAGCCGATAATTTTTAAGGACAGATAAAAATATTTTTAATTTAATATGCGTGCATAATATTTTTTTGTATATTTGAAACACAAGTTCTATGAAAGATAAAACTATTGACTATATACTGAGGGCTACCTGGCAGGCAGTATCGCGCATGTATAACGAAGAAGCGTCTAAGTACGGCGCTACCATGTCGGTAGGTTTTGCGCTGTTGAGCATCGACAAGGAAAACGGTATACCCAGCACCGCCCTGGGTCCGCAAATGGGCATGGAGCCTACAAGCCTCACCCGCACCCTGAAAAGCATGGAAGACAAGGGCCTGATAGTACGCAAGAAGAACCCGGTAGACGGGCGCGGCGTACTGATTCACCTTACCAAGCTGGGCAAGGAAAAACGCGACCTGAGTAAAGATGTGGTGCTTACTTTTAACGATGTGATAAAGCAGCACATACCACAGGAAAAGCTGGACGCCTTTATGGAGGTAGCCGAAAAAATAAACGAACTGATAGCCGAAAGACAGGTTTTTACCCCTGACGACAAAAAGTAGCCTGGCAACTACCACAACAATAAACTATAAACAAACTTCGAACAAATAAAGAATGAAACGCACTATTAAAAAGGCAGCCGTTATAGGCTCCGGCGTTATGGGCAGCGCCATTGCAGCCCATTTTGCCAATATAGGTGTAGAAGTACTGCTACTGGACATCCCGCCGAGAGAACTTACCGAAGCAGAACAGAAAAAAGGCCTTAGCCTTACCGATAAGGCCGTAAGGAACCGTATAGTGAACGACCATTTGGCCAATTCACTAAAGAGCAAGCCCTCTCCTATTTACCACCAGAAATTTGCCAGCCGCATCTCTACCGGAAATACCGAAGATGATATGCACAAACTTGCCGAAGTAGACTGGATCATTGAGGTAGTGGTAGAAAGGCTGGACATTAAACAAAAGGTATTTGAACAAGTAGAAAAATACCGTAAACCCGGTACCCTGATTACCTCTAATACATCGGGTATCCCTATACAATTTATGAGCGAGGGGCACAGCGAGGATTTCCAGAAACACTTCTGCGGTACGCACTTCTTTAACCCTCCGCGTTACCTTAAATTATTCGAAATCATTCCCGGCCCTAAAACCGACCTTGAGGTACTTGCGTTCCTGAACAATTACGGTGAACAGTACCTTGGTAAAACATCGGTAGTGGCAAAAGACACTCCTGCTTTCATCGGTAACCGTATAGGTATCTACGGCATCATGAGCCTGTTCCACCAGGTGAAGGAGTTGGGACTTACCATAGAGGAAGTAGACAAGCTTACCGGCCCTGTTATAGGCAGGCCGAAGTCAGCAACCTTCCGTACCGTAGACGTGGTGGGGCTTGATACCCTGGTGCACGTAGCCAACGGTTTATACGAAAATTGCCCTAACGACGAGCAGCACGAACTGTTTAAGCTACCGGGCTTCATCAATACCATGATGGAAAACAAATGGCTGGGCAGCAAAAGCGGACAGGGTTTCTACAAAAAAGTAGACAAAGACATCCTGGCACTCGATCTTGATACGCTGGAATACCGTGCGCAGAAAAAAGCATCTTTCGTAACACTTGAGCTTACCAAAACCATAGATAAGCCTATCAACCGCTTTAAAGTGCTGGTTGGCGGAAAAGACAAAGCAGGCGAGTTTTACCGTAAAAACTTCGCAGGAACGTTTGCTTATGTAAGTCACCGCGTACCTGAAATCACAGACGACCTGTATAAGATAGACGACGCCATGAAAGCCGGTTTTGGCTGGGAAAACGGCCCGTTTGAAATATGGGATGCCGTAGGTGTAGAAAAAGGCATTGAGCTTATTAAAGCCGAAGGCCTTGAAGTGGCTGCATGGGTTAATGATATGCTAGCTACCGGTATTACCAGCTTCTATACCATTAAAGAAGGCGCTACGTACTATTACGACATTGCATCTAAGTCGCACAAAAAAGTGCCGGGTCAGGATGCGTTTATCATACTGAACAACATTCGCGAAAGCAAAAAAATATGGAGCAACAGCGAGGCCATTATCCAGGATCTGGGCGATGGTATCATTAACCTGGAGTTCCAGAGCAAGATGAATACTATAGGCGGCGGGGTGCTTCAGGGCATTAACAAAGCCATAGACCTTGCCGAAAAAGAATACAACGGCCTTGTAATAGGCAATCAGGCGGCCAACTTCTCTGTGGGTGCTAACCTAGGCATGATCTTTATGATGGCCGTAGAGCAGGAATACGATGAGCTGAATATGGCAATCAAAATGTTCCAGGACACCATGATGCGCGTACGTTACTCATCTATACCCGTGGTGGTTGCCCCTCACGGCATGACCCTTGGTGGCGGTTGCGAAATGAGCATGCATGCCGATAAGGTTGTGGCTGCCGCCGAAACCTACATTGGCCTTGTGGAATTTGGCGTAGGCGTTATTCCGGGCGGTGGCGGCTCTAAAGAAATGGCGCTTCGTGCGTCTGATCTTTGGCACAAAGACGACGTAGAACTGAACGTACTGCGTGAATACTTCCTTACCATTGGTACCGCTAAAGTGTCGACTTCGGCTTACGAGGCGTTTGACCTGGGTATCCTTCAGAAAGGCAAAGACGTAGTGGTAGTTAACAAAGACCGCCAGATAGCCGAAGCCAAGAAACATGCCAAGCTAATCGCCGAAGCGGGTTACACTGCCCCTATTCGCCGTAAGGATGTAAAAGTACTGGGCAAACAGGCACTGGGTATGTTCCTTGTGGGTACAGACAGTATGGCTGCCGGTAACTACATAAGCGAGCACGACAAAAAGATTGCCAATAAACTTGCCTACGTTATGGCGGGTGGTGATTTAAGTGAGGCAACTTTGGTTACAGAGCAATACTTACTTGATATAGAGCGTGAAGCGTTCCTTTCACTTTGTGGTGAACGCAAGACTTTGGAGCGTATTCAGTTCATGCTGACTAAAGGAAAGCCGCTGAGAAATTAGTATCAAGAATTAAGTATTAAGTACAAAGACCAAACACCAACAGATGCACCAGTTTGAAAAATTGAAAATTTGGCAGAAGTCAATGGATATAGCAGAAAAGATATACAAGATTTCAGCGGAGCTCCCAAATGATAAGCGCTACAATCTGATTTCTCAGATAAAACGATGTGCTGTATCTATACCTTCAAACATAGCCGAAGGTTCAGGAAGAAATTCAAAAAAGGAATTTGCTCAGTTTCTGGGCATTGCAAACGGTTCGTCTTTTGAACTTATTACACAATTGATGCTACTAAAAAGATTAAATATCATACAAGAAGATAAGATACAGTATTTGATTAATGAACTTGTAGAAGTATGTAATATGAACTTTGCTTTACAGCGAAGCCTCATTCAATCTTCTGCCCAATCTTAATACTTAATTCTTGATACTTAATACAAAATAGAAATGAAAACAGCATATATAGTAAAAGCATACAGAACCGCCGTGGGCAAAGCGCCAAAGGGTGTGTTCCGCTTTAAAAGGCCCGACGAACTGGCCGCCGAAACCATACAGCACATTATGAAAGAGCTACCTGATTTCGACAAAAGCCGTATAGACGACGTGATTGTGGGCAATGCCATGCCCGAGGCCGAACAGGGGCTAAACTTTGGGCGTTTTATATCGCTTATAGGTTTAGATACTGTTGATGTACCGGGAGTTACTGTAAACCGTTACTGTGCTTCGGGGCTGGAAACCATAGCTATGGCTACCGCCAAAATCCAGACAGGACAGGCAGAATGCATCATAGCCGGTGGTGCCGAAAGTATGAGCTACATCCCTATGGGTGGTTACAAGCCCGTACCGGATTACAGCATTGCAAAACAAGGCCATGAAGACTACTACTGGGGTATGGGGCTCACTGCCGAAGCTGTTGCTAAACAGTTTGGCGTAAGCCGTGAAGACCAGGATATTTTCGGGTACCAGTCGCACCAAAAAGCGCTTAAAGCCCAGGCAGAAGGCAAATTTGACAAGCAGATAGTGCCCATTACCGTAGAGCAGGTTTATGTAGATGCTAACGGTAAAAAAGCAACCAAATCATATACCGTAACCAAAGACGAAGGCCCACGTGCCGATACATCTGTAGAAGCATTGGGCAAGCTAAAGCCGGTTTTTGCAGCAGATGGCAGCGTTACGGCGGGTACGTCTTCTCAAATGAGTGATGGTGCTGCCTTTGTAATGATTATGAGCGAAGACATGGTTAAAGAACTGAACCTGGAGCCTATAGCCCGCCTGGTAAGCTATGCAGCGGCCGGTGTGGAACCAAGGATAATGGGTATTGGCCCTGTAAAGGCTATTCCGAAAGCCGTAAAACTTGCCGGTCTTACCCAGAACGACATTGAACTAATCGAACTTAATGAAGCATTTGCTGCTCAATCACTTGCCGTTATCCGTGAGCTTGGACTTAACCCTGATATCATCAATGTAAACGGCGGTGCCATTGCGTTAGGTCACCCACTGGGTTGTACCGGTGCGAAACTTTCTGTCCAGTTGTTTGATGAGGCAAAACGCCGTGGTAATAAATATGGTATGGTAACCATGTGTGTGGGTACCGGGCAGGGCGCTGCGGGGGTGTTTGAAATCTTTTAAGAAAGACATTTAGATGATAGATGTAAGATAATAGACCTGCCAATGAGTGAGTTTAGACGGCATAACTTCAAGAAAATGAAGATTTGGCAGTTAGGTATGGAGATAGCAAAAACTATACTAAACCTAACAGATACGTTTCCATCACATGAGAAGTTTGGGCTTAAGAGTCAGATGGACAGATGTTCTATATCAATACCATCAAATATAGCTGAAGGTTCCAGCAGAACAAACAAATCATTCAGGCATTTTATCGACATAGCCTTAGGGTCGTCTTTTGAATTGCAAACTCAATTATTATTAGCTTGTCACAGACAATACATTTCAGAAGAAGTAACAACAGACATTGAAAATAAAATAGAAGAATTTCAACGGATGACGATGAGTTTCCAAAATACTCTTGGTACCGAGTAAGGGTCTATCATCTATCATCTATTATCTCAAAATCTATGGAAACAACAGAAAAACAACTGGCTCGCGGCGGACAGTTCCTTGTAAAGGAAACAGCTAGCGAAGATATATTTACTCCGGGGGATTTTTCGGAGGAACAATTAATGATGCGCGACTCGGTTAAGGAGTTCATAGACCGCGAAATATGGCCGAATAAAGACCGTTTCGAAAAGAAGGATTATGCCTTTACAGAAGAAACAATGCGTAAAGCCGGGGAACTTGGTTTCCTTGGTGTAGCCGTGCCTGAAGCGTATGGCGGACTGGGTATGGGCTTTGTGAGCACCATGCTTACCTGCGACTATATTAGTGGTGCAACGGGTTCATTTTCAACGGCTTTTGGCGCACACACCGGTATTGGCACCATGCCGATAACCCTGTACGGTACTGAAGAACAAAAACTTAAATACGTACCGAAACTTGCCAGTGGTGAGTGGTTTGGCTCCTACTGCCTTACCGAACCGGGTGCGGGTTCTGATGCTAACTCGGGTAAAACCAAGGCTGTACTGAGTGCCGATGGTACACATTACCTGATTACAGGCCAGAAAATGTGGATTTCAAACGCCGGTTTCTGCAATGTAATGATTGTCTTTGCCCGCATTGAAGATGATAAAAACATAACAGGCTTCATTGTAGAATATGACCCTGCAAACGGCATTGTACTGGGCGAGGAAGAACATAAACTGGGCATCCGCGCCTCCTCTACCCGACAGGTGTTCTTTAACGAAACCAAGGTTCCGGTGGAGAATATGCTGAGTGAGCGTGGCAACGGTTTTAAGATAGCCATGAACGCCCTGAACGTAGGCCGCATTAAACTTGCAGCCGCCTGCCTTGATGCACAGCGTCGTACGATTTCGGGTGCGGTTAAGTACGCTAACGAGCGTGTACAGTTTAAGACTCCGATAGCCAACTTTGGAGCCATCCGTGCCAAGATAGCTGAAATGGCAGCGAGCTGTTATGCCGGTGAAAGTGCCGCATACCGTGCCGCAAAAAACATTGAAGACCGTATTGAAGCCCGTGTAGCCAATGGCGAGAGCCACCAGGATGCCGAGCTGAAAGGCGTTGAGGAATTTGCCATAGAGTGCTCTATCCTTAAAGTAGCGGTAAGCGAAGATGTGCAGAACTGTACTGACGAAGGCATCCAGATATTTGGCGGTATGGGCTTTAGTGAAGACACCCCTATGGAAAGCGCCTGGAGGGATGCACGTATAGCCCGTATCTATGAGGGAACTAACGAAATAAACCGTATGCTTTGCGTGGGCATGCTGATTAAAAAAGCCATGAAAGGCCACGTTGATTTGCTTGGCCCCGCAATGAAAGTTGCCGAGGAACTAATGGGCATTCCGTCTTTCGATACGCCTGATTACAGCGAGCTTTTTGCCGAAGAGAAGGAAATCATTGGCAAACTGAAAAAAGCCTTTTTGATGGTAGCCGGAAGCGCTGTACAAAAGTACGGCCCTGCGCTTGACGAGCACCAGCAGCTACTTATGGCGGCTTCGGACATACTGATAGAAATTTACCTTGCGGAATCGGCCGTGCTAAGGACAGAGAAACTGGCCAAAGCCAAAGGTGCTGACAACGTTAAGGAACAGATAGCCATGGCACAACTGTACCTGTATCATGCGGTAGATCTGGTAAACACCAAAGGTAAGGAGGGCATCGCATCGTTTGCCGAAGGCGACGAACAACGCATGATGCTGATGGGACTTAAGCGTTTTACAAAATACACTAACCTGCCGAATGTGGTAGCGCTTCGTGAAACCATCGCTGCTAAAATTATAGCCGAGAACTCTTATCCATTTTAGATATATTCTGTTTTTAAGTTGATCAGAAAAGCCGTCCGGTACTATTGGGCGGCTTTTCTTTTTATGCCCGCATACTATTTAACAGGAAATTGCGTTGTAATACTATCACCTTAAGAAACCTACCACCCAATAATATAAACTATCATAACTTGGGTAAGCCGCTTCGGATTTTCCGGGCGGTTTTTTTTATATCCGGCTGATATACTATTTACTACAGTCACAACGTTTGTTAAAAAGCTAAAAACCATAAACCTTTTATACCATGAAATTAAAATCCACTTTTACTATTGTTTTCCTATTAGTTTTTGCAACCATGTTTGCCCAGCAGGAATCACCTAAAATTTCAGCAAACGGCGTAGGCACCGTAAGCGTGTTCCCTAACGCAGCACAAATAACACTCTACCTGAAATTTGTAAAACCCACCCTTAAAGAAGCTATTACCGAAAACAAGGCTGCTACCAAAAGCGCCCTTGCTGTAGTGCGCAAATATTCGCAGGACACCACCGCTATTAAGGTGAGCCTTATTGCCACCGATAAGCTGATGAGCTGGAATGAAAAGCTTAAGAAGGATGTGTTTGTAGGCTTCCAGTCGGGGCAGCGTATTATTTTTACACTGAATAACCTGGATGATATGCAGGATTTTACCGAAGCCATCATCAAGACGCGTATTTACGAGATAGAACGTGTATCGTATTTCCATACCGAAGCGGCTGCATATATAAAACAGGCACAGGAAAAAGCCGTAGCCGATGCTATGGACACTACAAAAAGGCTGGCCAAAGCCGCAGGCGTTACGACCGGCATTATACTGGAAATGAGGACTGAGAGCAGCCCGGAAAACGGCAGCCGTGTACGCAATAATTCGTCGAGGATACAAACCTTCAGCAAGGGTATAGAAGTTGCAGATGGGGTGAGTTCCAGCGGGGAACTGCTTACCTTCAGCGCTACCGTAAGCATGGAAACAGCCATAAAGTATTGAAAATAATATGCAGAATGGTATCTACTGGTAAGGCACCACAGTTGGCTTCCCTATCTGGAAATCAGGCAGTGTAATGTCGCTGTTTTGTATGGCATTGGTTTTAAAAATATTGTAGCCGCTATCCGGAATATTAGGGTAATAGGCCAATGACAGTTGAAAACTGTTGAATATCAAATAGTCATTATACAATAACACCCCAAGGCCTATCTTACTATACAATGGGCCGTCGTATAGTTTGTTGCCTTCGGTAGATATCATACCCAGCGTAACATTCATAAATGGGTTGATACGGAAGCCTCCTACATTCCATGGCGAAAAGGCCTGTGTTTGCAGGGTAAGCAGGGCTTTTTTCGTCCCTTTTAGCGTACGGCTGTTAAAACCGGCAATACCATCCCTTTCGTTTATGTTCAGCTGGTCGGTATAAATACCCATGCGGTTATCGCCCAGTACAATAACCGGACGTATAAAATGGCGCAATCGCCATGCGCCTATATTGCGGATGTTGGTAAAATACAAGGCATCTATACGCATGGTGGTTTGCTGTGTAAGATCCCGGTAAAAGAAGGAACCTAACTCTATATTGGTACTTAAAAAGCCCCAGGGATAATAGTTACCAAAGGCATAACGTGCCCCCAAATACAGGCGATGCTGGTTATTCTTATCCTGCACACCAAAGGTGGCCGAATACACCTTACCTATGGGGATATCCTCTACAATGTCGTAGTTAAATAAAAATTTATCCTGCACGTACTTACGCGAAGTAATACCCACACTGGCCATATACAACCGTTCGCTTGAGTAATAACCTACCGAATCGTACTCTATAGTGGGGACTTCGCTGTACTTACGGCGATAAAAACGTGTAGTGGCCACAAAACGGGTGGTACGGTCTTCTTCACTGTCGCCCTTAAACACCGGGGTGGCAAAACCCGCCCAATAGTCCTGTGCCCGTGATTTAAAGTTTTGCCAGTTCCACTCCTGCTGGGCATTGGGTAGGGTGTCTTGCTCAAAACGGCTTTCATAATAGGCACCGCCGGCCCACTTTGTAAAGGCACTAAAAAAGGTACGTTCTAATCCTACGCTTTTCAGCCAGTTGTCGTTCTTCCAAATCTGGTAAGCCACACTGGCATTTATGTAGCTTGTTTTTATATTGGGAACAGTGTACCTTGCCAGGTAGGCTGTTTGTCCACTGCTGAAACGCTTGTCAAAGTCGTTTTCAAACTGGTGGCCCAGCCCCAGGAAGTTACGTTCGGTAACCTGAAACGAAGTAGACGACGTAGAAGCCGAACCGTTAGGTATAAGGCTCCAGGAATCAAGCACACGGATAAAAACGTCTACCGAGTCGGTTGTCGTGGCTATGGGCTGTGGCCTTATAACAACACGGCGAATGTAGCGCTGAGAACGCAATAAACGTTCGCTATCGTTTATAAGGAGCGAATCCAGCGGTTCGTTCTTTTTAAACAGTAACAGGTTCCTTATGGCGTATTCCTTGGTTTTAAGGTGTACCCGGTTACCCAGCTTTTCAATACCGTTATCGGGCTGTCGGGTAGTGTCGTTAATAGAATACCCGAACGGGTCGAGCGTTTGTATGATGATGCGCCGTACAATTTTGCCTTCATATCGTTCAAAAGACACCTGCATTTCGGGTGCTTTTTCTCGTTCTGTGCGACGCGAACGCGATGCTTTTTTTTCTTTAACAGGCCTGAAGACAAGTTTGTGCAGTGCCTTAGTAACCTTTTTTTTCTTGCTGTATTCCTGAATCCGTTTATACATTTGGTCGTTCTTTTCTTTTACGGTATCGCGGGCAGGCGGGTTAACCTGTGCATACAGCGGAGTTGCTGCAAAAAACAGCACAACAGCCATAACCCGTAAAAAGAACTTTTTCTGCATGTATAAATTTTCTGACGCGTAAATTAAGCCAATAAAACCTAAATAAAAACCCAATATTATGTTGAGGGTTGTTAATTATGTTAGCCTTCAGCAACCAGCTTTCAGCCATCAGCCAAAATCGCTATAGTTATGCCATTTCTTAGATGGCTGATGGCTGAAAGCTAATGCCTAATTATCTGAAATACTTTGTAACAAAAACCCTGCCCGTTCGTCTAACGGGTATAAAATCAATAAAACGGACATCTTGCAAACAATACTTAGCATTAGCGGGCTGCACAAAAGGTTTGGCAAAGTGCATGCCGTAAACAACGTTTCGTTTACCATACAAAAAGGGAATGTATACGGCATACTGGGCCCTAACGGCAGCGGAAAAAGTACCACACTGGGCATAATACTGAATGTGGTAAATAAAACAGAGGGTACCTACAGCTGGTTTGGCGGCACTACCGAAACCCACGAGGCCCTGAAAAAGGTAGGCGCTATTATAGAGCGCCCTAACTTTTACCCGTATATGACGGCTTATGACAACCTGAAGTTGGTGTGTAAAATTAAGGGTATCGCCTACTCTAAAATACAGGAAAAGCTGGAACTGGTGGGGCTTTGGGAACGTAAGGACAGTAAGTTTAAAACCTTTTCTCTGGGTATGAAGCAGCGTCTAGCCATTGCCAGCGCAGTACTAAATGACCCGGAAATACTGATACTGGACGAACCTACAAATGGCCTTGACCCACAGGGTATACGCCAGATACGCGACCTGATACGTGATATTGCTGCTACAGGTACAACTATACTGCTGGCCAGCCACCTGCTGGATGAAGTGGAAAAAGTGTGCAGCCATGTAGTTGTTTTACGAAAAGGAGTGATATTGTATACCGGCACCGTACAGGGTATGGTGAGTAATGAAGGATTTTTTGAAATAGCTGCCGAAGACAATACAAAACTATTAGGACTAATACAGGGCCATCCGGCAGTAGAAAAGGCTGAATTGGCAGAAGGCAAGGTTACAGCATACCTGAGGCAACAGCTTGAAGCTGCCGAACTGAACAAATACCTGTTTACAAACGGAGTAGTACTGTGCCACCTGGTAAAACGTACGCACAGCCTTGAGGAACAATTCCTGAAACTAACCGGTAAAACAAACTAACACCATGAAACGATTACTTAGCATAGAATTACAGAAATTATGGCTGAACCGCAGCAGCCGGGTACTTATAATATCATACTTTATTATATTGTCTTTTATAGCCTGTATGGCATCTATAGAGTTTACGCTGTTCGGGCACAAAATAAGGCTTGCAGAACAGGGTATTTTTAACTTCCCGTTTATATGGCATTTTAACAGCTATGTGGCGGTATTGCTTAAAGGCTTCCTGGGTATAGTTATAGTATCTATGATGGCTAATGAATATACCTATGGCACCCTGAAACAAAACCTTATAGACGGCCTTAGTAAAAAAGAATTTATTGCGTCTAAGCTACTTACCGTATTATTATTTGCCGTAGCCTCAACTGCTTTTCTGTTTATAATGACACTTATACTGGGTTATAGCTTTTCATCATACACAGAATTATCTATAGTGTTTAGCGACCTGCAGTTTATTGTAGCGTACTTTTTTAACCTGCTTGGCTTTTTCTCATTGTGCCTTTTTGCAGGTATATTAATAAGGCGTTCGGCTTTTGCACTGGGGTTTGTAATTATGCTGTTTATAGTTGAAGTAATAGCCTTTTTACTGCTGCGTTTCCAAATTATAAAAGACGAAAAAATAGCCTCAAATATATTTAAGTTCTTCCCTATGGAATCATTCAGCAGCCTGCTGGTACACCCCGGTGAAAGGTTTAATGCCATACGCACTATCAACACCATTGCCGGAGGAAATAATACAGAAATTGATTATACCATACAGTGGTATACATATGCTATAGCCATAACATGGACAGTTATTTTCATGTACCTCTCTTACCGTACCCTTAAAAAACGGGATTTATAATCTTTTTTCAAAATATAATTCAAAGGCTCCTTTACGGGAGCTTTTCACATTTATAACCTTAACTTACAGCACAATAAAAATAATTGTATACATTTACACTTATAACCAATACACTCATGCTGCGACTATACTTTACGTTGATGGCACTGGCTTGCCTTTGTCCTGACGCCTCTGCACAGAACGATTGTACAGATGCAGTAATGCTTTGCGATGCTTCTTCCTATGGTAGGATACGTTACAATAATGGGTTTGGGATACAGGAAATAAACCCGGGAAATGTATGCAACGGAGCCGAAGCAAACAGTGTATGGTTTAAATTCATAATAAGCACAGGAGGTACGCTCCAAATTTTTGTTCACCCGCTTGATAATGAACCTGTAGATTATAACTTCTGGCTGTTTGGCCCTAACGCTACATGCAATAATCTGGGTAGCGCCATACGGTGCTCATCTACAGAGAAGCGGTCGGCAATAGCAGGCAGCGAAAATATTACCGGTACTTATCCCGGCGAAGACGATACTTCTGAAAGTACTGGTGAGGGAAACGGCTTTGTAAAACAATTAAATGTAAATGCAGGCGATTCTTATTACCTCCTTGTAGACCAGTCGCCGCAATCTGAAGGTTTTGTGTTGAGTTTTTACCCAACCACTGCAAGCTTTATCCAAGGACCTGTATTCCCAAACACCACCATAAGTGGTGGCTATGTTCAGGAACGCTGCGATGACGATGGCGTAAACGACCTCTCGGCACTGTTTGACCTTACGGTGTATGAAGCTTTAATATTTGCCGGGCAGCCTATGACTACTATAAGCTACCACAATGGGTATTCCAATGCCTTATTAGGTATCAACCCTATAAGTAATCCAACTGCTTACTACAACCCACCAATTGCTTATGACCCCATATACATGCGCCTGGAAAACACCCTGACAGGATGCATAAGTGTAGGTTCCCAGTTACTTATCATTACCAATACTGTAGTAGCCGGGCAACCTGAAAACCTTATGATGTGTGATGAAAGTGGTGATGGTATGGAGATTTTTGACCTTTCACAAAATAATGCTTTGGTACAAAATGGTACTACCCAACCCGTAAGTTACCATGCTACCGAACAGGACGCACGCGATAATATAAACCCGCTGCCCATGCTATACCAGAATACAACCCCTGCGCAAACCATATGGGCACGGCTAAGCGGCACAGAGGTATGCTATATGTATGACGTAAAACCTTTTACCATAGCACTTACCCCCATGCCACCGCTGGAATATACCCTGGATATAAACGACCTGCATCAGGGCATGGCAAGCGTTACCATCCGTGCCGAAAATATTGAAGAATTTGAGTTTTCGCTGGATGGTATTAATTATACCCATGCCCCAACACTAAGCGGGTTAGAGCAGGGTGAACACACGCTGTATATACGCCCCGCAGGTGGTTGTGACCCTGTAATTACCGATACGTTTTTTATATTGGATTTCCCTAAGTTCTTTACCCCGAATGCCGATGGTAATAACGACCTGTGGCGTATACCTTACACTACACTACGCCCAGGTGTTACCATAACAATTTTTGACCGTTTTGGTAACCTCATCGACCGTTTTGGAGGCATGTCTTCCGGGTGGGATGGCACATTGCGTGGTACTCCCCTACCTGCTACCGACTATTGGTTTGTAGCAACCCTTGAAAATGGCCGTACAGCAAAAGGACATTTTTCGCTCCTGCGCTAAACCTTTAACATATTCCCGTAGCCAAATTCGGTTTAATTCGCCGTACATTTGCCTTTACCATGAAAATAAACACATTACACACTATAATCACTGCATTTTTGCTGGCGGGCTTACCGGCTGCCGCCCAAAATATTGTTGTAGACAATACTTACACGGCGCAACAGCTTGTAGATGCCCTTACGGCCAATTCCTGTGCGCAGATAAGCAACGTATCAGTAAACGGTGCACCGGGTTCATCGCCCAGCTATGGGTATTTTAACGCAGGTCCTTCGTCATTCCCTTTTGGGGCAGGTATAGTACTCAGCTCAGGGTTTGCATCTTCTGCCGCAGGGCCTAATGACGATGACCTTAGTGATGGTGCCGATACATGGGGAGGCGATAACGACCTGGAAAACGCAATCAATACCACGAATTCATTTAATGCTACAGTATTGGAATTTGACTTTGTGCCAATAACAAACAACATTAGTTTCGATTATATTTTTGCTTCGGAAGAATACCTGCAAAACCCTCCGCCAAACTGGTGTGATTATAGTGATGGATTTGCTTTCCTTATAAAACCGGCAGGTTCTGCAGCCCCGTATCAAAACCTTGCTGTAATTCCCGGCACCGATACCCCTGTAAAAGTAACATCGGTACGTGGTGTGGGCGGATGCCCGTCTGCTAATGAAGAATATTTCGGCAGTTATAACAGTGTTACAAGCCCTGTTAACTTTAACGGGCAAACAGTAATACTTACGGCATCGTCTCAGGTAGTGGCCGGCACTACCTATCATATAAAACTTGTAATTGCCGACCAGGGCGATACCCAGTTTGACTCGGCTATTTTTCTTGGCGCAGGTACCTTTGCCGCTATTACCGACCTGGGTGCTGACAGGCTAACGGCTAACGGTAACCCTCTGTGTAACGGCGAAAGCCTTCAGCTTGATGCTACTACACCTAATGCTGTTGCCTACCAGTGGTATAAAGACGGGGTAATTTTGCCCGGGGAAACCAATGTACTATATACTGCTACCCAGCCCGGCGAATATAGTGCAGAAATTCAGCTTACCGGCACCTGCACCAGCCATGGCGAAATTACGCTGGAATATTCGGCCCCAATAAGTACAGCCCCAAATACGTACTATCAGTGCGACGATAATAGTGACGGGCTTACAGCCTACTACCTGCCGCAGGTTTCAGCAAAAATTGAGGCAGACAACACTGGGCTTAGTGTACTCTCGTACCACAGCAACCTGGCAGATGCCGATGCAAATTTAAACGCCATACCTGCTACTAACGATACTCCATTTTACAATACTGTAGCAGACCAAACCATATATGCCCGCGTAAGGAATGAATATAGCTGTATAGCCAGCATGCCTGTAGTACTTTCTATACCTGCTTTTGTAACGCTGCCGGTAGCACCCACCGGGCTTTGTGACGATGACGGAACCGACGATGGCTATACCACGTTTGACCTTAACAGCATATCGGCAACCATACGCGGCAGTTACCCCGTGGGCACCACATTGTCATTCTTTACTTCTGAAGCAGCTGCAATAGCAAACATAAGCCCGTTAGGAAGTACTTTTACCAATACCTTAAAGAACAACCAAATGCTTTACGGCCGCCTGGCTAATGCTCAGGGTTGCGGTGCTGTTGTACAGGTGCCACTGGTAGTATACAGCTTTGGGTCTGCCATATTACCGGAATCGGCTATATTGTGCGACAACCATCCGCTAACGCTCAATGCCGGTGCGGGTTATGCATCGTACAGCTGGGACACCACGCCTGCCCAAACCGGCCAAACCCTTAGCGTAACCGACCCGGGCGACTATACTGTAACTTTTATAACCACCGAGGGGTGCCAGGGCAGTAAAACCTTCACCGCAGTACAGTCGGGTGCGGCGACAGATGTTACGTATGAAGTAAACGACTTCCGGGGCAGCCGAAACAGCCTAACCATTACGGCAGGCGGCTACGGTACGTATGAATATTCGCTTGACGGTGAAAACTGGCAGGATAGTAATGTATTTGATAATCTGGAAGCCGGGCATTATACGTTTTACATACGCGATATAAACGGATGCAGCCCCGTATACCGCGAATCGCTGTATATACTGGACTACCCTAAATACTTCACCCCAAATGCAGACGGCACGCAGGACACCTGGCGTATACGCTACCTGAATACCAGGCCGGGTGTATCGGTAAATATATTTGACCGCTTTGGTAAACTGATAACCAATGTTAGCTATCGTTCCGATGGCTGGGATGGTACACTAAACGGCAGGCCGCTGCCCGCTACCGACTACTGGTTTGTAATAAGCCTTGAAAACGGCGATACGGTAAAAGGGCATTTTGCATTGATACGATAGTTATCCTACTTATCAATAAATGAGATAATACCAATCACTTTTTTGAGATTCTTCCACTCCGCTGCGCTCCGGTCAGAGTGGAAACAACAAATGATAAGTAATTGTAAGATAAACGTTAAAATAAGCGTTTTTTAGATAAAAATATAACAGGTAGGTTATCTTTGCCGCTACAATGGACAAACGTAGATTACACCACTATTTTACCGCATTAATATTACTTGTAAGCATTTCGGCTTCAGCCCAATACATACAGGTAGATGACAGCTATACAGGAACGCAGCTTATAAAGAATGTATTGGTACAAAGCCAGTGCATAACAGTAAGCAGCGTATCGGTTTCCGGTGGTTTCTTTAATGATGGTACCCACAGCTACGGCTACTTTAACAGTAACGGCAGTATTTTCCCGTTACAGGAAGGTGTAATCCTCAGTACCGGCCGTGCTATTAAGGCCATTGGCCCCAATACTACCCTGCAGGATGACGGCGGTGGCCTCAACTGGGGCGGCGATACCGATTTGCAACAATCATTAGACATAAACAACTCGGTAAATGCTACCGTGCTGGAGTTTGACTTTATTCCATTGGCAAACAACATACACTTCAGCTACCTGCTGGCCAGCGAAGAATACCATGATACAGCCCCTTGTACCTATTCAGACGGTTTTGCCTTTTTGCTAAAAGAAGCAGGCAGTACAGCACCGTACCAAAACCTGGCTGTTATTCCCGGCACTGATATTCCTGTTAAGGTAACATCGGTACACCCTGCCATACCGGGTGCCTGCCCCGCCCAAAACGCTGAGTATTTTGATGCCTTCAACGGTACAAACTACCCTACCAATTTTAACGGCCAAACCAAAGTAATGGATGCCACGGCTACCGTAGTACCCGGCACCCAATATCACATAAAACTGGTAATAGCTGATGAAGGTAACTACCGATACGACTCTGCCATATTTTTAGGCGGCGGCAGTTTTAACTCACAGGCCGATTTAGGTCCGGACAGGCTTTTTGCTACCAACAACCCTTTGTGTAATGGCGAGGCTTTTGTAATAGATGGTACTACACCAAGTGCCATAGGCTACCAGTGGTACAAAGATGGTGCTGCGCTTAGTGGAGAAACAGCGGCAACCTATACGGCTACCGCAACAGGAGACTACAAAGTAGAAATAAGCTTTACACCCAGTTGTGCCATAGACGGCGAAATACGGCTGGAATACAGTGCCCCGCTCAGCCTGGGCAGCTATACCCTGCTGCAATGCGACGACAATACCGACGGGCTTACGGCTTATAACCTGGAACAGGCAGGCCAGGTAGCGGTTAATGGCAATACCAACTATCAGGCTGTAGGGTATTTCCTTTCGCAAAATGATGCCGACAACAATACAAACCCAATAGCTAATCCTACCAGCTTTTACAATACCGTGCCGAACCAGCCGGTGTATGTACGTGTACAAGACCAATTCGGTTGCCACGGCGTAGCTGTAGTAACGCTGGATACATCTAATAATACCCTGACAGCCCCGGCCCCTATGGAAGCCTGTGATACTAATGAAGACGGTTTTTATACCTTCGACCTTACATCACAAAACAGTGCGATACTAAGTGGCTTGCCAACAGGCGTACAGCTGAAGTACTATCCGTCATATAATGATGCCCTTGTATTCAGCAATCCTATTACCACACCCGAAGCTTATACCAATACCACACCTAATACCCAAACCGTATATGCCCGCCTTACGCAGGTTAACGACTGCTACGGCATGGTACCGGTACAACTTATAGTATATACCTTTGGCAGTGCCATAGCCGATGACGAAGTAGCCCTTTGCCAGGGAAGTGATGTAACCCTGGATGCCGGAAGCGGGTTTACAGCCTACCTTTGGGACACTACCCCGGCGCAAACAACACAATCTATTACTACTGATACAGCAGGCACATATAAAGTTACCATAACCAGCATACACGGATGTGTGGGTACCAAAACGTTTTACGTAAACGAATCGGGGGCAGCAACAGCCATAAACCTTGAGGTGAATGATTTTAACGGAGGTGGCTATAACAGTATTACTGTACTGGCGCAGGGTCCCGGTGATTACCTATATTCTATAGACGGGCTGCAATGGCAAAGCAGTAATGTGTTTACCGGGCTGGAAAGTGGCGAGTATACCCTGTTTGTAAAAGACGATAACGGCTGTGGCATAAAATCAAAAACCGTTTTTGTGCTGGACTATCCTAACTACTTTACCCCTAACGGTGATAACGTACACGATACCTGGTACATCCGCCACCTGAATACCCGCCCCGGCGTAAGGGTGAAGATATTTGACCGCTACGGTAAGCTGATATATGGTTTTTTTGGCAATTCTACAGGCTGGGACGGCACACTTAACGGGCGTCCGCTACCGGCATCTGACTACTGGTTTACCATAACTTTAGAGAACGGCAGGGTTGTACGCGGGCATTTTGCATTGATGCGATAAGGCATTTCCTAATAATTTAACCCTTAGGGAGCATGAATTTAACATTTACGAAAACGTTTTTTGTTAAATTTTTAACTTTAACAATCAAAATACTGACACTTTTGTAAAATTTTGATTGTTAATGCAGTACAATTTCACACACCTAACAGGAAAAGGATTACACTATAAGAAAACCTTATAGCAATATTGTTTTTTTCAGGCTTCAGCCTCTTTACTATTATTCTTAGAGTAAGTAATTTAGCACTTACAAATGCCCCAAGAAAATGATTAAAATAGTACTCCCCCTTGCTATTGTGTGTTTGCTGTGCAGTTGTACCGCTGATGACACCACAACAACTACTGATGCTAAGATGTCTTACTACCAGTTTTCTGATGAAGACATGCTTAAACTGATCCCTTCAATTTATTACAGCCCCGGTGAAACCGTTACTTATGTTAACGAAGAATCGGACGTATTGCAATTTGAAGTAAGGCTTAATGAGGTTGTAACACGCTCTGCAGCCGAAAGCACTGATGCCCAACCCGGTATTAACTTTACGTATGACGAGCAGTATATAGAGCTGCGTTCTACCAAGTTTAGTAAAAACGAATATTTAGGCGAATCATCTTTCTTTATAAAACAGAGAAGATGGCCGAAATCATTTGTTGGCTCTAACAGGGAACCATCTGAAAGTTCTGATTTTGCCGTATCGCTAGGCTTGAAACCATTCTCAGACAAAATAGCAGAAACCACTATAGACCTTTCACGCAAGGAATACTCACTGGACGCTTTAGGTACTACCTGTAATGGTGTAATAGCTGTAGCCATACCTGATAATACCGCACAAACTACCCAAAGCGTATTACCTACGCTGAAGTATGTGTATTTTATGGAAGGTAAAGGCATTTTAGGCTTTGACGATGCCAGGGGCCATAAATGGCGCAGGCGATAAAAAACAAACAAATACAAACCATAAACAAAGCGCCTGTACAGAATATTCTGTACGGGCGCTGTTATTTTATATATGGGCCGATTACTATTTTACCGGCGCCGTATTATCAGCCGGGGTAAAATCCATAAAGATGCCACCGTTTAGCTCTATAGAAGTTATTTTCTTTTTGGCAGTAACAGTTACGTTGGCTTTAGCATTACCGCTTTCCCATACAGAAGGCGTAAAATGCGTTTTCTGTTTAGAACCGTCCTCCAGTGTCGCCACTACGTCAAACGGCACTGCAAAGCCTCCTATGTTCTCTATACTGATGGTTACACCATCGGATTTGGCCGTAGCAGCAGTAACTTTCAGGTCGATATAATTGTTGCTGAAAAACCAGTTGTTCCAAAACCAGTTAAGGTTTTTACCCGAACCGGTGTTCATACTGTAAAAGAAATCCCATGGTATAGGGTGCTTTCCGTTCCAATTGTCCATGTATTGGTGCAATGCTTTTTTAAACAGTGCATTACCCAGGTAATCTTTCAGTGCTAAGTATGCCAACGATGGCTTTACGTAGGAGTTATTTCCATATCCCATACCACTCAGCTGGCTGCTCATGGTTATTACCGGCTGGTCCTGCTCTGCGGCTGTGCTGCTTATCCAGCGCTTTACCCTGAAGTTCTGGTAAAACTTTGTCGCCTCTTCCTCTCCGTTCTCGTCAATCCCTATCAGGTATTCCAGCGTGGTAGCCCACCCCTCATCCATATACGCATAACGTGTTTCGTTTATGCCCATAAAAAACGGGAAGTATGTATGGGCTATTTCGTGGTCGGCAGTAAGGCGCGCGTCCTTCAAATCGTTCGGTATACTGCTGTCGTTAATCATCATAGGGTATTCCATATCGGCAAAGCCCTGTATGGCCGTCATTACCGGATAAGGATATTCTACACCCGGCCAGTTATCGGTATACCATTTCAGACTGTAGCGCATCCATCCCGCATATTGCTCAAAATCCTTGGCACCGTTGTTATACGCAGCCTGCACACTGGCTCGTTTTGTTTTTAATTGCACACTGGCAGCATCCCAAACGTAATGGTTGCTCATAGCAAAGCAGAAATCGGTAATATGGCTGGCTTTAAACTTCCAGGTATTCCATTCGGCCTGCTTTGTTACCTTACCCGATTTCATTTCCGCTTCGGTAGCCACATGCACAATTTTATCTTCTTTAAGCGACTTTTTAAAACGCTTCAGGTACTCGGGCTGCAACACATCTTCCGGATTCAGGAAATCGCCTGTAGCCCAAACCACATAATTTTTGCGCGCCGATATCTCGAAGTTGTAATCGTTGAAGTCGTTATAAAACTCTTGCCCGTCGGTATGCGGCAGTACATCCCAACCGTTGTAATCGTCATACACCGACACACGCGGGAACGAGTAGGCCACGTAAAACGTTTCGGGGTCTATCTGCCCTTCCCTGCCGCTTTCCTTAGATAGTGGGTATTCCCAAGATATGGTAATATCAGCAACCGACTTGGCCGCAAGTATTTTGTTCAGCCGTATACCGCCTACAGTACCCCAGCTTTCACTTTTAACTTCTACTTTCTCCCCATCAACAGATAGTGCCGTAATCTTAAGGCCACTGGTAAGGAAATCATCTCCCACATAACCGCTACGGGGCGCATTGGGCTTGTGTATGTTGTTTACAAAACGGATGATAAGCCCACGCATTTCATCGGGGCTGTTGTTTGTGTAGGCTATGGTTTCTGTACCGCTTACAATTTTGGTCTGGTCGTCTACCTGCACCTTAACGTTGTATATACCTTTGTTTTGCCAGTAGTTAGGGCCCGGTGCTCCGGTAGTACTGCGGGTGCCGCTTTCGTAAGCATCTTTAATGTTACGCGGCATGTACAGTTCCTGCGCCTGCAGCTGGAACGCCATACCGGCAAGGGCTATACCGAAAAATATTTTTTTCATAGTGATGTTGTGTTTTGGGCAAAAATAGGGGAAAACAATGATTCTGTATAACATAATTTTAGAGCCAATATTTATTAGCGGTTTACAATATCCCTTGCATCGCTCATGTAAATCGTATCAGTACCGGAACGCATTACAAGCACGGTACCATACTCTGCCGGTAGCCCTACATCTTCCGCTTGTTTCCATTCGCCTAAACCGGCAACAGTAACCCTCTCCCCTTCTTCAAGTATGCCTTCTTTATAGCGTATACTTTTATTAAAACCTAAAAAGCTTACACTTTCATGGCCGCGATCATTAAGATAAGTTTCTAACTGAGGGGTAGCGTCGTTAAAAGTACCGGAACTGTAATCCCTGTCCTGCACAATATAACTTTCAAGATTGGCATGCTTTATCAGTGCATAATGGTTGCCATCCTGTAGTACTACTGTACCGGTAATTTCTTCTTCTACAAGAGTATTCCAGCTATTGCTTTTGCCCCCCGAACTTTCTTCGATATGCACATAATAATGGCAGCATTCCCTACCGGATAAAGGTGCTTCAAGGGTTTCATCTACATAAATTATCGTGCCGGTAATCCTTCCCCGTTCTCCTTCTTTAAAATTAGCAATGCGTGTTACAGCACTTTTTTTAAGGTTACGCTTTACAACCGCTTTTTTGCTAAAATAAGAGGTAACACCAATTATAATCAGGGCAATTGCTGCAAACAGCATCGGGACAACATAATTTTCCATAACAAAGTAGTTGGTTAAAGTATGCTAAGATAAATATTTTGCCATATCATCATCGTATCCCCAAACAAAAAACTCCCGCCAATGGCGGGAGTCCTATATCTGAAAGCTGGCAGCTAATCGCTAAAAGCTTAATTAAGCAATTTTAAAACGCTTACGGTCGTTCTCGTTAAGGTAGATTTTACGCAGGCGCAGGCTCTTAGGCGTTACCTCTACGTACTCATCTTTCTGGATGTATTCCAGTGCCTCTTCAAGAGAGAATTTAATAGCAGGGATAATCCTTGCTTTATCATCTGCTCCTGACGAACGAACGTTAGTAAGTTTTTTGGTTTTGGTTACGTTAACAACCATATCATCGCCACGGCTGTTTTCACCGATAACCTGGCCTTCGTAGATATCCTCATTAGGATCTACAAAGAATTTACCACGGTCTTGTAGCTTATCTATAGAGTAAGGGATAGCCTTACCGTTTTCCATAGATATAAGCGATCCGCTAAGACGTCCCGGTATTTCACCTTTAAACGGTTGGTACTCCAGGAAGCGGTGTGCCATAATAGCCTCACCCGCAGTAGCAGTAAGCAGCTGGTTCCTAAGGCCGATGATACCGCGCGAAGGGATGTTAAACTGTATAATCATACGCTCGCCTTTTGGCTCCATGCTAAGCATTTCACCTTTACGAAGCGTTACAAATTCTACAGCACGGCCACTTAGGTTTTCAGGAAGGTCGATAGTAAGCTCTTCGATAGGCTCGCACTTAACACCGTCAATTTCCTTGATGATAACCTGCGGCTGGCCAATCTGAAGCTCGTAACCTTCACGGCGCATTGTTTCTATAAGTACAGACAAGTGTAGTACGCCACGGCCAAATACCATGAACTTATCAGCACTGTCAGTTTCGTTTACACGTAGGGCAAGGTTCTTTTCAAGCTCTTTGTTCAACCTGTCTTTAATGTGGCGAGAGGTAACAAATTTACCTTCTTTACCAAAGAAAGGAGAGTCGTTAATAGTGAAAAGCATGCTCATTGTAGGCTCATCAATAGCAATTGTAGCAAGCGCTTCAGGGTTTTCGAAGTCGGCAACAGTATCACCAATTTCAAAACCTTCAAGGCCTACAATAGCACAGATATCACCTGCCTGAACTTCTTCAGTTTTCCTGCGGCCGATGCCTTCAAAAACGTGAAGTTCTTTTATTTTAGACTTTATTATTTTACCGTCGCGTTTTACAAGGCTTATGTTCTGGCCTTCTTTAAGCGTACCGCGTTGTAGGCGGCCTATGGCGATACGGCCTGTAAAGCTGCTGAAGTCAAGAGACGTAATAAGCAACTGAGGCGTACCTTCAGATACTTTTGGCTCAGGTATGTGTGCCAGTACCATATCCAGTAGCGGCTCTATGTTTTCAGTTTTGTTTTTCCAGTCTTCACTCATCCAGTTCTGCTTAGCCGAACCGTATACTGTAGGGAAATCAAGCTGCCACTCCTCTGCACCAAGCTCAAACATAAGGTCGAATACTTTTTCGTGTACTTCTTCCGGAGTACAGTTTTCCTTATCTACCTTGTTTATAACCACACAAGGCTTAAGGCCAAGTGCAATTGCTTTTTGTAGTACAAAACGGGTTTGTGGCATTGGGCCTTCAAAAGCATCCACAAGCAGTAGTACACCGTCGGCCATGTTTAGTACACGCTCTACCTCGCCACCAAAGTCGGCGTGGCCCGGGGTATCTATAATGTTGATTTTTGTGCCCTTGTAGGTTACCGATACGTTTTTAGACGTAATGGTAATACCGCGTTCGCGCTCCAGGTCGTTGTTATCCAGGATAAGGTCGCCGGTGTTCTCGTTGTCACGGAACAGTTGGCAGTGGTACATAATTTTGTCTACCAGGGTAGTCTTACCGTGGTCAACGTGGGCAATAATTGCAATGTTTCTGATAGCAGCCATCTTCCTTTTTTTTGAAGCTGCAAAGGTACATATTATTTTGACAAAAAAAACATTAGTTATGAGTGAGTTAGCTTTGACAGCAAAAATTTTACGGCTACATAACATCCAAACAGATATATTTAACGTATATCCATATAACGAGGCCTTACTACTTCCTCCCCACAACAAAGCTTCTCACTGAAACATTTGTAAAATATTTAAGAATTGTTTAACTGATTCAACAGTTTTATTAAACTAAATTTGTTCAGCCTTTTACCCCAAAAGAATGAACAATATCAAAAACACCTTTACTATTAAAGACCTTGAAAACCTTAGTGGTATTAAGGCACACACCATACGTATGTGGGAAAAGCGCTATGAAGTACTTAAACCTATGCGAACAGACACTAACACCAGGGTATACGATGCCAAGAGCCTGCAAAAGCTTTTAAACATCAATACACTGAATACCTTTGGCTACAAGATAAGCAATATTGCAAAGCTGCCCGAGGAGCGTATACCACAAATAGTAAAGGAAATTTTAGCCGGTAAAACACTGAATAACCATGTGCTGCGTAACTTCAAGCTGGCCATGATGAATTTTGATGCCCGCCTGTTCCTGGAAACATACAACAACCTCTTAGCCACAAAAACCTTCAGGGAAATATTTTATGATTGCTTTTTGCCTCTGCTTGAAGAAATAGGCAACCTTTGGCAAACCGGCACCATAACACCCGCACACGAGCACTTTATAAGCAACCTGGTAAAACAGAAGATAATGACAAACACCGAGCCGTTGCAAATAAACATACCCAAACACACCGAACGCACATTTATACTATACTTACCGGAAGGTGAAATACACGAAATAGGCCTGATGCTTATTAACTATGAATTACTACTGAACGGGTATCATACAATTTATCTTGGCGAAAGTGTACCTATGGCCGACCTTGTCGAGATACAGCATCGTTTTGAAAATGTAACTTTTGTAACATATACTACTGTACAGCCTGTCTATGAAGAAATTCATAAATACGTTCGCGAAATGAGGGATCAGGTGCTTAGAGGGGATAATAATACATCACTTGTAATATGTGGACGTGGCGGCAGCTTTATAAATCCGGCCGAACTTAACGATAATATTAAATTATATAGGTCTGCAAAGGATTATGTTGAAACTATTCAGTAAAGTTTGAGATTAATTTAACAAGAAAACAAGAATTGTTGAACCATATAAAGGGTAACTTATACACATGCAACGAGATATAAAAATAATCGGCTCAGGCTTTTCGTCATTGGCGGCTGCCTGCTACCTTGCCAAAGCCGGGCATGCCGTTACCATTTACGAGAAAAACGCCACTGTAGGCGGCCGTGCCCGCAGGCTGGTTAAAGACGGTTTTACCTTTGATATGGGGCCTACCTGGTACTGGATGCCCGATGTATTTGAACGCTTTTTTGCAGACTTTGGCAAACAGCCATCTGATTATTATACTTTAGAAAAATTATCTCCGGCTTATAGGGTATATTTCGCAGAAAATGATTTTGTAGACATAGCGGATAATCTTAATGATATAGCCGCAACTTTTGAAACCATAGAGCCAGGCAGTGCGAAACAACTGCTGGAATTTATGGATGAAGCCCGCAGCAACTACGATATTGCCATAAAAAACCTTGTGTACCGCCCTGGCGAATCGCCGCTGGAACTGGTTACCACACAAACCATAACCCGCCTGTCGCAATTTATAGGCAACATATCCCGCGACATACGTAAGCGATTTAAGAATCCGAAGCTTGTACAGATACTGGAGTTCCCGGTATTATTCCTCGGTGCAAAACCCAGCGACACCCCCTCGTTTTACAGCTTTATGAATTTTGCCGACTTCGGGTTGGGTACGTGGCATCCTAAAAATGGTATGTACAGCGTGATTGAGGGCATTACAAAGCTGGCTACCGAGCTTGGCGTAACTATAGTTACCAATGCCCCTGTAGATAAAATAGGTGTAGAAAGCGGTGAAGCCACTTATATTAAGATAAACGGTACACAGCACACTGCCGATAACATAATATGCGGTGCGGACTACCACCACGGCGAAAGCCTGCTGGAACCGCAATACCGTAAATACAGTGAAAAATACTGGGACAGCCGCACTTTTGCCCCCTCTTCCCTACTGTTTTATGTAGGTTTCAACAAAAAGGTGGAAAATGTGCTGCACCACACACTGTTTTTTGATACGGACTTTGACATACATGCCAAAGATATATACGACAGTCCCCGCTGGCCCGATGAACCGTTGTTTTATGCTAGTTTCCCCTCTAAAACAGACGCGAGCACTGCCCCCGAAACACATGAAGCGGGGACTTTCCTTATTCCACTGGCACCGGGTATAGAAGATACACCAGAGCTAAGGCAAAAGTATTTTGACATTATCATAAACCGTCTTGAAAAGCTTACCGGGCAATATATAAAGGATAGCATCCTTTTTGCCGAAAGCTATTGCCTTAACGATTTTATAAACGACTACAATTCGTATAAAGGCAACGCCTACGGGCTGGCCAATACATTGTGGCAAACTGCATTCCTGCGTCCCAAGCTCAGGAGTCCCAAGGTAAGCAACCTGTATTTTACAGGCCAGCTTACCGTACCGGGGCCGGGTGTACCGCCTGCACTGATTTCGGGCAAGCTGGTAGCCGGACTCGTAGAAAAACAAATTACTAAACACTCAACAGAAACCTCTCCCGTATGAAAAGTATATTCGACAACGTATCATTTGCCTGTGCACGGCTTGTAACCCGGGCGTACAGCACTTCGTTTTCTACGGCGGTAAAAATGCTTGCCCCTTCCATAAGGCAGGATATATACAATATTTACGGGTTTGTGCGCCTGGCCGATGAAATTGTAGACAGCTTCCACGATTATAATAAAGAAACACTCTTTAACCGTTTTGAGCAAGACCTTGAAAATGCACTGGGTGAAGGCATAAGCCTGAACCCGGTACTGAATGGTTTTCAGCATACGGTTATCAAATATGATATACCGCGCCACCTGATTGACGCCTTTATGAAAAGCATGAAACAGGATTTGGTAAAAAAAGACTACACCTCTTTTGCCGAATACAACGAATACATATACGGCAGTGCCGATGTGGTGGGGCTAATGTGCCTGAAGGTTTTTGTAAACCGAAACGATGCCCGCTATGAGGCCTTGAAACCAAGCGCCATGAGGTTAGGTTCAGCTTTCCAAAAAGTAAACTTTCTGCGCGACCTCAAGGCCGATACCGAGGAGCTGGACAGGAGTTACTTTCCATCGCTTAACCTTAACGATATGACCGATGCTACAAAAAAGGCCATCATAGACGAAATTGAAGCTGACCTTGCAGCAGGTTATGCCGGTATAGTGCAGTTGCCCAAAGAAGCACGTTTTGGCGTCTACACAGCCTATGTATACTATAAAAAGCTGCTCACCAAGCTGAAGAATACTCCGCCTCTGGAAATAAAAAGCCGTCGCATCCGCGTACCCGACTACCAAAAAATAACGCTGCTGGCACGCTGCTACGTTAATTACAGGCTAAACATACTTTAAAACACGCTTATGGCTATCTGGATATACATACTGGTCTTTTTCCTCACCTTCGGTATTATGGAATTTATGGCGTGGTTTACCCATAAGTACGTTATGCACGGTTTTTTATGGAGCCTGCATAAAGACCACCACCACAAGGACCACGAGTCATGGTTTGAACGGAATGATACGTTTTTCATTTTCTATGCTCTGATAAGCATCGGCTTCTTCTTGCTTTGGCAAAACCATATATTAGAAATCGGCCTTGCTATTGGGTTGGGAATTTTTGCATATGGGTTTGCATACTTTATGGTACATGACATCTTCATCCACCAGCGGTTTAAAATATTCCGCAATGCCGAAAGCCGTTATGGAAAGGCGGTGCGCCGCGCCCATAAAATGCACCACAAACACCTGGGCAAAGAACATGGTGAATGTTTCGGGATGCTGTTATTCCCGTACAAATACTGGCGGGATGCCAAGGGTAAGTAAGGATAAATTTATTATCTTTGGTTAAATGAACTTCTTAGAAAATCATATAACAGGCATTACTGAACTTTGTAAAAACCACAAGGTAAAGTCGCTATATGCTTTTGGTTCTGTCCTTACCAGTGAATTTAATGATCAAAGTGATATTGATTTTGTTGTAGATTTTCAGCAACAGGATGTTTTAGATTACGGAGATAATTATTATGACTTAAAATTTTCATTAGAAGAAATTTTAAAACGCCCTATTGACCTTCTTGAAGAAATAGCAATTAAGAATCCTTATTTCAGGAAAAAACTTGAAAGCCAGCGCCAATTGATTTATGGATAACAATATAAAAACTTGGCTATTTGACATTTATAATTCGATACTTGAAACTGAAACCTATTTTACAGAAATTCCATATGATTTTAATTTTTATCAGAGGGACATACGTACAAAACGTGCAGTAGAAAGAAATCTCGAAATTATTGGCGAGGCTATGAGCCGTATCTTAAAAGAAGATAATACCATAGCAATTTCTAACACCCGAAAAATTGTAGATGTAAGGAACAGGATTATACACGGTTATGATTCCGTTTCAGACGAAACAATTTGGGGTATTTTAATGAAACAGATCCCTGTTTTAAAAGATGAAGTAAAAAAACTGCTTGAATTATAACTTCCCTCTCTTTAATTCATGACGCTTTGGTATACTATTGTTCCCGTTTAAATACTGGCGGGATGCCAAGGGTAAATAAGGATAAATTTATTATCTTTGGTTAAATTCGAATGAAGATGGATCTACAAACGCGAAAGATATTATTTGTTCAGGAATTCCTTAACATAAACAACGAGGAGACTGTTTCATTTTTTGAAACCTTGCTAAAAGAGGAAAAGAATACCGGGCACATCCACCCTATGACTGTTGAAGAGTTGCGCAGAAGGATTCAACTGTCGCGCGAAGATGCCCAAGCAGGAAGGCTTACAGAAACAAAAGATCTTTTAGCTGAAATCAAGGAATGGCGTTAAAAACATATTGGACTGACTTTGCGAAAGCCCAATTGAAAACAATTTTCGATTACCATAATTTTAATGTTTCGCTAAGCGTTGCACAAAAACTGGCAGAGGGAATTGTAAAAGAATCGGAAAAAATAGCATTAGCTCCTGACGCGTTCCAAATTGAAGATTTATTGTCTGATTTTCCGGATGAATATCGTTACAGGCTATATAAAAATTATAAAATAATTTTCTTGGTAACCGAAAAGCAAATAGAAATCCACGATGTTTTTGATACCCGCCAAAATCCGGTTAAGATAAAACGTGAAAAATAATAACGGCTGCTTTTTGGCAGCCGTTATTATTTATCCAAGCTCCACTCCCCTGTAGCTGTTTATCTTATCCAGGTGTAGTATTGTTTTGGTTTGTTCATCATTTTCAGCATACATCATTTCGAATTTTGCACCGTACACCACCTCGTCAAAAGTATAACTAGTACTAATGGCTACAGTGTTGCTGTACAGGTCGTCAAAGGCTTTAATATACACGATAAATTCCCCTTCTATCAGCTTAAAATCCTCATCAGAAAAACCGTAAAGCGGGCTGTTTTCATCTATAGGATGCACCAGTGTCCAACTTAGTGACAGCGAACTGATACGCACCATTTCCAGCGGCAGTTGGTAGAACTTGTTTACCGGTATGCCGTTTTCCTCCAGCACTATACCCAGGGTTACACGGGCTTCGGCTTCAAGCAGATTGGTGTTTTTATGCGGAGCCATGCGTATGGTGAGTGCCTTTCCTCCTTTATAGGGCGATATTAATGCATTATTAGAAAATATAAGGTGTGCCTTTGGCCTGCTGAAACGCCCGTAAAACAAGCCTGTGGCTATAGCAAAACTGAGTAGCCCCGTAAGCGCCTCTGTAGCGGCAAGTGCACTGGTAACCACCCCTGACGGACTTATGTGCCCGTACCCCACCGTGGTAAACGTCTGTGCGCTGAAAAAATAGGCCTTGCCAAACTTTACCCATTCCGAACCTGTATCGCCTATACCGTTCAGGTTTTCTACCCCAATGATGTAGTAAAGCGATGCAAATATGAAGTTGATTACCGTGTAAAACAGGAAGATTATTAGTAAAAACTTCCAGCCGCGCATACTTACCAGCGTATGGAACCAGCTTACCCTACTAAATATGGCAAGCCCGCGCTTTTCTATATTGGCTGATCCGTCTTTGTTTATAAAACGCCCGCCATAGCTGCCTGCACTGGTACCAAAACCTGTAGTGCTGCTGGCCTGGGCATTTTTATTGATGTTTTTAAATAATTCCATATAAAGTTTTTGGTGCGATAAAAATAGCGAAATAACAGCTTACAAAACAACAACCCCCACAGCATAGCTGCAGGGGTTGCATAAAGATATAAAAGATACAAGCTTTACTTGCTAAGATACATTTTACGGCGGCTGTACAGCTCGTAGAACTGGTCGTCCTTAAGGTCGTCTATAAACAGGATGCTTTCACCTGTAGATTTCATTTCAGGCCCCAGTTTTTTGTTCACCTTAGGGAACTTGTTAAATGAGAACACCGGTTGTTTTATAGCAAAACCTTTCAGTTGCGGGTTAAAGATAAAGTCTTTTATCTTCTTCTCACCCAGCATTACTTTGGTAGCGTAGTTTACATACGGCTCACCATACGCTTTCGCAATGAACGGCACAGTACGGCTCGCCCTTGGGTTGGCCTCGATAATGTAAACCGTATCGTCTTTAATGGCAAACTGTATGTTGATAAGGCCTACCGTTTTCAGCGCAAGCGCTATCTTTTTGGTATGGTCTTTTATCTGTTGCATTACAAACTCGCCCAGGTTAAACGGTGGCAGTGTAGCATTGCTATCACCACTGTGTACACCACACGGCTCTATGTGCTCCATGATACCGATGATGTAAACATCTTCACCGTCGCATATAGCATCGGCTTCCGCCTCTATGGCACCGTCAAGGTAGTGGTCAAGCAGTAGTTTGTTACCCGGTATGCTCTTAAGCAGGTCGATAACGTGCTCTTCAAGCTCCTGCTTGTTGATCACGATTTTCATACCCTGCCCGCCCAATACATAACTTGGCCTTACCAGTAGCGGAAAGTCAAGGGTTTCCGCAAGCTGGCTGGCTTCATCAGCGCTTTCTGCAATACCGAATTTAGGGAATGGTATGCCCAGGTCGGTAAGCAGGTCTGAGAAACGCCCGCGGTCTTCGGCAAGGTCCAGCGCATCAAAGCTGGTACCTATGATTTTTATGCCGTAACGGTCAAGTTTCTCCGCAAGCTTAAGAGCCGTCTGGCCACCAAGCTGTACGATTACACCTTCAGGCTTCTCGTGGCGGATGATATCGTATATATGCTCCCAGAATACCGGCTCGAAGTACAGCTTGTTAGCCGTATCAAAGTCAGTTGAAACCGTTTCAGGGTTACAGTTTATCATTATCGTTTCGTAACCGCACTCAGCAGCGGCAAGTACACCGTGCACGCAAGAGTAGTCAAATTCTATACCCTGCCCTATACGGTTTGGCCCTGAGCCAAGTACAATTACTTTCTTCTTATCGCTTACAATACTTTCGTTGTGAACGTATTTGGTACCGTCAGCTTTTTCTATCTCAGCCTCAAATGTTGAGTAGTAGTACGGGGTTTTAGCAGTAAACTCAGCCGCGCAGGTATCTACCAGCTTATACACACGTTTTACGCCAACTTCCTCACGCTTGTTGTACACATCACTTTCTTTACAGCTAAGCATGTGGGCTATCTGCCTGTCGGCAAAGCCTTTCTGTTTGGCCTCAAGAAGTAAATCTTTCGGAAGTGTTTCTATAGTATAGTTAGAAATCTCTTTTTCAAGCAGGTATAGCTCCTCATATTGCTTCAGGAACCACATGTCTATCTGCGTGATTTCGTGGATGCGGCTAAGTGGTATACCCATTTGTATCGCATCATAAATTACGAATACACGGTCCCAGCTTGCATGGGTAAGCTTATCAATAATCTGGTCGTAGTTAGTATACCCTTTACCGTCGGCGCCAAGCCCGTTACGCTTTATTTCAAGCGACTGGGTAGCTTTGTGCAGCGCTTCCTGGAATGAGCGGCCTATACCCATAACCTCACCTACTGATTTCATCTGCAGGCCAAGGGTACGGTCAGCGCCTTCAAACTTGTCAAAGTTCCAGCGCGGTATTTTCACGATTACATAGTCAAGCGTAGGCTCGAACAGCGCCGAAGTTGACTTAGTAATCTGGTTTTGAAGCTCGTCAAGGTGGTAACCCAGTGCCAGCTTAGCAGCGATTTTTGCAATCGGGTAACCGGTAGCTTTAGAGGCCAGTGCCGATGAGCGCGATACCCTCGGGTTGATTTCTATCGCTACAATATCTTCTTTCTCGTCAGGGCTTACGGCAAACTGTACGTTACATCCACCGGCAAAGTTACCGATGCTGCGCATCATAAGTATAGCCATATCCCTCATTTTCTGGAAGGTAGTATCGCTCAGCGTCATGGCCGGCGCTACAGTGATACTGTCACCTGTGTGGATACCCATTGGGTCCATGTTCTCGATAGAACAGATAATCACTACGTTATCGTTCTTATCGCGAAGCAGCTCCAGCTCGTATTCTTTCCAGCCGAAAAGCGCTTTATCTATCAGTACTTCGTGTATAGGCGAAGCCTCAAGGCCGCGCGTAAGCAGCTCATCAAAATCTTCTTTTTTGTGTACAAAAGCTGCCCCTGTACCACCCAGCGTAAACGAAGGGCGTATTACCAGCGGGAAGCCAAATTCCTGCGCAATCTCTTTACCTTTAAGGAAAGAGTTGGCCGTTTTGGCAGGTGCGGCAGGTATACCTATCCTTTCAAGCAATTGCTTAAACTGCTCGCGGTCTTCGGTAACGTTAATGGCATTTACATCAACCCCTATAAGGCGCACATTAAAATCGGCCCATATGCCCTTTTCCTCTGCTTCAAGGCACAGGTTAAGCGCTGTTTGTCCGCCCATAGTAGGCAGTACGGCATCGATATTCGGGTGTGCTTTTAAAATCTCTATGATCGACTTGGTAGTAAGCGGCTTCAGGTAGATATGATCGGCCATAGAAGGGTCGGTCATAATGGTTGCCGGGTTAGAGTTGATAAGGATAACTTCTATTCCTTCTTCCTTAAGCGAGCGCGCCGACTGCGAACCAGAGTAGTCAAACTCACAGGCCTGGCCGATGATGATAGGCCCCGAGCCGATAATCAGTACAGATTTAATGGAATTGTCTTTTGGCATTGTATTGTTGTAGTGTTGTGTTTAGTATAAGCCCTTCGGCCATGCAAAATTACGCAATAATTCAATTTAATTTTCCGGCTGACGTTACTTGTTTATCAACAGTGTTTTAAGGCTGTATAGTTTCGTCAGGGTATAAAAAAAGGCGTTACCAAAAATAAGTAACACCTTTATGTATGTTTTATACAAACATTATTTTTTGTGACGTGGGTCGCTAGAAACAGTTAGTTTATGACGGCCTTTAGCCCTTCTGCGAGCAAGCACTTTCCTACCGTTGGCAGATGCCATTCTTTCCATAAAACCGTGCTTGTTTCTTCTTTTTCTCTGTGATGGTTGAAAAGTTCTCTTACTCATTGCTTTGTATCTTTAAATCTTTATGAAATATCTTATTCTGGACTCCGGAATGCTTTTTCCAAAAACCGAGTGCAAATATACAAAGGTTTTTTTTTCTCACAAGTGCTTTTATAAAAATTATTTAATTCCAAAAATTGTTACCTTTGCCACCGCAAATTTATACTATAATATATGTTCAATAAAAACATAAAGCTGGTTATTGCCGGCCTTATCCTTGCAACAGCCGTATGGCAGTTTACCGAGAACAATATTGGCAACGGTATTTTCCTTATCCTTATAGCGGCGCTGGTTGTTGTAACCTATTTCCGCAACGAGGTAATTATTATGGCGTTCTTCAAATTAAGGAAACAGGACCTTGAGGGTGCCGACAAAATACTTGACAAAATAAAAGACCCGCACGGCGCACTGGTACGCAAGCAGGAGGGCTACTATAACTACCTTAAAGGCATTATTACCAGCCAGACCAACCTTAACACTGCCGAGAAATACCTGCGTAAGGCAATAGAACTTGGCCTTAACATGGATCAGGATCTTGCTATGGCAAAGCTGCAGCTTGCCGGTATATCGTTTACCAAAAACAAAAAGATGGAAGCCGAGAAGCTATTGGGCGAAGCTAAAAAACTGGACAAGCAGGGCATGCTGAAAGACCAGATAGCCATGATGAAGGCTAACATGAAAAAAGCCCCGGCACAGCAAATGAGGAGATATTAATTTCCATACACATACAATATTAACCGCCTTCGGGCGGTTTTTTATTAATAAAAAGTGTTTACCCAATTCTAATCTTATGAAACTATATACCATAACTTCCTTATTAATTTTTCTATTTTGCAATACTCCCGATACAGAATCAAATCAGGACAGGCCTTCAGGGCGGTTTATCTTAAAAGGTTCAGAGTGCGCGGGTTTTACTTTTGTTGATACTAAAACCGTATTGTGGACAAACGAAATGTTTTGCAACGACCCTGATACACTCCGCATACAATGGATAAACACCACAACATTTACCACAAAAAACATAAAGCCACACAATCCGGACTGCCCACCCGGTGTAAGCCTGTATGAAATAGTTTCATACAAAGGGAAAAAACTTATTCTTAAAGAAATATGGATGGGATGGGGTGACCACGCTCCTGAAATAACCGAGTTTACACAGGCAAATAATTAAAACAGAATAATATCTGTTTAGGGATAAGTTTAACAAAGCTTTCAATGATATCCTTAGTTATACACGAATCCATATTATTTAAATTTTAAATACAACCCCGTTTAACCTCAACAAATAAAGCTTTTATTTAATCATATTTTCACTACAAAATCCGCGCACAAGAAGATTTTGTAGTGAAAATTACCTTTCAAGGACATTTTGCAGCGTTAATACAACTCAGCAAACACGGCGTTTTCTTCAGCATACACTATAAAATACCACACAAACCTGACAAAATGTTAAAAACAGGTTAATGTGTTAAAATTAATTTTCTTAAACGTTTTCAACGGTTTTTAGTATGCCAACATACAAATGTTAACTTTTTGTCAGGCTTTGGCTTCAAACACCTAAAAAAGCGCAACAAACGTGTTCATTGCCAACATCTTAAAATTCGCAAAAGTGATAACACCCTCATAATCAGTGTTGGTTTTGCGTAACTTTACTATACCCCAAAGAATAAACACAAAAAAGATGAAAGGTTTAGTAAAACATATTATCCTGCTACTGCTTCCACTGATGGCCGCCGCACAGGTGGACAGCACTTATTTTTCTAATGCCGTACGCATAAAATTCAAAAAATACCAGGCCAGCGCCGAAGAAGCCTACCGTAGCGGCGATGTAAATAGAGGTGATTACCTGTTTGACTCGCTGGTGCAAAACAGGCTAAGGGCTACCACATTTGATAACTTCACCCTTAAAAAAGCAAACGGCGGCAAAATAGAGCTGTCTAAAATTAAAAAGCCTATAGTGCTTATTACCTTTTCATCAAGCATGGTTACCGGCCTTGGCGAGATTCCTGCCATAAACCGCCTGGCGCAAAAATACCGTAAAGATGTGCAATATGTGGTGCTGTTTTGGGACCGCAGGCACAACATGAAAAAGATTGCATCCAAATTTAATAGTAGTGTAATTGTGTGCTATGCGCACGAATCGTACCGTAATGACGCCTCTATTGTAGCTACAATGAAGCACAGGCTGGGTTTCATTGCATCATACTACCTCGACGAAAACCGTAAGGTGGTAGACATAAAACGCTGCTTTGTAAATGCCCCCTTAAAGAAAAACCAGTACCAGCGCGGCTACGCCATGTACTACAACAATTACCTGAAGCAGCTTCATGCATTGCTCATGAACTTCGAACTTAAAAAAGAAATGCTGGCCGTAAAATAGCTGGCATTCTTTTTGCAAATTACAGTTCAAACCTGTAACCATGAAATGCTTTACATTAGCGTTATTGTTTCTGCCTATTTTATCTTTTGGCCAAAAAGCAACTTATACCCCACCAAAACCCGGTTATAAAATTGACGGTAAAGAAGTACTGTATAATGGCTACATTATAAGCCGTACCGGGGCGAAAGCCTATACAGATAAACGGGAATATGCTGGGTTTTGCTTCGGTTTTAAAAGCTCGTTTCCTGTTGTTAATGAAACCGATAGCCTTGTCAGCGTAGCTTATGGCGATAATAACGAGGTGCTTTATTATGTAAATAAAAAGAGTATCGGTAGGGAAACTGATATTCCTTTAGATAATTACGACCTCAACGAGCGGTATGCTTATAATGAAGCATGGCGTAATGAAGACGTTTCTTCTGCCGAGGGCTGTGGTGAAAGCAACGAAACTCCGGCTGAGGAAGATGGTCTTACTACTGATGACTACCCGGATGTAGTAGTTACATTACTAACCGAAAAAGAATTCCTGAAAGCCAAAACCTCTGCTGTAACTAATTATCTTACAGTCGATAAAACAATCAAAAAAGTTGGTAAAACCATAACCATTGGCGGGCAAAAGTTTATGGATGGTTTAGGCGATGGCGGTCAACCCAACGTGTATACTTATGTAGGCGATTATAAAGCCTTAAATGCCTCATTGCTGCAATATATGTGTTCTGCCTGCGAAGAATACAGTTATGAGCTGGTTGATAAGCGTACCGGTAAGCAAATAACCTCGTTTACAAACGTACCCGTATTTTCTAAAAACTATGGATATGTAATGGATTTGGGCCAACTGTTCAGTAGCAGCCCTACCATACTTTCTTACTATAAATGGAAAGATATTAACAAAACTGAAGTACCGTCTACCTATAAAGAGTTTGGCAACTGGTCGCCCGTAGGCCAAGGTTTCTGGGGTAATGATAATTGCTTCTACACGCCTGTAGTACCTACAATAGTTATAGACAACCATAATGCTGACGAAGCAAAACGTACTGCTGCACGCTATAATTTCAGGTATGTAAAAATTACTATAAAAGGTCCTTCACAAAAACAGGAAAATTAATTGAAAATACTATGTAGATAGCATCCCTACAGAATTTTTCAATCTTTAAATTATTGAATCTTTCAATCAGAAATCACACCAGCAAATTCAGCAAATACGGCTGGTTGTTCAGGTAATCTACAAAAAAGCCACGCTCTTTCATATTGGCCATAAGCTGCTCAAATTCATGGGCGTGTTTCAGCTCTATGCCCACTACAGCAGTACCTTTCTCCTTGCTGTTCTTTTTGGTGTATTCAAAATGGGTAATGTCATCGGTAGGCCCCAGTACATTCATTACAAATTCGCGCAGGGCACCCGGCCTTTGCGGGAATTTCACCAGGAAATAATGCTTAAGCCCTGCATACAGCAGCGCACGCTCCTTTATTTCCTCCATACGGGTAATATCGTTATTGCTGCCTGATATAACACACACCACATTTTTACCCTCAATTTCTTTGGCATAATAGCCCAGCGCCGCTACCGATAAGGCTCCGGCAGGTTCTACCACTATGGCATCTTTATTATACAGGCTGAGGATAACCTGGCATATACGGCCTTCGTCTACCGTATGCATATCGTGCAGGGTTTGCCTGCAAATATCAAAGGTATACTCGCCTACGCGTTGTACCGCAGCGCCATCAACAAACTTATTGATACGTTCCAGTAAAACAGTTTCGCCTTTTTCAAGGGCTTTTTTCATGCTGGGTGCGCCTGCAGGCTCCACCCCTATTATTTTGGTTTCAGGCGAAAGCTGCTTTAAAACACTGCTCAGCCCAGAAGCCAATCCTCCCCCACCTATCGGCACAAAAACGTAATCGATTTTTTCGGGAAGCTGTTCCAAAAGTTCCAAACCAATGGTAGCCTGCCCTTCTATAATATACGGGTCATCAAACGGATGGATAAAAACAGCCCCACGCGATGCACAAAAATCGAGTGCAGCGTCTTTGGCTTCGTCAAACGTATCGCCTGCCAAAACCACATTTACATACTCCCCGCCAAACATGTGTACCTGATCGAGCTTTTGGCCCGGTGTAGGTGTCGGCATAAAAATAGTACCATGTACCTGCATTTTATTGCACGCAAAAGCCACACCCTGCGCATGGTTTCCCGCACTGGCACATACTACGCCTTTAGCCAGTTCATCAGGGCTAAGAGTAGCCATTTTGTTATAGGCCCCACGCAACTTATACGAACGCACCGGTTGTAAATCCTCACGCTTAAAGTAAATATTGGCACCGTAAATTTCGCTTGCGGTACGGTTAAGGGTAAGTGGCGTACGGCTCACTACGCCATTAAGGCGCTGTGCAGCCTGCTGTACATTTTCTATCGTTGGGAAATAAGTAGTATGGGTGTTCATGGTGTTTTGCTCCTGCCAAGTTTTAGCAACCTTGTAGGTATGGTATAAATTAAACCTACAAGGTCTTGAAGACCTTGCAGGTTGTGAATTAAGTATGCAAAAAGCTTCGCTGTCGCCGGGCGACTTAGTTGTTCTCCGGCCTTAAGCTGCGTACAGTTTTACCCGCCTGCCACATTTCGCTGTTGCGAAGTTCAGAAAGCTCCTCTTCCAGCTTCACGCGGTAATCCGGCTTACTGTTGCTTGATATAGAGTAACCTGCCTCTTTACCGGTTTCAACGCTTTCGTACAGCTCTTCAAATACCGGCTTGGTAGCATCGCGGAATTTCTTCCACCAGTCAAGCGCACCACGCTGTGCAGTTGTAGAACAGTTGGCATACATCCAGTCCATACCGTTTTCAGCTACCAGCGGCATAAGCGACTGTGTAAGTTCCTCAACGGTTTCGTTAAACGCCTCACTCGGAGTGTGGCCTTTACCGCGAAGTACTTCGTACTGTGCAGCGAAGATACCCTGAATGGCTCCCATAAGTGTACCACGCTCTCCTGTAAGGTCGCTGAATACCTCACGTTGGAAATCTGTTTCAAACAGGTAGCCCGAACCAATGGCGATACCTAATGATACCACACGCTCCCAGGCCTTGCCCGTTGCATCCTGGAAGATAGCGAAGCTACTGTTTAGTCCGCGGTTTTGCAGGAACATACGGCGTAGTGATGTACCAGAACCTTTAGGTGCTACAAGGAATACGTCCACATTTTCTGGCGGGACAATGCCAGTCTGCTCGTTAAAGGTAACACCAAAACCATGCGAGAAATACAGCGCTTTACCGGCAGTAAGGTTCTCTTTTACCTTAGGCCATACTTCTATCTGGGCGGCATCACTAAGCAGGTAGCAAATTATAGTACCTTTTTCAAGGGCTTCTTCAATATCAAAAAGGCTTTCACCCGGTACAAAGCCATCGGCAACAGCCTTATCCCATGAAGCCGAATTCTGACGTTGGCCCACAATAACGCTGATACCGTTATCGCGTAGGTTAAGCGCCTGGCCCGGGCCTTGTACGCCGTAGCCTATTACTGCTACTACTTCATCTTTTAATACCTGTTGTGCTTTTTGTAACGGGAATTCGTCGCGGGTTACCACGTTTTCTTCAACCCCGCCAAAATTTAATTTTGCCATTTTTTCTGTTTGTTTTTTATTTAAGTTTCTTAGCTACTGAGTGGCTGAGCTTCTTAGCCGGCTACACTCAGTCATAATTATTTTGATTTTTTAGATTGTTCAGTTTCAACGGCTCTTTATTTTTTAGCCATCTGAGTGGCAACTTTAAACCTGAAACCTTAAACTAAAGTTCCTACATCGTGAACACTCCATCCCTTTTATCAAGGAATTCGTTTTCAACAGCCGGTTCGCTAGGTTGTTCTGCTTCAAATTCGAGTGTCGCGTTGTGTATGCCCTCACTGGCTTTAATGATTGCTACACGTGCGCTACGAACAAACTCTATAAGCCCCCACGGTTGCAGGGCTTCCGCCAATGCATCAATCTCCTCTCGGTGACCAGTGGTTTCAAACACCGTATAGTCGTTACGTATCACTACCGTGTTGGCGCCGTATTGACGCAAAAGGCGCTCTACCTTTACCTGCTCGGCAATAACATTGGTTGGTACCTTGTACATGGCCATTTCCTGCCAAACGATTTCATCATCGGTATTGTAAAACACCTTCAGTACCTCGACCTGTTTTTCAAGCTGGCGGGCTACCTTTTGCACCACGTCTTCCGACTCTTCTATGACAATGGTAAAACGGCTTATGCCCTTTACCTCGGTCGGACCTACGTTAATGCTTTCTATATTGATTTTCCTGCGCGAAAAAACAATCGCTATGCGGGTCATAAGTCCCACATGGTTTTCGGTATAAACCGTTATGGTATACTCCTGTTTCATTGTTATTTGTTTCAGGTTTCAAGTTTAAAGTTTCAGGTTCTGAACGTTAAAAACAACCTGAAACCTTAAACCTGAAACAAAAATTTTACATTTCATCCCGTCCTAATACAATTTCGCTTACGCTTTTGCCTTGCGGTACCATAGGGAATACGTTGTTTTCCTTACCGGTCATTACCTCAAGCAGGTAGCTACCATCGTGTTGCAGCATGGTTTGGATTGCATCCTTAAGGTTTTCGCGCTGGTTAACGCTTTGCCCCGGAATGCCGTATGCCTTGGCAAGCTGTACAAAATCCGGACTTTGTATATCTACAAACGAATAACGTTTTTGGTGGAACAACTGCTGCCATTGGCGCACCATCCCTAAAAAGGCATTGTTCAGTATCAGTATTTTTACATTGGGTTGGAACTGCATAATGGTACCCAACTCCTGCAACGTCATCTGGAAACCACCATCACCAATAATAGCCACCGTAGTACGGGTAGGGTCGCCATAGGCAGCACCTATAGCCGCCGGAAGCGCAAACCCCATAGTACCAAGGCCACCGCTGGTAATGTTACTCTTGGTCTGCGTATATTCGGCATAACGGCACGCCACCATCTGGTGCTGGCCTACATCGGTAACGATAATCGCATCGCCATTTGTAAGCTCATTCAGCAGGCGGATAACCTCGCCCATGGTAAGCACCTCATCGGTTGGATGTACTTCAGGTGTTATTACTTTTTCCTGCTCACGTGCCTGGCAGTCGATAAATTTTTGATGCCAGTCGGTATGTTTACGTTCCTGTATTGCTGCGGTAAGTAATGGCAGGGTTTCTTTACAATCGCCCCATACCGGTACATCGGCTTTTACGTTTTTGTCAATTTCAGCCGGGTCAATATCCAGGTGGATTACCTTGGCCTGTTTGGCATACATATCCAGCCTGCCGGTAACACGGTCATCAAAACGCATGCCTATGGCAATGAGTACATCGCATTCGTTAGTAAGCTTGTTCGGGCCATAATTACCATGCATGCCCACCATACCCACACCCAACGGATGGTCAGTCTGGATGGCGCTCATGCCCATAATGGTCCACGCGGCGGGTATACCCGATTTTTCTATGAATGCCTTAAACTCAGCTTCGGCCTTGCCTAAGATTATCCCCTGCCCGAATACAATAAACGGACGCTCGGCCTTGTTTATCAGTTCGGCAGCCTGCTGTATATATTCTGGCCTTACAATAGGCTTCGGCCTGTAGCTGCGTATAAAATTGCATTTTTCATAGCCTTTAAAAGCTATCTTTTGCAACTGCGCATTTTTGGTAATATCTATCAATACAGGACCCGGCCTGCCCGAACCCGCTATGTAAAAGGCTTTCGCCAATACAGCCGGAAGTTCTTCGGCATCGGTCACCTGATAATTCCATTTGGTTACAGGAGTTGTTATGTTTATCACATCCGTCTCCTGGAAGGCATCGGTACCCAAAAGGTGTGCAAACACCTGCCCGGTGATGGCTACCACCGGCGTGCTGTCTATCATGGCATCGGCAAGGCCGGTAACCAGGTTGGTAGCACCAGGGCCACTGGTGGCAAATACTACCCCCGTTTTCCCCGAAGCACGTGCAAACCCCTGCGCGGCGTGTATACCGCCCTGCTCATGGCGCACCAGTATGTGTTTCAGCTTATCGGCGTAGTCATACAACTCGTCATAAATGGGCATTATGGCCCCACCGGGATAACCGAAAATGGTGGTTACCCCCTCGGCAAGTAATGCTTCCAGCACCACCTGCCCCCCGCTGTGGGTTTTGGGTTCGTCTGCTACTGCGGGTGCAGCGGCAGTTTTTTCTATGATTTTTTCCATAACCGTTTATTTCTCCTAAAACCCGGATTAATCAATTGTTATTAAATCCAGCTTTCGTTTTTTATCTGTTATCTTAACCACCTCATGGTCACCTGTTTTTTTGTTGTAGCTGTACTTTGCCACCCTGTTGTGTTCATCTGTCTTAAACGTTAAACGCAATCCAAGCTCTTTTATGTACAGATATTCCCAGTCGTTTATCAGGTCTATGTTCAGTTTGGCATCGGGAAACCGTTTCAGTATAGCGCCAATTTCCATACCCGTATGCAGTCCGCCTACTTCTATATCCGGTGAGATAACTGTCAGGCCGGTTATCCTTTTTACATCGGCATACAAATCGGGTACAATCAAAAAATACTGTAACTCCTCCTGAAACCACACCTCGTACCCCACTTCGTCTGAATCATCACCATAGGTGTACTTAGGCACCCGTTTTAGTTCCAAGGCAGCTTCATAAGGGCTGTACACATCAACAATATTCCTTAAAACCATACCTTTAGCCAAACTACCGGCAAACTTTATAGGACACATACGCATAGCGGCCTCATCATAGTAAAAGGTTTTTACCAGCTTTTGTCCCCGTATTTCATAGATGCCACTATCAGCATCATAATTACCATACAGCTTTGACAATTCGTCTTCGCCGTCGGTAGTTTCTACACCTCCGTACGAAAAATCAGACTGCATTAGCGTAAACCGTTTACCGTCTGTCACAATTTGTGTTTTAACCGAAGAAAAACTGTCTGCTGTTATATCTTCGCTATCGCCCACCGGATACGTCCAGGAATGTATATATTCGTCTTTTGAAAAACCGGTACAAGAACCGTTAACAAGATCTACAATATAAAATTCGGTGCTTTCCACTTCATGGCCGTTACCATTGGCCCAGTATCCTCCTTCAAAAAACGCATAGTTCCTGTCGTCTGAATATCCGGCGAAACTTGCACGCGCACGCCAGTCGGTTCCAAAAGGCGTTGCATATACCTTCCAGTCTTTACCTTTCCGATATCCAATTGCACTACAAATCACACCATCTGCCAAGCAGTTATCAGTATAAAACAGGTTGGCATCTATAACCAAATCTGCATTACGCTGAAGCTCTTCAAGCTCGCTATTTACCATTGGCACAACCGGCATGGCTTCAAAATCGTAGATATAGCGGTTTTGTGCCTGTATAAGCAGGCTAAACAAGAATGCTATGTATACAATCTTTTTCAATCTCTATCTTTTTAAACTTATAAAGAATAAAAATGCCTGTGCACCCCGCACCTAAAACTCATCCGTTACACAGCCTTCAGCAGCTGATGAAACCGTACGGGCATATTTGTATAATAATCCGCTTTTTACTTTCAGTTCCGGTTGTTGCCATGCGGCTCTGCGCTTGGCCAACTCCTCCTCACTGACCAGCAGGTTCAGCGTGTTGTTTACAGCATCTATCTCTATAAGGTCGTCATTTTCCACAAGGGCAATGGTACCGCCTTCGTAAGATTCGGGGGTAATGTGCCCCACCACAAAACCGTGCGTACCACCACTAAAGCGCCCATCCGTTATCAGGGCTACGCTTTTGCCAAGTCCGGCACCAATAAGCGCACTGGTAGGCTTCAACATTTCGGGCATGCCCGGCGCACCTTTAGGGCCTTCGTTCTTTATCACTATCACGTCGCCATGCTGCACTGTACCGTTGGCAATACCTTCAATAAGGTGCTTTTCCCCGTCGAATACACGGGCGGGGCCTTTAAAGCGCTCCCCCTCCTTACCGGTTATCTTGGCAACGCTGCCGCCTGTGGCAAGGTTACCATACAGTATGCGCAGGTGGCCGTCAGGTTTAATCGGGTCGGCAAGCGGACGGATTATCTTTTGGGTTTCAAATTCAAGTGAAGGGATATCAGCCAGGTTTTCGGCTATGGTTTTACCGGTAACGGTAAGGCAGTCGCCGTGCAGTAACCCTTGTTCCAACAGGTATTTCATTACAAGCGGAATACCACCTATGTTGTGCAGATCCTGCCACAGGTATTTACCGCTTGGCTTAAAGTCGGCCAAAACCGGCGTGGTGTCGCTCATCTTCTGGAAATCGTCCTGCGTAACCGATACGCCTACGCTTTTGCCCATTGCTATTAAGTGCAATACCGCATTGGTACTGCCACCCAGTATCACGATAAGACGCATGGCATTTTCAAATGCCTTACGTGTCATGATATCAGCAGGCTTTATATCTCTTTCAAGGAGCACTTTCAGGTATTTACCGGCATCCAGGCATTCCTGTTTCTTTTCAGGGCTTAGCGCCGGATTACTCGACGAATACGGCAAACTCATGCCCAACGCTTCTATAGCTGAAGCCATAGTATTTGCCGTGTACATACCGCCACAGGCACCCGCACCGGGACACGCATTGCGTATCACTCCTTTAAAGTCTTCATCGTTCATGGTACCGGCTATCTTTTGGCCCAATGCCTCAAAGGCCGAAACTATATTCAGGTCTTGCCCTTTGTAACAGCCGGGGGCTATGGTGCCACCGTACACCATTATAGAGGGGCGATTCAGCCTGCCCATAGCCATAATGCAGCCGGGCATGTTTTTATCGCAGCCTGGTATGGTAATCAACCCATCATAATACTGCCCTCCGGAAATTGCCTCTATACTGTCGGCTATCACATCGCGGCTTACAAGGCTGTAGCGCATACCATCGGTACCGTTGCTCATACCGTCACTTACGCCTATGGTATTAAAAATAAGTCCGGCCAACCCTTCATTCCAGGTACCCTCTTTTACCAGTTTGGCAAGGTCGTTAAGGTGCATGTTACAGGTATTTCCGTCAAAGCCCATACTGGCTATGCCCACCTGTGCCTTATCCATATCGTCATCGGTAAATCCTATACCGTACAGCATGGCTTTGGCAGCCGGCTGTGTATCGTCCTGCGTAAAAATACGCGAGTATTTATTTAACCCCATTTGTTTCAAGTTTCAGGTTTAAGGTTCAAAGTTACTTACTCTGCCCCAAAAACCGGATTTTATCTGTTCCGTTTTAAAGTTGCTTACTCTAACCCGAAAACTACGTTTAGTTTGTTTGTGTTTGTCTGTTTTATGCTTCGGCTTCAAGCTGAAGGCTTCCTCTCTCCTGTTTGAAATCTTCAAGCCCTTTATCGAAAACAAGGTTCTGGTAGGCTTTCTGGATAATACTGCACAGGCTGTCGTCCCAGTTTTTGGTAAACGGCACATCGTCCAGTGATTCAAGGGCCAACACTTCGGCAGCCGTACCACAAAAGAACGCTGCATCGGCACCACGCATTTCATCAGGGGTAAAGAATTTTTCCTCTACCGGAATATCCAGCTCACGGCAAATGTCAATCACCGTAGCCCTGGTAATCCCCGGAAGGATGCTGCCCTTAGCGGGTGTGTACAGTACGCCGTCTTTTTCAAAGAACACATTGGCGCCGCTGCTTTCGGCTACAAAGCCATTGGCATCCAGTACCAAAGCCTCGTCATAACCGGCATCTTTGGCTTCCTGGCAGGCAAGTATAGAATTTACGTAATGCCCGCTTACCTTGGCCTCCACTTTAAATGCCTGTGGGTTTGGCCTCTGGAAACTGCTGGTTTTTATACGCATCTTGTTTGCCATATAGCCATTGGTCCACTCCCAGGCTTCAATGGCAAGGAAACTGTGCTGGCCTTTGCTCAGTCCCATATTTGGCGAGCAGAACACTATAGGGCGAATGTAGGCATTGATAAAACCGTTGCGCTTCAGCACCTCATAGGTAAGTGCTGTAAGCTGCTCTGTAGTATAATTAAACGGAATATACATCAGTTCGGCACTGCGGCGCAGGCGGTCATAATGTTCTTCTGCCTTAAATATTTTGGTACCGTTTTCGGTTTCGTAGGACTTAATCCCCTCAAAAACCGCGTACCCATAGTGAAGTGACTGTCCGTAAAGGTTTGTGGTAGCCTCGGCGGCCTTCACAAATTCCCCGTTGTAATAAATAATGGTTTTGTCTGTAAAATACATATCTGTTTGCTACTGTTTGTTCCGTTCAATGACAAAAAAAGCCGTTCCTTTATGAGGGAACGGCTTGTAATATGGCTATATCAATTCAAGGCAGGATCCCTCAGGCTCTGTTGCTAATGACAACAATGCTGAGAATGTTAACTGCTATGATGATGTTTGTATTCATTAAATCTTTGTTCGTTATAGCGAAGTTATAAATTAATATTAAACAACAAAACATTTAACTGATAATTATCACACAAAAAACGATTCTATAACATATTTTAATCAATAAAAAAGCTAAAAAATTACACACTTAATAATTTTAAATTACTTTACAACAAAATACAGCAACGTTCTGTTAAAAAAACAATGTTGATTTTGGGTTATGATAAAAATTTGTTTTGAAAAAGATACTGAGTTACTGAGATGCTTAGATACTTAGTTTTAAGCGGTGAGTACCACTACCCTTCCATCAATAAGGACATCGGTAAAGCCAAATTCTTTGGCTACCCAACCAAACGATGCATCGCTGTAGAGGAACACGTGCGTAGGGTCGGTTTTGTAAAACCAGGTGCCAAAATCACGGTTAGGGTCAAAGCGATCGGTCATTATATAGAGCTTACCTCCCTGTTTCAGCAGTTTCCGAAGTTGGGCAAACTCAGTATGCGGGTCTTTAAAGTGCTCGGCGGTTTCGCTACAGGCAATATAGTCGTACTGTTTTTCTAAAACTTCAGGATAATTATGGAAATACAGGTCGTACTGCTGTATGTTGTACCCATTATCGGTAAGCACCTTAAGTATGGGCGAACCCGTACCGGAACCAAAATCCAGCCCCTCATGCTGCGTACCGAAATCAGCCAGGAGGCGGTTGGTTACCGGGCTGGTAAAGTTTTGGTACCGCACATCCTCAGGGTCGTTATTGTGGTTAAGATAGTGTTTTTGCTCTGCCTCAGGCGACAGGTAATCTTTCGGGTGCAGGAAAACAGAAAGACAAAGGGAGCAGTGTAAAAACTCCCTTTGCCCCTGTATATAATATGTTTGGGAACTGCCGCTGCACAGCGGGCATTTCAAATCGCCCATATATTAAGGATTCGTTGACCAAATGCTGCTTTCTTTTATAAACACACGCTTGTTGAGCTTCAGTTGTGCCACAATCAGCTCCGCGAAGTCTTCGGCCTGCATTACCTTTTCAGGGTTGCCATCGGTAAGGTTAAGGTCTTTTGCCATATCGGTAGCAATGGTACTCGGAGCCAGCGCTGTAACACGGATGTTGTGCTTACGCACTTCCTGCATTAGCGACTCGGTAAGGCCCATTACGGCAAACTTACTCGCACTGTACGCACTGGTAACAGCAGCACCTTTAAGGCCTGCAGTAGATGATATGTTTACAATATCGCCGCTTTGCTGCTCTATCATACCCGGTAATACGGCACGTGTAGCATAATATGTACCGAACAGGTTTACTTTAATAATGTGTTCAAACTCCTCCGGGCTAAGCTCCAGGAACTTCCCGAACTTACCCACACCGGCATTGTTAATCAGTATATCTATCTGTCCAAATTCAGCTACTGCCTTTTCTATCGCCGCAGTAATCGAAACAATTTCAGCCACATCGGCAGTAAGCGCCAGGGCTTTTACACCTTTGGCTTCTACCTCTTTGGCTACTGCTTCTACGTCGGCAGCCGTACGGGCTATAAGCACTACGTTAGCGCCTTCTTCGGCAAGTGCCAGTGCTACGGCTTTACCAATTCCTTTTCCTGCACCGGTAATCAGCGCATTCTTTCCTTTTAAACTTTGCATTGTGTTATGATAGGTTATTATTGTTTATTGTCGCTATTTGCCGCTATCGGCAAAAAACCGGAAAAATCAGCATCACTTTTCTTTAAAAACTTGCCGATAACGGCAAGAATACGAAATTTTAAATCCTGATGCCTGGCGGCAGCATGTCCTTATAGCCCGGGTTCTTTTTAAAGAAAGCCACCACTTTAGGGTGTATCGGCATTACACGCAAGCGTTTTTCTTCGGCCGTTTCCAGTATCTGCTTCAGCATATCGTTGATAATGGTATCATCTTCGGCACCTTCGGGCTGATAGATTTTGGTTAAAAACAGCTTGCGTTCCTGTACGCTGTATTCTATGGCGTAAATATTTCCGTTTACTTCGGCTTCAAACTGGCGGGTAAATGCGTTGTCTTTAACTTCCATGGCTAATTGTTGAATTGCATTGGTACTTCTATTATCAGTATTTTAGATGGCGCTTTAGTGGTAATTGTTATGGTCTCAAACTCCACAGCGCCGTAAGCATCGCGTGCGTTTACTTCCTGTCCGTCGATTTCCAGCTGCCCTTCAAGCAGGAATAAGTATATACCGTTCCCCTCCAGGTTCAGCGGATAGCCTATGGTTTGGCCTGCGTCAAACACCCCAAGGTACAGCCATGCCTGCTGGTAAATCCACAGGGCATTGCCATCATTTTTATCATGGGGAGAAACCACATTCACCAGTGCGTTCCTGTTTTCTTCGGGGTTAAAACCTTTCTGGTCGTAGCGTGGGGCTACATCCTGCAATTCCGGGAAAATCCACAATTGTAATGTTTTGGCCTGCTCGGTTTGGCTGGCATTCATTTCACTGTGGTAAATGCCCGTACCGGCACTCATAACCTGCACTTCACCAAAGCGTACAGTAGCCTCATTGCCCATGCTGTCGCGGTGTGTAAGGCCGCCTTCCATAGGTATGGTAATAATCTCCATATTATCGTGCGGATGCGTGCCAAAACCCGTCCCGCCCGCTATGGTATCGTCATTCAGTACGCGCAGCATGCCGAATTGTACCATTTCGGGATTGTAATAATTGCCAAACGAAAACGAAAAATTGGCCTGGAGCCAGCCGTGGTTGGCCGTACCCCTCTGGTTCTTAGGGAAAAGTCGTGTCCTCATAGAAAAATTACCGATAAATTAAATTTGGCCACGGTTGCTTTGGCGCAAAAACTTTAATTTTATACAAATTTCGGAATAAATTTTGATAATAGCCCGTAAACCGGCGTTAAAACTCAATATGGAGAAAATACCCGTATACTTTATGCCCGGGCTGGCCGCCAGCCCTACTATATTTGAGAATATAAAGCTGCCCGAAGACCGGTATGAATGCCACTACCTGGAATGGCTGTTGCCCGAAACGGTAAACGAACCGATAGCCCACTATGCCAATCGCATTTGTGAAGGTATAAAACACGAAAACCCGGTGCTGATAGGTGTATCTTTTGGTGGTGTACTGGTACAGGAAATGGCAAAGATTGTAAAGGCGCGTAAGGTTATTATCATATCGAGTGTGCGGTGCAACGGAGAGTTCCCTAAGCGGATGCGTTTTGCAAAACGTACGCGTGCCTACCGTCTTTTCCCTACGCGGCTGATGCAGGAAATAGGCTGGCTGGCACAGATGTTTGTAGGCAATAATGCAGTAACAAGGCGGCTGAACCTGTACGACAAATTTATGTCGGTACGGGATAAGAAATACCTGGATTGGGCGTTTAAAACGATAATAAACTGGGATTGTACCGAACCGAATATGGAGGTAATACACATACACGGCGATGCCGACGAGGTATTCCCACCGAAGTATTTAAGGAGTTTTATCCCTGTAAAAGACGGCACCCACGTAATGGTGCTTACCAAAGGCAAATGGCTTACGGAACATTTACCGGAACTGATAGAAAATTAAGGATTATTAATTGTCAATTATGAAAGATTATAAACTTTTCGATTGACTAACTAAAAATATGAGTGAAGCTTCTCCCTCTCCTTCGGAGAGGGCCGGGGTGAGGAAAAAAAAGACTGAATTATGGAATGGATTAAAAACACAGGCATTGCGGCATCATTAGTGCTGCTGGGCGGGGTAGCGGTAAACACTACCTATAACAAGAAACAGGATAGCGTAAGCACTATTATAGAAAACAAGCGTGCTTTCCCAAGCCAGATTGATTTTGCGGGAGAGCAGGCACCACTAAATGTAAGCGATGTTAAGGAACGGCTGGACAGGGAACTACTGGTTAATGCCAACCTTGATGCTACTACCCTGCTGATTATAAAACGTGCCAACAGGGTGTTCCCGGTTATAGAACCGATACTGAAACAATACGGTGTACCCGATGATTTTAAATACCTGGCTGTAATAGAGAGCGGACTGGTGAATGCGGTTTCGCCTGCGGGTGCACGCGGTGTATGGCAGTTTATGCCCGAGACCGGCAAACAGTACGGCCTTGAGGTAAATGAACTGGTAGACGAACGCTACCACCTGGTTAAGAGTACCGAAGCAGCCTGTAAGTACCTGCTTTGGGCCAAATCGAAATTCGGGTCGTGGACACTGGCCGCAGCTTCGTACAATGCAGGTGTGGCAGGAGTTAACAAACAAATGACCTTTCAGGGTGTAGACAGCTATTACGACCTGATGCTGAACGACGAAACCAGCCGCTATGTATTCCGTATACTGGCGCTTAAAGAGATAATGCAACACCCGGCACAGTACGGCTTTAGCCTTACCCCTGCAGAACTATACACACTTATCCCTACAAAACAGGTACCGGTAACGGCTTCTGTAACCGACCTTTCCGCTTGGGCAAAGGAACAGGGTGTTAATTATAAAATACTGAAAATACACAACCCATGGCTACGCGACCGCAAGCTTGATGTAGCCGCAGGTAAACAATACACACTGGAAATCCCGCTTTCGGGCTACTAAAAATACCGTGTATTTTATGCAACCGACACAACGTGGAATGCACAATATTAAAACACCTTTTCTGTAAATATTTACAGAAAAGGTGTAGTTTTACAACCAACGAATCACAATTATTAACCAATGAAAAAAATCATTTTTACTGCGGCAATACTTGCCGTTACGTGTTTTAGTGCCAATGCCCAAAAAATAAAACTTGGGGTAAAAGCAGGGCTTAACATTTCTCAGTTTACAGGCGATGTTTTAGAAAACAACTTTACACCGGGAGTAAATGCAGGATTTGTAGCCGAATTTAAACTTACCAATTGGTTTTCGCTCCAGCCGGAATTACTATATAACCGCCAGGGAAACAAAACCATTATTAATGACTATGTAGGCACGGAAGTTTCTCACGAAAAATACTTTGATAAGCTTGATTATATTTCATTACCCATACTGGCAAAGTTTTATATCTATAAGGGACTAAGTATTGAAGCAGGCCCACAAATAGCATATCTTACAGGAGCAAAAAGAAAAGTGGAATATAATGGATATTATGGTGACGGATCATTAGAAGCACCCGTAAATTCTGAGTTTGAAAAAGCAGACCTTGGGCTTGTTAGCGGGCTTGCTTACGACTTAGAAATGGGATTGTTTTTCCAGGCCCGTTATATAAGCGGTGTTTCAAACATTACCACCATACCCGATACCACTCTTAAAAACCAGACGATAGCATTTTCTGCAGGGTATAAATTCTAAGGAATATATCAATAAACAAAAAACTCAGGCATTGCCTGAGTTTTTTTATGCTAATACCGGTTCGTTTACAAAATCAAAACGCACCAGTCCGTCTTCGTCTATTTTGGTAAGGGTAACCTCGTGCAGGGTATTTACCAGCTCAGGGTTCCATGGCGCTTTTACCTTCACATAGTTTTCGGTAAAGCCATGTATATACCCCTCCTTGTTTTCACCTTCAAACAGTACCGTACGGCTTGTACCCAATTGGCTTTCGTAAAACGCACGGCGTTTCTTTACCGAAAGCCCACGAAGCATCTTACTGCGTTTGGCACGTACGTTAGCAGGTACAGCACCCGGCATTTCCGCAGCAGGCGTATTATCGCGCTCGCTGTAGGTAAACACATGCAGGTAGCTTATTTCAAGTTCGTTCAGGAAGTTGTAGGTTTCCAGGAAATGCTCGTCGGTTTCCCCCGGGAAACCCACAATAACATCTACACCTATACAGGCATGCGGCATTACCTCACGGATTTTGGCAACACGTTCGGTATATACGTTACGCAGATAGCGGCGGCGCATCAGTTTCAGGATGTCATCACTGCCACTTTGCAACGGTATGTGGAAATGCGGCACAAACGTACGGCTTTGGCTTACAAACTCTATGGTTTCATTGCGTAGCAGGTTGGGTTCAATAGACGAGATACGCAGGCGCTCTATACCTTCTACCTTATCCAGTTCCTGAACCAGTTCGTAGAATGTATGCTCGTGCTTTTTATTACCAAACTCACCTTTACCATAGTCGCCTATGTTTACGCCGGTAAGTACAATTTCCTTAATATTCTGGGCAGAGATTTCCGCAGCGTTTTTCAGTACATTTTCTAACGTGTCACTACGCGAAATACCACGTGCCAGCGGAATGGTACAGTACGTACACTTGTAGTCGCAACCGTCCTGCACCTTCAGGAACGCACGGGTACGGTCGCCTATAGAGTAGCTACCAACATAAAAATCAGCTTCAGATATTTCGCACGAGTGCACCTCGCCCATATCGTTTTTGCTCAGGTCGTTTATGTAGTCGGTAATTTTAAATTTCTCGGTAGCGCCAAGCACCAGGTCCACGCCGTCTACTTCGGCAAGTTCCTCAGGCTTCAGCTGAGCGTAGCAGCCTACGGCAGCAACAAAAGCTTTATCGTTGGTCTTCAGGGCTTTCTTTACAATCTGCTTAAACTGTTTATCAGCATTTTCAGTAACCGAACACGTGTTGATAACATAAATATCGGCAGGATCTTCAAAATCCACCCTGTCAAAACCATCATCAGCAAAACTGCGGGCAATGGTACTGGTTTCAGAGAAATTCAGTTTGCACCCCAGCGTATAAAAAGCGACTTTTTTCCTGTTTTCCATGATCATAGAGCCTAAAGCCTTATAAATAAGGGCGCAAAGTTACAAACAAAAGTTGAGTTATGAAACACATTCCTGTCATTGCGAGGAACGAAGCAATCCCATCATTATGAACGACTTAAATTTAATTTCCTTATAAGATTGCTTCGTTCCTCGCAATGACTGCCCTAAATAGGACTTAGATGTCCGGTTTCTTCCACAAACTGTTACATTAAAACAATTACTACATTGTTATATTATCCAAAAGCTTCTGTTTCCAGGCTTGCATCTTTGTTCTCCAGCACCGAAGCCTCTTTATTCAGGAACTCATCTACATTTCGGGCGCATTCACGGCCTTCGCTAATGGCCCACACCACAAGGCTCTGTCCACGGCGCATATCACCACAGGCAAAGATTTTATTGTGGGTAGTTTTATAAGTAATATCATCTGCCGAAACATTTCCTTTAGCATCTTTCGCTAAATGATAACGGTCAATAAGCAGCTGTTCAGGTTTAGCAAAGCCAATGGCTATCAATGCCAAATCACACGGTAGTATACGTTCTGATCCCGGGTTCTCTACCGAACGCAAACGGCGGCCGTCTTCAGTAAATTCCCAATGCAGGTCGGCCACCTTAATCCCTGTAAGGTTACCATTTTCATCGCCGATAAATTCTTTTGTAGCGGTTGCAAACAAGCGTTCGCATCCCTCCTCCTGCGAAGAAGATGTTCTATACACATCCGGGTAATCAGGCCACGGGGTGTAGGGCGGGCGCTCGGTTCCCAACTGGTGCATGAGTGCCAACTGCGTAACGCTTTTGGCGCCCTGGCGGATGCTGGTGCCAATACAGTCGCTGCCCGTATCGCCACTGCCTATGATGATTACGTTTTTATCTTTCGCAATGATTTCAAAATCAACAATATTGCTTTCTATCCCGGCTCCTGCCAACGGGTCTTTACCTGCTACACGCTTGTTTTGCTGTTTCAGGTATTCCATGGCATAGTGTACGCCATTCAGTTCCCTGCCCGGGATTTCCACGTTACGCGGCACCATAGCTCCTCCTGCCAACACCACAGCATCATACTCATGCAGTATATCCGACAGGAACACATTTACCCCTACATTAGCATGGTACTGAAATTGCACCCCGCTCTGCTCCATAAGGGTAATGCGGCGGTCTATCACATTCTTTTCCAGCTTAAAATCGGGGATGCCGTAACGCAATAATCCTCCCGCAGCATCGTCTTTTTCAAATACGGTAACGCTATGCCCTACGGCATTCAGCTGGTCAGCAACTGCCAATCCCGCTGGACCACTACCCACTATGGCAACACGCTTACCGCTTCGTCCTTCCGGCAAATACGGTTTTACAAAGCCTTTTTCAAAAGCAATTTCTATAATATGCTTTTCTATGGCTTCGATAGCCACCGCCGGGCGGTTGATGTTCAGCACACAAGACGACTCACACGGGGCCGGGCAAATCCTCCCCGTAAATTCCGGGAAGTTATTGGTACTGCTAAGTATTTCGTATGCTTCCTCCCATTTTTCGTAGAATACCGCATCGTTAAACTCCGGTATTACGTTACCCAGCGGGCAGCCGCTGTGGCAAAACGGTACCCCGCAATCCATACACCTGGCCGACTGCTGGTGCAGTTTTTCATCGGTATAGGGCTTGGCAAATTCTTTATAGTGTTTGATGCGCTGCTCCACAGGTTCGCCCTGCGGCAGTTCGCGCTCGTATAGTTTAAATCCTATTATTTTTTCCTGCTTCATTTTCTTGTCAATTTAGCGGCCAACCTGCAAGGTTTTTCCAACCTTGTAGGTTTTATTTCTACCCTCGTATTGATTTTAACACCTACAAGGTCTTTGAGACCATGCAGGAGCCGAATCCTACTTTGCCTTTGCTGCTTCAGCCTGCTTTTGTAGCGCCCTTTTGTACTCTTTAGGGAACACCTTCACAAAGCTGCCTATCTGGTTGTCAAAGTCCTTCAGTATAAAGTTGGCCGTAGCGCTGTTCGTATACTCATAGTGTTTTTGCAGCAGGCCAAACAGTTCTTCCCTGTCGGCATCGTTGCATTGTTCCAGGTCTATCATTTCGGGGTTGCAACGTTCAGCAAAGTCTTTATGGATATCATAGATATACGCAATACCGCCACTCATACCCGCCCCGAAGTTGCGGCCTATTTTGCCCAGCACCACTACGCGCCCGCCGGTCATGTACTCACAACCATGGTCGCCAATACCTTCTACAACCACCGTAGCACCTGAGTTTCGCACCGCAAAACGCTCACCGGCACGGCCATAAATGTAGGCCTCGCCACTGGTGGCACCATACAGCACCACGTTACCCGCAACGCTGTTAAATTCCGGTTTAAAGCCCGCATCGGCAGGCGGACAAATAATCAGCTTACCTCCACTAAGCCCCTTGCCTACGTAGTCGTTAGAGTCGCCTTCAATGCGCAGGGTAAGCCCCTTGGCAGCAAACGCCCCAAAACTCTGTCCTGCCGCACCGTAAAATTTAAAACTTATCGTATCATCAGGCAGGCCTGCACTTTTGTAGACTTTGGTAATCTCGTTGCTCAGCAGTGTACCCACCGCACGGTTTATGTTGCGTATCGGGAACTCTGCCTCCACCCTTTCGCCATTGGCAAGGGCAGGCTGTGCTTTTTCAAGCATTTGCCAGTCGAGTATACCGTCAAGCCCGTGGTCTTGCTCCTCGGTTTTGTACAGGCTTACATTATCAGGGTTTGGTTCTTTATACAGTACCCTGCTCAGGTCAATATTTTTATATTTCCAATATTCAATATCATCACGCTGTTTCAGGTTATCAACCTGGCCTATCATTTCGTCAACCGTACGGAAACCCAGCTCGGCCATGATTTCGCGTAATTCTTCGGTAATGAATTTAAACAGGTTTACCACGTGGTCTACCTCACCGCTAAAGCGCTGGCGCAGTTCCTTATCCTGCGTGGCAACCCCTACCGGGCAGCTGTTCAGGTGGCACTTGCGCATCAGTATGCAGCCCTCTACCACAAGGGCGGCAGTGGCTACACCCCATTCTTCGGCACCAAGCAGCGCTGCTATGGCTATATCGCGGCCGGTTTTCATCTGGCCATCGGCCTGGACGGTTACACGCGGACGCAGTTTATTCTTAATCAGGGTCTGGTGGGTCTCGGCAAGGCCAAGTTCCCACGGAAGCCCTGCATGCTTAATCGAACTTATAGGCGAAGCGCCCGTACCACCATCAAAGCCTGACACCAGCACCACATCGGCCTTGGCTTTGGTAACGCCCGAAGCTATGGTACCCACACCAGCCTTGCTCACCAGCTTTACGCTGATACGGGCAGCACGGTTGGCATTCTTCAGGTCGAAAATAAGCTGTGCCAAATCCTCTATCGAATAAATATCGTGGTGCGGCGGCGGCGATATAAGCCCAACCCCCGGCGTAGCGTGGCGTGTACGGCCTATCCAGTCGTCTACCTTTTCGCCCGGAAGCTGTCCACCTTCGCCCGGTTTGGCTCCCTGCGCCATTTTTATCTGTAGCTCATCGGCTTCGGTAAGGTAACGGCTGGTAACGCCAAAGCGCCCGCTGGCTACCTGTTTTATAGATGAACGCATGCTTGCACCATCGGTAAGCGGTTCGTAACGGGCTTCGTCTTCCCCGCCTTCCCCGGTATTGCTGCGCGCGCCCAGCTTGTTCATGGCTAAAGCCAAAGTAGTATGGGCTTCCCACGAAATAGAGCCGAAACTCATGGCTCCCGTAGAGAAACGCTTATAAATATTCTCAGCCGGTTCTACCTCATCAATAGAAATCGATTTGCGTTGCTTATTGAATTCCAACAGGCTACGGAGCGTACAGGCTTTTTCGCCCTGCTCGTTTACCAGTCGGCTGTATTTTTTAAACAGGTCGTAATTATCGGTACGTGTACTCAGTTGCAGCAGGTGTATGGTCTGCGGGTTAAACAGGTGGAATTCGCCCTTGCGTTTCCATTGCAGTTCACCCCCTACCGGAAGCCTGTCGCTTGGTATCTGTTTATTACTGAATGCAAAGCGGTGTTTTATCAGGGCTTCTTCGGCAATATCGTCGAGTTTCAAACCTTCAATATTACTTACCGAACCCGTAAAATACGTATCTACAACCTGCCTATTGATGCCCAGTATCTCAAATATCTGTGCACCCTGGTAGCTCTGGAACGTAGAAATACCCATTTTAGAGAAGACTTTTAAAAGTCCGCCCTTCATGGCTTCGATATAATTGTCTTTCAGCTCTTCAAAATTCAGGTTGGTATCAATAAGCCCCTGTTCTGCCCGGTCGCGAATCGTAGCAAACGCCATGTACGGATTGATGCCCGTAGCGCCATACGCAATAAGGCAGGCTGCATGGTGTACTTCCCAAACGTCGCCCGCTTCGGCAATAAGGCCCACCTCACCCCTTATGCCCTTGCGGATAAGGTGGTGGTGTACTGCGGCTACCAACAGCAGCGAAGGTATGGGCGCATGGCGCGAATCAATGGCCCTGTCCTGAAGGATGAGCATACGGTACCCGTCTTCTACGGCATCTACAGCGTAGCGGCACACACGGTCGAGCGCTTTTTTAAGCGCATCAGCGCTGCCATCGGCACGGAAATAGCCTTGTATGGTCTTACTCTGAAACGTACCCGTATCTATGCTTCGGATTTTCTCCAGATAATGGTTGTCCAGTATCGGGTGGCGTAGTATAATACTGTGTGCCGCCAATGGGTCTTCGGCTAAAATATTACCGTTAGTCCCTGCAAAGCTCGCCAATGACATCACCAGTTTTTCACGGATTGGGTCAATCGGCGGATTGGTTACCTGTGCAAAAAGCTGCTTAAAATAGTTGGCCAAATGCTGCGGCTCCTTACTTAAAACAGCCAACGGTGTATCGGTACCCATAGAGCCTACCGGTTCCTTGCCCGTAAGCGCCATAGGCATAATGATATCCTCAATGGCCTCGGTAGTATAACCAAAGGTCTTTTGGTACTTAAATACCTGGTGGTGTGCCAGAGGCGTAAAGGTAATACGCGGCTCAGGCACCTTGCCCATAGTTATCTTATATTTTTCAAGCCATTCGCCATACGGCTGGCGGCTGCATATTTCTTTTTTAAGGTTATCGTTGGTTATCAGTTCGCCTTTTTCAAGGTCAACAACCAACATTTTGCCCGGGCGTAAGCGGCCTTTTTTCACCACTTGGCTGGCATGCAGGCCCAGCACTCCGGTTTCAGATGCCAGTATCATACGGCCGTCTTTGGTTATACTGTAGCGTATCGGCCTAAGCCCATTACGGTCGAGCGTGGCACCAATCATTTTACCGTCACTGAAACATACAGCAGCAGGGCCGTCCCACGGCTCCATAAGGCAGGAATGGTATTCGTAGAATGCTTTCTGTACCGGATCCAGCGCTTCGTTTTCATCCCAGGCTTCGGGAATCAGCATCATTAATACATGTGGCAACGAACGCCCGCTAAGCATCAGCATCTCTACCATATTGTCAAGGCTGGCAGAGTCCGATTGCTTACCCGGAACGAGTGGTAACAACATATTGATTTCTTCCTGCGTAAAATGTGGCGAAGCAAAGTTCTTCTCATTGGTACGCAGCCAGTTCAGGTTGCCCTGAAGTGTGTTGATTTCGCCATTGTGTGCTATGTAGCGGAACGGCTGTGCCAATGCCCATGACGGGAACGTATTGGTAGCAAAACGCGAGTGTACCAATGCATAAGCACTGGTCATGCGCTTGCTTTGTAAATCAGGGAAATAATGGCGCACCTGCTCACTGGTCAGCTGCCCCTTATATACAATAGTCTGCGACGAAAGCGAGGCAATGTAATAACCCGTTTCGTTTTTGCGGATGATGCTGTTTATGGTATGCGATGCATAGTTGCGTAGCACGAACAATTTGCGTTCAAAAGCAATATCCTCTGTAATATGCTCCGGACGCATGATGAACACCTGTTCTATTTCGGGCTCCACGCTCAGTGCCGTATCGCCTATCCCATGGCGGTTTACGGGTACCTTGCGGTAGCCTAAAATATCAAGCCCCAGTTGTTCGGCAGTTTCGGCGAAAATCTCTTTGCAGTCTTCCACTAATCCCTTTGGGAAGAATACCATACCTACGCCGTACTGCCCTGCTTCGGGCAATTTAATACCCAATTGTACACACTCACTTACCAAAAATGCATGCGGCACCTGGAACGATATGCCTGCACCGTCGCCCGTGTTGTTTTCACAGCCGCAGGCGCCGCGGTGCTCCAGGTTTTCCAGTATGGTAAGCGCATCCGATATGTGCTGATGGCTCTTGCGGCCCTTAATACTGGCCACAAAACCGATACCGCAGGCATCGTGCTCATGCCGCGGGTCGTAGAGCCCTTCGTGCCCTTTCTCCATTAAAATATCCATGTCTCCTGTTTGTTACGTAAAATCCGTTTATCTTTATGCCCGCGGGGTACAAGGGCTATAAAGAAAACGGGCGGTTAAATTATGAAAATTTTACACAATAACTGTTAAAACAAAATAGTTTAACCAACGCTTAAGCACCTTTCGCCTCACAAAACGCAGTAAATTTTATTCTGCGATAAAGAAAATTTAATAATAAAATCACAAATAGCACCTAATCGTTACATTATTAAATATTGATGGGTAATTTTTTGAAATATCTATATATCGGGGCAATTTTGTTAATTGTCATTTCATGTTCCGACAAGGCTGATAAAAGCCATGACAACCAGGTCTTCCGTTACAACGAAAATGCTGCCGTAAATTCGCTCGACCCGGCTTTTGCCAAAATACGCCCCAGCATCTGGGTATGCAACCAGCTTTTTAATGGCCTGGTACAGCTGGACGACAGCCTGCACATAAAACCCGATATTGCCAAATCATGGGATATTTCACCCGACGGAAAGACGTATACGTTTACTTTAAGAAAGGATGTATGCTTCCACAAAAATGCAGTTTTTGGCAAAGACAGTACGCGAACCGTTACAGCACACGACTTTAACTACAGCCTGAACCGCCTGCGCGATGAAAAAGTAGCCTCACCCGGCGGCTGGATTTTGCAAAGTGTAGAATCATTCAGCGCGGTAAACGATTCGGTATTCCAAATAAAACTGAACAAAACCTTCCCGGCCTTCCTGGGGCTGCTTACCATGAAGTATGCTTCGGTAGTGCCGCATGAGGCATTTGAAAAACAAGGGTATGATTTCCGTTCGAATCCCATTGGTACAGGGCCGTTCCAATTTAAAATCTGGGAAGAAAATGTGAAATTGGTACTGCGTAAAAACCCTTTATACTACGAGCGTGACGAAAAAGGCGTACAACTCCCCTATATGGAAGCGGTAGCTATTACCTTTCTGCCGGATAAACAAAGTGGCTTTTTACAATTTGTGCAGGGTAAGCTGGATTTTGTTTCGGGGCTTGACCCAAGTTATAAGGATGAGATACTGACCCCTAAGGGTGAACTGCAGCCGAAATATAAGGACAAGGTAACCATGATTACCGGCCCTTACCTGAATACCGAGTATATGGGCTTTAGGATGGATGGCGATAATGCTGCACTGAAGGATAAAAGGTTACGACAGGCACTGAACTACGGTTTCGACAAGGACAAGATGATTAAATACCTGCGCAATGGTATGGGTACGGGCGCTACACACGGTATTATCCCGACGGGGCTGGGTGGGCATGGTGCTAAAGGTTACGAATACAACCCGCAAAAAGCCCGTGAACTGGTGGCCGCATATAAAAAAGCTACGGGCGACAATAACCCAAAAATACAGATGAGTACCACCGCCAGCTATGTAGACCTTGCCGAATATGCCCAGCGCGAATGGCAGAAAATAGGCCTGAACGTGGAGGTGGACGTTAACCCACCTACTACGCTTACGCAAAGCATTGCTACAGGTAAAGCGCCTTTCTTTAAGGCGACATGGATAGCCGACTACCCCGATGCCGAAAACTACCTGAGCCTGTTTTACAGCAAAAACTTTGCGCCGGGCGGGCCGAACTATACGCATTTTAACAACCCGAAATTCGACGCGCTGTACGAAGCCGCATTCCTGGAAACGGATGATACCAAACGTTTCCAACTCTACCGCCAAATGGATGAAATGGTGATGGAGGAAGCGCCGGTAATACCTCTGTTTTATGACAAGGCATCGCGCTTTACGCAAAAGAATGTTTCAGGTTTGGGCATTAACCCGCTAAATTTATTGGTATTGAAACGGGTGAGGAAAAATTAAGATTTTTTGTCCCACCCGTAGAGACGTTGCACTGCAACGTCTCGCATAAAACATAAAAAAATCAAAACAGGAGACGTTGTAATGCAACGCTTCATATAAAAATATACACAATCAAACAGGAGACGTTGCAATGCAACGTCTCTACCGAACCAACCAACATAATTGTCATGGATAAATTCCAAAACAAATACCGTATACCATCGGCACGCAGGCCCGGATGGGATTACAGTAATAACGCCGCTTATTTTATTACTATATGTACTGCTGCAAGGGAGCATTTTTTCGGCTCTATTACCGATGGCGAAATGAACCTTAGCGAAATAGGAAAAATAGCCTTCGAATTTTTACAGCAAATCCCTTCACATTTTTCTTTTGCAGAAATAGATTCTTTTGTGGTAATGCCAAATCATGTGCACATGATTTTGATAATCAATCATTCTGCCGTAGAGACGTTGCACTGCAACGTCTCGGAATCCGATAAACCACACATAAAAGAAGGTATGTTGCAGTGTAATATTTCCAGCCTCAATGAAGAGACGTTGTATTTCGTTCTCAATGAGGAGACGTTGCAGTGCAATATTTCCAGCCTCAATGAGAAGACGTTGCAGTGCAACGTCTCTACGGATAACGGGTTTATGGCAGAAATATCACCAAAAGCCGGGTCTGTACCTGTAATAATTCGTTCGTATAAATCTGCTGTTACTAAAGAAACTAAAAAGTTTAATACAGATTTCTGTTGGCAAACGCGATTCCATGACCATATTATACGTAGTGAAGCATCTTATAAAAAGATTAAGCAATACATTAATGACAACCCGGCAATGTGGGATAACGATATGTTTAATTCCTAAATCTTTCCCAAATCAGGGTGTTACTTGCCGTGGTAATGGGTAATTTTGAAACCCGATTAAGATTTGGTGTATGAAAATACTGATAGTAGAAGACGAACCCGGGCTTAGGGAAGTTATCAGGGAATCACTCGAAAAAGAAAAATACCTTGTGGAAACGGCAGCCGATTTTAATGCGGCGCTCGGCAAGATAGGCGTATACGATTACGACTGCATCCTGGTAGATATAATGCTGCCCGGCGGCAGTGGCCTGGAACTGGTACGCGAACTGAAATCCCTGCAAAAGCAGGAGGCCGTTATTATTATCTCTGCCAAAGATTCCGTTGACGATAAAGTAGCAGGACTGGATCTTGGTGCCGATGATTACCTTGCCAAACCCTTCCACCTTGCCGAACTGCATGCACGGGTAAAATCGGCCATACGCAGGCGCAACCAGAACGGCAGCAATAAAATCACTGTAGGAAATATTGGACTTTTTCCCGAAGAACGTACCGTTTCGGTAAACGGGCAGCCGCTTACGCTAAACCGCAAGGAGTTTGACCTGCTGTATTACTTCATGATAAACCCAAACCGGCTGATTAGCAAAACTGCGCTGGCTGAATCGGTTTGGGGTGATTTCATCGACCAGGCAGACAACCTTGATTTTGTATATTCACAGATAAAAAACCTCCGCAAAAAACTAAAGGATGCCGGTGCAGGTGCCGACATACAGGCTGTATACGGCATGGGGTATAAAATGATAACCGCCGAATAAAACAGGATATGGGTAAAAAGGGCATATCGTTACAAAACTACACACTGCGCTACCTTGTGGCGGCACTGCTGCTTGTTATAGCGGTATGGGCGGGCTTGTTCTATGCATTGATACTGGAGGAAGTGTACGACAACATAGACGACGGCCTTAAAAACTCCAAGATACTTATCGTAAGGGAAACCTATGCACATCCTGAGTTATTGCACACACCTGAATTTGGTATTAACCAATATAAGATAGAGCCGTTACCAAAAGGCAGTTACGATTTCTCAGATACGTTTGTAAGCACGTTCGAGTTTATGGAATATGACGACGACGACGAACCCGTACGCCTGCTGAAAACCGTATTTAACGATGCGCAGGGCAACCCGCACCGCCTTACCATTCGTGCCAGTATGGTAGAGGAAGACGAACTGCTGGAAGACCTTCTCACTGCACTGATAGCCCTGTATGCCATGCTGGTTATAAGCATAGCCCTGCTGAACCGCGTAATACTAAAACGTGCCTGGGCGCCTTTTTACAGCATGATGCAAAAGCTGAAACTGTACAGGCCGGGCAGCGGGAAAACCTTTGAAGGTACCGAATCTCCTGTGGCGGAATTCAGGGTACTGGCAGATGAGCTGGCCGACCTGCTGCAACGCAACGAAGCCACCTACGCCAGCCAAAAACAGTTTATAGAAAACGCCAGCCACGAACTGCAAACACCATTGGCAATCAGCATTAATAAGCTGGAACTTTTTGCCGATAATGCATCGCTTAGTGAAGACCAGCTTAACGAAATAAGCCGTATTAGCGATACCCTGAACCGTCTGGTACGCCTGAACAAATCGCTGCTGATGCTGAGCAAGATAGAAAACCGCCAGTATACCGATAGTGAGGACGTTGATTTTAGTGAGTTGGCCATCACCCTGGCTGAGGATTATGAAGACCTGGCTGCTTATAAAAACGTCACCATAAGCACCGAAACTGTAATCCCGCTGCATTATACCATGAACCGGGGGCTGGCTGTGGTATTGGTCTCAAACCTTATAAAAAATGCTTTGGTACACAACCACAAAAACGGGGTTGTGCACATCAAAACAGGCCACAATAATTTGAGTATTGAAAATTCAGGCAGCAACTATGCGCTGGACAGTGAACGGATTTTCAATCGCTTTTACAGGGATATGTCCAATGAAAACTCTACCGGGTTGGGATTGTCATTGGTACAGTCTATAGCAGGGTTGTATAATATCGACATACACTACAATTTCACGGGAAATCATGTCTTTACATTAAATTTCCCAAAATAACGGTATTCCCAATTGTTTCCAGTATCGGGGCGTAATCTTGTACTATAATTTAAAAACAAAGATTATGAAAACGACATCACTGTTACTCAAAGGCCTGTTAACTACAACACTCATCTTTACGCTTACTGCCTGCAATGCCCAAAAGAGGAACATTACCGTAAAAGAGCTTCCGGCTACTGCACAGGCGTTTATAAGAAAGCATTTCCCTAACCAGGCTACATCGTATATTATTGAAGACAAAGAGCTCACCCATACCGAATATGAAGTACATTTTACGGGTGGTGCAGAGGTAGAGTTTGACGGTAAAGGCAACTGGAAGGAAGTGGATATGAACCGTAACCTGATGCCTGTAGGTGTTTTACCTAAAAATATTGCCACTTATATTGCACAAAACTACAAAGGCCGGCAAACTGAAAAAATAGAACGTAAGCGCTACGGCTATAAGGTTGAGTTTACCAGCGACCTGGAACTGGAATTTGACGCCAACGGTAATTTTTTAAAGATTGATGATTAACGTAGAGACGTTGCAGTGCAACGTCTTAAACCTACAGAACAGGAGACGTTGCAGTGCAACGTCTCTACAAAACATTCACATGATTTTTATAACATTGATTTAATTTTTGTAGCTTTAAGCAAAATTGCAAGAATCAACCTTTTAAAAATCAATGCTATGAAAAAAATTATTGCTTTTGCGGCAGGGCTATGCCTGTGCCTTACTTCGTGTGCTACAGACAGTAGCACCATGAGTTTCTCCGGAGACACTGCTATGGGTGGCGACTCTTACACCGAGCTGGAGGAAAATCCTTTTATTAATGTAACCGATGAACCGGTATCTACATTCTCCATTGATGCTGACGGTGCCTCTTATGCCAATTGCAGGCGTTTTATTGGCGCGGAAAACACAAAGCCGCCCAAAGGTGCCATACGCACCGAAGAGTTTATCAACTACTTTAACCTGGATTATGCCAATGATGCTACAGGCGCACCGGTAACGGTTAACGGCGAGGTAAGCCCGTGCCCGTGGGCTACAGGGCACAAGCTGGTGCGCATAGGGCTTAAAGGCAAGCACATACCCGATGCGCAATTGCCTGTCTGTAATTTCGTTTTCCTTATAGATGTATCGGGTTCTATGGGGAGTGATGACAAGCTGGCTTTGCTTAAAAACGGGTTTAAGCTGTTTACAGACCAGCTTGGCCCGAATGACAGGGTGGCTATTGTTACCTATGCAGGTGCAGCCGGTGTACTACTGCCATCTACACCGGGTAGTGATAAACAAACAATCAAACAGGCTATAAACCAGCTTGGTTCAGGAGGCAGTACGGCAGGTGCTGAAGGTATAATTACGGCGTATGAAATAGCCCAGCAAAACTTTATACAAGGCGGCAACAACCGTATTGTAATGGGTACCGACGGCGATTTTAACGTAGGTATAAGCGATAAGGATTCACTGATTGAGCTTATTACTACCAAACGTGATATGGGTATTTTCCTTACCGTGCTGGGCGTAGGGCGTGGCAACCTTAACGATGCCGCACTGGAACAGATAGCCAACAAAGGTAACGGTACTTACGAATATATAGATACTATAGAACAGCTTAACAAGGTGTTTATTTATGAGTACAATAAATTTTTCACTGTAGCCAAGGACGTAAAAGTACAGGTAAACTTTAACCCTGCCAATGTGGAATCGTACAGGCTGATAGGCTACGAAAACAGGGTACTGAACAATGATGAATTTGAGGACGATACTGCCGATGCAGGCGAAATAGGTGCCGACCAAAACATTACTGCATTGTACGAAATAATACCTACGTCAAATGTCTACTTTAAGGATGTGCCTACTTTTACCATAGATTTCAGGTACAAGCTACCCGATTCGGAGGTGAGTACGCCGCTGCAACTTGAAATTTTCGACCAGGGTTACAGCTTTACACAATCGTCTAAGCACATGAAGTTTACAGCTGCCGTAGCGTCTTTTGCCATGCAGCTTGCCGATTCCGGTTATAAAGGCACAGCCAGTTACAATTCGGTACTGGGCTGGATAAACGATGCAAGCCTGCCCGATGAACACGGATTTATACAAGAACTGAAAACCTTGGTAGAAAAAGCGAACGGGCTTTAATCACTCTTTATCTAATAAAACAAAAGGCATATCCTTACCGGGTATGCCTTTTGTCTTTATCGTTTGGTGCGCTTTTGGCGGCGGTAGTCCCATGGTGGTGTGGGGTCGTTATCTGCCCACAGGCCAAGGTGTTGTTCGCGTGCTTTCTGCTCGTATGTGTCAAGCTGGGCATTGTCGCTATATTGCTTATAATGCCATGCAAAACCTGCCTTAACCAGCTCTTCGTTTACATTGGTACCGTCATCTGTAGTAATCTTACCTACAATGCGGCCATAGCGGTCACGCCCGGTATTTACCACGGTAACCGTTTTACCAAAACAAAGGTCAGATGCAAATTGTTTTGCCTTCATGCCAAACGCCTGCTTCTTTTCGGGGCAGTCTATCTCAGCAAGGCGCACACGCTCAGGTATACTGTCGTACAATACCTCAAAAGTATCGCCATCCTTAATCCCGATAACCTTACCGGTAAAGGTGCTAAGCTCACGCAGCTCTTTAGGCTGCTTTGCCTTACGGGTTGTTTGTTGCCTGCGTTCTTTACGCTGGGGTTCGCTACGCTCGTCATTTTTTTGGCTTAGCCTGCCCAGGTTAAATACCAGCAGTATAATCGCAATGGCTATGGTAACCAGCCCAAGGCCGGTTTTCTTATTCTTTTGCCTTGTCATATTACAGTTTGCGCAGCATTTCGGTTTGTGCGTATACTTCGCGCAGTATGGCGGCATCCTCTTCGGTAAAGGTTACATGGCGGCGTGCCATAACCTCCTCTGCCGTCTGGAATGCTTTCTCAAGCTGGTACGTTACCATACCCGAAGCGCCACCCCAAGAGTAGCTCGGGATAAAATTACGCGGGTAGCCCCCACCAAAAATATTGGCACATACCCCTACTACCGTACCGGTATTAAACATGGTGTTGATACCGCTCTTGCTGTGGTCGCCCATAAAAAGGCCGCAAAACTGCAGGCCGGTTTTTACAAAACCATTCTTCTCGTAATCCCAAAGCTTTACTTCGTCGTAGTTATTTTTCAGGTTAGAATTGTTGGTATCGGCACCCAGGTTGCACCACTCGCCCAATACGGAGTTGCCCAAAAAGCCGTCGTGCCCCTTGTTGCTGTAACCAAACATAACCGAATTGCTCACCTCTCCCCCTACGCGGCACTCAGGTCCTACGGTGGTAGCGCCATATATTTTGGCACCCATTTTTACCACAGCGCCTTCGCACAGTGCAAATGGCCCACGGATGATGGAGCCTTCCATAATCTCGGTATTCTTTCCTATATATATAGGCCCGGTAGAAGCGTTAAGGGTTACGTATTCCAACTTGGCACCTTCCTCAATAAAAATATTGTGGGGTGCTATGGTGTTTACGCTGGCAGGTATGTCCTGCGACTCACGTCCATCGGTAAGCAGTTCGAAATCTTCACGCAGGGCGGCATCGTTCTTTTTAAAGATGTCCCATACGTGCTCTATTTTCAGTACCTCGTCATTAAATTCTATAATATCATAACTGTCAAAATCTACCTGCTCCTGGGTATCGTTAGTATAAAACGCCACCACTTCATCTTCACAGAAAATAGCCTGGTTCGGCTCCAGCGAGCGTACCATTTCGGCGAGTATTTCGTTGGGCAGATAAGCACTGTTTATCAGCACGTTTTCCTCCATTTCCACCATAGGGTATTTTTCGCCAAGGTATTCCTCGGTAACGGTGGTAGTGGTATAGCCCAGGCAGCGCTCCCATTTTTCGCGAATGGTAAGTATACCAATGCGTATATCGGCTACGGGGCGGGTAAAGGTAAACGGCAATAGGGCATTTCGCACGGGGCCATCAAAAAGTATGTAGTTCATTTGAGTATGAAAGTTGCAAGTTATAAAGTCCAAAGTTAGGAAAAAGCTACTTAGCTTCTGAGCCACTTAGCTACTTAGTTAAAAAAAGCTCCTTAGCTTCTGAGCCACTTAGCTACTAAGCCGCTTAAAAACTCAGCAGCTAAGTAGCTAAGCGGCTCAGAAGCTCTAAAAAGAAAAAGCCTCCCGTAAACGGAAGGCTTCTCTATATCTGAAATAGCTAAAATTACTTTTGGAATTTAGCGTATTTGTTTTTGAATTTGTCGATACGACCGGCAGTGTCAATAAGTTTAGACTTACCAGTGTAGAAAGGGTGTGAAGTGCGAGAGATCTCCATTTTCACAACCGGGTACTCAACACCTTCGTATACAATTGTTTCTTTAGTTTCAGCAGTAGATTTAGTGATAAAAACATCCTCGTTAGACATGTCTTTAAAAGCAACTAACCTATAAGACTCAGGGTGAACACCTTTTTTCATCTTTTTGTTTTTTATTTCGCTGCCCTTATTTTGCGGCTTCCTGTTACAGAAGGTATAAACTCAGGTACAGCTTTGTTTATATTAATTTCAATTCAGGCTGCAAAAGTACAATTATTTTTGAAAAATCAAACTATCTTATATATTTTTTACCGAGTGTAACATAAGGGGTAAAGTTACGACATATACAGGCATAAATTGTATATTTGTCAAACCAAAAACAAAACGCTTACACCATGAATGAAGCAGTAAAGAAAAACGGTATAACCTTTGGCCTTGTTATAGGAGGGCTTTCGGTGGTTTTAATTACTTTAATGTATGTTATAGACCTGAAACTGTTTGTAAACATGTGGATTGGTATCCTTATGTTTTTTGTAAACCTTGCCATAGGCATATATGCCATAGCCAAAGTAAAAAAAGCACAGGGCGGGTATGCTTCATTTAAAGAAGCTTTTACTACTTACTTTTTAGTAATGCTTATTGGCGCAGGTGTATACTCTATATATACCTTTTTAATATTTAATGTTATAGACCCTGATATAAAACCGGTTGTAACAGAACATGTAGTAGAAACAACTGCTAAAATGATGCAGGGCATGGGCGCCAAATCTGCCGATATTAAAAAAACACTTGAAGAAATACGCAAAGCCGACAGCTATAGCATAGCAGCACTGGCAAAATCATATGTATGGGGGCTTGTAATAAACATTATAATAGGCCTTATTGTAGGTGCTGTAATGAAAAGGCAGGATCCTTTTGAGGGTATGAAGCCGGAAACCCCGGAAAATATAGGCGGAGAATAATATAAATGGACATATCTGTAATAATCCCCCTTCTTAACGAAGAAGAATCGCTTGGCGAACTACACAGCTGGATAGCACGCGTAATGGTGCAACACAATTTCAGCTACGAAATATTTTTTATAGACGACGGCAGTACCGACAACTCGTGGGGTGTGGTAAAAAGCCTCTCTGAAAAAGACCCGAATGTAAAAGGCATACGTTTTTTCCGTAACTACGGTAAAAGCCAGGCTTTACATGCGGGTTTTGGCCGTGCACAGGGCGATGTGGTAATAACCATGGATGCCGACCTGCAGGACAGCCCCGACGAAATTCCCGGATTATATGAAATGGTTACCGGTGGCGGCTACGACCTGGTAAGCGGCTGGAAGAAAAAACGCTATGACTCTGTTGTGGCAAAAAACCTTCCGAGTAAATTATTTAACTGGGCGGCAAGGCGCACATCGGGCGTACACCTTAACGACTTTAATTGCGGGCTTAAAGCCTACAAAAATATAGTGGTAAAGAACGTGGAGGTTTCGGGCGAAATGCACCGTTACATCCCTGTATTGGCCAAAAATGCAGGCTTTGCCAAAATAGGCGAAAAAATTGTTATCCACCAGGCGCGCAAGTACGGCTCGTCTAAATTCGGCATGAACCGTTTTGTAAACGGCTTCCTGGACCTTATAACCATTTGGTTCATTTCTAAATTTGGTAAACGCCCTATGCACCTTTTTGGCGCCATGGGTGTGGTAATGTTCCTTATAGGGCTGTTTTCGGCACTGTACATAGGCTTCCTGAAGCTGTACAAACTGTACAACCACGAAAAAACCATACTGGTTACAGAAAACCCTTGGTTTTACATAGCCCTTACCACCATGATAATAGGCACACAACTGTTTTTGGCAGGTTTCCTCGGCGAAATAATTCTTCGTACAAAAAACAACGAAGAACGCTATAAAATCAGCGAAACTTTATAATTTTAGTATCTGATCAACGCGTTATAAAAAACAAGACAATTATGGAAATCGAACAAGCTTTACTGGATAAGGTAAACGTGTGGCTTACACCGGCCTTTGACAGCGAAACACAAGCCGCCATCAGGCAGTTGATGGAAACGTCGCCCAAGGAACTGGAAGACGCTTTTTACCGCAACCTTGAATTTGGCACCGGTGGTATGAGGGGCGTTATGGGCGCCGGTACTAACCGCATTAACAAATACACCCTGGGCAAGGCTACACAGGGGCTTTCTGATTACCTAAAAACATCGTTCCCCGGCCAGGAACTAAAAGTGGCTATTGCTTACGACTGCCGTAACAACAGCGATACCCTTGCAAAAGTAGTAGCCGATGTGTTTTCGGCTAACGGTATTAAAGTATACCTTTTCTCTGAACTACGCCCTACGCCTGAACTTTCATTTACCGTAAGGCACCTGGGCTGCCAGGCAGGTATAGTACTTACAGCATCGCACAACCCGCCGGAATATAACGGCTATAAAGTATACTGGCAAGATGGCGGCCAGCTGGTTCCGCCACAGGATAAAGAAGTAATACAGGTTATAGAAGCACTGGAATACAGCGCCATAAACTTTGACGCTAAACCTGAACTTATAGAATACATAGGCGAAGAAATAGACAAGGAGTTTATAAAGATGGCTATAAACAATGCCTCTTTTAACACTACTCCCGAAGCCAAGCAAAACCTTAAAATAGTATACACTCCCCTGCACGGTACATCGGTAAAACTGATACCGGACCTGCTGGAAAACGCAGGCTACAGCAGCGTAACTATAGTAGCCGAGCAGGCTGTACCAAACGGTAACTTCCCTACGGTAAAATCGCCAAACCCGGAAGAGCCGGAAGCATTGAAAATGGCTGTAGAGCTGGCCGACCAGCTTAACGCCGACATAGTTATAGGTACTGACCCTGATGCCGACCGCCTTGGCGTGGCCGTGCGCAACGGTAACGGTATTATGACTCTGCTGAACGGTAACCAGACCATGATACTGATGACGGAGTTCCTGCTAAGCGAATGGGAGAAAAAAGGTAAGCTTGACGGCACACAATTCATTGGCTCTACCATAGTGTCTACACCTATGATGCACGAACTGGCCAGCGCTTACGGGCTGGAGTGCAAAGTGGGCCTTACCGGCTTTAAATGGATTGCCAAAATGATTGTAGATTTCCCTGAACAGGAATTTATAGGCGGTGGCGAAGAGAGCTTCGGTTATATGGTGGGCGACAGCGTACGCGATAAAGATGCTGTGACCTCTACCCTATTGCTTTGCGAAATTGCTGCCCAGGCTAAGGCCAATGCCAGCTCACTGTACCAGGAACTGCTTAAGCTGTATGTAAAATACGGTTTCTATAAAGAATACCTTATTTCGCTTACCAAAAAAGGCCGTGACGGTGCTGCCGAAATAAAACAGATGATGATAGACATGCGCGAAAACCCACGCAAAGAAATTAACGGGCAACGCGTAATTATGGTAGAAGACTACCAGGCATCTACTGCCAAAAACATACTGGACGGCAGCGAAGAATCCCTTACGCTACCTAAGAGCGATGTACTTATCTATTACCTTGAAGACGGTACCAAGATATGCGCACGCCCAAGCGGTACGGAACCTAAGATTAAATTTTATTTCAGCGTAAACGATACGCTGGATGACGTGAAAAACTTTAAGCGTGTAGAAGAAGCGCTTGACCAGAAAATCAAGAATATTGTAGAGGAACTTGACCTCAAATAATTAGATGAGTGATTATAAAAAGATTGCGCGCTTAGCACTGCCTTATAAAAAATATATTGGCCTCAATGTATTTTTTAACGTGCTAAGCGCGTTTTTTAGCACCATTTCGCTAATAGCGGTTATACCGGTGCTAAAAGTTATTTTCCAGGACACAAAACCTGTAGTTAACAAACCGCACTATACCGGTTTTTCAGATCTTAAGGATTATTTAGAAGACCTTCTGAATTACACCCTTAATATCCACATTCAGCAGGATGGCATCTTCACTGTACTGATGTATATTATCACGGTGATTATTGTAATATTCATGCTGAAAAACCTGACCACCTACCTGGCAGTTTATTTTGTGACGTACCTTCGGAATGGGCTTATTAAAGACATTCGCGAAAAAATGTATGATAAGGTACTGAGGCTTCCTGCTTCATACTATTCAGACACTACAAAGGGCGATACTATTTCACGCCTTACTACAGACGTAAATGAGATAAGTAACTCTATGCAAAACATTCTGGAAATGGTTGTAAAAGAACCGTTAACCATATTGTTTACACTGGGTGCCATGATGGCCCTGAGCCTTAAGCTAACCATGTTTGTATTTGTGTTTATCCCTATTGCAGGATTTTTGGTTTCAAAAGTAGGTAAGAGCCTGAAAAAGAAGTCACTTCTACTGCAGCAGGAACAAGGACAGGTACTATCGGTGCTTGAAGAAACATTGGGCGGCCTTAAGATTATTAAGTCATTTACAGCCGAGGCTATTTTTGGCAAAAAGTTCAATGCCACCAGCGACAAGCTTTTTGAACACAGTAATACTGTAGCTAACAGGCAAAACCTGGCTTCACCAATGAGTGAATTCCTTGGTATATTAATCATATCAGTACTACTGGTGTATGGTGGCTACCTTGTTTTTGAAGATAAAACCATGGAAGCCGGTTTCTTTTTAGGTTACATCCTTATGGCTTATAATATCCTTACACCTGCAAAGGATATTTCTAAAGCAAGCTACGGATTAAAACGCGGTACAGCTTCAGCAGAGCGTATTGTACAAATACTGGAAGCCCCTGTAGCCATAGAAGATAAAACAGATGCCATAGAGAAAAACGACTTTATTACAGGCATCACTATTGAAAATATTACCTTCAGCTATACCGGCGAGAAAAACGTGCTTACTGATTTTTCATTAACGGTGCCTAAAGGACAAACCGTAGCACTTGTTGGGCAATCGGGTTCAGGTAAAAGTACAATAGCCAGTCTGCTTACCCGTTTTTACGACGTAAACGACGGCGCTATAAAAATAGACGGACTGGATATACGCGACCTGAAACTGCAATCGCTACGCGGCCTTACCGGACTTGTAACTCAGGACAGTATTTTGTTTAACGACACCGTAAGAAACAACCTTTTAGTAGGTAAACCCGATGCTACAGACAATGAGCTTACAGAGGCTCTTAAAGTAGCAAATGCCTACGAATTTGTACAAGGGCTGGAAAAAGGCATTGATACCAATATAGGTGACGGTGGCGGTAAACTATCGGGTGGGCAAAAGCAGCGTATCAGCATAGCACGTGCGGTACTGAAAAACCCTCCGATTATGATACTGGACGAAGCCACATCGGCCCTTGATACCGAAAGTGAAAAACTGGTACAACAGGCGCTGGACAACATGATGCAAAACCGCACATCGGTAGTTATTGCCCACAGGCTTAGCACCATCCAAAAAGCGGATAAAATTGTTGTGATGAAGCACGGCCGTATTGTAGAGCAGGGCACACACGACGAGCTTATAGCGCACGACGGCACCTATAAGAAACTGGTGATGATGCAGTCTTTTGAATAAAGGTTATTCGGTGATTTGGTTATACGGTTATTCGTAAAACCTGTACCTAAAATATATGTATAGCCGCATTATTGCGGCTATATTTTTACCCAACAGAACCACAAACCATGAACAATAAACTATAAACCTGAAAGCATGATTAAAGCCATAATATACGACCTTGATAATACCATTTTCCCGGTGCCTGCCATTGGCGACAAGCTCTTTGGCCCGCTATTTAACCTTATAGAAAGCACCGGACAGCATACCGAAAACATGGACGCTATACGTTACGCGATTATGCGTACGCCGTTCCGCCTGGTAGCAGCGCGCAATAACTTCAGCGACGAACTTACACAAAAGGGCATCGAGCTACAGGAAACCCTGTTTTACGATGAACCGATAGATGCCTTTGAGGATTATCCGCTTACGCATGATATCCCCGGCGAACGTTTTTTAGTCACTACAGGTTTCGCCAAAATGCAGAACAGCAAAATTGATGCACTGGGCATCCGCAATGAATTTAAGGAAGTACATGTGGTAAACCCGGTGCTTACGAGTAAAAAGGAAGTTTTTGCGGATATATTAGAACGTTTTGGTTACACTGCTAATGAAGTATTGGTTATAGGCGACGACCCCGAGAGTGAAATTGCCGCGGCAAAGGCTTTGGGCGTAAAAACTGTATTGTATGATCCGCAGGATAAATTCAGTGCCGCTGAGGCTGATTACAAAATAAGCCATTACAGCCTGCTGAAAGCGATTGTTACGGATTTATAACAAAAATATAAACTGTACCATACCAAATTAATGTAACTTTAAAGTTACTTTACGGCACCAAACCTGATATTGCTATGTACGTTTCTAACCCGAACATTACCCTGCCCGACCCCGATACGGTGGTATGGAAGTATATGGACCTTTCTAAATTCCTGGATCTGCTGATGTGCGGGCAACTGTTTATGGCACGTTCCGACAAGTTTGAAGACCAGTATGAAGGTACCTTCAGCGAACCTACTTTTGAGGAAATGAAGCGCCTTTCAGAAAACGAACCGGGCTTCCTTGACCGTTATAAAAACCTGCGTAAGAGTATAGCGGTAAGCAGTTGGCACATTAACGAATATGAAAGCTATGCCATGTGGCAAATTTTCACCAAAAACAGTGAAGGCCTTGCCATACAAAGCACCATAGGCCGTATACAGCAAGCGCTACAGCCCGAAGTTCGTTACGAGCAGCATCTGGGCGATGTGAAGTACATTGACTATAAAACGGAATTTATCCCGTTTGACAATGAGTTTTTCCCATTCCTTTTTAAGCGGAAAAGCTTCCAGTACGAACGTGAGGTGCGCATTGTTACCAACGCGGCCAAATATGACCTTGTCCTAAACGAAGGCCTTAAAATAGACGTGGATATCAACCAGCTCATAGAGCGTGTGTACATCCATCCGAAATCTGAAAACTGGTACAAAAAACTGGTATTCGAACTGATGAGCCGCCTCGGTTTTGAACTCCTCATCGAAAAATCAGACCTGGAAAGTGATATTTTTATATAAAAGTAACTCAGAATCTCAGAAACTATTCAAAAGTTACTGGAATAGCCTGGGTGCTTGTCACAGTACCATCGCCAAAAGTAACTGAAACGGTAAACACATAAGTCCCCGTTTGTGTAGGCGCTACAGTAGGCTTTATAGCATAATAATGCATGTAATATTGCTCTCCACTTGTAGGATATACTTTACTGAGCAAAATATTCTCAATTACCTGCACTAAATCTCCCGTAGTTGACCTATCAATGCTAACTACGCCGGTATCAATCTTTTTCAGGTAATGTTTTGATTTAAAAATCGCCGCTAGGTCAGCCCCCGCAGGATACGTACTGGTGTAATCACGATCTGCAATTACACTCACTTGTTTTACTTCAGGTTCAAATATTTCTATTGGTTCACAAGACATAGCGTATGCAGAAGTGCCTAATGACAAGGGTTTAAGTGCGCTAATTAAATTTACATCTGCATCCGGGAAATCCAGCGCAAGGGTAAAATCTTCAAAAGGTATAGTGTCCTGTTCCGTTAAATCGGTATCATCATATACGGCAACCGTTAAATCACCCGGCATTGCCGAAAAGCGGTTAATATCTTCACAACATCCTTCAAGCAATACGGGCAAAACAATAAATGCAAGCGCTAAAAACAGTTTCTTTTTCATGGTTAGGTTTTTCAAAAAGATACTGTTATAGCACAAAGGTTGCGTACGGCCAATAAAAAAGCCACTACATAGTGGCTAATATTCTTAATAGATTTTGATAAGGTCCCCAGCAGAAGTGAAGGTGGCCGTTAAGTCTACCCCATCTTTGGTCAGTACCAGTTTATATTCGCCATCATCGGCCTTATAAGCCTCTTTTATGGTATAATTGCCGTACTGTTTCTTTATCTTCTCTAAAGCTTCCGCAGAAACTTCAGATACTTTTATCTTCTTGTATTGTTTCTCCTGGATAATAATCTTACCAATTATATAGCTATGTGCAGATACACTTTGGCTTGCAAACGAGAATAATATTGCAGAAATAATGAGGAACTTTTTCATAAGGATAGTGTTTATTGATATAAAAGTAGTGAACACTTCTTATGAAATATGTTTAAGATATATTAAAGTTTTTGAAAATTAATGCTGCGAAAAGACTTCATAAAGCAATGTACCAAGCAATAAAATGAGTAAAATAGCCAGTATACCTAAAATAATTACCGCCCATTTAAGGATTTTAAGGATCTTTTTCAGGGTTTGATGTGTTTCATCAGTAGTCTTTTCCAGCAGGTTAAGGCTTGCAGCAGTAACCACAAAAAAATCATCAACCCAGCCAATTACGGGAATATCCGGTATAATATCTACCGGGCTTACAGCATAAACTACACTCAAAATAGCTAATGCAGATGCCCAGGCCGTCTTATTCTTACTATTTGTTTCCATAATCCTTTATTGAGAGGTTAGTTTGTAGTAAATATAAGCAAAAATCCTACCGAACAGCATCATA
>NZ_JBUYSX010000009.1:0-63867 GCF_055231775.1 Flavobacterium niveum
GTATTTCCCTGGAAACTATGGAGTTTTATCATTTTTGGCTCCAAATTCTCTTGTTATCTTTGCCGTATGAAAGACTTTATCATTGTGGGAGGCCACTTGGCCGGTATAGCATTTGCTGAAACAGTACTAAAAGACGGAAAATCCATCCTGATTATATCCGATAGCTCCCAAAATTCAAGCCTGGCAGCGGCAGGAGTGTACAATCCTGTTGTACTAAAGAGAATGAAGCCTACACAAGATGCTCTTGAGCATATAACTTACATGATGCCGTTTTATGAGGCTTTGGAGCATAAGTTAGGTTTGAAAATTGATCATAGGGTACCGTTATACAGAAAATTTGCCTCTGTGGAGGAGCAAAATATGTGGTTTGAAGCCATCGATAACCCAAAACTCACGCCATTTTTGCATCCGGAAATTATCCATGATAAATTTGAAGGTATTCCTTCACCGTTTGGATTTGGTAAAGTGTTGCATACCGGTTATATTGATACCAATACCTTAATTTCTTCGTACTGGGAGCATAGCAAAATTGCCGGCAATCTTTTAGAGGAAACTTTCGACTACTCAGTGCTTATAATCAACGAAAACTATGTTGAATACAAGGGTGTTTTGGCAAAACATATTGTTTTTGCAGAGGGATTTGGTATTAAAAACAATCCGTATTTCAGTTACCTGCCTTTAAACGGTACTAAGGGTGAACTTTTACTCATAAAAGCTCCGGATTTAAAATTGTCTGTGGGGATTAAAGCTGGATTATTTGTATTGCCTGTAGGCAATGACCTTTACAAAGTAGGGGCTACTTATGAGTGGGAGGATAAAACATCTATACCTACAGAGGCTGCCAAAAATGAATTGGTAGAGAAACTTGCCGAAATAATTACCTGTCCGTATCAAATAGTAGACCATTATGCTGGTGTAAGGCCTACAGTAAAGGACAGGAAGCCACTTATTGGTACACATCACCAATATAAGAATGTACACTTACTTAATGGCCTTGGTACACGAGGAGTAATGCTTGCGCCTTATATGGCAAAAGAATTATTTGACTCTATAGAAATGGGTGTGCCGGTTAAAAGGGAAATTAATTTGAATCGTTTTTCTGCTCTTTAATTTCGCGCCAGTCTTTGCGGTAATGGATGAAAAAGTTTATCCATATATTGCGGGAAATCCTCATGATATAAGGCATTAATACAATAAGGCCAACAATTATGGCTATAAACGATGTCTTGAGATCGGTGCCTATGAATACTGAGCAAATGATAAAAATAGCTATACTTATAGCCACACCCACACCATAGCTTACGTACATTGCCCCAAAAAAGAAAGACGGTTCTATTTTATAATGCAGGCCGCAGTGCGAACAATCATCATGCATTTTAAATATTTTGTCGAGGTTCCAGGGATTTTTGTACATATACATACTTTCCTGGTGGCATCGGGGGCAGGTTCCTGTTAAAATGCTATATAATTTGCTTCCTTTTTTTAACATTTGCAAAAAGTATTATCTTTCCACAAATTTACGATTTATAACGGCTATACAGAATGCTAAACATACATAATTTATCGGTTTCCTTTGGTGGAACGTACCTGTTTGAAGAAGTTACTTTCCGCCTTGGTGCGGGTGACCGTGTGGGCCTTGTAGGCAAAAACGGTGCAGGGAAATCGACCATGCTTAAAATCCTTTCCGGCGATATTAAACCCGATTCTGGGGTTATTGCTACAGAAAAAGAAGTTCGAATAGGTTTCCTGCGTCAGGATATTGACTTTATACCCGGGCGTACGGTGCTTGACGAGGCCTACCAGGCATTTGAAGATATAAAAGAGGTAGAGGGTAAAATTGATGTAATCAATCACCTATTGGCTACGCGTACCGATTATGAGAGCGAAGCCTACTCTAAACTGATAGAAGACCTTGGCGATTATACTCACCGATATGAAATCCTGGGAGGGTATAACTACGTGGGCGATACCGAGAAGATATTGCTGGGACTTGGCTTTAAACGTGAGGATTTTGATAAACTCACCGATACTTTTTCGGGAGGATGGCGTATGCGTATAGAGCTTGCCAAGCTACTCTTACAATCTAACGACGTACTGCTGTTGGATGAGCCTACAAACCACCTTGATATTGAGAGTATCATCTGGTTAGAATCATTCCTTAAAACATATCCGGGCGTGGTGGTTATCGTGTCGCACGATAAAATGTTCCTGGACAATGTAACCAACCGTACCATAGAAATTTCATTGGGTAAGGCATACGATTTTGCCAAGCCGTATTCTGAATACCTGATACTGCGTCAGGAGATCCGTGAAAAGCAGCTTGCCACACAAAAGAACCAGCAAAAGAGTATAGAACATACCGAGAAACTGATTGAAAAGTTCCGTGCCAAGGCTAGTAAGGCTTCAATGGCGCAGTCGCTAATAAAAAAGCTGGATAAGGTAGAGCGAATAGAGGTAGATGAAGATGATAACTCAGTTATGACCATTTCGTTCCCGGTATCGCAAACACCGGGCAGGGTAGTGGTGGAAGCTGAGCACGTTACCAAAAAGTATGGCGATAAGCTGATATTAAAAGACCTTAACCTGCTGGTAGAACGTGGCAGCAAAATTGCTTTTGTGGGGCAAAACGGACAGGGTAAATCAACCTTTGTAAAAGCAATTGTAAACGACATCGACTATACCGGTACAATAAAATTGGGTCATAATGTGCAGTTGGGTTATTTTGCGCAAAGCCAGGCGGAATATCTAGATGGTGAAATTACCCTGCTGGAGACCATGGAAAATGCCGCTACCGATACTAACCGCAGTAAAGTACGTGATATGCTGGGCGCATTCCTGTTTAGGGGAGATGATGTGGAGAAGAAGGTTAAAGTGCTATCGGGTGGTGAGCGTAACAGGCTGGCATTGTGTAAGCTGTTGCTTCAGCCGATAAACGTACTGGTGATGGACGAACCTACCAACCACCTTGATATTAAATCGAAAAACGTACTGAAGGCTGCACTTCAAAAATACGAAGGTACACTGCTTATTGTAAGTCACGACAGGGATTTCCTGCAGGGGATGAGCAATATTGTATATGAGTTTAAAGACCACAAAATAAGGGAATACCTGGGTGATATTAACTTTTACCTGGAGCAACGCAATATGCAAAATATGCGCGAAGTAGAAAAGCGTGATACTCCTGCACCGCAACCTGTAAAACAGGAAAAGCAAAAACAACAGCCGGTGAGTTTTGAAGACCAAAAGAAAACCAAGGCACTGCAAAACAAGCTGAGTAAAATAGAAAGCCAGATAAGCCAGCTGGAAAACGATATACAAAAGGACGACCGTGCATTGGCTGACCATCCTGAAAAACTGATGGGTGATGCATCATTCTTTAGTGCTTATGAGCAAAAGAAAAAAGACCTTGACGGCCTTATGGAAGAATGGGAAAAAGTGCAGGAAGAAATTGAAAATGCATAAACAGGATGTTCAACAACATACTTACAGGGAATAAAAAAGGCTCCTTTTCGGGAGCCTTTTTCGTGGGTTTGGATTAATTAACGCTTTCTTTTTCAAATATCAGCGAAAGCCCGTCGGTAATAAGGTGTGCTACCTTAGGGCGTTTTAACTTCAGTTGATCAAGGTGCTGCACTACTTCATCAAGCAGGGCATTGTTGTTTTTCGAATGGGCCAGTTCGGCAATTTCTACCGATAGGAGCCAGTCATCGTTATGTTTTTCCTTTAGTATGCCAAATATCTGTTCTATGCTAAGGGTTGCCGGTTTGCCTTCACGGATGTTGCGGATGTTTTGGTATAAGCTTTCCAATTCAATCCTTTCAGCTGTTTTTTTACCTTTAATGGTTTTGGAAGACGGCACATGCCCTACCAAATCAAAACTGTGTACATCAGCCGGGCCTGAGAAGGCAGAGATTACCTTCTTACCTACGGCCATATCGTATATACCCCATTCCGGCCTGAACAGCACGGTCTCATTATGTGTTACGGTACAATTTTTAAAGCTGATAAGGATTATCTTTCCTTGCAGGTTACGCTTGCCGGTAATGATTTCACCGGTAACGACAATATTGCCTTCAAACTCCAGCGTTACAGTTTCACCTTCGTAGATGTCGTACGCACGCAGGTCGCGCGGACTCATATCTTCTATAGACAGGTTAATTCCCTTAAGCTTTCCTACAGGGCTGCCAAAACCTTCAGTATGGTAATCAATACCGTGGCCTACAAGCTCTTTTTCCCTGTATGCCAATGCTGTGCCACCTGTTGTTTGCAGGTACACCGGTTTACCTTCACTTTCTATAACGTTTGTAAATATTCCCGAAACCTGCAGGCCGGTACTCAACTCTACTGTACCAAGCGCTTTACTGTGTATCAGTTTTTGCACCCCACTAAGGCCGCCGGTGCGTAGCGCCATTTTATTGGCAAACTCTTCCAGTACCAGGCTAAGGTGGGCAAAATCAGGTGTTACATACAGCTGTGGCTGTGGTTTTGTAATATCAAAACCCTGGTAGGCCGCATTAATTTCGTATGGTAGTTTCTTTACATTTTCAGTCATGCACCAGGCGCTTTCGCCAATAGACGACAGCAGTCCGGCACCATATATCTTAGGATTTTCCACCGTACCGATAAGCCCGTACTCTACCGTCCACCAGTGGAGGTTGCGTATCAGTGCCATTTCGCTCGGTTCGGCTGGTTCGTTTTGTAGCTCATCTACACGGCGACGAATGGCTTCTAATTCATCTATCGGGGTACCTTCGGCTTCCTCAAGTATCGAAAGCAGCCTTATGGCATCGTATATTTCATAATCACGCGCCGACGATATGGCCTTACAGCCTATTTCACCAAAACGCCTTAAATATTCGGCATATTCCGGATTGGCTATAATGGGTGCATGCCCTGCACCTTCGTGGATAATATCGGGGGCGGGGGTGTATTCTATATTTTCAAGCTGGCGGATGTCTGAAGCGATAACCAAAACATTATAAGCCTGGAATTCCATGAACGCATTGGGCGGGATAAACCCGTCTACCGCTACGGCAGCCCAGCCTATTTCCTTAAGGATGCGGTTCATGCCATACATACTCGGTATGCTGTCTACGCTGATACCGGTTTTGTTAAGCCCGTCCAGGTACGATTCGTGTGCCACACGGCTCAGGTAGTCTACATTTTTACGCATCACATAGCGCCACACCGCCTGGTTTATGGGCGTGTACTCTTCATAATCCTGAGGTTTTATGAATTGTTTCAGGTGCGATGGCAACCGGTCTACAAGCGGGTTGCTTTCAAATGCTGCGTCCATGAGTAGTGTTAGTGTAATGTTATCCTCGTAAAATTACGGAATTATTATTGAAGTTTGTAAAAAAATGAAGTTTATAACTTATTTCAAAACACATCGGCATTTTTGTTACAAAATAAATAAGAAAAGCCACAGTATACACTGTGGCTTTCAGGACAAAGTAATAAATGAAATTTAAGATAACATAAAACTACTCACCCGTACAGCCTACTCACTTACTGTACGTGCAATTTTTATATCAGATTTGTATCAAATATAATCAAGCAATACATCTATAAATAATTTATGCGGTGAAAACCTGATTTTTGCAGGTAAAACAAAAAAGCCGGGACAGCTGCCCCGGCGTACATAATATTATTTCTATTAGTTTTACTCTTTTACCAGCTTTTCTACAGCAGTACCTTTATCAGTAGCAACTTTTATAAAGTAAATACCAGCTGCACGGCCTGATACATCTACGGTAGCCGTTAGGCCACTTGCATTGGCAGCCTGTAGCAACCTGCCCTGTACATCGTATAACTGTACGGTTTGAATGGTGCTTTGCGCAGTAATGTTTACAGTACTCCTGGTTGGGTTAGGGTATAGTTTTACCGAAATGTCTTTGCCCGGGTTATTAGTATTCAATATTGCAAATGTCGTAGTAGCCTCATTGGTTACAATAGGCCAGTTGTAGTCAAAGTAAATGTCGGCCTGCTGGGTAACGCTGCTGTTTACAGCAAGGCTGTTCAGCGTTTTGATTTTAAAGGCCACATTGCCCTTGCCGCCGTTTGCAGCAAGGTTGATATTGTCAAATATAAACTCAGCCTTGTTATCCGTAATGCGTGCCTGCATGGCATGCGAGGCATCAAGTATCTGGAGTGTGCTGATGTCGTATTTAGTTGTATCAATTATATCTTTGACCACTACAAACGTAGCCGGTGCCGTTCCTGTGTTTTCAAAATTAATATTGTAGTGCAGGTATTCGCCTATTTTATCAGGGGAAACAACAGCCCCTTCAAGGCAGGTAATGTCATTCGGGTCAAATGAACCCACTACCGTTTGGGTATATTCAAATGTATTATCTGTCGGTGTTTCATCACCGGTAACAGGTGTAATGGTAGCAGTAAACGGCAGCACGTCATCTATGTTTACCGCCGGGGTTTCCATAGGGCTGTTTACATTAAGGGTAACAATTATTTCCCTGCTTTCAAAAGGGAGTAGGTTACTGTAACTCCATGTTAAACTTCCAGATGCAGATGCTGTTTCCACAGGCGATGCCGAAACATAATCCAATACATTATCGTTATAAGTAAAAGTTACGTCGCCACTCAGGGTCTGGTTGCCTTTGTTTTTGTAAACAATTTTGTAGATAGCATCAAAGCCTGGTTGGGCTGGTACTAACGGAAGGATACTTGCTTCAGCATCATTATGTACGCCGTTTGCTGTTACGCAAAAATTTTGTGTCACAGTATTATTATTGTTGTCGGCGAAAGTAACTGTCACTGGACTTGCCGTAAACCAGTCATTTTCAAACCGCGGTGTAACAGTAAACGTGCCAGCTTGCGTATAGAAATTATAAGCACCATTTGAAGTATATGAATATCCTGTAGTAGTACCATCGTTTATCTCTACAGTTGCGTAAGGCAATAATATATCTGAAGCATCGCAACCGTTATTATCAGCATCAAGAGTCGCTGTACCGGCTATCGTATTGTAATCGCCTCCTGGGGTGAAGTTACAGTAGGTACTTAAGACAATGTTCTCAGACAAATATTCAAAATTTTCGGCTTCTCCTTCATCTATACACACATAACACTTATATTGCGATAAAGGATTATAGCTTGTATGCACAGCAGTAGAATTAGGACTGTATAGATTATTACCATTTTTCAGGTTAATGAATATATCCTCTGTCTGGTTCATAAACCAAATGTTAAGTGATATTATATTTGGGCATCCACTTAAGTCAAAAGATGTCAGGCTGCTTGAATTTAACCACAAACTTTGAAAATTTGTATTATTACCTATAATAAGTGAAGTAAGACTATTCAACTCATTTAAATGAATATTGCTAAGATTCGGCACACCTGAAAAATCGAGTGACTGAACATAAGAATTTTGCATGGTAAAAGTTTGTAGTTGTGATAATCCGGACAAATTAATATTAGTTAAGTTATCAGCCGCAATAGAAACGCTCTGTAACTGATTAAGCCCAGACAAACTAAAACTTGTAAGTGAGTGAGCACTTGATATTTCAAGATTTACGAGCTGAGTATTTGCTGTTAAATCAATTTGGGTAACATAATCACAATTAATATGTAGATATGTAACATTAGTAAAGGCTTCCAACCCGGTAAGGTCTTGAATAGAACTTTCAATCAAATCATTTACAGTCAAATAATCTGTAAATGCTATTGCCTCACTTTCCTGTATTTCACCATCATTGTTTGTATCGATTGATGGCAAATAATTCAATAGGTAATTCTTAAAATTCGCATCAGGTATGTTTACAATCTGCGCACTGCTTACCCCTGCCACCAGCAGGAATAATAATAGTAAAGTTCTTTTCATAGATTTTATAAATTGGTTATAAAATAGATACCGGAACCGTTAAAAGGTTGCGCATAAATCATAAAAAAAGCCTGACTAAAATTCAGCCAGGCCCTTTCATATTGAAACTTGAAATTTATTTACTCTTTTGCGGCGGGAACTGCGTAAGTATTTGCTTAGCAAACTGGTTAATGCGCTCCTGCTTCTTGTCGCGGTTCTGGGTAAGCACACCGGTACCTATTCCCTGCCAAACCAGCTCTTTCTTTTGTGCATCTATAACGTCTACATAAAGTGTGCCTTCAGTCTGGGTACTTACAGACGAGTAACCGCCCCAGCCCCATGGGCCACCCCAACCGTAGCCACCCCAGCCCCAGCCGTAATATCCGCCCCAACCCCAGCCGCCGTAGCCGCCCCAGTTGTTAACGTTTACTTCTTTTGTGGCTTTGGTAAAAAAGTTTACATACACATCAGGCTTGTCGCTTTTGGTAAAGCCTTTAGCCGCCATTTCGGTTTCAAGGGCTTTCATAATGCGTTTTTTGTCAAGGTCGCTTATTTCGGCCTTGTCAATCCCATCCTTTAAAAAACCGTAGGTTTTGTAGGTGGTAAAATCAGCGGCATCGTCGTAGTCAGACCGCACACTGATACAGGCACAGCTTACCGCAAAAAGCGAAAGCAATAGCAGCGGGAGCATTTTTATCGTTCTCATAAGACAGATAGTAATAATATTAATTTGAGTTCATAGCAATTTGCATCCCGAAACCGTATCAGTGCTTATCTTGTATAATTAACCAAGCAGTGCGTCGTCTACCAGGTTCGGCAGTGTTACCTTAAGTAACGGCTGCTGTTCCATGGCACGTTTTATAGCGAAGATGGCCTCATCATTACGAGCCCAGCTACGCCTTGCAATACCGTTGTTTACGTCCCAGAAAAGCATTGATTCCAAGCGCCTTGATGCTTCAGTAGTTCCATCAAGAACCATGCCGAATCCACCGTTTATAACCTCGCCCCAGCCTACGCCGCCGCCGTTGTGTATGCTCACCCATGTAGCGCCACGGAAACTGTCGCCAATAACATTATGTATGGCCATATCGGCTGTAAAACGCGAACCGTCATAAATATTACTCGTTTCCCTGTAAGGCGAATCGGTACCGCTTACATCATGGTGGTCGCGCCCTAAAACGACCGGACCTATTTTGCCTTCGGCAATGGCTTTGTTGAAAGCGCTCGCTATGTTAATACGGCCTTCTGCATCAGCATATAATATACGCGCCTGAGAGCCTACTACCAGTTTGTTTTCCTGGGCACCCCTTATCCAGCGGATGTTGTCTTCCATCTGTTGGCGGATTTCTGCTGGGGCGGTCTTAGCCATCTCTTCCAATACCTGTGCGGCAAGGTTATCGGTAAAGGCTAAATCTTCCGGCTTACCCGAAGTACACACCCATCGGAACGGCCCGAATCCATAATCAAAACACATAGGCCCCATGATATCCTGCACGTAGCTTGGGTATTTAAAGTTAATACCGTCGGCCGCCATAATATCGGCACCCGCACGTGAAGCCTCTAACAGGAAGGCATTCCCATAGTCAAAAAAATACGTGCCTTTAGCCGTGTGCTTGTTAATAGCAGCTGCCTGCCTGCGTAGTGATTCCTGCACTTTCTCTTTAAATGCATCAGGGTTTTCAGCCATAAGGGCATTCGACTCCTCCAACGAAAGGCCAACAGGATAATATCCGCCAGCCCACGGATTGTGCAGCGATGTCTGGTCACTACCCAAGTCAATATAAATATTTTCGGTATCAAAGCGTTCCCATACGTCTACCACGTTGCCCTGGTAAGCTATAGAAACCACTTCTTTATTTTCCTTTGCTTTCAGCACACGGGCTACCAGTGCGTCGGTATCGGTTATTACCTCGTCTACCCAGCCCTGGCTGTGGCGTGTGTGTACCGCTTTCGGGTTAACCTCGGCACAAACCGTAATGCAGCCTGCTATATTACCGGCTTTTGGCTGTGCGCCGCTCATACCGCCAAGTCCCGAAGTGACAAATACCTTACCCGCAAGGCCTTCGCCATCTTTAGCTATTTTACGACCGCCATTCAGCACCGTAATGGTGGTGCCGTGCACAATGCCCTGGGGCCCAATGTACATATAGCTACCAGCAGTCATTTGCCCGTATTGCGATACACCCAAAGCATTGAATTTCTCCCAATCATCAGGTTTGCTGTAATTAGGAATTACCATACCGTTTGTAACCACTACCCTTGGCGCTTCCTTATGCGACGGAAACAACCCCATAGGGTGCCCGCTGTACATAACCAGCGTTTGTTCGTCGGTCATTTCGGCAAGGTATTTCATGGTCAGGCGGTACTGCGCCCAGTTCTGGAATACTGCCCCATTACCACCATAAGTTATTAGCTCATGCGGGTGCTGTGCCACTGCCGGGTCCAGGTTATTCTGGGCCATAAGCATAATGGCTTTCGCCTGAAGCGACTCGCCCGGGTACTCGTCTATTGGGCGGGCATACATAGCATAATCCGGCATTAGGCGGTACATGTAAATGCGCCCGTAGGTTTCCAGCTCATGGCTGAATTCCTTTATCAGCTCTGCATGATGCTGCGGCTCAAAGTAACGCAGGGCATTGCGCAGGGCCAATTTCTTTTCGTCAGCACTCAGTATATCTTTACGTTTCGGGGCGTGGTTCACCGCCGGGTCATACGGCTTTGGCTGCGGCAAAACTACCGGAATCCCCTCAAGTATCTGTTCTTTAAAAATCATGTCTTATGTTTGTTGTTTATGGTTTATTGTTCATGGTTCGAGGGTGGCCAACAACTGACAACCAACAACTATTTTTTAAATTCTCCCGTACGCTTATCGTACCCATACGGGCAGTGCCTGCATCCGCTTTTACAGCAGTAGCCGCGTTTCAGGTGCCAGGCTTCGGTAAACACCTTATAGCCTTCGGGCGAAAGGTAATAATCTTCGCCTTCTGTTAATTTATTTCCAAAAATTCCGCCACTCATATACGCAAATTTAGGAACTTTACACAAAATGATAGTAATAGCCTCAAAATATTTAGTCCCTAAGGGTTATAGCGGACTTACGCTGTTCCCGTTTGTTTTCGTTCGGGATAAAACCCTTGCCACTAACCCTGTTTTACTGAACCACGAACGCATCCACCTGCGCCAGCAAGCAGAGCTTTTGGTACTGCCGTTCTACATTTGGTACGTAACAGAATACTTCATCCGCAGGCTGCAATATCGCACATCAAAAGAAGCTTACCGTAACATCAGTTTTGAACGTGAGGCGTATGCCAATGACAGGAATATGGAGTATTTAAGCCGCCGTAAATGGTATGCTGCTTTTGGCTATTTGAAATAAAATGCTCTTCTGTAACACAGAATCTTTGTAATCTCTCTGAGTGGCTCTGTGTAATAACTCTCATAAACCCCTAACAACCAATTGATTTTAAAACCATATATTTGTTATACATAAACACTAAAACAAACAATTATGCACATTAATTTCCTTGCCGTCCTTGTAGCGGCAGTTTCCACATTCCCGGTTGGGTTTATATGGTACAACCCAAAAGTTTTCGGCACTATATGGATGCGCGAAGCCGGTGTAGACCCCGATGCTGCCAAAAAAGCCAATATGCTTAAAATATTCGGGCTTACGTTTATTTTTGCATTCCTGCTGGCTTTTGTATTGCAGTTCCTTACCATTCACCAGTTTGGCGCTTACGGGATGATAGGTGGTGGCGCTATGACTCCAAAGCCGTCTTTTGACGCTTTCATGGCCGACTACGGTCATGCTTACCGCACCTTTAAACACGGTGCACTGCATGGGTTTATGGCGGGCATCCTTATGGCGCTGCCTATTATTGGCACCAACTCCCAGTTTGAAGGCAAAAGCTGGAAATACATCCTTATAAACGCAGGCTACTTTACGGTATGCTTTACTATTATGGGTGGCATTATCTGCGCATGGGAATAAAAATTTCATAACTTTGTAAGACCTCCCTTCGGGGAGGTTTATATAATATGCCTACTCACAAACTGCACTACAGGCTTTATAGCACCGTAGCTTCCCTGCCGGACAACTGGGATGCACTGGCGCAAAGCAACATATTCCTTTCCAAAGCGTATCTTTCGGTTTTGGAACAGTCGGCCCCGGAAAACCTGACAGCCCATTTTATCGGCCTGTTTAAGGGTGATGCTCTGTGTGGCATTGCACTGGCGCAATACATCAACCTTAGCGACGTAAATACTCTTGGCCAGCGCGAAAAAGGCTTTTGCGTGAAGGAATACCTGTTCAAGAAATTCAGTTCGAAGGTGCTGGTTTTGGGCAATAACATGCTTACCGGCCAAAATGCCTATCTGCTAAATGATGATGTGGATGAAGTTGCTGCCTTAGCCCAGTTTGAAAAGGCGCTGCATGCACTGAAAAAATACTACCGCAAACAGTGCGTGTACATCAACCTGATTACAATTAAGGATTTTAACGAAAGTGAATTCCCAGATTTTGATGCGGCAGGTTATACGGGTTATTTCAAGTTCTGCACCCAGCCGAACATGATTTTTTCAAGGAAGGAATATTGGGAAAACATGGACGATTACCTTGCTGCACTAAGCACCAAATACCGCACCCAGTACAACCGTGCGCGTAAAAAGGCGGCAGGTATTGAAAAAAAGCAACTGAATTGTGAAGAAATAAAGGCGCACAGCGAGTGCATACAGCAGCTGTACCTTACCGTAGCCGGAAATGCATCGTTCAATACGTTCCACCTGCCGGAAGACCATTTTTATACATTCAAGAAACTGCTGGGCGATAACTTCCGTTTTTACGGTTATTTCCTTGATGGGAAACTGGTAGGCTTCAATACCCTTATAAAAAACGGTGCCGATATGGATACGTACTTTTTAGGTTACGATGCGGCCATCCAAAAAGAAAAAATGCTGTACCTGAACATGCTGTACGACATGGCAGCCTATAGCATCAACAAGCAGTTCAGCCATATTATTTACGGGCGCTCGGCTATGGAAATAAAAAGCTCGGTAGGCGCGCAGGCCGAACCTGTGTACGGTCTTATAAAACACACTACACCGCTGATCAACCGTAGTATGGAATGGCTGTTCAACTATTTCGACCCGAAAGTACAGTGGCACGAACGCAGCCCTTTTAAAGCCGAACAGCCCGTTACGGTTTAAGGTACCGCCACACGCATTTGGCGGTGCAGTATCTTAATATCCAGCTTTTGCTCTTCACCGCAAAACTCCCCGTCTATCTGGAAACTTACCGGCATGTTGGTCGTTATTTCCGCTGCTTCGGTTGAAATAATGTGTACGTGCTCTTCATCCTCAATAGGCATATTTCCGGTGAGTATACGGCCTATAAAAAACAGGTCGAGCGACTTTAATATCACAATCTCAAATTTGCCGTCGTCCATTTTACCCAAAGGGTTTATGGTAACGCCTGTGCCGTACTTTTGGGTATTGGCTATCACCACCATACGTGCCTCGCTTTGCAGGGTTTCGCCATTGGCAGTAACCGTTACCATAAACGGGTCGCCCAACTCCTTATACGTAGTAAATGCATGTATGGCATAGCCCAGTTTGCCTCGTACGTTGCCGCTTTCGTAGTTCTTTATCAATTCGGCATTGGCGCCAAGGTCGCTCAGGTGCAGGCTTTTTTTGCCGTTAATGCACACCATATCCATTTCTATGGAATCACCATGAAAGGCTACTTCCAATATATCTTCAATATCCGTTGGCAAATTCAGGTCTACCGAAAGCCCGTTGGCACTACCCGCAGGCAATACGCCCACCACAACATCGTGGTGCCCTATGGCTTCACCTGCCAGTTTTATGGTGCCGTCGCCCCCGGCCACAAGTATGCGTTCGGGGGTGTGTTCTTCGTATAGTTTCTGTATTTTGGCCCCGTCATTTTTGCCTGTAGTTTCGTAGATAATGATTTCAATTCCCTGTTCTGAAGCAAATTGCAGCACCTGCTCTTTCAGTTCCGTTTTGTCGTTTCCGCCCGATATAGGGTTAATTATTAGCAAAAATTTCTTTTGGGTAGGCATTAGTATCGATTTTTGAACTAAATTTAAGTAAAAGGAACTTTCACGCTTCTTATAAAATTGATAAAATTTTGATGGAACCCATACTCAGGCTTTATCGCGGCTATGCCAACGACCAGGAATTTATAGTATTCGGGCATGTGTTTCGCCCTAATACTGCAAATGGCTATGAGTTTGAGAAAAAGCGTTTTAAGAATGCACGTTCTGTACTTAAAATGTTCCTTGTAAAGACAATCCCCAACACCGAAGTGTTCCTGGAACATAACGGACAAAAAATACGCACCAAAACCCTTGCCGACGGCTATTTTAAATTCTGTATACCGTTAACGGAAGGACTAGCCTATGGATGGGCCGACTATTACGTGAGTCTTAACTACAATGGTGAAGAAATTAGGGAGAAAGGCACCTACGTGCGTCCGCATGAGGGGACATTGGGATTTATATCGGATATAGACGATACGTTCCTGGTTTCACATACGCGGAATTTCTTCAAGAAGATTTACATTTTGCTGTTTAAGAATATTTACAGCCGGAAGATATTTGAAGACGTGGTGCCACACTACCAGGCGCTGAGCACGGCAGGGCGTAATAATAAAGATGAGCAGAATGCTTTCTTCTACGTATCGAGCAGCGAATGGAACCTGTATACTTTTATTGTGAAGTTCACTACCAAGCACGATTTGCCACGTGCGGTACTGCTGCTTAAGGATATAAAAACCAGCCTGATGGATTTCCTTGTTACCGGGCGCGGCAACCACAGCCATAAGTTTGACAAAATAAAACACATACTGGAGTTTTACCCGCACCTTCAGTATACCCTGCTGGGCGACGATTCCCAGCACGATCCTTTCTTGTATGAAGATGTGTGCAAAATATTCCCCGTCACGGTTAAGGCGGTGTACATACGCCAAACCGGGCACAGCAAAAAGCCCAAGGCTGAAAAGGCGGTTAAGAATATAGAGAGTATGGGAGTGGCCGTGTGCTACTTTAAGGACAGCAGCGATGCCATAGCACACAGTAAACGTATCGGGTTGATTAAGTAAGTTTTAAGTTTGCCTTAGGTTTATTTTAGGGTTACGATTTGTAATTTTATGATTACTAATAACCTAAAATGACAACATCATGAAAAAGGCATTATTAACCGCAACGGCAGCCGTATTATTGCTGGCTTCCTGCAAACAGAAAGAAGAACCGGTAGCCCCGCCACCTGTAGACCCGGCCCCGGTAGAAAAACCTGTGGCCCCGGCTCCTAAGCCCGAACCGCAGACGAATACCACGACAACTACAACCACTACTACCACAACTGCTGAAGACCCTGACGGTACATCGGTAAATGTGAGCAAGGACGGTTTCAGCATCAAAAGTAAAGACGGCGATAATAAGAGCAATGTAACCATTACCAAAAAAGAGGTAACAGTAGAGAAAAAACAGTAATAAAAACTATCCCCATTTCGGTTTAATGAAATGGGGATAGTTTTATAGTAGTACATCAATATTCTTATCGTTTACCTGCTCGCCGTTGTATTGCAGTTTCCAGCCCATGCTGTTGGTCAGGATTAATATCTTGCTCAATTCGCTTATCAGGCGGTTTTGTGCATTGGTCTTTAAAGTGCTTTTCTCAATCTTCTTGCGCATGCTTTCCTTTACCTGCTTGCTTATCTTATTATAATCGTCGCCGGTAAACTCATTGAAAGTACTCTCCTGAATGTCGTAAAACTTAATATCGGGAGAGATTTTAATCTCCTCTTTTGGGATGTTTGTAATGGTAATGGTTTTATTCTCCTCGTCTATATCATACTGCACCTGCCTTAGGTCATAGCTTACAGTGGCCTCGGCATTAACAATAACCAGTGCTTTCTTTTCAAACGAAAGGTAATCGCCAAGGTAATTCTCCTTGTTTTTATAGGTTACCACCTCGCTGAAGTGTCCTTCGGTAACCACCAGCTTACCCACGTTTTTTATCTGTTGCTGTATCATGGCCGACTCCTCAAAGGTGGTGCCGTCGCCGTCTTTTTTAAATTCACAATAACGGAACGCAAGCAGTATAAGGATTACTGCCGCTGTGCCGATTAGTATTTTCTTTAACATTTTGTTTTGGTGTAAATTTGGTACCCTTAAAATTGTATGTGCGGATGCTGTTGCTGTAGTATAGCAATCTTTGTGCCGAGGTTTTCCAGAAACTTTTTGTGGCTGTCAGATTCCGGGTTAAACGGGCGGTGCTGTAGGCTCTTTTGTATGTTGTCGGCCTGCTTCATGGTTTGCTGTGCTTCCTCGCTAACCCAGTTTTGGGCAAAGCGTTCCCATATATAATCAATGGCTACCTGGTTTGGGTGAATCATATCCTCGGCATAAAAACGGTAGTCACGCAGCTCGTCCATCATTATTTCGTAAGAAGGGAAGTACAGCCCCCTAACCCCCGGAGGGGGAACTTGCAACGTGGCATGCAGGGCTGAGATGAGGTTGGCCTTGCTCCATTGGTTTTCGGTAAAACCATCTTTTATGTGACGTACCGGCGATATGGTGAATATCACTGTTGCGGTATGGTTTACCTGTGCTATTAGTGACAGGATATTTTGCAGGCTGTTGCCAATGGTGGCTACATCAAGCAGTTCTTTTGTAAAATGTTTTTGCGGAACCTTATGGCAGTTGGCTACCAGTTCACCGGTTTCAGTAAGGCGATACACCCATGCAGTACCAAGGGTTATGTTAATGTGTGTAGCAGAAACAATTGCATCACGCAGGGTCTGGCAGGCCGTGTTGAGATTGTGGATTAATTGTTCTTTATCAGGGTTGCTCAGGTCACTGTGGGCGTCATAACAGTGCCATAGTTCGTTGTGTTGAAAGACATCAGCGTCAGTGAAGGTCTTGTTTTCTACAGCAAAGCGGATTACCTTTTCCAGTGCCAGCGGATTGAACAGTATGCCAAACGAGTTGATGGTATTTTGAAACTTAAAATAATCAAACTTCTGCCCGATATTCACGGCAAAGCACGACCCCAACGATAGTATGCGTGAGTTGTAGTCTATCTTAGGATTGCCTTCCTGTAGTGGTACCGGTGTGCTGAACTGCATGTGCTTTTTTAGCAAAGTTAATTATAAAAAACAAAGCCCTCCGAAAAGAAGGGCTTGTAATATATCAGAGTGAAAAACTACTTCACATAGTTAATGGCTGCTGCAAGTGCTTCAGCTACACCGGCCGGGTTTTTACCGCCAGCAGTTGCAAAGAATGGCTGTCCGCCGCCGCCGCCTTGTATAAACTTGCCCAACTCGCGTACTACAGTACCTGCATTAAGGCCTTTTTCGGCAACAAGCTCCTTGCTTACGTAACAGGTAAGCATCGGCTTGTCTTCATTTACGGTAGCCAGTACAAGGAATAGGTTTGTGCCAAGGTTGCCCAACTCGTAAGCCAGGTCTTTAGCACCTGTAGGGTCAAGGTCTACCTGTTTGGCAAGGAACTTCACGCCGTTTATTTCCCGTAGCTCGGCGGCAAGTTCGCCTTTCAGGTTTTTCGCTTTCTCTTTAAGGAGTGCTTCCACCTGTTTTTTAAGTTTGGCGTTTTCATCCTGTAATGATACGACAGCTTTAAGCGTATCCTGCGGATTTTTAAGGGTAGCCTTAATTTCGTCAAGGGCTTTTTCCTGCGATGCAAAGAAGTCCTTAACCGCAGTGCCGGTAATCGCCTCTATACGGCGGATACCTGCTGCTACAGCGCTTTCGCTTATTATTTTAAAGTACCATATATCGGCAGTGTTCTTAACGTGTGTACCACCGCAAAGTTCCATGCTGTCGCCAAATTTAATGGCACGTACATTGTCGCCGTATTTCTCTCCGAATAGTGCCATGGCACCTTCTTCAACCGCCTGCTTAAACGGAATGCTCCTGCGCTCTATAAGCGGCAGGTGCTCCTGTATGCGGGTGTTTACAAAAGCCTCAACTTCGGCAAGCTCGGTATCGCTCACTTTTGCAAAATGTGAAAAGTCGAAACGTAAATATCCCGGACTTACAAGCGAACCTTTTTGCTCCACGTGTGTACCAAGGATGCTGCGCAGTGCCTGGTGTAGCAGGTGTGTAGCCGTGTGGTTGCTTTGGCTTTCATCGCGTAGGGTAGCGTTTACCTTAGCTACAAAACTGCCGTTTACATTTTCAGGAAGCGACTTGGTTATATGCAGTATAAGGTTGTTCTCTTTTTTGGTGTCAAGGATTTCAATGCTCTCGTTAGCCGATTGCAGTACGCCTTTATCACCTACCTGGCCACCACCTTCCGGGTAGAAAGGCGTAGCATCAAGTACTATCTGGTATAGCACACCGTCTTTCTTAGAATCTATCTTACGGTAGCGCGTTATTTTTACGTCATTCTCCAGTTGGTCATAACCAACAAAGCTTTCGGTATTGCCGTCTACAAGGATAACCCAGTCGTCTTTAGCCACTTCGTTAGCGCCACGGCTGCGTTCCTTTTGTTTTTGCAGTTCGGCATCAAAGCCAGGCTTGTCATATGTATAACCTTTTTCTTTAAGGATAAGCGCAGTAAGGTCTTCCGGGAAACCGAAAGTGTCATATAGTTCAAATGCCTTAGCACCACTCACTTCAGTACCTGTAGTTTCTGCCACTACATTGTCCAGTAGCTGAAGCCCCTGGTCCAGGGTGCGCAGGAACGAGGCTTCCTCCTCACGGATAACATTGGTAACAAGTGTTTGCTGTGCCTTTATTTCCGGGAAGAATTCGCCCATCTGTGCAGCAAGTACAGCCACAAGCTCATTGATAAATGGCTCTTTTTTGTTAAGGAAAGTAAACGCGTAACGGATAGCCCTCCTCAATATCCTGCGGATAACATAACCCGCACCACCGTTGCTTGGCAGCTGTCCGTCGGCAATGGCAAATGCCACCGCACGTACGTGGTCTGCCACCACACGGATGGCTATGTTTATTTTTTCTTCGTCTTCGTTAGCAGCCTTAATAGTGTATTTAGCACCGGTAGGGGTTTCTATTTTGCTGATAAGTGGTGTAAACACGTCTGTGTCGTAGTTAGACGTAACACCCTGTAGCACCATACAAAGGCGCTCAAAGCCCATGCCGGTATCTACGTGCTGTGCAGGAAGTTTCTCCAGGCTTTTGTCGGCCTTACGGTTAAACTCCATAAATACGTTGTTCCATATTTCCACAACCTGGGGGTGGTCAGCGTTTACAAGGCTCTTGCCAGATACCAGTGCTTTTTCCTCCGCAGAACGGATGTCTACGTGGATTTCACTACAAGGCCCACATGGACCCTGGTCGCCCATTTCCCAGAAGTTGTCTTTTTTGTTGCCAAGGATAATACGGTCTTCATCTATCAGTTCTTTCCAGATGTCCCACGCTTCCTGGTCAAACGGTACGTTTTCTTCAGGGTTGCCCTCAAAAACCGAAACGTACAGTATGTCTTTCGGTATGCCGTACACTTCGGTAAGCAGTTGCCATGCCCAGTTTATGGCCTCTTTTTTAAAGTAATCGCCAAAGCTCCAGTTGCCCAGCATCTCAAACATGGTGTGGTGGTAGGTGTCAAAGCCTACATCTTCCAGGTCGTTGTGCTTTCCGCTAACGCGAAGGCATTTTTGGGTATCGGCTATACGCTTGCTTTTCGGCGTGCCGTTGCCAAGGAAGAACTCTTTAAACTGTGCCATACCACTGTTGTTAAACATCAGGGTAGGGTCGTCTTTGGTTACAATAGGGGCAGAAGGGACAATAAGGTGGCCTCTTTCTTCAAAAAATTGCAGGAATTTTTTCCTGATATCCTGGGATTTCATGCTCGTATGAAAGTTTGTTTTTTAGCTTAAAAATATCTGTAAAATGGCCTGGCAAACTAAATAAGTAGTGCCGTAACCGTAACATTTCTTACATTTGCTCGTTATGCAATGTACCTCATGGTACGGTTTTTTCCGTTAAGGTGCAAAAATAGAATAAATTAACCACATGGCGAAGGTAAAATATTATTACGACCCCGAAAAGCTGGCCTTCCATAAGATAAGGATCAGGAAAAGCCGCAAGGTAGGCGTGGCGTTGCTGTTTTTAACGGCGTCGGCGCTGTTCGGGTTTTTGTGTTTTGTGGTGCTGCTTAATACGCCGTTTTTTGAAACGCCAAAAGACAGGCTGCTTACCCGTGAAATAGACAACATGAAGCTGAAATACGAACTCCTTAACCGCAAGGCTGCCCTTATGGAGGAAGCCCTGGGGAATGTGGAGGAGCGTGATAATAACCTGTACCGTACCTACTTTAATGCTACACCGATAACTGAAGAGCAGCGTAAAGCGGGCTTCGGCGGGGTAAACCGTTATAAGGAGCTGGAAGGCTATAACAACAGCGACCTTGTAAAGAACACTACAAAGCGTATTGATGTACTGAGCAAGGAAATAGTGGTGCAAAGCCAGAGCCTTGACGAAATAGCCAAACTGGCCAAAGACAAAGAAAAACTGCTTAGTGCCATACCGGCCATTCAGCCTGTTAAAAATGAAGACCTCCGCCAGATGGCATCGGGGTTTGGGTACAGGAGCGACCCGTTTACCAAAGTGCGTAAGTTCCACGCGGGTATGGACTTCAGTGCGCGTACCGGTACGGTTATCTATGCCACCGGAGACGGCGTGGTGTCGGCGGCAGATAATAAAATGTCGGGTTACGGAAATCGTGTGGTAATCAACCACGGCTACGGCTACCAGACGCTTTATGGACACATGAGCAAATTTGCCGTAAGGGCAGGGCAGCGTGTAAAACGCGGCGATATTATAGGCTACGTGGGCAGTACCGGCCGAAGCGAGGCGCCCCACCTGCACTATGAAGTGCATAAGAACGGCACGGTGGTAAACCCGCTTAATTTCTATTACGGCAATATTTCTGCAAAAGAATACGTATTAATTGCTAAATTAGCTAACCAGGAAAACCAATCGCTTGACTGATGCATATCGATCTGCCTGAAAAACGCTATTACAGTATTGGCGAACTTGCCAAAGCCTTCGACGTTAATGCGTCGCTCATCCGCTTTTGGGATAAGGAGTTTGATATCCTTAAACCCAAAAAGAACGCGAAGGGCAACCGTATGTTTACCCCCGAAGATGTAAAGAACCTGGAGCTTATATACCATTTGGTAAAGGAGCGTGGCTTTACGCTGGACGGCGCCAAAGTGCATTTAAAAGAAGGTCAGAAAAAGACTATGGATAAGTATGAAATTATCCGTAAATTAGAATTGGTGAAAACACAGTTAATCAACATAAAAAAAGAACTTTAATAAAAAAACAAACGAGAAATGAAAAAGTGGTTAATACCGGTTATAGTAATTGTGGCTATTATAGGCATAGGTTTCTTTTGGGTAATGGGCATAAAAAATACGGCTCTTGAAAGAAGCCAGGATGTAAATTCGGCCTGGGGTAACGTGCAAACCGACTACCAGAGGAGGAATGACCTTATAGGTAACCTTGTGAAAACCGTACAGGGTGCTGCCGATTTTGAAAAAAGTACACTAACCGCTGTTATAGAGGCCAGGGCTAAGGCTACTTCGGTTACCATAGACCCGTCTAATGTTACTCCTGAGCAGCTTGCCGAGTTTAACAAAGCGCAGGGTGGTGTTTCTTCTTCACTGTCAAGGCTTCTTGTAAGTGTGGAGAATTATCCTGAACTTAAAACAAATGAAAACTTCCTGAAATTGCAGGATGAGCTTGCCTCTACAGAAAACGAAATACGTACATCGAGGGTGCGCTTTAACGATGCTGTAAAGGAGTATAATAAGTATGTGTTGCGTTTCCCGAATTCAATGTTCCTTGGCGAGTATAAGGAAAAACCATATTTTGATGCTGTAGAAGGCGCTGATAAGCCTGTAGATGTAGAGTTTAACTTCGACAAAAAATAAGCTATGGCTGCACCAAACGATTTTTTATCTGCCGAAGATGAGAAAGCTATTGTAGAAGCGATTCAGCAGGCTGAAAAAAACACCAGTGGTGAAATAAGGGTGCATATAGAAAATACATCGGAAAAACCTCCGCTCGAAAGGGCACAGGAGGTTTTTCAGTTTTTAAATATGCATGAAACCAATGCTCGTAACGGTGTGCTTTTTTACATAAGCCTAAAAGACCGGTCATTTGCCATAGTAGGAGATGAAGGTATAGACAAGGTGGTGGAAGCAGATTTTTGGGACTGTACCAAAGATGTGGTGATAGGCCATTTTAAGGAAAGAAGGTTTGTACAAGGCCTGGCCGAAGGCATAGTACGCGCTGGTGACCGCCTTAAAACCTATTTCCCGTATGCGGATGATGATAAAAATGAACTCCCCGATACTATATCAAGAGGATAAATGAAAAAACTATTACATCTTATAGTGCTTGTGTTGCTGCTTTGTGCAGTATCACAGCAGGGCTATGCCCAGTTTAAGATTCCCGAAAAACCGGATTTCCAAACCAGTGTATATGATTATGCTAAGTTGTTTTCATCTGATGAAAAAACACGGCTTGAGGAAAAGCTGGTACGCTATTCTGATACTACTTCTACCCAGATAGTAATAGCCACGGTAGAAAACCTTAACGGCGACAGCGCAGGGCGTGTAGCACCCGAATGGGCACAGACCTGGGGGGTAGGCCAAAAGGATAAAGATAACGGTATTTTTATACTGGTAAGCCGTGATGACCGAGACATGTATATAGCTACCGGCTATGGTGTGCAGGGCAGGCTTACGGCAGGGCAGGTGGGCACTATTATCCGTAGTGTGATTACTCCCGAGTTTAAAAAAGGTGACTATTATGCGGGCCTTGATAACGGTACCGATGCTATCTTCCAGGCACTGAACGGCAAATTTAAGGGCGAACGAAAAAAGGACGATGGCGGATTTTTAGGCTTTATACCTTTTATCATCATTTTGGTTATCATTATACTGGTTATTATTTTCCGGAACCGTGGCGGTGGCGGAGGAGGTAACCGTGGCTGGGGCGGCCCTGATCTTACCGATATACTTATACTGAGCAGCCTTGGGCGCGGCAGCAGTGGCTCCGGCTGGGGCGGAGGTAGTTCCGGTGGCTGGAGTGGCGGTGGAGGCGGCGGCTTCAGTGGCGGTTTTGGTGGCGGCGGCTTCAGTGGCGGCGGTGCCGGGGGAAGCTGGTAATTATGATTCATTTTTTATACTATATTGCAGCCGGAAAGACATGCTTTCCGGCTTTTTAAATTTTAACCAATGAAACCAATACAATATTTTTTTGTTTACTTCAGCCTTTTATTGGCTCCTTTAACCGGTTTTGCCCAATTTGTTATACCGGAAATCCCGGAGCATCAAACCAGTTTGTATGATTATGCCGAAATGCTGGACTCTATAGAAAGATATTCACTGGAAACCAAACTGCTTAATTATGCCGATACCACTTCTACCCAAATAGTAATTGCTACAGTAAAAAACCTTAAAGGCGATAGCGCAGCGCGTGTGGCACCACTATGGGCACAAAAATGGGGTGTAGGGCAGGCTGATAAGGATAATGGCGTTTTTGTATTGGTTAGTAAAGACGACCGTGAAATGTATATAGCTACGGGCTATGGTGTACAGGGCAGGCTCACTGCCGGTATTACCGGTCAAATTATCAGGGATTATATGCTGCCTGATTTTAAGGCAGGACGTTATTATTATGGTTTAGATAATGGCACCGATGCTATTTTTAAAGCACTTAGCGGTAAGTTTAAAGCTGAGGCGGAAGTGGTGCCGTGGTGGAAAGATAACAAGAACCCATGGGTATTACTAATGTGGATTGTCTTGGTGATTTCAGGGCTTCTCTTTTTACTGATGCTGTTTGCATGGCTTACCCGCTTTTTGCCGGATTATAAGTACATTCCCATAAAGAGCAGCGGTAAATCTAAAAGTTGGACTTTTTCGTCTCCAAAGCCCACAACAAAAAGAGGCTTTAAAGGAGGTTTCGGCGGCGGCGGCTTTAGTGGCGGTGGTGCCGGAGGAAGCTGGTAACGCTGTTGTTTCTTATCCGGATCTAAAATATATTACAGCCGGGGGTGTTATGCTCCCGGCTTTTTTATACATTAACAGCATGAAAAAACTGGCCTTATTATTCATAACAGCGGTGTTGCTGGCCTCCTGCGGTAAGATGCTTACCAAACTTGCCGTGTCCATGTTTAAGCATAACAACCCGTATTACTACACAAACGGGACAAAAAAAGTGGTGTTTGTACCCATGATACACATCAATAAGCCTGAGTTTTATGATGAGGTGAAGCAGTTTAATGATTCGTTGCGCAATGAGGGCTATGTATTTTTCTATGAAGGCGTGCGCTGGCGTAAGGATATGGACAGCCTTGAGCAGGATACCTACAAGCGTAAGCTGCGAAAGGTGTTGGGTTTTAATATGAGCAATTACCTGGATGCAAATAATAAGGACATGAAAAAGTACCAGATAAAAGGTATAGTGCATCAGTCGACCAAGAATACAGGTATTGATGCTGAAAAAGACGTCAGGGCCGATTATTATATGGATTCGCTAATAAATGTTTATGAGGCTGATAAGGGAGCATTAGTATTAGACGATTATGATAAAACGGCTTCGTTTACTGAAAAATATAAGGGAGATAAGGTATCGTCGTCAGACAGGGATTACCTGATGCTTACGTTGCGTAATAAGCTTCTGGCTGATAAAGTGGCTGCTGCCCAAAGCGATAAAATCGTTATACTGTACGGGGCGTTTCACCGTGATGGTTTTATGAAAGAACTGAAAGGACGTGATTCGTTGTGGAAAGAAGTAAACCGTGCCGAATATATAAAAGGAAAGGTTGTAAGTAATCCATAGCGTATTCCATTTCGACGATAGGAGAAATCTCTCACTGTAATTCAATAATATTATGCTCACCCTGAAACGTACCGATTCTACCGACCCTGATTTTGTACCATTGGTGCAGTTACTGGATGCCGACCTCGCCATCCGCGATGGTGATGAGCATGCCTTTTACCACCAATTTAATAAGATCGCCGCGATTAAGCATGTAATCGTGGCTTACGAGGGTGATATACCCGTAGGTTGCGGCGCCATAAAAGAACTCAGCCCGGATGCTATGGAGGTAAAGCGTATGTATACGCTGCCGGAACACAGGGGCAAGGGTATTGCGGCACAGGTGCTCGCTGCCCTGGAACAATGGGCTGCAGAACTTGGCCATGCAAAATGCATGTTGGAAACCGGCCTCAAACAACCCGAAGCCATTGCCCTATATAAGAAGTCGGGGTATGTACTGATACCGAATTACGGGCAGTATGCAGGTGTAGAAAATAGCGTGTGTTTTGAAAAACTACTGGATACAGCAACCCTTTAAATCCTTCTTGCTGCCGTTATAGATGTTGGCATCTACCTTGCCTTCTATGCCGAGGATAGCAGCCTTATCTGTAAATTGCCAGAAATCCCACTCCTTCCGTATATCATCGTTAAAGAAACTGTAATTGGCTATCCACAGCTTGTAGCCTGTAAATTCTTTCTTTAAAAAATCAGTATAAAAACTCTCACCGCTATAGATGATGGGTTTTACGCCGTAGTGTTCCTCTACTTTATCGAGCCAGCGTTTCAGGCCGCTTTTCAGGCTGTCCATGCTTTGCCCGCTCGGTATTTTTTCGATGTCCAGTACCGGTGGAAGGTCACCTTTGCGTAGTGCCACGTGGGTTATAAAATTATCGGCCTGTTTAACTGAGTTTTCATCCGGACGATAGTAATGGTATGCCCCACGGATAAAGCCGGTACGCTTGGCGTCCTTCCAGTTACGCTTAAACTGGTTGTCCGAACTACTGCTACCTGCAGTAGCACGGATAAATACAAAATCAAGCGGGAAATCGCCTTTGGTGTGCTCTATGCTGTCCCAGTTTATTTCACCCTGGTAATGCGATACGTCAAACCCGAAAATACGGTCTTTGTGACGGCTTACAATTTCGTAAATGCGCAGGTCGGCTATCTTACGTTCTTCTTTGGTGAAAACGGTAACGGCTTTGTTGTTTATTTTGGTAAAACCCAGGTACACCATAAACCCATGCCTGAAACGGTATACTCCCGTCACGGCAAACGACAGCAACAGCATGTATACCGAATATTTCAGTATGCTTAGCGGTGTAAGTTTTTGCTTTTTGCTTTTTGAGGGCTTACGTTTGGCAGGTGCAGCCGTTTTTGCGGTACGCGTTGTAGTGCGCTTCACCGGGGTTACAGGTGTGCGTTTTGGTGCTGCCATATAAACGTATTATGCTTTGTGCCAAATGTTTCGGGTGGCTACCGAAAGCAGTATGTACAGGATGATGATGAGTGGTATAGCAGCATATTGCAGCGCAAACATCAGGATTACCGATAGTACCAGGAAGATGACCTGTACTTTGTTGGTTTCCCAGTTGAAGTATTTCAGCTTTAGCGAAAACAGTGGTATGCCTGAGTTAAGCAGGAATGCACTCACAATGCTGATGCCTACCAGTACATACGGGTTGCTCAGCATATCGAATACCCAGCCGGTACCGTCGCTGAATGACTGTATAAGCGGCAGGCTCATGATAAGCAGTGAGTTGGCAGGCGTAGGCAGGCCGATGAACGAATCGGTCTGGCGGGTGTCTACATTGAATTTTGCCAGCCTGTAAGCTGAACCCAGTGTGATTATGAAACCGGCATACGGCAGCAGCCCAAGGTAAAAATTATCGCCCTCCAGGTTCAGTTCTGCCTGCATATCTACTATGCCTACAAGCATCTGGAAGATGGCAAGGCCGGGCACCACACCGCTGGTTACCATATCGGCAAGCGAATCGAGCTGCAGGCCTATAGGGCTTGAAACTTTAAGCACACGGGCAAAGAAGCCGTCCCAAAAATCAAAGAAAATACCCAGGCACACCCAAAAGAAAGCCATTGGCCAGTTGGTGTCAAACGCATAAATAAGGGCTATAAGGCCCGAAGCAAGGTTAAGCAGGGTAATGAAATTAGGGATGTGTTTCTTTACAGACATGTCTTAAAATTTATACGCAAATGTAATACAATAAAGTTAATAGAAACGGAGTTTAGTAATTGAGATTTTTATATCATATTTGCACAAAATAACCGTGTTGGGAAAATTACTGTCTGTCATAACTGTATTCGTTGCCCTTAGTGCCGGGGCGCAAACCACCCGTAAATACTCTAACGAGTTTATGAGTATTGGGGTAGATGCCGCTGCGCTGGGTATGAGCAATGCCGTAACGGGCAGTACTGCCGACGTAAATTCGGGCTACTGGAACCCGGCCGGCCTTATGGCTGTTACCGATAACCAGGCCGCCCTGATGCACGCCAGCTATTTTGCCAACATAGCCCAATACGACTACGGTGCTTTTGCCATGCCGATAGACGACCGCAGCGCACTGGGTATATCGGTTATCCGCTTTGGGGTGGACGATATTATGAACACCACCCAGCTGATAGACGACCAGGGGAACATCGACTACAACCGCATCAGTCTTTTCTCTACTGCCGATTACGGATTTACCCTGAGCTATGCCCGCAAGGCTCCCCTTGATGGTTTTACCTATGGTGTTAATGCCAAGGTAATACGCCGCATCATTGGTAAGTTTGCCAATTCATGGGGCTTTGGGTTCGACTTCGGGATGCAGTACCAAACCAAAAACGAATGGAAGCTGGGCTTTATGCTGCGCGATATTACCACTACATACAACGTTTGGGCCATAAATGAAGAAGAGTATGAGAAAATAAGCGGTGCCGTGGCAGGCCAAAACCAGGAACTGCCCGAAACCACAGAGATTACTTTGCCGAAAGCACAGCTTGGTGTGGCAAAGAAATTTGAGTTCCACGGCGATTACAGCCTTTTGGCAGCGGTTAACCTTAACATGCAGTTTGCCAAGACCAACGATATTGTAAACCTCGACTTTGTAAGTATAGACCCGGCTATGGGTTTTGAATTCGGTTACCTGGATATGGCCTTTTTAAGGCTGGGTGCGGGCAACTTCCAGAACGAACAACAGCTGGACAACAGCCAGCGCCTTACCTTCCAGCCCAATATGGGGGTGGGATTTAAGTACCGCGGTATAGAAATAGACTACGCCCTTACTGACCTGGGTGACCAAAGTGCGGCACTGTACTCAAATATTTTTTCCGTTAAGGTAGATTTGGGTATCTTTAGGCACTAAATACAACACCACAAACACCATGCGTACGTTATTAAAATTGCGGTTCCCGGTACTGATGCTTTTACTGGTACTGCCGTTGTGTACACGCGCCCAGCAATTATCTGATAAATCCTTTATAACGTTGATTACCTGCGGGCCGGGTCAGGAGCTGTATTCGGTTTTTGGGCATACTGCCATACGTGTGGCTGACCCTGCAACAGGGCTTGACGTGGTGTTTAATTACGGTACGTTCGATTTCAGTACGCCGAATTTCTACCTGAAGTTTGTAAAAGGCGATTTGCAGTATTTTGTATCGGCGGCATCGTATGCTGATTTTGTAAATGCCTATGAATACTACAACCGCGATGTTTTTGAGCAAAAACTGAACCTTACCCAGCAGCAAAAGCAACAGGTAATAGACGAACTGGCGCTTACGCTAAACTCCGACAAGAAATATTATACCTATAAATATTTTGACCGTAACTGCACCACTATGGTGAGCGATGTATTAGGGCATCATGTTCCGGAAAAAATATCCATGAAAAATACTGATGAAGGCAAAACCTACCGCAAAATAGTATGCGAAAAGCTGCACTACAGTTTTTACGAAAGCCTGGGTATCAATCTTATTTTTGGGATAAAGACCGATACCAAGCTGCACAAGCTGTTTTTACCGGAACAATTATTACAAGGTATTGGTAATACAACACTACAAAACGGCCAGCCGTTGGCACAACCTGTAGAAACTGTATACAAAAGCACTGAACAAACCCAAATGTCGTGGTGGAATAACATTTATACCTTTACACTTACTTGTGTAGTGTTGGTTGTTTTATCAAAATACATTTTCCTTCGCAGGGTGCTGTATGCACTTTTCGGGTTGCTTGGTATTTTCTTCTGTTTTGTTGGTCTGTATTCTTTCCATACCGAGGTAACGTGGAACTACAATGCGCTGCTGGTAAATCCGCTGTTTCTGGTGCTGCTGTACTTCAGCTTTGCCCATAAACTGGTTGCATTGCGTAAAACTGCCTTTGTATTACTGGGATGTGTGGTGGTGTACCTGCTCTTTATGCTGAACAAGCCATACCTGCTTACGGTACTGCCGCTGCTATTGGTTGTAGCACAGTTATTACTTAGAGAAGCCTACCCGCAGCACAAACTATTTTCGCGCAACGGGAAAATTACTGCCTAAGGCATTATTCAAGCGGTGTTTTCATTATTTTTGTAAGGTCACCACTAAACTATAAGCCTTTGTTTTCCCTCTTCAAGAAAAAAAGTACCGCCATGTCGCTGGCCAGCCTTATCCCACAGGGATATATAGATATACACTCGCACCTGCTGCCAGGCATAGATGACGGCGCCAAGGACGAGGCTGACTCCCTTTCGCTAATCAATACGCTTAAAGGATATGGCTTCAGCCAGTTTGTAACCACCCCGCACGTACTTACAGGAGTGTGGAACAACACCCGCGACGGCATACTGGCTACTGAAGATAAACACAAGGAATACCTGAAGCAGCAAGGTGTATACGAGCCTTTTAAAGCTGCCGCCGAATATCTTATAGACGATGTTTTTTTAAAACGTATAGGCAATGAACCGCTGCTTACTATAAAAGACAATTACGTGCTGGTGGAAATGAGTTACCTTGCTGCCCCGCTGCAATTGTATGAGGCAATTTTCCAATTACAGCTTGAGGGCTACCAACCCATTATGGCACACCCTGAACGCTACCTGTTTTACCACTTTAAACAGGAGGAATATACCAAGCTGAAAAAAGCAGGCTGTAAATTCCAGATTAACCTGCTTTCGGTTACCGGTTACTATGGCAAAGGTGTAGCCGATATTGCCCAAAAACTGCTGGAAGAAGGTATGATAGATTTTGCAGGCAGCGATACCCACCACGAGCGCCATACGGCTGCATTTTTAAATCCGGTACAGCTAAAAGACACTGCCCCGCTTATTAAGGCAATGGAGAATAATGTGTTGTTTGGTGTGTAATTATATCTTAACCAGTTTTTTTGTGTATACACTACCTTGTGAGTCATATAGTTTAAGAAGGTAGGTGCCTGAGGCAAGCTCAGCTATATTTATCGTATTATCTGTAATGGTAAAGGTTGCGGCACGCTGCCCGGTTATGGTATATACCTCGGCACTTACAATATCTTTTTCGGTTTGCAGGTTTACCTGGCCTGCTGTGGGGTTGGGGTATAATGCTACTGCCTGGACCATACTGCCGGAAACTGAAGCCGGTTGTTGTGCGGTTTTAAACAATTTAAGCAGTGAGGGTTCCAGCTCGCCTGTAGTGCGGTAACTTCCGCCTAAAATCATATAATCTTCGTTTTCAGTATAATCGAAAACCCAGTATTGGGCATTTGCGTTTTCGTGTGCAATTTTTCCACCTATACCAAAGCTGGTGTCGGCAGTGCCATTGGCATTCAGCTTAAAAATTGCCACACCATCCTCATAATTTTTTTTGCCCATTATGGTAATTTTTCCGTCCGCTTCGGTTACCAGTTTTTGTATGCGGAACTCGTTTTCAACAATCGGCTGGGAACCATTGGTGCCAAATTCGGTTATTAGGGAGCCATCAGCATTGTACTTGCGCAGTATGTTAGTATATCCTTCCTGGGTTGTTGCCAGTATTTTGTTATCTGCCGTCAGTGTAAAGCGCGTAATCATCTCTGTAATGGGCAATGTGATTATCCCGGCTGTGCCGAAACCTGTATCGGGCAGGCCGGTGCCCAGGTTCAGCTTTAAGATTGTGGAGGTTAGGTTGTATTCGCTGTCCATGTTTATAAACGAGACATAGATACTATTGTCCTCTGCAGAATAGTGCGCCTCATAAGGGAAATTATTTTCCTGTGTAAAACCATAAGTAATACGGCCGTTGTCCCACACATCGTTATAGCGTATGCCGTTTTCGTTAAACTTGTCAATCCATACAGAGCTGCCCGTGTGTCCTATAGTAATGAGGTCCTCATTCGGCAGGCGGAATGCGTTTAGCAGCATCAGGTAATCGCCTTCGTTGTACGGTATTGTAGCATAACCGTCTACACCGTAAGAAGTGTCAATTGTTCCGTCTATGTTATAGCGACTAAGGTGATAATATGTTATGTTAGGATCGTTATTAGGGCTGAGGCCATGGGTGGCTACCAGTATTTTGTTGTCAGGCGTCACCTCAGCAAAGGCCTGAAAAGCATCGCCTGCACTCCAGTAATAGGTATCGCTGGTCATAGAAATAACAAAGTCTGTGTCCTGTTCGCCTGCACTATTGTATTTATGCATGGTTAATCCGGTGGAAATATCCAGCATTAGGGCATAAATAGCATCATCATGCATAAACACATTAAGGGTGCTGCCCTGGTAAAGGGGATTCTCGGTTATAATGCTATTGGTGCCAAAGCTGCTGTCGTGGTATTCTGATTGTGAAAAAGTATTAATTGTAAAGCATAAAGCGCACAGTAACAATAAAGTAGTTTTTTTCATATTTGGTATAAATGAAGGTTTGTGGCTTACAAGGTAGTGATAAATACTGAAGGTTGCGTTATGGTATTTAGTTAAAATACCTGACATTGGGTATTTTTTTAACGGTTATAACCCATTATATTGCGATGAATTAACCAAAACAATTTCACATGAAAAAATTTGTTTATGCCGTCGCATTGATAACCTCATTTTTGCTTTCATTCGGTCTAACCTCAAGGCATATGCACTGGCCTTATGGTGAAATGGAAATTTTCGCAGGGCTGTTGTGCCTTACATTTGTGCTTATCCCGATTTATTTTATAGAGAAAATAAAGTCGGCCAACTAACGGTAATTAATTCCTGCCAGGGGCAATGCGGCCTGCGCCATCCGCACTACATGGCGTATGTTGCCATTGCCAATAATATATAATACCTTTGCACCTGCAATATAAGCCATTGTATCAATGGCTTTTTTCATTTAAATACACCATGTTATGGCACATAAAGCAGGATTCGTAAATATTATAGGCAACCCGAATGTAGGCAAAAGCACGCTTATGAATGCCTTTGTAGGCGAGCGCCTTTCTATCATTACCAGCAAGGCACAGACCACGCGCCACCGCATACTGGGCATAGTAAACGGCGATGATTTTCAGGCGGTGTTCAGCGATACGCCGGGTATAATAAAGCCTGCATACGAACTGCAAAGCAACATGATGGACTTTGTGAAAACTGCTTTTGAAGATGCCGATGTGCTGGTGTATATGGTCGAGGTGGGCGAGAAGGATTTAAAAGATGAGGCGTTTTTCAATAAGATTGTGAAGGCTAAAGTGCCGGTTTTATTATTGCTAAATAAAATTGACAAAAGCAGCCAAGAACAATTGGAAGAACAGGTAGCACTTTGGAAGGAAAAAGTGCCTAATGCTGAGATTTACCCTATAAGCGCACTGGAAAACTTTAATGTTGAAAATGTATTTAAACGCATACTGGAGCTGCTTCCGGAATCGCCGCCGTACTATCCTAAAGATGCACTTACCGATAAGCCGGAGCGTTTCTTTGTAAATGAAACCATCCGCGAAAAAATATTGCTGAACTACGATAAGGAAATCCCTTATGCTGTAGAGATAGAAACTGAAGAGTTCCTAGAAGAAGACGAAATCATCCGAATCCGTGCCGTGATTATGGTGGAGCGCGATACACAGAAGGGTATTATTATAGGGCACAAAGGATCTGCCCTGAAAAAAGTAGGGATACAATCCCGCGAAGACCTGGAGAAATTCTTCGGGAAGCAAATCCACCTGCAAATGTTCGTTAAAGTAAACAAGGACTGGAGGAGTAATAACTACCAGTTGAGGAGGTTTGGGTATAACAATAAGTAGTCAAAAGTCTTAAAGTCTAAGGTCGAAAGTCGTGAAGTTTCAGCGAGTCCTGACTTTAAGACTTTCGACTTTATGACTTTACAACTTAAAATTGCTACTTTTGCAAAAAATTAAAATAAGCTGATGAATAATATCGTAGCCATAGTGGGCAGGCCTAATGTAGGGAAGTCTACCTTTTTTAACCGTTTGATACAGCGCAGGGAAGCTATTGTAGACTCTGTGAGCGGTGTTACGCGCGACCGTAATTACGGCAAGAGCGAATGGAACGGAAAGGAGTTCTCTGTAATTGATACAGGCGGATATGTAAAGGGAAGCGACGATATTTTTGAAGGCGAAATACGCCGCCAGGTAGAACTGGCGATAGACGAAGCCGACGTTATCATCTTTGTGGTAGACGTGGAAGAGGGCATTACCCCTATGGATGATGAGGTGGCTAAGCTGCTTCGCAAAGTGACCAAGCCGGTAATTTTGGCCGTGAACAAGGTAGACAACGCCATGCGCGAAAAGGATGCCTATGAGTTTTACAACCTGGGCCTCGGCGAATACCACACCATATCAAGTGCCAGCGGAAGCGGTACTGGAGAATTGCTTGACGCAATCATCGAAGCCCTGCCCGATCCGCAGCCTGCTGATGAAAATGCCGAAGTACTGCCTCGTTTTGCCGTAGTAGGCCGCCCGAATGCTGGTAAATCGTCATTCATAAATGCGCTTATTGGCGAAGACCGCTTTGTGGTGACTGACATAGCCGGTACCACACGCGATGCTATAGATACTACATACAACCGTTTTGGGTTTAAGTTTAACCTGGTAGATACTGCCGGTATACGCCGTAAGGCCAAAGTAAAGGAAGACCTGGAGTTTTACAGCGTTATGCGTTCGGTTCGTGCTATAGAACACAGCGATATTATATTACTTGTAATTGATGCTACCCGTGGTTTTGAGGGTCAGGACCAGAGTATCTTCTGGCTGGCCGAGAAAAACCGCAAGGGTATAGTAATATTGGTAAACAAGTGGGACCTTGTGGAAAAAGACACCATGAGTACCCGCGATTACGAAAGGAAAATACGCGAGGAAATACAGCCGTTTACCGATGTGCCTATCCTGTTTATATCGGCGCTTACCAAGCAGCGTTTGCTTAAGGCACTGGAAACTGCTGTAGAGGTATTTGAAAGCCGTAAGCAACGCGTAGCTACCAGCAAATTAAACGAACTGATGCTGCCTATTATAGAAAACAACCCACCGCCGGCGCTTAAGGGCAAGTACATAAAAATAAAGTACTGTATGCAGCTGCCTACGCCTATGCCGCAGTTTGTGTTTTTCTGTAACCTGCCGCAGTATGTTAAAGACCCGTACAGGCGCTATATAGAAAACCAGCTGAGGGAGCACTTTAACTTTAGCGGGGTGCCCATAGATGTTTACTTCAGGCAGAAATAATATTTTTACTAAAGAATTATATATAAAGGGTTAAGCTTATTCAGGCTTAACCCTTTTCTGTTTTTTGTATGCGGGAATATCCTATATTTGGGGAAACAGTGTTTTTAAGCCTATGAAAAATTTCTTCTCTGAAGCCCGTAAAATATGGACTGATGTTTCCGGAAACCGTTTTGAAAATGAAAACGAGAAACTGGCTTTTGAACTCGAAATCCACAAAAAGCTGTTGAGTATTTTCCAGGTGGGGGAGTACTTTTACTTTATTTTTAATATCCCTGAAGGGGAATTTGATTATGTAGACCCTTCCATTAAAAATATCATGGGTTTTGAGCCTGATATCACTACCGGCTATTACCTAAGCCATATTCATCCGGAAGACCAGCCATATTTCCTGAATTTTGAAAATAAAGGGCGTGAATTTTTCAGGAGCCTGCCACCCGAAAAAATTGCCAAATATAAAATACGTTATGATTTCAGGATAAAAAATACTGCCGGGCAGTACGTGCGTATACTGCATCAAATGGTGTTTATACAGTTTGATACAGAGGGTAACCTGTTGCGTTCTTTGGGCGTGCATACCGATATTTCGCACCTTAAGGAAAGTGGCAAGCCCATACTTTCTTTTATAGGGCTTGATGGTGAGCCGTCGTACATAAACGTTGCTGTAGAAAATATATTTAAGCCTACGAAGTCTGTTATTTCTGCTCGGGAGAAAGATGTTTTGGTGCTGCTTGCGGCAGGCCAGCACAGCGGGCAAATAGCGGCAGAGTTGAACATAAAACGCTTTACCGTAGAAACCCACCGCAAAAACCTATTGAGGAAGACAAACAGTGCCAATGCCTATGAGCTTATATCTAAAGCCATAAACGAAGGCTGGATATAAAAAAACCGGTGGCATACGCTACCGGCAGTACTTAACTTAACACAAACTAATTATTTCTTTGTTTCATCAGGGTACACGTACCACAGTAACCGGCCTTACCACAACCGGGTCAGGCCTGCGTACCACTACGGCACGGGGCGGACGCCTTGGTGCTACTACGACCGTACGGGTAGGGGCGCAGGAGGGGAGAAGCAATATTGCTGCAACGAGGTGCGCTATTTTACGGGGGATATTTTTCATGGTGTTGTATTTTAATGTACCCAAAGTTATACTTTGATAGTATTGCTTTGGTTTAAAACACAATGGGCGGTACAAAATACGTTTTAAACGGTACAGTTTGCAAAACCACCCGCCATATAAAAAATCAGGCTGCCCTGAGGCAGCCTGAAAAACAGAATAGAATAACCCTTATAATAGGTTTAGTAGTTACGAAGTTTCTTGACCGAAAAGGTGTCGTTACTACCCGTAGCGGGAGTTACAAAGCCTTTTGTGTACACGGTGTAGATACCGCCATCAGCAAAATCAAGGCCGGTAGCAGTGTAAATAGTTTCGCCCGTTTCACTGTCTTTAAAGGTCAGGTCATATGTACCTGCGGCAACACTACTGAAATCGGTAGCTTCTTTAAAATCCATACCCGTAGCAAAGGTGGCTGTTGTGCCTGTAACATCTACCGAAGGCGCATCAGGGGCCAGGTTAATAAACCTTACATTAGCCGTACCCGATGCCGGGTACTCCAGCGAATCGCGATACGTAACCAGCTCAACATTATCAAACGTGTTTACGGCAAAGGCGCTGAAAAAATCACCGTTGTTAAGGGTAATGTTTGCAGTAGTCAGGGTTTCGCCTGCAGTGTCTTTAAGGCTAAGTACGCGGCTTCCGGTATAAAAATTATAGTAACCGGCTGCATCGCCATAGTTTAGCGCAGCATTATTTATTTGGTTTTGGTCGGCAAAAAAGAAAAGGTCGCCGCTGTTAGGGCTGGTATTTACAATAACGCCATAGGCCACATTAGGGTACGGGTTGTAGTAAGTGTTGTCATCGTCTATACAAGACGTTACCAGCAGGGCCGCGGCGATGCCCAACAGCATCCTGGAAAAGAATTTTAAGTTCATAGCATTGATCATTAATTAACACTTAGTAGATGCAGTACACCCCGTTTTGGTTGCGTGGCAGGTGTAACATTTAACTTTTTTGGCAAAGATAAATAACAGCACTGTATGTTAAATTATTATCTGCTTAAAACGTACAAAACGGGGTTTGGATGGTACAATGCAAATTTTTTGCAAAACCTGAAGCAACCCTTTTAGGTTTTTAACATCTATAAGATAAATAATCATCAATCATCATGAAAAAACTAATCACACTTATGCTGGCAGCTGCCTTTGCATCTTGCGCAAGCGATAGCGCCCAGCCTGTAGAAAATGACGCCGCAAACGGAAATAAAGTACTGTTGCTTAAAGTAGACCTGCTTACCAATGCCTTTGAAGGCGGTAAGGAGCTGGAGTTTTCCGAAGCGGAAACCTTTACCATTGGCACAGAATACCACCCGGCGGGCGATTTCGGTAGCATTAAGCTGTCTTACCAGGAAACGGGCCAGCCCATTTTTGCGGGTGACATCATCTGGATGGGACTTGGCGAAATGACCTATCCGCAACAATTTGATGCTCCGTCGGAGTTTGAAACCATAGCAAGCGAAGTGGCGCAACCCGACGCTTCAGGTTTTGAAACCGTGCAGTACGACGAGTTTTCGTACTATCCCGAAACCATAGATTATGCAGGTATATGGAATGCCATAGACAACCTGCAGGCGGTAAAAGATTACCGCCAGGCCAATCCCGATGCTAAGGTACGCCTGTACCTGTACACACCGAGTGTGGGCTTTGGCAATCCCGAAGAGTGGGATTGGTTTGTTATGATAAAGAATTAATTCGTAGTTGTAATTTTAGGTTGGGAAGAGCTGCTTTAGGGCGGCTCTTCCCTTTTTTGTATCTTTGTGTAATCAATACGCAAAACAATGCTGCAAAACATCCGCATAGCGGTAGATGCCGTGGTATTCGGCTATACCGGGGGCAAACTTTACGTACTGCTTATACAGCAGAAATTTAACGGTCAGGAACCGTACTGGGCGCTTCCGGGCGGGCTGGTTCAGGATAACGAACCGCTTCTGGATGCTGTAAAACGCGAGCTTATGGAGGAAACCAATGTAACTGTAAACTACATGGAGCAGCTCTACACCTTTGGTGATGATACAAAACGCGACTCCCGCAACCGTGTAATATCGGTGGCGTATTTTGCACTTATAGATTCTTCCAAAACTACGGTTAAGGCCGATACCGATGCTGATAAGGTACAATGGTTTGCCGCTGATGCTGTTCCGCAACTTGCCTTTGACCACAACCTGATACTGCAAACCGCATTAGAACGCCTGCGTGCCAAGCTCACTTACCAGCCCGTGGGCTTTGACCTGTTGCCTGAATATTTCCTGTTTTCTGACCTTGAAAACCTGTATTGCACTATTTTGCAGAAGGAAATAGACCGCCGAAATTTCCGTAAGAAGCTTATGAGTTTTGGTTTTATAGAAGAAACAGACCGTGTTTCAGAAAAAAAAGGCGGCCGTCCCGGGAAATATTTTAGATTTAATAAGCAGAAATACAGTCAATTGTCTGATGAGGGTATTTATTTCGAAATAAAGTTTGTGTAAAAATTACGCAAAATATTTTGTGGGTTAATTTTATCTTTTACATTTGTGTAAGAATAACGCAAAATACTTTAAGTTATGATAAGCCTCAACCTTGACCCTGCATTTACCCCGTTTGGCAAAGCAGGCCTTACGCACAAAAGTTTCACCTTTTATGGTGGCGAACCCCATATAAAAATAGAAGAAGGTTTTGATATACACCAAAACGTAACCATTACCCACAGGCTGAGCAGCTTTAATGCGCTGGGCGAAGTGTGTGTGGCTACCGATGCCCTGAAACGCATGGGTGTGAAAAGTATCAGCTTGTTTGTGCCATACATGCCCGGCGCAAGGCAGGACAGGGTGATGATACCCGGTGAACCGCTTACTGCAAAAGTCTACGCAGACATCATTAACAGCCTGGGTTTTGATGAAGTTATAATTTTTGACGTACACAGCGATGTGGCCCCTGCATTGCTGAATAACGTTACCGTAATACCAAACCACAGCTTTATAGCCCAGGTGCTTGAGGAAGTGGGTAACGTAGCACTGGCTTCGCCCGATGCCGGTGCCCTGAAAAAAATCTACAAGCTTAGTGAGTACCTTGATGGTGCACATGTAGTAGAATGCGGCAAGCACCGCGATGTGAAAACCGGCAGGCTGGCAGGTTTCCGCGTATATGAAGACGATCTTAAAGGTGCTGATATGCTGATTGTGGATGATATTTGCGACGGCGGCGGCACTTTTGCGGGCATAGCCGATGCATTGAAAGAAAAAAACGCAGGCAAACTGTACCTTGCCGTAAGCCACGGCATTTTCAGCAAAGGGTTTGAGGTGTTTGCCGGAAGGTTTGAGAAGGTATTTACAACCAACTCATTCCGCGATATTGAAGAAAATGATATTATAAAACAGTTTAAAATTCAATTGTAAAATATACCTAACCACCCAATTATACACCACCCAACCATTTTATCAACATTAAAATTACCAATTATGAATCCGCTACTATTAACAGACGGTTATAAAACCGACCACCGCCGCCAATATCCTGATAATACCACCCTCGTGTACAGCAACTGGACGCCCCGTAAATCACGTATTGAAGGGGTAGAAGAGGTAGTATTCTTCGGGCTGCAATACTTCATCAAAAAATATATTATAGAAGAGTTTGAGCATAGTTTCTTCAGTCGTCCGAAAGATGAGGTGGTGGCACGCTACGCCCGCCGTATAAACAACTATCTTGGCGAGAACAACGTAGGCACTGCCCATATAGCAGCCCTGCACGATTTGGGATATATCCCTATGGTGTTTAAAGCCCTGCCCGAAGGCAGCGCTGTGCCCATGCGTGTACCCATGTTTACCATGTACAACACCCTGCCGGAGTTCTTCTGGCTGACCAATTATTTCGAAACCCTGTTGTCGGCTGTGGTATGGCTGCCGTGTACCTCGGCTACCTTGGCTAAACGTTACCGTACATTATTAGATGCTTATGCTGCTGAAACGTCGAGTGTACCCGAGTTTGTAAACTGGCAGGGACACGACTTCAGTATGCGTGGCATGGGCGGTATCGATGCGGCGGTAACCTCGGCGGCGGCCCACCTGCTTAGCTTTACAGGTACCGATACCATACCGGCTATCGACTTCCTGGAGGAATATTACAATGCTAACAGCGACACCGAACTGGTGGGAGGCTCTGTTGCAGCTACTGAGCACTCAGTAATGTGTATGGGTACTACCGAAGGTGAGTTTGAAACCTTTAAAAGGCTGATTTGCGATATTTACCCTAAGGGTATTGTAAGTATAGTGTCGGACACTTGGGATTTGTGGAAAGTACTTACCGATTACCTGCCACGCCTGAAAGACACCATAGCAAACCGTGATGGTAAGGTAGTTATTCGCCCCGACAGTGGCGACCCGGTAGATATACTGTGTGGCAACCCTAACGGTACTACCGAAGCCGAACGCAAAGGTGTAGTGGAACTGCTTTGGGATACTTTTGGCGGCAGCGTTAATAACAAGGGTTACAAAGAGCTTATCCCGCAAATAGGTGCTATTTATGGTGATAGTATTAACATGGACCGCGCCACCCGTATATGTGAACGCCTGAAGCAAAAGGGTTTTGCAAGTACTAATGTGGTGTTGGGTATCGGTTCGTACACCTACCAGTACAACACCCGTGATACTTTTGGCTTTGCCATGAAAGCTACCTACGGGGAGGTAAACGGGGAAGGCCGCGAAATATTTAAAGACCCAATAACCGATGACGGTACCAAGAAATCGGCTAAAGGGCTTATGAAAATTGTAAAAGAAAACGGTACTTATACGCTTATAGACCAAGTGAGTTGGGATGAGGAAAAAACCGGCGAACTGAAAGAAGTATTCCGCGATGGTAAGTTGCTCATAGACCAGTCGCTGGCTGAGATACGGGCGAGGGTGCTGGGGTAGTTTTCAGTCGCAGTTCTCAGTCTCCTGCAAGGTTTAAAAACCTTGTAGGTTCGTTGGGGGCTTTATCAGAGTAAATTATTTAAAAATGAAAATTAAAACAGAAACATACAAAGAAAGCCTGGCCCGTTTACCAAAAACGGGCCAGCACATTACCCTGCACAGCCAGGATGATATGGTGGTAGTGTACCAGGCGTACAACCACCGTATAGCAGATTTTGCAATAGAGAACCAATACCTGGGGGGCGATGCATTTAGCTATACCCGCATGTCGTGGATAAAACCGAATTTTTTGTGGATGATGTACCGTTGCGGTTGGGCTGCCAAGGAAAACCAGGAACGCGTACTGGCGTTGTGGCTCCATAAAGATGATTTTAATGCGATACTGGAGCGGGCAGCTTTTTCAAGCTTTAAAGCAGAATATTATGAAAGCCATGAGGCATGGCGGCAGGCACTTGCTATGAAGCCGGTACGCCTGCAGTGGGATCCTGAGCACGACCCTTTTGGTAATAAAATAGAACGCCGTGCCATACAGCTTGGACTTAAGGACGCTGTATTAGAAAACTTTGGGAAAAACTACGTAAAACGTATAGAAGACGTAACCGATTTTGCGAAAGAGCAATACGCCTTTTTGCAAAACAACCCGGCAGGACTGTTGCAGGTACCTGTAGAAAATGTATATACTACCGGTAATGCCGAACTCAACAGGAGTGTGGGGGTTTAGAATTGAGAATTTTCAGTTACGAATTACGAATAGGTGTGCTTAACCAAATTAACGATTAAGCCACCAAATAGCCCCGTTTAATGCAGTAGCATACGTAACCCACAACAGGTAAGGCACCATAAGCATGCCGGCTATTTTGTCTATTTTTTTGAAAATGAACCAGGTTTCGTATATCATAAGCCATAGCAAAACAATTTCAACGAGTGCTACAAGCGGGTTCTTCAACCCGAAGAACAGGTAACTCCACAGCATGTTCAGGGCAAACTGTATAGCAAAGAACTTAAGTCCTTTGCGTACTTCCTCACGCTCAAAATCCATACGTGCCCAAACCAAACCGGCAGCCACACCCATAAGTATATACAGCGTAGTCCACGCAATGGGGAATACGGCATTGGGCGGAGTAAACGATGGTTTGTTCAGGTTAGGGTACCAGGTATTTACGCTGCTTTGCGTTACCGTGCCCGCTATATATCCGAGGGTAACAGTAGTGGCTACCATTACCAGTATTTTCATTGTTTTATTCATGGTTATGCAATGTTAAAGTATATGGTTAACCCACCTTAAATACCTCGTGTTTATTCCAAAGTTTTTTGGCAAAATCCTTAATGGCGGGGTCGGCAGCATTAAATGCTTTGTCAAACTGATAATGGCCTTTTTCCTGTATTTTGCTGCCTATCATAAGGGCACATGTACCCCGTACGGCATGTTTGGCATTGCCTTCGTACATAATTATCTTCATTTCCGGTGGAGATACATCGCCGGTGCATTGTACCTGGTATACCACCCAGATTTCGGGGATGCCGTTTTTGTTAAGGTCGGTATGCGTGGCGGCTTTTGGCAGAAAGCCTACGTTCATGTCTGCAATGCAGTCGTTTATATAGTCGTACACCTTCCAGGCCTGCGCGTATTTTTTTGTCGATGTGTTGTAAAGGTAATGGTAGGCAAAAAGCTCTGAATCGCTGCCTTCATTTTCATGTTTGAATTTTTTATTTACGTGTCCGCCGGTTTCTGTAAGTAGCAACAGGTGCTTGCCTTCGGTATCGTCCCATTTAAGCACTTCTTTTTGTTTGCCCTCAAATTTTATTTCGGCTGGCAAAGGCTCCTGGGCTACCGGCAGTGAGGCAAATAGTAGTGAGGCTGCAATAATTTTTAGGTAATGCATCGGCTTGTTTTTTTACAAAGATACTTTTTTGGCGGATGTGTTGATGAAGTGATATGGTTATTCTGTTTTCGGTGGGTTGACTGAAGAATAAATAAGGATGCTAAAAACTACTGGTGTTCTTCAATGTCTGTCTTTAACAGATGCTCTAATTTGGAGTAGTCTCCATTTTGGCCAAAATATCCTGTGTCTGCGTTAGTTCCCACAATATGATGGCCACCACAACTAAAACAAATTTTTGCAATGCCGGTAATCCTTCCTTTTTTACTAAAAACCATTATATCGCGGTAGATATATTCGCAGCCCGAGAATTCTGCATTATCAACTTTTTTCTCTGTAAAAATGCTATCTATAGCCTTAAAATATTTTTGAGGGATATTTGCTTTTTTATAGCCTAAATCAACAAGTTTTGCTATGGGTAATGTGTCATTTATGCCTTTTGGAGTCTCATCGAGTAGTACTTTGATTTTTAAGGAATCGAGTTCAGATTCATTTCTTCTGTTATAAGAAGTCCTCACTTCATCGTCGGTAATTTGAATGTTGTAATAGTCGATTTTGTCGTAAGGGAAGAATTTTTTTCCTTCTTTTTCGGGGGAGCAACTTGCTAAAAAGAATAGCAAAATAACTAAGACAGGGTAGCACTTCATAATCGCTTGGTTTTAGTTGATTATCAAATATAGTTTTTTGTTATTAATAATTCTAAAAACCGCAACTGTAGCCACAACTTTAAAAACTTTCGACTTTCAGACTTTAGAAACTTAAAATGTATCTTTACACCCTCAAAAAAAGAAACATGGCATCCGTACAGGATTTTATACCGCAACCGTACACAGATACTGTCGATAAAGGCAGCTTTTCGTGGAGCGCACCCAGCAATATAGCCCTTGTAAAATACTGGGGCAAAAAGGCCAACCAGATACCGGCCAACCCCAGCATAAGCCTTACGCTGAACAACTGTAAGACCATAACCACACTGGCTTTTGAAAAGAAGGAAGACAACGGCGCATTTTCGTTCGACCTGCTTTTTGAAGGGCAGCCAAAGGAAAGTTTCCGCCCTAAGATAGAAAAGTTCTTTGAGCGCATAAGGGAATACCTGCCGTTCCTTTCGCAATACCATTTCAGTATAGATACAAGTAATACCTTCCCGCACAGCAGCGGCATAGCTTCGTCGGCTTCGGGTATGGCGGCGCTGGCCGTAAACCTAATGAGCCTGGAGCGCCTGCTAAACCCGGGTATGACGCATGAGTATTTTAACCAAAAGGCTTCGTTCCTGGCGCGTTTGGGTAGTGGGAGTGCCTGCCGCAGTGTTAGTGGTAGTGTAGTGATTTGGGGCGAGCATGCAGAAACTGCTGGTAGTACCGACCTTTATGGTGTGGAGTATACCGGTGTGGCAGCTGTTTTTACAACCTATCAGGACACTATCCTTTTGGTGGATAAAGGCGAAAAACAAGTAAGCAGTACCCTGGGGCACGACCTGATGCACGGGCACCCGTTTGCCGAAAGGCGTTTTGCACAGGCACATGAAAACCTTACTGCTATAAAGCAGGCTTTGGCTACCGGAGATGTTGAAACCTTCATAAAAATCACCGAAAGTGAGGCGCTAACCCTGCATGCCATGATGATGACCAGTAACCCGTACTTCATTCTTATGAAGCCAAATACGCTGCAGATTATCAATAAAATATGGGAGTTCCGTGCCGAAACGGGCGTGCCGGTATGCTTTACGCTTGATGCGGGAGCCAATGTACACGTGCTGTATCCTGAGGCAAATAAAGCGGAGGTGCTACAATTTATAGCAAATGATTTGGCTGTATTTTGCCAAAACGGGCAGTATATTGAAGACCAGGTGGGTAACGGTGCAGAGGCTCTTGCATAAAGATTTGTTATGTAAAACCTGTGTGTCAAAAAAATACGTACATTTACATCGAAATTAGATAGCAATCAACACATAATGAAAGGTCCTCTCTTTTATTCAAAAATACTACTCTTTGGTGAGCATGGTATTAACAAAGGTTCTAAAGGATTGGCCATACCGTATAATTTTTATAACGGCGGGCTCAAACTAAACGATACCGATACTCCTGAGGCACTAAAAAGTAACGCCAGCTTACGCCGCTTTACAACCTATCTGGAAAAACTGCAAACCGAAGAACCGGAGTTGGTTACTTTCGATATCGAAGCACTGAAGCGTGATGCCGAAGCAGGTATGTATTTTGACAGCAGCATTCCGCAGGGCTATGGCATAGGCAGCAGTGGGGCCTTGGTTGCAGCCATCTACGACCAGTATGCCAAGGATAAAATCACCGTTCTGGAAAACCTTACACAGGAAAAACTCCTGAAGCTGAAAAAAATTCTGGGACGTATGGAAAGTTATTTCCATGGTGCCAGCAGCGGACTTGATCCTCTGAACAGCTACTTGAGCATCCCGATCCTTATCAATTCGGCTGAGAGCATAGAGGCTACGGGTATACCAATGCAAAACCTTGAAGGTAAAGGCGCTGTGTTTTTGCTGGATTCGGGTATTGTAAAGGAAACCGCCCCTATGGTGCAGATTTTCATGGAAAGCCTTAAAGACCAGGGTTTCCGTACCATGATTAAGAACGAATTCCTGAAATATACCGATGCCTGCATAGCTGATTTCCTTAATGGCGATGCAAAAGGTTTATTTGCCAATATAAAACAACTAAGCAAAACCGTATACCACAACTTTAAACCGATGATACCGGAAGGTTTCCATGAGCTGTGGCAAAAAGGTATTGAGACTAACGATTACTACCTGAAACTATGCGGATCGGGCGGTGGTGGTTACATCCTTGGTTTTGCACCCGATATAGACAGGGCTAAAGATGCCCTTAAAGGCCACAAAGTTGAGGTGGTTTACCAGTTTTAATTTTCTACAATGAACGATTTAAATATTACAGCAATACTACAAACCCTGTTTACGTCACTGTTTATGGGGTTTGGCATTTTAATACCCTTGTTTTCGATTATAAAAACAAGCAATCTTAAGGGGATACACTTTAAAGAACTTTTTGTTTTGCAAGGGGGCCAGGCGGTCCGCCTTGCAGGTATACTAAACCTGATACTGCAAATGCCGCTTATGTACAACCTCTATGCACTGCAACAACCGCAGGAAAATGGTGTGCGTATGAGCATACAGGGTGGTAACCTGGAAAATTATGGTTGGGTTATCTTCTACGGGCCGGTGCTTTATTTTGTACTAAGCCAGTTGCTTTGGATAAAAAAGCTGTACATGCACAAAGTACTGCTGATAATCTTTTCGCTGGTACTGCTTATAATACCGTCACAGTTATTACTTGATTTGTGGGTGTCGCTTAGCTTTACGCGCTATACAGGCGTACACAAAGCAGCCCAGTTTGGCAGTATAGGTTTGCAATTACTGCTAAGCATTATTGTATTCTTCTTTACCACATTTATGCTGATGCAATTTACCGGTAAAATGAAGAAGGTAGTGCAGTAGTATGGATTATCCTAAGTATAAGCTTGATTGGAATGCGAATGTAACCCGGTTTGAATTTACAAGCATTGGAATTTCTTCCATTCGAAAAGTGATAATTTTTTCTCCAACGGATAATGAGCTTGTTTATAATCTTGGATTTGGTGATAAAAGGGATACTGAAGAAGGTGATTTTATCGTCGATGACATTATTGTAAGCAATAATGGTGATACAGAGAAAGTTTTGGCTACTGTTGTAAATGCGGTGTTTATATTTACAAATTTAAATCCGAGTGTCTATGTTTTCTTCACTGGAACTACACCTGCCAGAATACGACTTTATAGAATGGCAATATCTCTAAATTTAAAAGAATTGTCTCAAAAATTTCTTATATTTGGTATAGTTAAAGATGTTGATGGTCGAGAAGTTGCAGAGCATTTTAATAACTTGATGAATGCTACAGGATTTCTTATAAAAAGAAAATGATGGGAAAGATAAGATACAAACGGCGTGGTTCGCAATTAGAGAACAGAGAAAAATGGTGGGGAGAAGGTATAGCTGAGGAACCTACTTTGGACAATGCGTTGCCAAAAACCGTTTCAAACAAATTGGAGATTGCAAACGAAATCATAGCAAAAATTGATTTTGACAGTTTAAAGAAATATGAATAAGCCTCAGCACTGCTGAGGTTTTTTTATTACCCTAATTTTGAAATCTTTGAATTTTAATGCATACACCCCATATAAATTTCTGATTTCAGTACAAAAGCTTTTTTGCTGTGCTTTTGCAGGACAGAGTAGGCGCTGTCGGCACTTTTTTTCGTTTCATAAATCCCGGTAACCAGTGCTATGGTAGTGCTGTCGGTCTTATCCTTATACATGCTCAGATATTCAAGGCTTAATGTACGCCCTATATAACGCCTTGGGTAGTAATCGCCTGCGTACATCTCGTCTTCATCGTCATCAGGCAATACAATTTTGTTTTTGGCTTTGTTGTAATACCTGCCCATAGTATCTATAGTGGCAGGCAGGCTTTTTTGCAATTGCAACATGCTGCGGTGCAGGTTGTAATAATCCTGAGCAGTATCAGCTATTACCACATAATACGTTGCGTAATCACTATTAGCGTCTGTGGTTTCAGTTATGTCTTCGATAGTTGTGTTAGCTGTATCAGAAGTTGTAACGTTGCTATCAGTTGTTATTGCTTGTTCTGGTGTGTCATTTCGCTTACAGGCAGTGGCGAATAGCAAAACTGTTGTAATGTATAGTATCGTTTTCATGGCATATGGTTGTATTACAAATATAAAAATGCTTTGTGAGTTGTTTATACTTTTTTTGCCGATTTACTGTTATATTTACAGTCCGTAACCCTACCCGTAAATAGCATTAACAACAACTATGGCATCAAGAAAAGTAAAACTGGTACTGATGAAAATATTCAGCCTGTTTTCGGTAGTGCGTGGCTATAACATACCCGTTATAGCACTGGCACAATACCTTTCGGCCATATTTATACTTGATACCAAGCGCCGTGCGCTCGATATATTGCTCGATGGCCACCTGTTCATTATAGTGCTGGCATCATCCATTACCATAGCTTCAGGCTATATCATCAATAACTTTTACGATGCCCAAAAGGACTTAATCAACCGTCCCAAAAAGTCCATGCTGGACAGGCTGGTGAGTCAGGGTACCAAGTTGCAGGTATACTTTGTGTTGAATTTCATAGTGGTATTGCTGGCCTTTATGGTATCGTGGAGGGCAGTGGTGTTTTTTGCAGTATACATTTCCCTGATTTGGTTCTACTCGCACAAACTGAAAAAATACCCGCTTATAGGCAACCTTACCGCGGCGTTGCTCGCAGTATTGCCGTTCTTCGGTATATTGATGTATGTAACGCGCTATAACGAGGGTACCTATTTTATGAACGAAAATGTGGGTACTATATTCGCCCATGCTACTTTCCTGTACCTGCTTATTCTTACCCGCGAGCTTATTAAAGACCTGGAAAACCTGGTAGGGGATATGGCAGCCAACTACCGCACCATACCCGTAATGTTTGGCGAAGAAACAGCTAAGCGCATCATTGCCGGTCTTATATTTCTTACCGTAATCCCCGTGTACATGCTTATAGAAGTGTACGATGTAGGTTATATGGATGTGTACTTCTACGCCGGTATGCTGGTTATTATCTACTTTATGTACCGCCTTTGGAATGCCGGCGGCAAAACCGATTACCTGCTGCTGCACAACCTGCTTAAAGGGCTTATTGTAGCCGGGGTATTCAGTATAGTGCTTATAGAACCTACGGTATTGGTGCATGGCAGGCAATTACTTGGGTAGGTTTGATTGTTAATTTGTTGGTTCGTTAATCTGTTAATCTGGTTTTGAAACCTGCTAAAACTTTTGTCTCATCCCTTTTGCCTTACTTCAATGAAACCTACTGCTTCGACTGAAAATATCCCTCCTTAATACTTTCTCATTTTTGACTTGAAAAAAAACTATCTTTGCAAAAATTATTACACGCAATGGAGAATAAAAGGCGAGGTGGTGCTTCGGGCAAGGGAGGATTTGGCAAGAAGCGCAATGATGGCGACCACAAACCGTTTGAACGCAGGGATAACAAACCCGGCGAAGGCAAACCGGTACGTAAGGCCGCGTTTATAAAAGGCCGCAATCCGAAACCCTTTGAACCAAAACAGAATGCCCCTAAGCCGCAGGCCGATAAGGACGAAATGCGCCTTAACAAGTACATATCCAATAGTGGTATGTGCAGCCGCCGCGATGCCGATATTTATATCCAGAGTGGTAATGTAAAGGTGAATGGCGAAGTGGTTACCGAAATGGGTTATAAGGTTAAGGTAACCGACCTTGTAGAATTTGACGGTGTACGCATTATCCCTGAGAAGAAAGAATACCTGCTGCTGAACAAGCCGAAGAGTTTTTCTACTACGGGCGAGAGCGATTCACGCAATGCGTTTGACCTGATACGCGGTGCCAGTAAAGCCGACCTACAGCCGATAGGCCGTATGGATAAAAATACCATTGGCCTTATCCTGTTTACCAATGATGCCGAACTGATACGCAAGTTCAGCCAGCCGGGACAGAAGTCGTTTAAAATATATCAGGTGTCGCTTACCCGCAACCTGAAGCAGGAAGATTTTGAAAAAATACAGGGTGGCGTTACCCTTGACGGCCACCGTCTGTTTATAGACGAAATAAGCTATATAGACAACCAGCCGCGTACCGAAATTGGCCTGAAACTGCGCACACAAAACGTTAAGGTAGTACGCGCTATTTTTGAAAACTTCGGTTATGATGTAACCAAAGTAGACCGCGTATCGTTTGCGGGGCTTACCAAAAAGAACCTGCCACGCGGTAATTACCGTTTCCTTACAGAGCAGGAGGTTATCAACCTTAAAAACGCACAGTAATGCTTACCACCGAACAGATAGCCCACGAATGGATTAATGCTTTTAACGCCCACGACCTGGATCATCTGGTAGGGCTGTATGCTGAAGATGCCTGGCATTTTAGCCCAAAGCTGAAAATACGACAGCCGGAAACCAATGGGCTTGTAAAAGGCCGTCCTGCACTGCGCGAATGGTGGCAAGGTTCGTATGACAGGCTGCCTACGCTGTTTTATAAGCTGCTGACCGTTACCGCTAATGCCGACCGTGTATTTATAGAATACATCCGCGAGGTAGAAGGGGAGGAAAGCATGCCTGTAGCTGAGGTGTTTGATGTTAAGGATGGGCAAATTGTGTTCTCTCGCGTATACCACGGGTAAGTCGTAAGTCAAAGGTTTAAAGTCAAAAGTTTTTACACATGAAATAACGACAGATATTAGTTGTTGTAACATGTCAGGTTAGTTCGAATTACCACATAACCAAATCACCGCATAACCTTACTTCGCTTTTTTTACTTTTTCTTCCCGTACTACAGTATTGGTTTTGTCGTTATAGATTGCCTCATCTATGGTTTTACCGGTTTTACTGAAAACCTTAATCTTAGGATCCGTGTGTGTCCCTGTCACTACAACCGGAACTCCTATAAGCCCTGCGGGTGGCAATCCTACACGTATACGCAAATCCAGCAGGCCGTTAAAGCTTGTAGTCCCTTTTATCGTTGGGCGGAACAGCGATACCTTAAACGTAAACGGATCTATATGTATCAGGTTATTGTCGATGTGGCTTTTTATGGTAATGCCTTCAAACGATGGATTGTCCAGGCCGTCCTGCCCGGTTTTCTGGCTCAGGGCGCCAAACATTTTTAATCCCTGTACTTTTACATCACGCAGGTTAATAATGCCATCACCCTCCAGTGATTCGTATATAGGCCCCATATCGCCATTAAGGTCACCTTTTACAGTATAATCCAGTGAAATGATACCCTCGGCTTTACTCGCGGCTGTAGCCATTTCACGAAACATGGGTATTTCGTCATATGCCCGTTTCACACTAAAGTCCTTGGCGGTAAAATGCGCATCGAAGTTGGCCGCAACGGGTGACTCATCATCATAACGTGCATCAATACCTACTTTACAGCCTATAATCTCAAAGTTGGCACCCTGCAGGTACATCTGCCCTTTGCTTATACCGGTCTTGCCTTTCAGGTTCTGTACCAGCAGGCCGTTGTATTCCACTTTTTCGGCATTGGCGGTAAGCCATACATCCAGATTTTGGGGTACGGCAACCACGCCGCTTACTTTAGGGTTTTCTTCTTTGGCGTAGGCCACAGCTGTTTTGCGGTCTTTGTTTTCGCCCTCTTTAAGCGACATAAACTCGTCTACGTTAATCAGTTTGGAATTCAGGTTGAACTCCCCGTGCAGCGTACCTTTCTGTTCAATGAAATAATTAATGGTATTCAGCAAATAACCGTTCAGGGCAAAATCGCTTTTACCGTAATTGGCAGCGAACTTTTCAAACCACATTTTCTCATTTTGGAAACGGAACAACCCTTCGTCTATAAAAAATGCCTTAGGGAACAATTCACTTGTGGCTTTTATGTGTTTTAGCAATAGCGTGCCTTTGTTGTCCAGTTTGCTGTACTGGCCGGTAGTGGCATAGCTTTGGCGGCCTTTAAGGCTCAGGTCGGCTTTGACGTATCCGGTAACATCCACACCCTCCTGCTTAAATACTTTATAGATACGCCCCACGTTCAGCTCGCCCTTAATGCGGGCGTTATACAGCACATCGTTAAGGTCTTCTATACTCGCGTTTACAAAAACAGGGTTGCCTTCAAACACAAAACTGGCAGGCGTTACCGCCACCCTGAGCCCTTCATAAGTGCCTTTAGGGTTGTCTATGGTAGCCACAAAAGTAATGTCCTTAATGGGGTTAGGGTAGTGTATGGTTTTTAGCCAGCCGTCTTTAAGGATTATGTTGCCTTTGGTTTGGGGCAGCAGCTTTTTGTTGGCATTATAAAACCCGCTCGCGGCAAGTTCGGCGCGCAGTGTACCCTTCAGGTCTACATCGGGCAGGCCGAGTGCTGCATCCAGCTCGGCTAGGTCGAGGGCGCTTTTTATGTCGGCCCTTACGGCAATGTTCTCAGTCCCTTTTGTATTTACCCGTGCCCTGAAAAAACCTTTTTCGCCCACTTTAAAGTCGAATGCCTTTACATCGGCTGCCAGTCGTTTTACGTCCAGTGCGGGCAGCATGGCAGCAAGGTCGATATTCAGGTCTTCAACAGATGCGGGTGCTCCCTTATATTCTATGGCGCCGTTATCTACCTTTAGTGATACGCCGAGGTCGGGCTTCTGGCCCACAGCGGCGTTGTAGCGTCCTTTAAACGTGAAATGAAGGTCGGCATCGCCCTTTATTTTGGTGTCTTCCATCCAGGTGAGATAGGGTGGGGGCAATATGCTGAACAGGTCTTTCAGGGTAGTGTTTTTACTGGCGGCATCTATGCCTATTTTATAACCGTCGCGCAGTATGGTAAAGAAGCCCGTAAATTCCAGCGGCAGTTCGTTGATGCGCAGCTGGTTCTTTTCAAGGATGAATGAAAGCGCATTGGTATTGATGCGGGTTATCAGGTCGGCGTGTACTTCCTTGCGTTCCAGGTAGGCTACGCGGTCATAGTACAGGTCTACCGATTCTATGTTAGCATCGGTTTCCAGGTCGAATACATCTTTACTCAGGCCGCCCCTGCCGAGGTAGTTAAAGCCATGAGCATCGACCAGTATCTTAGCCGAACGGTCATTGTACACAATATGGCAATCTTCAAACTTTACCTTGTCCAGTTGTATGGCAGTGCCTTCTTCGGGGTCGCTTGGTTTTTTCGGTTCGTTTTTGTCTTCTTTTTCGGGGCTTTTGTACACGTTGTAGTTGGCCACACCTTTAGTGCTTATCTGCACATTTATATAGGCATCACTTACGTATATCTCGTCCACTTTTACAGTGTTGTCAAAAATCAGCCGCTTCAGGTTGATACCGCATGATATTTGCCCTGCGCGTACCAGTGTGTCGTTGCCATACGGTGGCGAACCCATAAGCGATACTTCCTCCATAGATACTGTGAGCGATGGGAAGTGCGTAAAAAACGACAGCCGTGTGTGCTTGAAATCGAGTTTTGAAACCAGGCTTTTGTTGGCCAGCTTCCGTACCTCCGATTCTATCTTGCCCGGAAACAACAGTGGTATCAAAAACAACAGCAGTAGTATCACCGCTATGGTTATGCCTGTCCATTTCAGGGTTTTAAGTGTTATTTTCTTTATGTTGATTTTCATAGCCTTTCTTCATTAGTGTATAATAAAGTTAGGTTTTTCCTGTTAAGCAGATTTAGGGTTTAACGCACCTTTAATACTTTTCAAAGGCATTAAAGCGTATTTTGCAATAAAAAGAAAAGCCTTACAAACTTGCATTTGCCTGCAATAGCTAATATCTTTACCATGATGACCGCCTTACGAAATACACTGATTGCACTAACACTAACCGCAACACTTATGTCCTGCCACAAAGAAAACAAGGCCGGGGCCATAGGCGATGACAACCCGCTGCTGGCTACCTGGGATACCCCTTATGGCGTACCGCCTTTTGAACTTATAAAAAACGAACACTACAAGCCTGCACTGTTGGAGGCAATCCGCCTGCACGATAGCGAAATAGCCGGCATAGCGGCAAGCCACGAAACGGCTACCTTTAAAAATACCATACTGGCGCTTGAGGAAAGCGGGCAGCTTCTGAACCGTATTTATACCGTATTCAACAACCTGAACAGTGCCGAAACCAATGCCGAACTGCAACAGATAGCCCAGGAGATAGCCCCCGAGGTTACCAGGCACAACGATAACATTTACCTTAACGACCGCTTGTTTGAAAGAGTTAAATACATTTGGGATAACCAGATTGACCTGCACCTGAAGGCCGAAGATGCCAAATTACTGGAACGTAAATACAAAGCTTTTGTGCGTAACGGCGCCGGGCTGCCTGCCGATAAAAAGGAACGCCTTCGTAAGATTAACGAAGAGTTGGCGGTAATATCGCTGAAGTTTGGTGATAATGTGCTGGCCGATACCAACAGCTACGAGCTGGTTATAGATAATAAAGAAGACCTGGCCGGGCTGCCGCAAAGTATAATAACCGCTGCTGCCGAAGATGCCAAGGCACACAATAAGGAAGGTAAGTGGGTATTTACCCTGCAAAACGCCAGCGTAATGCCATTCCTGCAATATGCCGATAACCGTAAGTTGCGTAAGGAGATATGGGAGGCGTACCAAAACCGCGGTAATAACGGCGACAGCCATGATAATCGCATTAACATAGTGCAGCTGGCCAACCTGCGTATGGAGCGCGCACAGATATTGGGTTATAAGAGCCACGCCCACTATGTGCTGGAAGAGCGTATGGCACAGACCCCGGAAAAGGTTAATGCCCTGTTGGATGAAATTTGGGTTCCCGCATTGGCGAAGGCCAAAACCGAAGAAGCCGATATACTGAAGCTGATGCAGGCCGATAAAATTGAAGGTCCTGTGCAGCCGTATGACTGGCGCTACTATACCGAAAAGATTCGTAAGGAGCGCTACAGCCTGGACGAGCAGGAACTGAAACCTTACTTCGGGCTGGATGCGGTGCGCAACGGTATTTTTATGGTGTGCGACAAGCTTTACGGACTGAAGTTTAAACAGGTGAAGGATGTGCCGGTGTACCATAAAGATGTAACCACATGGGAGGTGCATGATAATGACGGTAAGCTGCTTGGGCTGCTGTATATGGATTTCTTCCCGAGGGAAGGGAAGAAGGGCGGTGCCTGGATGACCAGCTACCGCAAACAAAAAACTACCGATGGTAAGCGCATAGCACCCATTATATCTATAGTATGCAACTTTACCAAGCCCACTGCAACCGAGCCGTCATTGCTTACTTTTGATGAGGCCAGTACATTTTTCCATGAGTTTGGGCATGCGCTGCACGGGCTGCTGAGTAATGTTACTTACGAAAGCCTTTCGGGTACCAGTGTACCGACGGATTTTGTGGAGCTGCCGTCGCAGGTTATGGAGAACTGGGCCGCTGACCCTGAAGTACTGAAACTGTATGCTAAACATTATAAGACAGGCGAGGCATTACCTGATGCATTGGTAGAAAAAATGCAGCAGGCCGCTACGTTTGACCAGGGGTTTGCCACGGTAGAATACCTTGCAGCCGCTTACCTGGATATGGATTACCATGCCCGCACCGAACCTATTAACCAAAACGTGGTGCCGTTTGAACAGGAAGCCATGCAAAAGATAGGGCTTATAAGCAGTATTATACCACGCTACCGCAGTACGTATTACAGCCATGTTTTCAGCGGAGGATACAGCGCCGGCTATTATAGCTATATATGGAGCGGCGTGCTGGATACCGATGCGTTTGAAGCCTTTAAGGAAAAAACGGTTTTTGACAAAAACACGGCAACGGCATTCAGGAAAAATATACTGGAGCGTGGCTTTACCGGTAACCCTGCCGATATGTACCGAGCGTTCCGCGGTGCCGACCCTTCGATAACCCCGCTGCTCAAAAAACGTGGGTTGTATGAGGATAAGGTTGTGCAGTAATTTGATGTGGATGCGTTGATTTGTTTATTCATTAATTCGGAGCTTTACCCGATAATTAGGATATTGCAATTTCATAAAATAATAAAGACCGCTCATTGGCGGTCTTTATTATTTTATGCGCTTCCAGCCCGACGATAGGAAGAATCTAATAAAGATGTTTCCAATCCGCTACGCTGCGGTCGACATGGAAGAACGTCGTCGTTATATTGCAGTGCGTTTATAACCGGGTTGTAACAAAATCCTCAGTATACTCCTTTATCATGGCACGTACCCTGCCGAACTCCGCCATGATTTCCTCATGGGTACCTGTGGCCTTTGCCGGGTCGGGGAAGTTATAGTGGAAACGCTCTGCTTTGGAAGGGAAGTAAGGGCAACGTTCCCTGGCGTTGTCGCATACGGTAATGATATAGTCAAATGCTATACCAGCATATTCATCTACGTGGTTGCTGGTATGGCTACGCAGGTCAATGCCTTCTTCTGCCATTGTAGCTATGGCTTTGGGGTTTACACCGTGAGTTTCCACCCCGGCGCTGTATACGTTGGCTTTTTGGCCTGCAAAGTATTTAAGGTAACCTTCGGCAATCTGGCTGCGGCAGCTATTGCCTGTGCACAATACTAAAATATTTTTCTTTTCCATAATTTATACGAATAACCAGATAATGTTGATGATGCAAAACTTTGGGTCGAACCCGAAAATGAGCTGCAATACCACTACCGAAGCGGTAATCACGGCAAATTTTCGGTAGCGCTTGCGTTTGGCGGTTGTTTCCATGGTTAGCAGCAGTCCGAACCCGGCGCGCAGGATTGCGCCTTTAGTTCACTTAGTTTGCGTTTTGGTTTTACTGCCGGTATACCGCATTGGTCTGTAGCCAGGCAGGCTGTTTGCTTTGAGGTGAGCACGAAGTTTACCCCGTCGAAGGTAAGGCCGTATTTGCCAATAGTAGCCGTCTGGTATTCCACTTCTATTTCGCCGTCGGTAAGGCCGAGTTTTTCTTCAGAAAGGCTGATGATGTGTAAAAGCCTTTCCGGTAACAGGCGGTGCTCAGTATCGTCTGCACTCCATAGCTGGAAGTTTACAACATACTCTTTACGTATCGTACCGCCACAGTCTATGAAGTGTTTGTTTATGGCGCCAACTTCCGTTACGTGGAAATGTGCAGGAACGGCCGTACCGTCTTTAAGGCGAAAAACCACATCGGTAATACCTGTCAGTAGTGTTTTAAGTTCTGAAAGTTTCATGATCTATATGTTTTAGCAACAGTTATTATTACTGCATTGCAATGTTGCAGCCACCTGCCCGAAGTATTGCTGTAAAACCGCTATGGCTTTTTCATCGATGCAATAGCATACGGCAGTGCCTTCTATGCTGCCTTTAATTATCCCCACATTTTTAAGCTCCTTAAGGTGCTGCGATACCGTGGCCTGCGCCAATGGGAGTTCGCCTACAATATCGCCGCAGATGCAGGTGTTTACTTTTAGCAGGTATTCTATAATGGCAATGCGGGCGGGGTGGCCCAGTGCCTTCATCATGCCGGCAATACGGTTTTGGGTTTCAGTAAAATTCTCGGTTTTTGAAGTACCCATGTCAACAATGATTTTATTTATCGCAATATTACGATAAAAGAATATAATGGCAAAGAGCTACTTGGTGATTTGTTTATTCGTTAATTCTAAGAAAGGGAACACTGATGACACAGATTAATTGAATTTTCACTGTTTTCAAATCTTTATAACCCAAGCCTTGAATGGGTGCCATCTGGTGTATAAAATAATAAAGACCGCTCATTGGCGGTCTTTATTATTTTGTGGGATTGCCCTGTTACGCAATGACGGAGGTATCCTGAATTTTGGAGTGAAGCTTCAAATTGACAAATAAACAAATTAACGCATCCACGCAAACGAATAACCGACTATGCGTTAATCGCTTCCACTTTAATTTCGTTATCGTTCAGCATGTCCTTCAGCATGTTTTCTATACCGCTTTTCAGGGTAAAGGTGCTGCTTGGGCAGCCGCTACATGCTCCCTGTAGTATCACTTTTACACGCTTATCGGCCTCGTCGTAGCTTTCAAAGGCTATGTTGCCGCCATCTCCCTGTACGGCAGGCTTTACGTATTCTTCAAGGATGTTGATGATGCGTTGCGAAGTACTGTCCAGGTTATCGAAGTAGGCTTCCTGTTGTTTTTCGGCCTGCGGCATTTGCTGGATAAGCGATTCGTCTATAACCGTATTGCCCTCCTCAATAAACTTACGGATGAAATTACGTATTTCAGGGGTAATCTCGTTCCACTCGGTCATGGCATATTTGGTTATGGAAACATAGTTTTCATCCATAAACACTTCCTTTACAAACGGGAACTTAAACAGCTCGCGTGCCAGTGGGGAAGGAGTGGTTTCGTCTATGTTCTTAAACTCGGCTACGGTTTTGGTCAGCAGTTTGTTGCTTACAAACTTCATTACGGCCGGGTTAGGGGTAGATTCTACATAAATGCTTATCGGAAGTTTTTTCTTTACTTCCTCATCTACTTCTTTTACAATTTCGCCGCCGTTGTTTACAAAGTTTTCAATCTGCTCGGCTACGCCGTCCTGTACATCGGCCCATTCTACAATGCTGTAGCGTTCTATGGCTACAAAGTTGCCTGAAATGTAAACGGTTTTTACAAACGGTAAGAAAAACAGCTGTTTAGCCAGTGGGCTGTTAGCAGTGTCGTCTATGTTTTTAAATTCGTAATTACCGTATTTTGCTATGAAGTCGCTAAACTCAAATTTTATAATGGCAGGGTTTTGAGTGGCCCTTATGGTTATCTTTTCCATTGGAATTAAATTTAAGACAAAATTACGATAAAAAAAGTTTAAAATGAGGGTAGGGTATAGGTGAGTATGCCTGTTACACACTTAAGCAAACGTATGTTATTAAAACATATCCTGAAATTTAACAGTATAATATAAACTTTGTTATTTTTTTAAATTTAACATTAGCAGTATTATCTAATATTTATATTTGAGGATTCTATATGATAACATTTTGTTAAGAGAATGTGTCAGAACCAATTTAAAATACCTGAATAAAACTAGCTATATGAGGAAAAATCTACTCTCTGCCTTATTTATGCTGTTCATTGCCATAGGCGTCTACGCCCAGCCTAATGTTGTTGTTTACAGTAACAACAGCACTATGTCTTATGAAGACGGCGAAATGAACACATATGTATTTTCGGTAACAAATACCGGTACGGTAGCGGCAACAAACGTTGTGGTATCGTACCCTATCCCTGCCGGAATAACTGCCCCGCCTGCTGCGCCTTTTGCATTGGTGCAGATTTTTACCTGGAGTGGTAATAGTGCTGCCGGTACTAATATTGCGTTGAACAATACTATACCTACGCTGGCGGTAAACCAAACGGTAATGTATACGGTGAATATTTATGTGCCACATAATTATACCAGTGTGCTGGCCTTGCCTACAGTTACTTACGCTACCCATAGCGATATAGAAATTGTAAACACCAATAACCAGACGGAGTACACTCCCGGCAGTACGGTAACCTATACAGTTACCGTAACCAATAACGGACCCCAGGCTACGACTTCGGGCGTTTTGGTGAGCAATGCCATACCGGCCGGTGTTACAGGCTTTACCTGGAGCAACAGTAACGGGCAAAGTGGTACTACAGCCATTGCTAATAATAATACCGGTGTACTCGATGTCAACGAAACGGTAACCTACACCATATCATTTGATGTGCCTGCAACTTATACAGGCGACCTTACAGATACTGTAACCTATACGGCTAACGTGGTAGACCCTGTGCCGGGCTGCACCCAGTGTGTGGATACTGACACGAATGTGAATGAAAATATTGCTGATATAGTAATAACCAATACAGACAATGCAGCCGCCTATATACCGGGTGGCACTGCTACATATACGGTAACCGTAACCAATAACGGCCCCGGTACAGCTCAGTATGTAAATATTACCGAGGCAGTGCCTGCGGGTATTACAAATATGAGTTGGTACGGAAATAACAACTCGGGTACCGGCGCTTTAAACAATGTGATTGTATCGTTGCCAGCCGGCGAATCTGTAGTATATACTGTGGTAATGCAAATACCGCAAACATTTACGGGCAACCTTACCAGTACGGTAGCGGTTGCTTCTTCGGTTTCTACAGATCCTAATACTACCTGTGCAGGATGTACCGATGTAGATGTGGCCCCTGTGTTGGCAGACCTTTCAATAAGCAACAGCGACGGGCAGGATACTTTCGTGCCGGGCGATGACCTTACTTATATAGTAATAATTACAAACGACGGCCCAGCGGCAGCTACAGGTGTTGTGGTAAACTTCCCTGCCCCGGCAGGTACTACCATTACCAGCTGGAATGGCCCCGGAGGAGCTACGGGAACGGGTGATATTAATCATAACCTGGGCGGTATTGCTGTAGGCGATATGATGTCGTACATGATTACGGTGGCAGTACCTGCAGGTTATACCGGCAGTTCGGTTGTATCTAACGTTACTGTTAGTTCGGCTACTGTAGACCCTACACCTGCATGTTCAGGATGTGCAGATGTTGATACAATTTTAACAGGTGCCGATCTTGTAATAACCAATACCGACGGACAGGACACCTTTACACCCGGCGATACGCTAACGTATACACTTACTGTAACTAACAATGGTCCGGATGTGGCTACAGCGGTTATGGTAAACTATCCTGCGCCTGCAGGTACAAGCATTACCGGCTGGACAAATAGTGAAGGCGGTACAGGAACCGGCGATATTGCCGATAACCTTGGTGATATTGCCGTAGATGAGACTGTGACGTATACTGTTACGGTAGTGGTGCCGGCAGGTTATACAGATCTTGCGGTAGTGGCTGCTGTGTCTGTTGCCTCAGGTACTACAGATCCTTCGCCTGAATGTACAGCCTGTGTAGATACAGATTACGGTACGTTGGGTGCCGACCTTGTGGTAACCAATACCGATAACAGGGATACCTTTGAGCCTGGAGATACGCTTAATTATGTACTGACAATTACTAACAACGGCCCTGAAGCAGCGGCAGATGTGGTGGTTGCTTACCTTGCCCCGGCCGGTACAAGTATTGCCAGCTGGACAAATAGCGAGGGAGGTACAGGTACAGGTGATATTAACGATAACCTTGGCAGTGTTGCTGTAGGGCAAACCGTTAGCTATAATGTTACTGTAGCAGTGCCAGCAAACTATGCCGGTACTACAGTAATAGCTATACCATCGGTTACGTCAACTACGGTAGACCCTGTTGGTGGTTGTTCATGCAGCGATACTGACAGCCTTGAATATTCGCAGGCAGATTTAGTAACTACCATTACAGACAATACTACTACCTATGTTAACGGTAATAGTAATACGTATACCATAACAATAACCAATAACGGCCCCGGCACTGCTAGTAACATACAGGTAGATGCTGCGGTTCCGCCATTGGTGCCTTATGTAAGCTGGACCGGTTCTAACGGCGCTTCAGGTACAGGTAATTTAGCTAACCATATTCCTTCAATACCTAATGGCGGCTCTGTAACCTATACTGTGCAGCTTCAGGCTCCGGACGAATATTATGGTCCTATAACGTATCAGGTGAGCACTACGTCAGACAACGACCCAGACCCATCGTGCACCGCTTGTTCAGATACAGATACAAACCAGTTTAACCCTGCCAATGTAGATATTACTCTGGTAGATGATAACGTAGAAGTGTATACCCAGGGAGGTACGTTAACCTATACCGTTGAGGTAACTAACGTGGGGCCTTCTGTAGCTACAGATTTTACAGTAGATGTGCCACTGCCTGCCGGAATTACCGGTTTTACGTGGAGTGCTACTAATGGTGCTTCAGGCACAGGTGCTATTAACGAAAACCTTGGCGATGTACTTCCGGGTACTGTAATTACCTATACTATTATTGCCAACATCGGCGCTACAGCTACAGGAGCCATAACACTGGCCCCTCAGGTAACAACATCTGCATATGATGTGGAACCTGCTTATACTGACGGAACCGATACAGACTACGGTACATCTTCGGCAGACATAGTTACTGCCATCACTATACCAAATGCGACTTATACTGCGGGTACCAATGCTGTATATACTGTAACGGTGACCAACAACGGTCCTGATGCTGCGCAAAACGTAGCGATAAGCAATACGATTCCTACAGGCTTTACTGCCGCGCAGGTAACATGGACAGGTAACGATACCAGTGGTACCGGTGCCCTTGCCGATACTATTGACTTTATATTACCGGGCGAAACAGTAACTTATACCTACAATATAGCTGTCCCTTCTAACTATAATCAGTCTGCAAGTATAACAAATGCAGTTGCGGTAACATCTGGCACGCCAGATCCTAACCCTGGTTGTACTACTTGTAGTGCGTTGGCTACACCTGCGCCGCAAGCCGACCTTATAACTGTTAAGACGGATAACCAAACTACCTATGTAACAGAAGATGCAGAATTTAATGGCGCACTTACATATTACATAACGGTAACCAATGCGGGTCCGAGTGATGCGTACAACGTGGTTGTAGAAGACGATAAGCCGTATAATATCGTGCAAATGACCTGGAGTGGTAACGATACAGGAGGCATCAGTAACATGAGTGATACTATAGATGTGCTTCCTGTGGGAGAAAGCGTTACCTACGAAGTGACTATTATAGTGCCAACGAACTACAACAATTCTGTAGGAGCACTTACAAACGTGGTTACTGTAACATCGGGTACGCCAGATCCTAACCCGGCATGCCCACAGTGTACTGATATAAACCAGCCTTCGCCAAAATATGTAACGGTTACTAAAAACCAGTATACCGTGCAGCAGCTTGTTGAAGATGTGCTTATTGATACTGACTGTGTTACTATACAGAATATTACATACTCTGCCGGTGCAGTATCCGGTAATTTCGGTATAGGATATTTTGAGGCAAACAACTCAAACTTCCCGATACAAAACGGTATTGTTATCCGTAGTGGTGATGCGCTGCTTTCAGCAGGCCCGTATGCGAACAACTCGGCACCTACAAGTTCTGAGGCAAGTGGCTATAATGCTACAGACACACAATTACAGGCGGTAAGTAATGCTAGCGGACAAACTAACACTGTAAGGGATGTTAGCTACATACAGTTTGAATTTATCCCGGTGTCAGATCATATGAGCTTTGATTTCCTTTTTGCGTCAAACGAGTATGGGACCTATCAGTGTGGCTACAGCGACGTTTTTGCGTTCCTGCTGTCTGACCTTACTGATACTTCATTGATGACCAATAATAATATTGCGCTTATCCCGAACACTAATATCCCGGTGTCTGTTACTAACATCAGGAATATTCTTTATAACAATGGGTGTGCATCGCAAAACGTGACCTTTTTTGGGCAATACAATCAAACGAACCAGGCCAATGCTGCCATCAACATGATGGGACAAACAGTAAAAATGACTGCGGAATCTGATGTTGTTGCAGGCCACCTTTATCGTATTAAACTTGCTATAGGGGATTATATTGATTCGGCTTTTGACTCTGCCGTATTCCTTGAAGCAGGTAGTTTTGATATCGGCCAGCCCGAACTTCCTACCGACCTTACCTATGCTAACGGAGCAGCACTTTGTTATGGGCAAACCTATGATATAGAAGCTACGATAGAGAACGAAAACATGCTTGTAAAATGGCAGAAGGATGGCGAATGGATATATAATGAGGATGGTACTTTCTACCAGGAAGAAACCTATACAGTAACTGAAGCGGGTACTTATACTATATTAGGTTATCTTATAGGAAACCCGGAGTGTTTTATTACCGATGATATTGTTGTTAACTATTATGACCCTATCCTTTCGGGTGACCCTGTAACCTTGGTTACTTGTGGTGATCCTGCCGGTACTGCAATATTTAACCTTGAAGATAACCTTGAAGCGTTAGAATCGGGTATGATAGACCCTTCGTTAATCACATTATACTACTACGATAGCCTTGAAGATATTGCAAATGACGAACCTTCGTTATATGAGCTTACAGAGTATGAAGGTACAGATAACCAGGTTATTTATGTGATACTGGAAGACTATGAAACCAGCTGCCGTACCATGAAGCAGTTTACGTTGGATATCATGTCGTGTAACGTACCACTTTCGCCTGTAGGTCCTATAGTAATATGTGAGCCTGCACCGTATGATAATACGGAAACAGTAGATCTTACACAGTTTAATGATATATTGCTGAATCAGCTTACAGATACTTCATTATATACTGTTTCTTACCACGAAAGCCAGGCAGAAGCTAGTGGTGATGAAAACCCTATCGCTAACCCGGCAGCATACCCGGCTACTAACGAAACAGTGTATATAAGGGTGGAGAATAATGAGTATACTTATGTATTCAATACGCAACCACTGCAAATTATAATAAATCCTCAGCCTGCACTTGAGCCGGTAGCCGATGTTTCTGCTTGCGACAGCTATACGTTGCCTCCGCTTGCGGCAGGTGTTTACCGTACTGCTTCAGCGGGTGGCGGAAACATTATCCCTGAAGGGACTGTGCTTACTGCTTCACAAACAGTGTATGTGTACCATGTTACCGGTACATTACCATATACTTGTACTGACGAACAAAGTTTTGAAGTGAATATTTATCCTTCGCCGATAGCAGACATACTGCCAAACGTTGAGGTGTGTGACAGTTATACACTACCGGTACTTACTGTGGGCAATTACTATACTGCGCCTGATGGTGGTGGTACACAGTTAGCCGCGGGTGATTTCATTGAAACTACTCAGGATGTATATATATATGCTACAAGTGGCGATGCTAACGTAACCTGTACAGACGAATCTATGTTTACTGTAATGGTAAATTACGCACCGGTGCTTTCTGCGGTTACACCGCTTGAAGCGTGTGACGATATAACCAACAACGGTGTTGAAATATTTAACCTTGTACCTGCCGGTGAGCAGGCGGTTAATGGTTCTGATGCTTATACATTAACGTACTATTTAACCCAGGCTGCTGCGCAAGTAGGCGGTGTGGGTGGCCAGATCACCGATCCTACAGCTTATGAAGGTTCAGGGACAGTGTATGTAAGGGTAAAAGAAACTGCTACTACTACTGATTGTTATTCAATAGCGCAGATACAACTCATCGTCCACCCTAAGCCGGATGTATTACCTATTTCT
>NZ_JBUYSX010000010.1:0-53415 GCF_055231775.1 Flavobacterium niveum
ATAACAGTATTTTTAGTTTAATCTAAAAATATTTTTAAACCTGAAAATATTTGGGTACATTTGTTTTTATTGCTTTAAATCTGTCCATTAGATAAATGACACATTCTGAAGAGAATTACCTTAAGATAATTTACCACCTTTCGCAGCAAACCGGGAAAGGTGTAAGCACCAATGCCATTGCTGGCGTTATGGAAAGCAAGCCGTCATCGGTGACCGATATGGTACAGAAACTGGCCGAAAAAGGACTTGTAAACTACGTAAAATACCAGGGCGTACTGCTTACAGAAGCCGGTACCTTTGCCGCGCTTATGATAGTGCGCAAGCACCGCCTGTGGGAGCTTTTCCTCGTGGAAAAGCTGGGCTTCAGCTGGGATGAAGTACACGATGTGGCCGAACAATTGGAACACATAAAATCGGACAAGCTGATAAACCGGCTCGATGAATTTATGGGCTTCCCTACCGAAGACCCGCACGGCGACCCGATACCCGACCCACAGGGAAACATTGCATCGGTAGAAAAGAAACTGCTGTCTGAAGTTGCCGCATGTAAAAACGTGATTTGCGTGGGCGTAAAGGACAGTTCGGCGCCGTTCCTGCAATACCTGGACAAGCAGCAGATAGCCCTTGGCGCCACCATACACGTGCTGGGTCGCGAGGATTTCGACCTTTCGGTGAACATCCGTATTAAAGACCGGGAACTTACCGTGTCTAATAAAATAGCCGGAAACCTTTTTGTAAAACCCGTATAACATTTAGCTTATGCCAAACAAAAACTCACACTCGCTGGAGGAAGTACACGAGTCGGTAAACGCAGGCCAGAATGTTACCGGCTGGAAAAAGATATTTGCCTTTTTTGGACCCGCGTACATGATCAGCGTGGGCTACATGGACCCTGGCAACTGGGCTACCGATATAGAGGGCGGAAGCCAGTTTGGCTACACCCTCATCTGGGTGCTGCTTATGAGCAACATTATGGCACTGCTGCTGCAAAGCCTTAGTGCGCGCCTGGGCATTGTTACACGTCGCGACCTGGCACAGGCATCACGCGAAACGTATCCTAAATCCATCAACTTTTTCCTGTACCTCCTGGCCGAAGTGGCTATTGCCGCCTGCGACCTTGCCGAAGTATTGGGTATGGCCATAGGGCTTAACCTGCTCTTCAAGTTACCCCTGCTGTGGGGTGTAAGTATTACAATGCTTGATACCTTTTTACTCCTTTTCCTAATGAATAAGGGGATTAAGAAAATGGAAGCGTTTATCATCGGGCTTATCAGTATCATCGGGCTTTCGTTTTTGGCAGAAATGTTTTTTGCCAAACCCGATGCAGGCGAAATTGTAAAAGGCCTGGTACCCGAACTGCCCAATACCGCTGCGCTTTACATTGCCATAGGCATTATTGGGGCTACGGTAATGCCGCACAACCTGTACCTGCATTCGTCATTGGTACAAACCCGTAAGTTCGACCGTACGTTCCAGGGGATAAAACAGGCCATACGCTACAACCTTATCGACTCGGTTATAGCGCTTAACCTTGCATTCTTTGTAAATGCCGCGATACTGATACTCGCGGCTGCGACTTTCTTTACCAATGGACTGCATGAAATAGCCGACATACAGGATGCCCATAAACTATTGGAGCCCATGCTGGGCAGCAGTGCGGCTGTGTTATTTGCGCTGGCGCTTATTGCCGCAGGGCAAAGCAGTACCGTAACGGGTACACTTGCAGGGCAAATAGTTATGGAGGGTTACCTGAGTTTGCGTATACAACCGTGGGTACGCCGCATAGTAACCCGCCTTATAGCCATAGCTCCTGCGTTTATAACCATACTGTATTTTGGGGAAGATTCTACCGGGGAACTGCTGGTGCTGAGCCAGGTGATACTGAGCCTGCAACTGGGCTTTGCCATAATACCGCTTATCCATTTTGTGAGCGATAAAAGCCGCATGAACGAGTTTGCCATAGGCCCGGTTACAAAAGCTGCTTCGTGGATTGTAGCAGCAACTATCGTGGGGCTTAATGTGAACCTTGTTTTCGATAAAATAAGGGGCTGGATTGAAACTTCTGCCCACCCGGTATACATCTGGGTGTTTGTGGTGCCAATAGCCGTTGCAGCAGCCGTTTTATTGCTTTACATCACCATAGAGCCGCTGGTGCGCAAAGGAAGGGCTGTGGGCAGCATAGTACCGCACCTTACCCCGGCTGCCCTGCGTACATTGCCCGAAAAGCAACCGTACCGCAACATAGCCGTGGCACTCGACTTTAGCCGTACCGATGAAAAAACGCTTTCCAGCGCGTTGCAGCTTGGCGGTAAAGAGGCGAAATACACGCTGATACATATAGTAGAAACTGTGGGTGCCATGCTGCACGGCGACCAGGCACAGGACTATGAAACCAATACCGATATGGAGTACCTTACCCGCTACCGCAGCAGCCTTGCCGAAAGTGGTTACAATGTGGATACCCAACTGAGTTTTGGCAGCCCAAAAAAGCAGATACCAAAAGTGGTTAACGACAACGGCACATTTGATATACTGATACTGGGGGCACACGGGCACAACCTGTTTAAAGACCTGGTTTTCGGTACTACGGTAGATGCCGTACGCCACAAAGTAAAAATACCGGTGTTGATTATAAAGGACGGGCATAAATAGAAATATAAGAGCGGGTAATTAACCCGCTCTTATATTTTATACAATTTCCCGCCACCATTTGTGGATGGTGTTTTCCTTATCAAGATATATCTTCTCCCCTATCATGGGTGTAATAAGCGGTTGCGCCTGTTTTTCGGCTTCTGTAACGGCTCTTTCTATAGATTCGTCCCAGGAGTGCAGTGCAAGCGAAAACTTGGCCCAGTGTACCGGTAAAAGCGTTTTAGCGCCAAGCTGCTTTGCTGCCGTTACCGTTTCTTCGGGCATCATGTGTATGTGGTGCCAGGCTTTGTTGTACTGCCCGCATTCCAGCAGGGCAAGGTCAAACGGGCCGTGCTCCTTCCCTATCCGTTCAAAATGCGTATCGAAACCGCTATCGCCACCCAGGTACAGCCTGAATGACGGGGTTTGCCAAACGGCAGAAATAAACAACGTAACATTCCGCTTAAAGCCGCGCCCGCTAAAGTGGCGTGCCGGCTGGGCGGTAAACGTAAACCCACCGAATGCTGCACTTTCGTACCAGTCCAGTTCCGTAATAATATCGGGGTTATAGCCCCAATGCTCCAGGTGGGCACCGGTACCGAGGCCGGTTACTACCTGTTTCACTTTTGGGAGCAGTTTTTTTATGGTTTTATAATCCAGGTGGTCCCAGTGGTCGTGCGAAAGGAAAAGGAAGTCGATTTCCGGCATATCATCTACACCATAAGCATCGCTACCCTTAAAAGCTTTTACATTGCCTATGGGCGATGCATTGCCGCTAAAAACAGGGTCAGATAATAACGTCTTCCCATCTGCCTGAACGAAGTAAGAGGAATGCCCGAACCATACCAGTACATTTTCATCCCTGGGCAGGTTCTTCAGGTCGGTCTTTACGGTAGGGATGGGTTGCGTGGGTATTGCACGTTTACTTTTACCAAAGAAAAACTGGTACAATATCTTCCCCATAGAGTAGCCCTCTGCAAGCTGTGGGGTATAACTCAGGTTTTCGAAAACACCGTTTTTATAGTGCGGGGAGGCAAGCATGCGTTCAAGGCGTTTGCCGGTAGGTTTTGCACCGAACTCAGGCCGCTGCATAAACAGGTATACTGCAAGTACAAGTACTGCAATAACCACAATAAGAGTAATCATGGTGAGATGTGATAAATTACATCAAAGGTATCGAAAAAACAAACAGGGTGATGTTATTTGGCAATTTCCAGTGACACGGTAAGTTTGCCGTGTGTTTTCTTGTCGGAAATTTCCATAAAGGCTTTTTTGGTAAGGTCTATATCATAGCCTTTAGTGAATGGCCCGCGGTCGTTTACGGTAACCACAACCGATTTTCCGTTTACTTTATTGGTCACCTTAAGTTTGGTGCCAAAAGCCAGCTTCGGGTGGGCAGCTGTGTATTTACTGTTACTGAAAATTGCACCGCTGGCAGTCTTCCTGCCGTTAAATTTATCGGCATAGTAAGTAGCCACGGCACTTTTTTCATACATGGAAAAAGCAGCTTTTTTAGCACTGCCGCAACTTGTAAGCACAAGCGATACAACAAGGAGTAAAAAAGCTGCCTTTTTAGCCATATTATTTTTTTCCGATGATTTCTATTTTCACCTTAAAGCTGCCGCTTCCTTTTTTAGAAGCTATTTCCATGAAGGCCTGGCGTGTAAGGTCTATTTCGTATTTTTTACTGTAAGGCCCGCGGTCGTTTACCTTTACATCTACGTATTTACCATTGTTTTCGTTGGTAACCCTAACCATGGTGCCAAAAGGCAGCCTCATGTGGGCAGCAGTATACTTAGAATTGTGGAAACGCTCGCCGCTAGTAGTCTTGCGGCCGTTAAACTTATTGGCATAATAAGTAGCCAACACGCTTGTTTTATACAGGGTCAGGTTTTCTGAAGCGCCTTTGGCTTCCTCGCAAACAGCATCCACCTCAGTGGTATCGGGCGATTTTGTTGTAGTACTTACCGTAGCAGGCGCCTCATTAGGTACCGCTGTAGTAAAGGCAGTTAGTATGAAAAGAAGTACTGCTGTACTGAAAATAATTATGCTATTCTTCATAGATAAAATATTTTTGTCCGTTAGTTACACAATTTACCATACCAAAGAACATATACGGCCAGACGTGGCCACAATAAACGGAACTATCCTATCCAGGCGCTCCACGGTATCCTGCTAAGCAGTAATACCAGTCCGATGGCATATAACACAGCTATCTTCTTAAATTTAGCTGTATCGTCCTGAGCCTTTTTATGTTTAGACCAACCAATGGTTATCAGCGTAAGCGCAATGATGTTTATAAGCGGGTGCTCTACAATATAAAGCCTCAGGGTGCTGTCTTTCATGGCGGCTCCCATACCTATCTGCTTAGCAGTTGTAAGGTAAGGCGACGTAAACAGCATAATAAGCCCCAACAATAACTGTACGTGCGAAAAAATCAGTGCAAACAGGGCTATCTTACGGTCGTTTGGGGTAAACGGCTTCTTTTTAGAAAGCCCTACAAACGAGTTTAGCGATGCTATAAGCAGCAGGCCCAACACTCCGTAGGCCCAAAATGAATGCAATTCTTTAATTGAATCGTACATAGTTTTCTAAATGTTCAGGAACGCAAATATAGGGATTACAACGACAAAAAACCGCAAACAATTGCCTCACATTCAGCAAAACAAGCTTTTTTATATTGATTCTAAATAATATTAATACTGAAAATCAGTGTTTTACAAGGAGTTTGCAACAATGTTAATTTACCGCTCCTAAAACCGTATTAGTGGCATTTGCAGTCGTCATCACCGCAGCCTGCCTTTTTCTTTTTGGGCCAAAAGAACTTTTTTACAAGAAAAGCGGCTGCCAAAATTACCAGCCCGTATGTTATTATATCCTGTATCATAACCTTAAAAATATACGCCCCCGCCAAGGGACAAAAAGTTGTAATGCGGTGAGCCGATAACCTGCTGCTCAAAACCACCGTTTATATAAAACCGTTTTATGTGGTAACGCACAGCCAAATCATACGCATGTACCGGCTGGCTGTTTATCCACGACCATTTGGCTGATGCCAGCAGGCTGATGTTTGCCGGAAGGAACATTTCGCCATTAAAGCCAAAACTGAAACCACCGCGGTCTACACCACTACCTACATAACTCATGCCAATTGTCCAACCCAGGTTAAGTTGTGGCATACGCAGGCGGTCGTACCCTAAGTTAAAATAGTACAACGACAGGTCGTGGTTACCCGTAGGAGTCTGTTGTTCAAAGATATGATAATAATCGGCATCAACATAAAATGCACGGTGCGGCCTTAGCTTAACTTCCAGGTGGTTTGCAAACTGGTTGCTGTTGCGGTACAGGAAGTTATCCTCTACATCTATACGGAACCTGTACTTAGGCTGCTGCTCTATCTCGGTAAAGTTACCAGTAAGTTCTGTACAATACGGGTAGGCCGAAAGATTGTTGTACAGGTGGTCTTCGCTGCTGTACTTGCCTATCAGGCCATAACGGAATACTGCAAGGGTAATATCAAGGAACAGGCTGGTATCTTCAGGGTCTACCTCATCGTCATCGTTACTCTTACGCGACGTACTGTTATTCGAAGAAGATGAAGACCCTCCGGAAAGTTCTTTCCTGGAAGTTTCTACTTTGCTTTGCGCCAAAGTACTGAACGGCACCAGCACAAGCGCCAGCATTGCAATAAAGATGGTTGGTTTCATGGTCTATTTCAGGAATTGGTAGGCTAATAACGATACTATGTAAGCGAGCGAACTCATGCTTACTAATTGTATTAACGGCCATTTCCACGAATTAGTCTCTTTCTTTGTAATAGCCAGCGTACTGATGCACTGCATGGCAAAAGCATAGAACAATAACAGCGACACCCCCGAAGCAAAGTTGAATACTTTTTTACCGGTAACCGGGTCTACCTCAGCAGCCATTTTCTGGCGGATGGTGGCTTCTCCACCGTCTTCATCGTCAGAGCTGCTGCCTATATTGTATATGGTAGCCAGTGTACCCACAAATACCTCACGTGCGGCAAATGACGATACTATGGCTACGCCTATTTTCCAGTCGTAACCCAGCGGGCTTATGGCAGGCTCTATGGCCTTACCGGCTATACCAATGTAGGAATGTTCCAGCTGGTACGACTTCACTGCATCGTCAAACTGTTTTTGCGGAAGCAGTTGTAATTGCGGGTTTTGCATGGCAATTTGCGAAGCATTCTTAAAATCATCGCCGGGCCCATGCGAACCCAAAAACCAGATGATTACTGACAGTGCCAATATTATTTTACCGGCTCCCAGTACAAAAGCCTTGGTTTTTTCTACCACGGTTATGGCTACGTTTTTGGCAAGGGGTAGCTTATAGTTGGGCATTTCAGCCACAAAGAAGCTTTTATGCTTCAGGTCGAGTATCTTGTTCAGTATCCAAGCGGACAGTACAGCAGCACCAAAGCCCAAAAGGTACAGCGCCATAAGCACCAAACCCTGCAGGTTAAAGAAGCCTAATATTGTTTTCTCGGGGATGATAAGCGAAATCAGTATGGTGTATACGGGCAGGCGCGCACTGCAGGTAACAAAGGGCGTTATCAGCATGGTGATAAGGCGCTCGCGGGCGTTTTCTATATTCCGTGCCGACATAATGGCCGGTATGGCACAGGCCGTACCCGAAATAAGCGGTACCACGCTTTTGCCGTTAAGCCCAAAGCGTTTCATTACCTTATCCATAAGGAATACCACACGGCTCATATAGCCGCTTTCTTCCAATAGTGATATAAAGAAGAATAAAAATGCAATTTGTGGGATAAAAATAACCACCCCGCCTATACCGGGTATAATACCCTGCGTAATAAGGTCAGTTAGCTTACCGGGTGGCAAATGCTCAGACGTAAACCCGGCCAGCCATGCAAAACCCTGGTCTATAAGATCCATGGGTATCTCGCTCCACGAGAAGATACTCTGGAAGATGAGCATCAGCACCGCCACGAATATTACATAGCCAAACACTTTGTGGGTAAGCACCCTGTCCAGTTTTGCACGCAGGTCGTTTGCTTTACCGGCATCTACGGTTTGGCCTACTTTAAGGACATTGTTTATAAACTGGTAACGTTTTATGGTTTCCTGCTGCTGCATGCGCTTCAGGTCCGACTTACTTTTGGTTTCAAACGAACCCTGTATCTCCTTACGGTCCAGCCTCCCGAAGTTTACGTCCTGTGTAATAACCAGCCACAGCTTGTACAACAGCTGGTTCGGGAATTGTTTGCGCAGGTGGTTAAAATACTCAGGGTCTATACTGCTAGCATTAAGGCACGGTTCTGTAGCCAGGCCTTTGTAGTTAAGCAGCAGGTCTTTAAGATGGTCTATACCCGTACCTTTGCGGGTACTTACCAGCGCGATGCGGGTTTTCAGGTGGTTTTCAAGGTAGGGTATATCCAGCGAAATACCTTTCTTTTCCATACGGTCGGCCATGTTAACGACCAGTATGGCAGGTATTTCAAGGTCTTTTATCTGGGTAAAAAGCAGCAGGTTGCGCTTCAGGTTTTCTACATCGGTAACTACAACGGCCACATCGGGGTAATCCTTGTCGTTCTTGTTCATCAGCAGCTCTATTACCACGCTTTCGTCCATAGAACTGGCGTTGAGGCTGTAAGTGCCGGGCAGGTCTATTACCTCACCTTTTATGTTTCCGGGAAGTTTGCAAACACCGCTTTTACGCTCTACAGTAATACCGGGATAGTTACCCACCTGCTGGTTAAGGCCCGTAAGCTGGTTAAAAACAGATGTTTTACCAACGTTCGGGTTGCCTATAAGGGCTATTTTTATAGTATTACCGGCCATTCAAAATAATTACTCCGTTATTATTATAACGTCTATTTCGGCAGCGGTTTCCTTACGAATGCTTACGTGGCTGTCGCTAACGTTAATGTATATGGGGTCTCCCAGCGGGGCTATTTGCAAAAGTTCTACCTCATTACCGGGCAGGCAACCCATTTCCAGTAATTTAAGCGGAATGGCATCCACATTAAAGTGGGTGATTACGGCTTTCTGGCCTTTGCGAAGCTGGGCAAGATTTGTTTTCAACCTTATTTAGAATAAATTCAGATTACAAAAGTAACTAATAAAACATTACAATCATTCATTTTGGCTTAACCATTTAATGTCCTCCAAAAGCTGGGTTACGTTTTTAGTACCATCTTCGGTAGGCTTGTCCAGGTTGGTGCCGTCATAAAACCCACGGATACGACCTTTTTTATCTACCAAAATAAAATTTTCGGTATGTACCATGTCGTAAAGTTCATCACTATTAGCAGTTTTTACAGCAAGGTAGCTTTTACGGGCTATATAGTAAATGTCTTTTTTATTGCCCGTCACCAGGTTCCACTTACCGTCTATAGCGCCTTTCTCGTCAGCATAAGCACGCAGTACCGGCACGCTGTCTATATCGGGCGTTACCGAGTGTGAAAGCAGCATTACATCGGGCATTGCCTTTATTTTATCCTGTAGCCACGCCATATTGTTGGTCATCTTGGGGCAAATGGTCTGGCAGGTAGTAAAAAAGAAATCGGCCACATATATCTTCCCTTCATAATCTTTTTGGGTAACCACCTTGCCGTTTTGGTTGGTAAATGCAAATGGCGCTATGTGGTGGTGGTGCGCTATGGCAATGATACTGCTGTCGGCCAGTTCAGGGTTTACATCGGCAGGGCTGTATATTTTAAGGGTCTTTTGCGGCTTAAGGACATTATAAAACAACGTAAGTATTATTGCCGAAAGCACTATAAATACAACTATTATGATGCGGTATTTTTTAAGGAACGAAGACATTCTTATTATTTTTTTACAAAGGTATGGAAGAAGAAGGTTATACGGTTATTTGGTTATGCGGTTATTCGATGTTGAAGATGTTAATAATGATATGATGCGCCTTGTCGCGAATAACCGCATAACCAAATAACCGAATAACCCCTTATATTTGCCTTGGTTAATAAAAACACAAACAAATGAAACTACTAACAAATGTAAAATATGCTACCGTGGCGCTTGCGGCGGGCAGTGCATTTTGCAGCTACAACGCAACTGCCCAGCAAAAGCCGGGCATTAACCTGCAGTATATGGACACTTCGGTAAAACCGGGCGACGATTTTTTCAGGTATGTAAACGGCAAATGGGTAGACGCAACCCAGATTCCGGGTGATAAAACCCGCTGGGGAAGCTTTGACGAGCTTCGCGAAAACACCAATAACGATGCCCTTGCCATACTTAAGGAAGCCGCAGCCGATAAAAGCCTGAGCGCTACCAGCGACCAGGGCAAGGCAGCCAGCATGTACCGTACCATTATGGATACCGTGGCCCGCAACAAGGCCGGTATAGCGCCGCTGCAACCGTACCTGAAACAAATTGACGCCATTAAAGATGTGAAGTCGCTTCAGGCGTTCCTTGCACAAATGGAACTTGAGGGCGGTATAGGTTTCTTTGGCATTTACATTGGTGCCGATGCCAAAGACAGTAACAAAAACGTAATTACCCTTGGACCGGGCAGGCTGGGCCTACCGGACAGGGATTACTATACCAGCGAAGATGCCGACAGCAAGGAGAAGCGTGCCAAGTATGAGCAGCACGTAGCCCGTATGCTGGCATTCATTGGCTATAAAGAAAAAGATGCAGTAGCCGCTGCAAAGAAAATAATGGAGCTGGAAACTTCCCTTGCCACACCTATGCTGGACAGGGTAGCCCTGCGCGACGACCGCGTTACTTACAACCCTATGTCGCTTGCCGAACTGCAAAAGCTAACCCCGTCTGTTAACTGGCAGGGTTACTTTACTGCTATCGGTATACAAAACCCTGGTACTATAGTAGTAGCGCAGCCTAAATACATGACCGCGCTGGAAGATGTGTTTAAAAAGAAAGACGTTGCCGCATGGAAAGACTACCTTAAGTGGGCTATGCTAAGGAGGTCGGCAGGAAGGCTTTCTACCAACATAGAAACGGCCAACTGGGAGTTTTACAGCAAAACCCTGCGTGGTGCGCTTAAAGAAGAAAAACGTGATAAAAACGCGCTTCAGGTTGTAAACGGTGCTTTGGGTGAAGCCCTTGGTAAATTATATGTTGCCAAAAAATTCCCGCCGGAAGCTAAGGCTAAAGCCGAAGCCATGATAAAAAACGTAATGCTGGCTTTTGAAAACCGCATTAACCGCCTGCCGTGGATGGCTAAGTCTACCAAAGAAAATGCCGTACAGAAACTAAACAGGCTTACTGTAAAAATAGGCTACCCAGATAAGTGGAAAGACTATTCGGGACTAACCATCACAGCACCTGAAAAAGGAGGTACTTATTTTTCTAATGGCGTAAGCATTGCAAAATGGAGCTGGAAAGAAGATGTGGAGAAACTGAAAAAACCGGTAGACAAGACGGAATGGGGTATGGCTCCGCAAATTGTGAATGCTTACTTTAACCCGTCTTACAACGAAATTGTATTCCCTGCTGCTATACTACAGCCGCCGTTCTATGATTACCGTGCCGATGAGGCCGTTAACTACGGTGGTATAGGTGCTGTTATAGGCCACGAAATTTCGCATGGCTTTGACGACAGCGGTGCCCGTTATGATGCTAACGGTAACCTTGTAGACTGGTGGAGCGAAGAAGACCTGAAACAATTTACAGGCCTTGGCGGCGACCTTGCCAGCCAGTACAGCGCCCTGCAACCGTTACCGGGTACGTATGTAGACGGTAAATTCACATTAGGTGAAAACATTGGCGACCTTGGCGGTGTTAACGCTGCTTTCGACGGGCTTCAGCTTTACCTTAAAGAAAAAGGTAACCCTGGCCTTATAGACGGCTTTACTCCGGAACAACGCTTCTTTATATCTTGGGCTACGATATGGCGTACCAAAATGCGCGATGAAGCCATAAAGAACCAGGTGAAGACCGACCCGCACTCGCCGGGTATGTACCGTGCCTATGTGCCGCTGCAAAACGTAGATGCATTCTACGAAGCGTTTAAGATTACACCAAATCAAAAACTATATGTAACGCCCGATAAGCGTGTGAAAATATGGTAATAAAAAATGGCCGCTCTTTCAAGGAGCGGCCATTTTTCTTTTGAGGGCATTTCGTAAAGGATAAAATCTTAATTTTAACACTTCAAGAAAACCAGGCCCGCAGGTTTTAACAGCCTCATTACAATTTATAAGAAAAGGGTTACATTATTTTTATAAATAACGATTTAATTGCGGATTTTCCGCAACTTGCGTATTTGTATAAGCTGTAAATTTGCGCTGCCAATAAATAAACCGCCCCAATTGAGCAACACATTACACGTCCTTGCTGTAGATGACCACGTTGTGGTTTTAGAAGGATACCATTATATGTTTCAAAACCTTGATCATAAACATGATCAGCTTACGTTTATGAAAGCCCGCAATTGCGAAATGGCCTATAAGACGGTTATGGCCCACAGGCACCAACCGTTCCGCCTGGCGCTGCTGGATTACAGCATTCCGCAGTACGAAGATAAAAAACTGTTTTCAGGAGCCGATGTAGCCATGCTGATACGTAAAACCATGCCCGATTGCAAAATAATGCTTATGACCATGCATAAGGAAATAGACATTATAGCAAACATACTTGAGACAGTGCAGCCGGAAGGGTTTATAAACAAAAGCGATTGCAGTACCGATGAACTGCTGCATGCCTTTAAAGAAGTACTGGCCGGTAATGTTTTTTACAGCAAAGCCATATCTAATTACCTGAAGCGTAAGGAAAAAGGTATAGTACTGGAAGATATAGATGTACGTATAATACTGCTGCTGGCAAAGGGTATAAAAAATAAGAACCTGAGCAATTACATACCGCTTAGCGACAGTGCCATAGAAAAACGCAAATACCGTATAAAACGCCTCCTGGATATAGAAGGCAACGATGAAGACCTTATACACGAAGCCCGCTCGCAGGGATTCATATAAAAGATATATATAAGCCCACCAAATTAAATGTTATTTTTAATGCCCGTGCATACAACTATGTACGGGTTTTTATTTGAAAACGAACCCCAGCCGCCGCAATAGCCTGTCCTGCCCTTTTACGATTTTCCCTTTGGCAACACCCTCTGTAAAATGCGGCAGGGGTAATCCAAGTTCCTGTGCTTTTTCAGTATAATATTCTTTTCGGGTTTTGACAGAAAGTGTTACAGCAGTAAATACTTCACCCCAATCGTTTCTTTCAATAATCCGGCTAATGATTTCAATGCAATCATCACGATGTATAAGGTTTACCGGGCCGTGCGGGTTTTCTATGTTTTGCCTTCCGGCCAAATGATATACCGGGTGGCGCTCACCGCCTACCAATCCCCCAAAGCGGACGATAGTGGTTTTAAAATCCGGTGAATTTTGCAGCAATTGCTCTGCAGCCAATACCTGTTTACCGCTTTCGGTTTCAGGATTGGGCAATGTGTCTTCAGTTACAACAGCAATGCCCGGCGCATCGGCATATACGGATATGGAGCTTGTGAACAATACCTTCAGTATGCCCACCGCCTTTATGTAAGGTAATAAAACACTTAACTTATCAGCATAAGTAATACCTTCTCCTGCACGCACCTTCGGAGGTATGGTAATAATCAGCGCATCACTTCCGGATAAAAAATCCGTAATTATTGATGCATCGGGGTTAATCAGGTCGATACAATACGGCTGTATGCCTTCGACCTTTAATAATGGTAGTTTTTCTGTAGTAGTTACCGAACCTTTTACAATATGGCTGCCTGTAAGTTCTTTTGCCAGTGGTAGCCCCAACCAGCCGCACCCTAATATGGAAATCTGCATCTATAAAGTTTTCTTTACCAGTATAAAAAAATCGTTGTCCAGTGGCATGTAGCCCTGCTCGTACACAAAGTAGTAGGTATTCCCCGTCTTGGTTTGCAGTATGTTGGTAAAAAACGCAAAGTCAAACCCGCGTTCATCAAGGCGGTTGCGGGTGGTCTTGGTTTTACCCTCCACATTCAGCTCGCTCAGTATACGGTAATTGCGGCGTAGCTTGTTGTTTACGTTCCGCATGTAGTTGTTGCTGTCCTTATTTATTTTGTTGTTCCAGGCATTGCGGCAGGCATCACTGCAAAACTTCTTGTCTTCGCGGCCTATAATCTTTTCGCCGCACTCAGGGCAGGTCTTTTCCATGCTTATTTATTGGTTTTTCTGGCAGGTTTGGTGGTATCGGTGGCCTTAGCAGCACGCGTACCGGTTGTTTTAGGCGGCTTGGCAGCAGCAGCCTTTACCGGTTTATCTTCGGCTTGGCGCGGGGCTTTAACTTCGGTGGTTTTATCGGTAGTGTTCTTCACTTCGTCTGACGGTTTTTGTGCCGCTGCCGATTTCCTCAGCTTATACAAATCCTGCCTGCGGTCTTTCAGGATACGCACACTACCAAACTCGTGCAATTCACGCAGTAAATCCAGGTCAACGTCTACAATAATGGTCATTTCGGTATTTGGGGTAGCCTCGGCTTTAATACCGTTACTCGGGAAACTGAAATCAGAGGGCGTAAACACCGCCGTTTGCGCATACTGGATGTCCATGTTGTTTACCCCGGGAAGATTGCCCACGCAGCCCGCTATGGCCACGTAGCACTCGTTTTCTATGGCGCGTGCCTGCGCGCAATGGCGTACACGGGTATAGCCGTTTTGTGTATCGGTAAGGAACGGCACAAAAAGTATCTCCATACCTTCGTCGGCCAGCAGGCGGCTCAGTTCGGGGAATTCCACATCGTAGCATATGATGATGCCTATTTTACCGCAATCAGTATCAAACGTCTTTATTTCGTAGCCGCCCTTCATACCCCAGTAGTTAACCTCGTTCGGGGTGATGTGTATTTTGGTGTACATTTCGCTGGTACCGTCGCGTTTGCAAAGGAACCCCACGTTGTACAGGTTGCCGTTTTCTACCAAAGGCATGCTGCCGGTAATGATGTTGATGTTATACGAAATGGCCATTTCCTGGAAACGCTTGCGTATCGGTTCGGCATAGCGGGCTATTTCGCGGATGGCATCGGCTTCGCTAAGGTGGTTAAAGTCGGCCATAAGCGGTGCCACGAACAACTCCGGGAACAGTGCAAAATCTGCCCCATAGCCCGAAACTGCATCAATAAAAAACTCTGCCTGCTCAAACAGTGCTTCCACATTAGCCAGCGGGCGCATTTGCCACTGTACCAAGCCAAGGCGGATAACACTCTTACGGGCGTTGATGAGCTTAGGGTCTTTTTCGTAGTAGATGTTGTTCCACTCCATGAGTACGGCGTAGTCCTGGCTGTCGTTATCGCCCTCCAGGTAATTGCGCATAATCTTGATTACGTGGAAATCATTGCTCAGCTGGAACGACAGCACCGGGTCGTAAATCTCCTTCTGGCGTACTTTGTCTATATATTCCTTAGGCGTAAGGTCGTCTGAATGTTCAGAAAAATGCGACATACGCCCCGCGAAGATGATGCTTTTAAGGTTCAGTTGTTCGCACAGCTCCTTACGGGCTTCGTACAAACGGCGGCCAAGGCGCAGGCCACGGTAGGCCGGGTCAATGAACACGTCTATACCGTACAGCACCTCACCTTCATAGTCGTGTGTATCGAAGCTGTAATTGCCCGTTATTTTTTCGTAGGTATGGTTTGCAGTGGCTTTTTTATAGTCGACAATAAGCGAAAGGGCGCTGCCCACCACCTTGCCGTCTACCAGCACTACCAACTGGCCTTCGGGGAATATCCTGAGCAGGCGTTTTATGTCGCTGAGCCCCCAGTAAGGTTCTTCCATTTCCATATCGGCATCGGTGTAGGCATGCTGCATAGAAAGGCGGAGTTCTTTATAGTCTTCTATACGGAGGTTGCGGAGTTCTACTTTGGTGATTTCTGTTTGCATAACTTTCTTCTGTTTAATTTTTACCACAAAGGGCACAAAGCTTTTTCACCACGAACACAAGGTAGCATCTTCGGTGGAGGGACACGAGGCTTTGCGAACAGTTTACCTCCTGACTTTCCTGGTGGTAAAATTCTTTAGTGGTTAACTATAAAAGTAAATATACAAAAACCATTCCGTTTGTAAACGTTTGTTGGTGGTTAAGAGGGTGTTAAATTAACAACATCATCTAAAAGGAGAATCAAGTAGGAGAATTATGACTACTTACAATACTGTTCCATTTCCGGCAGTGGTTTTTGCCCTAATTGCAAAGCCCTTTTATAGTCTTCACAGGCTCCGGCTCTGTCTTCTAATTCCAGCTCTACTGTCATCCTGTTCCATATTGCCTGCAGGTGTTTCGGGTCTTTATTTATTACCACACTAAAATCTTCTTTGGCTCCTTTATAATCTTTAAACAGTGCCCTGGCCTGCCCCCTGATATTATATCCCCTTATGTCTTCCGGGCTAAATGCAATGCCTTTTTCAGCATCAGCTAATGCCTCTTTGGTATTGCCAATATAAATATGCGCTGCCGCCCTGTTTATATAAGCATTACCATTTTGCGCATCATGGGCTATATACTTATTGAGGTCGTCCAGGACGCTTAAATACAATTTAAATTCTGAATTACAATATGCCCTGAACAGGTAGGAGTCGTAAAACTTCGGGTTGAGATTGATGCTTTTATCAAAATCCGGAAGCGCACTACGGTAGTCTTTCATATAATACTTTGAAACACCCCTATTGTAAAACACCAAAAAATCAGTATCATCAAGCACTATAGCCATATTGTAATCTAACACAGCCGAAGCATATTGTTTAAGCATAGACTTGGCAAATCCCCTGTGATGCAATGCCTGTGCACTGTTAGGGTTTATGGCTATCGCCTTATCGTAGCTTTTTATTGCTTCGGCATATTGGCCTGCCTTTGCCAATTCCCTGCCCTTTTCGGCATACGAATTTGCCTTGTCATTTTGGGAAAATGCCATGACAGAAATGAACAGGCTAAAGACAAGTAAAAATGGTTTCATAATTGGTTTAATTGCAGGTGGTTAGTTTATTTGCATCAATAATAATCATTTTTGTTTTCCAATCGAAAGAAAAATCCTTTACCTGCTTTTGAACATCATTACAGGTAAATAGTATATAATCTTTATCTAAAAGGGATTTATGTTCGTAACCTAAAAGGTTAGCGTAATGGTACACTGGATAATAATCGCTCTTCTGCTCGGCTGACAGTAACTTATACTCGTTTATATCGATACTTTTCATCATAGGAAGTTCAATAATGCCTAAATTAAGCCCTTTCAAGCCCTTAGGGATATTGGTTATTTTGAACTTAATATTAGCCACATCAAAAACAAGTTCGGTAACGGGTTTATCACCCGATAAGGCTATTGAAAAATTGCCATCCAAATCTCCGCCCCCAAACTGGTCGATAACCGGTGCACTAAATCCATCCATATAGAACTGCCCGCTGATTTGGGCGGTAGCCAGATATGAAAGGCCGCAGAATATTAATGTAAATAGAAGCTTCATTTTATTTCAGTCCAAGTTGTTCCCTAAAATGTATTGTAAGGCCATAATGCTCCTCAACCGGAACAGCCTTACGTGAAGATTTATTAATATCTTTTCCCTCTTTGGTCCACAGATATGGGTAAAAACTAAACACTTTGTCTGTTGCAAGTGATTGGATATCTTTTTCCCAGCCCGTCCAACGCAGGTTTTCATAAAAAGCAGTCAAATTACCGCTGAAACAAAATGTAATAAATTCACTATACGATAAATCCAGTGGTTCAAACTCTAATGAATCAGGCGCCAGATAATATATTTTGCCGGTATCTGAACCTAATCCACCACCGTTAAGCAGGAAAAAACCACCTACAGCATCGTCTGCCACTAACCAAAACGGGGCTCCCTGCCCGTAAGTTGTGATTGACTTTCCAAGGTTCCAGCCGGATAACGACCTGTTTAAGCGGGTACTTCCCGAACCCAAAATCCTAATCCATCCACCGTCTATCAATATACCTCCAGTCTCAAAGATAATTGCACCCATAGGTGAACGTGTAGTGACCTGTGTGTTATACAAAGCATCATGCGCCTTAACCTTATCAACAGGTAAAACCTCAACCTTGTTTTTAGCTTCTTTTATCCATTCAGAAACAAACACCCAGCCCGGGTCTTCATTGTTTATCAGGTCATTTATGGGACGCATATTATTTTGTGAGAAGGCGTTAATTGAAATGAGCAAAACACCTATGATTATATTTTTCATTATTATGAGGTTTCAGTAACCCTATCTACTTCACTCCCCCAAAAGCCCCGAAACACATATTCTTATGCAGGATCTCGGTTTTGGTAAAGCCTACACGTTTCATCAGGTCAAGCTGGTACGTCATACTTCGGGGTGAGTCTTCCATAGCAATATAGTCTAAAACATGCTGACGGTAGTCCGGGCCGTTTACGCCTTCCAGGTAATCGCCGTAGCGCTCCCAGATGTACCCGGTTATAGCATCGGTTTCCTGGGTTACCAAATCACTAATCATAAGGCAGCCGCCCGGTTTCAGCAGGCTGTACAGCTTGGTAAAGGTGGTTTCCCAGTCGGCATCGTCGCGCAGGTGGTGCAGCACCGCCCCTGCCAGTATAATATCGAAGCTTCCTTCTTCCAGCCCCGCCTCACGGATGTCGGCACAAACGGTAGCCACACTGCCCGTAGTATTTGGGCTAACGCGTTCCAAAGCCCTTGTAAGCATCGGCTGGCTCAGGTCGAGCAATGTACAATTCAGGTTGGGCAGCTTGCCCAGCATCATCAGGGTATAGTTACCCGCGCCGCAACCTACATCAAGTAAATTTACGGCATTGGGTACAATGCGTTTCGCCGATTCGGTTATCAGCTCCAGCGATATTTTGGCATCAATGGTAGACACCTGCCCCGTGTCAAGGTTGCTGAAACGTTCCACATCGTTATCAAAGCGCTCGCGTATTTGTGCTACGGTAGATTTCTCCATGGCTATTTGCTTATTTCGTAAATGATAGTAACCTCTTCTTCCACTTCCTTGTCTGTCAATTCCGTGTTTCCTAAAACTGTGCCGTCCATATAGCGTGGCGACCTCGACACATAATATTTATCAACACTACCCCTGTAATAGCGTGTATCGTTATTTCCTTTAGATATGCTCTTTACACCCGTAATACTCACACCCAGTGCCTTGGCCATAGCATCAGCATTGGCACGGGCATCGGCTATGGCTTTTTCCACAAGGCCGGCGGCCGTAGCTTTTTGCAGCTCTTCAGACAGTGCCGTAGTATAGTTTACAGTAACATCCTGGTACTTGCCCGATTGTAGTTCGGTATACACCATATCAAGCAGTTTGTTATCCAGCTTCATGTCTATGGTAAGTGATGCCGATGCCGTATACGATTTCTTCTCCGGGGCAGAACTGCTGTAGCGGTCGTTACTGCTTACAGAATAATCGGCAATTTTTATGGCCTTATCCGGCACGCCCGATTTTACAAGGTATTGTTTCACGGCAGTGGTTTCGGTATTTAGCGCTTTCAGGGCTTCTGCCTCAATGTCATTGCGCTTGCGTACTTCTATTTTAATGGTTACCACATCGGGTTTTACCTTAGCTTTTGCCTTGCCTTCGGCTACAAGTTCGCTACTTGGTTTGGCTGTCTGTGCAAAGGCAGCACAGGCAACAAACAGGAATAAAAGGAAGTGTTTTTTCATGGTTTGTATAAATTATATGGGATTTTATTTCATTAGAAAACCTTTAGGAGCCATCAGCTTATCACTGTCATACATGTTTATGTACAGGCTTACAGTATCGCCTTTACCTTCATAAGTTACGCGGTAAATATCAAGCATTCCACTTCCCATAATACCATTTTTAGTTTCAAACGGGCAGCAGCTTCCCCTGCGGTAAAACGATACTGCTTCTCCATTTGGCCCGGTTAACGAGTTAAGGTATTTACGTTCCATAACAGGGCCGTTACTTACTCCCCCAACTTTTATAGGATTTTCCTGCGAATAACCGTAGTCTGAACCTGCGGTAGTTGATGCATTCTTTGTACCCGAACAGGCAAACACTATTCCTGTTAAACTCAATAAAATAAGGCATTTTTTCATGATTAACACTGATTGGTTAATATTTATACAAACGTTTACAAATGGCTACAACCGATAATAAGCGGTTAATTACCGATTGTGGGTTGGCGGTTGGCGCAACTTTGCAATGTGATTGAAAGATACACAGATAACCTATACATATAACGTTAACTTTTAAATTTCTTATACGCCATGAACACATTAAAAAACAGGGTACAGCTGATAGGCAATGCAGGTAACACCCCGGAAATAAAAACCTTTGCCGACGGTAAAAAGCTGGCACGCCTTACCGTAGCCACTAACGAAAGCTTTTATAACGATAAGGGCGAAAAAGTAACAGATACCCAGTGGCACAATGTAACCGCCTGGGGAAAAACCGCAGAGATTGTGGAAAAATACGTAACCAAAGGCAAAGAACTGGCCCTTGAAGGGAAGCTTACCTACCGCAGCTACGACGCCCAGAACGGCGAAAAGAAATACATTACTGAAATAGTAGTGAGCGAAATTATTTTATTCGGGAGATAGCAAAACCAACCGCGCTTAACAACCCAACCAATTTGTAATGCTTTGTTGCCCAACAGTACCAACCAAATGTAAAAAGCACGGGCTGCACACAAACCATAACGGGTAATGATGCAGTCCGTGCCGGGTGACAATGGACAAAAAAAGTTATTGTTATTCCTCTTTGGCTACATAGCGTTCATCAGCCGGGAGTACGTGCCCACAGCTTTTACAGGTACGCAGTTCTTCCGAATTATAAAAGTGCTTGTAGTGCGGCAGGAAGTCCTTTTCTATATTATGCAGTTCGAAGTATACTTCGTGTAGTTTGTGGTTACAGTTGTCGCAAAACCAAAGCAGCCCGTCGGTAAAGCCACGGCCTGCCCTTACACGTTCTATCACAAGGCCTATGGATCCTTCGCTACGCACAGGGCTGTGCGGTACTTTGGCGGGGTGCAGGTACATATCACCGGCATGCAGTTCCATCTCCTTACGCTCGCCTTCGTCCTGCACTATTACCTTTATACTGCCTTCCAGCTGGTAAAACAGTTCTTCGGTTTCGTTGTAGTGATAGTCCTTACGTGCATTAGGCCCGGCAACTACCATAACTATGTAATCATCGGCAAGCGGGTATATATTCTTGTTGCCCACCGGTGGTTTCAGCAGGTGGCGGTTATCATCAATCCATTTATTCAGGTTAAAAGGCGGGGTCAGTGCCATAGTTTTTTCAATTTGAAATTATAAATTATCAGTTACGGATTTAAACAGGCTGAATCCAACATAAAATTACGGCTTTCTGCCGCACCACCGCTGACTTTTATCAGTTTTTTACAGAAGTTTATTTAACTGAAACCTGCAACCAATAACAAATATAAAATTGAAAAATAACCTGCTAAAACAGGCTTTGCTGTACGGGTGGGGTTTCGTGTTCAAGCAGCCATTTTTTGCGCCACAACCCACCTGCATAGCCCGTAAGCGAACCGTCTGATCCTATAACCCTGTGGCAGGGTACTACAATCCACAATGGATTTTTTCCGTTTGCCGATGCTACGGCACGTATGGCTTTTACATCGCCCAGTTTAATGGATAATTCCTGGTATGATGTTGTGGCCCCAAACGGAATATTTACCAGTTCCTGCCATACCTTTTTCTGGAAATCGGTGCCGTATGGGTTCAGCTTAAAGGTAAAGTCCCTGCGGCTGTTGCCAAAGTATTCCTGCAGCTGGGTTACGGCCTCCTCCAAAATATTTGGTACATCCGGTACAGCATTGGCCACGTCACCATCGGTAATGCTGATGCGGCTGATGCCGTTTTCATCGCCTTCTATAATGGCCGTGCCGAGGGGTGTGGTTATAAAAGCCTTTTGCATTGCAATAGTTTTTTATGGCTAAGGTACGGTTTTAATCGCCTTCTTCCAGCGTAAAAAACTCGTTTACCGCTATACCGAACAATGCCGAAAGCTTCAACGCCAGTACCGTGCTGGGTACGTACTTACCGGCCTCCATGGCATTTATGGTCTGTCGGCTTACGCCTATTTTGTCGGCCAGCTCAGCCTGGGTGAGGTTGTGTATGGCACGTTGTACTTTTATACTATTCTTCATAGGGCGAACGGTTAAGCTGATACATTTTCCAATTGAACCTGATGATAAAAAACAAAAGATGTGTAAAGATGGCAAAAACCAGCGCCTGTATAAACACAAGGCCGTAGATAAATATTACACAAAGCATAAATACGGCATAATTAACATAGGTAGCCCATACAAGGCTTTCCAGGCGAATCTTACTGGTCATTTCATCTTCAGTTTTTTGTTTGGAGAAAGCAAAGATAAGGCCGCTTATTACAAACAGCAGCATGAGTATTTCATCGGAAACATCCTGCCGGGTAATAACAAAATATTCGTCGGTTGAAAAAAGGTTTTCCTTTAAGATCGCGAATACCGGAAGGTTGATTTCAAAGCTTTCGAAAAGGCTGGTGTTAAACAGAGCCAAGACGAGGATAGTAAGGGTAGCTGCAAACACAATACCGCTTGCCCATTTGTAGCGGTACGGAAATAAATACGCTGTTTTCATAATGGTTGATTTTTAAAGTTATATTCAAATGTAAAATAAAATTTTCATAAAGTAAAAAATACTTTACATTTTGTAAAACGAACCATTCAGTGTGTTTATTGTACCGGGCATAAAAAAACCGCCATACTATGTATGGCGGCCATTATATAGTAAGCTTACCTTAATTACTGGTTAGTAGTTGCAGGAGCGGCAGGAGCAGCTTCAGGAGCATTTACTTTACCTTTAATGGTAAGAATTTTGTTTTGGTCTGTATCATTTGTAGTTACAGTGATCGTCTTGGTGAAAGGGCCAGGGTTAGCAGCGTTGTAAGTAGCTGTTACGTTTCCTGTTCCACCCGGTTTAATAGGCTCTTTTGTCCAGTTTGGAGTAGTACATCCGCAAGAAGCCTTCACGTTAGTGATAAGGATGGTTTCTTTTGAAGTGTTTTTAAATGTAAACTCATAAGTAACCGGCTTACCTTTTTCGATATCGCCAAAGTTGTGTACATCTTCTTTAAAAGCAAGGCCTGTAGGTTTTTGCGGAGCAGGTGCAGCAACAGCAGCAGGAACCGGCGCGGCAGCAGCTTTCTTAGCAACTTCCTGAGCGCTTACAGTAGCAGATACAAATAGCGCGGCAGCAGCTAAAAATGTTAGTTTAAGGGTTTTCATAATTAATTAAATTACTATTAGTTAATAAATTCTCTCTAATTTTCAGTATCACAAATATATTACCTTATCGGCTGCTTTTTGTTAACCGCTTTTAAAGTCTTGTTAATGACATGTTAACGGCTAAACAAATTTACTGCAAAAAAAGCAATACCTGCAATAATGACGTTACCGGTTGAGCAAATACTGTTCCAAAAAATTCCGTGCACGGCAGTGCTTCATTCAACCAATGCAAAACTAAACAACTGTTCTTTATACCTTTGTTAACCGTTTTCAAATGCTTGTTAACTACCTGTTAACGGTTTTGGGCAGGTAAATTTTGTCGAAATATAAATGCATATTTGTGTGCTAATTCTTTTAGGAAATTGAAATTTAACAAACTAAATATCATTGTGTTCATTGGCCTTATCGCCATAGTGGGGGTTATTACCATGCAACTGGTAATGCTCCGCGAGGCGTATAACTTTGAGCGTAAGGAACTGGGCGACAAAATACACTTTGCCCTTCAGGATGTGGTGTCTAAAATTTACAGCGATAACAGTACAGAGCCGCCTGTAAACAGCCCGATTAAAAAAATAGCCGACGACTATTATGTGGTAAACGTTAACGACCAGTTTGAAGCCAACGTGCTGGACTATTACCTTAAAAACCAGTTCCTAAAAGTGAAGCTGGATATGGACTATGAGTATGCGGTTTACGATTGCTCCGGCGACGAAATGGTATATGGCGAATACATAAACATGGAAGGCCAGCAGGTAACCAACGAAAGCCTGAAGTGTGTAAACTGTTTTACCAAGCGCCCGGGGCTGGTGTATTACTTTGCCGTGCGTTTCCCAAAAATGACGCACAGCTACCTCAACTCGCTGGGGCAGTACTGGATATATACCGGTGTATTGTTCCTTGTTTTGGTTATTTATGTATACTCGGTATTCCTGCTGCTGAAGCAAAAACGCTATACCGAACTGCAAAAGGACTTTATAAATAATATGACGCACGAGTTTAAAACCCCGTTGTCGTCCATCCTCATTGCCAGCAACTATGCCGTAAAACAGCATGAAATAGAAGACAACCCCAAGCTGAGCCGCTACCTGAAGATAATCATTGAGCAAAGCAACAAGCTGAACCAGCATATAGAACGTATTTTATCTGTGGCCAAAAGCGACAGCGGTATCGGCAGGCTGGAGAAAAAGGCATTCAGGTTGGCCGACACGCTTGAACTGGTCCGTGAAAATGCCGAAATCAAATTTGAGAAGGCGCACGTTAACCTTGCTATGCCTGATGGGGATTATATGATTAACGCTGATGAATTCCACATTTACAACATTGTATACAACGTGGTGGAAAATGCCATAAAGTACGGACCCGAAAAACCGGAGGTAGCCATAAACCTGCAACCGAACGGCAAAGGGCTGCTGCTGAAGGTTACCGATAACGGCCCCGGCATAGCACAGGAGCATATCGATTTTGTGTTTGACCGTTTTTACCGCATACCACGCGAAAATAAAAAGGATGTGGAAGGCTTTGGTATCGGGCTTTTTTATGTGAAAAAGATTTGTGAACTTCACGGTTGGAAAATTACCCTGCAAAATAACCACGGTACGCCGGGAGTTACGGTAAGCATAGAAATACCCAAAAACAGCCTTGCATGAAAAAGAAGATACTCTATGTAGAAGACGACAGCACACTGGCATTCCTTACGGCAGATAACCTGGAGCAGCACTATGATGTAGCCCATTTTGAAAACGGCAGGGAGGCTTTTGAGGCCTTTAAAAAAGGCGGGTACGACCTGTGTATACTGGATGTGATGCTGCCCGAAATGGACGGATTTGAAATAGCGGCCGCCATACGCAATATAGATGTGGAGGTGCCCATTATATTCCTTTCGGCAAAAACACTTAAGGAAGACCGTATAAAAGGGCTTAAACTGGGCGCCGACGATTACCTGGTGAAACCGTACAGCATAGAGGAGCTTATTTTAAAGATTGAAGTCTTCTTGCAACGCAGCCAAAAGCAGACGGTTGCCAAAAACACAAGCTGTACCTTAGGCAGTTTTACTTTCGACCCGGAAAATTATTCCCTGCACCGAAACGGTGATACCATACAGCTTACCGAACGCGAAAGTGCACTATTGAAACTCTTCATAGATAACAAGAACGCCATACTGAAACGCGAACGCATACTCACGGCACTGTGGGGTACCGATGATTATTTTATGGGTCGCAGTATGGACGTTTTCATTTCGCGCCTGCGAAAGATTTTCCGTGAAGATGAAAGCATCCGTATAGAAAATATACCACGGGTGGGTTTTAAGTTGGTAGCGCCTTAAGTTGTTTATAGTTTGTAGTTCATAGTTCTTACTCAAACCATAGGGAAATTAAAACGGATTGTATACTTTTGATAGTAACCAACGCAACCGTAAAATGAAACCACGCTTATTAACGCTTTGCCTTCTAGTCATTGGTATAGTGATTTTCGCCTATTCACTAACATTGCCTTATTACAAAAACAATAAGGCTCCTTATGAAGTACTTCCTGATGATTCCGTAAACTATAAAGATAAGTATTACGAATATGAAGATACTTATCGTACAAACAAAACCGACCTTATGGATTTCGGTTCAGGGCTTTGCATTACAGCCACGTCATTTCTGTTTTTCCTGTTAGTTACAAAAATCAGGTGCTCTTCTGATTTTAAACATATTAATACCCCCGGGAAGCTGGGCATCTTTTTAGGTGCAAATGCTGCCTGGCTGCTTACCATACCCGGCACATACTGGTATTACACCTACCGTGCCGGAAGGGGCGACTACCCTCCTTTCGCTGACAGTATAGGGATACCCATTTATACACAGGTACCCGTTTGTTTATTACTACTCATCCCCCTGAATATTTTCATGCTGTTGTGTCTTGCTGTTGCAGATTTACCGGCACCATTACTAACTAAAGCCAATCATAACAATGCAGGGAGAATTACAATAGAGATTTTATTTGGTTTAATAATCTTTGTCAACCTTTGTTTCTTTATTCTCAGCTTAATTGATGGAGACCACTTCATGATACCTATAAGTATGTGTTTTATTTATTCTAACATGTCGTTGCGCGCGGGTCTTATAAATCGCTATAACCATTTCGATTAAAGCATGTTGAACGAGGGGAGTCAACACCATTTTACCCAGATTTTTCCACATTTTCTACAAATATGCCCGTTTCTTTGTTTTAAGGATATTGGGGCAGTATGTTTTACATTCAAAACTTATACATCTGTAAATAAGCAATTTAATACATAAAATTTAAAATTTAGAATAATAAGAATTGGTTTAGGCATTGCTCTTGCCTTATCTATTGGCATAAGACGTAATTTAAACCTATATACAATGAAAAAATTATTCGTAGGTGCACTAATGCTAACAGCACTTGTAGCAAGCGCACAACAAAAAGCCGATAAAAAAACAGAAACTAAGGCTACAACCACCACAACAACTTCTCAAACTACGCAGCCTGCACAGCCTACTACGGTAACCCCGGCTCCGGTAACTAAAGAAGAAAAAAGCACTACAACAACTACCACTACGCAGCCTACTCCCGCACCAACCCCGGCTACTGCTGACCCAACGAAAGTAGATGCCACTAAGAAGGATGAAAAAGCCGATACCAAGTCGACTGACCCTGCTAAAAAAATCTAAGTAACAGCATTAAGAGACTTTTTAGCGCCTATTTATATATACACTTCTAACACCCTAACAGGTTTTTAATCTATTTTGACCTGTTTAAAGCCTTTCGTTTTATAAACGAAAGGCTTTTTTTAATGTCTATAGCTGTAGCCGGTTTATGGTTTGATAACCGGGCATACCACAAAAAGCCATGTTTCCCCAACTTTCGCCGCAACAGTTTTCTACAATTTTCCACAGAATCAACACTCTGTAAAATGGTAATTATAGTCGATGGTAACTAATAGTTATATTTTAACTTTTTGCTTTTCAGTAATTTAAAATATAAAATGCAGAATTTAGAATAGTTAAAAAAGGTAAGGCACTATCCTTGTCTTAACTAAAGCAGGAACATAACACTAACAAATAAAGAGACACCATGCTGAATATATTTCTAATCATACTAATGCTTGCAGGGATTATCGTTTTTTCCCTTCAGCCCGCAGATAAAACAAACACAGATAACGCTAAACCAAAACAACCTGAAGTATCCCCGGTAACAATACAGGCCCAACCTATAGCTAAAAAGCAAATAGCCACGGCTATAAAACGCACGGCACTGCAATCTGCTATAACCAAAGGCTTGCCTTCGTTAGCTATGCCTGCTGTACGGGAGGCTTCATAATAACCGCTGCTAATCCTGCTAAAAAATCTGAGTAACAGCATTAAGAGACTTTTTAGCGCCTATTTATATACACTTCTAACACCCTCACAGGTTTTTATTCTATTTTGACCTGTTTAGCACCCTCCCGTAGTATGGGAGGGTGTTTATTTTTAAAGCACAAAGGGCTGTGATAATCACAGCCCTTTTATAAACAATATTATTCGGGTTATTAGGGTAGAACAAACCTGATTTTCCCCCTGCTTACGCTTATAGTATCGTAAAGGGCATGGTCGGTTAACTTTCCTTCAAATTTACCTTCTAATGTTCCGCCGTTATTTTCCACTGTATGGCTAAATTCTAAATCAGGGTCATTTAGAAACGTATTATCATAAAGTGTAGTCCAGGAAAGTACACTCCCACTGCTATACTTTTCAGTTATACCTATTTGCACACTATAAAGCTCATAATCTGCATCATGCGTATAAAAATAAAAATCAGCCGAAAAGTCATAGTTTTCATTAGTACTTTCAGGACTAAAGGCCGCAACATGCTTCCCTATAATTTCATCAGTGCTAATCCTTCGTATATCATTCACATAAAAACTGTCAAGATTTATTTCTAAACCGTCATATACAAATGAAACCTCATTTTGGCCGGTTTCATTTTCAGGCGGCATTCCTTCATTATCCCCATTACAGGAAATAAAAACAAACACAGATAAGATATACAACAGGTACTTCATAACGTACTCTTACCTCTGCTTTATATAAGCATTGTCTTCTTTGTTTACATCGGCCATGGTTTCGGTAGGGTCTATAACCAGTACCTTAATGGCGTCTTTATCTTTCGGCAGGCTAAACTGGTAGGTAGGATGTGCCCAGTCCCAGTCCTTAAGCACAGTACGCTTCAGGTTAGGGTACGGGTTGTCTTTCTCATAGTGCATTTCGGCAAGCGGTATGTACAGGCTTTCCTGCGTGCCGTCATCATATACCACTATCAGGTCAATAGGCATAGGCATGCGGCCTTTGCGCTCCAGCGTTACTTTGGCAGTGCCGTTTTCGTCTTTTATTTCCTTGATAGAATAGTCAATCGTATTGGTAGTCTGGCACCAGTCTATAAGGTACCAGTCCAGCTGGGCGCCGGTAATACGCTCTGCGGTACGCTTAATATCGTTTGGCACCGGGTGGCTGAATTTATAATCGGCATAGTAGCGTTTCAGGGTTTCGGCAAGCTTATCCTCGCCTATAACGTAGCCCAACTGTGCCAAAAATATCTCGCCCTTGCTGTATGCCGAAATACCATAAAGCGTAGAAGTATCATAACGGTCGGCATGCGTGGTAAGCGGCTGTTCCTTGCCGGTTTTCACCATATAAAAGTAGTTGTCGTAAGCGCCTTTAAAAGGGCTTTCAGGCTCCTCCCCTTCTTTCACTTTTTTAGGTTGTACAGCTTCCATGGCCAGGTCGCTTATGTAACTGGTAAAGCCTTCGTCCATCCACTCGTGCTTGCTCTCGTTTGTAGCCAGTATATGCTGGAACCACGAGTGGGCAAACTCATGCGCGGTAACACCCACCAGGCTGCCGTAGCTGCGGTTTCCGGTAATCAGGGTACACATGGCGTACTCCATACCGCCGTCGCCACCCTGTACCACGCTGTATTGCTTGTATGGGTACACACCCACATTCTTGTTGTAGAACTCTAACAGTTCGGCAGTTTTAGGTTGCATCCTCTTCCAGTTTTCTACATACTCCGGATTGTTTTTGTAGAAAAAGTGAAGCTCGGTGCCGTTAGCGCTTATCAGCTTATCGTGGATATACTCCGGGTCGGCACCCCAGGCGAAGTCGTGCACGTTTGGCGCCACAAAATGCCAGGTAAGCGTTTTGGCTTTTTTAGGATAAACCACCTTAATACCAGCATCTTCATAGCCGTGGCCTATTTCGTTTTTATTTTCAAGGTAGCCGCTACCACCTATCGTGTAGCTTTTATCGATGGTAATGTTTACATCAAAATTACCCCACACCCCGTGGAACTCACGCCCTATGTATGGGTCGGCGTGCCAGCCCTCAAAGTCGTATTCGGCCATTTTAGGGTACCACTGCGTCATGCTTAGAGCAACATTTTCGCTGCTGTTGCGGCCGCTGCGGCGTATTTGTAATGGCACCTGTCCTTCAAAATCAAGCGACAGCGTAGTGCTCTTACCCGGAAGCAGTGGCTGTGCCAGGTCTACTTCCAGCACTGTGCCTTCGGTATTAATTTTCGCAGTAGCTCCGTCCTGCTTAAGATTGGTAATATTCAGGTAGCCAATTTCGTTTGGTTTCAGAGTGGCAATACGGCTTTCGTTTACGGTTTTGTCACCGCTCTTAAAGCTTTTTACCATACGTTTATCAGGGTCGGCTATACTTTGCAGACGTGCATCCATTTCGCTGCCCGGCTGAAAGGCATTGAAATACAGGTGGTAAAATACACGGCGCAGCGTATCGGGCGAATTATTGGTATACACCAGTTGCTGCTTGCCGGTGTATTTGAACGTTTTTACGTCCATATTCACCTCCATTTTATAATCTACATGCTGCTGCCAGTACCCGGGATTAGGGTTGTGCTGCTGCGCGAAAAGGCCTGTGGCCGACAGTAATGCTATTCCGATAAATGTTCTCATGTGGTAAAAATAGGGAAAAAAGTGGATTTGGTTATTCGGTAATTTGGTTATTCGATGGCCTGGTGCAACTCTATAAAGACGCAAACCTGCTGAAAGGATAAAAAAAGCCGCTAATCACTTAGCGGCTTTGTTATTTAGAGATTTCTCGACTCCACTGCGTTTCGCTCGAAATGGAAACCCATCGGAATGGAAGAACTTACAGCTTCTCGCCCCTTGAAACCTTATCGGCAAGGATAATGGCGTTGTAAGCGTTTACTATTTTACCTGAACGGCAAACATCTTTAAACTGGCGTGTAGTGTTTTCGTCGCCGCCAAGTGCTACTTCAAGCGGAACAGCGATACCCGACTGCATGATGATTTGCTTCACTTCTTTAGCCGTAAGCTTAGGGTAGAATGCACGTACAAGCGCAGCTACACCGGCAGCATTTGGCGATGCCATTGAAGTACCCTGAAGGAACTCATACTCATTATTCGGTACGGTAGCATATATCTGCACACCCGGAGAGAACACGTCTACTTTAGTTTTACCGTAGTTACTGAAGTCTGCTACAAGGCCTTTATCAAAACTGTAGGTAAGTGCACCTATGGTAAGTACGTTATCTGTGTATTCGGTAAGTGTATTTTTATCGTCGTTAGGGTAACGCTCGCTCTTATCGGCATCAAGGTCTATACCTTCGTTACCGGCAGCAAACACTACAAGTACGTCTTTTTCACCAGCATATTTCAGCGCATCGTAAACCCACTGGCTGTGTGGCGAGTAGTATTTACCAAAGCTACCGTTGATTACCTTAGCACCATTGTCTACTGCATAGCGGATAGCAAGGGCTACGTCTTTATCGTACTCGTCGCCATCAGGCACGGCACGTACAGCCATAATTTCTACATAAGGGGTAGCCACACCGTCGCCGCCTACATTGTTGTGGCGCGCCTGGGCAATGATACCCGCTACGTGCGTACCGTGCTTGGCACCCTCTTTCTCAGGGCCTATTACGTTAGCATTACCGTAACTTTTGCTGTTCCAGTCGTCAGCGTTATCCTTAAGGATGTCTTTACGGGCGTTGTAGTCTTTGTTAAGGTGGTATTTAAGCTCGCTGTCGTAGTGCTCAAAACCGTCTTTTACCTGGCTGAACAATTGCTCGTGCGGTACCTGCCCAAGGTACATAATCAGGCGGTCTTTAATTGTGTTAAGCATTTGGTCGTCAAGCTTCAGGGCTTTAAGGTCGTCAGCAGTATACTCTTTTTTACCGGTTTTCTCCTGGAAGGTTTTATCAGCATTCAGGATAAATTCCATGCGCTGTTTGTTTACCTGTGCCTGCTTTACCTCATCATCATACTCGGCAGCAGCACGCTTGTAAGCATCAGAACCGTCGTCGCCTTTTTTAAGGATACGTACAAACTCCATGTTTTCGTGTTCTATATCACCAAGGAAGTTCCATCCGTGGATATCGTCTACATAGCCGTTTTTGTCATCATCCACACCGTTTCCGGCTATTTCTTTGGCGTTTGTCCAGATAACCTCTTTAAGCTCAGGGTGCTCTATATCTACACCGCTGTCTACCACACCTACAACCACTTTAGTAGCCTTGCGGTCTTTAAGCAGTTCGTATACGCGGTCTACGCTCATACCCGGAATGGTGTCTTTAAACAGGTCCAGGTGGCTCCAGCGTTTCTCGTCTGTTTCTGTAATGTCAGCTTTTTTAGCTGTAATAGGCGTAGTGATGGCCAATGGCTCTGCCGTAATTTTCTTGGCTCCACAGCTTGCCAAAAACAGGGCCAGCGCCGCAGTAAGGTAAATAGATTTGAATTTCATCAGTTCAGAATTACTTTTTATGTAAAAAATTTGTCTAAAGTATTGCCCATTTGTTACACAAAGGTAGCAATTAACATTACATTAATATATCCTTGGCACTTAAAACCTCCTTAAGGCGTACGCCTTTATCGGTGTGCTGCACGGTAATAATTTCATTATGCGCATCGTGTCCCAGCACCAGGTAGTAGCCTTTATCGGCAGCCTCATAAAGGAATTTACCCTTTTCATCCAGCGTAAGCAGCGGGCGCGTATCATAACCCATAACATACGGCAGCGGCAGGTGGCCTACGGTAGGCAGCAGGTCGGCCATAAACACAAAAGTTTTCCCGTTGTGGTTTATTACCGGCAACATCTGCTTTTCGGTATGGCCGTCGGCAAAGAGCACGCCAAAGCCTGCTTCGGTTTCAGCCTTGAAGTCACCTGTTTTGGGACGGGTAATAAATTTCAGTTGGCCGCTTTCCTGCATCGGCAGAATGTTTTCCGGCAGAAACGAAGCCTTTTCGCGTGCATTGGGTTTGGTAGCCCATTCCCAGTGGTTATCATTCGTCCAGAAATGTGCATTTTTAAACGCCGGTTCATAACCAGTGCGGTCTTTGTTCCATTGTATGGCGCCACCGCTATGGTCAAAATGCAGGTGCGTAAGGAATACATCGGTAATATCATCGCGGTGGAAACCATGCTTCGCCAGCGAGCTGTCCAGGTCATTATTTCCCCATAGCGAATAATACCCAAAAAACTTATCGCTCTGCTTGTTGCCCATACCCGTATCTATCAGGGTAAGGCGGTTACCGTCTTCTACCAGGAGGCAGCGGGCAGCCATATCTATAAGGTTATTTTCATCGGCAGGATTGGTTTTATTCCAGATGGTTTTCGGCACAACACCAAACATGGCACCGCCGTCGAGCTTAAAATTACCGCTCTCTACAGTATATAATTTCATTACAGGTTTTTGTTAACGCACTGCAAGTTACGCTAATTTTTCGGGTAGAACCGTTTCAGGAATATATTTATATGCCCTATTTTGTCCAAAAATTGAATTTTCTGCAAGCAAAAGGTTTTCGGCGGAATTATCTTTGCATAAAAAGCACACGGATGTTTCCCATAGCCTACCACCCTATTTACAGGCACCCTTTACCGGAAGGCCACCGTTTCCCGATGGTGAAGTACGAACTGCTACCGCAACAACTATTGCTGGAAGGCATAACCGAACCGCATCAGTTCTTTGAACCGGGGCTGACCGATATGGCTAATATATTGGCGGTACACACAGCCGAATATGTAACCCAACTTACAAACCTTACGCTTGATGCACGGGCGATACGCAAAACGGGTTTCCCGCTTTCGGCTGAACTCGTGGAACGTGAACTGCGCATAGCGCAAGGCACCATTATGGGCGCAGAAATGACTTTGAAAACCGGCATTGCCTTTAATATAGCAGGCGGTACCCACCACGCCTACTCCACCCACGGGGAAGCCTTTTGCTTACTGAACGACCAAGCCATTGCTGCGCAATACCTCATCAATAATAAACTGGCAAAAAAAGTACTGATTGTAGATTTAGATGTGCACCAGGGTAACGGTACTGCTGAAATCTTTACAGGGAATGATGCTGTGTTTACGTTTTCCATGCATGGAAAAAGCAATTACCCGTTTAAAAAGGAAACTTCCGACCTTGATATTGCCCTGCCTGATACTACCGGAGATGCTGAATACCTGTCGATTTTAGAAGACACCTTGCCAAAATTGATTGACAGTGAAAAGCCCGACTTTATATTTTACCTGAGTGGTGTGGATATTTTAGCTACCGATAAGTTGGGCAAGCTTGGTTGTTCTGTTTCAGGATGCAAGCGCCGCGATGAAATAGTACTACAACTTTGCCATAAACTCGGCATCCCTGTGCAATGCAGTATGGGTGGCGGCTACAGCCCCGACATTAAAATAATAATAGAGGCCCATACCAACACGTATCGCGTTGCTAAAGACCTCTATTTCTGATTTTATATTTTTTATTTTCTATTGACTTTCCAAATCTTTGTGGCTTAGCGTATAATTTTTACCACAAAGTCGCACAAAGGAGGCACAAAGTTCCACGAAGATTATAGAAATTTAAACTTCATGCTTGCAAATGGACACAAAGGCTCTCCTTCGGAAAGCTAAAAAAATTCACAAAGATATTCCCGAACTTTTGCCTTATCCCTTTTGCCTGAAAACTGCAACTGAATACTGAAAAACTATTCAAACCCCAGTTTCTCCCTTACACGGGCCAGTACGCTGTTTGCCTGTGCGGCAGCTTTTCCAGCGCCTTTGTTTAGCTCAGCATCAAGTTCGGCAAGGTTAGCCATATAGTAAGCATATTTTTCACGTACGGTTTTAAACTTCTCGCAAATCAACTCAAACAACGCCTGTTTGGCATGGCCGTAACCGTAGTTGCCCCCAAGGTAGTTGGCACGCATGGCCTCGGTTTGTTCAGGGGTAGCAAGCAGCTTGTATATTGCAAACACATTATCGGTATCAGGATTTTTAGGGTCTTCAAGCGGGGTGCTGTCGGTTTGCACACCCATTACCTGCTTACGCAGCGCCTTGTCATCCTGGAATATGTTGATGAAGTTATTACGGCTCTTACTCATCTTCTCCCCGTCCGTACCGGGAACAATCTTGGTTTCCTCGCTGCTTATAGCTTCAGGAAGCACAAAGGTGTCACCCATTTGGTGGTTAAAACGGCTGGCAACGTCGCGGGTTATTTCCAGGTGTTGCAGCTGGTCTTTACCCACCGGCACAAACTCGGCATCGTACAAAAGGATGTCAGCAGCCATAAGCATCGGGTACGTAAACAAACCGGCGTTTACATCAGCAAGGCGGTCGGCCTTATCCTTAAACGAATGCGCCAGTGTAAGCCTCTGGAACGGGAAGAAACAGCTCAGGTACCAGCTCAGCTCGGCAGTTTGCGGCACATCGCTTTGGCGGTAAAATACAACCCTGTTGGTATCAAGCCCACACGCAAGCCAGGTAGCCGCTACGCTGTATGTATTTTCGCGAAGCGTTTTCCCGTCTTTAATCTGTGTTACCGAATGTAAATCGGCTATAAACAGAAACGACTCATTCTCGGGTTTATTGGCCATTTCCACGGCCGGCAGTATTGCCCCGAGCAGGTTGCCCAAATGTGGTGTGCCGGTACTTTGAACACCGGTTAATATTTTTGCCATTATAAAAAATTGAAATTTGCACAAAGGTAACGGTTTTCATACATAATTCAGTCCGAATTGCTACATTTGGACTGTATGAAGCCCTTTAAGTATATTTTCTGGACACTGTACCGTATATGGTTTTACATTGTTATGGGTGTGCCCATTATAGTGCTTTCGCCATTCCTGGTACTTTCATTATTATCCGAACGCACCTACCCCCTGTTCTTCCTGATGGCACGCGGCTGGGGCAGGTTCATTTTGTTTTTTATGGGCTTTTGGGTTACTATTGAAAAGGACCAGCAGTTTGAACCCGGTAAGAGCTATATGCTTGTAGCAAACCATACCAGCATGACCGACATTATGCTGATGCTTGCCATTTGCCCCAACCCTTTTGTATTTGTGGGCAAAAAGGAACTTGCCAAAATACCCATATTCGGGTTCTTTTATAAGCGCAGCTGTATACTGGTAGACCGCAACAGCAGCAAAAGCCGCTTTGAAGTATTCCAGCGTGCACAGAAACGCCTGAACCAGGGCCTGAGCATTTGTATATTCCCCGAAGGCGGCGTACCCGAAGATGAAAGCATATTGCTGGATGAGTTTAAAGACGGTGCTTTCCGCCTGGCGATAGACCACCAGATTCCCATTGTACCCATGGCTTTTGCCGACAACAAAAAGCGTTTCAGCTTTACGTTTTTCAGCGGAAGCCCAGGCAGGATGCGTGCCAAAGGGCTTCCGTTTATTCCTACCAAAGGGTTAACCCTGGATGATAAAAAAGACCTAAAGGATAAAACCTGGCAGGTGATTTATGAGGGGTTAGTGAAGTTTGGGGAGAAATAAGTTGTTTTTCACAAACCTACAAGGTTGGAAAAACCTTGCAGATTAGTAACCCGTAATAACGCTCACATCCTGCAACGCCTCAAAGACCTTGTTGGTATATATAATTCCATCAATTATGACCAAAAGAACCCTAATCTCATCCCGCTCAGCATTTGAAAAACAAATAGGTTATTCCCGCGCTGTGGTGCAGGGCGACTGGATATTTGTAAGTGGCACTACCGGTTATGACTACGCTACCATGACCATATCTGATGATGTGGCAGAGCAGGCCGAGCAAACGCTTAAAAACATCATCCACGCACTGGAACAAGCCGGTGCTACACTGGCCGATGTAGTACGTGTGCATTATATTTTACCTGATGCCAACGACTTTGAAGCCTGCTGGCCTGTTTTGAAAAAATACTTTGGGGAGATATTACCGGCAGCCACCATGTTCTCGGCAGGGCTGGCCAACGATAAGATGAAAATAGAGATAGAGGTTACAGCACTACGCCGACCGGAATAAAAAAACGCCCGTCTTGGCAGAGAGGCGTTTTTTCTTAACTTAACTAAATGGCCGTAAACAGCGGCCTATCAACTAAAAACTAAAACTAATACCCGAATATAAGCCTATAAAATACGGCTTAAAGTTTGCGGCGTTGCCGCTGTAGGTGTTTACCTGGTACTTAAATGTAGGCTCAAAGTTGGCCTCAAATGATTTAAAGAACCTGTACCTGAAACCCACACCAAGGTTCGTACTAAAGTGTACATTGTTAAGGTTTTCGGCTTCACCTACTGTGGTAGAAAGCCCTTGGGTGCTCACTACACTTATATTATTTTCATTAAGGAACAGCGTACTTACACCGCCTATCAGCTGTATGCCAAATTTCTTGTTTAAGAGCGCATACGATAACTCCATAGGTACCTCTACATAGCCTGTGGTTTGCACCATAGAACCTTCGTAAGCATCCTTGGCAAGCGAGTTTGCAGCAAGCGAAGCCGCCTGGCCTTCAGTCCTGTCACGTACTACTATGTTAGCATTACGCCCTTTCGCCACATTGCTTGTTGCGGTATTCATAGAAGCATAAAACTCTATATCCTGAGTGGCGTAGTTAAGGCTAACCGTGTTTACACCCGTGCGTATGCTTAGGCGGTTATTTACAGCATAGTTAACACCCACACCATAACTAAGGTCTTTATCAAAGTTTTTGGTATTGCCGGCAAACTGTGGGTCAATAGGCGAACCGTTACCCATAGCACTGTAGAAAACCGGCGCCAGCTGTGGCTTTATATTCCACTTAGGCGACGAGGCATCGGCCAGCTGCTTGTCTTTATCTTTGCCTTCCTGCTGTTCACTAAGTAGTTTTTCAAGCTCGTTTTCAGGCTTGGTTTTTACGGTGTCTATGGCAGCTTCGGCAACAGCAGTTTCTTCGTTTACCTTAACATCTTTATCTATAACCCCGGCGTTGTTCTTATCTTCATTACCGGCTGCATTATTTTTATTGTCTTTGCCTACAGCGCCGTTATTTTGTGCAACAGCATTTTGGTTACTGCCAAAGGCATTAGCCGGAGACTTATCAGCAGTAAGCGTATTGCCCGGGCCTGTAGCAGGGTTTTTACCGTTAGCTCCAGAATTTTTATCCGTAGCATTCCTGCCGGTTTTATCGTTTTGTGCAACAGCCGAATTGTTTTGGTTAAACGGTTGGCCATTCACAATAGTACCACTGTTATAAGGATTGGCTATGTTACCGTTTCCTCCCTTAGTGCGGTTACCACGGTTTTTCCTGTTTCCGGTATGTGTAGCCACGGCATTGTCGTTTGATGTTGTGCCAATAATACCATCTTTTCCATGGCCTTCTGAAGCCTGAGCATCCCTATGGTTTTGGTTACGCTTTTGGTGTGCTTTTTCACCTTCACCCGAAACCACGGCATCATTATATTTATCGTACACAGCATTTTTATTGCTGTTAGCGTTACCACCTGCCGACTGCGATGCAGTACCTGTGACGGCTTCACCTGCTTTCTGGTTTCCGGTATTGTCTTTACCGGCAACGGCATTATCATTGCCTAAACCGACATTACCTTTATCACGTCCGGAGCCTATAGTCCCGGCAGGGCGGCCCAGCGCATCAGTATCGCTGCCTACACCTTGTGGTTGTTTAGGGGCTGTAACCACTGCGGGGTTGTTACCGCGCGACACCTCATCAGTGCCGGACAGGTATTGCCAACCGAAAAACGCAGCCAAAACAAGCCCTGCCGCTATGCCCGAATAACGGAACCACAGCGGAACAGCGCGGCGTTTTTTCTTCTCTTCCAGCGCCTCGCGTACGTTTTCCCAGACGTACTCAGGCGGGTCGGCCTCAAAGTCCTTGAAGCGCTCCCGGAACAGCCTTTCTATGTCTTTCTTATCACTCATTTTGCATTCGGTATATTTTTACCGTGTTGGTATGCTTCGATTTTTTCTTTTAATATCATCCTTGCACGGGCAAGGTTCGATTTGGATGTACCGTCGGATATGTTCAGCATTTCCGATATTTCCTTGTGTGAATACCCGTCAGTTACATACAAGTTGAATACCATCCTGTATCGGTCCGGTAATTCCTGGATAATTTTCAGCAGGAAATCCATCGGTACCTCATCATCATCCACAACTACATCCAGCTCTTCGGGCATGTTTTCGCTTACGAGGTCAAATATACCATGTGTACGGTACTTTTGCAACACATTATTGACCATCAGCCTTTTGGCCCAACCTTCAAACGAACCCTGGAAACGGTACTGCCCTATTTTTTCAAAAAGCAGTATAAAACCGTCCTGCAGGTTGTCTTCGGCATCTACACGGCTGCGGCTGTACTTAAGGCATACTGCAAAAAGCTTTGGGGCCAGCAGGCGGTATAGCTGCTCCTGGGCCCTGATACTGTTTGCCTGGCAATCCTTTATGATCTGATCTAAGCCCAATCGTATACACTTAATTTTTACCGTTTACTCTGTAACCGGAACTTCTACCTCTATATACGTATCTACACCATGTTCTTGCCCTTTGTAAAACTTAAACACATAACTGTCGAATTGTTCAAAAGGCACTTCAAAATTGAACGTAGCCACATCAGCAGCAAAGGTGTCTAAAGGCTGGCAGTTATCACTGTCTAGCACCATATTTTCCACAGCAACAATGCGGGAATTAGTGCTTTTCTCATAATAAAACCCGTTAAGGTAATAGCAGTTGTTAGGACGGTGATAGTACATGGTTATAGGGTAGGTACGTCCACGCTGCACGAAGGCAGGCACGCTTACGCTGTCTGCCGGCATGTACTCCAGGTGGAAATTTACCTCAGGTGCATTATCTACCGAACAGGCTACAGCGATTAACCCGGCTACGAACACAACAAACATTATTAAACTCTTTCTCATAAATCCACGAAAATTTTCTCCTTGTTATACAGATGCAAAGTTGCTGAAAAGGTTGCGTTTACGCTTTATGAAGTTACGAAAATATTTTTTGGCACACAGTTTGGATATACATATGTAAGCAACAATAAAGGCCTGTTGTTGCCGAAGTGAAAAAAACAAGGATAAAATCCTGCACGCATGCAGGATGAAGTATTAAAAAAATCAATTATCATCAAATACCATTACTTCATTATGAAAACCGTTAAAAATATATTTACAGTGGCGCTTAGTTTTACCGCAATGGCAGTTTCAGCGCAGGAAGGAGGAGCTACTTCAGGAGGGTACAAAGGCGAAGGATTTAGCCTTGAGGGCGCATTGGCAATGTTCAAACAGGCAAAATCGCCCGAAGAATTTGAGAAGCTTATAAATGAAGAAGGCAACAACGTAAACAACCTCGACCTGAACAACGACGGTGAAACCGACTACGTTAGCGTTACCGATATTAAAGACGGCACTGCCCACGTACTGGTACTGAGCACCTACCTGGATAATAATGAGAAGCAGGATATAGCTACCATAGGCATTGAAAAAACCGGTGCCGAAAGCGCCGTACTGCAAATAGAAGGCGACGAAGACCTGTATGCCGATGGTTCAATAATAGAACCACAGGACATTAAAACTACAGTAAAAGGCGGTAAAGGCCCCGATTTAGGCGTAACCGAAGTGCATGCCATTGTAGTAAACGTATGGATATGGCCGGTAGTACGTTACATTTACGAACCGGCGTATGTGGTTTATGTATCGCCGTGGCACTATAGGGCATATCCGGTGTGGTACCGCCCGTGGAGGCCCGTAACCTATACTGTTTTCTATCACCACTGCGAACCGTACAGGGTATATTACCGACCTGCTCCAAGCCGCAGGGTTGTGGTGGCGCACAGGGCGTACGCTCCACACAGAAGGACAACGGTAGTGGTGCACAACAGCAGTCCCCGCCGTACAGCTACCGTTTCAAGATATAATACATCGCGCAATACTGCCGTAGTACGCAGCAACGGAAATATTAACCGAAACACAGCCGGTTACAGCCGTAATACCGTTACCCGCAGTAACAGCGGCCGCAATACCACAGCAGTTACAGGCAGGAGTAATGCACCAGCCCGCAACATGAACCAGGGTAGCAATATGGGTAACCGCAACACTACTATAAATTCGGGCAGGAACACTACACCCGCCCGCGCCCTGAGCCAAGGCAACAGCAATATGGGCAACAGCAATACTGCGATAAGTGCAGGCAGGAACGCAAACCGCAACAGTGGCCTTGCTGCCAACAACGGCGGCGGTAGCCGTAATGCTACAATGAGCAGTGGCAGGAATACCAACCGCAGCGCTGCTACACAAGTAAACCGTGGCGGCGGTAGCCGTAATAATGGCGGAGGAGAGAGCCGTGGCAATGGCCGTGGCAGGAACTAAAGATTTCACATTACAGATAACGAAAAACGCTGCCTTATGGGGCAGCGTTTTTACTTTTACTATTGTTGTGATTCTTCCTTGATGGCTTCTTTTATACGAAGTTCCAGTTCTTCAGCAAGCTCAGGGTTGTCTTTAAGCAATGCTTTCACAGCATCGCGCCCTTGTCCAAGTTTGGTGTCGCCGTAGCTGAACCATGAACCTGATTTTTTAATGATTTCAAACTCCACGGCAAGGTCAAGTATTTCACCCGTTTTGCTTACGCCTTCGCCGTACATAATGTCGAACTCAGCGGTTTTAAACGGTGGCGCCACTTTGTTCTTAACCACTTTCACCTTGGTACGGTTACCTATAACGCTGTCACCATCTTTAATCTGCGATGACTTACGGATGTCCAGCCTTACCGAAGCATAAAACTTCAGCGCATTACCACCCGTAGTAGTTTCAGGGTTACCAAACATTACACCAATCTTCTCACGAAGCTGGTTGATGAAGAACACCGTACAGTTGGTTTTATTAATGGTAGCCGTAAGCTTACGAAGCGCCTGGCTCATAAGGCGTGCATGGAGGCCCATTTTAGAGTCGCCCATCTCCCCTTCGATTTCGCTCTTAGGGGTAAGTGCCGCAACCGAGTCGATAACCACGATGTCGATGGCTCCCGAACGGATAAGGTTCTCTGCGATTTCCAGCGCCTGCTCACCGTTGTCCGGTTGCGATATGATAAGGTTCTCCACATCTACGCCCAGTTTTACGGCATAATGACGGTCAAATGCGTGTTCCGCATCTATGAATGCGGCTATACCACCGGCTTTTTGTGCCTCTGCAATAGCATGCAGGGTAAGGGTGGTTTTACCCGAAGATTCCGGACCGTAGATTTCTATTATCCTGCCGCGAGGGTAACCATTAACACCCAGTGCAAGGTCTACTCCTAGCGAACCCGATGGTATGGCTTCTACTTCCTCTACCGCCTGGTCGCCCAGCTTCATTACGGTACCTTTACCGTAGGCTTTATCAAGTTTATCCAGCGTAAGCTGTAATGCTTTCAGTTTTGCTTCTCTCTCTCCACTCATGGCTATATAATATTTTGAGTAAAATTAATTCTTTTTTCCTTCTGCAATATTAAGAATATTTTCTTGGTTGCAAAATTATTTTCTAATAAATGTTTTCGATTGAGAAAATATTTTACTGCCACCCTAATTTTACCCGATAATATTTATTAGGAAAAACAATATTCTCCCTGATATACAGTTCTTCATTATCTGCCCAAAACGCTTCAGATATCTGGCATATACCCGGGGTACTGGTCATCCGTTTCCTGAAAATCTCCTGAAGCGGAATAATACGCTGATAACGGCCGTCTTTTTTAGCCTGAATAAAATAGCCGTAGCATTCCTGACCGTCATAAGAGCCGTTAAGCCTCAAGACCCCGTTCTCTGACGTCACATATGCGCTAGGGTTTCCTGTATTTTCGGTTGTTTCACCTGTACTAAGGTTATAGCTTACTTCCAGTTGATGTCCCACTTCACAAAGCAGTATATCCAATTCGGGATAATAGGCCATAAATCCCGGTTCATTATATTTATCAAATACTATAACCTCTCCCCGACGGGGTTTTATTTTCATCACTATATACCCGCTGTCATTTGGTGTAAGTTGTTCGTTTTCATAATCGCCAAAAGTTACCAGGCCTTTAAGCATACGGTTTGCTTCCCTTATATCCGTTACAGAAGTGTATTCTTCCGGGGCAGGATTAACAAACTCTTTCTTTTGGTAAAACTGTACAGAATCTATAACCTCAATCAGCGCCACATACCAGTCCCCCCGTATCGAGTCGGCTATTGGGTTAGCATTTTCCCTAACGGTATTTTTAAGGTCGGCACCTTCTCCAATACTCTGAATACTTTTACCTTCCTGTTTACAGGATTGCAATGCTATCAGTACAAGCAGGGTAAAAAAATATCGCATAAAAAAATTGGTTTGTTGCCACAAATATACAAACAAACCAATTTTAATATTTTAATCCGAAGACGATTACTTCTTAATCACCTCAAACAAAAGCTCCGGTTCGTTAGTCGTAATGTACTCCACCTTTTGGTTAATAAGGTTTTCCATTTCAGTGCGGTCGTTAACCGTCCAGGCATTAGTGGTAAGGCCAAGCTTGTGCGCCTGTGTAATATAATCCGGGTGTTCTTTGTATACACTGAAGTGGTAATCCAGTCCTGTGTAACCGGCAGCCTTGGCTTCGGCAGGAGTTTTGTCGCCGGTAAGGTATTGCACTTTAGCTTTCGGGTCGAGTTCATGCACACGCTTGCCTTCTTCCCAGCCAAAGCAAATGTATTCCACCCACTTTTGCGCTTTTAGCTTCTTTACCATAGCTACAGCGGCATCGGCTACGGCAAGGGCACGCTCCGGGCTTATGCGGCTGGTTTTAATTTCCAGTATCAGTTTAGTTTTGCGTTGTTTCATACCCTCATTCAGGTAGGCTTCCAGCGTAGGGATGCTTTCGCCGTTAGGATGTTTTTTGGCCAAAAGTTCGGCATAAGTAACCTTCTCTATGTCCAGGTCGTAAAACTCATGGTCGTGGTTCACCACCAGTACATTATCGGCTGTAAGGTGCACGTCGAACTCCGCGCCGTGGCAACCTTCGGCAACCGCCTGTTTCAACGAAGCAATACTGTTTTCGGGCAGGTTATGGGTTTTCCAGGCACCACGGTGCGCCACCACTATGTTTTTGTTGAACTGGGCAAATGCAGTAACGGTAAACAACAATAGGGCACCCAGGCTAAGCAGTTTTTTCATTTCAGGAACAATGTTTGGGTTTTGATGGCGGCTAATGTACGGGAAATGGTAACAACGGTGGTTAAGGATGGTTTATTTAACATGTACTATCTTTAACTTCATTTCGTTATCATATAAAAACCAGCACTATGTACCGACTATTGCTTTTAATACTACTTTTTAGCCTTCAGGTATTCGGACAAGAAAACAACGTAAAGATAAAACTCAAACTTACGCATAGCGAAGACTATGCATTTACCGATGAAAATGCACGGCTGATACTTACCGGCAATGGGCGTAACGATACACTTCGGCTAAATCGTGAATTAGAGTTTGTACTTGAAGGGCTGAAAGAGGGAGATTACAAGTTTCGTATTATTCCTAATAACAGCTTAGACAGAAGTACTGAGCATTATTACAAATTTCATTTCGATCCGTCAATTCCGCAAAAATATCCTTTTGAAATCCCTTACAGCCCGTTTTGCCCTTATAGCAAGGACAATAAAACCTTCCCTGTATGTTGTACTGATGAACATGTAATACCGATACGATATGGTTTGATTATATCTGCTGATGACAATGGAGACGACAACCCAAGTGACAAAAAGAAAAAGAACTATAAAGCCGGTGGATGCGTAATCAGCGACTGTGACCCACACTGGTATTGCGAACAGGATGATGTGAAGTTTTAGATATGGGAGTTATTAATTTTTAACTTCATCCAATCCTAAAATTCATTAAATTAGCAACATGAAATCTACAGAAATAAATACAAGCATTATTCAGGGATATATAGGGCTATTGGAAAACCTTAGCCTTAATGATAAGCTTGAGCTTATTTCTAAATTGACAAAAGCCGTACAAACCGAATTGAATCCTAAAAAAAATGCCTTCAAAAAGGCTTTCGGGGCACTTAAATCCGATGCTTCCGCTGAAGAAATAATAGAGGAAATCCGTGGCAGCCGTGTATCAACCCGGGAAATAGAATCGTTTTGAAAAAATACCTCATAGATACTAACATCGTTATTTTTTACATCAAGGGTCGCTATAATCTCAATGCTAAGTTTGACGGACTGACTCCTGAAAACCTGTTCATTTCAGAAATCACTTTAGCTGAACTAAAGTTCGGTATTGCAAAAAGTGAAAATCCTGAAAAGAACAGTAAAGTATTAAACAATTTTTTGAGCGGCGTACAGGTATTACCCATTTTCCAATCGCTTGATTTCTATGCCTCCGAAAAAGCGAGGCTTCAAAAATCCGGCACTCCAATAGATGATTTCGACCTCCTCATAGGCTCCACCGCTGTAACGCATAATCTTATTATGGTTACTAATAATACCCGGCATTTTGATAAAATAGCAGGTATTAATCTGGAAGACTGGACTAAAGAATAGCCAACAACTAAAAACCAACACCCTACAACTAAAAAAATTTTATACATTTGCACCCGGTTCCGCCATTAGGGGCCAAACAACATATTTTATTTTTCTCAACTTAAACTGTGATAGCATGCAACTGTATAACACTTTAAGCGCCGAGGAAAGGGCTGCACTTATAGAAGAAAGCGGCAAACAGCGCCTTACGCTGTCTTTCTACGCGTACGCAAACATTGAAGACCCACAAGCTTTTCGCGACAGCCTTTTTGTAACCTGGAACAAACTTGATGTTTTGGGCCGTATTTACGTAGCCAATGAGGGTATTAACGCCCAGCTTTCGCTTCCGGCCGATAACTTCTACGCGTTTAAAGACCATCTGGACACCATCTCTTTCCTTAAAGACATCCGCCTGAATGTGGCCGTGGAGCAGGACGACCTTTCGTTCCTGAAACTAACCATTAAAGTACGTAACAAAATTGTAGCCGACGGACTGGACGATGCTACGTTTGACGTAACCAACAGAGGTGTTCACCTTGGTGCAAAGGACTTTAACCAGATGCTGGAAGACCCGAACACTATTGTGGTAGATTTCCGTAACCACTACGAAAGCGAAGTGGGCCACTTTAAAGGCGCTATTACCCCTGATGTGGAAACCTTCCGTGAGTCGCTGCCGATTATAGAGGAGCAACTACAGGATTATAAAGAAGATAAAAACCTGCTAATGTACTGTACCGGCGGTATCCGCTGCGAAAAGGCTTCGGCATTTTTCAGGCATAAAGGGTTTAAAAACGTATACCAGCTTGAGGGCGGTATCATAGAATATACCCGCCAGGTGAAGGCCGAAAACCTTGAAAGCAAGTTCATAGGTAAAAACTTCGTGTTTGACGGCCGCCTTGGCGAACGCATTACCGACGATATTATTTCGCAATGCCACCAGTGCGGTAAGCCGTGCGACAACCACACCAACTGTGCCAACGAAGCCTGCCACCTGCTGTTTATTCAGTGCGATGACTGTAAGGCATCTATGCAAAACACCTGCTCTACCGAGTGTTTAGAAGTAGTGCAACTTCCGGTGGAGGAGCAAAAAGCACTGCGCCGTGGCATTATGAAAGGCAACATGATTTTCAAAAAAGGAAAATCAGACAAGCTGAACTTTAAGAAAAGCGGCGAACTTCCCGATGTAGCTATTGCCACTGCACCAAAACCGGTTCGCAGCCGCATCCGTAAAACGCTTATCGGTAAAGGGGAGCATTACTACCCTAAAGCAGGCGTAGGCCAGTTTACCATAGAGCAGGGCGAACTGAAAGCCGGTGATAAAATCATCATTTCAGGCCCTACAACAGGCGAACAGCAGCTTGCAGTAGAGAATATGCGTGTAAACGGAAAAGAGGGCGCTGTGGCCACCGCAGGCGATAAGGTGACATTTAACCTGCCGTTCCGTATACGTTTATCTGATAAACTGTACAGGGTTTTATAAAAACACTATTCTACAATACTGAAAAAGCTCCCAATAGGGAGCTTTTCTTATATAATACAAATATGTTCTACTTAGCAATCCACAATGACGGGTTTTGGAACTTATTATTTTGGGAAACAATAAACTTAAGCACCGGCCTACCGTCCAGCTCCTTACCCACAGTACCGATTTTTTGGTTGATAGACACCTTATCCCCTGCACTTACACTTACATTATCCAGGTTAGAATATACGGTAAGGTAATCACCGTGTTGTATACACACAATATAGTTACCGCCCCTTAGCTGTTTTACACTCGACACTTCACCTCCAAAAACTGCCTTAACTGTAGCGCCAACTTCGGTAGTAATGTCAATACCTTTATTGTTTATATCAATACCGTCTATATACGGGTGTGGGTGTGTACCGAAACTACTTGAAACATAGCCCTTTTCTACCGGCCACGGTAGGCGGCCTTTATTGGCCTTAAAGTTATCAGATATTACCTTACCCTCTTTGGTCAGCACAATCTTATCTGAAGATACCGTGCTTTTAGCTGGAGACGATGAAGATGTAGCACCTGAAGATTTACCCGATGTCTTAGTAGATTTAGAAGATGACTTCGCTGCCACTGCGGCTGCCTCCCTGTCTTCTGCTGCTTTTTTAGCTGCCGCCTTGCGGTTGGCCTCAGCAATAGCCTCGCGGATAACAGCATCAATCTTTCGGTCTATCTCGCGGCTTTCGCGCTGTTTTGCCTTAACATCGGCAGTATACTTTTTCTTGTTTTTCTGTATGTCTTTTACCAGCTTCTGCTGTTCGATCTTGTCTTTTTCAAGCTCGTTCTTTTCCTTCTGGTTTTCGGCAAGCAGTTTTTGCTTTTCTTTTTTCTGTACGCCAAGCTTAGTTTGCAGGTCCTCCAGCTCAGTCATTTTTTCGCGTATTTCATCGCCCTGTACCTTTCGGAAACTGGCGTACTGCTTCATGTATTGCACCCTTTTATATGCCTCCAGGAAGTCTTTAGACGAAAGTATAAACATGATACGGCTCTGGTCAGATCGGCTCTGGTAGGCCTTGAGTATCATTTTGGCATAGTCGTCTTTAAGCACGGTAAGCTCACGGTTTAGCTTGTTTATTTTAAGCTGGTTCAGGTAAATATCGTCGGTAAGCAGGCGGGTTTGTTTTTTGGTGGTGCTAATCAGCTTTTCGCTAAGCCTTATTTTGGCATCGCTATCCGAAATTTTGTCCAGCACTGATTTTTCCTTAGAGCTTTGGTCTTTAATAAGGCTACGCAGCGCCTTAATCTCTTTTTGTATCTGCTCTTTGCGTTCTTCCAGTTTTCTTTGCTGGTCGCCGCCCTGGGCCAGTGCCAGTGTGCTGCAGCCTATTAGGAAAAATGTTAGCAAAAATTGTTTCATCGCCTGTTATTGGTTAATCTACCGATATTTGTTCGTAGCCGTTTGGTATACTGTACGGGAAAGTCACGTTTTCGTCAAACTTTACCGAAGTATAGCCTATGTTTATATCTACCTTGTCTTTTTGTGTTGCCTGTATTTTTATGCCCGATGGCAAAACCGCCTTGGTATAATCCTTGTAACCCGGATAGTCTACCTGAAGCGTGCGTGGCTCAGTGCCACTTTGTACTATAAGCTGTTGTTTCAACAGGTATTTATCTCCCTCAAATAAGAAATCCTTTTGCAGGCCGGTGCTTTTACCTGTTAGCCTGTACAGCCCATTTTCTATAGACGATTTATAGCCACCCTGGTTAAGGTCGTACAATGCACGGCCCGTAAGCAGGTTCTGCACTTTATTATAATCCAGCTCAGTACCCAGCCAGCGGCTCAGCACTTTGTAATCACCCTTAAAATAAGTACTGTTCAGTATTTCATAATACGAAACCTCTTCCGGCGTTATAATTGCCTTGGCCATAGTGACAAAGGCATAACGCACCATAACCAATATTTTCTGGTCTTTAAGTATACGTATTTCGGCAGTAACATCCTGCTCATTTTTCGCATCCTTATAGGCCACATCAGCACGGATAACCAACGTTTTATAATTGGCCGGGTTGTTATAATGGCCCGTAACAATCTCCTTAGCCGTTTTATCTTCTTCGGCTACTGCCGACGTTACCGCCTGCGAAGCCGTTTGTTTCGACTTACACGAAACCAGTAAGGTTACGGCAATAATACCAGTTATTACAATCTTTCTCATATAGCATTTATTAGTTTGGGCATTTTAGCTTTTGCCCGGCGCTTTTTTGGCAACGTCCAGCTGTTGCTTAAACTTAGCCGTAAGCGCAGTATCGTCTACAATAAAATCCTGCCCGCTTTCCAGCCATTCTTTGGCTTTGCCATACTGCTGCTGCCTGTTGGCCGCAAGGCCGGCGTAATAGTACAGCAGGGGCTGTGTGGGGTACAGGTCTATGTATTTTGTAGCCAGCTTATACATTTTATCATTCTGCCCGCTTTCTGCATAGGTATACAACAGCAGCTCCACCCCTTCCGGGTCATCATCCTGCTGTGAAAGACCTTTTTCGAAATAGCGGATGGCCTCCGCATAGTTCTTCTTGTTGAAGAAAAACTTACCTACCTCTTTAGGCACATTTACCTTTTTATCCGGCCCGAAATACCCAACCGCCTTTTCAAGCGTAGGCAGGTACAATGGGTTATTATTGGCAAATATCAGGAACTCATTCAGCACGCGGTGCTTAATCTTCCCGTCAATTTTTCTGCTACCCAATACCTGCATCATGTTTTGCGAAGCCTTTTCACCATCGTTATTATTCAGGTTGAACTTGAACAGGCTCACCTGTGCCCAATCGCTCGTTGGGATTTCCTTTTCCAGCTTTCGGGCTATTTCCTCGGCCTTGGCTTCCTGGTTGCTTTCGCTGTACAGGTAAATCAGGTCGATATAATTCGCTTCATTTTTAGGATCTTTCTTAATAGCCTCTTCCAGCGTTTCTTTCTTAGGCTTAGAGTAGCGGTTGTCAGCCAGTATTTCCACCTTATAGGCTTCGCGTTTCTGGCTCATGCCCACGGTCTGCTCCATTTCGTTTATCAGCGCCAATGCCTTATCATACTGCTGGGTGTACATGTATAGCGATACCAGGTCTTCCTGGTAGTACTCCTTGCGCCACTCCATAAGCTTCTGCACTATGGTTATGGCACGGTTAAAGTCCTTCTGTTCGTAGTACACATCATAAAGCCCCTGCCAGTACCAGCGGTTTTTCGGGTCTATTTCCGTAGCCCTTTTGTATGCCTTTTCCGCCTCGAAATAATTCTTCATGGCAAAGTAATTCTTGCCAAGCTCATGGTACACCACAGCATTATCAGGCTCCTTGTTAAGGCATTTCTGAAGCGCCGTAATAGCCTTGTCATAGTTTTCCATCCCCTTTTGTTTCAGGGCCTCGTAGAAGCTGTCTTCAAACTCGTTGTTTGCCAGTGCTATGTCTTCGGGTTCCTGCTGGGCAAATGCAGCTACGGGTCCCATAAGGGAGCCTGCAAGCAATATACCGCCAAAAAGGGCTTTTATTTTCATATATTAACTATTCTAAAACACAATAGTCGCCAATGCTTACAGCCGTAAAATGACCGTTAAATACTGCATGGTTGCCTATCATGGCGTTATCCAGGTTAGCGTCTTTAATAACCGCATGTGTCTGGATAAGGCTGTTTTTTATATTACTGTCGGTTATCACCGATTTATCTCCTACAGATACATTAGGCCCTATAGTGCTGTTTTTTATCACTACCCCCTCGCCTATATAGCACGGCGGTATTATGGTGCTGTCTTCCAGCACTACGCTATCCGACATAAGGTTTAGTCCATCCTGGTGAAGGAAGTTCAGCATACGGCTGTTGGTTTCTACCGTAACATCCTTGTTGCCACAGTCCATCCAGTGCTCTACTTTACCCGGCACAAATTTCATGCCTTTTTGCTTCATGTTTTCCAGGGCATCAGTAAGTTGGTACTCGCCGCCTTTCATAATATCGTTATCCAGCAGGTATTGCAACTCGCTGCGCAATGTCTCCCCACTCTTGAAGTAATAGATACCAATGATGGCAAGGTCGCTTACAAACTCCTTCGGTTTCTCCACGAAATCTACTATCTCATTTTTTTCGTTTAGCTGAACCACGCCAAAAGCACTCGGGTCGTCTACGCGTTGCACCCATATAACGCTGTCTGCTGTGGTATCTAACGTAAAATCAGCACGGAATAGTGTGTCGGCATAAGCCACCACTACCGGGCCGCTCATGCTTTCTTTTGCACTCATAATAGCGTGGGCAGTACCCAGCGGCTTATCCTGGTAGTAAATAGAACCTTTAGCGCCCAGTTTCTCGGCTATGGCTATCAGTTCCTGTGGTACTTTATCACCAAAGTCTTTATGTATTACAAAAGCTATTTCTTCAATTTTTTGATCCAGCACCGCCGCTATGTCTTCTACCAGGCGGTGCACTATAGGCTTACCGGCTATGGGTATAAGCGGTTTAGGTACTGTAAGTGTGTGTGGGCGCAGGCGCGATCCCCTGCCTGCCATGGGTACAATAATCTTCATTTGTGTAGCTTAGTTTCTTTTTTATTTAATGGGGATATGTTTTTATTTCGTCCCGGTACTGCCGAAGCCGCCCGCACCCCTGCTTGTGTCGCTCAGTCCTATGGCTTCCTGCCATTCGGCACGCTCGTGTTTTGCAATAATTAGCTGGGCTATACGCTCACCATTCTCCACGGTAAACGGCTCGTTTGATAAATTTACTAAAATTACCCCAACTTCACCCCTGTAATCAGCATCAATTGTGCCGGGGCTGTTCAGTACCGTAACACCAAACTTGGCTGCAAGCCCGCTGCGTGGGCGTACCTGCGCCTCATATCCTACCGGAAGCTCTATGAAAAGCCCGGTTTTTATTATAGCCCTCCCAAGTGGGTTTAGCACCACCGGTGTATCAAGCACTGCACGCAGGTCCATACCGGCACTGGCTATGGTTTCGTAATTAGGCAGGCTGTGGCCCGATTTATTGATAACTTTTACAGTAACTGACATTATTTCTTTATGATTTTAAAGATTGATGATTTTTCTCTTTTATAAACAAAAACAAGGAATCCTGCGAAGGCAGCGTAGCCAAACACATAGGTTTCCCTTAACACAGGCACATAGAACGAAAATGCAGAAAGAACTATTGCAAGCCCCATATAGGTGCCTATCGTTTTAAGATCGTACGGTATAGGGTAGTATTTTTGGCCAATGATGTATGAAACTACCATCATGGTACCGTATGCCGACACCGTAGCTACTGCCGAACCCATATAGCCCCATACAGGTATAAGCGCAAAATTGAACAACAGGGTAATTCCGGCGCCAATACACGAAATATAAGCGCCCATTTTGGTTTTATCCGATAGTTTGTACCAAACCGAAAGGTTAGTGTAAATACCCAGGCACAGGTTTGCCAATATAATCAGCGGTACCACATTCATGCCTTCCCAAAATGTTGATTTCTGGATAATCATTACTTTCAGCAAATCGGCAGATGCAATTACACCCAACAGGATAACAGAACCCAGTATTACAAAATACTTTGTAATGGTGGCATAGGTTTCACGGGCATTTTGCTTATCGGCATGGCTGAAGAAAAAAGGCTCTACCCCCAGCCTGAACGCAGTAGTAAACAACGTCATGAAAATAGCCAGCTTATAACAGGCAGAATATACGCCTATTTGATGCTCGGGGATGTTCAGGTATTTAAGTAATGGCCTGTCGAAAGTTTCGTTAATGGCAAAAGCAATACCCGCCACCATAACCGGCAGGGAATAATGCATAATCTTTTTCCACAATTGGTAATTAAAATGCCACGAAAGTTTAAAGTAATGTGGCAATAGCAACACAAATGCAAAAAGGCTGGCCATAACATTGGCTACAAAAACATAGCCCCCCTGAAAATCTTCTACATAAATGCTGTCCCATATTCCACCGGGATATGCCTTTGAAAGCTTGGGAAGGAATACAAGGAAAAAGAAATTAAGGAATAGGTTTAATACCACACTCCCTATTTTTACAGCGGCATAAAATACAGGTCTGCTGTCGGCACGCAGTTTTGAAAACGGAATTATACACAGTGCATCGAGCGCAAGTATCCAAATGTTATAGGTAATGTATTCTTTGTCTATTTCCAAAACCGATGCAAGCCCATTACGGAATAGCAGCGCCAGGACAAGAAATGCTAATGATGACCAAAACAATGAAATTGTAGTGGTGCTTATCACCTCTTTTTTATCTTCGGTATTATAAAACCTGAAAAAAGCGGTTTCCATACCGTAGGCCAATACCACATTAAAGAAAACAAGCCAGGAGAAATTAATAGAAACTTCCGCATACTTTTCTACATCCATAACACCCGAAGTGTGCAGGGGCGTAAGTATAAAGCTAAACATACGCGGTACCACGGTAGCTATACCGTATATGGCCGTTTGTTTAAAGAGTTTCTTTTGAAGGCTCAAGTATTGGTCTTTTTTTAATAATCAGCAAAAGTAGCGATATTTTTTTTGCCATAGCCAAATTACAATAACTAACATTACCCGATTTGAAACAGAACACACATTGCACTGCAACGTCTCTACAACCTACCTCCTTTAAAACGCAACACCCCCTGCCGTTGTGGGCAGGGGGTGTTTTGTTATTTGATGGTTTCGCGGTTTACCTTCGTTTGTGCAGCTTACTGCTTCACGATGATAAACTCACTACGCCTGTTTTGTGCGTGCTCTTCGTCGGTACACTTGTCGCATGTTACCTTAGGCTCGCTCTCGCCATAACCCTGGCCTGAGATACGCTCCTTAGCTATACCTTTTGAGATGATGTACTGTACCGTACTCTTTGCCCTGCGGTTTGAAAGGCTCATGTTGTACTGGTCAGTGCCACGGTTGTCCGTGTGCGATTTAACCATTACTACAATGTCAGGGTAGGTTTTCATCGTCTCAACTATCTTGTCCAGCTCAAAGGCTGCCTGTTTGGTGATGTTGCTCTTATCGTACTCGAAGTAGATGTTCTCAAACGTAATGATCGGCGGGTTTGGTATCTCTACCGGTTTCAGCTTCGCATCCACCTTAAGCTCACCACCAGGGTTCTTCGCTATCGGGAAGGTACCGCCTTCGTAACCCGAAGCAGTGGCCTGTACCGTATACGCCTTATCACAGTCGATGTTGTAGGTTACGTTACCGTCTGCACCTGAGGTACGGGTCTCGATTACGTTGCCTTTCTCATCCAGTATTGCTACTGCTGCCGAAGCTATCGGTGCGCCTGTGTTCAGGTCG
>NZ_JBUYSX010000011.1:0-37410 GCF_055231775.1 Flavobacterium niveum
TATGTTAATATAAAAAAAAGGGGCAGTTCATTATTAAGCCCCTTTTTCTGTTTCTATTGGTTTTGTAAAGCCTCTTCGTTTTCCAGGTCCAGGTAGCCCTGTACCACCTGTATGGCATTGGTTACCACATCGCTCAGCGCTACAATAAAGCTACCGTCTTCGGCATTTTGTATGGCGTGTTTTATGGCTTCGGTTTCCTTAGGTATAATTTCGTAGGTAACGGCTTTTCCGCTTAGCGCAAAGCCTTCCAGTATAAGCCCGTTTATGTTTTCCTCAGTACGGCCGCGCAGGTGTTTTTCATTGCGGATAATCAGATGGTCAAACATGCGTGCGGCTATGGTGGCGCAGTCACGTATATCCTGGTCGCGCCTGTCGCCCACACCCGATATGATACCGATTTTTCGGGTAGCCTCTACATTTTGCAGGTAATCCTCCACGGCAAGGTAACCGGCAGGGTTGTGTGCAAAATCTATCAGTACCTTAAAGTTGCGGAACTCAAAAATATTCATACGGCCCGGCGTTTGCGCAGCACCCGGTATAAAAGTTTGCAGCGAAAGGCTGATGTCTTCGGTCTTAAAGCCCCACAGGTACGATGCCAGGGTGGCGGCCAGTACATTGGCTATCATAAACTTTGCCTTTCCGCCCAGGGTAAGCGGCACATGCATGGCCTTGTCTATACGTATTTTCCAGCTGCCTTTTTTTATAGTGATGAAGCCGTTTTCGTATACCGCAGTTACGCGGCCTGCCTTGGCTTCCTCCAGAATAAACGGATTTTCCTCATCCATACTGAAGTAAGCTACGTTGCACTCCAGTTCCTTACCTATCTTAATGCACTCAGGGTCATCGCCGTTCAGTACTGCCCAGCCGTCTTTCTTTACGCTGCGTGGTATAACGCGCTTCACACGGGCAAGGTCGTCTATGGTATGGATATCGTTAAGGCCGAGGTGGTCTTCCTGTATGTTGGTAATGATACCAATATCACAGCGGCTAAAGCCAAGCCCCGAACGCAGTATACCTCCGCGGGCGGTTTCCAGTACGGCGAACTCCACTGTTGGGTCTTTCAGTATGTATTCCGCGCTGAACGGGCCTGTAGTATCGCCCTTTTCCAGCATGTGGTTTTGTATATAAATCCCGTCAGATGTGGTAAATCCCACACGGTAACCGTTGTTCTTTACTATATGTGCCAGCAGGCGGGTAGTGGTAGTCTTACCATTGGTACCCGTAATAGCGAATATAGGGATGCGGCTCGGTTTGCCCGGCGGGTACAGCATGTCTATAACCGGGGCAGCCACGTTGCGCGGCAGGCCTTCGCTTGGTGCCAGGTGCATACGGAAACCCGGTGCGGCGTTTACCTCAAGTATTACACCACCGTTTTCTTTAAGCGGCTCGGTAAGGTTTTCGGCCATAATGTCTATACCGCACACATCAAGGCCTATTACACGGCTGATGCGCTCGGCAAGGAAAATATTTTCGGGGTGCATCAGGTCGGTCACATCTACCGATGTTCCGCCGGTACTCAGGTTGGCTGTAGATTTCAGGTATACGATTTCGCCTTCGGCAGGTACCGTGTCAACAGTATAGCCTTTCTTTTCCAGCAGGTCGGTAGTGTCGCGATCTATGGTAATTTCCGTCAGTACATTTTCGTGCCCGTAGCCACGGCGCGGGTCCAGGTTTTCTATGTCTATAAGCGCCTGTATGCTGTGTATGCCGTTGCCTTTAACGTGGGCGGGAACCCTTTGGGCGGCAGCCACAACTTTATTGTCAATAACCAGCACACGGAAATCAAACCCGGTGATGAATTTCTCTACAATCACGCGGCTGCCGTATTTCTGAGCAAATTCAAGCCCGGCTACGGCATCCTCAAAGGTTTTTACATTTATCGATGCTCCTTTACCGTGGTTACCGTCCAGTGGTTTAAGTACTATAGGGTAGCCTATTTTTTCTATGATTTGCTTCAGGCCTTCTTCAGTGCTGCATATACCGCCGTTTGCCACAGGTATAGAGGCTGCTTCCAGCATGCGCTTGGTCTGCTCCTTATTACAGGCAATGTCTACGGCTATATGGCTTGTTTTATTGGTAATCGTAGCCTGGAAACGCATCTGGTTGATGCCGTACCCAAGCTGTACGAGGGAATTAGTGCCCAAGCGAATCCACGGTATATCACGTGCTACGGCCTCTTCTACAATACTCCCGGTACTTGGGCCAAGGCGGTCGCGTTCGCGTATGCGGCGCATTTCCTGTATGTCGGCATCCAGGTCGTATTCGGTGCCGTCTATCAATGCTTCGGCTATGCGTACCGATGCCTCTGCGGCGTAGATACCCACGTTTTCCTCCACGTAGCTGAATACTACATTATAGGTGCCGGGTGTCTTGGTTTCGCGCGTACGCCCAAAACCGGTTTCCATCCCCGCAAGGGTTTGTATTTCGAGTGCAATATGTTCTATAACGTGCCCCATCCAGGTGCCGCGCTCTACACGGGCAAAGAATCCGCCCGGCACACCCTCGCTGCAGCGGTGGCTGTACATGCTGGGGATAAGCGCCTCTATACGCTCGCGGAACCCCGGTATGGTATTAGTGGGCGACTGTTCTAATTCTTCAAGGTTAAGGCGCATCTGGACCAGCTTTTTGCGCTTTACGCTCCAAATGTTGGGGCCTTTCAGGGCCTGGATCTTTTCAATTTTCATAATCGGTGTGCAGGAGATAATTAGTTAATTTTTTGGCGCTTATGATTTTATAAATCTCCGAAATTTACGGAAATTTAACACAAAACACAAGCTTTGTGTTTTAACGAAAGAAAATTAGTTAAAAAAATTAAGTTAAACCGCCCTGTTGCTGAAAATTTTTTAACCAAAAACGGTTGCGTAACATTGTGGAAAGAAATAATTAACCCAGCCGCCGCGTTATTAGCATTTTAACGTACTTTTGCACCTATGAATAATGTAAAGGGAAAACTAATAATTATAGGTGGGGCGGTTGATAAAGGCAGCTTCACCGAGGTTTCTTACGACCAGAATGTAGCCAACAACCTGAATTTTTTTGAGACCGGTATTATGAAACGCATCATACAGGAATCAAGATTAGGCGAGCAAAGCCGCATAGAAATGGTGACCACGGCTTCGGTAATACCGCGCGAGGTGGGGCCTGAATACATAAAGGCTTTTGCATACCTGGAAGCCAAAAACGTAGGCGTACTTTACATAGAAAAACGCGAACAGGCACACGACCCCGAAGTGCTGGCACGACTGCGTGCTGCCGATGTGGTAATGTTTACCGGCGGCGACCAGCTGCGCCTTACCTCAATTTTAGGCGGTACCGAATTCCATGATATACTGCTGGACAAATTCCAGAACGAAGATTTTATATACGCCGGTACCAGTGCGGGTGCTGCGGCTGCGAGCAATAATATGATTTACCAGGGCAGCAGCAGCGAGGCCCTTCTTAAAGGCGAGGTAAAAATTACCAGCGGCCTTAGCCTGATACAGGACGTAATTATAGATACGCATTTTGTGCAGCGCGGGCGTATAGGCCGCCTGTTCCAGACGGTGGTGGGCAACCCGCGTACCATAGGTATTGGCCTGGGTGAAGATACCGGCCTGCTGATTACCGGAAACGGGCGTATGGAAGCCATAGGCTCAGGCCTTGTGATTATTGTAGACGGCCGCCAGATTAAGGATACCAACCTTACACAGGTGGAACTGGGCAAGCCCATAAGCATAAACAACCTTGTGGTGCATGTAATGAGCATGTACGATACCTACGACCTGCATACGCACCAAATGGAGATACGCAATTCGCAATACGCCCTGCCGCTTATGGTGGAGCAGGATAGCGATAATGCCGACCCTAAGGTAAGTGCGGACGACAGGGAGTAATTTTCTATTTTGAATTTTTTATTTTAAATTTTGAATTGAGCTTCACTCAAGTATAATGTCGGAACGCTCTGTCATTGCGAGGTACGAAGCAATCTCATTTTGATAATTAGTAAGATTGCTTCGTCGTGCCTCCTCGCAATGACGGGGCGTTATCATAAACAATCCTTATGAAAATAATCATTCACGGTGGTTTTTTCAGTGAATCATCAACCGACCTGAAAACGAAAACGGCCAAGCAGGAAGCGCTTACGGCTATTGTAAAACAATCGTACGAATACCTGAAGTCGCATACTGCTGCCGAAACCGTAGTGTATGCCGTGAGCCTGCTGGAAGACGATGTGCTGTTTAATGCCGGTACGGGTTCGCAGATACAAAGCGACGGGCAAATACGCATGAGCGCCGCCCTTATGGACGGTACTACACAAAAACTAAGCGGCGTTATCAATATACAAAACGTAAAGAACCCTATACAGGTGGCCCAACAGCTGATGCCGTACGATGACCGCGTGCTGGGTGGGGAAGGGGCTATTGCCTTTGCCCGTAAAAACGGTTTTGCCGAATTTAGTACCGAAACCCCTGAACGCCGTGCCGAGTTTGAAAAGAAACTTGCCGCGACAGGTACAGGAACTGTGGGCTGTGTAGCGCTGGATGCCGATGGTAAAATTGCCGTGGCTACCTCTACCGGAGGTAAGGGTTTTGAAATGGTAGGGCGTATATCAGATTCTGCTACGGTGGCGGGTAATTATGCCAATGCTTTTTGCGGTGTAAGTTGCACCGGCGTAGGGGAAGATATTGTAAGCAATGCCACTGCCACTAAAATCGTTACCCGCGTTACCGACGGCATGCCGATTTGCGATGCCTTTGCCAAAACCTTTGGGGAACTAAAGCCTTACGACGGTTTTGCAGGGGCTATAGCCATTGATGCGCAGGGCAATATTTGCCACAGGGACTCACACCCGAGTATTGTATTTGCCAGTTTTGACGGGGAGAATGTTGAGGTTTTTGGATAGATTTTTGGACTTCTTGGATGGTTAGATTTTTAGACAGAAGATGATAGACAGATTGTATATTGTTTACTTACATCCAAATAACCAAATGGCCGAATTACCAAATAACCCTTGCATCGAATCACCGAATTACCAGATAACCGCATAACCTAAAAAAATGAGTTACTTATCGTTCCTTTGGAAATCTACTAACGACCACGGCATCCATTCGCCGTTTGTGTACTCATTTATAAGCACGGCGTTTTATAACGGCCACCAGCTGCCCGAACTGAAAAGGGCTGTGGGTTCAGTAGCGCTGGATAAACAAGCACTGCAAACGCTGTATAAAATCATTGTCAACAAAAAGGCGTTTAAGCTACTGGTTTTGGGCGATAATGCAACTGCCGTTACTGATACCATACGCAACGTAGCCGAACAGAAAAACAGCCAGCTATGGTTTTTTTCGCCACTGGCCTCAGTGCCGGGCGGGCTTGATTTGGGTATCATTACCGGTACAAACCGTCAGGCTGTAACGGAGCAGCTGCACCGCCTGCAGGAAGACGTAAACCAAAACAGCATCATCGCTATACCTAACATACATGCCACACCACAAATGGAACAGGCGTGGGAAGCCATTAAAAACGACCCAAATGTTACGGTGACAATAGATACCTACCACCTCGGGCTTGTATCTTTACGGAGGGGCCAGGCCAAACAGCATTTTTACATCCGCCCGTATAAGTCGTTTTTTACCGATGCGCTGCTGGGTGCACGGAGGTTGTGGGGGTTAATAGGGTAGTTTTGTTTTGAAATTCAGGACAGTGTTTTTAATTTCAAAATATTTTATATCTTTACAGTAAAGAAAAAAGATGCGCATAGTCACTTTTAAGCGGATAAAAGAATTTTCTGAACAACATGCCGATGCTGAGACACCTTTGCACTTGTGGTATCATACAGTGTCGTCAAGAGAATGGGATACACTTAATGACATCAGGAAGGATTTTAATTCAGTCGATTATGTAGGTAATCATCGTTTTGTGTTCAATATAAAAGGTAATAGCTATCGGTTGGTTGCTATAATTTCATTTAATGCTAAAAAGGTATATATCCGTTTTATAGGTACACATGCAGAATATGATAAGATTAAGGATATTAAAAATATTTAGCCATGATTCATACTGAGAAAGAATACAATGCGATAGCTGAAAGGATAGAAGTTCTTTTACAGGATTCGGAAAATATCGAAAACGAGGATGCGCAAGGCTTCATAGAATTAAACATATTGTCTGACCTTGTAGCTGATTATGAAGAAAACCATTTTCCGGTTAAAAAACCTACATTGGTAGAAACAATGAAACTCCGCATGCATGAACGAGGATTGAACCAAAAGCGCTTGTCTGAGCTTTTAGGTGTCAGTACCTCCAGGGTTAGCGAGTACCTTACCGGGAAAAGTGAACCAACTTTAAAAGTAGCACGGGATATAAGCCAAAAACTGGATATAGACCCGGTGATTGTACTTGGCGTTTAGACTTTCTGGATAGTTAGATTATTGGATTTTTAGACTACTTAGAATGTTAGACTTCTTAGACTGTCTACAATCTTATATTTAATAGATCATGTTTTCTAAAAATCCAATAATCTAAGAAGTCCAACATTCTAAAAATCCGCAAAATAAAAAGGGCACGCCATACAGCGTGCCCGGGGCAATAGAATTGAATAATAAACCCTTATTATTTCTCAGCGTCTTCCTTAGCATCTTTATTTTCTTCGCCTTTTGCGGTTATGCGGTCCCATTTAAACATAGGGGCAAATTTCAGCTTAATGGCGGCAATCTTGTTGTTGTCTGATCCCGAAAGGCCTTCTTTCTCTACTGTGTTTTTACGTGCATCAAGTGCCTCGTACCAGGCTTTTATCTTATCCAGCTCCTCACGAGAGTAGGATTCCCTGTTGGTTTTAAAGTTGTCGTAGAAGCTTTGGTATACATTAACAATGTTGTCTTTGTTTACCCATGCAAAGCTTTTATCGTCGCCCACTACCTTACCGGCACCAAACAGCGCATCGGCTACGGTATTACCGGCAGCAGCAGTTTTTTCCTGGGCCACTTTAACCGATTCTACCTTAATAGAATCGTATTTTGTTTTAGCATTTTGGATTTTTTCGCTGGTTTTCACATCATTTTCCAGTACGGCAAGCGACGAATCGGCCTTAGCGGTCATTACTTCATACTCGTTTTGTATGGCTTCCCAGTTGGCAGCCCTTTCTTCAGCTGCAATATTGTTAACCGAGTCTATAAAGGCTACATATTGGTCTACTTTTTTCTCGGCATTCATTTTAGCTTCATCTTTACAAGATGTCAGCGAAAGCGCCCCAAGGGCTACTACCGCCATAATACTGAATTTTTTCATGGTTACTCTGTTTATTTTTGTTGTTACTTACAGGTAAAATTAGCTATATCTAAAAAATACAAATGTGTTGTTAAGAATACTTTATATTATTTAAGTATGTTTTAGCATTTTTAGCAATATTTTAAAACTTTAAGAAATACGTGTTTAATAAGTTTTTTAAGGGTGTAACCCTTGTGAATACAGGGATTTATAACATTTGGGTATGCCGTATTAGGTTAAATTAACATTTTTGGCACGCAACTTGTTTTTAATAAATCAGGAATTAATACTTTTACTGCCAAAAAATTGAAAGGCCTTTAAACAAACACTTAATCAACATGAGAAAAATTACCTTACTATTGTTTGCACTGCTACTGCAATCATTTGTTGCACTGGCACAGCATTACCCTACCGGGAACCTTACCGTGTATAGCGAAGACGGCAGCCCGTTTTACCTGATACTGAACGGCGAACGCTACAACGACAAACCACAGACCAATGTGCGTGTAGAAATGCTGCCCGACCCATACTACAGCTGCAAGATTATATTTTCTAACAACCGTATACCGGCTATAAGCAAAAACATTCAGCTAAGCGATGTAGATGATTTAATGCAGGACGTAACCTACCGCATAAGAAAAGACAAGAAAGGCAGGCGTAGCCTGAGGTTTTATTCGCAAAAGCCTGCTGCCCAAAATATGGTAAGGCCACAACACTGTGCCGTATACCATTATGGCCACCCGAATGATATGTACATAGGCCCTGATGGCACTGTGTATCATGAAGAGGTAACTACCACTACTACATATAACGACGGTTTCGGTATGAACGTAAATATGGGCGGTGTGGGTATGACGGTTAATGTACCGGGCGATAACGTAACCACTACTACAACCACTACCACAACTACCACACAAGGCGGTTACCAGCAAGGCGGCAATTATAACAATGGCGGCTATAATAACGGCAATGGCGGTTACAATAATGGTAACGGAAACGGCTATAACAACGGTAATGGTGGCTACAACAATGGTAATGGCAACGGATATAATAACGGTAATGGCGGCTACAACAATGGTAACGGCAACGGATATAATAACGGAGGCAACTACAACAATGGTAATGGTAACGGCTATAACAATGGCGGTGGCTACAATAACAACAATAATAATAGTAATGGTGGATGCCGTAATGCTATGGGCAATGCTGATTTTGAAGCGGCTGTAAGCACCATTAAAGGCAGCAGCTTTGACGATACCCGTGAGGGCACTGCCAAGCAGATACTGTCTAACAATTGTATGAGTACCGACCAAATCATCAGCCTGATTAAGCTGCTTACCTTTGAGGAAAATAAACTGAGCCTTGCCAAATATGCCTACAACTTCTGTGTAGACCGCAAGAGCTATTTTAAGGTAGCCAACACGTTTACCTTTGATGCATCTAAGCAGGAAATGAACGAGTTTCTGCAGGGACAGAGGTAATTCGGACCTGTTGGATTTTTAGATTTTTAGACTTCTTAGAGAAGGCGGATATATTAGAGGATTGGATTTTTGGAATGTTATGTTCTGGAAATCCAATTTTTTTATGTCTAAATCTAACACACCCCTAACCCCTCTCAAGAGGGGAACTGCCACTCATACCCTTTAAGCTACACTCAAACTAAGCAACATTTTTTATATCAGAGTGAAGCTGTTCCCCTCTTGAGAGGGGTTAGGGGTGTGTGAAAAATCCAACAATCCAACAATCCAAGCAGTCTAACAAATCCAATCAATCCAACAATCTAAGATGTCTAACCTTCCAACAATCCAATAATCCAAGTAGTCTAAAAATCTAACAACCCTAATTGTAACACCTGCGCCATAATTGCGTCTAATGCTTACGGCGGGTACAATTGCCGAATTTGGGGCAATTAGTGTAAACCGTGGCGAAACTTTAGTAATTTTAAAGCGCAATAACCAGTAACAATGTCTAAACCGATTATAGAAATAAAAGACATCACCCGCAATTTCCCGCTGGGAAGCGAAATTGTACGGGTGCTGAAAGGGGTAAACCTTACCATAAACAAAGGCGAATACGTAGCCCTTATGGGGCCTTCGGGTTCCGGGAAAAGTACGCTGATGAACCTGCTGGGCTGCCTGGATACGCCAAGCGGCGGCAGCTATGTGCTGAACGGCAAAAACGTTAGCCACATGAGCGACGACGAACTTGCCGGTATACGCAACAAGGAAATAGGTTTCGTTTTCCAGACGTTTAACCTGCTGCCGCGTACCACTGCTTTAGACAACGTCGCCCTGCCCATGATATATGCAGGCTACAAAAAGCCCGACCGCAATGCACGGGCTACTGAGGTGCTTACCCAAGTGGGACTTAATGACCGTATGGACCACAAACCAAACCAGCTTTCGGGTGGGCAGCGGCAGCGTGTGGCCGTGGCAAGGGCATTGGTAAACCATCCTTCTATAATACTGGCAGACGAACCTACGGGCAACCTGGACAGTAAGACTTCGGTAGAAATCATGAAGCTGTTTGGCGACATCCACGCCAGCGGCAATACCGTAATCCTTGTTACCCATGAGGAGGATATAGCCGCCTATGCACACCGCGTTATCCGCCTGCGCGACGGCGTTATAGAAAGCGATAATGTAAATCCTAATCCGCATAAATAGTTGTTGGTTGTCTGTTGTTAGTTGATGGAAGCTTCACTCAAACACATTACAAGATGAGTAGGCTTCAATCTGAGTAAGGCCAACAACCGACAACCAACAACCGACAACTAAAAAATGAAAGTATACACAAAAACCGGCGATAAAGGTACCACGGCCCTGTTTGGGGGTACGCGTGTGCCGAAGCACCACATACGCATAGAAAGTTACGGTACCATAGACGAGCTTAATTCGTACCTGGGGCTGATACGCGACCAGAATATAGCTACATCGTACAAGAAAATCCTTGAAAAAATACAGGACAGGCTGTTTACCGTAGGTGCCATATTGGCAACGGCGCCCGATAAGGCAGTTTTAAAGAACGGCAAGGAACGGCTGAACATCCCGCTTATATCGGAGCTGGATGTCCAACTCCTTGAAAACGAAATAGACAATATGGAAAGCACGCTGGAACCCATGACGCATTTTGTACTTCCGGGGGGGCATACAACCGTGTCATATTGTCACATAGCACGCTGCGTATGCCGCCGTGCTGAGCGTTTATCGGTACATTTATACGAGTTGGAACCCTTTGATGACAACGTTTTGGCATACATAAACCGCCTTTCTGACTACCTTTTTGTATTGGCACGGAAGTTGTCCAAAGATTTGGGTGCCGCAGAAGTAAAGTGGATACCCGAGAAGCTATAACGTTTATAATCGTAGTTTAGGGTTGATGGTTGCTGATGCAGGTGCAGAAATGTGGTGGATAAGCAGCATTGCGAGAACTGTAAATAGTAAATTTTCAGCTTATAACCCGAAAACGTTCTTTAATTTTAATAAAATAAGCAAAATTTTACTTGACTTTTTCAGTAATAAATTTATTTTTGCATAAACTTTAATCGTTTAGAAGATGTATTGGACATTAGAATTGGCATCTTATTTAAGTGATGCCCCGTGGCCGGCCACTAAAGACGAGCTGATAGACTACGCCATAAGGACCGGCGCTCCGCTTGAGGTTGTGGAAAACCTGCAATCTATTGAGGACGAGGGGGAAATATACGAGTCTATGGAAGAAATATGGCCGGATTATCCTACAGACGAAGATTATCTTTGGAACGAGGATGAATATTAAAAGCACAAAATAGATCAAAATGGAAAAGTCTCTTTCAGGAGGCTTTTTTTTTGGTTAAATTTGCCGCAACATCAGTATAAAACAAGTAATTATATACATACAATAATGAGTTTAATTAACAGCATACTTAAAGCCTTTGTGGGCGATAAGTCGCAAAAGGACATCAAGGCGCTGCAGCCGCTTGTTACGAAGATAAAATCGTACGAGGGTGCCCTTGCACAGCTTTCGCATGACGAGCTCAGGGCAAAGACCGTATACTTTAAAGAAAGGATACAGGAAGCCCGCGCCGATAAAGACGCTAAGATAGCCTCTTACCTTAAAGAAGTGGAAAGCACCCAGGATATAGATGCACGCGAAGACATATACGCGTCTATAGATGCCCTTGAAAAAGAGGCATACGATATCTCTGAGAAAACCCTGCTGGAACTGCTTCCTGAGGCTTTTGCCGTAGTTAAGGAAACTGCACGCCGCTTTAAGGAAAACAGTAGTATAACCGTAACCGCTACCCCTAAAGACAGGGAATTTAGCGCTACAAAGCCATACGTTACCATAGAAGGCGACAACGCCGTATGGGCTAACCAGTGGAATGCCGCAGGTAAGGAAATTACCTGGGACATGATTCACTACGACGTACAGCTTATAGGCGGTATAGTACTGCACCAGGGTAAAATATCTGAAATGCAAACGGGTGAGGGTAAAACCCTTGTGGCTACGCTGCCGCTGTACCTTAACGCACTTACCGGAAACGGTGTGCACCTGGTAACGGTGAACGACTACCTGGCACGACGCGATAGTACGTGGAAGGCTCCGTTGTTTGAGTTCCACGGTATGACGGTAGACTGTATAGACAATCACCAGCCGAACAGCGATGCACGCCGCCGCGCTTATGCTGCCGATATTACTTACGGAACAAACAACGAGTTTGGCTTTGACTACCTTAGGGATAACATGGCGCACTCGCCGGACGACCTGGTACAGCGTAAGCACAACTTTGCCATAGTGGATGAGGTTGACTCGGTACTGGTAGATGATGCCCGTACGCCGCTTATCATTTCGGGTCCGGTGCCTAACGGTGACCGCCACGAATTTAACGAAATGAAGCCAAAGGTAGATAACCTTGTAAGCCTGCAACGTACACTGCTTAATGGTGTTTTGGCAGAATCTAAAAAACTGCTGAAAGAAGGTAAAACCAAAGAAGCGGGCTTCCTGCTGCTAAGGGTTCACCGTGGTTTGCCAAAAAACAAGGCGCTTATTAAATTCCTTAGTGAGGAAGGCGTAAAGCAGCTACTACAAAAAACAGAAAGCCAGTACATGGCCGATAACAACCGCGACATGCACAAGGTTGACGAGGCGCTGTACTTTGTTATAGAAGAAAAGAACAACCAGGTAGAACTTACCGATAATGGTATACAGTTCCTTTCTCAGGATACCGATAAGGATTTCTTCGTACTTCCGGATATTGGTACCGAGATAGCCAACATTGAAAAGAAAAAGCTGGACAAAGAGCAGGAAACCGAGGAAAAAGAAGCCCTTTTTGCCGATTTCTCTGTAAAAAGCGAGCGTATACATACCCTTACGCAATTGCTTAAAGCATATACCCTGTTTGAAAAAGACACCGAGTATGTGGTGATGGAAAACAAGGTAATGATTGTAGACGAGCAAACCGGCCGTATTATGGACGGTCGCCGCTATTCAGACGGCCTTCACCAGGCGATAGAAGCCAAGGAAAACGTAAAGATAGAGGCTGCTACGCAAACCTTTGCCACCATTACCCTGCAAAACTATTTCAGGATGTACAACAAGCTTGGGGGTATGACGGGTACTGCCGTTACCGAAGCGGGTGAATTCTGGGAAATATACAAACTGGACGTTGTAGAGATACCTACAAACCGCGGCATAGCCCGTAAAGACCATGACGACCTTATCTACAAAACCATGCGTGAGAAATTCAATGCAGTTATTGAAGATACGGTGCAGCTGGCACAGGCAGGCCGTCCGGTGCTTATAGGTACCACATCGGTAGAAATATCAGAACTTTTAAGCCGTATGCTTAAAATGAGGGGTATTAACCACAACGTACTGAACGCGAAACTCCACAAAAAAGAGGCCGACATTGTAGCCGAAGCCGGTAAGCCGGGTGTGGTAACCATAGCTACCAACATGGCAGGCCGTGGTACCGACATTAAGCTTACGCCGGATGTTAAGGCTGCGGGTGGACTTGCCATTATAGGTACAGAGCGCCACGACTCACGCCGTGTAGACCGCCAGCTTCGAGGCCGTGCAGGCCGCCAGGGCGACCCGGGAAGCTCGCAGTTCTACGTATCGCTTGAAGATAACCTTATGCGTCTTTTCGGTTCGGAAAGGGTAGCCAAAGTTATGGACCGTATGGGCCTTAAAGAGGGAGAGGTTATTCAGCACGGTATGATGACCAAGTCTATAGAGCGTGCGCAGAAGAAGGTGGAAGAAAACAACTTCGGCCAGCGTAAACGCCTACTTGAGTATGATGACGTAATGAATAAGCAGCGTGAAAACGTATATAAGAAAAGGAAGCACGCACTGTTTGGCGACAGGCTTAAAGTAGATATTGCCGACATGATGTATGATATGGTAGAAACCATCGTATCTAACAACAAGCCGGTACGCGACTACCAGAACTTTGAGTTCGACCTTATCCGTACGTTCTCTATGAGTTCGCCGGTTTCTGAAGCAGATTTTACCAAGCTTTCTGAGCAGGATCTTTCTGCTAAAGTATACAAGGCTGTAGCCGAAACCTATAACAGTAAAAACCACCACAATGCTTCTGAAGCGTTTGTAGTGATTAAAAACGTATACGAAAACAACAACGGCCAGTACGAGCGTATCGTGGTTCCGTTTACAGACGGTATCAAAACCCTTAACGTAGTTACCAACCTTGAAAAAGCGTACCAGACCGAAGGCCTTTCGCTTATAGACGACTTTGAAAAGAACATTACGCTTGCCGTAGTAGACGAAGCCTGGAAAAAGCACCTGCGCAAAATGGACGAGCTGAAACAATCAGTACAGCTTGCCGTACACGAGCAGAAAGACCCGCTTCTTATTTACAAAGAGGAGGCGTACAAGCTGTTCCGTAAAACGCTTACCGATATTAACCGCGAGGTGATTTCATTCCTGTTTAAGGCGAACCTGCCACAGCAGAATGTAACCAACATTCAGCAAAACAGGGTGCCTGAGCCGCCGAGGGAGCAGTACATAGAATCTAAGGAGGAGGTACTGAACACCGAGGAGCAACTGGAAAGAAGGGCACGCGAAGCCGCTGAGAAGCAAAACCAGCAGCAACAGGCCCCGGTAACAGAAACCATAGTAAGGGATGCCCCGAAAATTAACCGTAACGACAACGTAACGGTGAAGCACATAATGAGCGGCAAAACCGAAGTTATGAAGTACAAAAAGGCTGAGTCCCTGCTGAATACAGGCGAGTGGATCCTTACAAAATCTGAAGAGTAATTACTTTAAGATATAAAGCAAAAGCCCGGAACACTAATGTTCCGGGCTTTTTTGTTTTTTAGTTGTCAGCTGTCAGCGATTAGCTTTCAGCCATCAGCTACTGTAAACTGAGACTGCGACTGTAAACTTATTCCCCTTCGGGGGTTAGGGGGCTACTCCATCTTCGCGCTAAGCTCAAACCAGCGCTCCGTTTTGATTTCTATGTCGTTCAGTACCTTTTGCAGTTCGTCGGCTTTTGCGGCAATGTCCTTATCGGCTATGGTGCCGTCGCTAAATTGCTGCTCTATCTCCACCTTCTTACGCTCCAGGTCCTTTATTTCTTTTTCTATCTTGTCAAATTCCTTTTGCTCGTTAAAGCTAAGCCCGGCCTTTACGTTATTCTGTTTCCAGTTTTTTTTGTCGTTACCGGCATCGGCTTTTTTGTCGTCTTTGGCAGGTTCGGCGCTATCCTCGTAGCTACGCCAGTCGCTGTAGTTACCCGGGAAATCCTCAATTTCGCCATTACCACGGAATACGAACATATGGTCTACAATCTTATCCATAAAGTAACGGTCGTGGCTCACCACAAGCAAACAGCCCGGATAGTCTATGAGGAACTGCTCCAGCACGTTTAGCGTTACAATATCAAGGTCGTTTGTGGGCTCATCCAGTATCAGGAAGTTAGGGTTCTGTATCAGCACCGTACACAGGTACAGGCGTTTCAGTTCGCCACCGCTAAGCTTTTCTACATAATCGTATTGCTTTTTGCGGTCAAATAAGAACTTCTCCAACAGTTGCGCCGCCGAGAGCATCCTGCCTTTGGCAAGCGGAATGTACTCACCGTATTCCTTAATGATATCTATGACTTTCTGTTCCGGTTTCGGGTTGATACCGCTTTGGGTATAGTAACCCAGCTTAATGGTATCGCCCACGATTACCTTGCCGCTGTCCGGTTCCATAGTGCGGGTAAGCAGGTTCAGGAACGTGGTTTTGCCCGTACCGTTTTTACCAATGATACCAATGCGTTCGCCGCGCTTAAAGTTATAGTTAAAGCCGTCTACAATTTTCTTGTCGCCAAAGGTTTTGCCCAGGTTGTGCAGTTCCACCACCTTGCTGCCCATGCGCTCCATATTGATTTCAAGCTCTATCTGCTGTTCCTTGCGGCGGCTGTGGGCCTTTTCCTTAATCACGTAAAAGTCGTCCTGGCGGCTCTTGCTCTTGGTAGTTCGTGCCTTAGGCTGGCGGCGCATCCAGTCCAGCTCCTTTACGTAGAGGTTCTTGGCCTTGTCTATGCTCGCACTTTCGGCAGCCAGGCGCTCCTCCTTTTTTTGCAGGTAGTAGCTGTAATTGCCTTTGTATTGGTACAGCTTGCCATTGTCCAGCTCTATGATTTCGTTGCACACACGCTCCAGAAAAAAACGGTCGTGCGTTACCATAAACAGCGTCATGTTTTCCTTGGCGAAGTAATTCTCCAGCCACTCAATCATCTCAAGGTCAAGGTGGTTGGTAGGCTCATCCAGAATCAGCAGGTCGGGCTTATTAATCAGGATGATGGCCAGTGCCAAACGCTTCTTTTGCCCCCCCGAAAGGTTTTTTACCTTCAGTTTCAGGTCGTCCAGCTTCAGCTTAAAGAGGATTTGCTTGTACTGGGTTTCAAAATCCCATGCGTTGTGCAGTTCCATCTTCTCGAACGCCTTTTGATAGGCCTCTTCATTTTCAGGGTTTTCCAGCGCCTTTTGGTATTGCTCTATTACCTTCAGTATGTCGTTGTCGCTGGCAAAAATGCTTTCCTCAATGGTCAGTTCGGGCTGTAGGTTAGGCTCCTGGCTCAGGAACTCCATTTTGATTTCCTTGCGCATTACCACCTGTCCGGCATCGGGCGTGTCCTGCCCGGTAATGATTTTAAGGATAGAGGTTTTCCCGGTACCGTTCTTGGCCACAAAGGCTATCTTCTGGTCTTTGTTGATACCAAAAGAAAGGTTTTCAAACAGGGTGCGTTCGCCAAACGACTTGGCTATATTTTCTACTGAAAGGTAATTCACAGTTACAAAGTTTTGTGCAAAAATAACCTTTTAATTATCAATTACGAATTTCAAATTACGAATTAGGAGGGATGTAAATCAGGGTATTTTTTTGTTTGACACGAATAACATGAATTGGCTCGAATGTTTTGTATTTTTGGGCTAAACCAATCTTAAATACTATGTCCATGTATACACGTGAAAATCTTGAACGCACAATAACCTACATACAGGTATTCTATCCTGATGGGGAGCAAATAGAAGAAGAACATGATATTAGCTATGTACCTCTTGAAAATTTATTGAAAGTGTTTATGCCTGAACCTGAAGATGATTACGAGTTGGTTTGGGCATACGCTATAAATAAAGAGCAATCTGTATTATTGAATAGTTTTCTCAAAGAACCTTTAGATTTTGATTTCGAAAAGTTTGAGTATGCCATGCAACGGTATGGGGTATATAAGTGATAGCTTAGGCAATAATTTTATTAGCCACGAATTTCACAAATTAGCACAAATTTTTCTTTTTGTAATTATGGAAATTTGTGAAATTCGTGGCTAAAACTTATCCCTTAACAGCATCATTAAACACCCTGCAGAAATTACCGCCGCCTATTTTGGCAATCTCATCTTCGGTAAATTTCTCTTTCAGCAGGGCATCCACCACAGTAAAATAGAAACCGGTTTTTTGATCGGCCCAGGCTTCGTTGGTACGTTCGCCTATGCGTTTGCCGCCGGGTCCTCCTTGTGGTTTACCGCCGTCTTTTTTATCGCCTTCCGGTTTTCCCTGCGGCTTGTCGCCCTCTTTAGGCTGGCCTTCGGTTTTTTTGTCGCCACCGGGTCCGCCCCATTTGTCATTGGGCGAACGGTAAGCCGGGGTAATCTTGGTATCGGTACCAATGCACACATGCTCTATACCTGCAGCATTCACCATGGCGCGTACGTTTTTAGCAAACTCCAGCGGGGTATCGGCCAGGTGCGTCCATACGCCAATCACGCCGCCGGCATCGGCCACAATCTTTGCCTGCTCCTTACTGATGAGCCTTGGGCGCATCATTTTTGCCATAAACGGGTTGCTGCCCAGCTGGGTGTCCAGCCCCGTATGGCTGATGAACATTGGCGTAGTGCTGACTTTTAGTGCGGCGTCTATAGTGGCATTGCTGGCATGCGCCAGGTCTATTACTATGCCCAGGCGGTTGCATTCGGCTATGGTATCGGCGCCCAGTTTGGTAAGGCCGCCGTATTTCGGTTCGTTGGTATATACATCGCCCAGCGGCACCGAAGCATCGTTGTCGTGCAGCAGCCCCAGGTGGCGCAGCCCGCGGTCGTAGGCGGTTTGTACGCGTCCGGCATCGCCTTCAAGGAAGTGGCAACCCTCAACCGACTGTATTATAATAGGCTGTTTCGCCTTTTTGGCAGCGGTAAGGTCGGCCATGTTTAGGGCGCGTTTCATTCCGTTGTCCTTCAGCATTACATCCATGGCATCGAGCCCGGTTATAAAACGGTTGTAGGCATCGCCGGGGTTTACCAGCTTCTGGTAATCCACGGCAAACGTAGCACAAATGGCCGATAGCCCCGATTTTTTCAGTTCGGCTGTAAGGTCGGCTTTAGGGCCGGGCAGCTCGGCAGCATTTAGTGGCACATCTACGTGGTTGTGCGTATCTATGCCCATGGTTTTTGCCACAATGGCAGCTACCTTCGGGTCTTCGTTTTCCAGCGCCCAGCCCAGGTACGGGTTTAGCGCCATAAGGGCGCCCGTGCTGGCCACCGAACCCAGGAATTTGCGGCGCGACCATTGGTAATCATAAATTCCCATAATCAGTTATAGTTTTCAGGTTAATGTGTGGTGTGTTAACCCGTTTATGACTGCTGATGCGGGAAATGGTTTAATACCGTTGTGAATTATTGTACAAAGTTACGGGATGTTTTTTGCCAAAGTACTGAAGGTATTTGTTCAGTAGTTGGTTGTTGGTTGTTGGTTGTTGGTTGTTGGTTGTTGGTTGTTGGTTGTTGGTTGTTGGTTGTTGGTTGTTGGTTGTTGGTTGTTGGTTGTTGGTTGTTGGTTGTTGGTTGTTGGTTGTTGGTTGCCGGAAGTACGCATACACATTTTTACCACGCAAAGTACTGAAGGTACTCATTCAGCACTCTAAAACTATAAACCATGAACCATAAACAATAAACCTCCTCAAAGTACTGAACGCATTTGTGCAGTAAAATTGTGGAATATTCGAAATGCCTCCTGTGGAAGTTTATTTTGTAATATGTTTGTTTTTAGTGGTTTAAAAATATTCTGAAAGTTTAATAATACACAGAAAATCGTATTTTTTTGTACAAAAAGTGGAATATTCGAGCGATTTTGAGCCGAAATGTTAAAGTTTACAGGTAGCTGAGCCACCATTTTTTGTTGGCGGTTTTGTAACGGTCGTACCATCGTGACGGGAAGTAGCACAGCACCAAAACCAGCAGCCACATCAGGTAGACGTATCCCAAAGAAAACCCGAAGTTTTCGTTTGGCCTGAAGGCAAATTGCTGCGGCAATGAGAACAACTGCCCGAGGGTATATCCTTGGGCGAAATACACCACAACACACAGTAAATGAATTACATACACGTGCAGCAGGTAATAGAAGAATGGCACCCGCCCGAAGGTGTTCATCACCTTCCAGAAGCCCTTAACCTGCACGTTTTCAAGGGCTGCCAGCACCAATAGCGACGGTCCCAGCGTAATGCACACATACATTAGCGACGGTGGATATTTTGTAACGTTAAGTATTGATAATAAGGTGAATATGCTGTCTTTCTGCGATTTCCAGTGGCTTGGGTCGCCATAGCCGTTTGCCAGCCTCAGGGCAACGAACAACACTATAAGCCCCAGCCCGGTGAAGGCAAGTAAACGCTGTCGTTTTTCGGGGCTAATGCGTTCGCTTTCAAACCATTTACCTGCGCCGTAGCCCAGCAGCATTACGCCCGTCCACGGCAGTATTGCATAGGCGCTCAGCACACCTATTGGCCCCACATGGTATAACGTAAAATCAGTGAACATCAGGAAGTTAGAAGCCACATAAAGCTCTTCGTTTATCGGTTTGTAGATGTCGGTAAGGTTGTGCAATAGTGTGATAGCCAGTCCTGTAGCTACAATGGCCGGGTAGGGCAGGCGTATCAGCGCCGCGAGGAATACCATGCTCCACCCGATGGCCCATATCACTTGCAGGAACACGAAATTAAAGTAGATATTGAAGCTCCACCCGAAGTTTACCAAAGTCAACTCCATGATTACCAGCCATAAACCCCTTGTGAGCAGGAATTTGCTCAGCTCAGGTTTACCCTTCCTAAGGCTTTGCAGGTAGATGGACAACCCCGACAGGAACACAAACGTGGGCGCACAATAATGGGTTATAAATCTGGTAAAGAACAAGATAGGTGTTGTGGTGGCAAGGTCGGTAGGGCTTTGGGTTACAGCATCCAGGTGGAAATAATCGCGGGTATGGTCCAGCGCCATTATGGCCATGATGATACCGCGCAGTATATCAATGCTTAGTATACGCTTTTTTAGTGTTTGCTCCATATAAACTGTTGGTTAACAGCGTAAATATAGTCAAAACAGTTTATTTATGCTTTGCGACCAATTGTTTTTGGGAAGCGCTGTGCCTGTAGCCGGTCGTATTCCCTCACATAATCAGGGTTTTCCGTTTTCAGTAGCCTGTCCCACACCCTGAAATACAGGCCGTAATTCCCTTTAAACTTACTGTGGTGCATGTTGTGGTATACCGATGTTGCCAACACTTCGAATAGGAGGGTTTTTCGCAGCCATCGTGGTGCTATTTCGTATCCTAAATGCCCGTATACATTGATAATGAAGCCAATGAGGGTAAACAGCACTATGGTGATTTTGTGGATGGGAACCAGCATTACAATGGGAACCAGTACGAGTGCTTCAGCCACAGCCTCAAGCACATGGAACGAATAAGCGGTAAACGGCGAGGGGTTTACAGAACGGTGGTGCACCGAATGGGTGTGCTTGTAAAAGTGTTTGGTATGTAGCAACCGGTGCATCCAGTAGAAATAAGTGTCCTGGATTACAAGTGCCAGCAGCAGGCTTACAGGTATATACCATAATGGGTGTAGGTGTATATCGTTGTAAATCAATGTGTAATTGTTGAATGGGCTGCGTATTATGGCAAAGGCTACTAACCCAAACACCAGTGCCGACTGCATAGAATGGCCTATTTCGCGGGTGAAGTCTTTCAGGCGGGCGTTCCGTGCCTGTATCTTTAAATGCTGTAACTGCTTGGGAAACAGTTTGTAAAATACTATAAAAGCCAGTCCTGCTATTACAAAATATCGGATGATGTTCATTCCTGTAATCCCGGCTATTATCCTTGCTGCATTGTCCATAACCAAAGTGTTTTAATTGTACTACAAAGTTAATTTCCATAGGGTTACAGCAGTGCCTGTTCATTGGTCGATATGTCCTGTTCAGATAGGTATTGGTACTCAACCTGAAAAAATGTCTTGTTTATGAATGGTTTAACAAGTAAAAGTGACAAAAAGTCATTTAAGCTGTCGTTTTGACATGTAAAAATGCATTGGTACAAAACTTGTCTATTAGATAAGCGTAAACAAGATTTCTAACTTATAAAAAGACAACGAATATGAACCTTATTAAGAGACACCACAGCAACACATTCCCTAATGTAATGGACGAAATTTTTAAAGACTGGAGGGGCGGTAGCCAATTGGTAAACAGGGTAGTACCTCCCGTAAACATTAAAGAAACCGAAACTGCATTTAGTGTGGAGCTTGTGGCACCGGGCCTTAAAAAAGAGGATTTTAATATAGAAGTAGACAAGGGCCTTCTTACCATTTCGAGTGAGGCGAAAGCAGAGAACGTTCAGGAAGACGGCAAGTATACCCGCAGGGAATACACCCATACTTCATTCAAAAGGGCGTTTACACTACCCGAAACGGTAAACGAGGACAGCATCAACGCTAACTATGCCGATGGTGTACTAACCCTTACCTTACCTAAGAAAGAAGAAGCACAACCGAAAGCTAAAAGGTTGATAGAGATTTCATAATGATGATTGGTTAGTTGGTTTTTTTCAGGAAAGCGCCCTATAATGGGGCGCTTTCCGCATTTTATGCCAACTGCGGTTCGTTTATTTCGGTACGTTTTACACTGAAGGCAGAACCCACGATATAGCTGCTGATGCCCAGGCATACCAGTGCCACCACGCCGTGCAGCGCCGCAGCCATGTAGTAGGTAGTGTCCGATTGAAGTTCGTTTGTAAGGTTATAGCCGGCTATTGCGGCAATAAGCAGGAACGGAAGTAGTATCAGCAGCCTCATAATCGTTTCATTTTTAGGTTTCTGCATGCAAGGTCAGGCTTTTAACTATTAATTTTTGCCAATGCACTCATAATAAAGCGTTAAAACTCCGTTTAAGCTTTCATTACGCGGCTTTGTTTTAGCGTAATAAGATAATTTGTATTTTAGGGCCTATGAAACTGTATGAGTATAAGAAACTGAATGATGAGGAGCAGTACCGGGTGCTATGGGCACAGGGCGAACTGATAGACGGCTGCCTGGAAGGGCATGTGCGTAAGCTGCTGTATGCCATAGATAATTTTTACGTGGAGCTGTGGTGCCACACGGCTACCAATAAGATATTGTGGAAGTTAAGCTTTAAGCAGGGCAAGTTGTTGGAGAAGTATTTAGACAAATACCCCGTAGACAGGATGCTGGATTTCAGGGCTTAGCATTTCACAATATCGTCATAAACACACCACAGGGACGCCTGTAATTTCTTACCTTTAATCAAAATTACAGCTATGGATTTCAACACCCTTATAAAAAAGCTGATGCCCCCGTTTATGGAGGTCCGCAAGGAAATTGCCGTGCTCAAATTTAAACATCCGGGCAAGGGCGCACAAGAGGTGGCTAAACTATACCGTGCGCAGGTGCGCCGCAAGTATACCTCGGTGGGGGTGGTGAGCGCGCTGCCGGGCGTTATCCCCGGTTTGGGTACTGTGGCACAGGTAGCTATAGAGGCAGGAGCGATTTCTGCCGATGTGCTACTGATGCTGCGCTGGATGGCATCGTTATGCTACGGCACCGGGCTTATTTACGGGCAGGATACCGAGGCCGACTTCGACGACCGCTTTACCGTGGTACTTGGGCTTTGGAGCGGGGTAGTAGTGCCCGAAAAAGCGGTGCTTACCGTGGGCGAACGCATTACCGTAAAGCACTTTGACCAGCATATTACCGACCGCATCCGGAACCGCATGAACCAGAAAATAGGCCGGAAGCTGGTTACCAAATACGGTTCTAAACGTGGTGGCGTGGCGCTGGGTACGCTGATTCCGTTTGGGATAGGCGCTGCTGTGGGCGGTACGTTTAACTACGTTACCATGTCGCGCTTTGGCGAGGCTGCCGAGGAATATTTCCGTAGTGAAAATATGGAATATACCGTAGCCGAATGAAGCTGAGCGCAGGTATACTGCTGTATCGGAAAGGGCAGGAGGGTACTGAGTTTTTCCTTGTGCATCCCGGTGGGCCGTTCTTTGCCAAAAAGCACGAGGGCTGGTGGACGATACCTAAGGGTGAACCCAATGCAGGCGAAGAACTTCTGGCCTGTGCCCTACGCGAGTTTACTGAAGAAACCTGCTATAGACCCCAATCACCATTTACAGCACTTGAACCCATTACCCAAAAGGGAGGTAAAACCGTACATTGCTGGGCGGCTGAGGGCAACCTTGACCCACAGGCAATAAGCAGTAATACCTTTGAAATGGAATGGCCGCCAAAGTCAGGTAAAATGAAGGCTTTCCCTGAAATAGACAAGGCAGGCTGGTTCGGTTATGAAGAAGCCAAAGTATTGATTAACGAAAGACAGCAGGCGTTTTTAGATGCTGTATTACAGCCCTAAACGCTCTTTTGGGGCAATTGTAAATACCGTAACGGGTTTTGTATCTTGTTGTTGGTATCCGTAACCGTAGCTGCTACGCTCTTCAGGGGTGCCGCGCTCTATAGGCATTTGCTCATCTTCCACAGATAGTATAAACTTGTCGTTTTCATAACTGTTTCCCCCGAAACCATGCGTTTTTTTAAAGCCATACTGCTTTATTTCGCGGTTAAACAATTCAGGGTTACTTTCATGATACATAAAGCTTACCATACCCCTTTCGGTCGTAACCACCTGTAGTTTCAGGTCGTTAAGGTAACGGAAGCCGTTATACCCATCGCCGGGGTACATGTACCACTGTATGTTTACTGAGTTAAGGTAGTTTTGTACCGGTTTGCCGGGCTGTAACAATACTATTTTCATCAGGTCGGCCAGTGCTACCGGCCTGTTTTTAAAGCCGCTGTATTTATTCAGGTCACTGTCTGTTACAAGTATGCGCATTACATCAGGATGTTTTGGCAGGTAAATCAGGGCTACTTTTTGCCATTTCAAAAATTTATCCAGGCTGTCGCTTCCTATTACTACCTTCAATTCCTGGTCTTTACGGTCGTTATCGGTAAATTTTACCATGAGGTACGTATCACTATTTACTGCCGAAGACGACCTGCCGTTTGTAATGGTACCTACTGTAAATACCCCTTCTTTTTCAAGGATGTCCATCACCCGGTTTTTAGAATGATGTGAAAGGAAATAACAGAAAATAAACAGGAACCCAATAGATGCTACCCACACAGTAGTACGCTGTTTCTTTTCCTGCGCTGCATCCAGTTCGCGGTCTTTAAGGAGCCATGCGTCAAGCGACAGTGCAAGTGCAGCGGCAGTACAAAGCCCGCCTACTATGGTAAACAATGTATTCCATTGGAAGAAAATATAGGCATCAATGCAAAATGTGAAGAATAACGCCACGCAAAGTGTGATGGCCGGGTAAATTATCCTGTTCAGCATAAGGTCGGTTTTTGGCAAATATAGCCAATAACCACTATTTTTCAATAAAAAAAAGCCGCCGGGAAAGACTTCCTCGGCGGCTTACATAACTGGTTGGGAAATGGGTATTTACTCTATCCTTCCGGCGAGTTTTATAAATTCGTTCTTATAGCCGTCGCGGTCGCGTTTTATGCCCTGCGTGGCGAGTTCTATAATGGCACGTGTCTGCTTATTTGGTGCCAGCTTGCTGTCCCTCAGCTTCAGCCCGAACCATGCCACTGCGGCGGCAAACTTAAAGTCGTACGACGTATCAGCAAGCGTAGCCGTTTTGTTGGCTATAACCTCAGTCATTTCGGTACTGGTATCACCATCAGGCTGTTTGTAACGGAATTTCACTGTGGCGAGTTCGTTACCAAACTTGGTATGGGTTTCACCGGTAAGGGTATATTTCAGTTCCGGGGTTGGGGCAAAGCTGCTCTTAACACCCACCGGGATAATCTCGTATAATGCGGTAACGGTATGCCCGCTGCCCATTTCGCCGGCATCTACGGCATCGTTGGCAAAATCCTCGTCGTGCAGCTTACGGTTTTCGTAGCCAATGAGCCTGTACGCCTGTACGTTGGCAGGGTTAAACTCTATCTGTATCTTCACGTCTTTGGCTATGGTATACATTGAGGCGTTAAAGTCCTTACGCAGGAAACGGTCGGCCTCGTCAAAGTTGTCTATATAGGCATAGTTACCGTTGCCTTTATCGGCAAGGGTTTCCAACTTACTATCCTTATAGTTGCCCATACCGAAGCCAAGGCAGGTAAGGAACACGCCGGTTTTACGTTTTTCTTCTATTAGTGTTTGCATGTCCTGATCTGACGACGGCCCCATGTTGAAGTCGCCATCCGTAGCCAGCACTATGCGGTTGTTACCATCGTCTATAAAGTTTTCCTCGGCTATATCGTAGGCCATTTTTATACCGTCGCCGCCTGCAGTGCCGCCATCGGCTTTAAGCCTGTAAATGGCCTGTATTATGGTTTCCTTCTGGTCGCCGGGGGTAGAATCCAGCAGCAGCTGTGCCGAACCCGCGTAGGTAACAATAGCCAGGTGGTCGTCGGCCTTCATTTTGTCTACCAGCAGCTTCATACTCTTTTTAAGCAATGGCAACTTATTTTCGGCATCCATAGAACCCGATACATCAATTAGGAACACATAGTTGCTCGACGGCAGGCTGCTTTCACTCAGTTCCTTGCCTTTAAGGCCAATTTTCAGCAGGGTGTGCTGCGGATTCCAAGGGCAGGTGCTGTACTCGCTGTTTATAGAGATAGGGTCGTCGCCCTTCGGTTGCGGGTATTTGTATTTAAAGAAGTTAATCATCTCCTCTATACGCACCGCATCCTTAGGCACGGTTTGCCCCATGTTGATGAACCTGCGGATGTTAGTATAGCTGGCGTTATCCACATCTATGGCAAAGGTAGACAGCGGTGCCGTAGCCGGGCTTTCGAAGCGGTTTTCCTCAAACGAACCGTATTCCTCGTTGTTGTCTATCGGTATCTTAAAGCCTTCGTCGTACTTGCGCAGCTCGTCCTCCTTAATGCGGAACTCATCAATAATCTTGTCCAGCTTTTCCTTTTTTTGCTTGCCAAGCTTTTGTGTTTTGATGATAACCGCGCCGTTTACCGCCTTGCCACCGTATACTTTAATCGCATCTTCCTCTTTAATAATCTTATACGATTTTATATACGCAGGATCCAGCTGCTCTACAATACCGGCCTTTACCATAATGCCGTCTATAATATAGAGTGGGTTGGTATCGGCTTCCATGTTACCCAGGTAGCCTGCTTTTACATCCTCCTGTTCTTTGGCTTCTTCTTCAGATACGCCATCTTTATCGGCACTGTTCCATGTATATGTATTGTTTGTAGCCAGAGGCTTGGTGCGGATATTGTCCTTACGGGTTATCTCCATCTTTAGCCTTTCAGCTTTAGATGGCTTGTAGTTTTTAGTAGTTCCATATCCTACAACTACCACTTCTTCCAAAGCCTGCGAACTTTCCTGTAACTGGACAGTGAAATTCATCTTGTCGCCAAGCTTAATTTCCTGTGTAGTAAACCCAATGTATGAAACTACCAGTATATCTCCCTTATTGGCTTCAATAGTGAAGTTGCCATCAACATCTGTTAACAACGACTTCGTTGTATTTTTTATATAAATACCTACCCCAGGGAGTGGCAGCCCGTCTGTAGCAGAAACAACCATACCCGTATACGTGGCCACAACAAGGCTTTTCTTGCCTTCCGGGGCGGCTTCTTTGACAATACTATTGTTAAACCTCTTATCACCGGGCTTATTAGCATTGGCATACAGTGCAGCCGGGTCTGCTACGGCACTGTTCAGGAAACTGTTTTGTACCAATGCATTGTTTGCAGGCGATGTTTTTTCTAATTTTTCAGTATCCTGATCCTTTGACCTGCCGGCAGGTACTAACTTAATCTTATCACTGCTCGAAAAATATTCAGGGTTGCTATCGCTCTTACTTGTAGTAAATCGCGCACCCCTATTGAAATACACTGAATCATTTTCAGCTTTAACAATGTCGCCTTTTATCTTGAATTGGTTATCCCGCTCTTTAGCCTTTTCAACCTGGGTATCTTCGTAAGCAACAGTATTCTCAGTTTGCTTAACGTCGGTTTTAGGCTGTACGGCCTCTTTAACTGCTTGTGTATCTATAGCCGGTGCCACGGTAACCTGTGGCTGCGCCGGGGTTACTGTAGGTATCACTTCTTTTTCGGTGCGCATCAGCGTAAAGCCAATGGTAAGGAACAGCAGCAGCATGGCCGCTATGCCGGTATATTTCCAGCGGGTGGCGGCACGGCGGTCCTTATCTCGGTCCAGCTTGTCCTCCACACGGTTCCACACGGCATCCATACGGTCGAAGCCCTTCTGCTCCTGCTTGCGGGCCGCGTCTTCAAATTGCTTGTATAGTTTATCGTGATTTTCCATGGCTGTTCTCGTTTTGATAATACATAGTATTTACCAGTTCCTTCAGTTTTGTCCGCGAGGCATTCAGTTGCGATTTAGAAGTGCCTTCGGTAATGTGCAGCATCTGCGCAATTTCCTTATGCGAAAAGCCCTCTATGGCAAACAGGTTAAAAACGGTACGGCAGCCCTCGGGCAGGTACGTTAGCAGGTGCATCAGGTCTTCTTCTTCAAGACCCGAAGAATATTGCTGGGACGGTTCGTCCTTTCGGCCCATGTCTTCTATATAAATATTAAAGTTCACTTTTCGTTTCAGGGTAAGCAAGCACTGGTTTACGGCTATTTTTCGCGCCCATGCCTCAAAGGCTTTGTCCTCCTTCAGCTGGTCCAGCTTGGTAAAGATGCTGAAGAAGGCATCGGCTATGGCTTCTTCTATCTCTTCCTCACTTTTAAGGTACCGCTTACAAGTATGGTACAGTTTGGGTGCTAACAGCTCATACACCTGCCGCTGCGCATCGCGCTGCATTTTCCTGCATGCTATTATGAGTGTTTCTGCTATCACTATTTGTGGCTTTTTTTTATATAGATAACATTAGTTGGCAAAAGGTTGGGAAGGGAGTGAAAAAAAGTTTTCAGTCGCAGTTTTCAGTAAGGCAACGGTATCGGTCATTGCGAGCGGAGGTACGGAGCGCGGCAATCTCATAAAGCTCTCATAAAGCATTAATAAACAATGAGATTGCTTCGTTCCTCGCAATGACTGCTCCGGCAACCAACCACTATCACTGAAAACTGTGACTGCGACTGAAAACTATTTCCCCACACTAAGCTTATACACCACGCTTTCTCCGGCATCACTGTCTGTGTCTTCGCAAAGCAAAAACTCCAGTGTTTTAGCGTCTTCCTTGTATAGTGTTATCCCTTCAAATTTATTTTTCTCGCTTATGGTTACCGTCTTTTCCACTTTCATTTTATCGAGGTTCATGCGGCCCAGGAGCGTACCCGCTATTTCGCCATCGGCATACGTGGAGGTGGTATTTTCGGCGGCGGCTATAAAATACAGCTTACCGTTGGCCAGGCAGGCATCGGTAAATGTGGCGCGTACCCCGTTTATTTTGGGCAACTTAATATCGTTATATATAATCTGGAATGCGGTGTCGTTCATGCTGCCGTTCAGCGTGAAAACACCGTTCCTGCCCTTGGGGCCGTTGCCACGGTTCAGCAGGTACCAGGTATCGCCATCGTTTACAGCGGCTTCTATATTAAAATCTTCCGGGGTCATTTCGGCGAAAGCCTGCATGGCCAGGTAGAGGTCGGTAGCGTCTATGGCAGGCAGTAGCGCCTTGGTCCTGGCATCCACATGGGCTATGCTGTTACGGTTTGCCGCCGAACCCGAACCTACAAGGTAAATGCTGTCGCCCTTTAGGGCAATGGCTTCGTAGTCGGGCTTTTCCTTTTTCGGGATGTTTTCAAGTGTTTCGGTTGAACTTTTGCTTACCAGCGTGGTTTTTTCCAGTTTTTGTGTTTCGGGATGGTATTCATACAGCATGCGGCTGTTGTCTGATACAAGGTAAACCGCCGCGTTGTGGTACAGCAGCCCCGAAGCCGAGGATATACCGATGATACGGTACAGTATTTCGAGTGTGAACTTTTTCATAATGTTGGTTTCCGCCCAAAGCAGGTGCGGGTTTATTTACTATATTTATGTAAAGGTAATGTTATTACACATGAAACACATCCACCCCAAAGATTTTGTGGTTACCGCCCCGTTCTCCATAAACGACACGCCCACTACTATTGACCTGAAGGCATCGGACACTGCTAAAAAAACGGCACTTGCTGAAGTTGGTAAGGATTTGGGCAAGCTCCAGGATAAAATGTATGCCAATAACCGCTATTCGGTACTCATTGTATTGCAGGGCATGGACACCAGCGGAAAGGACAGTCTTATAAAGCAGGTGTTTAAAAATTTTAATGCGCGTGGGGTAGTGGTCTACAGCTTTAAGCAGCCCACATCTGCCGAACTGGAGCACGACTACCTGTGGCGACACTATATAGCTTTACCTGAAAAAGGTAAGTTTGCCGTGTTTAACCGTTCGCATTACGAAAATGTGCTGGTAAGCCGTGTTCACCCCGAGATTATACTGAATGAAAACCTGCCGGGCATAGAAGCTGTGGAAGATATACCTGATAATTTATGGGAACAGCGCTTTAAGCAAATCAATCATTTTGAAAAGCATATTGCCCAAAATGGCACCATAGTGCTGAAGTTCTTTTTGCACATAAGCAAGGAGGAGCAGCGCCAACGCCTGCTGCGCCGCCTGGAACTGAAAAACCACAACTGGAAGTTCAGCCCGTCTGACCTTAACGACCGCGAAAACTGGGACAGGTACCAGCAGTATTATGAAGAAGCGATAAACAATACAAATCACCCGCATGCGCCCTGGTATGCCATACCCGCCGATGATAAAAAGACGGCACGCCTGCTGGTAGCCAAAGCCATTTTAAACGAGCTGGAAAAATACAACTTCCACGAACCGGAAGTAGATGAAGAGGTTTTAGAAAATATAAATGTGTATAAGCGAAAGCTGGAGAGTGAAAGCCCCCCGGCCCCAGAAGGATGAATTTCAGATTTTATATTTTATATTGTAGATTGAGCTTCACTCATAATGAAAGCTTAGTTTTCAGTCACAGTCTTGGCCAACAACCAACAACTGACAACCAACAACCAATTAACCAAGCAAATCCGCCAGTTCTTCACTGCTCAGGCAGATGCCCAGGTGCGCCACTCTCTCATTATCCTCTTCTTCACCGTCTATAAAATACAGGGGGATTTCGGCAGTGGCTTTGCGCTTGCGTATACTGTCGGCCGTCATACGCCCGTGCGATGGCTTGGCGGCGTAGTTTATCACTACGGCATCGGGTTTAAGGATGCCGATTTTGCGGTATGCTTCGGCGCCGTCGGCCAATTCGTAGCCTACCACACTGTGCGGCGGTATTTTACAGGCGGTTATAAGCGCAGATGCATCGGCATCAGTACACCAGTCTATAACAAAAATCTTCATGGGATGGGTCGCTATGAATAACAAATTTATAAAAAAACCTGTAGCACAGCTACAGGTTTTTTATGAACACATACTTAGGTTATATAAAAAATGGCTTTACAGTTTAAAGGCGTATGCCACACGCAGCGCTATCTGGTCGGTACGGAAATCGTTGGTACCTTCATATCGTACGCTGATGTCTATCGGGTCTAAGGCATAACCCACGCCCGGCGCCCATAAGAAGGTAGTTTCGTCATAACCGTTGGTTACCGCAAAACCGGCACCGGCTTCACCCATTACATAAAACTGGTCTTCCCAAACAAAGGCTTTAATACCCAGTTTTGCAGGGATATAGCCCAGATCTTTAAAATCGTCTTTGGCAAAAAGGTTAGTAAAACCTGTGGTAAGCGTCAGTGATGTCCTTTTGGTAAGGTCATATTGCAGCCTTACATCGGCGCCAAGCCCCCAATCAAAGTAATCGCCTGTGGCATAGCTACCGTCAATACCTACACCCAGGCGGAAACGTTGTGGGTAATTGTCTATGGCTTCTTCGCCGCTACCTGTTATTTTTTGGGCAAATACGTTCATCCCGAACAGCATTACAGCGCCCATTAGCATCATTTTTAAATTCATCGTCTTCATGGCTTCTTCAATTTTCTGTTACGTTAGTAGAACAAAGGTAGGGGCTGCGGTTTGAGGAAAATTGTAAGAACTCGTTAAAATAGTATCAAAGAAATAATAAAATTAAGAATACTACTACTTATGGTGGTGATTTGTAATTATTTAGGCTGTAGGTGTATTTCAATTAAAGGAAACCCAATACCTTTGCAGACTCAATTTTCATCATAAAATGCCACTCAGTATATATATAAAGGAGTTCAGGCCAAATTTCCAGTTGGCTTACCCTGTTATCCTCGGGATGATAGGGCACAACCTTATTGCCCTTATCGATAATATTATGGTGGGCCACCTTGGCAGTGCCGAACTCGCTGCCGTATCGTTGGGCAACAGCTTTGTATTTATAGCCATGAGTGTGGGTATCGGTTTTTCTACTGCCATAACGCCCATAGTAGCCCAGGCCGACGGCGCTAGAGACCACAGCCAGGTGCGCTCGGCATTCCACCACGGGCTGGTGCTGTGTATTCTTATGGGATTATTGCTTTTCAGTATCATATATTGTGCAAAGCCCGCTATGGCGCTCATGGGGCAACCCGATGATGTAATAGCACTGGCATCGCCGTTTATAGATTTGGTGGCTTTTTCACTGATACCGGCCATTATTTTCCAGGCGTACAAGCAGTTTGCCGACGGTATGAGCAAGACCAAGTACGCTATGTATGCGGTGCTGTTCAGCAACATTATACACATACCTATAAACTACGTACTGATTTACGGCGTATTCGGATTGCCGAAAATGGGTATGATGGGTGCGGCGGTAGGCACAGTGATTTCGCGTATTGCCCTGCTGGTGTTTATGCACATAGCCGTGTCGCGCGACAAAAAACTGGGTGAGTATACCAAAGGTTTCAGCCTTTCGGAGATAAAAACCACCATGCTGAAGAAAATCAGCGCGATAGGGTTCCCATCGGCCATGCAGATGTTTTTTGAAGTGGCGCTGTTTACCTCGGCGATATGGCTTTCGGGCTTTTTAGGGAAGACCAACCAGGCGGCCAACCAGATAGCGCTGAGCCTGGCCAGTTTTACCTTTATGTTTGGCATGGGGCTTAGCGTAGCTGCCATGGTACGTGTAGGCAACCAAAAAGGCAGGCAGGATTTTGTAATGCTGCGTACCGTGGCACGTTCTATTTTCCTTATGGCAATAGTGATTGAAACGTTTTTTGCACTACTGTTCCTGGCGCTGCACAATGTGCTGCCGTACCTGTTTGTAAATACCGAGCACGTGGGTCAGGTGCAGGACGTAGCCGAAGTAATAAAAATAGCCGCCGAATTGCTTATAGTTGCTGCTGTTTTCCAGCTGAGTGATGGCGTGCAGGTAGTGGTGCTGGGTGCACTGCGCGGCCTGCAGGATGTAAAGGTGCCTACGGTAATAACCTTTATAGCCTACTGGATTATTGGTTTCCCGCTGTCGTTTTACCTTGGGCTGAAAACCCCGCTGGGAGCTACCGGTATATGGATAGGCCTGTGTGCCAGCCTTACCGCTGCCGCATTATTTTTGTATCTTCGCTTTAATTTTTTAACCAACCGTTATATACGCGAAGAACGTGAAACTTTAAACATTAAACTTGAAACAAATTAATATGGAATTACCAAAATTCGTACTGGCAGACAATACCGATTTCCCTGAAGATATCTTTGTTATCCACCTGGATTACCCACGTTTTATCATCAACCTGAAAGATGATGAAATAGAATTTTTAGAGGAACCGGAAGAAGACATCGACGAAAACGAGCTTGAAGCAGAAATGGAAAGCCTTATCAACCAGGCTAACGATTTCTACGACCGCGAAATGGCACGCTACGAGGAAGAAGCTGAATAGTTTTCAGTTTTTCAGTCGCAGTTTTCAGTAAAACAGAGAGTGAAGTTTTTCCATTTCGAGCGAAACGCAGTGTAGTCGAGACACCGAAGGTTCAACGAAGTTAAATCTCTTTTATATTGAGAATCAAGATGTCTCCACTCCGCTGCGCTACGGTCGACATGGAAGCAATAAAAAAATGGCTGCACATTGCAGCCATTTTTATTTTCAACGCAAAAGAGATTTCTCCATTCCGCTGCGCTGCGGTCGAAATGGAAGAAACTATTAATTCTCCTCAGTGTACTTCTTGTAATTATTAAGTATCGCCTGCCAGCCGCCCTTTTGCATTTCTACAGGGTTCTGGTTTTCAGGGTCAAAGGTTACGGTAACCTCAGTAGCATCACCATCGGGAGTGAAAACCACAGTTACCTCCCTGCCGTCGGGCATGGTGTAGGTAAAGCTTTTACCCGGTTCAATAGCATTATAGGTCGCTTCAAACTCAAAACCAAAGCTTCCGTCCTTAGCCTCCATACGTGCAGCATATTTTCCGCCCACCTGCATATCGTTTGATGCGGCAGGGCAGTGCCACGACGGGTCGGCAAAGTTCCATTGGGTAATGTGTTTCGGGTCGGTGTAGTATTCCCAGGCTTTCTTATTATCGGCATGTACTGTGGCAGTAATGGTTATCTTGTCGCTCATTGTTTATTTGTTTAAGGTTAGTAGCAGTTCATCAAGCTTTTCGAGGGTAGCCGTCATACCTTCTTCCATACCCATATTGATTATGGTCTCCAGGTCGGCCAGTGACTTGTAGGTAACTACCGTTTCTACCAATGCATTTTCGCCCTTATCGGTAAACGTCACTTTCCAGTTGGCACGCGGCAGGTCAGGGTTAATGTTGCCCTCAGCATCGCTAAAAGCATCCAGCGCCGTGTAGAAATCAATAGGCTGTATGGTAATGTACTCGGTAAAGCCCCAATACTCGGTGCCGTTTGGTTCTACCATGGCATAGTGCCAGCGCCCGCCTTCGCTAAAGTCCATGGTTTTTGTCTTTGTAGTCAGTGGCTTAGGGGCAAACCACTGTTCCAGCAGTTCACTTTTGGTATAGCAGTCCCACACCAACTGGCGGCCTGCCAAAAATTCGCGCCTGATAGTAAGCGTATTGTTTTCCTTATCGGCAAGGAAATCAAACAGGAGGTTATTTTTCATTATTGTTGTTTTTGTATTGTGGTTAAAAGTTCGTCGAGCTGCTGGAAACGCGTTTCCCATATCTTACGGAACTGTTCCAGCCAGTGGTCTATCTCTTTCATCTTATCTATTTCCAGCTGATAGTAAATTTCTCTGCCGTGTTGCTGGGGTTTTACCAAATCGCATTCTGACAGTATTTTAAGGTGCTTGGAAACTGCCTGCCGTGTGGTGTCAAAATGCTCGGCAATGGCATTAGGCGTCATGGCCTGTGCAGCAATCAGGGTGAGTATAGCCCTGCGGGTAGGGTCGGCTATGGCTTGGAATACATCTCTTCTCATTATTATAAACCTGTAATGTATATCAATTACTTCCTGAACAGCGGCAGGATTTTTTCCTTATCGTTAACCATTGCCCATACTATAACGGCAATCAGTATGGCAACAATCGGCAAACCTGACGGTGCCATATAAATATTAGCCAGCAGTATACCAACCAATAATGGGGTAAGGACAATAGCGCCCAGCGCCCTGGTACGCGGAAAGATGAGCAACAGCCCACCCAGCAGTTCCCCAAAGCCAACCAGCGGCATCAGCCAGCCTATTGCTGCAAAAGCTTTACCGGCATTAACCATTTCTTCAGGCATGTCTTCCGGCATAGGCATGTAGTGGAAAAATTTATCAAGCCCCGCATTGATAAACATAAGCCCGGCAAGCAGGCAAAGGATAAAAAGTATCTTATTTTTCATATCTATTAATTTTAATGAAACCAAATGATTGCAAATATATGTGCAATCATTTGGTTTCGCAAGTTATTTCGACAGTTTTTTATATGGCACTGAAAACTGCGAACGAAAGTTGATAACTGTCACTGCGACTGTATACTGTTCCCCCTTTGCTGCGCCAGTTCGGCAAAGCCTCGTGTGGGGGTAGGAGCTTAATCAGGGTCTTCCAGCGCATCCAGCCTTTTTATATAATCCTCAGGCAGCAGGCTCATGCCATACTGGTAGCTGGCGTTCATCCACCCAAAGCCCGAACGTGTAATATAAGCGAAGTCGGTACCCACATTGCCATATTCGGCATACACCTTATGGCTGCCGCTTACCACATCATACTTTTCGGGTATGGTGCCGTTGTAGTCTACGGCATTTCGGGTTATCATATACAGCCAGCGGTACATCATTTCATGCGCCTCGTCTTTATGTCCGTAATTTAAAAGCCCTTTCCAAAGCATCATTTGGTGCGGTGCCCATCCGTTAGGGTAGTCCCACTGCCGCTGTACATTATTTATAGCGTACTTTTTGGTGCTTTCTTCAGACGATGCCAAAAAACCACCCTTCGCTTTCAGTTCGTGCATAAGTAGGGTAACCAGCTTTTCTGCCTCATCCTTATCGCACAACCCGGCCCATAGCGGATAAAAATTGGTAGCCGACATAAAATCGGTACGTTTCTGCTCCTTTATATTATAGTCGAAATAACATTCGCGTGTATCATCCCACAGGTAGCGGTGCATAAGTTCCTTGCGCTGTTTCGCCTTACCTGAAAAATAACCGGCGGTATAGGTTTTTCCGTCGGTGCCTTTAAGCCCATTTTTAAAGTAGGTGCCTAACAGATATTCCAAATCCTTCTCATATTTATATAGGAGAGCATTTAGGTCTACGCAATTCAGGTCGGCAGCCACGTCGTCCAGGCGCCAACTGGTGTCGTGCCCGCTTTCGCGCAATGTGCGGTCGTGCACAAAATACCTGCCCAGCCCCGGGCTTTTAACCGCCCCGCTTTTGTACCCGGCTTCAAACTCCGCTTCAGGTAATCCGGCCTTCTTTGCAAACTCCTGTATAATTTCTTTAAAATGTCCCGGTTCCGTTTCGGGCGGTATGCCTATCCCGTCGGCGTAGTAACGGTTCAGCCCCGTTTCGGGCGTATAGCGTTTGCCCTGCATCCACACTATATTATATTCCTGTATGCATATAGCCACGCTTTCGGCCAGCCATTCATGGTCTTTTTCGGGCATTGCTTCGTAAACCTCCCTTATAAAAGACGACAAAAACGGCGGCTGCGTACGCGTCAGGTAATACGAGCGGTTGGCATTAAGTATTTTTCCGTAATATTTTACCTGGTAGCAAAAGTTGTCTACCATGCCCTTGGCCAGGTCATACCGTTCGTCCAGCAATAACCCAATGCCTTCAAAATAGCTGTCCCAACCGTACATTTCGTTAAACCTGCCGCCCGGCACCACAAACGGCACACCTTTATTATTGTCTATTTTAAGCGCCAGTATCCCCGGCTTATCATTTATCGACTTCACATATTCGGCAGTAATCTCCTCAGGCAGTATCACCACATCAAGGTTAGGCCTGTTTTTTTGCAGTTTTTTAAAGTAAGCCACGCCCACACTGTCGTTATATGGCACATACACGCGCTGCCGGGTATCGTGCATTTTTTCATCGCCCGCTATACGGTCCAGCCCCTGCGCATCTACGCTGCGTGTAAGGTCGTCCCAAAACTGGGTGCGTATGCGGCGGCTTATGCGTTCGGCGGGTGGTTCCTGTATACGGCTCAGGCTTATAAGCAGGCTCGGTTGCAGGCTGTCGTGCGCTATGGCCAACTCCTGCAGCAGGTTGCTCAGGTAATACGTATTGCGCAGTATCACGGTATCACCCTTGGTACTGTGCAAAAAATAGTCCTTATTGGGCGGCGCATCGTCTTTGGTAATGCGTTTATCGCCGTCGGTATCATATCCTGCAAGCAAATCCTGCATGGTTTTTTCCACGGGAAGTTCAAAAATCGTCTGGCTTTCGGTAAATTTATTGCTGCAACTCATAAAAATGGGGGCAGTAAGGCCGGCAATAACTGCCCACCTTACCATTTTATATATGTAACAATCCTCTTTTTTCATCTTTTTTGTACTGCGTACAACCTTAAAATTAAAAAATAGGGGAGGGGTGAGCAAATATGTAAGGCGGGTTAACATATAATTATAATGTAATGGGTTTTTTAAGGAGCGGGGTATTAAGCGCATTTTCAGCCGTCGTCGTACCTGCCTTCCGCTATATCCCTCCGCTGCGCTGCGGGGATGCTGCTCCAGTCAGGGCTATAAGCGAGCGGAATTTTGTATTTTCAGGCTTTTTCGGCTTTTGCCGTCAGGGAAAAGCCCCTTCGTGTCCTCTTTAATATATGTAGCTTCGTGTCCGTGGTGAAACCCTTTGTGCCCGTTGTGGTAAAAAAGCGGTACACTATATATGTATAGCCTCCTTCTTTGCGGAACTTTTGGCCTTCTTCGCGCTCCTTCGCGCGCCAATTTCCACAAATGGTTAAAACTTAAAAAAACTTTCATTTCCAACGGTTGTTGTATCAGTTAG
>NZ_JBUYSX010000012.1:0-4125 GCF_055231775.1 Flavobacterium niveum
CCTCGCCAAGGCGCGAAGAAGGAACGTTTACCGGTAAGCAAACGGTGTTTGCTCTTAGCCCCGATGGGAGCGGCATCCCCGCAGCTTTAGCGGAGGGATACAGCGGACAGCGGGGGCGGCGTTTATAAGAATACGCAGGAGTTTGGGCTGCTAAGAATTATTGAGCTACAATGAAAAAGCCGCAACATCTACTGATATTACGGCTTTAGAAAAGTAACAATATATATAACCTAAACGGTGACTGCAACAGGTTCAAAATCTAAAATAACCTGGTTGCGTACAATGTCTTCAAAAGTTTCGCGCTGCCTTATCAGGTGGCCTTTTCCTTCGTACCACAGCACTTCGGCAGGGCGTACCCTGGAGTTATAGTTGCTGGACATAGAGAAGCAGTAAGCCCCAGCGTTGCGGAAGCACAGCAGGTCGCCTTCCTTAATTTCAGGGATGCGACGGTTGCTTGCAAAAGTGTCTGTTTCACAAATATAGCCAACAATACTGTAAAAACGCTCTTTTCCCTTAGGATTTGAAATATTTTCTATCTGGTGGTAAGATCCATAAAGCATCGGGCGGATAAGGTGGTTAAAACCGGTATCTATACCTGCAAATACAGTAGAGGTAGTTTGTTTCACCACATTTACTTTGGCTATGAAATAACCCGCTTCGCTTACCAGGAATTTACCCGGCTCAAAGCAAAGGGTAAGCTCACGGCCGTATTCGGTACAGAAACTGTTAAAGCGTTTGCCCAGTTTTTTACCAAGTTCTTCGATATTCGTCTGGATATCGTCTTTTTTGTAAGGTACTTTAAAACCGCTTCCGAAGTCGATGAACTCCAGTTCTTTAAAGTTCATAGCAGTTTCGAACAATATTTCGGCAGCATACAGGAATACTTCAATATCAAGAATATCTGAACCTGTGTGCATGTGTATACCGTTTATGTGCATGCCTGTATTCTCTACAATACGCAGTAGGTGTGGCATCTGATGGATAGAAATACCAAATTTACTGTCGATATGCCCTACCGATATGTTGCTATTTCCTCCCGCCATAACGTGTGGGTTTATGCGAATACATACCGGGGTAGAAGGATGTTTGGCACCAAATTGCTCCAGTATAGAGAGGTTGTCAATATTGATTTGTACACCCAGTGCTGCTACTTCTTCTATTTCTTCCATAGAAACGCCGTTTGGGGTATAAATAATCCTCTCAGGGTCGTAACCGGCAAGAAGGCCAAGGCGTACTTCTTGTATAGAAACGGTATCAAGGCCTGAACCTAACTGTTTCAGGAGCTTTAGTATCGATATATTGCTAAGGGCTTTTACCGCATAGTTAATGCGCAGGCTTCCCACCTTGCTAAACGCCCTTTCAAGTTTCAGGTATTGAGACTGTATTTTTTCCGCATCATAAACATATAGCGGGCCTCCAAATTCTTCAGCTAATTGTACTAACTGTTTCGCTTCCATTATTTCATTTATTATTCAGCAAAAGTAATCACGATAAATCGGGTTACCAAGCAGTTATAAGAAGATTAACAAAAAATCACAAATTGTTATTTTTAAAACAAGACATTGTTTAATTGAAAATTTTTACAACACATTTTAAGATGTGTGCAATAAAAAAGTATTTAATGAGTAGGGTTTTTTAACATATTCCTGTTTTATTAACAGATTTCCGGACTTCAATCAAATATAAATATTAAACTATTTAAAATGAGAAAAATTATACTCACCTTATTCTTTTTGGCAGCAACATTACTAGCAAAAGCGCAGGATGTTGTGGCCAACCAGGCACCTGACATGGTACAGTGCGGTTATGAGATATTTGACCTTACTGTGCAAACACCTATTATTTTGGGAGACCAAGATCCTGTGAATTTTTTTGTGACATTTCATGAAACCCAGGCTGATGCACAGGCAAACATAAATCCACTGGCTAACCCAACTGCTTATGTTCCTATATTGGTTACTCCCCAGCCTATTTATGCTAGAGTAAATAGCGTTTTAACAGGTGAATATGCTACAACGACATTTAATTTAGAGGTATGGTCAGGACCCGGTGTACCTCAATTGCAGGACGTATATAGCTGTAGTTCGTATACACTTCCGGCGCTGACGTTCGGAAATTACTATACAGGCCCTAATGGTACCGGAACTATCATTGCGGCCGGTACAGCAATAACTACTTCACAAACAATTTACATTTTTGGAGATAATACCTTTGGCTGCGTTTCAGAATCCAGCTTTGATGTAAATATAGGCCAAATGAACATCGGTAATTTTTTTGATGTTACTGCCTGTGGTGCCTATACACTACCTGCTTTGCAAGGCAGTTACGAGTATTACACCCTGTCGGGTGGGCCTGCTGCTCCCGGAAATGTACAAATATTTCCCGGAGATGTAATAACTGCCAATCAAACTGTTTACGTATATATTTCTAATGGTGAAGGTTGTACAGGTGAAGCCAGTTATACAGTAACCATTATGGATGAATCAGATTTTGTACCGCCAAACCCATTGGTTACCTGCGATGTTGAAAACGGGTATGGTTATGGATTGTTTAGCCTTGGTAACATTTATACCGATTTCATGCAGCTAAACCCTACTGCTACAAACCTTCAGCTTTTCCTTACCCAAAATGAAGACGGTACCCTTACTGATGGTCTTCCTTTTGACGTATTTATTAACACCCAGCCATTCCTTCAAACAATATACCTGCAATTTACGGGGCCATGTGGCCAAATGGTTTTCCCGCTTGAACTTGTAGTACAACCATGTGGTAACGGAGGCGATGGCCTTAGCGGTGTAGTAACCCTTGACGAAGACGGCGACGGCTGCGATACTGAAGATGCACCTGCTGCCGGTGTAATGGTAGCTTATAATAGCGGTAACTATGTATACTATACCTTTACCAATATTTATGGACAATATTATTTTACCAATGTGCAGCCGGGTGTGGTTACTGTTTGGATACAGAACATAAACGGACAAAACTTTACAGCCAACCCTACAGCCGTAACTATAGATTACCCTAATGGTGTTACCGAAAATAATTTCTGCATAACGGTGCCTGCACCTTATACCGATGTTGCCACTTATGTGTTTCCGTATACCCAGGCGGTACCGGGTTTTACTGCCGGATACTATGTAACGGTTACCAACTTCGGTACCGAAACAGCCAGCGGCACTGCAACACTTACTTTTGACAGCGCACTGGTTACGCCATCTGATATTGATGGTGCTACACTATCGGGCAATACACTTACATGGAATTATAGTGACCTGGCCCCATACCAAACCCTTTACTATTATGTGTGGTTTACTGTTGCTACTCCGCCTACAGTAGTTAGTGGTACACAGATTGTATTTACATCTTCGGTTACTCCTGTGTCGGGCGATGTAAATATTGGCAACAATACCTATACTTACAACCAGTATGCCGTAAATTCTTTTGACCCGAACGACATTACGGTACACGAAGGCGAATATATTACCGAAGCACAGGCCGATGGTTTCCTTCACTACACTGTACGTTTCCAGAATAGTGGTGATTATTTTGCGCAGAATGTGAAAATAGACCTGGAACTTGATGAGAAACTTGACTGGACAACCTTCCAGCCGATAGGTGCCAGCCACCTGTACAACGTAAGCCGTAACGGAAATGATGTGGAGTTTAAGCTTGATGGTATTAACCTACCTGCAGAGCAGGATGACGAACCTGCCAGCCATGGTTTTGTAAGCTTCAGGATTAAGCCTGTTGCTGATGCAGAAGTTGGCGATAGCATGAGCGAAACCGCTGCTATCTATTTCGACTTTAATGAGCCGATTATTACCAATACAGCTACGACTACGATTACCAGCACTGCTGCTGTGGCAAATAATAAGGCTAAAGTATTTACGCTTTACCCGAACCCTGCTACAGATAAGGTAACCCTTCAACTAAACGGAGCTGAAGTTGCACAGGTAAAAATAACCGATGTGCTTGGCAAAACATTGTATGCGGGTATTGTACAAAACAATGGTACTATAAACGTAAGCCAGCTTCCGGCAGGTATCTATATGGTAACTGTACAAAGTGGTAAAACCACCCAAACCGGGAAACTAATAAGGAAATAGTGTTAGTTTTATCGATAGT
>NZ_JBUYSX010000013.1:0-3584 GCF_055231775.1 Flavobacterium niveum
TAACCCGGTTCGCTCACCGGTGTTGCAGGGCCTGATTCAAATACCTCGAAGCCTGTGATTGGGTCCGACTGGCAGCTGTCTGCGCTCCATACCGTAACGGTATAGATACCGGCTTCTACGGCTGCGTAGTCCTGGCCTGTGGCACCCGCTATGGCTACGCCGTCCTTGTACCACTGGTAGGTATAGCCTGCTGCTGCTGCATTGCTGTACAGCGTAAGGGTTTTAAGCGGGGTGCGGTCTGGGTAGCTTAAACATACGTAGATGTCGTCATCCTCACTGCTGATTGATGGCTCCGGCAGGATGCCTACGCTCACCTCAAAGCTGGTAACATCCCTGCACGGTGCTGTAGTTGACAGGTTGGTTACCACTGCCCACACCGTTTGTGGGTTGCTGGTGTTTACAAACGCTGCCGGGGTAGCGATGTAGTCCGCAGATGTCGTGTCGGCTGCTTCTGCTGCTGCCTGGCTGGTGTAGTAGTCTACACTGAAGCCGCTGGCAGGCTGGCTGCCCAGTATGTCGGCGTTTTGTACCGTAAGGTCAAACGCTGTGTAGTATCCGTCGTTGGTACCGTCGTAGTCGCATTCAAACAGGGCGTTGGCCGTGTTGGCTACTGCGGCCTGCTCGGCATACAGGAACATGGTGGCAAGGATAAAACACTCCGTGTCTTTATTCTGTACGTATACCAGTACCGGCTGCGCGTTCGGCGTGGTGTTGGTGTACACGTGCGGCAGTGCCGTACCTGCGTTGTATGCTGCCATGTCGTAGTAGAACCTTATGGTATAATCCAGCGGGTCCAGCCCTGCCTGGGTAAGGATGTTGCTTACGTGGTCCATCATGTAGAACGTAGCTGTACCTGTACTCGCCGGCGAGCATATCGCATAAGGGTATACCTGGCCTGCGCTGTTGAATACCGGTGGCAGCGGGTTCACCACAAGTGGCAGTGCTACTACCTGCACACAGCCCGGGTCGCTTGGCTCACTGCCAATCAGGCTGATCCTTGCCCATACCGTGTCGGCCCATGCCGTGGTGTTGCTGTAGGTTGTTGGGGTAGCTATGTATTCTGCTACTGTGGTATCACCGGCCCAGGCGGCTGCCTCGGTGGTGTAGTACGCTATCTGGCTCTGGCTGTCGTTGGCCAGGATGTTGTTGTCCGCTTCGGTAAGGTCGAATACCTCGATACCGTCACCCGGGGTGGTTACGTCACACAGCTCCAGTGCCTCCGGCGATGTATTCGGTGTCGGAAGCGGGGTTACCCTTAGGGTCAGGAAGCTGTAGCTCTCACAGCCCTCAGGGGTGGTTACCCTTACGTACAGGTCTTGTGGGTTTACAATGTTGGTATAGCCCTCCGGTGTGGTAATCGGGGTGTTGTTCTCCATGGCTGCTTCGCTCTCGAAGTATTCTACAACATTGCCCTCACCTATGCCGTATGGCGTCAGGATGTAATCGTTTTTCGTAGTAAGGTCAAAGCTTGTAAACCCGTCGTTCGGAAGGTCTTCGTCACACTTGGTGTATACCGTTGGTGTGGCAAGTTCCTGTGGCTCGCTTACGTTAAGCTCGAAGCTCGATACCTGGTAACACTCGGTACCCGGTACTTCTATCCTCACCCAGATGGTTTGCCCGTCGGTACCGAAGTAGCTTTGCGGCACGGTAATCCTCGGGGTACCGGCTTCTGCCCAGTCCTCCTGTGCAAAGTAGTGTATGGTATACGTGCCTGCGGCTACCTGTAGCTGGGCCTCGATTACCGCGTTTTGTGCCGTAAGGTCAAACACCATCTGGCCGTCGTAGTTGTCGCTGTCCTCATCGTCACACTGGGTAAGGTCAGGCAGCGATACTACAAGCGGTGCAGGGGCTACCACAAGGTTTAGTGCATACACGCTGCTCTTACAGCCGGTTACCGTATTGGTGGCTACTACATAAATCGTCTGGTTGTAGGCTACCTGGTTCTGGTAGTTGGCTGTGTTGCTTATCGGGTTGTAGCCAAGGGCTGCATCCTGGGCCGTGTGGTAGAACGCTACGGTAAGGCCTACACCGTTATTTATCATGCCCTCTGTTAAGGCATCAAGGTCGAAGTTGCCATAGCCCGAACCGTTGGTGTCACATACTGTAAGGTCTGCTGCCGTTGGAAGGGTAAGCTGCGGTAGCGGCTCTACCCTGATGTCCATAAGCACTATCCTGTAACAGCCCGTATCGTTGTCGGTTACCCTCACAAAGATTGGCTCCACCCCATTTACAATGTTCTGGTAGCTTGCAGGGTTCGTGATTGGGTTTGTCATGGCTACCGCATCGGCGTTGGTGTGGTAGAAGGTTACTTCTACTCCATCCACCCCACCGGTGATTTCTGCTATTTTGCTCGTCAGGTCAAAGATTTCTTTCTCATCGCCCGGTGCATTCACGTCACAAAGGCTGTACGGTGCCGGCTGGTTTACCTCCGGCAGCGGGTTCACCACAAGGTTCAGCGCTACGATGTCGTAGCAGCCCGTGGCGTTATTGGTTACCCTGATGTAGACTGTGCCGGTTTGTGATTGGTACAGTGCAGGGTTTTGTATCGCATTGGTCCCAAGTTGGGCTTCACTTTGTGTCTGGTGGTAGCTTACGCTGTACTGCGCAGGGTCCATGGTGTTAAGCACCGTGGCCTGGTAGGTCGTTAGGTCGAAAATCGCAATACCGTCGGTATCATCCTGGCCGTTGTCGCACATCGGGAAGTCTTCCAATGGGTCGGTGGCTACCGGTACAGGGTGTACAATCAGCTGCAGCTCTACTACATCGTAACAATCTGTCGTTTCTGAGTGTACCGTGATGTACAGCGGCTGGATGCCGCCTGTGGTATTGGCCAGTACGTTGGTGTATTCGGTGATGTTGCCGGTTAACGGGTTACTGCCCGCTCCGTTGTTAAAGTTCGCGTCTTCTTCAGTCTCGTGGATGCTCAGCCATACGCCACTGCCCATAGCCGCCTGGATTTCATCCAGCGCTTCCTGAAGGTTGAAGGTGGTTACAAAATCGTTGTTGAAGTCACACTCCTCAAGTGGTGTCGGTGTTGGTGCTATCGGCGCTGGCTGCACGTCAAGGCTTACTGCTGCGATGATATCACAACCCGTTACCACATCGGTTACCAAGGCGTAAATCGTGGTGTCTGCTGTTAAATATGGTGCATCCGTAGGGATCAGCTGTGTTGTGGCTGCATCGGCATAGTACGCTACCGAATAGCCCGGCTGCCCGCTGGTGATTACCGGGGTTACCAGTGTAAGGTCAAACAAGCCTTCGCCCGGGTTTTCTTCACACGCATAGAATACCGGCGTGGTTAAATCCGCTTGCGGAAGCGGGTTAACAATCAGCTTAAAGCTGTCGGTATCCCAACAACCGTGTACTGTTTCTACCCTTACCCAGATCTGTTGCTCATCCGGCGTGGTGTTCTGGAACGCCGTAGGGTTCTGTATCCAGTTTACTCCTTGCTGGGCATCGGTGTTGCTCGTGTAGTACGTTACCGTATCAGTCGCATCCGTTGTCGCTTCTGTATTCTTCGTCGTTAAGTCAAATGTCTCAACGCCATCCAGTGCAGGGGCTGTATCGTCACACAAAATGTAATC
>NZ_JBUYSX010000014.1:0-3171 GCF_055231775.1 Flavobacterium niveum
AAAGAAAGGCGATGACATACTCTCCCACAAGATGCAGTACCATCTGCGCAGGCGGGCTTAACTTCTCTGTTCGGGATGGGAAGAGGTGAGCCCCGCCGCAATAATCACCTTAAGTTTTTAGTTTCAGGTTTAAGGTTATTTTTGTTCAACGTTCCTATCGGTAACTTTAGACTTTAAACCTTAAACTTCTAAAACTGCAGCTTTGCTGCAAATATTTTAACATACTGAGATTGATATTCTATAAGTTTTATTTTAGAAAGTTCTTCCCTCCCGCCGAAACGGGAGGAAAAGAGGCGTACATAAGCTTACGGGTTATTAGTACTACTCGACTATGACATTACTGTCTTTACATCTGTAGCCTATCAACGTGGTCATCTTCCACGACCCTTAAAAGAAATCTCATCTTGTGGTGGGTTTCGCGCTTATATGCTTTCAGCGCTTATCCCTTCCGAACGTGGCTACTCTGCGGTGCCCTTGGCAGGACAACAGATACACCAGAGGTTCGTCCGACTCGGTCCTCTCGTACTAGAATCAGATCCACTCAAATTTCTAACGCCCGCAGTAGATAGAGACCGAACTGTCTCACGACGTTCTGAACCCAGCTCGCGTGCCACTTTAATGGGCGAACAGCCCAACCCTTGGGACCTTCTCCAGCCCCAGGATGTGACGAGCCGACATCGAGGTGCCAAACCCCCCCGTCGATATGAGCTCTTGGGGGAGATCAGCCTGTTATCCCCGGCGTACCTTTTATCCTTTGAGCGATGGCCCTTCCATACGGAACCACCGGATCACTATGCTCTACTTTCGTACCTGATCGACCTGTATGTCTCTCAGTCAAGCTCCCTTATGCCATTGCACTCTACGCACGGTTACCAAGCGTGCTGAGGGAACCTTTAGAAGCCTCCGTTACTCTTTTGGAGGCGACCACCCCAGTCAAACTACCCACCAAGCAATGTCCCCCGAAACACGGGGTTAGGCCTCAGATAACCAAAGGGTGGTATTTCAACAATGACTCCAGAACTCCTAGCGAAGCCCCTTCACAGTCTCCCACCTATCCTACACATCAATTATCCAAGGTCAATACTAAGCTATAGTAAAGGTGCACAGGGTCTTTTCGTCCCACTGCGGGTAATCGGCATCTTCACCGATACTACAATTTCACCGAGCTCATGGCTGAGACAGTGTCCAGATCGTTACACCATTCGTGCAGGTCGGAACTTACCCGACAAGGAATTTCGCTACCTTAGGACCGTTATAGTTACGGCCGCCGTTTACTGGGGCTTCAATTCAATGCTTCTCCGAAAATAACATCTCCTCTTAACCTTCCAGCACCGGGCAGGTGTCAGGCCCTATACTTCATCTTACGATTTTGCAGAGCCCTGTGTTTTTGATAAACAGTCGCCTGGACCTTTTCACTGCGGCCACGCCTGAGCGTGGCGACCTTTCTCCCGAAGTTACAGGTCTATTTTGCCTAATTCCTTAGCCATGAATCTCTCGAGCGCCTTAGGATACTCTCCTCGACCACCTGTGTCGGTTTACGGTACGGGTTCTTATAATCTAAGTTTAGAGGTTTTTCTTGGAAGCCCTTAGGCACACTATCACTTTGTCCGAAGACTCCGTGTACTATCGTATTTCACCAAGGTCTGCGCATTTAACTACAAACCCTATAGCTAGGTACTTTAACGAACTATTCCGTCAGTTCGCGGTGCTTTCATCACTCCGTCGCCCCATCACAATTATAAGAAGTACGGGAATATTAACCCGTTGGCCATCGACTAGCCCTTTCGGGGTTGCCTTAGGTCCCGACTAACCCTCAGCTGATTAGCATAGCTGAGGAAACCTTAGTCTTACGGCGTGCGGGTTTCTCGCCCGCATTATCGTTACTTATGCCTACATTTTCTTTTCTAGAAGCTCCAGCATACCTCGCAGTACACCTTCAGCGCCGCTAGAATGCTCCCCTACCACTTTTACAAGTCCATAGCTTCGGTAGTATACTTATGCCCGATTATTATCCATGCTCGTCCGCTCGACTAGTGAGCTGTTACGCACTCTTTAAATGAATGGCTGCTTCCAAGCCAACATCCTAGCTGTCTGGGCAGACAAACCTCGTTTTTTCAACTTAGCATACATTTGGGGACCTTAGCTGATGGTCTGGGTTCTTTCCCTCTCGGACATGGACCTTAGCACCCATGCCCTCACTACTGGTAAACATTTATTAGCATTCGGAGTTTGTCAGGAATTGGTAGGCGGTGAAGCCCCCGCATCCAATCAGTAGCTCTACCTCTAATAAACTAAGCCAGCGCTGCACCTAAATGCATTTCGGGGAGTACGAGCTATTTCCGAGTTTGATTGGCCTTTCACCCCTACCCACAGGTCATCCGAAGTCTTTTCAACGACAACCGGTTCGGACCTCCACTGTGTGTTACCACAGCTTCATCCTGCCCATGGGTAGATCACACGGTTTCGCGTCTACCATTACTGACTAAAGCGCCCTATTCAGACTCGCTTTCGCTACGGATCCATACCTGAAGTACTTATCCTTGCCAGCAACGGTAACTCGTAGGCTCATTATGCAAAAGGCACGCCGTCACCAATAAAGGCTCCGACCGCTTGTAGGCGCACGGTTTCAGGATCTATTTCACTCCGTTATTCACGGTTCTTTTCACCTTTCCCTCACGGTACTGGTTCACTATCGGTCTCTCAGGAGTATTTAGCCTTAGCGGATGGTCCCGCCAGATTCAGACAGGGTTTCACGTGCCCCGCCCTACTCAGGATACTGCTATCTATTACATCTATTACCTGTACGGGGCTATCACCCTGTATCGCTTACCTTTCCAGGTAATTCCAGTTCTATTTGCATAAAATGGCGCAGTCCTACAACCCCACAATTGCCGTAACAACCATGGTTTGGGCTAATCCGCGTTCGCTCGCCACTACTTACGGAATCACTTTTGTTTTCTTCTCCTCCGCCTACTTAGATGTTTCAGTTCAGCGGGTTTGCTCACCTAACGGTGTGACATGTCTTCAACATGCCGGGTTGCCCCATTCGGAAATCTTCGGATCAATCTGTATGTGCCAGTCCCCGAAGCTTATCGCAGCTTATCACGTCCTTCTTCGCCTCTGAGAGCCACAGGCATCCCCCGTACGCCCTTATTTTGCTTATTGTACTTT
>NZ_JBUYSX010000015.1:0-2243 GCF_055231775.1 Flavobacterium niveum
CGTACCATTACAATTGCTTCTACACCACAGATTGGCGTGGCAAGGTAAATCTTGTCATAGCCTTCCCTGTTGCTTGAGAAGAAGCCCACTTTCTTGCTGTCGTTAAAGCTGAAAGCGAAGTCGTCCTTGCCCGAGTTGATTGGCAGGCCTACGTTTTGTGCCTCGGTGCCTTTCTTAAGGTCGATTACAAATACGTCAAGTGAACCAAAGCCTTTACGTCCGTCTGATGAGAAGTACAGCTTGTCTGAGTCCGTGATGAACGGGAAGCTTTCCCTGCCTTCTGTGTTGATTTTCGGGCCAAGGTTAACCGGCTCGCCATAGCTGTTCGCGCCTTTTATCTCTACTTTCCAGATATCGGTACTACCTCCTACAGAGCCTTCCCTGTCTGATGCAAAGTATAGCCATTTGCCGTCCTTGCTAAGGCTTGGGTTACCGGTGCTCCATTTCTTGTCGTTAAACGGTAGCTCCTGTATCTTGTCCCACTTGCCGTTTACTTTTACGGCTTTGTAAAGGTACACCTGCCCTTGTTTGATGTTGGCTTTCTTATCCTTTACAAATTCTTTCTCTACAAAGCTTTCGCTGGCAAAGTACATGGTGTTGCCGTCTGCGCTTACCGCGGCAGGGCCGTCATGCCACCTGCTGTTTACCTCGCTTACCGGTACCGGCTCGCTTATCGTCCCGTTGGCATTGTAGGTAGCCTGGTACAAATCCAGGTACGGCTGCTCATCAGCTCCGTATTTCTTCCTGGCCGTGTTCCTGGCGCTGGTAAAGTAGATGGTGTTGTCATCTGTCAGTACCGCACCGAAGCTGCCGTATTTCTTGTCGTTAATGTCCAGTGATTTCTCCTCAAACAGTTTTGCCTGGCTTTGCAGTTTTGGCAAATAGTTAGGGTCCTGTTTGAAGATTACAGCACGCTGGTCGTTCGGGGCAAGGCCCGCAAACTTCTGCATCTGGGCATTGGCTTCCGGGTACTTGCCTTCCGCTTTCAGCATCTGGGCATATTTGTAGTACGTTTCGGCGTCCTGCTGCGTCTTGGTGAGCTCACCATACCATTTAACCGCTTCCTTGCTGTTAAAGATATTGTAGTAGCTCTCTGCAAGCTGGCGCTTTACATACTCGTCTTTGTCTTTTACTTTCAGGTAAGCGCTCGCTGCGTCCACGTATTCCATACGTGCATACAGCTTGTCTGCATCCTTGGTGGCATCGCTCTGCGCCATTACTGAACCGGTAGCCAGCATAAAACCAAGGGTAATATATAGATTTCTCATATCTTCTTATTTTATGGTGCTTTAGGTTAGAAATAACGTGGTGAACGTGATACTTTTTTCGGGAAATTCAGATCGAACAGTACCATGAATTCGTGTGAAGCAGGGGTGGTTACCTTAAGGTCGCTCACTACGTGATCGTAAGCATAACCAATCCTGATGTTTGGCGTGATGGCATAGTTTACCATACCGCCCCAGCTGTCATCAAGCCTGTAAGTGGCGCCTATCTCAAACTTCTCGAAGAACAAAGCGTTCAGCGAGCCGTCTATTGATGGGTCTACTCCAAAGGCTGATTTTACCATGAACGAGGGCTTCAGCTTAACGTTATCGGTTACCTGGAATACGTAACCTCCCGTTACAAAGTAGTGCGATACTTCTGAACCGAATTTATAACCTGTATCGTCTACAGATAGCTCAAGGTGCTTGCTCTTGATCATGTTCGGCACCGAGAACGCTAAATAGTAGTTATCGCTGTAGTAGAAGATACCTGTACCAAGGTTGAAGTACGCATTGTTTACGTTCTCCTGGAATGCAGGGTCTCCCGGGTCCGGCACAAAACCGTTCCCTATATCACTGTATAGCCCTACTTTGTGGAAGGTGGCTCCCGCTTTTAATCCTAATGCCAGCCTGTGGCTGCCGCCCAGCTTTAGCGTGTAGCTGAAATCTCCGTAAACGTTTGTCTCGTTTACAGGGCCTACCTTATCGGTAATGGCAGACAGCCCTAAGCCTACGTTCTTACCCGCAGGGCTGTGGACCGACAGCGTACCCGTACTCGGGGCACCGTCTATGTCTACCCACTGCTTGCGGTACAGCAAGCCAATGGCCATATTCTCCTTACTACCAGCATACGCCGGGTTAATTACGTTCATGTTGTACATGTACTGGGTATAGTGCGGGTCCTGCTGTGCGTAAGCCCCATACAAACTGCCCAGTGCAACTATTGCCGCCAGGTATAGTTTTCTCATTGTAATGTGTTTT
>NZ_JBUYSX010000016.1:0-2014 GCF_055231775.1 Flavobacterium niveum
ATCGGGGTTCATTGAAAAGCTTGGGAACAACGATAAACACTGGAGAAAATAAAGAAAAAAAATTTTCAAAAAGTCTTGCAGGTTTAAAAAGAAGTTGTACTTTTGCAACCGCTTAGAAAACGAGCTGAGAAGCTTAAAAGAAAAGCGGTAAAAAATAAGAAGACACGTTCATAGACATATTGGATTGACAGCATAAGAGAGAGTAAGAACTACTTGATTTTATTGAATTAAAAACCTAGCGAATAAAGGTCGTAAAATATTAAAAATATACGATGAAGAGTTTGATCCTGGCTCAGGATGAACGCTAGCGGCAGGCCTAACACATGCAAGTCGAGGGGTAGAAGCTTTCGGGCTTTGAGACCGGCGCACGGGTGCGTAACGCGTATGCAATCTGCCTTGTACTGAGGGATAGCCCAGAGAAATTTGGATTAACACCTCATAGTATTTTTTCCTGGCATCAGGAGATTATTAAAGGTTACGGTACAAGATGAGCATGCGTCCCATTAGCTAGTTGGTATGGTAACGGCATACCAAGGCTACGATGGGTAGGGGTCCTGAGAGGGAGATCCCCCACACTGGTACTGAGACACGGACCAGACTCCTACGGGAGGCAGCAGTGAGGAATATTGGTCAATGGGCGCAAGCCTGAACCAGCCATGCCGCGTGCAGGATGAAGCATCTATGGTGTGTAAACTGCTTTTGTACGGGAAGAAACACTCCTACGTGTAGGAGCTTGACGGTACCGTAAGAATAAGGATCGGCTAACTCCGTGCCAGCAGCCGCGGTAATACGGAGGATCCAAGCGTTATCCGGAATCATTGGGTTTAAAGGGTCCGTAGGCGGCTTTATAAGTCAGTGGTGAAATCCGGCAGCTCAACTGTCGAATTGCCATTGATACTGTAGGGCTTGAATCATTGTGAAGTAACTAGAATATGTAGTGTAGCGGTGAAATGCTTAGATATTACATGGAATACCAATTGCGAAGGCAGGTTACTAACAATGTATTGACGCTGATGGACGAAAGCGTGGGGAGCGAACAGGATTAGATACCCTGGTAGTCCACGCCGTAAACGATGGATACTAGCTGTTTGGTAGCAATACTGAGTGGCTAAGCGAAAGTGATAAGTATCCCACCTGGGGAGTACGGGCGCAAGCCTGAAACTCAAAGGAATTGACGGGGGCCCGCACAAGCGGTGGAGCATGTGGTTTAATTCGATGATACGCGAGGAACCTTACCAGGGCTTAAATGTAGTATGACAGGTTTGGAAACAGACTTTTCTTCGGACATATTACAAGGTGCTGCATGGTTGTCGTCAGCTCGTGCCGTGAGGTGTCAGGTTAAGTCCTATAACGAGCGCAACCCCTGTTGTTAGTTGCCAGCGAGTAATGTCGGGAACTCTAGCAAGACTGCCGGTGCAAACCGTGAGGAAGGTGGGGATGACGTCAAATCATCACGGCCCTTACGTCCTGGGCTACACACGTGCTACAATGGCAGGTACAGAGAGCAGCCACTGGGTGACCAGGAGCGAATCTATAAAGCCTGTCTCAGTTCGGATTGGAGTCTGCAACCCGACTCCATGAAGCTGGAATCGCTAGTAATCGGATATCAGCCATGATCCGGTGAATACGTTCCCGGGCCTTGTACACACCGCCCGTCAAGCCATGGAAGCTGGGGGTACCTGAAGTCGGTGACCGCAAGGAGCTGCCTAGGGTAAAACTGGTAACTGGGGCTAAGTCGTAACAAGGTAGCCGTACCGGAAGGTGCGGCTGGAACACCTCCTTTCTAGAGAAATGACCTCGCTTGGTTAAAAAAAGATAAGATTTACTCTTACTCTCGCTGTTAGTTCAAAAAAATAAGTAAGAAGAGAGCTCAAAAAGCATCTTAGCGCTTAGCGGCTTAGCTTCTAAGCAGCTTTGTAGCTTTGAAAACAGTCTCGTAGCTCAGCTGGTTAGAGTACTACACTGATAATGTAGGGGTCGGCAGTTCGAGTCTGCCCGGGACTACGAAGTTCTC
>NZ_JBUYSX010000017.1:0-1389 GCF_055231775.1 Flavobacterium niveum
TTGACTAGTCCTAAAATAACGATACAGGATTAATACTAGTAAAAATACATTTTTTAAACAGAAGTAGCTTTCGGGTTGCTTCTGTTTTTTGTTTTATACGTTTTCATTTTGATACTGTTTTGCAGGTGCATAAGATTTGGAGTCAGCATATAATTTGACCAATGTGGCCTGATTTGATTATACTTATTTACAACTTCTGCTACTACCTTTTTCATTAATGCTAATTCAAGATGATAAGTATCAATCATAAACTCTTGTTTTAATATACCATTTACCCTCTCTGCTACTGCATTTTCATAAGGATCTGAGTTTTGAGTCATGCTACATTTTAGGCGGTATTTATCTAATAAATACTGGTATTCATCCGAACAATATTGTATTCCTCTATCCGAATGATGTATCAATGATTCAGTCTTAAACTTCCTATTCTTATGAGCCATTTTTAAGGCATTAATGCATCCCTGTGTACTAAGGGAGTCAGACACATCGTATCCCATTATCTTTTTAGAATAAGCATCTGTTATTAAACTTAAATAACAAGGTTTATCACGTTTCCCGATGTATGTAATGTCTGACACCCACACTTGTTCAGGTTTCTTAATATCAAGTTCTTTTATTAGATTAGGGTGTTTCCTAAAACGATGGTGTGACCATGTAGTAACATGATAACTCCTTTTAGGCTTTATTAATAAATGGTTTGCTTTAAGAATGTTAAAGAACTTATCCCGGCCTATTTTTAATTCCCTGAGCTTATTGCCAAGTATATAATACAATTTGCGTGTGCCAAGTCTGGGCTGGGCTATGCGCTGCTCTTTCACAAGAGCTACAACCTGTTCTGCCAGGGTTCTCCTAAGCTTGGTACGCTTAATGTTTCGATAATAAACCTGCCTGTCTATCCCGAACAAACCACAGCTAAAGCTTATGCTTTCCTGCCTTTTTTCACAGAAGGATTGGATTGTCCGGGTGGTAAGTTTTTTCTAATATCAATATTATATTCCTTCTCTGCAAGGTCAATCATCATATCAAAAATGATAGCCTTAGAATCAGAAATATGATTTTGATTTTCAAGCTGGGCTTTCTGCTTTTCCAAAAGTTTAACCTTGGCTTCAAGCTCCATAATTCGTTGTTCAGGTGTCTTTGGCATATTCGATGGTGTTTGATTCTCCCAATCAAAGTTACCATATTTTCGAAGCCAACCCAAAACAGTAGCATGGCTTTGTATTCCATACTTTTTTCGGGATTGAGTAACGGATAACTCTCCTGATTCAATCTCTTTTACAATCTGAATTTTTAAACTTAATGTGTAATCTTTTTGGGTACGCTTTACATAATTGCTTTGATCTTCCATAATGATACTTTTTTTGTGTATCGCTATTTCAGGACGGGACA
>NZ_JBUYSX010000018.1:0-1185 GCF_055231775.1 Flavobacterium niveum
AAAAAAATAAAAGGTAAGGCCAACAAGAATGTTTATAACAGAAAACCAAATAGCAAAAATAGCCTTTGATTGTGCACTCAAAGTTCACAAGGCTCTTGGCCCGGGACTTTTGGAAAGTGCCTATACCGAATGTTTGTGCTATGAAATATACAAGTCAGGTTTATATGTTGAAAAAGAAAAGCCAATGCCGCTTCAATATGGAGAAATAAAGCTGGACACCGGATACCGGACAGATATTATAGTAGAGAACAAGTTTATTATCGAAGTTAAATCTGTTGAAGAAGTCCATGACATCCATCTTGCACAGTTGCTGACTTATCTGAAGTTATCAGGGTGTAAATTAGGTTTTTTGATAAATTTTAATGTTATACTACTCAAAGATGGTTTGAGAAGAGTAATTAACGGGACATTATAGCATGAAAAATATAGCATACATAGTACTCTTTATAACCCAGCTGGCTATGGCGCAGAGCTTTGACCAGGGTAATGCCCTGTACAAAAAAGGCGACTATAAAGGCGCTGCCGCCCAGTATGAGGGTATATTGAAAGAAGGCAAAGAATCGGCTGAAGTGTACTTTAACCTGGGTAACGCCTACCACAAAATGGGCCAGGTAGCCCCGGCGGTTTTCTATCTTGAAAAGGCATTGCTGCTGGATCCTGGGAACAAAGATGTGCAGGTAAACCTTGCCTTTGCCCGCCAAAAGGCCGTAGACGATATTAAGGCCACGCCACGTGTAGGCTTTTCTAAAATGATATACAATGCCACCGGCGGTTACCATTACAACACCTGGGCATGGATAGCTGTGAGTTTTGCATTCTTATGCCTTGCGTTGTTTGTGGGATATTACTTTTCGGGTAGTACGCTGCTGAAGCGTATTTTCTTTGTGGGGATGTTTGTCGCCGTAGGTTTACTGGTGCTCAGCATCGTCTCCGCCATATACGTTAAGGCGCAAAATAACCGGGAAAATTACGCTATAGTATTCCCCGAAGTGGTTTCGGTAAAGGCCGAGCCGAGGGAAAATGCGCAGGATGCTTTTATACTGCATTCCGGTACGAAAGTCAACATCCTTGAAACCGTTGACAAATGGGAAAAAATACAACTGGCCGATGAAAAAACGGGCTGGATTCCACAAAAGGACATAAAAAAAATCAAAGAGCAGCTATAGGCTGCTTTTTTTATACAAT
>NZ_JBUYSX010000019.1:0-427 GCF_055231775.1 Flavobacterium niveum
AACGGTGAACCAGTAGTCGTCACTCGGTAGTGCTGCACCGTTGTAGGTACCGTCCCAGCCTTCTCCGCTTGGTGAGATCTGCTTAATCAGCTTGCCGTAACGGTCAAAGATGAAGATGTTCGTATCTGAGTAGCCTTCTTCCATACCGTGGATGTTCCACGTATCGTTAAAGCCGTCACCGTTAGGGGTGAAGAACCTCGGGTAGTCAATCACGCTTACGTCTTCGATGATCAGTGTACCACACTCTGTTTCTTCATCCAGTGTGTTGGCATCCCTTACATAGATGGTCTGTGGGCCGCCCGGTACGTCAGTGAACACGTTCGAGTTCTGCCATGGGCCGTACTCGTTCAGTGCGTACTGGTACTCGCCAAAGCCTTCTACCAGTACCACAATCGACTGCTCCTGCCCAAATGGGTTGCTTACCGTA
>NZ_JBUYSX010000020.1:0-411 GCF_055231775.1 Flavobacterium niveum
TCTTACGTTTCGGGAGGGCAAAGGTAAAACCTTTTTCCTTTTCAATCCAAGCTTTTTCTCAACTTTTTTTTTCACTAAAGTTTTTCAAGAATTTTTACTTTTCATCACACCATTATAGTGTAAATTAAAATCTTACTTGTTTCAGGTTTTTCAAATGAACTTCGTCGCTAATGCGGGTGCAAAAGTAGTAAACTTTTCTTTACATCCTAATGTTTTTGAAACTTTTTTTTCTTAGCTAATTTCTTAACCAAAAACCAAGCTTATACAAGCTTTTTCATCCCATCAACCACCAGTCTGTATTTCTATGAACGCCTACAACTTCTCTGTTGCGGGTGCAAAAGTACACCTCTTTTTTACTTTTACAACACCTTTTTAAAACTTTTTTGAGGATTTTTTAATACTCAGTTGTAA
>NZ_JBUYSX010000021.1:0-354 GCF_055231775.1 Flavobacterium niveum
GAGATCTGCTTGATCAGCTTGCCGTAACGGTCAAAGATAAAGATGTTCGTATCTGAGTAGCCTTCTTCCATACCGTGGATGTTCCACGTATCGTTAAAGCCGTCACCGTTCGGGGTGAAGAACCTAGGGTAGTCAATCACGCTTACGTCTTCGATGATCAGTGTACCACACTCTGTTTCTTCGTCCAGTGTGTTGGCATCCCTTACATAGATGGTCTGTGGACCACCCGGTACGTCTGTGAACACATTCGAGTTCTGCCATGGGCCGTACTCGTTCAGTGCGTACTGGTACTCGCCAAAGCCTTCTACCAGTACCACAATCGACTGCTCCTGCCCAAATGGGTTGCTTACCGTG
>NZ_JBUYSX010000022.1:0-348 GCF_055231775.1 Flavobacterium niveum
CAAGTTTATAGTTCTTTTGTTTATAGTTCATGGTTCGAAAACCAAAAACCAACAACTAAAAACCACAAACACTTTTGTGCTTTCTATTTCTTACTGTATTTCAATCTCAATATGTCAATGAACTTTCTTAGCTCCTTAGCTGACAGCTGTCAGCTTCTTAGCTTTTTTGTGGAGAATATCGGAGTCGAACCGATGACCTCCTGCGTGCAAGGCAGGCGCTCTAGCCAGCTGAGCTAATCCCCCGTTTTTCTTCAGTAGCAGTTACCAGTCGCAGTTTGCAGTTTGATAACGTGCTCACCTTATAACGTGATAACCACTCAACTTCCAAAATTTCCTTTTAAGTATCCA
>NZ_JBUYSX010000023.1:0-348 GCF_055231775.1 Flavobacterium niveum
CGAAACCGGTAAAACATCAGGTTTTGGATGGACGATGAGTTGTACCGCTTTTATCGCGTAGCATGCTGTGGCATCGCCCGCAGCTACTACCCTGATGTATACGTTACCCGAGCCTTCGTAGGCTGTAGGGTCGGCAATCTGGCCTGCTGTACCACCTGCCTGTGCGGTGGCATTGCTGGTATAGTAGGTAATGGTGTAACCAGTTTGGTTGCCCACGGCCTGGTTGCCCGCAGGTACCAGGTTGAACAATGCCGTACCGTTGTTGCTTGCATCATCACACGCTTCAAGCGCTGTTGGCGTGGTAAGTACCGGCGGGTGTACTATCGTTACTACAAACGAGGTCTCATC
>NZ_JBUYSX010000024.1:0-319 GCF_055231775.1 Flavobacterium niveum
TAAGCTGACAGCTTTTAGCTATCAGCTATTGTGCTTTCTATTTCTTACTGTATTTCAATCTCAATATGTCAATGAACTTTCTATAGTCTGGAGCCTAAGGTCGAAAGTCGTAAAGCCCGAAGACTTTTTACTTTATGACTTTAGTCTTTCGACTAAATTGGTGGAGAATATCGGAGTCGAACCGATGACCTCCTGCGTGCAAGGCAGGCGCTCTAGCCAGCTGAGCTAATCCCCCATTTCTTTAGCCGTCAGTCATCTGCTTTCAGCTTTAAGCGGAACGTTGATTACCCAACTTCTAAAATTTCCTTTTAAGTATTCT